>NZ_LPNQ01000084.1:0-419184 GCF_019266085.1 Rhodococcus sp. FH8 | reverse complement strand
ACGCTTCGTGAGCACGGTATTTCGGGTCGCGCCGCGGGTCAGGGTGCGATGCAGATTTCGCCGACGTTCGTCATGACCGATGATCAGGTCGCGGAGATGGCAGCAGGGATCCTCGCAGCCCTCGGCTGAAGTCAGCTGCGGCGCCGGAAGAATTTCTCGATTCGGCGCCGCACAGCGTTGGGTGCAGGTTCGAGTTCCAGAACCTCTTGTTCCGACTGCTTGGCGTAGGCCTGGGTGTACCGCTCGTGCAGTACCGAGCGAATTTCGTCCGGAGAGTAGGCCCGACGCTGGCGTTCGCCGCGCGCAACGAGAACCCCGGTGGCGGCAACGCCCATTGCACCGGCGAGGCCGACCAGTTTCCAAACGTGCGAGGCGCGCAGAGGAGTACGGAGTTTCATCCCTCTACGCTAGAGGCATGGACCGACGATTGCTTTCGCAGGTGAGTCTCGACGAGGCCGCTGCGGCGACCCGCACGGGCGACATCTGGATCTTCCGTGGAGAGTCGACGGCGGATCGGGCCATTCAGACACTGACCAACAGTCCCGTCAACCACGTCGGAATGTCGGTCGTGATCGACGACCTCCCGCCGCTGATGTGGCATGCGGAACTCGGTCACTCGCTGCAGGACATGTGGACCGGACGCTTCCAGCGTGGTGTCCAACTGCACGATCTGCGATCGGCCGTTCAGGTCTGGGGCGCCAAGTACGGGCAGCGTGGATGGTTGCGCCAGCTCGACCACGAAGTCACCCGGGAGCAGGAAGACGCTCTGCTCGAGACGATCGCGCGGCTGGACGGTACGCCTTTCCCGTCGACGGCCAAGCTTGCTTCGCGCTGGTTCGGAGGCCGAATCCCGAAGCTGCGCAAGAAGTCCGACGTATCGGCAGTGGCCGTCGAGAGCGCCTACTGCGCCGAAGTGGTTGCCAAGACCTATGAAGCGATGGGTCTGCTCGTCGGCAATCGTCGTGTCAACTGGTTCGACCCGGGCAAGTTCTGGAGTGGAGATCAGTTGCCCCTCGCGCCGGGAGTTGCGCTCGGTGACGAGATCTCGGTATCACTGAGTGCACGTGACCTCGAGGCCGGACGCAATCCCGCCGGGTACTCACAAGGTTCGTGACGGCTCGGCGACGACGCGGCCGCCGACTTCGAGCCAACCTTCCGGAGAGAAGGTGGTGTGAAGCACCGATCCGCGTCCCTGGGTGATGAGCAGTGATTTCCTCAATCGGTCCGTGATGCGCAGCGCTGCAGATCCGGTTGCCTCGTCCTCGGCGATTCCCATCACCGGTGCGAACATGCGTGCGCGGATGGCAGCTTCGAGCTTGTCCTGCCACGCCCACAGATACGAATGATCCGCCTCGTAGTCGGACGGATCTGCGTCGATGACGTCGTCCACCGTGTCCATCGGATAGATCGCGAATTCCGGTGCCCATTCGGCACGCGCGCGTACCCACGTCAAAGCGCCGGATTGGCGGACGTCGACACTGCCGGCAGGAACGTCGAGGGCGCTCACGCGACGGCCCTGTTCGCCCAGCCACCACGTGGCACCGACGGTCGGGTGTCCGGCGAAGGGGAGTTCTGCTGCCGGAGTGAAGATCTGGACCCGCGCACGCGAGGCGCCGTCATCCGGAACGTCGATGAAGATGGTCTCGCTGTAGTCGAGTTCCTTCGCGACGGCTTGTCGATCCGATTCTGCAACCGTGGACGCGTCGACGATTCCCAGCGGATTCCCGTGCTTGCCGTTCTCGTCCGTGAAGACCCGGACCACACTCACCTCGATACCCATCGGTCCACCCTAGCGCGCGAAAAGCCCTCCCCACCTTCACGGTGGGGAGGGCTCGTCGAACTGCACTCAGGTCCGAGTGATCAGACCTGTGCGGCAGAGAGGATCTCGTTGGCTTCGACAGCCTGTGCGACGCCCGCGACGATGGAACCGGCGCGGATCGCTTCGAAGATGACCTCGCGGTCGACACCTTCCTGGCGGAGGGTGTTCTCGTGAGCTTCGAGGCAGTGGTTGCAGCCGTTGATCGCGGACACTGCAAGCGACCACAATTCGAAGTCGGCCTTGTCGACGCCCGGGTTGCCGATGATGTTCATCCGCAGGCCGGCACGAAGGTCGTCGTACTTACCGTCGAGGTAGCCCTTGGTGCGGTAGAAGACGTTGTTCATGCCCATGATCGACGCTGCGCCGAGAGCGGCGTTGTATGCCTCTGCCGACAGGTTGTCGGCAGCCTCGGAAGCAATCTCCTTGAGCGTGGACGCAGACTTGGTGGCTGCGGCCGTTGCGAGGAGCGTTCCCCACAACTGCTGCTCGTTCAGGACCGTCGTGCGCGCAATGGAACTCAGGTTGAGCTTGAGGTCCTTCGCGTACTCGGGAAGCGAGTTCTTGAGGTTCTCGACGCTCATACTCAGACGCTCGCAGTCAGGAGCTCGCCGGCGTTGATGGTCGGGTCGCCCTTCTTCCAGTTGCATGCGCACAGCTCGTCGCTCTGGAGAGCGTCGAGGACGCGGAGAACCTCGTCGACGTTACGGCCGACGGAACCGGCTGTGACGGAGACGAACTGGATCTCGTTGTTGGGGTCGACGATGAACGTCGCGCGGTCTGCAACGCCGTCGGCGTTGAGGACGCCGGTGGCCTCGGCAAGCTCGCGCTTGAGGTCCGAGAGCATCGGGAAGGGGAGGGTCTTGAGCTCTTCGTGCTGTGCACGCCACTGGAAGTGCACGAACTCGTTGTCGACGGAAGCGCCGAGAACCTGAGCATCACGGTCTGCGAACTCTTCGTTGAGCTTGCCGAATGCAGCAATCTCGGTGGGGCACACGAAGGTGAAGTCCTTGGGCCAGAAGAAGACGATGCGCCACTTGCCTGCGTAGTCGTCACTGGTGACGGTGGTGAAGTAGTCATCGGGCTGCTGGGCATCGACCTTGGACAGGTCGCCGCCGATGACAGCCGTGAGGTTGTAAGCGGGGAACTGGTCGCCGATTGTGAGCAGAGCCATGTGTCTCATTCTCCTACGTGTCTCGTGAACAGGAATTTCTTGCGCACACGATCCGGCTGTTCGGACTGTGACGGCCGAACGTGCTGGATCGAGAGGGTTTGTCACCGTCAGCGGGTCGGACGGTTTCGACTGGAGTGTCGAGGTTGTGACCGGCGCTTTTTGGTATGAGTCCATTCTGCATCAAACCGTTCAAAAGGTAAAGGTGATGGGTGGCACTACACTGATAGGCATGTCTGATCAGACTTATCAACCTTCCTTGTCACAGCTGCGTGCCTTTGTGTCGGTGGCCGAGTACCGGCACTTCGGTACTGCCGCAGCGCGTTCCGGTGTGAGCCAACCCACACTGTCGCAGGCGCTGGCAGCTCTCGAGGCGGGACTAGGGGTCAAACTGATCGAACGTAGTACGCGGCGCGTGCTCGTGACCGCGGACGGACAGCGCTTGCTCGGTCAGGCCAAGCAAATCCTCGAGGCTGCCGACGGTTTCGTCGCGAGCGCGGCCGGCTCCGGCGACTCTCTGACCGGACCGCTACGCATCGGGTTGATCCCGACCGTTGCGCCCTACATTCTTCCGGGGTTGTTGCCGGAGCTGCGCGAGAAGCTGCCGTCGTTGGCGCCGCAAATAGTCGAGGATCAAACGGCGCGCCTACTCGATGCACTGCGATCGGGAGCGCTCGACGTCGCGGTGTTGGCGCTTCCTGCCGGAACACCTGGCCTGGTGGAAGTTCCTGTGTACGAAGAGGATTTTGTGATGGTCGTGCCGAACGATCATTCCTTGGCCGGACGTGTCGATCTCACGGCGGACGTGCTCGACGCGCTGCCGTTGCTCTTGCTCGACGACGGCCACTGCCTGCGTGACCAGACGTTGGATCTGTGCCGTTCGGTAGACGCCCATCCGCTTGCCGGCGACACGCGGGCTACCTCTCTCGCGACAGTCGTGCAATGTGTGGCCGGGGGACTCGGGGTGACTTTGGTCCCGGAATCGGCTGTTGCAGTGGAGGTTCGACGCGGGGACTTGTCGACGGCGCGTTTCGCTTCGCCAGCTCCAGGTCGCACGATCGGCGTCGTGTTCCGCTCGTCGAGTGGCCGAGCAGAAGGATTCCGTCAGCTGGCCGAGCTGGTCCGTTCGGTCAGCCCGACGGTTCCTCGATGACGTAACTCGTTCGACGTCGACGTGAAAGCTAGTCGAGAGAGCCTTCTTTCACGGCAATGACCGCTCCGGGATTGAGAATTCCCAGCGGGTCGAGCGCATCCTTGACCTTGCGATTGAGGGCCATGACGTCTTCACCCAACTGTGACGGCAGCCAGTCGCGCTTGAGTCGACCCACCCCGTGTTCGCCGGTGATCGTGCCGCCGAGCGCGATGGCGAGATCCATCACCCGTCCGAATGCGATCTGTGCGCGTTCGGACATGTCCGGGTCTGCGGGGTCGAAGACGATGAGCGGGTGGGTGTTTCCGTCTCCGGCGTGCGCCACCGTGCAGATCAGGACGTCGAGGTCGTCTGCGATGGCTTCGACCCCGGTTACCAGCTGGGGGAGTGCGCGCATGGGAACGCCCACGTCTTCGAGAAGCAGACTTCCCATCGCGAGCACGGCCGGGAACACCGCTCGCCGTGCCGCCGCAAAAGCGTCACCTTCGGCCTGGTCATCGGTGGCGAATACTTCGGTGGCTCCGTTGTTTTCGCACGCCTGAACAATCGTCTCGATTTCCAGCACGCCTGCCGCGCCGGGTGCGTCGGACTGCGCGAGCAGTAGTGCGTGAGCCTTGCGGTTCAGACCCATGCGTACCGAATCCTCGACAGCATTGATACTGGCGTGATCCATGAACTCGAGCATCGCCGGACGCATGTTGCTGGTGATCGCCAAGACCGCGTCGGCAGCTTCTTGTACCGAGTCGAACGACGCGACGACGGTTGATGCGGGCGGCTGCGCGGGAATCAAACGCAACGTGATTTCCGTGATGATGCCGAGAGTGCCCTCGCTGCCCACGAACAGTTTGGTGAGTGAGAGTCCGGCGACGTCCTTGAGAAGGGGACCTCCGAGGCTGACAGCTGTACCGTCCGCCAGCACGACCCGGAGTCCGAGAACGTAGTCGGTGGTAACTCCGTACTTGACGCAGCAGAGCCCGCCGGCGTTGGTGGCTGCATTGCCGCCGATGGAACAGATCTCGAAGGACGACGGGTCAGGTGGGTACCAGAGTCCGTGCTCTGCGGCGGCTTTCTTGACCTCCGCATTCATCAAGCCGGGCTGAGTAACCGCCACCCGGGCGACCGGGTCGATCGTGATCTGTCGCATTCGCTCGGTGCTGACCACGATGCAACCGTCGACGGCGCTGGATCCACCGGAAAGGCCCGAGCCGGCACCTCTGGGAACCACCGGAACGCGGTGGGCGGTTGCCCATCGCATCACGGTTTGGATGTCTTCGGTGCACGTAGCGCGAACCACGGCAGCTGGACGGCCGGCGGTCGGGTCGGCGGCCCAGTCCTGGCGGTAGCCCGCGGTCACGTCCGGATCCAGCAGGACGGCTCCCTCGGGGAGTGCCGCTACCAATTCGTCGAGGGCTGAAGAACTCGCGGGAGTCATACTCTCATCATGCTCGACGGAGTTCGACGATGCGCCAATTCGCGAGACCACAGCCCGAGTCTGTCGCGCCTGATCAGTTCAGCGTTGTCCGGCAGCGATCCTCCGAGTTGCCAGTTGAAGCCCTAGCGGCCCTTCTGCTTTCCGGAGAACCGGCCACCCGAACTCTTGGTCCCACCGGACTTCCCGCTGCCTGATTTGCCGCCCGCCTTGGCCTTACCGGAACCGGCGTTGCGTCCGGATATGTTCTTCGCGGTGCCGGCGCCCTTAGCTTTCTGCCCGTTCTTGGCAGCTTCTGCGCGACGCTCGCGGGCCGCGATCTTGGCCTTGACGGAGCCCTTGATCTTCTCGGCCGGCTCGCCGTTCCGTCCGCGGGAACTCTGTGCCGTTCGGCCCCGCACGATGCCGATCAGTTCCTCGACCAGATCTGTGGTCTTGGACTCCATCCATGCCAAAGCCACAGGAGCCTCGGGCGCACCGTCCACCGGACGGAAGGTCAGGTCCTTGCGATGGTGGAACCGCGCCAGCGAATGGGGAACCACGACAACTCCGACGCCGGCGGCCACCAACTCGATGGCGTCGGCGATGGTCGCTGGTCGCTCGGCGGCGGTCTTTCCGGGACGGGTCGGCCAGTCGAGTCTGTCGTCGAGAGGATCGAGCACTATCTCGTCGGCCAGATCGTCGACGGAAATCTGATCGACAGTAGTGAATACGTGATCTTTCGGTACCACCACCACCGGGGTTTCCGCGTACAGCGAGATGGCGCTGATGCCGGTCCGGTCGATCGGCAGTCGAACCAAACCTGCATCTGCTTCACCGGCGCGAAGTGCAGCTTCGAGTTCGAGAACCGGGAACTGAACAAGTTCCAGACGCACCTCGGGGAGCCGCTCGTGCCACACCCGGACCCACTTGGTGGGCGTCACCCCCGGGGCGTACGCGAGTCGAAAAATTGCCTGACTATCCGCGTCTGTCACCAGGCAAGGCTACCGCCTTGGTAAAAGCACCCGTATCGGCTGGTTACTCTTGTTGCATGACGTCGAACAAAACTCCCCAGACGATGAAGCCGACGACGGCTGCCAAGAAGCTGGGTGTGTACCTGGAAGCAACACCTGCGCAGTTCCAGGAAGGCGACGTGACTCGTGACGAGCTGACCGCTCTGCAGACCGATCCGCCGGAGTGGCTGCTGGAGCTGCGACGCACCGGACCGCACCCTCGCCCGGTCATCGCAGCCAAGCTGGGCGTATCGATCGCCGGCCTGGCCCGCGGCGGCGTCGAAGAAGCACTCACCACGGATCAGATCGCCGCACTCCTCGAAGAGAAGCCCGAATGGCTCGAAAAGGAACGCGCTGTTCAGGCCGAGGTGCGGGCCGAGAACGTTCGCATCAAGGAAAAGCGCGCTGCTCGCCGCAACCAGCCGCGGAAGGCTCGAAGGGGCTGACGCCCCCTGTGCGCCTTTTTGGTAGCGCCGACTACCAGAAAGGCGCACAGGCGCTAGCCTTCTACGACGCTCAGCTCGTCGAACACGATTTCACCCGCGGCATCCGATTCCGGGATGTCGACGACGGCAAGCAGTGCCCATCCGTGATCGCCCTCCGGATCCTCGAGCACCTGCCGCACCCGCCAGAACTCACCCTCTTCGGTGACCTGGAAGAGCGCCGGCCCGCGCGCCGATGGCCCGGTTCCGATTGTTGCGTACTCCTCGAAGTACGGGAGTAGTTGCTCTTCCCACTCGGCGGCGTCGATACCGTCCTCGAGGTTTTCCAGCTCATTCCACTGCCGACGCGACGCGAGGTCGATGCGTCGGAACATCGCATTGCGCACCATGACGCGGAATGCGCGCGGGTTCGCCGAGATGGGACGGGGAATGTCGGCGCCGAACGCAACCTCTTCCGTATCTGCCTCGGCTCCGGGGTCGGTGAGTGACTCCCATTCGTCGAGCAGGCTCGAGTCGACCTGACGGATCAGCTCGCCCAACCACTCGATGATGTCTTCGAGTTCCTCGGTGCGCGCTTCCGCCGGGACGGTCTGTCGCAGCGCGCGGTAGGCGTCGGCGAGGTAGCGCAGGACGAGGCCCTCGGACCGGGTGAGTCCGTAATGGCTGATCAACTCGGCAAACGTCATGGCGCGTTCGATCATGTCGCGCACCACGGACTTGGGGGAGAGGGCGAACTCGGTGATCCACGGGTGGCCACCCCGGTACATTTCGAAAGCCGGGAACAGCAAGTCCGACAACGGTTTCGGCCACGTAACCTCTTCGAGGAGTTCCATGCGCTCCTCGTACTCGATGCCGTCGGCCTTCATCTGCGCAACCGCTTCGCCACGAGCGAAGTGCTGCTGCGCCATCAGAACCTGACGCGGATCGTCGAGCGTCGACTCGATGATCGAGACGACATCGAGTGCGTAACTGTCGGATTCGACGTCGAGAAGTTCGAATGCCGCCAAGGCGAACGGTGAGAGTGGCTGGTTCAAGGCGAAGTCGCGTTGCAGGTCCATCGTCAACCGAGCCATGCGGCCGTACTCGTCGGGTTCGTCGAGGCGTTCCACGATGCCGGCGCTGAGCAATCCGCGATACAGCGAGATCGCTTTGAGGATGTGCTTGCGCTGCGCCGGACGCGATTCGTGGTTGTCCTCCAACAGGTGCCGCATCGCGTCGAAGCAGTTACCCGGGCGGGCAATGACATTGAGCAGCATCGAGTTGCTGACCGAGAATCGCGACACCAACGGCTCGGGCGATGCGGCGACCAAGCGATCGAACGTCGCTTCGCTCCAGGACACAAACCCCTCGGGAGCCTTCTTGCGTTGAATCTTCTTGATCTTCTTCGGATCGTCGCCGGCCTTGGCGACTGCCCGCAGATTCTCTACTTCGTGTTCCGGTGCCTGGACGACGACGGTGCCCATCGTGTCGTAGCCTGCACGACCCGCGCGACCGGCGATCTGATGGAACTCGCGGGCTTTCAGATGCCGAGTGCGGACGCCGTCGTACTTGGCCAGACCCGTGAGCAGCACCGTGCGGATCGGGACGTTGATGCCGACGCCGAGGGTGTCGGTACCGCAGATCACCTTGAGAAGCCCGTCCTGTGCGAGAACTTCGATGAGCCGTCGGTACTTGGGCAGCATGCCCGCATGGTGAACGCCGATGCCGTGCCGGACCAGGCGGGAGAGTGTTTTTCCGAACCCGGTGGTGAAGCGGAAACCACCCAGCGCCTCGGCGATCGCTTCCTTCTCTTCTTTGGAACAGAAATTGACGCTCGTCAGTGCCTGGGCGCGTTCGAGGGCGGCGGCCTGCGTGAAATGCACGATGTAGACGGGGGACTGGTTGGTGGTCACCAGATCTTCGATGGTTTCGCCGACCGGCGTGGTCGCGTAGGAGAACATCAAAGGCACGGGGCGTTCTGTGCCGGAGACGACGGTGGTGGGTTTCCCGGTACGCCGCGTCAGATCTTCGGAGAAGAAGTCGACTTCACCGAGAGTTGCCGACATCAACAGGAACTGGGCGTGCGGCAACTCGATGAGCGGAACCTGCCACGCCCAACCTCGATCGGGTTCGGAGTAGAAGTGGAACTCGTCCATCACGACCTGGCCGATATCGGAGTTCGGGCCCTCGCGCAGTGCAAGATTCGCGACGATTTCGGCCGTCGCACAAATGATCGGCGCCGACGAGTTCACGGCGGCGTCGCCAGTCATCATGCCGACGTTCTCGGCACCGAAGACCTCACACAGTGCAAAGAACTTCTCGCTCACCAAGGCCTTGATCGGCGCTGTGTAGTACGTGCGCTTGCCGAGCGACATCGCATAGAAATGCGCGCCGATCGCCACCATCGATTTGCCTGACCCGGTCGGCGTCGCAAGGATCACGTTTGCACCCGAGACCAACTCCATGACGGCCTCTTCTTGGGCCGGGTAGAGCGTCAAACCTCGTTCGATGGTCCACGAAGAGAAGGCGTCGAAAACGGAATCAGGATCCGCGTTGTCGGGGAGAAGTTCCGTCAGCAGCACTCGTACAGGCTAGCCGCAACCGTGGATCAGGTTGCGCTTCGCTCGTCCGAGCCCATGGCGTCGAGCACCGCCATGCGGGTGGACGACGTTCCGGTGATGGTGTTCTCGCCGACCCCGGAGATCAGCATGTGGCGCCAGCGAGCCTCGTCGAAGACGAGTGGTGCGGTGCTGGAAAGAAAATCTTCGACGATCTGCAGGAAACGCATCGGATCGTCGCGGAACGGGAAGTGGCCCGAGCCGCGGAAGACTTCGAGGCGTGAGTTCGGCATCGCCGCGTGCGCGAGATGAGCGTGGGAGACGGGAATGACGGAGTCGTCGTCGCCCCAGATCAGTTGAACCGGCAGATTCTCGGTCAGATAACAGCGGTCGAGCATCGTGACGACCTGTCCGCGCCAGTCCACGACGGCCCGCAGCGTACGAAGGTAGGCCTCGTAGGCAGTGGGGTCGGGGAGATCAGCGAGCACGCGAATCAGGTCCGGTGTGTCATGCAACATGGTGCCGGGACGCAGATTTGAACCGTGAACTACGCCGGCAAGGTTCCCGGCCATCCGGACGAGCGGCATCGCACCAGGTATCCGGAGCAGCTTTACCACCTCGTTGACCACCGGAACGGACATGAGGCGCAGCAGCGGATGGACGTCCTTGGTGACGCCACCGGCCGAGACCAGCACGAGGCGATCCACCATGTGTGGGAATTGGTAGGAGAACTGCATCGCTACGCCGCCGCCGAGCGAGTGCCCGATGACGGTGACGTGCTCGATGCCGAGCGTCGACAGAAGATCCCGCATGCCGTTGGCGTACGCGGCTACCGAGTAATCCGCGCGTGGCTTGTCGGAACGGCCGTGACCCAACAGGTCAGGTGCGATGACCGTGTACTTCTTGGCGAGGTGGGGAATGATCTCGGTCCACGTCGACGAGTTGTCGCCGATTCCGTGCAGGAGCAGTACCGCCGGACCCTCGCCGGCTATCCGAAATGCGCGTCGGTAGCCGTGAATCGTCCGGAACATCATCCGCGGTTCCTCGTCGGGGACCGGTCGGAGCTGACGGTTCCGTGGTCTGCTCATGTCGCCTCCTGGCTCGGAGTGTGACCACGTTGACTGTCTGCTCCAGTTGTTGAGCCGTCAACGAAAATCACACAGAGTTTGAGGCTATCCGACGGATGTGTCCTGAACAACAGCCCAGGTAACGGAGGGGTTGCGGAATGCGCACAATGTCGAATTATGCGCCCCGCCCGTCACATTTTCGTCAGTTGTCGCCTCGATCGAGGTCTCCAGCTGAGCCGAAGTCGTCATTTCCTGCCTGTTCGGCCAGGAACTTTTCGAACTCTGCGCCGATCTCGTCACCGCTGGGAAGGTCGGCCTCGCCGGCCAGAAGGGACGACTGTTGTTCCTGAGCGGCGACAAAAGTGTCGTATTGACGCTCCAAAGCGTGGACTACAGTCTGAACTTCTTCGTTCCCGGCTATGTGCTCGTTAACCTGTTCCCGAACGCGCGCCGCGGCCTCACCCAGTGCAACCAAGGGCAACTCCAGATCCGAAACCTCGGAAACGTTTTCGAGCAAAGTTTCTGCGGCGCCGGGGTAGTCCGTTTGCGCGAGGTAGTGGGGGACATGCACCGAAAAGCCCATCGCCTCGTGCCCGTGCTGAGACATACGAAGCTCGAGCAGTGATGATGCGCTGCCGGGAACCTGCAGTTCACCTGACCAACGCTGATGGTCCTGGATCAGGTCCTTGTTGGTCGAATGTGCTGTCACACCCAGCGGTCGGGTGTGCGGGATTGCCATCGGAATCGCGTTGAGCCCGATGGTTCGACGCACTCCCAACTGTTCGGACAACAGTCGAACAGCTGTGGTGAACCGCTCCCACTTGAGGTCCGGTTCCATCCCTGCGAGCAGCAGGAACGGCGTGCCGGCCGTATCGCGCAGTGCGTACAGATTGAGCGCCGGAGCGTCGTAATCGGAGAAATGATCGGCCTTGAACGTCATCGTCGGCCGACGCGAGCGGTAGTCGATCAGCTCGTCGACAGCAAACGACGCGACAAGCTCGGTCTCGAGGCTTTCGCGCAGATGCGTCGTCGCCAACTTCACGGCGTGACCGGCGTCGGAGTAACCCTCGAGTCCGTGAATCAGGATCGGTCCCTGGCCGTCGGCAGCCGCCAACTGGGGCGCCGGAAATTCCAGCTCGTACATCCTCGACTGTTCGTCCATCGCAGTCCCCTTCGCTCTTCGGTCTTGATCTCAAGTGTCCACTATCGGCGCACGCTCGACAGCATCGGAGTCAGGTGCCCGACAGCACTGGATCAGACGTTCATCGGTAAGAACACCGAGTCGGTGACCGATCATTCCCGATCCGACGAGACGGGCGTTCGCCGAGAGCGAAGCTGAGCGGTATCTTTCGACACTTGGCCTGGGCGTTCGCTAGATGTCGGGTGCGCGGCTTCGGACATGGCAGAGTGGAACACAAGGTCGGCACGGCTGATTTGTCCGAAATGGATTGGTCGATTGTCGGGATCGGTCGAGTGCGGAGGCTTACATGCGGGTGTGTCCACGATCGTCCAGGCGAGTGGCCGCATGCTCACTTGCTGCGGTGGCCGCCGTTGCACTACTCGCGGGCTGCTCCGGGTCGGTCCAAGGAGCACCCGTTCCGGACTCCGCGCCGGCGACTGCCGGTGCGACCGACAGCGGCACGGCGGCGCCGAGTGCGACGGCTGCACCCAAATCCTCGACGCCGAAATCCACCTCTCCGAAAACGGCGGCACCGCTGTCCGAACTGCTGCTGACTCCCGAGGAATTCCCCGAGCCCTTCGGCGCTGTTGTGCTGCCCCCGCAGGCCGTTCCGATGGCAGCGCCGGATCTAGTCGGCGTCCCGCGCGGTGCCACCGTCGATCCGTCCGAATGTGAGCCACCGGAACAGGATTACGGTCCGAACGGGACCGTGATGGCGGTCGGGACCGACAACGCGACGAGGGCAACGATTTCGGTTGAACTCACGAAGGTCGATGCACCACTGGACGAGTTGGAAGCGCAAACTCGGCAGTGCCCGTCCATGACTGTCACTGCGAACGGCGTCACTACGGCAGTGACGACGGAAATTCTTCCGCCGTCGCCGATCGATGCCGACAAGACGATGTCACTTCGCCGCACTGTCGTGTCCCCCAAGGCCACAGCCGGTGATCAGACGATGCTGACCTTGATCGCGCAGGTCGGCGACGTACGGGTGGCGACAACACTGATGACGTTCGGTTCTGCGACGCCCTCGACGGCACCGCTGGATCAAGCGTTCACTGCAGCCGTGCAGAAGGTCAAAGCAGGCAAGTGATTTCGCAGCACACAGGTACGACAAGTAGCGGAGCTGCTCGGTGCGGCGCGGTACTTGGTCCCCAACAAATGCGGTAATCCACAGACGAGTTGGACGCAGCTGTTTTCCCTGGTCGAGCAGACGGCCGGGTCAGGGTGATCAGCGACGGTGTGTGCATGACGACATCACCTCTTCCGGGAGAATTCGAATTCTCCGACGACGACCTTGCCGCCCTTCTCGGATGCGTCGAACGCGTCTCCGATCCAGGCGAATTGATCGCGGCAATACCCGCACTCCTGGGCTTCCACCCGTCCAACTCTGTGGTTGCGCTGTCTCTGATGGGCGCCTCCGCCTCGACGCTCGGACCAGTGATGCGGCACGACTACTTTCCCAGTGTCAGGGGAAAGCCCGCGAGGCAGATGAGCGCGGCGCTGCGCCAGTTCGCCGCCGTCTGTGACGGGGAAGGCGCGCGTGCGGTCGTTCTCGTGGTGATCACCGATTGCTCGGCAGCTGAAACTCTGATCGATGAAACCATCGAGCTGGCCGAGGTATTCGAAGACATGCTCGGCGGAACCTGCGTCGAGCTGGCCGACGTATTGTGCACGGCCGCAATAGAATCTGGCCAACCGTGGACGAGCGTCATGCGTTCGATTCACCGCGGCACCCTGCCAGACCCGGCATCTTCGTCGGTTGCGGCAGCACAGGTGTTGGGCGGGAGGGTCATTCGCCGTTCGCGTGAGGAACTGGTCCGGTGGGTACACGGCGCCGCTCGCAATCACGACACGATTGCCCGACTGATCGCGAGCCGACGAGAGTCGAGCGCGCACAGAGGGGGACCGAGCGGTGAAACCGCAGTTCAGCGCCGGATCGATCTGGTGTTGGAACACGTCCGCCGTGTCGAGGCAGGCGCTCACCGCCCTGACCCGCAGGAATGCGCCGATCTGGTGGTCGCATTGACGGACGTACGCGTGCGCGACGTGGTGCTGGGATTGGCGATCACGTCCGTTGCGGCACATGCTGAGCAATTGTGGCTCGTGCTCACCCATGAAGTACCGTCGCCCGAACGAGCTTGGCCGGCAACACTTCTCGGCTTCTTTGCTTACGTGCGTGGCGACGGCCCTCTGGCAGGTGTTGCGCTGTCGGCCGCACTGTCGGCCGATTCGGAACACACCTTGGCGGGATTGCTGGATCTATCGCTGCAATCCGGTGTGCGCCCCGACGGAATCCGTGACCTCGCGGCCGTCGGATTGTCCATCGGGGAATCGCTCGGAATCACCGGCTTGCCGCCGGCACTGCCGAGTGGAAGCTAGCGAGCAGCGTGTGAGCGGTCGCCCAGATCCTGGAGGAACTGCCATGCGTCGGCGACGATGACGTCGAGATCGGTACGCGTGGGCGTCCAACCGAGCTCGGCAATCGCCTTGTCGCTCGATGCGATCAGTACCGCCGGATCACCTAGCCGTCGTGACGCGTCCTCGACGTTGATCGGCAGGCCGGTGACCCGCGCACAGGCGGCGATCACCTCGCGCACGCTGAAGCCGGCACCGCTTCCGAGGTTGTAGATGCGGTGCTCGCCGGGAACCGAGGATTCGAGCGCCAGTAGATGTGCTTCGGCGAGGTCCAGCACGTGGATGTAGTCGCGTACCGCGGTTCCGTCCGGCGTGGGCCAGTCGGTTCCGAAGACCGAGATCTTGTCCCGCTGTTCGAGCGCGACCTGCAGGACGAGTGGAATCAGGTGGGTTTCGATCACCCGGTTCTCGCCGGCGGACTTGTACGCACCTGCGACGTTGAAGTAGCGCAAGCTCGTCGCACCGAGGCCGTGGGCGATCGAGTACGAGGTGATCGCATGATCGATCGCGAGCTTGGTCGCGCCGTACGGATTGGTGGGGCGGGTCGGAGCGGTCTCCACGATGGGGGACTGCTCCGGTTCGCCGTACGTAGCTGCGGTGGACGAGAACACGAGGCGCGGAGTACCGGAGACACGGATCGCCTCGAGCAACTCGATGGTCGTGACGACGTTTCCGCGCCAGTACTTTTCGGGGTGCAGCACCGATTCGCCGACCAGCGACTGCGCCGCGAAGTGAAGCACACCGTCGAAAACCGGTGAACCCGCACTGCCGAGGACGTCGGCAGCAAGCGCTCCCACGTCTCCTTCGATGAACTCGGCACCGGCAGGCACCGCGTCGGCATTTCCGGTGGAGAGGTCGTCGATGACGACAACCTCGTGTCCACGCTCGAGCAACACAGTGCTGCACACACTGCCGACGTAACCGGCGCCGCCGGTGACCAGGAGTTTCATCTACTTCCTCAGACCTGCTTGACCTGAACGGCGTGAGCCATTTCCTCGGACAGGTCGAACCCGCTGTGACCCGGCACGATGATCGTCACCGAGCCCGGACGGGTTTCGACCGTCACCCTGGCGTCGGGAACGACGCCGGCGTCACGCAGCTGCGCGATCACCTCGGGATCGGACTGCACGTGCTCGGCCAGTCGCCGAACGACCACAGCTGTCTGTGCGCCGTGCGGAATATCGGTCAGGCGCACCAATGTTTCGGTGGTGGCAACCGGGCCGTCGAGTCCCAACTGGTCCAAGCCCGGAATCGGGTTGCCGTAGGGCGACGTCGTGGGGTTGTTCAGAACGACGACGAGCCGACGCTCGACCTCCTCGCTCATCACGTGCTCCCAACGGCATGCCTCGGCATGTACGTCTTCCCATTTGAGACCGATGACGTCCACCAGCAGGCGCTCTGCCAACCGGTGCTTACGCATGACAGAGATCGCGAGATCGCGACCCTTGTCGGTGAGTTCCAGATGTCGATCGCCGGCGACCATCAGCAAGCCGTCACGCTCCATACGCGCAACAGTCTGGCTGACGGTGGGTCCGCTCTGTTCGAGCCGTTCGGCGATCCGCGCCCGGAGTGGGACTACGCCCTCTTCTTCCAAGTCGTAGATCGTCCGGAGATACATCTCCGTGGTGTCGACTAGATCCTTCACACTCAACCCCTTCGTCAGTTGATCATTCTACCGTTCAGTTCGTGGTTCCGGTGCCGCCTCCACCGCGGCGAGTCCAGCGCGTGTCCGAATTGGATTCGTGTCACTCGATCTCGGTCTCCGAAGCGGGCCACGAGTGTGGTGTGCAGCACGAAACGAGAAGGAAGTAGCGTGATCCCATGACCGCGTCGATCAGATCTGACGGGGACCCCGCGGCGTCTCGAGCGAATCGAGTCGTGGTGTGGAGTCCGGAGTACCTGAGCTATCGGTGGAGCGCCGATCACCCGATGAATCCCACTCGCCTCGATCTCACGATGGCACTCTCGCGAAGCCTCGGACTTCTCGAGGGCATCGAATTTCTCGAACCGAGTGCCGCGTCCGATGCCGACCTCCTCAGAATCCACACACCGGCATATCTTGCAGCGGTCAAAGACGCGGGTAACTCTGCGAACAACGGTGTGAGCGGCCAGGATGTTCCCCACGGGCTCGGTACCGAGGACAACCCGGTCTTCCCGCACATGCACGAAGCCAGTGCGATCCTCGCCGGCGGCTCGCTGGCCGCAGCGCAGGAAATCGCTTCGGGACGTACGAGGCGCGCGGTCAGCATCGGCGGCGGCATGCACCACGCGATGGCGGATTGGGCCTCTGGATTCTGCGTCTACAACGATGCGGCGGTTGCGATTTCGTGGCTGCTCGACAACGGCTACGACCGCATCGCCTACATCGACGTCGACGCTCACCACGGCGACGGAGTGCAACATGCGTTCCTCGGGGACCCTCGGGTGCTCACGGTCTCGCTGCATCAGCACCCGGCAACCTTGTGGCCGAACACCGGATGGTCGAGCGAAGTCGGCGACGGGGCCGCCGAAGGTACGGCGGTGAACATCCCGGTGCTGCCCGGAACCGTCGACGCGTTGTGGCTGCGTGCATTTCACGCCGTCGTCCCGGGAGCCATTGCAGCCTTCCGCCCGCAGATCATCATCAGCCAGTGCGGAGTCGACTCGCACCGCGAGGACCCGCTCGCGGATCTCGCCCTCACCGTCGACGGTCAGCGCGCCGCGTTTTTGGCGATGCGTGACCTCGCCGACCGCTACTCCGAGGGGCGGTGGCTGGCAGTCGGAGGCGGGGGATACGGATTGGTGCGCGTCGTGCCGAGGGCATGGACTCACTTGATCGCTGCAGCGCTCGATCGCGAGATCGACGTCGACACCGCTGTCCCGGAAGACTGGAAGGAATCGACGAAGCTGCGAGCGCCGAGCGTCGACCTCCCGCCGACCATGGGGGACGGCGGCGATGTCGCCTACACGCCGTGGGACGGCCCGGGTGGTACACCGGAGACAGGTGTCGCCTCGGTGGACCGTGCACTCACCCGTATCGACTCGGCGATCATCGCGACACGTCGCGCTTCGTTCCCGCTACTCGGACTCGACCCGGAGGATCCCCGTGACTGAACAGTCCGATACCGAAGCTGCCGGCGGCGAGGCGAGCGGCCAGGCGCCGAAGACCGACCCCGCTCACACCTATCCCCATTCCTGGGTAGTCGATGTTCTCGCCTCCGACGGCGGAGCGGTGGCGTTGCGACCCATCGTTCCCGAAGACGCGGACAAGCTCGTCGAATTCCACGGCAAACTCTCCGAGCGCACCCGGTATCTGCGCTACTTCGGCCCGTACCCCACGATGTCGGCGCGCGACGTCAAGAACTTCACGACGGTCGACCACCACAACCGTGTGGCGTTCGTGATGATGCTCGGCGACGAGATCATCGCGGTGGGTCGATACGAGCGACTGCTCGACGTCGGTGACGGAAAGTCTGCCGAGGTCGCCTTCGTCGTCGCCGACGCACACCAGGGGCGCGGCCTCGGCCCGATCCTGCTCGAGTACCTGGCAGCGGCAGCGGCCGAGAACGGTCTGACGATGTTCGTCGCCGAGGTCCTCTCCGAGAACCGCAACATGGTGACGGTGTTCCGTGAGGCGGGGTATCAGGTGAGCCGCTCTTTCGACGGTGGCGTGCTGAGACTCGAATTCGCGATCGACCCGACGGAAGCGCTTGTTTCAGTACGCAATTCGCGTGAGCGGGCAGCTGAGGCCCGCAGCATGGGAAACGTGCTCAGCCCGCGATCGGTGGCGGTGATCGGCGCATCAGCGGACCCGGCCAAAGTGGGTAACGCGGTGTTGACCAACCTGCTGCGCGGCGGATTCACCGGACCGGTCTATCCCGTCAACGCGGAGCATCGTTCGGTACACGGCGTTCGGGCATATCCGACGGTTCGTGACATCCCCGACGACGTCGATCTCGCCGTCGTGGCTGTACCTGCAGAATCGATCAATTCGGTACTCGACGACTGCCTCGACAAGGGCGTCAAAGCGCTGGTGGTCGTCTCGTCGGGCTTCAGTGAGAGTGGTCCGGACGGGCGCTCGTCCGAACGCAAACTGGTCCATGCAGCGCGCGCTCACGGTATGCGCCTCATCGGCCCGAATGCGCTGGGTGTCGCGAACAACGACCCGGCGATTTCGTTGAATGCGACGCTCGCGCCGGTCTTGCCGGTGGCAGGCAACGTCGGCTTCTTCTGTCAGTCCGGCGCGCTCGGTATCGCCATTCTCGACGAAGCCGCTCGCAGCCGAATCGGATTGTCCGCCTTCGTTTCCGCCGGTAACCGTGCGGACGTCTCGGGTAACGACCTTCTGCAGTACTGGGATTCCGACCAGTCCACCGAAGTGGTCCTTCTCTATCTGGAGAGCTTCGGCAACCCACGGAAGTTCTCTCGCATCGCGCGTCGAGTTGCGCGGAAGAAGCCGATCGTCGCGGTGAAGAGCGGTCGGCACGCGGTTCCGCCGGTGCTCGCCGCCACCGGAGTCGAGATCGACGATTCGATCGTCCGCGCCCTCTTCGAACAGGCGGGCGTCATTCAGGTCGGGTCCATTTCACAATTGTTCGACTGCGCCTTGCTCTTCGGATACCAACCGTTGCCCGCCGGCCCCCGGCTTGCGGTCATCGGCAACTCGACCGCGCTCGGTGTCCTCGCTGCGGACGCGGCCCGCAGTGAAGGTCTGCAGGTCAGCGACCCGGTCGACCTCGGCGCCCAGGCGAGTCCGGAACTCTTCGCCACTGCCGTGCGCGACGCTTTGGCGTCGTTCGACGTCGATGCCGTCATCGCCGTCTTCGTTCCTCCGGTCGCCATTCCGGTCGAGCCGTTCGCGAAAGCACTCAAGGACGCCGTCGCAGGCTCGGACAAGCCGATTCTCACCACGTTCCTCGCAGCTGAGGGTGTGCCGGACGTCCTGGCAGTTCGTGACGAAGTCGGTAACCCGACCCGCGGTTCGGTGCCGTCCTACCCGGGGCCGGAGCGTGCCGCCCTGGCGTTGGCGAGGGCTTGGCGATATGCGGAGTGGCGCAGCAAGCCTGCGTCGAAGGTGGTTCGCCCCGTGGGTATCGACTCCGAGCGAGCCCAGAAGATGGTGGCAGATTGGCTTGAAAACTCTCCTGGCCGTTGGCTTTCAGATGTGGAAGCGGCGGCGCTGCTCGAGTGTTACGGGGTCGCCGTCGTCGAATTCCGTTCGGTCCTGAGCGAAGACGAAGCAGTAGAGGCAGCGGATGCTGTCGGCTACCCGGTCGCGGTCAAGGCAACCGGCGAAATGTGGCGACACCGACCGGATCTGGGCGGCGTCAGGCTGGATCTGAGTGGACCGGAATCGGTGCGCCTCGCTTACCGAGATCTTGCGGCCGCGTCGGGTGAACCGCTGCTGCACGTGCAGAAAATGGCAACCAAGGGCATCGGATGTGTGGTTGGTGTCCAAGACGACCCGTCGTTCGGTTCGCTGATCTCGTTCGGGCTTGCCGGTGTGATCTCCGATCTCCTCGGTGACCGTGCCTATCGCGTACTGCCTCTCACCGAGGACGCTGCTACGGAATTGATCGACGCGCCCAAGGCCGCGCCGCTTCTCTCCGGATACCGCAACGCCGTTCCGGTCAACAAGGGTGCGTTGGTTGATCTAGTTCAGCGCATCTCGGCGCTGGCCGACGACATTCCCGAAGTCCGCGAACTGGCCTGTGAGCCGGTACTCGCTTCGGCTACCGGCGCGGAGATCACCGATTCACGTGTCCGAATCGGACCTGAGCCGAGCGCAATCGACCTGGGGCCCAGGCGGCTGCGGTAGACACAGCGAACAACACCGGCCACCGCACATTCCCGAGGGGGAGGGAAGTAGCGGTGGCCGGTGCTTTGTGCGGTGCGTCAGCGCGAGTGGTGTGGCGCGCTGACGCACGTGCTGTGTTGTTTGATCAGCTCGCGTAGGACCGCAATTTCTCGGCGCGATCGCCGACGCGGAGCTTGCCCATGACCTCACGCTCGATCTGACGAACCCGCTCACGCGAGAGGCCGAAGAGCTTGCCGATCTGATCGAGGGTGCGGGGCTGGCCGTCGTCGAGACCGTAGCGAAGTCGGATGACCTGCTGCTCCCGCTCGTCGAGCGTCCCGAGCACGCTGCGCACATCGCTGTGCAGCAGACCGGCGATGACGGCGTTCTCGGCCGAGGTCGCCTCGGAATCTTCGATGAAATCGCCCAAGGGCGCTTCTTCGTCGTTGCCCACAGGCATGTCCAGGCTTACCGGGTCGCGGCTGTGGTCGAGCAGGTCGGCAATCTTGTGCGCCGGGATGCCCGACTCTTCGGCCAACTCGTCGTCCGTGGCTTCTCGCCCGAGCTGCTGGTGCAGTTCGCGCTTGATGCGGGCGAGCTTGTTGACCTGCTCCACGAGGTGGACTGGGAGCCGGATGGTGCGGCTCTGATCAGCCATTCCGCGGGTGATCGCCTGACGGATCCACCAGGTGGCGTACGTCGAGAACTTGAAGCCCTTGGCGTAGTCGAACTTCTCCATCGCACGGATGAGTCCGAGGTTGCCTTCTTGAATCAGATCGAGGAGCGGCATGCCGCGGCCGGTGTAGCGCTTGGCCAGCGACACGACGAGTCGCAGGTTCGCTTCCAGGAGGTGGCTACGTGCCGACTGTCCCTCGCGAACGATCGTTGCGAGATCCCTCTTCTTGGCGACTGTCAGGCGCTTTCCCGTGGCAAGGACGTGGCTGGCGTACAGCCCCGCTTCGATTCGCTTCGCCAGTTCGACCTCGTCTGCTGCTGTCAGCAGTGCAGTACGACCGATCCCGTTCAGGTAGACGCGGACCAGGTCTGCGGCCGGGCTCTGGGCGTCCAGATCTGCGGCGCTCGGACGAATGCGAGTAGTGGTGCTGGGGCTTGTCATGACTTGCCTCCCTATCGGCGGTCTCTCACACAGTTCAACGTGTGAGAGTTCCGGGAAAGTTCCCGTGCCGATTTCCGCTAAATCGCCGTGACCTGCAGTTATTTCCCAGTCGTCCTGAGAAGTTGCTGAGAACACAAAAATCTGCAACTCACCGGGAACTCAGTTCGTGACGGGAAGCACCAACCCGTGTCGAACCAGCGAGACCATCATTGTGACGACGGCCTCACGTAGCTGGTTCGGGTCTTCGCCGTTCGCCGCGGCAAGAAGTTCGATCAATTCGTCGACCACCAGTCCATCCGCTCGGAGTCCGGCCAACAGCGCAGCACCGAGCTCGTCGATCTCGTGCTGCCAGTGCGGTCCGTTGCCGCGGTGCACACGCGTGACCACTTGTTGCCATCCCTCGTCACCGGGGAGGTAGACGCGTTCGAGAGCCGTGTCCGGATCGAGGACGAAGCGTTCCTCGAGGACGTCGTGTTCACGCAACCAGGCAAGACGGTCGAAGTAAGCGAGCGCCTCGGCCCCGAGCGGGTCCGAGAAGCCGTGCATGAGGTCCTCGGCCATCAGGTCGGTGGGGGAGTCGGTGCGGCGAAGGAACACGAAACCGAAGCCGACGCCCTCGACGTCGGATTCTTCGAGGTGATCCAGCCAGGCGTTTGCTCTCGATGCCGTTTCAGGATCTCGCGGATCCTGCCCGCCGTCCTTGAGCCACGTACCGACGTACAGAGCCGGATCCGCGACATCGCGCTGGACCACCCAGGCATCGACGCCGTGGGCCGGCAGCCACGACGCGATCCGCGACCGCCAGTCCTGGCCTTCGACGTGCACCCAGGACGCCAGCAGAGCTGCCGTGCCGCCGGGGTTCAGGTAGTCGATCGATTGCGAGATCATCAATTCGCTCGCACCGTCGAGATCGAGGCCGGAATCGCGGTACGTGTGATGGACGCGTGCCTCGCCGACGACAAACGGCGGATTGGCGACCACCTGGTCGAAGGTTCGACCCTCGACGGGTTCGAACCAGGACCCTTGAAGGAGTTCGACGTCCAGTCCGTTGAGGGCCATGGTTGCTGCCGTGAGGTCGACAGCGCGTTGATTGATGTCGGTTGCGGTGACCGAATCGGCGTACGTGTTCGCGTGCAGGGCTTGGATGCCGCATCCCGTACCGAGGTCGAGCACGCTGCCGACCCTCGCGGTGGGCGTGGCCTGCAGCAAGGACAGTGACGCATGCCCGACGCCCAGCACATGATCGGCCGTGGCCTTCTTGGGACGGATTCCGCCGTCGAGATCCGAGATCACCCAACGATCGCCGTCGCCGACGTCGATGGGGCGAAGATCCACCGCGGCCCGCACGAGCGGATTCTCACTGTCGAAGTTCTCACCTTCGAGCAGACCGGCGTCGACGCACTGCGCGATTGTCAGCGGAGCCAGCGCCGCGGCGACGTCGCCCGCCGGGCAGTCATCGGCGAGAAGGAACAGTCTGATGAGAACGCCCAGGTCCCCGAGTTCTCGGGTGGCGCGGCGCACGGGCACCGGCTCACTTCGACCGAGAGCAGCGTGAACTTCGGGACCCAACGCCTCGAGCATGGTTCCGGTGTCGAATCGATTGCGAAGCAGAGCCTCACGCAGCGCAGGGGTGATGGACAGGAGCGTTTCGCTTCTCACCCTGTCATTCTCGCAGGCGGAACTTGTCAGCCTTCGATGGTGTGGTGCGTCGCGGATTCGATCTCGCCTGCGGTCTTCTTTCGTCCGTCGTATCGACTCGGTTCGTCCTTGGTGCGCGGTGGTCGGTCGTTGGCGATCAGGACGGCGATCCAGGGAAGCGGAATGGATGCACCGATGATGAGCATCGAGATCCAGGCGTTGGCCCAGATGCCGTACGCGATCGCCGCGAGGATCAACGCCGGGAACCGGAAGGACATGATGATCATGTACTTGCGCACTCGGGCTTTGTGCTGTTCTTCGACGGACTGCTGCGCTTCGGTGATCAGTACGGGATTGTCGGGAGTCCCGGCCTCGTCGGACCTGCCGAACGCGCCATTTCGTGCCATGACTCCACTGTTCCACTCTCGGCCGACAATTGCACACGACCCGTGGGTCGCACCGCTGTGACGGAGACGGCATTATTGGAGGGGTGAGCACTCAAACCAAGGAACGTCCCGACGTCTCCACCGACGAAACGACCGACGACGACACCCCGAAGTTCTTCCACTACGTGAAGAAGAACAAGATCGCCGAGAGCGCCGTCATGGGAACCCATGTCGTCGCGCTGTGCGGTGAGGTGTTTCCCGTGACGAAGTCCGCCAAGCCGGGATCACCGGTGTGCCCGGACTGCAAGAAGATTTACGAAGGACTCCGTAAGGGCGACTGACCTCGGGTCAGGCGAGCGGGAGTACTTCCGGAGCTCGGCGGATCGACAGCCTCGACGCAGTCGGCCGCCGGGCTCTTCGCGTCTGCGTGCGGTTCATCGCAGGGATCTTGGTCGACGCACGAGTTCTGGCGCGACTCCGATTGTCTGCTCTCGGTTTGTCTGCTGCGGGGCCGCCCGTACGAGGGGACCGTGGCCGGGTCCGCTTTGTCGCCCGAGATGCGGATCGGGCTGGTGGCCAGGTGCCAGGTCAGGTTGGTGACCGGACCGGTCTTTTCGTCGGTGTTCTGAGCCGCAAGCCACTCTCGCATCTGCTCCATCCGAGTGGCACGAGCGGGCCAGAACTCCTGAACCGTCGCGTTGAACTCGGCGCCGAGCACGACGGCAAAACCGAGGAAGAACGTGAAGAGCAGAAACGCGATCGGCGTTGCCAGTGCGCCGTACGTGTAGCCGGTGCTGGTGACGAATCCCAGGTACCAGCGCAATCCGGTGCTGGCGGCCATGAAGAACACACCGGCGACCAGGGCGCCCGCGAGCAGCCGATGCCACGGCAGCGACTTCGGCAGAGCGACTTTGTAGAGCGTCGTGAGGCCGATGATCACCAGCAGACCGACAGCGGGGTAGTAGAACGTGTCGACCAGATTCGATCCGACCACGTACCAGGAGGCCGGCAGTGCTCGCCCGACGAGCGTCGGCCCCAGAGCTACTAGCGGCAGGATGAACACCGCCATCACCAGGAACATCACGTAGAGCAGCAGGGCGAAGATGCGCTGCCAGATGGGATTGCGGGCATCCTGCTGCCCGTGTGCTTCCACGATCGAGTCGACGAACGTACTGATCGCCGATGATCCCGCCCACAGGGACAGCAGGAAGCCCACGGAGATGATCTCCGGGCGTCCGCGCTGAAGGACGTCCGTCACCGTCGGGCGGATGATCTGGTCGACGACGCTTTCGCTGAAGATCGTTCCGCTGAACGTGACGATCTTGGATTCGATGATCTCGACGGTGTTGGGTCCGAACCACCCACCGATGTAGCCGATCATTCCCAGAAGGCCGAGCAGCAGGGGAGCAAGCGACAGCGTTTGCCAGAACGCGGCCGTAGCCGCCTTTCCGAAGATGGAATCGTCCCAGGCCTTGCTCAGGGTTCGACCGATCAACTGCCCGGTGCGGCGTAGCGGATGCCATCTGCGGTGGTGCAGATCACTTCCGCTCGACTTCTCGCCTCGCGCTTCACTCATGATGTCTCCAGCATCCCTGACGACACACCCGGTTGCCCAACCATGGCGCCGACGTGTCGCACATTTCTGAGACAATTCGCGTGCAGGTCGGCAGGATGCGAGAGAAGCGAAACCTCGCCGGCCGGAGTGAGAACGGCCATGAGTACGCGCTTCGAGTGCGGCTTTCGTCGGTGGCGGCGGCTAGGCTCGTCGCCGGACATTGATGAAAATTCGAGGAGCGCGAGACAACAGTGCGATTCCAGTGGAGGCGCGGCCTATGACGTCTGAGACCGTGGCAGCCGAGTTCGGCAAGTCGCCCGAACCCGCCGGAGCTCAATCCGCGGGAACCCAACCTGGCGCCCCTACCGGTTCCCTTCGTGCATGGCAGCGCCGTGCACTGACCAAGTACCTTTCCAGCAGTCCGCGTGACTTTCTGGCGGTCGCAACGCCGGGAGCAGGTAAGACCACTTTCGCTCTGCGGGTAGCTTCGGAATTGCTCCGTGACCGGACGGTCGACCAGATAACCGTCGTGGCGCCGACCGAGCACCTCAAGCACCAGTGGGCGGAGTCCGCTCAGCGCTCCGGCCTCGCATTGGACTCGCGGTTCTCCAACTCGACTGGCCAGACCTCGAGTGACTATCACGGCGTCGTGCTGACCTACGCCCAGGTTGCCTCGCACCCGTCGAAGCATCGTGTGCGCACCGAGGGCCGCAAGACGCTGGTCATCCTCGACGAGATCCACCACGGCGGCGACGCCAAGAGCTGGGGCGACGCCATTCGTGAAGCTTTCGGCGACGCGACCAGGCGTCTCGCACTGACCGGAACCCCGTTCCGCAGTGACGACAGTGCCATTCCTTTTGTCGAGTACGAGCCGGACAAGGAAGGTCTGCTCCGCTCGAAAGCCGACCACTCCTACGGATATTCGGATGCCCTCAAGGACGGCGTGGTTCGCCCCGTCGTGTTTCTCGCCTACTCGGGCGAGGCACGGTGGCGAAACAACGCCGGCGAGGAATTCACCGCTCGACTCGGCGAGCCGCTGAGCGCCGAGCAGACGACTCGGGCCTGGCGTACGGCCTTGGACCCTGCCGGCGACTGGATTCCTGCCGTGCTGCAAGCAGCAGACACCCGTTTGGCGCAGCTGCGCAGTACCGGTATGCCCGATGCCGGCGGACTTGTCATCGCGACGGACCAGACAGTGGCCCGCGAGTACGCGAAGGCCCTGACCGCGATCACCGGCGAACAGCCGGCTGTCGTGCTGTCCGACGACCCCACCGCGTCCAAGCGAATCGCCGAATTCGGTGCGAGCGACCAGAAATGGATGGTCGCGGTCCGCATGGTGTCCGAGGGCGTCGACGTTCCCCGTCTGGCGGTCGGTGTGTACGCGACCAGCGCGTCGACTCCGCTGTACTTCGCTCAGGCGATCGGGCGCTTCGTACGTTCGCGTCGTAAGGGCGAAACTGCCAGCGTCTTCCTGCCGTCGGTGCCGGTGCTTCTCGACCTTGCCGCACAGCTCGAGGCCCAGCGTGATCACGTACTCGGCAAGCCGCATCGTGAGAAGGACGGCCTCGAAGACGACCTGCTCGCCGATGCGAACAAGCAGAAGGACGAGCTGGGCGAGGAGGAGAAGGCGTTCACGTCCCTGGGCGCCGATGCCGAACTCGACCAGGTGATCTACGACGGATCGTCCTTCGGTACCGCGACATTCGCCGGAAGTGACGAGGAAGCCGACTACCTCGGTCTGCCAGGTCTACTCGACGCCGATCAGATGCGGGCATTGCTGCGTCAACGCCAGCAGACGCAGGTCGAGGCCAACTCGGCCAAGGCCGCCGCCCCGCAACCCACGGCGGCAGTGGTATCCGATCGAGCGGCCACGGCAGATCAGCTCGGTGCGCTCCGCAAGGAGCTCAACGGGTTGGTGGCGATGAACGTTCACCGCACTGGTAAGCCGCACGGCATCATTCACGCGGAACTGCGCCGGGTGTGCGGCGGTCCGCCGACGGCCATCGCTACTGTCGATCAGCTGACCGAACGCATCGCGATTCTCCGCAGCTGGTAGCAGCCGATACCGGTCCCGCACGCTTCGCGTGCTTGCGGCCCCGGAACGGCAGAACGGGCGATCACAGTGACTGTGATCGCCCGTTCTGGCGTTCATGGCGCGCCTCGTGAAGAGGCCACCCCCGGCTGACAGGTCAGATTGCGGGTTCGCTTTCGGAGACGACGGCATTCATCTCGCGAAGTCGATCCGCGTGTTCGGTTGCGTGGTGTCCGCAGAAGAGAAGCTCGCCGCCGGTGGGAAGCACGGCGCGTACGCGTGCTCCGGCACCGCACCGGTCGCACCGGTCGGCAGCGGTCAACTGTGGGCTGGTCAGTGTTCCGGGCATGACTCCTCCGTACTGGCTTTGCGGCATTCGGGCCGCGTGCCTGGGGCCTGGTCCGCCGCGTCGGAATGGCGCGGTAGATCCACTCTTACAGACGTTTGGGGTTTACGGGTTGTTCCCGAAGGCGTTTCTTAGTGTTGTGTCTCACTGGAAATGCGCTGGGCAGGCATTCTCGGGTGAGGATTGTTCGCTGACAGCTGATTCGGATCGCCGACCTCAGCCCGATATTCTGGGCGGATGAACCCGGGACGCGAACCACTTGTCGACGAGAGCGTCGAGTTGCTCCACATGTGCACGCGCGAGGAGTGGGCGCGGGCACAACAGCTCGGTGAACGTATCCCCGACGGATTCGAGGCGGAGGGATTTGTCCACATGTCGACTCCGGCGCAAGTTCATCTCCCGGCCAATCGGATCTTTGCCGGCCGTGACGACATAGTCCTTCTGGCTATCGATCCGGCCTTGCTCGGCGGTCAGGTCAAGTACGAACCGGGTGTCCCCTCGGACCCGGAATCGATGCGATTCCCGCATCTGTACGCCCCGATTCCCGTCGCAGCCGTCACCGCTGTCGTCGAGTATTTTCCGGGCGAGAACGGCGCGTTTTCGCCGGTTCGGTAGGTCGCCGGTTGGCCGGTCGTGAACTGTGCCCCGCGGATTACGGCCCTCCCGCGATGCAGGTCACCGATCGGCGCTACCGTTGGTATATGAACGTAGAAGTCACCCCACTACCGGGGATCGGGACGCGCAAGGATTTTGTTCTGTCTTCCGGTCGTCGCGTGGGTGTCGTCACCCATCGGGACGGTCATACCGACCTCATCGTTTCCAAGGCAGACGACCCTGACGCGTGTGCTGCTTCGCTGCCTCTGACCACCGAGGAAGCGGCAGCGCTCAGCAATCTCCTGGGTGCCCCACAGCTCGTTGCTCAGCTCGAGGAAGAGCACCGTGATCTTCCGGGCATTCGAACCAAACAGCTCTACATCAAGGACGGTTCTCGCTACGACGGACAGACCCTCGGGGACACCGGCATGCGCACGCGTACCGGAGTGTCCATCGTCGCCGTCATGCGGGCAGGACAGGTGAGCCCGTCTCCGAACCCCGACTTCACGTTCACCGGGGGAGACCTTCTCGTGGCAGTCGGAACGCCGGACGGTTTGGCTGCAGCGGCAAAAATCTTGGCCAACGGCTGACTGGCGCGTGGACACAACCACCCTCGCACTGATCGAACTCGGCGCGGTCTTCTTCGCGCTCGGACTGCTCGGACGGCTCGCTGCTCGCGTCGGCATGTCGCCGATCCCGTTCTACCTGATCGGCGGCCTGTGCTTCGGACAGGGCGGTTTCATCCAGCTCGGCGACATCGGCGAGTTCTCCCATCTGGCAAGTGAGATCGGGATCGTCCTGCTCTTGCTGCTGTTGGGGCTCGAATACACTGCGGCCGAGCTCGTCACCGGTCTCAAACGCTCGCGGGTAGCCGGCATCGTCGACATCGTCCTCAACGCCACACCTGGCGCGGTTGTCGGCTTGATGCTCGGCTGGGGCGTCGTGGGGGCGACGGTCATGGCCGGCGTCACCTACATCTCGTCTTCGGGAATCATCGCCAAGGTGCTCAGCGACCTGGGGCGCCTCGGTAACCGCGAGACACCGGTCGTGCTGTCGATTCTGGTGTTCGAAGACCTGGCGATGGCGCTGTACCTGCCGATTCTGACCGCGATGCTCGCGGGCGTGAGCTTCATGGGCGGGCTCGAAGCGGTCGGGATCTCGTTGTTGGTCATCACCGTGGTTCTTGTCGTGGCCCTCCGATACGGACGGTACGTCTCCGCCCTCCTCGACAGTCCCGACAGTGAGACGCTCCTGCTCAAGCTGCTCGGTGCCGCACTGTTGGTCGCCGGCATCAGTTCGGCGATGCAGGTGTCGGCGGCTGTGGGCGCATTCCTCCTCGGAATCGCGATCTCGGGGTCGACGGCGCACAATGCCAGTCGCGTGCTCGAGCCCCTTCGAGATCTGTTCGCCGCAATGTTCTTCGTGGTCTTCGGTCTCAACACCGATCCCAGTTCCATTCCGCCAGTCCTCGGATGGGCCGCGATCCTGGCAGTGGTCACGGCGATCACGAAGCTGGTAACCGGCGCTTGGGCGGCCAGACGTCAGGGTGTCGCGCGAATGGGTCAGGCGCGCGCCGGTGCCGCTCTGATCGCCCGCGGTGAGTTCTCCATCATCATCGCAGGCCTCGCGGTGTCCGCAGGCGCCGTCGACGCCGAACTTGCCGCATTGGCAACTGCTTACGTGCTCCTGATGGCGGTCATCGGCCCGGTGGCGGCAAGAGTTATCGAACCGGTCGCCTCGTTGTACATCAAGGTTCGTACGAAGTCCTGATTGCGGTCCTATTCTGTCCGGATGTCGAACAGAATCGCCCGTCCCGCCGCGACCGCTCTGTGTGCGCTGATCATCTCGTGTGCACCGGTCCCGGCGCTCGCCGGTGGAATTCCCGCTCTCGACCACGCCGGACCCACAGCTGCGCAGGTTGCCGCGGATCGATCGCTACACCTCGAGGGTGCGTCGAACGCGCGTGACATCGGTGGCTACGACGCCGCGGACGGGCAGACCGTTCGGTGGGGGAAGGTATTTCGCTCGAATGCCCTCGACAAGCTGACACCGTCGGATCTCGCGTCGTTGAGCGAACGCGGAGTGGAATCGGTCGACGACTTCCGTACGGTCGTCGAACGAACGCTCTCGCAGGATCGCCTTCCGAACGGGGCGCGAAGCAACTGGTTCGACGTCATCGGAACCAACCCCGCCAACCTCCCGGCGCTGGTGGACATGCCGACGATGTACGCGTTGATGGTGACCGATCCGGGGGCGAGCCGCGCATTCCACGACGCGCTGGTGAACGTCGCGAACACCGACGGTTCAGTCCTCTACCACTGCTCGGCGGGCAAGGACCGTACCGGTTGGATGACCGCAGTTCTCCTGACCGTCCTCGGCGTGAGTCGCACCGACGTGAACGCCGATTACATGCTCAGCAATCAGTACCTCACCGGACCCCGCACGGGGAGCGCGTTCATCGACGGCGTCGAACAGTCTTGGCTGGACACGTCTTTCGCCACGGTGGATCGGGTGTACGGCAACTTCGACAACTACGTCCGGGACGGCCTTCAGTTGAGCGAGGACGATGTCGCACAACTCCGGGACACACTCTTGGTCTGAGGCGGCAAACGCACAAGAGCCGCTCTCCGGCGATCCGGAGAGCGGCTCTTGTGTGCATAGCTGGTGTGACTAGTCGAGGTAGTCGCGCAGAACCTGCGAACGCGACGGGTGGCGCAGCTTCGACATCGTCTTCGATTCGATCTGGCGGATACGCTCACGCGTGACGCCGTAGACCTGTCCGATTTCGTCTAAAGTCCTCGGCTGACCGTCGGTGAGACCGAAGCGGAGGCGAACCACGCCGGCTTCGCGCTCGGACAGCGTCTCGAGTACCGACTGCAGCTGATCCTGCAGCAAGGTGAACGAGACGGCATCGACTGCGACAACAGCTTCGGAGTCCTCGATGAAGTCACCGAGCTGGCTGTCGCCCTCGTCGCCGATGGTCTGGTCGAGAGAGATCGGCTCACGCGCGTACTGCTGGATTTCCAGCACCTTCTCCGGCGTGATGTCCATTTCCTTGGCGAGCTCTTCCGGCGTGGGCTCACGGCCCAGGTCCTGGAGCAGCTCACGCTGGATACGGCCGAGCTTGTTGATGACCTCGACCATGTGCACCGGGATACGGATGGTGCGAGCCTGGTCGGCCATTGCGCGGGTGATGGCCTGACGGATCCACCACGTGGCGTAGGTCGAGAACTTGTAACCCTTGGTGTAGTCGAACTTCTCGACTGCACGGATCAGACCGAGGTTGCCTTCCTGGATGAGGTCCAGGAACGCCATGCCGCGGCCCGTGTAGCGCTTGGCCAGCGAGACGACCAGGCGGAGGTTGGCCTCGAGGAGGTGGTTCTTGGCGCGGTTGCCGTCGCGGCAGATCCAGCTCATGTCGCGTCGCTGAGCCGCAGGCAACTTCTCGCCCTTGTCAGCGAGGTCCTGCATGATCTGCACGGCGTAGAGGCCGGCCTCGATGCGCTTGGCCAGTTCGACTTCCTCTTCGGCGTTGAGGAGTGCGACCTTGCCGATCTGCTTGAGGTAGGCGCGAACCGAGTCGGCGGACGCCGTCAGTTCGGCATCCTTGCGTGCCTGACGGAGAGCTTCGGACTCTTCCTCGTCCCAGACGAAGTCGCCGGAAGCCTTGTCCTTCTCGGACGGCTCTGCAGCGGTCTCTTCGTCTTCGCCGACTGCTACGACCTCGACGACATCGGACTCGACCTCGGCAAGGTCGCCGTCCGTGATGTCGATGTCTTCCAACTCGACATCGCCGTCTTCGGCGTCAGGATCGCCGGCCTTCTTGGGGCTGGCCTTCTTAGCTGCTGCCTTCTTGGCCGGAGCTTTCTTGGCCGGAGCTTTCTTTGCTGCTGCCTTCTTGGCGGGGGCCTTTTTCGCCGGAGCCTTCTTGGCTGCCGGAGCGGTGACGGTGGCCGCCTCCACGGCTGGAGATTGTGGCTCTGACTCTGATGGAGAATCAGCAGTCTGACGTGTATCGGTGGCTGCCACGTACGCCCTTTCGTGACGGTGTCGTGCGGCGTCACGCCAGAGTGGTGATCCGGCGGAGAGGTCAATGGTTGTTGGCCGGCGCGCAGCCGGACTTCACCATTGTAACGACTCTCAGGAAACTCTTACGTCACGGCGGGCCGTAACAGGTAGATTTTCCGCTTTTCACGTGCGGGTTTTCTCATCCGGCGACGGAGGCCGGCCTAGTCAGTCCGACCGATGCGAGCGCAGCTCCGGCAATTCCCGCGGTGTTGAGAAGGGTGGCGGGGACGACCTTGGTGCGGTTGGTCAGATGCGGAATCCACTTCTCGTGCTTGCGGCTTATACCGCCTCCGGCGATGAAGAGGTCTGGCCAGAGCAGGTTCTCGAAGGTGGTCAGAACTCGCGAGACCTCGACGGCCCACTCCTTGTAGCTCCAGTCCTTCTTCTCCTTCACCGACGACGCCGCCCGGTGCTCGGCTTCCTTGCCGTCGACCTCGAGGTGACCGAACTCGGTGTTGGGCAACAGAACTCCGTTGTGCAGCACGGCAGATCCGATTCCGGTGCCGAAGGTCAACAAGATCACGACGCCGGAGGTGTCCTTACCCGCTCCGAACGAGTCCTCGGCGATTCCGGCAGCGTCGGCGTCGTTGAGGACGGTGACCTCGCGCCCGCCCAGCGCCTTGCCGAACAGAGCGGCGGCGTCGGTGTCGATCCAGGACTTGTCGATATTCGCGGCGCTTCGCGCGACGCCGCCGGTCACGACAGCGGGCAAGGTGATGCCGACCGGACCGGTCCACTTGGCCTGCTCGACGATCTCGGCGACAGTGCCCGCGATCGCATCGGGTGTGGACGGCTGCGGGGTCAGGATCTTGATGCGGTCACCGATCATTTCCCCGGTGCTCAGGTCGATCGTGCCGCCCTTGACGCCGCTGCCGCCGACGTCGATCCCGAAACCTGTGGTTGTCATCGTCCTGCGCTCCTGAGTGTCGAATTCGAGGTCACGATCTACCGTTGCAAACACTAACCCGAACAAGGACCCGGGCGCGTCCTCTCGAACCGTCCACCTCGAGACGTTCGAGTGGTGCCCCTCGGTAGAGATGTGTTGCGATGGTCCGGTGCGCCCTTCAGAAAGAACGTTGCCCGACTTTTCCGCTGATTCTCTGGACCCCGCACAGTTGCGGGAAGTAGCCGTAGCCGTCGCCGAACGCGCAGCCGAACACGTCCGCTTGCGTCGGCCCGAGGTATTCGGCCTGGTGGGTTCCGGTGCCGCCGAGGGTGGTTCGGTTGCGGCGAAGAGCACACCCACCGATCCCGTCACGGTGGTCGATACCGAAACCGAACAAGTGATTCGCGACCTTCTGGCGCAATTGCGCCCTGCAGATTCGATCCTGGGTGAGGAAGGTGGCGGAGACACCGACGATTCCGCGGGAGTTCGATGGGTTGTCGATCCCATCGACGGCACGGTGAATTTTCTCTACGGAATCCCCGCGTTCGCCATCTCGGTGGCCGTACAGATCGACGGGGTCTCGGTAGCCGGGGCTGTCGTCGACGTGTCGTTGGAAACCACGTACGCCGCGCATCGGGGCGGCGGTGCAACCATGACCACGGCCGACGGCGTCGTCAGCGACCTGCAAGCCAATGAGGTGACCGAGCTGTCAATGGCGCTGTTGGCCACCGGCTTCGGTTACGGAGCGGATCGCCGGAAGGTGCAGGGCACGTTGATCGGGCAGATCCTGCCGCAGGTCCGCGACATCCGACGCATCGGTTCGGCTGCGTTGGATCTGTGCATGGTTGCCACCGGCCGGGTCGACGCTCACTTCGAACACGGACTGAGTCCGTGGGACTGGGCAGCCGGCTCCTTGATCGCTTCCGAAGCGGGCGCCGTGATCAACGTCCCGGCGCCCAATTCCACGTCCGCCGACGGCGATGTCGTTTACGCAGTCGCTCCGGCGATCGCCGAGCAGTTCGCGCACATGCTCAGTTCGATCGGCGCAGATCAGCCGATTCCGAGCTGAGGCCTGTCAGCAGCGCGCCGTGCGCGCTGCTTTGAGCAGTGCGATGTCCATCGGAGCGACTTCGGCGTTTGCGGGCTGCTCGGCCAGAGCATGCAAGATCGCGGTGGCGTCGGTGTTGGGGGTCAGGGCGCCCTTGTTGTAGGTGCCGAGAGCCAGGTCGACGGTGTCGTCGCCGCGGCCGTCCTGGACCAGTTCGGCGCAGGGGGCGACCAGCCAGACGGAACTAGCGGCGGCGAGGCCGTTCGCTCCGAATCGGATCTGACCCTGGCACTCCATGTTCTGGTCGACGTAGACGGGGTCGTTTCCGACCTGGACGTCCGGCGCGCTGGAGAAGCCGAACTCGCTCAGTTGCGCTGCCACCTGGGCCGCCTGGCCGTGTTCACCGTTGGCGTTGAACACACGAACCTTGGTGGCGGCGAGGGGAGCGGGATCCACGTCGAGCAGCTTCGAGCGGTCGACGACGGTTCCCAGCGGTAGTGGCGCCGCTGCCGAAGGATCGGACGAAGGTTGCGGCAGGTTGCAGGCGACGGTGTCACTGACTTCCGCCTCGGCGCTCAGGATGCGGACCCACAAGACACTGCCGATCAATGCGAGTACCGCGAACACGGCGATCACCGGCCACGCGCGCCGACGGCGGAACGGACGTCCCTGGTCATCGGTAGAGCTGCCTTCGGTGATCAGAGAAACCACGGTATCCCTCGACTTTCTTGACGAAACTTCTACTTCGCCATCGGGCCGAGCGGCGCCGGCATGACGTTCGGTGCCTACCTTAGAGGGCCTGTGTGACGAGACAGCCGAAGCGAGGCTCGACGCGTCGAGTCCTTGTCGATTGCGAAACGGCAGTTGGCCGATTACCGGCCTGTTTCTACCCGGATTCGGCCCGAAAACATCGTGGAAAGGTCACAGCTTGCTCTTGCCTTGGTGACAATTCGCAGTCATTTTTCGGAAATTTCCGATTCGGTTACTACTTTCGTGCTCACGTCGGCTACTGTCTGGCGGCCCAGGTCGTTCAACTGGGCATCGGCCGGACGCCGAAATGACAACCAAATGAGGCGCAGATCACGTTCTCGGAAGGAACTTCCGGGCACTAATTCCGGTCCTGCAGCGTTATGCAGCGACAGGGAATGATCTGGATGCCACGGCGGTTTCCATGCGCATCAAGGATCTACCGGATTCTCGGCGCACACGGGACCGGGATACACGAAGAGGATGGGGTAGACGAGATGGCAACTGACTACGACGCACCGAGGCGTACAGAGTCCGACGAGGTTTCGGAGGACTCGCTCGAGGAGCTGAAGGCGCGACGCAACGAAGCGCAGTCAGCCGTCGTCGACATCGACGAGACGGACACCGCGGAGTCCTTCGAGCTGCCGGGTGCCGACCTTTCCGGCGAGGAACTCTCGGTTCGAGTTGTTCCGAAGCAGGCAGACGAGTTCACGTGTTCGAGCTGCTTCCTGGTTCATCACCGCAGCCGCCTGGCCAGTGATGCCAACGGACAGCTCGTATGCATGGACTGCGCTGCCTGATCTCCCTTCCCGGTGGTCGACCCGTCAGCGCGAGGGTCGACCAAGGGTCGGGAAGTACTGCTTTGCTGTGACCGCGCTGGTCAGAGATCCAGCGCAGCCAGCAGATCAGCGGGACGACGTGTGCTCACCAACCAGTACGGCGTGGGATCCTCCGGGTCGTCGAGCACGATCAACACCATTGTCTTGACCCATGGGCGATGCTGGACGAACGCCGACGGATCGAGTTGGCGCCCCATCGCAGCACTCTTCGCGGAAGCCGGCACTGCTGCCGCCCGTGAAATCAATTCGACCGGCAGGTGGGCTCTACCCACGTGCAGTTCCTTCACCCCTGCTGTCTCCACCACCTCGACGCGCATCCGGCTGAGCCAGAATGCCGCCCAGATCGGGATCGGGAGTAGTACGACGTACGCCAGGTACGAGAGAAGCCCCGGGCGGCCCATGTGGACCTCGGCCGCGAGGAGTCCGGCTACGGCCAACCCGGCGATCCACCACCAGATCGGCACCCACAGGCGCTCGGAGTACAGCGTCGTGGACGGGGGCGTTGTGGTGGCGACGTCAGGTCGAGATGTTTCGGGCACCTGTCAAGGATAGTCCGTCGCTACGAGTAGTCTTGGCCCACGTGAGCGACCATCTCTCCATCGCCTTGAAGCGACTGGATCCAGACCTGCCCGTTCCACAGCGTGCGCATCCCGGAGATGCGGGTGTGGATCTGTGCTCCACCAGCGACGTCACCATCGAACCCGGACACCGAACACTGGTCGGAACGGGGATCGCGATCGCTTTGCCGGTGGGCACCGTCGGGTTGATCCATCCGCGTTCCGGACTCGCCGCCAAATCGGGACTGTCGATCGTGAATGCGCCCGGAACCGTGGACGCGGGATACCGGGGCGAACTCAAGGTCTGCTTGATCAATCTCGATCCGGCCACAGCCATCGACATCCGCCGCGGTGACCGAATCGCTCAGCTCGTGGTTCAACGAGTCGAACTTCCGGTTTTCGAGGAAGTCGAATCGCTGGACGACACGACCAGAGGAACCGGAGGCTACGGTTCCAGCGGCGGGCACGCGATACTCGATACCGATGCGCCTGGCGCGGTAGTCGGAGAGGGAGTCTGAATCATGTTCGGACGCAAGAAGAAGACAGATGTCGACGAGGAAACCACCAGCTTCTTCGGTGACGAGAACGACGAGTCGGTGGAGATCGACGAGGTCGAAGACGATCTCGAAGTCACCGGCGACGAGTTCGGTGACGAATCGGAAGGCCCTTACGACATCTCGGAGATCGATTCCGACGATCCGACGGCAGGCCGTGACGGTCAGCGTCTTGATCTCGGTTCCGTTCTGGTGCCGATGCCGACCGGCGGGCAGTTGCAGGTCGAGATGGCGCCCAACGGTTCGCCGCAGGCCGTGCACCTGGTCACCGAGCACGGCCGCATCACGGTTGCTGCCTACGCCGCCCCGAAATCGCCCGGTCAGTGGCGTGAGGTCGTTGCCGAGCTCGCGCAGTCGCTTCGCGACGACAATTCCGCGGTGAGCGTCGAGAACGGCCCGTGGGGCCGTGAACTGGCTGCTGTGACGGCCAACATGGACCTGCGGTTCATCGGCGTCGACGGTCCCCGGTGGATGGTGCGCTGCGTGGTCGCGGGTCCGAGTGGATCCACCGCCGCGAACGCCCCTCTGGTGGCAATCGCACGGGACATCTTGCGTGACACCGTCGTCAACCGAGGATCAGAGCCGCATCCGGTGCGGACACCGCTGCCCGTGGTGCTCCCGCAGGTGCTCGCCGAGCAGTTGGCGGCCGCACACGAGCAGCAGTTGGCGGCAGCGCAGCAGCAACAGGTCGCCGCCCAGCAGCAACAGCAGTCAGCACCGCCCGCTCCGCCGGCACCTCCAGCACGGCCGACCCCGCCGCCTCGTAGCGGCGAATCCGGTTCTGCCATGCAGCAATTGGGTCAGTAACAGGATTTTCTTCAGGCGCTCGCGGTGGTATCGGATTCGATCGCCGCGAGCGCTTTGATGCAGGTGGACCCGAGAACCGCGGGGTCGCGCCCGATCATGTCGAGCGTCGTCGTGGCGACTGCGCCGCGGGGGAGTGAAGCCGCCCAGGCCTGCGCCACTGACGCGGGATGAACCGGATCGTCCACCGCCGACGCAATGCCGACCGGAACGCCTACCGCGCGTAGCGCGCTCTCGCCGAGTGAGTGGTACGACGCCGCCTCGTCGAGCGCAGCCGGGAGATCGGGCCACTGAGAGCGCCAGGAGCGCTCGAGTTCGGCTCCGAGCCACGCCGGACTCGACGCGAGCATCGCAGCGATCACCGACTCCAAGCCTTCGGAGCGCAGTTGCCCGGCGGTGAACCGCGCGCTCGCTGCTGCGGGGGCGTCGTCGGCCGAGCCCGTCCAGGCCGGAAGCGCTGCCAACACACTCACGGTTCGATCGGGATTGTCGGCGGCCCACTGGAGTGCAACGGCCGCTCCGATCGAGACCCCTCCGACGATGATTCGGCCGTGCGTGTCCGCGGCTCTGTCCATCGCGTCCAGATAGCCGTCCACGACACGCCGAGGGTCCGGTTCAATTGCGACGATGCGCACACCCAGAGCCTCCAGCGGCGCCCGGAATGCGCGGTCCGCGAAGTGGGCGTCAGAGCCTGTACCTGGGAGAACGACGGCAACGGTCGCCAATTCCGAGTTCTGCATCTCTTGATCTTGCCCGGTGCCCCCGAGACGCGGACTGACCGGTGTGGTTACACGCTCGTAATGGGTCTACAGTGGCGATCACACAGCCCTTCACGTGACGCGAAACCCTTGCGTCACACATGTTCGCAGGAGCGCGCAATGGCACCCGCCGCCGCAGGATATTTTCGTCGACTGACCCAGCGTCTGACCGAGGACGTCGACCAGTTGGACGCCCAGGAGATGGCCGAGTCCAACAAGGCTTCCGGAGGTCAGAAGGCATGCGATTGTCGTCGCGGTGAAGAAGTCACGATGGTGGGCCGACTCCGCAGCGTCGACGCGTGTCCCAAGTCGGGAAATGCCAGTATCGAGGCCGAGTTCTTCGATGGCACCGAGGTGATCAATCTCGTCTGGATCGGGCGTCGCCGGATCCCGGGAATCGAGACCGGTAAGACCCTGCTGATCCGCGGTCGTGTGGGCGAGCGCGACGGTCGCAAGGCGATCTTCAACCCTTACTACGAACTGCGCGGCGAATAGGCGCGTTTCCCGCATTTACCGTGCAACTCGGTGACTGTGGCACCCTCGACAGGTGACTGAAACACAACAGCGATCGGTAATCGACCAACTCGGCGGGCTGAGTGGTCTGATCTATTCGTCTTTGCCGATTCTGATTTTTGTCCCGGTCAACAGCATCTGGAATCTCACCGCGGCAATCTGGGCCGCATTGGGCGTCGCTGTCGCTATCGCGGCCTGGCGCCTCTTCCGCAAGGATTCACTCCAACCCGCTATTTCCGGTTTTCTCGGAGTCGGAGTTTCCGCATTCATCGCCTACCGCACCGGCGACGCCAAAGGATATTTCCTCTTCGGTATCTACACGAGCCTCGCCTACGGTGCGGTCTTCCTGATTTCGATCCTCGTACGCTGGCCCCTCGTCGGAATCATCTGGGGTTATCTCAACGGGCACGGCAATCTCTGGCGCAAGCACAGCTCCGCCGTCCGGCTCTACGACGTCGCGACGGCAGCGTGGGCGTTGGTCTTCGGTGCGCGGTATCTCGTTCAGTCACAGCTCTACGACACCGACCACACCGGATGGCTCGCAGTCGCGCGTATCGGCATGGGGTGGCCGTTGACCGGTTTGGTGCTGCTCGTGACGGTCTGGGCTGTGCGTAAGGCCGATCGCATCGTCGAGCCTGAACCGGTTGTGGAGCCCGAAAGCAGCGAGCCCACCGCCACGGACGCAGGGTCCGAAGAGGTGGGCTCGGTGAATCTGACGAAGCCGCGCGAAGACCGCGATCTCAGCTGATCAGGTCCTGGTACTCGGGGTGCTTGTCGAGGAACTTCACGACGTACGGGCACACCGGATGAACCTTGAGGCCGCGTGCTCGTAGGTCGTCCAGAGCCTGGCGGACGAGAACCCCGGCCAATCCGAAACCTTCGAAGGCGGGGTAGATCTCGGTGTGGTTGAACGAGACGACGTCACCGGAGGTGGTGTAGTCCTCGATCCCGGCGAGGTCGCCGTCGGCATGGATCTCGTACCGGCTCTGGGCCGGATTGTCGGTGACTACGGTGTTTTCGGGCGCTTGTGCCATGTGATTCCCTTTCGTCGTCAGTGTGTTCGTCGGTCAATTCTCCAGGCGGAGTGCAACGCGCAACTGATCCTCGGCGTCGACGGCCGCAACGAAGAGCAGTTCGTCCCCGCCTTCGATGGGATCGTCCATCTGCGGGACGATCACGCGTCCGCCACGCAGGATGGTGACCAGTGCGCAGTCTCGCGGAAGTTCGAGTTTCTTGACGGCTTTTCCGGCAAGAGGTGTGTTGTCGGGCAACGTGATCTCGACGAGGTTGGCCTGTCCCTGCCGCAGTGTCATCAGTTTGACCAGGTCACCGACCGAGACGGCCTCTTCGACGAGCGAAGCGAGCATCCGCGGTGTCGAGACGGCGACGTCCACGCCCCAGGACTCGTCGAAGAGCCACTCGTTGCGGGGATCGTTGACGCGGGCGACAACTCGGCGAACACCGAACTCGGTTTTCGCGAGCAGACTGAGGACCAGGTTTGCCTTGTCGTCTCCGGTCGCGGCAATCACGACCTCGTACGACTCCATCGACGCGTCCTCGAGTCTGCTGAGTTCGCAGGCGTCCGCGTGCACCCACTTCGCCTCGGGCACCGACTCCGGTTCGATGTGATCGAGTTTGCGTTCGATCAGCATGACGTCATGTGAGCTTCGAATCAGCTCTCGCGCAATGGAACGGCCTACGGCGCCGGCTCCGGCGATGGCGACCTTCATCGAGAACTTCCAATCACGTTGTAGTGCAACACAGTCGCAGTCTTGTTGTGGGGGGCGGCGTACGGATCAGTCATCTGCGGCCTCCCTCAGTCGTCGCTCGGCGGCGGGTTGCCGGCCAGTGCGACAGCTTCGGCGACGGTTCCCGACACGGCGGCGATGTAGACCTGATCGTCGGCCTGGATGACAGTCTTGCGGTCGGGGAGAATGCCGGTCCCGAAGCGGATGATGAAGGCGACTCTCGAACTGGTCGCGCCCTCGAGGAGCGCGATCGGCTTGCCCGCCCAATCCTCGTGCAGGGCAAGTTCGGTGATGGCGACAGTGCCCGAAGGATCGCGCCACTTCGCAGTCTGACTTTCCTTGGTCAACGTGTGCAGGAAACGATCCGTCGACCACGGCACGGTGGCGACCGTGGGAATGCCGAGTCGCTCGTAAACGGCGGCACGCTTGGCGTCGTAAATACGTGCGACGACGCGTTCGACGCCGAAAGTCTCGCGTGCGACTCGCGCTGCGATGATGTTGGAATTGTCTCCCGAGGACACCGCGGCAAAGGCGTCGGCCCGCTCGATTCCCGCCCGGACCAGCACGTCACGGTCGAACCCCATTCCCAGAACCTTGGTTCCCGGGAAGTCGAGATCGAGACGCAGAAACGCACTCTGATCGCGGTCGATGACGGCGACCTCATGTCCGATCCTGGTCAGAGACGCGGCGAGGGAAGAACCCACTCGACCGCACCCCATGATGACGACATACACGCCCTACTCCGTTCATGGACCCTCATGGCGCGATTGCACGCCGAATCGAACGGTACAGCCCCTCACGGGAAGAGCAAGTACAACGGTCGCTCGCGTGCCGGTTGTCACGACAAAAGGTGAAGTTGGGGCTCTGATGACTCCGAATCGGGCGAGACGGCTTACGCTTTGCACGTGTCTAAGCTCTCGACCGCTACCAAGCGGCTCCTGCTCGGTCGGCCGTTCCGAAGCGACAAACTCGGGCACACGCTGCTACCCAAGCGAATTGCACTACCGGTCTTCGCGTCCGACGCGATGTCGTCCGTCGCGTATGCCCCCGAAGAAATCTTCCTGGTTCTCTCCGTCGCGGGTATTTCCGCGTATGCGTACACACCCTGGATCGGATTGTCCGTCGCCATCGTCATGGCTGTGGTGGTGGCGAGCTACCGCCAGAACGTCCACGCATACCCCTCCGGTGGCGGCGACTACGAGGTCGCGACGGTCAACCTCGGCCCGACCGCCGGTCTGACCGTCGGTAGTGCGCTGATGGTCGACTACGTGCTGACGGTCGCCGTGTCGATCTCGTCGGCGGCGTCGAACATCGGCTCGGCTCTGCCGTTCGTCGCGCAGCACAAGGTGTTGTTCGCGGTTGCGGCGATCGTGTTGCTGACCGCGGTCAACCTTCGCGGTATCCGTGAATCGGGGACCGCGTTCGCAATTCCGACCTACGCATTCATCGTCGGCATGTTCCTGATGCTCGGGTGGGGATTCTTCCGGATCTACGTCCTCGGTGAGGATGTGCACGCGGAATCGTCGTCGTTCACGCTCAACGCCGAGGATTCGCATCTGTACGGAATTGCCTTCGCGTTCCTGATCGCCCGCGCATTCTCCTCGGGCTGTGCCGCACTGACCGGCGTCGAGGCCATCAGCAACGGCGTACCGGCGTTCCAGAAGCCGAAGTCGCGCAACGCTGCCACGACCTTGCTGCTGCTCGGGTCGATCGCCATCGTCCTGCTGATGGGCATCATCATCCTGGCTCAGAAGATCGGCATCGTCTACGCACACAATCCGCAGGAACAGCTGGTCGGAGCGCCGGAGGGCTACCATCAGAAGACCTTGATCGCGCAGATCGCCGAAGCCGTGTTCAGTGGTTTCCCGATCGGTTTCTTCTTCATGGCGATCGTCACGGCACTGATCCTGGTTCTGGCCGCGAACACCGCGTTCAACGGATTTCCGGTACTCGGATCGATCCTGGCGCAGGATCGGTACCTACCGCGTCAGCTGCACACGCGCGGCGACCGACTGGCATTCAGCAACGGAATCCTCTTCCTCTCCGGTGCTGCCATCGCATTCGTCGTGGTGTTCGGCGCCGAGGTCACCAAGCTCATCCAGTTGTACATCGTCGGCGTCTTCGTCTCGTTCGTGCTCAGCCAGACGGGCATGATCAAGCACTGGACTCGGCATCTGAAGTCCGAGACCGACAAGGCGCAACGGGCCCGTATGCAGCGCTCGCGAGTGATCAATTCGATCGGTCTGGCAATGACCGCCACCGTCTTGATCATCGTTCTGATCACCAAGTTCGCTGCCGGCGCATGGATCGCCATCGTCGCGATGGTCGCGATCTTCATCGTGATGAAGATGATCCGCAAGCACTACGACAGCGTCGCAGCCGAGCTCGAGGAGCAGGAGTGGGACGGCGTACTGCCCAGCCGCACGCACTCGATCGTGCTCGTCTCGAAGTTGCACATGCCGACGATGCGAGCTCTCGCCTACGCGCGAGCCACGCGACCGGACACCCTCGAAGCCATCACGGTCAACGTCGACGAGCCGGACACCCGTGCACTCGTGCGTGAGTGGGAGAAGAGCGACGTGACGGTTCCGCTCAAGGTGATCGAGTCGCCGTACCGCGAAATCACCAAGCCGGTTCTCGATTACGTCAAGCGTGTACGACGCGATGCTCCGCGTGACGTCGTCACCGTCTTCATTCCCGAGTACGTCGTCGGACACTGGTGGGAGCAGATCCTGCACAATCAGAGCGCGCTTCGTCTGAAGAGTCGTCTGCTTTTCCAGCCCGGCGTGATGGTGACCAGCGTTCCGTGGCAGCTGAGTTCGTCGGCAAAGGCGAAGCCGCTCGACATCGAGAAGACCGCAGGCGCCACGCGTCGCGGTTACGACACCGGCGAGAAATGATCACCGGCGAAAAATGATCGGCAACATCGAAATGGCAGGCGTAGTTCGTTGAGTGAGAATTGGACCGGACAGACCTTCGAGGTCGATCTGGGCAACCCCGGTCACGGCGGGTTCGTCGTCGCCCGGCACGAGGGGCGGGTCGTGTTCGTCCGTCACGGTTTGCCGGGGGAGCGTGCGCTGGTCCGGGTGACCGAGGACAAGGGCGGATCGTTTTGCCGCGCCGACGCGATCACCGTTCTCGACGCTTCTCCGCATCGGATCGATCCGACATGCCCGATCTCCGGCCCGGGCGGGGCGGGCTGCTGCGACTACTCGCATGCGGATCTGAGCGTCCAACGTGAGATGAAGACCTCGGTCGTGCGGGAGCAGCTTCTGCGACTGGCTCGTGTCGAATCGGACGTCGAGGTAGAGGAACTGCCCGGAACCGGAGGCGGAACGGGTTGGCGCACGCGAGTCCGGTTGGCGGTGGACGGGCACGGTGTCGCCGGATACCACGCGTACCGCAGCAACCGGATCGTCACAGACCTGCGGTGCACCCAGATCGATCAGAGCGCGTACGACGGTCTCGGCGGTGCGCAGTGGGCGCCAGGTAGCGAGCTGCAGGTCGTTCTCGACGCTGCGGGCGAGCGGCACGTCGTGGAAATCGCGGCACCCGCGGTGTCCAAGACGGGACGGCGGACGCCCGGGCGACGCGGCGCGATGGCACGCCGAGCGGCAAGCGGCGGCCCGCGAAAGACCCGAGTTGCCATCGGATCGGACACAGTGACCGAGCGCGTCGGCAGTCGAGAATGGGCGCTGGCCGCGACCGGTTTCTGGCAGGCCCATCGCGGCGCTGCGGCCGCGTACTCACAGGTGGTCGGGGAGTGGGCCGGAGCCGCTACCGCGGACACGGCCTGGGATCTCTACGGCGGTGTCGGCGTGTTCGCAGCTGTGCTCGCCGAGCTTGTCGGGCCGTCCGGCGTGGTGGAGTCCGTCGAATCTTCGGCGCGTGCAGTCGCGGACGGGCAGGCAGCGCTGTCCGATCTCGGTCAGGTGCGCTTCCACAGCGCCCGCGTCGAGAACATCATCGCGGATCTGGAGCGTTCGCCTGCTGTCGTCGTGCTCGACCCGCCACGTGCGGGGGCCGGCCGTCCGGTCGTGGAAGCTCTCGCCTCAACGGGCGCTGAGCGGATAGTCCACATCGGGTGCGACCCGGCGTCGTTCGGTCGCGATATCGGCCTCTACCTGGAGCAGGGCTTCAGAATCGGTGGCCTCCGGGCGTTCGACGCGTTCCCCCAGACTCACCACATGGAGTGCATCGCGCTCCTCGAACGCTGAGACGTCCCGAAATCTTTCCCTGAAACGGTGTGACGCTTCTCGCGTTCACAACAGTTGCTTGCATTACGCAACTAATCGTATAGTTTCGTTCTGCAAGTAGTTTTCCGTTTTCAAGTCACGGCTCGTTCGGGCCACTCGAATTCAGGGGTAGGCAATGTCGGTACAGCCGGAGACGGCCCAAGCGCTCGTCGACACGATCTTCATGTTCGGCAGATCGCTGCGAGCCGCGGTCACCACCGGTGCAGACAGCCTGCTGCCGCCTGCGCTGGTCAGTGTGTTGTTCATGCTGGCGGCGCGTGGGGAGTGCCGACAGAACGAATTGGCCGTCGATCTGTGTGTCAGTCAGTCGTCGCTCAGCCGACAAATGTCGGATCTGGTCGACGCTGGGTATGTCGAGAGAAATCCCGATCCGGCTGACAAGCGGGCGTTCCGCATCCGAGTATCGGAAGAGGGACACGACGTTTTACGGAGAACCACGCAGCGGCGTGCGGCGCGTTTGCGCAACATGCTCGAAGACTGGAGCCAGGAAGAGGCCATGGCCGCAGTGACATCGCTGCAACGTCTCAACGAGACGTTCGGCGCATCGAATCGGCAGGCCTCACCGGCAGTTCCGCACACGGGCGTAGAAAGTATTGGGAGATAAGGCACATGGCAGCAACAGTAGGAGAAACCCGGGCAAGTACCGGAGGTGACGGATCGGCTCGCGAAGCGGGCGCGATGACTCACCGCGAAATTCTCGAAGCACTCACCGGACTCATCGCAGCGCTGTTCACCGCGCTGCTCAGTAGCACCATCGTTTCCACAGCGCTTCCCACGATCATCGGTGAACTGCACGGAACTCAGACGCAGTACGCCTGGATCATCACGACAGCGTTGCTCGCCACCGCGGCGTCGACGCCGATCTGGGGCAAGCTTGCCGACCTCTACAACAAGAAGGTCCTGGTCCAGACCGCGATCGTCATCTTCGTGATCGGCTCGGTCATCGCCGGCGCGGCGCACAACGTTCCGTTGCTGCTCGGTGCGCGTGTCATCCAGGGCATCGGTATGGGCGGTCTGACCGCTCTCGTCGTAGCCATCATCGGCACGATCATCCCGCCGCGAGATCGCGGTCGCTACTCCGGATACATGGGTGCGGCCATGGCCGTCTCGATGTCCGGTGGACCGATCCTCGGCGGCGTCCTCGTGGACACTGCCGGCTGGCGCTGGTGCTTCTACGTATGTGTTCCGCTGGCAGTCATCGCATTGTTCCTGCTTCAGCGCACACTGCACGTCGAGACCGTGAAGAAGGACAACGTCTCCATCGACTGGATGGGCGCCACCTTGCTCACCGCCGGTGTCAGCGTGCTGCTGATCTGGGTTTCGTTTGCCGGTCAGGACGACTACTACGCCTGGTTCTCGAAGGAGTCGGCCTTCTTCGTCATCGGTGGTCTGGCCCTGCTCGGCCTGACGATGTTCGTCGAATCCAAGGTCAAGGATCCGATCCTGCCGATCAAGATCATCACCGAGCGCACCACGGCTCTCGCGATCATCGCCTCGATCGCAGTTGGTGTCGGCCTCTTCGGCGCGACGACGTTCCTGACGCAGTACTTCCAGACCGCACGCGGATTCGATCCCACCGAAGCCGGATTGCTCACCATTCCGATGGTCGCAGGCATGCTCGTCGCCTCGGTCGGCTCGGGCCAGCTGATCACCAAGTTCGGTCAGTGGAAGCCCTTCATCGTCGCCGGCGCAGTTCTGCTGCTGGTCGGTTTCGGGCTGCTGTCGACGATCGACCACGCAACCAGCCTCTGGACCATCGGAATCTTCATCGCCATCGTGGGTCTCGGTACCGGCATGCTGATGCAGAACATCGTGCTCGCCGTGCAGAACACGGTCAGCGTCGAGAACATCGGCGCGGCCAGCAGTATCGTGGCGTTCTTCCGCACCTTCGGCGGCGCGATCGGCGTGTCGGTGCTCGGTTCGATTCTTGCGACCCGCGTCAAGACACTGACAGTCGATTCGGTCTCCACCTTGCCGCCCGAGCAGCAGGCAGTAGCTGGCAAGAGCCTCCAGGACGGCCTCGACCTGAGCAATATGCCTGACTTCGTCTCGCAGATCGTTCGGTTCGCCTACGGCGACGCAACAGGACGGATCTTCCTGGTCGCAGCGGTCGTCGCCGTGGTCACGCTCGTGTCGGTCATCTTCATCCCGAACCGTCCGTTGCGCACCACCATCGACATGGCAACCCCCGACGCCGAGCAGAAGTTCGAAGAAGAACGCGAAGAGAAGAACGAGGAGAAGAACCTCACTCGCTGATCCGCAAGCCCGGCTGGTCTACTGCCGGCCGCGTCTTCTGAATTACTGTTGTCACGCCATAGCCCATCGAACGCGGACCGAGATCGATTCTTCGATCTCTCCGCGTTCGACGGCTATCGGGGCCGAATCCGCTTTCATCGCCGCGACACGTCCGCGCATCGGCACGACCAGATCTTTGTCTGCCAGGTCTGCGAACTGTCTGGCCTTCGATTCGGCTGCCGTCCAGGCCAATTCGCGTGCTCTTGTCGCCAGATCGCTGCGGTCGTCGAGATCGAACTCCAGTCCGTCGAGCCGAATCGCGTCGCCACCCACCGATACACATGCCGCGATGACGGCAGCGGGGGAGTTCGCCGCTTCCGGCTCCAGCTCTCGCAGTACGACTCGGAAAGTTGTCGATGCCGTGAATCCTGTTGTCTCCTGGCGGCCTCCGTCGCTCCACTGAGTCTGCGGATGGACGCTCAGCCCGGCGGTGGTGAGGTCCGCTCCGCGCACACCGCGCGCGTGCAGGGTCTCGGTCAGCGCAGTGGACAGACGCGCGACGGCGTCGAATGCGTCGGAAACGGCCGTCTGTGTCACCGATACTCCGATCGTCAATCGCACGATGTCGGGAACAGCTGTTGCAGTGGCAGTTCCGGTCACCGTGACAGTGGACGGCTCCGAGGTGAAGGCGGTGGTGGGCACGTGTGGTTCCTATCCGATTCGTCCGGCGGATATGACACTCCGCAACATCAGGTCCAATTGCTCGTAGGCGCCCGCAGCCAGTCGTTCGAGAAGCGCAAGTTTCAACTCGGGTGCCTGTGCGGTCAGTTCTGCATATCGCTCCGGAGTCAGCACGGCCACGGTGACCGTGGAATCGGCGCGGATGTCGTTGAGGAACGGAGTGTCGAGGAACATCGTCATCTCGCCGAACGTCATTCCGGCGGAGAGCGTCGTGATGCGGTGCTCGACCCCGTGCGCGTCGGTGAACATGGTGCTGACCTGGCCACTGAGAATCAGATAGAACCCCGAGGCCGCTTCGCCTCGGCGGGCGATCTTCTCGCCGCGGGCATAGGTTCGCGTCTCCAACTCTGCGGAGAATCCCTCGATCTGCGCCGCGGACAGAGCATCGAGAACTGGGTGGTTCTCGATCGAGATCGTCGACGCCTGCCGATCGGCCTCACAATGCACCGCAAGCAGCGTGTCTTCGCACCACTGCATGGCGGAATCGAGATCCGCAAAAACCCGACCACTTCTTCTGGCGGGGTCGATGCTCGAACTTCGTTGTCCCAGCAGTCCTTGCGGATCGACGACGGCCACCGCACAAGCCTGCTCGGCCAGTTGAACCTGCAGTGCAGTGATCATGCGCACCGCGACGTCGCTGGCGTCGTCGACGCGGCGGACGTCGATGACGACAACTTCGAGGCCCTCGTCCACCGAGCCGATTTCGCGGACCGCCGATTCGGCACCGGTGAAGAGGAGATCGCCGTGCAGTTCGTAGACCCGGCTGCGCTTGCCGACGTCGTCGAGCACGGCTTGTTCGGTCGGGGTGCGTCGTACTCGCGACGGTGATTCGATGACGCTGTATCTGGCCCGGATCGACGAGCGTGACGCCCGCGTCACGTGGAGGAAGTGCAGTTCGAGTTCCTTCGACAGTGCCCGGGCAGAAGCAACTCCGCGAACACTGTTGCCGTGAACGTCGAGCCTGGGGGAGTACACGGCGATGCCGATCTGGCCCGGCAGAACCGCCAGCACTCCGCCGCCGACACCGCTCTTGGCCGGCAATCCGACCTCTACCAGCCACTTGCCGGCGCCGTCGTACATCCCGCAGGTTGCCATGACACTGAGGACCTGTTCGACGCCTGCGGGTGCCAGCGCACGCTCGTGGGTGAGCGGATTGACGCCGTTGTTCGCCATCGTCGCAGCCATCAGACTCAGATCACGGCAGGTCACGTCGATCGAACACTGACGGAAGTACAGGTCGACGGCCTCGTCGGGATTGCCGGTGATGACGTCGAAGGATCGCAGCATGTGGCCGATCGCACGGTTGCGGTGACCGGTGCGGGCCTCGGAGGTGTAGACGGCTTCGTTGAAGGTCAGCTCGCGGCCTGCGTATCGCGAGTACGCCGAGCGGATGCGCTCGAAGCGGGCCTCGGGATTCGGTCCGGCAACCAGTGATGCAGCGGTGATCGCCCCGGCATTGATCATGGGGTTTCGTGGCCGTTCGGTGAGCGGGTCGAGGCTGATTTCGTTGAACGGCTCGCCGGATGGTTCGACGTCGATTTTCGCGGCAACCGCCTCGCTTCCTCGATCGGCGAGAGCCAAGGCGTAGGTGAAGGGCTTCGAGATCGACTGAATGGTGAACGGGATTCGCGAGTCACCGATCTCGTAGACGTAACCGTCTACGGTGGCGATGCAGATTCCGAACGAATCGGGGGCGACCGCCGCGAGTTCGGGGATGTAGTCGGCCAACTCGCCTTCGTCGAGTGATCGGACTTCGTCGAACACTCGCGTTATCAGGTCGTCGACCACAGTTCCCATACGTCGACCTTAAGCTGACATGGCGGTCGTTTTGTGGAAGAAGAGTTGCCGAGTCGATCGCGACGGATCCCATTTGTCTGTGATTGCGATCACGAGCGATCCGCGGGATTTCGCTGTTACGCGAAGTCACACCGGAATCGGGCCGAGTCCGCGTGTCGGTTCGCCGGAACGCTCCGTAGACTGGCAGCACTGTCGCGAAGACAGCCGCGGCGCGCACCGGTGCAGCTGTGAAGCACGGAGGGAGCGATCTCGTTGGGTGTTCTTGCCCGCATTCAGGGTCCTGACGATCTACGTCAGTTGAGCCACGCCGAGATGACGGAGTTGGCCGACGAGATTCGTGAGTTCCTCGTGCTGAAGGTCGCTGCGACCGGTGGTCACCTCGGGCCCAACTTGGGCGTCGTGGAGTTGACCCTCGCACTGCACCGAATTTTCGACTCGCCGCAGGACGCGATCATCTTCGACACGGGCCATCAGGCCTATGTACACAAGATCCTCACCGGTCGTCAGGATCAGTTCGACACTCTGCGTAAGCAGGGTGGACTGTCCGGGTATCCGTGCCGCGCCGAGAGCGAACACGACTGGGTCGAGTCCTCTCACGCTTCCGCCGCGTTGTCCTATGCCGACGGCCTCGCGAAGGCCTTCGCGCTGACGGGTCAGAATCGCCACGTAGTTGCCGTCGTCGGTGACGGCGCGCTGACCGGCGGAATGTGTTGGGAAGCTCTCAACAACATCGCGGCAGGCAAGGACCGTTCGGTGGTGATCGTCGTCAACGACAACGGTCGCTCGTACGCACCGACCATCGGCGGACTCGCCGACCATCTCTCGGCACTGCGCACTGCGCCGAGTTACGAGCGCGCCCTCGACAGTGGCCGACGCATGGTCAAGAGACTGCCCTGGGTGGGGCGCACCGCGTACTCCGTCCTGCACGGAATGAAGGCGGGTCTCAAAGACGCGGTCAGCCCTCAGGTCATGTTCACCGATCTGGGTATCAAGTATCTCGGACCGGTGGACGGACACGACGAAGCCGCCATGGAATCGGCATTGCGCCGGGCAAAGGCCTACGGCGGACCGGTCATCGTCCATGCCGTCACTCGTAAGGGCAACGGTTACGCACACGCCGAGAACGACGTGGCCGACCAGATGCATGCCACCGGTGTCATCGATCCCGTCACCGGTCGCGGCACCAAGTCGTCCGCGCCGGACTGGACGTCGGTCTTCTCGGCCGCGTTGATCGAGCAGGCTTCGCGTCGTGAGGACATCGTCGCCATCACCGCGGCGATGGCCGGGCCCACCGGCCTCGCGGCCTTCGGTGAGAAGTTCCCCGATCGGATCTTCGACGTCGGTATCGCCGAGCAGCATGCGATGACCTCGGCCGCCGGTCTTGCACTGGGCGGACTTCACCCCGTCGTTGCTATCTACTCGACCTTCCTCAATCGGGCTTTCGACCAGTTGTTGATGGACGTCGCTCTGCTCAAGCAACCGGTGACAGTCGTGCTCGACCGCGCCGGGGTCACCGGAGTCGACGGCGCCAGCCACAACGGCGTCTGGGATCTTTCGCTGCTCGGAATCATCCCCGGAATCCGCGTCGCGGCACCGCGTGACGCCGACACGCTGCGGGAAGAGCTGGACGAGGCGCTTCTCGTCGACGACGGCCCAACCGTCGTTCGTTTCCCGAAGGGCGCTGTACCCGAAGCGATTCCGGCCGTGAAGCGACTCGACGGAATGGTCGACGTTCTCAAGTCCAGCGAGGGTGAGCGCGGCGACGTGCTCCTCGTCGCGGTGGGCCCGTTTGCATCCCTGGCACTCGAGATTGCCGAGCGGCTCGACAAGCAGGGCATCTCGGTTGCCGTCGTTGATCCGCGATGGGTTCTGCCGGTCGCGGATTCGCTGGTGAAGATGGCGGACAAGTACGCCCTCGTGGTCACCATCGAAGACGGCGGTCTGCACGGCGGCATCGGTTCGACGGTCTCGGCCGCGATGCGTGCCGCCGGAGTGCACACGTCGTGCCGCGACATGGGCGTTCCCCAGCAGTTCCTCGATCACGCCAGCCGCGAAGCCATCCACAAGGAACTCGGACTCACGGCTCAGGACCTCTCCCGCAAGATCACCGGCTGGGTGGCGGGGATGGGCAGCGTCGGCGTCCACGTCCAGGAAGACGCGTCCTCGGCTTCGGCTCAGGGCGAAGTCGCGCAAGGCTGACGGCTCGTCTCACGATAATCTCGAAAAGCGGTGGCCCTCGGATCAATCCGAGGGCCACCGCTTTTCGGTGTGAAACCGTGAGATCTCGCTACTGGACGGATTCGAGTGTGCTGCCTCGCGTTTCCTTCACGAATCGCAGGACGACGAACAGTGACAACGCTGCCATGACGGCGTAGCCGGCGTAGGTGTACGACAGATTCCAATCGGCCAGTGCCGGGAACGTCCAGGACACCAGGAAGTTCGCGACCCAGTTGGTGGCGGTCGCAATTCCGACTGCTGCAGCACGCACGCGGTTGGGGAACATTTCGGAGATCAACACCCAGACGACCGGGCCCCAGGACAGAGCGAAGAAGAACACGAATGCGTTCGCCCCGATAAGAGCGATAGTGGCATTGGCTCCGGTCAGCGTGGCCACGGATTCGCCGATCTCGTTCTTGGTCACTGTTGCCGAATGGAAACAGAACGCTGCGGTGCCCAGTGAGATGGCCATACCGGCGGAACCGACCAGCAACAACGGCTTTCGACCGACCCGGTCGATGACGGCGATGGCGACGAACGTACCGACGATGTTGACCAAGGCGCTCACGACGCTGATCAGCAGGGACCGGTCGGCGCCGAATCCGACCGCCTGCCAGAGGGTGCTCGAGTAGTAGAAGATCACGTTGATACCGACCAACTGCTGCAATGCGGCGAGTGCAATACCGACCCACACCAGATGGGAGACCCCGAGCCGCTTCGAGAAGAGTTGGCGGACTGTGGTCTTGGCTTGCTTCTCCGTCAGAGATTCGCGGATCTCGTTCATGCGTTCGGTGACGGCGTCGTGATCTCCACCTTCGAGATCGGAGATGATCTTGCGAGCACGATCGTCCTTGCCCTGCGCCACGAGGAACCGTGGAGATTCGGGAATCGTGGTTGTCATGATCAGGTACAGGACTGCGGGAACCGCCTCGAGCATCAGCATCCACTGCCAGGCTTCGAGGCCTGCGATCTGATTGCGATCACCACCGGCCGCGGCCTGGAGGGCGTAATTGACCAACTGCGACACGGCGATTCCGAGAACGATCGCCAGTTGGTACATCGAGCCGAGACGTCCGCGAATCGCGGCGGGGGAGATCTCCGCGATATAGGCCGGGGCGATGACTGACGCGAAACCCACTGCCAGGCCGCCGACCACGCGCCAGAACGTGAGGTCGTAGACGCTGAACGGAATTGCGGAGCCTACGGCGCCGATGATGAACAACACCGCGGCTATCTGCATGACGCGGATGCGGCCGAGTCGGTCGGCGAGTGTGCCTGCGATCCAGGCGCCGAGTGCTGCGCCGAGCAGAGTCAGTGAGACCGTGAGCCCGGTGCCCGAGGCGCCGATGTCGTACTTGTCTCGGATCGCACCGACCGCCCCGTTGATGACGGCGGTGTCGTATCCGAACAGAAAACCGCCGAGCGCGGCGGCGCCGGCGAAGAGCACTGCATGTCCGACGTCGGCGCGAGTAGCGCCTGATCCTCCGCCGGAGGCGGTTCCGCTGAATGCCATTCCTGCCCCCTCAAAGGCCCTACGGTCGACACCCCGATGCGCCGATCCATCCGCGAGCACTCTGCACGCTACGCCCACCGGGACAGATTTGGCGGGGACTCACGCGCCGTTACCCAGCTGAGTCCATTCCCGCAGAGAATCAGCTTGACACAGTAATGTCGTATTGATTGCAGTTAGTATGCAAACAATATGGTAAGTGCAGGTGAGGGCGCTTTACTCGCCCGAGAGACGCTCGGCTTTTGCTGCGATGTCTTCGAGATCCTTCGCCATGAATTTCCGGGTCACCCGCCTCTCCGGCGAGCCGTTCGATACGGATCACGCCGGAGAGGGTTGTCGGGAAAATCTCGTTTCTAGGCCGAGGCGCGCTTTGCGGCTTCGCTCAACGTCGGTGTGATCTGGCCGAGGACCCACGGCGTGCTCAGGACGTTGACGTTGCTCAGTCCGCCGATGACCCGGGTGTCGCTGAGGAAGGCGGTGGATCCACGCTTGACCGCGCCGAGTCCACCGACTGCGGGTATGCCGGACGGATCACCGGAGCCGTCGGTGAAGCCGACGATCACATCGGCGTCGATGTCGGCGATGTTCTCGTAGGAGATCGTCTTGAAGAACGATCCACCTGCATTTTCCGCGGCTAGCTTCTCGACGCCCGGTGCGTTGACGAACCCGAGTTCGGTCAGCACCTGGACCCGCGGATCAGTGGGCAGATAGACGTTGATGTTGCTCGAATCGGTGTCGAAGTTGACCACTGCCAATGTCTTTCCGGCGAACTCCGGGTGGGCTGTGGCGGTATCGGCGAGAGTCGCGTCGAGGCCGTCGACGAGCTTGTCGGCCTCTTCGCTCTTGCCGACTGCCTTGCCGACGATGCGGGTCTGGTCCTGCCAGGATGTCTGCCAGGCCGCGCCGGGGTAGGCGGCCGTCGGTGCGATCTTGCTCAGTTGGTTGTAGACGGATTCCTCGAAGCCCTCGTACGGCGCGAGGATGACGTCGGGGGTCAACGACGCGATGGACTCGATCGGCGGTTCTCCGCTGGCCGGCATGTCGAAGAGCGTTGTCTTGTCCGCGTCGAAGTAGTCCTGCGCCCACGGCATGACGCCGTTGTCGTCCGCGCCGTAGGTGTACTTGGGCTGTCCGACCGGAGTCAGATCGAGTGCGTACAGGATGTCCTGCGCGTTCCATCCGAGGGTGACGAGGCGCTCGGGCTTCGAGTCGATGGTCGTGGTGCCGAAGGTGTTCTCGATGCTGACGGGGAATCCGCCCGTACCTTGGGATGGCGTGGATGTGCCTGAATCCGAGGAGCACGAGACAAGCGCGGTGACCGCGATTGCAGCCGCACCGAGGGCAGTGAAGCCCCGAATAGAAGTTTTCATGAAGGGCAGCCTAACCTACTGAATTTCGGCAGCCAAACGAAACCGATTGTGCCGTTTATGCAGGTGGGGAGTCGGATCTGGACCGCGTTTCTCAGTGCACCGTTTCGGTGGGCAATACTTTCCTCGTGCGATCACAGCAGAAGATTCTCGGTGCCGCCCTCGGACTGATCGAAGGTGGCGGATTCGAGGCTGTGAACATTGCCGCAGTTGCCACCGCGGCCGGTGTCTCGCGCCAGACGGTGTACTCGATTTTCGGCACACGTGAAGAGGTCGTCTCCCAGGCGATGGGCGGTCTCGCTGTCGAGGTTCTCGGGGAGATCACGGCACAGGTGGAGTCGGTCGACACGGCGTGTGAATACGTCGTCGAATTCATCGTTGCCGCGCGAACTGCCGTGCGTGCTCACCCGGTGCTCGCGACTCTGCTCCTCGCCGAGCGGGGAAACCCTGTCTTCGATCTCGAAATGATGAGTCGAGCAATACCTTTCGCTGGTCAGATGCTCACCCCTATGGTCGAACGTGGCCTCGCCACCGAGGCGGAGTTGGATGAGATAGTGGAAATTGCCGTGCGACTGGGGCTTTCGGTTGTTGCATTCGACAGTGACCTCGTACATTCCGACGACTCCTTGCGGGCCTTTCTCTTGAGGTGGCTCGGGCCCGCAATCCGGTCGACCTCGTAGTTCCTTGCCTGCTCCGCCAAAACCTTGACACTCGAGCGTCAGAGTGTCTAGTTTTGGCGTGCCCGGAATTCTCTGGCGACATTCTTCGAGGGAGCACCAGTCATGTCCGGAGTGAAACGTAGATCGTTCTTGGCCGGTACGGCCGCCGTGGGAGTCGCGATGATGGCGCCACGCACTGCCAGGGCTGCAACAGGGATTCCGCTGACACGTGAAGTGCACCGTGTCGTGGTTATCGGATCGGGGTTCGGCGGCGGGGTGACGGCACTTCGCCTGGCCGAGGCGGGGGTTCCGGTCACTTTGCTGGAGAGAGGGATTCGGTGGCAGACCGGGCCGAATGCCGAAACTTTTCCGCACCCAGCCAGTCCGGACAAGCGCATCCTCTGGCATCAGTCAAACCCGACTCTGTTCGGCAGGCCGGCGATCTTCGAGCCATACGCGGGTTTGTTGGAGACGGTGACCGGTGAGAACATGACCGCGATCTGCGCAGCCGGTGTGGGCGGCGGATCGCTTGTGTACCAAGGGATGACGCTGCAACCGGAAGAAGCGGTCTTCAACACGCACTTTCCGGAGGAGCTCGATTACGCACGAATGGACCGCGTCCATTACCCGCGGGTGGCGCGGATGCTGCAAGTGGAAACTGCACCAGACGAACTGATTTCCAGCCCGAACTACGAGGCGGCACGTGTATTCGCGCGTAACGCAACGCGTTCCGGTCTACCCGTGTCGAAGATTCCGATGCCGATCGACTGGAACTTCGCGTTGGCCGAACTGAGGGGTGAGATGAAGCCGTCTTACACCAACGGTGACGGCGCGCTCGGTGTCAACAACGGTGGCAAGCATTCGGTGGATGTCACCTACATTGCGGCTGCGGAAGCGACCGGATTGGTGAATGTGGAGACTCTGCACCAGGTCACCGATGTCGAGCGGGCTGCCGACGGACGGTGGCGCGTGTACGTGGACCGGACCGACATTTCCGGCAAGATTCTCGAGAACAAGATCTTGACGACGGATGCGCTCGTGATGGCTGCAGGCAGCATGAACACCACCAAACTCCTTGTCCGCGCCGCGGCGACGGGGCGGATCACGGATCTGCCGGACGAGCTCGGCGCAGGGTGGGGGACCAATGCCGATCGGATCTACATCTGGTCGGATCTCGCCGAGAACTTCGGTGCGACGCAGGGCGGGCCGGTCGTCTACGGCAGCCGGAACTGGGACGACCCGCATAACGCGTTCACCGTCATTCAGGCGTCGTTCCCGCCCGTTGCGTTCGACGCTCACAGCACGGTGATGGTCGGATTCGGTGTGAGCCGCGACCGAGGTCGGTTCGTGTACGACTCGGCGCGGGGTGAGGCGGTGCTCCGTTGGCCGAAGGACGGGGATTCGGCGATCCAGCAAGGCCACATCGGACCTGCGGCCCAGCAGATCGCGGCAGGAGGACTGCTCACCGACACCAACGCGTTACTGCCGTCCACCTGGCATCCCCTAGGCGGTGCCTGCATGAACTCGGTGTGCGATCTTGATGGGCGGGTTCTGGGCCAGCGGGGGTTGTACGTGCTCGACGGCGCTTTGCTGCCGGGAAACTCCGCTGCGTGCAATCCGTCGATGACTATCGCCGCAGTGGCGGAGCGCGCGCTCGAGAACATCGTGAAAGACGATGTGGGAACACTCTTCTGAGCCTGCAGAACGTCACGGACGGCGTACCCGAGGGCACGCCGTCCGTGACGGGTCGATCGACTGACTCAGACGCTGGCAACACCGGGCGCGAGGAAGCGCTTGCCGTTGACGGCCTCGGAGGTACCGGTCCGGTCCAGGTACGGCGTGATGCCGCCGTTCCAGAATCCGAATCCGCCGCCGAGCAGCAGGCAGAGGTCGATGTCCTCGGCTGCCGCGACGACGCCCTCGTCGAGCATGATCTGAATTTCCTCGGCAAATGCACGACGTGTGCGCTCGAGGACCTCTTCCGAGGTGGACACCTTGTCACCCTGCGGCCACAGTGCGGCGACCTCGGGGTCGACGGCCTGACCGTTCTCGCCCCAGGTCCACACGCCGGGCTTGCGGGCCTCGACGAGTGCTTCGAGTCCGGGTGAGCTCTTGAACCGGTCCGGGTACGACTCCTGCAGGGTCTCACCGGTGTGCAGTGCCACTGCGGGTCCGACGAGGGCCAGCAAGGTGAACGGCGACATGGGCATGCCGAGTTCGGCGATGGCATTGTCTGCGACGTCGAAGGGGGTGCCTTCGTCGACGGCGGACATGACCTCACCCAAGGTGCGGGTGACGAGGCGGTTGAAGACGAAGCCGGCCTTGTCGCCGCAGAGGACGGCGGACTTCTTCAGCGACTTCGCGGTGGCGAAAGCCGTTGCCAGAGTGGCATCATCGGTCTTGCTGCCCTTGATGATCTCGAGGAGGGGAAGAACGGCCACCGGGTTGAAGAAGTGGAAGCCGACCACACGCTCGGGATGTTCGAGGCCGGACGCCATCTCCGTGATGGAGAGCGAAGACGTGTTGGTGGCGAGGATGGTTTCGGGAGCGATGAACTGCTCGAGTTCCGCGAAGACCTTCTTCTTGACGTCCATGTTCTCGAAGACGGCTTCGATGACGAAGTCGGTCTTGGCGAACGCGGCCTTGTCGAGGGAGCCGGAGACGAGCGCCTTGAGGCGGTTCGCAGCGTCGGGGGACAGGCGTCCCTTGCCCTGGAGCTTCTCGATCTCGGTGTGGACGTAGCCGACACCCTTGTCGATGCGTTCCTGGTCGATGTCGGTCAGGATGACCGGCACCTTGAGCTGGCGGACGAAGAGCAGCGCGAGCTGGCTGGCCATGAGGCCGGCGCCGACGATGCCGACGCCGCTGACCTTACGAGCGAGCGAGCGGTCGGGTGCTCCGGCGGGACGCTTGGCGCGCTTGTTCACCAGATCGAAGGCGTACAGACCAGCCCGGAGCTCGTCCGTCAGCAGAAGATCGGCAAGAGCCTCGTCCTCGGCCGCGAAGCCCTTGTCGAGCGAGGCGGCATCGGTGATGTCGGTGCTGCGAGCCAGTTCGAGCAACTCGACGGCCTTGACGGCGCCGGGAGCGTTGCCCTTGGTCTTGCCGTCGACGATCGCCTTCGCACGAGCAATCGCGTCGTCCCAGCCCTGGCCACGATCGATCTCGGGGCGAGCGGGGGTCACTGTGCCGGCGAGGACCTGCGACGCCCAGGCGAGGGACTGCTCGATGAAGTCGGCAGAGTCGAGAACGACGTCGACGACGCCGAGTTCGAGTGCCTTCTTGGGGGAGAGCACCTTGTTCTGGTTCAGCGAGTTCTCGATAACCACGGTGACGGCGTTCGACGGGCCGACGAGGTTGGGGAGCAACTGCGTTCCGCCCCAACCGGGGACCAGACCGAGGAATGCTTCCGGAAGACCCAGTGCGCCCGCATTGGCGGCAACCGTGCGGTAGTGGCTGTGCAGTCCGACCTCGAGGCCGCCGCCCAGAGCGACACCGTTGATGAAGGCGAACGTGGGAACGGACGACTCACGCAGGCGTCGGAACACCTTGTGACCCAAGCGGCCCAGCTCGAGTCCCTGCTCACGAGAGGTGATCGCGGGAACACCCTTGAGATCCGCGCCGGCGGCGAAGATGAAGGGCTTGCCGGTGACGGCGATGGCAACCGGGTTGGCGGCAAAGGCTTCGTCGAGGGCGGCGTCGAATGCTGCGAGTCCGCCGGGACCGAAGGACGACGGCTTGGTGTGGTCGAAGCCGTTGTCGAGGGTGATCAGTGCAAACGGGCCCTCGATGCCGGGGACCGAGATGATCTTCGTGTAGGCGTTCGTCACGACCTCGTCGGCGAATGCTGTTGCAATATCAGACATTTAGTTAACTCCTGCCTGGTAGTCAGCGTGGTTCGGGTTCTCCCAGATGACGGTGCCGCCCATGCCGAGGCCGATGCACATGGTGGTCAAGCCGTAGCGCACGTCGGGACGCGTCGCGAACTGGCGGGAGAGCTGCGTCATCAGGCGAACGCCCGAGGAAGCGAGAGGGTGGCCACACGCGATGGCGCCGCCCCACTGGTTGACGCGCGGGTCGTCGTCGGCGATTCCGTAGTGCTCGAGGAACGCGAGGACCTGAACGGCGAACGCTTCGTTGATCTCGAAGAGTCCGATGTCCTCGATCTTGAGGCCGGTGCGTGCCAGCAGCTTCTCGGTGGCGGGAACCGGGCCGATGCCCATGACGGCGGGGTCGACGCCCTGGTAGGCGAAGCCCACCATGCGCATGCCGACCGGCAGGCCGAGCTCGGCTGCGGTGTCCTCACCGGCGAGCAGTGCTGCGGTGGCACCGTCGTTGAGTCCGGCTGCGTTACCGGCGGTGATGCGTCCGGCCGGGCGGAACGGCGTCTTGAGCTTCGCGAGATCTTCGACGGTGGTTCCGGGGCGCGGCGGCTCGTCTTCGGTGGCCAGACCCCAGCCCGCGGAACTGCGGGTGGCGACGGGGACCAGGGTGTCGGCGATGAAGCCGGCCTTCTTGGCAGCGTCGTACTTGTTCTGGCTGTTGACGGCGTAGGCGTCCGTGCGGTCCTTGGTGATGGTCGGGAACCGGTCGTGCAGGTTCTCGGCGGTGTTACCCATCACGAGGGCGCTCGGGTCGACCAGGCGGTCGGCGAGGAAACGCGGGTTGGGGTCTGCGCCCTCACCCATCGGGTGGTGACCCATGTGCTCGACGCCACCGGCGATCACGACGTCGTACTGGCCGAAGCCGATGCCCGACGCGGTCGTGGTGACGGCGGTCATCGCGCCGGCACACATGCGGTCGATGGCGAATCCTGGAACGGTTTCGGGGAGACCGGCGAGGATCGCAGCGGTGCGGCCGATGGTCAGGCCCTGGTCGCCGGTCTGCGTGGTGGCTGCAACGGCAACTTCGTCGATCCGTGCGGGATCGAGCTGCGGGTTGCGGCGAAGCAGCTCACGAATCGCCTTGACGACGAGATCGTCTGCGCGCGTGTCGGCGTACATGCCTTTCGGGCCGGCCTTGCCGAACGGGGTGCGAATGCCGTCGACGAAGACGACGTTGCGTTGGTTGTTTGTGGATGGAGCCACGCGAATTCCTCCTGATGGAGCTGCCCACCGCACCGAAGGGCGGTGAGACGTTGGTTCGGCGATCACGGCCAGGCGTCCGGCCTCGTATCGAGCGTACTACTGCCCATTACTGACCGGTAACTTAACGTGCCGAATTGCTCCAACCTCACACCGGGGTCAGGTCAGGATTCCGGCTCTTCCACTTCGGGCTCGGCCGGGACCACGGAGTTCAGTGCCTCGGCGAGGACGGGAACGGTCAAAGTGCGTTGCCAGCCACGTGCGCCACCGGAAGTGAGCTTGGTCTCGATCGCACTCTCGACTTCGGCGATGTCCGAGTCGGGTTCCAGTTTCCAGTCCCAGCACAGGCGCCTGACCAGGTCGGGTTGGAGCAGATTCTCCACGGGCACCGAAACCTCTTTGCTCAGGTCCGACAGTGCTGCGCGCGCCGCGGTCAACCGATCAGCCGCCGCTGGATCCTGGCGGGCCCAGCGGCCGGCAGCGGGCGGCCCGACGATGGGCGGGGTTTTCGGCGGAAGCTCGCTGTCGGGGAGCTTCCGCGCGGCTTCCAGTGCGTCCATCCAGATACGCGAATAACGGCGTTGACGTGGTCCGCCGAAGACGGGAAGCGAGCGGAGCGCGTCCAGCGACCGAGGATCTTTGAGAGCGGCATCGATGATCGCGGAGTCAGGAAGAACCCGACTCGGAGACACGTCGCGCTTGCGTGCGAGATCCTCGCGCGCCTGCCACAGCGCCCGTACTGCCGCCAACTGACGGGTGGTCTTGAGTGAGGTGATGTGCGACGTACGACGCCAGCGGTCCGGTTTGGGCTTGGGCGGGCCGGCCAGACGGATGTACTCGAACTCTTCCTTCGCCCACTCGAGCTTGCCTTGGGATTCGAGTTCGGCTTCCATTGCGTCGCGCAGTTCGAGAAGCACTTCGACGTCGAGGGCGGCGTAGTTCAACCAGGCGTCCGGCAGCGGACGTGTCGACCAGTCCGCAGCCCCGTGACCCTTGCGAAGTTCCACTCGCAGGGTTCGTTCCACGATCGCGGCGAGTCCGACTCGCTCGAACCCGGCCAGTCGTCCGGCCAGTTCGGTGTCGAACAGTTCGGCCGGCGTCAGGCCCAGTTCGGCGAGGCCGGGGAGATCCTGATCGGCAGAGTGCAGCACCCATTGCAACGGGTTGATCACCTCGGCCAACGGCTGCAGGTCTTGCGCTGTCGGAATCGGGTCGAGAAGGAACGATCCTGCTCCTTCGCGTCGAAGCTGGATCAGGTACGCCCGTGCCGAATAGCGGAATCCGGATGCGCGCTCGGCGTCCACGGCGAGCGGGCCGTGGCCGGAGGCCAGCGCGGCCGCGGCGTCGGCGACACCGGCGGCAGTGGTGATGACGTCCGGAACTCCGTCACGCGGAACGAGCAGCGGAACTACGTCGGAGGTGGGCTCGGTTGCATCATCGGTGACTTCGGACATGGTCACTGACTCTACGTCGCAGTCGGGGCCGGGGTTGTCACCTCAGCGTCGAACAGTTCGTCGAGTGCGGCTCCGAAACCTTGCGCGAGCTGGTCCAATTCGGGTGCCAGATCGGAGCAACTGACGATGCCGACGTCGAGTTTTCCGTCGAGAGACATCACCGTCACGTTGAGACCTGCTCCGTGAAAGATCGGGCCGAGCGGGAACATTCCCTTGATCTGGGCACCGAGGAAGTAGAGCGGGACCGGTGGTCCAGGCACATTCGACACGACCAGGTTGGACACGACGGGGTGACGCTCGGCGAGTTTGAGCGACGAGTACACGCGCATGGCGGCGCCGAACACCGCCGGCGAAGCGAACTGCGACCAGTCCTGGAGCATGTTCGCGCCCAGAGCCTCGTTGTGGTTCTTCGAGGTGGCGTTGTAATCGCTGATCGCGTGCAGGCGTTCGACCGGATCGGCGATCTGGGTGCCGAGTTGCGTGAACATGCCCGAGATCTGGTTCGTGCCCGGACGATCGGATTTGCCGTGGACCGACACCGGCACCATGGCGACGAGGGAGTCCTCCGGCAGTTCGTCCCGGTCCTCCAGATACTTACGCAGTGCCCCGGCGCAGAGCGCGAGAACCACGTCGTTGACCTTGACGCCGTGACGGTCCTTGACGGCTTTGACCTTCGCGAGATCGAGTTGGCTGAACGCGACGTTGCGGTGACCGGTGATCGCGCCGTTGAACGAGGTCCGCGGCGCGGTGAACGGAGCAGGCATCGCCTCACCCTTTCGCGCACGCGTCACCCACTTCGGGAGCATGGCGATTCCGCCGGGGACCAGACGGGCAATTCTTGCGGGTCGGGCGATGACGGCCATGAGTCCGCCGATGGCGATGTCCAGCGTTCCCGCGTCGCCCGCACCCTGTGCGGTGGGATCCACGAGCGCCGGTGAATCCGGTTCGAGACTGCACAGCTGAGCCAGGATGTTCGCGCCGGTGACACCGTCGGCAGCGCTGTGATGGATCTTCGACATGACGGCGATCTGTCCGTCGGCAAGTCCCTCGATCACCCACATCTCCCACAGCGGTCGGGAACGATCCAGCGGTTGGCTCGCGATGTGTCCGGCGAGCTCTGCCAGTTCCGCGTGTGTGCCGGGAGCAGGTACCGCGGTCCGGTGGCAGTGCCGCTCGATGTCGAAATCGTGATCGTCGACCCACACGGGGTAGTCGAGATTGAGACGGGAATCTTTGAGTTTGCGCCGGAAGGTCGGCATGGTGGCCATCCGCGAGTCCAACTCGCGAAGCAGCTTCCGGTAGTCGTAGCCGCCCGGGATGGTCGTGGGGTCGAGCAGGACAAGTCCACAAACGTGCAATAGCTGGGTCGGTGTTTCCAAGTAGAGGAAGGTCGCGTCGAGTCCGCTGAGACGTTGCATGACTCATTCTAGAACAGGTTCTAGTATTTTTCCGGAGGAATGCTCAAACGAATAGCAGAGTCAGTCGTTCTGCCGCGACAGCGTGGTTATCCCGGCAGGCGGAAGCCCCGCCGCGTACGCGAGAACCTCGCAGAAAGCCTCGACGTGGTGAGCCAATTCGGACGAAGTTGCAGTCCAGGACGCTCGCAACTCCAGTTGATGGGCTCGCGGAGGCCCGGCGATGTCGCCGTACCGCACGGAAGTTGTGGCTGTGACCGTACCGCCCAGGGCCACAAAAGGTTCCGGTCCGGCCTCCAAAGCGTCCACCAGCCAACTCCAGGCTACTTCGGGAAGTAGTGGATCCGCGGCGACGGCTTCGTCGAGATCGGCCTGGATATACGCCACCAACCGCATGGTGCCGTTCCACGCCTCGTCGCCGTCCGGATCGAACAACAGGATCAGGCGGCCGAAAGCGTCACCTTCGGACTGCTCGGCCACTACGTCGGAGTCCGGGTGGAGAACCTCGGCCCCCACCGCGTGGCTGTAAGGAGCGAGACGCTGCGGCGGGCGGATGGGACCGACCTCTATCTCGGGCCGAACCCGCGCAGCGGTCATCGCCTCCACGGCGGCACGGAACTCGGCCGGGTCGGCTGTCGATCCGGATGTCGTCACAGGTCAGGACGTTAGTCGGGGATGCGGGCGGGGAGGTGGAGGCGCGCCGACCGAGTGTGGCTCGGGTGTGTGGCCGCTCACGAACCGCTCGGGTGTCCGATCCCGAGTGTGGGACGTGGCAGCATTGAGTCGATCGAAGACACACGTTGGCGGAGAGCGCGAGGACTGATGAGCGGGTTGGACAACATGAATTCAGGCATTACCGGGTCGGCGGAATACAGCGCTCGGCGAGTCTTGCCCGACGCACCGTTGCTTGCCGCGGCGACCGGACGCACTCCGAGTCGACGGCCGGTGTGGTTCATGCGTCAGGCCGGGCGTTCGTTGCCGGAGTACCGCGAGATCCGCGCCGGGATCGGCATGTTGGAATCTTGTTTCGATCCGGCGCTGGTCTGTGAGATCACGATGCAACCGGTGCGCCGTCACGACGTGGACGCGGCAATCCTGTTCTCGGACATCGTCGTTCCACTCAAAGCCGCAGGAATCGATCTCGACATCGTTGCCGGCGTCGGACCGGTGGTCGCCAATCCGATTCGCTCCATCGCCGACGTTGCAGCACTTCCGCGACTGGTCCCCGAAGAGGTAGGCGCAATCGCGCAGGCCGTTCGGCTTCTCACTACCGAGTTGGGCTCCACGCCGCTGATCGGCTTTGCCGGAGCGCCGTTCACTCTGGCGTCGTATCTGGTCGAGGGTGGTCCGAGCCGGAACCACGAGAAGACCAAAGCGCTCATGCACTCCGATCCGAAGACCTGGCACGCGTTGCTCGGAAGTTTGGCCGACACCACGATCTGCTTCCTGCAGGCGCAGCTCAAGGCGGGCGTCGACGCGGTCCAGCTGTTCGACTCGTGGGCCGGCGCGCTCTCGCTGGCCGATTACCGGGAATTTGTTCTCCCGCATTCCGAGCGAGTGTTCGCCGAGGTTGCCGCTGCCGGCGTCCCGCGTATCCACTTCGGTGTCGGCACCGGTGAACTTCTCGGCGCGATGGGGGAGGCAGGCGCCGACGTCGTGGGTGTCGACTGGCGGATTCCGCTCGACGTCGCGGCTGGTCGTGTCGGTCCGGGTAAGGCGCTGCAGGGCAATCTCGATCCCGCCGTACTGTTCGCGGGCCCCGAGGTGATCGATCGTGAGGTGCGCCGGATCGCCGCCGAAGGGGACCGCGCGATCGAGGCCGGTGCCATCGGCCACATCTTCAACCTCGGCCACGGAGTTCTTCCCGACACCGATCCCACGGCGATCACCTCGGCGGTGGAGCTGGTGCACTCGCTGTGACAACGACTCGGCCGTCGGTCGCGGTGATCGGAGGCGGAATCTCCGGTCTGGTTGCCGCGTATCGGCTTCGGCGCAGTCTGGGCTCCGAAGCGGACATCACGATCGTCGACGACTCACCGCGGCTGGGCGGGAAGCTGCGAACGATTGATCTGGGCGGTGGCCCGATCGACATCGGTGCCGAGGCTTTCATCGCCCGTCGGCCGGAAGTTCCTGCGCTTCTCGCCGAGCTGGGACTGACCGATCAGATCGTCTATCCCGCGGGCCTGAGTCCGTTGATCTGGTCTCAGGGCTCACTGAATCGGTTGCCGACCGGAACCCTGATGGGAATCCCGGCTTCGGCGGAGTCGGTTCGAGATCTTGTCGACGAGCAGACCCTGGCGCGCATAGCGGCCGAGGCCGGCGTCCCGCTGGAGTGGACCCGCGGTTCCGATTGCAGTGTTGCCGAACTGGTTTCGCAGCGATTCGGTGATCAGGTGGTCAGCCGATCGGTGGATCCGCTTCTCGGTGGGGTGTACTCGGGGCTGGCGGAGACCATCGGCGTGCGTGCAGCTTTGCCGACACTCGCTGCGGCCCTCGATGCGGGCTCTCGGAGCCTCACGGATGCAGTCGCAGCCGCATTGCCGACGCCTGCACCGGGGCCGGTGTTCGGAGCGCTCAGAGACGGGTACGGCATCCTGCTCGATGCGCTGCAGCAGGCCGCCGACGCGACCTTCGTCCGTGGCGAGGCTTCTGGGTTGTGTAGCGACGGGGCTGGTTGGAACGTCGATCCGCTCGGAAGCGTCGACGCGGTGATTCTGGCCGTCCCGGCGCCGCGCGCGGCGGCGCTGTTGGCCGGAGTCGATGCGGATGTTGCGAGTACCGTCGCTCGGATCGAACTGGCGTCGTCCGCGGTGGTGGCGCTCCGGTTGTCCGGGCAGGTCGAACTTCCGCAGAATTCAGGGATCCTGGTAGCCACCGACGCCGACCTGACCGCCAAGGCGTTCACGCTGTCGAGCCGAAAGTGGACACACCTCGCTGATCGCGGTGAGCACCTCGTTCGGGTGTCGTTCGGTCGATTCGGTGCATCGGAGATCGTCGACCGGCCGGATGGTGAGTTGATCGACTTCGCGCGCGCCGATCTCGAGACCGTGACCGGAATCACCGAGGAGCCAGGCGCGACCTTCGTACAGCGGTGGCACGGAGGTCTTCCCCAATACGCCCCAGGTCACACGGAAATCGTGGCTGAAATCGAGTCCGGGATGACGCAGTTCGACGGCCTCGCCCTGGCCGGGTCGTGGCTGCACGGCGTCGGGGTTCCGGCGTGTGTCGCAGTCGGCACGACGGCGGCTACACGGATATTCGAGCGAGTGGCACGATAGACCCATGGCACGCCTTGATTTCGACAAACTGAACTCTGAAATCCGTTACCTCATGTTCTCCGTGTTCCAGGTGGAACCCGGTGTGCTGGGCGATGATCGGGAAGCTGCGGTCAAGGACGCCCGCTTGTTCTTCGAGGGTCTCGAAGACAAGGGCGTCGTGGTTCGCGGGATCTACGACGTCGCCGGCCTGCGCGCCGACGCGGACTTCATGATCTGGACCCACGCGGCCACCATCGAGGAACTGCAGGCCGCGTACGCGGATTTCCGTCGCACCACCGTCCTCGGACAGGCCAGTGCTCCCATCTGGAGCAACTCGGCGGTGCACCGCCCCGCGGAGTTCAACAAGAGCCACGTGCCCTCGTTCATCGCGGGTGAGGATCCGGGCGACTACATCTGCGTCTACCCGTTCGTCCGCTCGTACGAGTGGTACCTGCTCCCCGACGAGGAGCGTCGCAAGATGCTCGCCGATCACGGTATGGCTGCTCGTTCGTACAAGGACGTTCGCGCCAACACGGTCCCGGCCTTCGCCCTGGGGGACTACGAGTGGATTCTCGCGTTCGAAGCACCCGAGCTCATTCGTATCGTCGATCTGATGCGCGATCTACGTGCCACCGAAGCTCGCTTGCACGTTCGCGAAGAGGTGCCGTTCTTCACCGGCCCGCGCGTGGACATCGAGAAGCTGGTCCTTTCCCTTCCCTGATCTGCTTCGAAAGTAGTTCCTGTGACAACTGCACCGAACCGGCGTCGTCAACACATGTCCCATTGGGGAATGTTCACCGCCGAATCGGTCGCCGGCGAGGTGACCGCCGTGCATCCGTACGAGGGTGATGCGAATCCTTCGCCGATGCTCGGGAACCTCGCCGGTTCGGTGCGCAGTCGGGCTCGTGTTTCGGGCCCGGCGGTGCGTCGTGGTTGGCTCGAGAACGGGCCGGGTCCCAGCGACCGACGTGGAGCCGACGAATTCGTCTCGGTCTCCTGGGACGAACTGACCGAACTCCTCTCGCGTGAACTGCGTCGCGTGGTCGACGCGCACGGAAACAACGCGATCTTCGGCGGCTCGTACGGCTGGGCCAGCGCTGGCCGATTCCATCACGCGCAGAGCCAAGTTCACCGATTTCTGAATCAGCTGGGTGGATACACCAAGTCAGTTCACAGCTACTCGCTCGGTGCCACCGGTGTCATCATGCCGCGTGTGGTCGGAACGCACTGGAAGTTGTTCGCGCGCTCCACGTCGTGGGATGTCATCGCGAAGCACTCCGATCTCCTCGTCTCGTTCGGGGGAGTGCCGATCAAGAACACCGGAGTCAATGCCGGTGGTACGAGCGATCATCCGACGCGCGGGGCGCTCGACGCGTTTCGTGCCCGCGGCGGGAAGATCGTCTCCTTCAGTCCGTTGCGTGACGACGTCGAGGGTGACTGCGAGTGGATCGCACCCGTTCCGGGAACCGACGTTGCAATCATGCTTGCCCTGGCGTTTGTCCTGGCGTCGGAGGACCTGCACGATCGCGATTTCCTGGGCCGTTTCTGCGTCGGTTACGAACGCTTCGAGGATTACCTGCTCGGACGTTCCGACGGTGTACCGAAGGATCCGCGCTGGGCGCAGAAGATCTCCGGTGTGTCGGCGGAGTTCATCACCGACCTGGCTCGGAGAATGGCGTCTGGCCGGACGCTGGTGACCGTCACGTGGTCGTTGCAACGCATCAAACACGGTGAACAGGCACCGTGGATGGGCGTGACACTCGCAGCGATGCTCGGCCAATTCGGGCTTCCGGGTGGAGGTTTCGGGCACGGCTACGGTTCGATGAACGAGCCGGGTCTGGCTCCGGTGCCGTATCCCTTGCCGACCTTCTCGCAAGGTGTGAATCCGGTGTCGGATTTCATTCCGGTAGCCGCGATTTCCGACCTGCTGCTTTCGCCCGGGGAGGAGTTCGACTACGACGGCCGACGCCTGACCTATCCCGACATCCGGTTGGTCTATTGGGCCGGTGGCAATCCGTTTCACCACCATCAGGATCTCCCGAGGCTGCGACGGGCATTTTCGCGTCCGGACACGATCGTCGTTCACGATCCGTACTGGACGCCGATGGCCCGCAACGCCGACATCGTTGTCCCGTCGACCACCTCGCTCGAACGAAATGACCTGAGCTGCACTCGAAACGACCCGCTTCTGGTCGCGATGCAGCAGGTCGTTCCACCTTTCGAGAACTCGCGTGACGACTACGACACGTTTGCCGCTCTGGCGTCTGCGCTCGGATTCGGGGAACAGTTCACCGAAGGGCGATCCTCACAGGAGTGGATCGAGCATCTCTACGGTCAATGGCGGCCGTTCGTCGATGCAGACGGCGGCAACACACCGACGTTCGAGGACTTCTGGGCAGAAGGGCACTACCGGATGCGAACCGAAGACAACCTCGTGCTCTTCGGTGACTTCCGTGAGAATCCCGAGAAATATCCGCTCTCGACTCCGAGTGGGAAGATCGAGATCTTCTCCGAGACCATCGAGTCCTTCGGCTACGACGACTGCGCCGGCCATCCGCGCTGGTACGAGCCCGACGAGTGGCTGGGTGGACCGCGAGCCTCGCAATTCCCGCTTCACTTGATCGCCAATCAGCCCAAGACGCGTCTGCACAGCCAACTCGATCACGGCGCTGCGAGCCAGGCGTCGAAGATTCAGGGACGCGAGCCGATTCGTATGCACCCCGATGCAGCGGCCGCGCGCGGCGTCTCGGCAGGAGACGTGGTGCGGGTGTTCAACGATCGCGGAGCGTGCCTTGCTGGTGTGATCGTCGACTCGGACTTGCGGAGCGACGTCGTCCAACTTTCCACCGGTGCCTGGTACGACCCGCTCGATCCTGCCGATCCCGACTCTCTGTGCGTGCACGGCAATCCCAACGTTCTGACACCGGACATCGGTACGTCGTCACTCTCGCACGGGTGCACCGGCCAGCACGTTCTGGTGCAGATCGAGAAATTCGACGGGGCCCTGCCGCCGGTCAAGGCGTTCGATCCGCCCGTGCTTCGTTCACGCTGACGGAACCGATCGGCCACCTCTCGCGTCGAACCTCGTGAGCGCCTGAATCAGGTGTCACGATCTATCGAAGGTGGGGGCCATCGTGAGTGCAGCGGATGTTGGTTCGATGCGGGGGCAAGTCGAAGTACTTCGGGCTCAGATCGATTCGATGCAGCACGTTCTGTTGGAGCGGACTCGATCGCTGGCGGACTTGCAGGAGAGGATCGCTCGAGCGACGGCGAGCGCGCGTTCGAGTGACGGCAGCGTGGAAATCGTCGTCGACGCCTCGGGGGCGGTGGTGGGAGTCGATCTCTCGGGGAGTTCTTACGCCAAGCATTCGCCGGCAGCGTTGGGGAATCTGATTCTGGATACGGCCACCTCTGCGGCAGAAGACATGCGCCGACAGGTTTCCGAGATGACGAAGCCGCTCACGGAGGCGGCCGGAATCGATTTGCCGGACCTGGTTCCGGGCGTGCTCGGATTGCGCGAGATTCTCGAACCTCGTCCGAGCTCCACACCGGCTTCCTGCGACGAGAACTGGGACCGCACCGTTCTGAGGAGCTCCGGCAATGTCTGAGCTGGGCGTGAATGTGGCCGCGATGAAAAGTGCTGCACCAGCCTTCGCGGTGGTCGCTGCCGATCTCGACGAGGCGCGGAGCGCTCTCGACGCAGTGGTCGCCGCCGAAGAGGGTTGCTGGGGCACTGACCAGTTCGGATCCGCATTCTCAGGCGCATATGTTCCCGGTGCTGAGTCAGCAGTCGGTGGGATGACGCTGGTCGCGGGCGCGCTGCGCGAATTGACCGCCACGCTGATCGAGATCACCGATCGTTTCGAATCGATCGACACCTCGCTTGCCGACGACATGGCGGGTGGGCTCTGATGGGACTCGAGATTCCAGGCTGGTTACAGGCGGTTGCGTCGGTCGCGGTGGGCAGTGACTGGCCGCAAGGAGACGAAACGGCACTGTGGAGGTTGGGTGATGCCTGGTCAGGCGCGGCTGATCGGATCGAGGCTTCGGCCGCTGCCGGTGGTTACGGATTGCAGGCAGTACTGGCATCGATCGACGGTCGAGCCGGCGACTCGTTGTCGCGGTATTGGTCCGAGGCCGGGGGAGTTGCGGAGGTCTTCGAGCGGTTGTCCTCTGCCGCGGCCGAACTGGGTCAGTCATGCACCGATACCGGCACGGACATCGAGTACACCAAACTGTCGATCCTCGCGGCGCTGGGCGCACTGGCGCTCGAGATTGCCGCCATGGTGGCGGCTGCTGTCCCGACACTGGGTGTCAGTACCGCCGGGGTCGTGGCGGCTGAGGTCGCAACAACACTCACGGTCCGAATGTTGTTGCAGCAATTGTTGATACGAGTGATCGAGGCTGCGGCAGTGGAAGCTGCCGCTGCCGTCTTCTCCGGCCTCGCCATTCAACTCGGGCAGATGACGATGGATCATCGCCAGTCGATCGACGGTGGCAAGGTCGTGACCGAGGGGCGCGACGGTTTCATCAAGGGGCTTGCGAACGGAGGGTTGAAGACGACGCCGGATCGTGTCGGCCCTGACCCGAACCCGCTCCCGACCGGTTCGAGAGTGCAGGAGATCGCGCGGGGCGCCTTCGACGACGCGGTGTCGGGAGCGTCCGCTGCGATCGTGACGAAGGAAGTCACGGGCGGCGACGCCTCGTTGACTGACATCACTTCCGGCGCGATCGGTGGCGGGATCGGTTCCGTCAAAGACGGACTTGTCGCTCGCAACGAGGACCTGAATGCGGCCGGTCTGAGCCCGACTGCGCTGAACTGGGACTTCTGAGTTGAAAGTCTCGAATCGTGGGCTACCAGTGACACGGGGTAGCCCACGACCTGGCTACTGAGCGGGCTTGAGGACCAGCGAGATCGAGTTGATGCAGTACCGCTGATCGGTCGGCGTCGGGTACCCCTCACCCTCGAAGACGTGACCGAGGTGGCTGTGGCACTTCTTGCAGATGACCTCGACCCGGCGCATTCCGAGTGAGCTGTCTTCCTTCAGGATCACGGCATCCGAATCCGCCGGATCGAAGAAGGACGGCCACCCGCAGTGCGATTCGAACTTCTCGGTGCTGCGGAACAGCTCGGCTCCGCACGCCCGGCAGGAGTAGACACCTTCCGTGGTGGTGTCGGTGTACTCGCCGACGAAGGGGCGTTCGGTGCCGGCTTGGCGCAGGACGGCGAACTCCTCCGGCGTCAGTTTTTCGCGCCACTCGCTCTCGGTGTACGTGACCTCAGGTGTGCTGTCGATGCCATCGTGTGAAGAACTCATGCCTCCACGCTAATGCTTTGTCGCCGTTTCGGCTTCGTCGGCAGGTGAGACGGTATCGAGTGGGGGATCGAGGAGGTACGCGGGATCGATTCCCCGATCCAAGCGGCCCTCTCGACGCGCGACCAGATACCGGTATCCGAGGACACAGAAGATCACGATCAGCAGAAGGCTCCAGCCGAGGGTGCTCTTGGTGTATTCGGCCGCCCGGCCGAAGGTCGGCCAGCGGTTCGACCACCAGCTGTCGAACGTCATGAAGCCGTAGACGGCGAGCCAGGCCGGCCAGTTCCGCATGACCGAGTTCTTGAGCACCACGGACATCAGGAGCGGGAGCAGCATCATCGAGTAGTACATCTGGCCGAGCGAGGGCAGCAGGAACGACGCGGTCATGATCACACCGGTCGCGGTGGTGAGGAAGAAAAGTTCGTCGTTGCGGTAGTAGCGGTACAGAAGCCACAGAGAAACGACGACCATGGCGGCCAACACGACGCGCAAGAGCAGGATCAACCATTCGGGCAGACCGAAGTAAGCGCCGTTTCCGACAATCGAACTGTTGAAGTAGTCACGAGATTCGAGCAGGTACGGCACGGTGCGGCGGACGAAGTCCATCGGATCCGACGCCAGCGGCCATGCCACGACCGTGAGAATGAACGGGATGCCCAGGGCGGTGACGAACACCTTCCACTGACCGCGAACGAGTGGCAGCAGGAGCAGCGGCGCGAGAGTGGGTTTCACTGCGATGGTGAGACCGATCGCGGCGCCGGCCCACAGGTCCTTCTTGCGCATCAGCAACAGGAGGAAGGCAACTTCGCCGAGCAGGACGAGGCCGTTGATGTTGGTGAACACCAACGTGTTGGTGACCGTCTCCGACATGAACGCGCCGAGCACCAGAATCGGCGCCGCGATGGAACTGATCGTCAGGTCGAACAAGCGCAACAGCAGGTAGAGAGCCACGAGAATGGCGACGGCATTGACACCGATGAACAGCCACCGTGAGCGCTCGGGATCGAGGATCGCCAGGGGGGCCATCAACAAGGAACCCGATGGTGGGTACAGGTAATGGGGGTCTACGGAGTTGAAATCTGCGGTGTAGACGTCGCGCCCGTTCCAGAACGCCAGCGCGGCGTTGTAGACCGGTCGGAAGTCATCGGTGATGGCGCCGTTGACTGCTGTGACGATGACACGATTGAGCACTGTCATCACGGCGATCGGCCACAAAACGAAGTTGACGACTTGTTGGGTTGTCCGCCCGGTACGCGGCTCGAGCTGTCGAAGGAACACTTCGGCACGGTACACCGGAGCAGGGTGTGATCGGGGGATGCACCCCTTTTCGGTCGTGGTGGACGAGCGCCCGAGTCAGGCCGGGCACACGCTTCCGTTACTGGGCAGGGAGGCGTCGCTGAGGTAGAGGCGCATCGCCTGTTGAGCGCAGGTGGATTGTGCCGCGGGGTGACCCGCACCTTGCCAGTCCAGAGTTGCGAAGCGCGATCCTGCATTGGTCACGACGCCGGTGACGGTCGAGAGTCCGGAGTTCCCGACGGCCGGGTCACCCTGACCGCTCAGCACGAGGACTGGGGGCTTCAACTGATTCGGCAGGGGGGAGTTGGCGGTCGACGGCCAGCTGGCGCACGCCAGCAACCCGAGCGCGGCTTCTCGCCCGAACACCGGATAGTTGGTGCCCCAGGTGTCCGCAAGCTCGCGCGCACGCCCGATGCCCGGCCATTGCATGCCGTCGGTGCACCGTCCGATGAACTGGCCGTCGCCGTCCACCTCGTTCTCCGCCCGGGCGGCGCGCTCTCGAATCGGCGTAGCGTTGCCGGTACCGAGCGCGGACAGAGCGTCGGACAGTGAGCGGGTCTCCTGCTCACGGTTGGTTCCGGCAGTCCACAGGCTGGCCGAAATCGCGTTCGACACCGCAGCGGCGGACAGCGGCTGGAATTCATCGGCGCGAGCGCGCTCCATCAAGTCCGTGACCGATTTCTTCGGATCAGGTCCGAGCGAGCACCCCAGCGCCACACATCGCTGAGCGAATGCCGCCAATGCCGCTTCCTCGCCCTGCACGCGGCTTTCGGCCTCGGTCGCAGCGTCGGTGGCCACCGGAGCGGGAGAATCGAGGATCAATCTCGCGAGGTTGTTCGGGTGGGCTGCCGCATAGCTCAGCGCGATGTCCGAGCCGGACCCTGCAGACCACAGAGCGATGGTCTCGACGCCCCACCGTGTACGTAGAGCGTCGATGTCCTCGGCTGCGGAGTCGGCGCCGAACTTCAGTTCTTGAGGGTCGAGGTAGTCCGTGCAGGCAATGGTGGCGTCGTGACCGAGAGCCGCGACCGCATCGGCGGCGTCACCGGTGGAATCCGCGTCGAACTGGCCCAGATCGTGAAGGCCACGCCGAATTTCCGGCGTCATGCAGTCGATTGCGGTGGACCTGTCGATTCCGCGTCGATCGAGGGCAACCACGGGATGTTCGGTGAGAACCGTGTTCAAGCCGGATGCGGCGAGCATGGCCAGAGAGTTTCCCGACGAACGATCGGTGCCCGATGTGAACACGATCGGATACGCGTCGGCAGGCGTCGACGAGGTCCGAGCGCGGGTCAAGCCGGCAGTGAAGTTGCCGTCGATGGCGCCGGTCACGTCGATGGGGGCATTGAATTCCGCGCATTCGAGAATGACGCCGGCGCTCGACGCCGCGAGAGCCTGGTCGGCGAGTGACGTGCCGGTGCAGTCTCGCCACGGTATGTCATCGGTCGGGACGCCAGGGTCAACCGGCGGCGCATCGGGCGACGGTCCCTCGCTCTGGGCAGGGCTGCCGTCGGTGCGGCCTTCGACCGCGACGGCGGGCCGAAGCGACGGACCGGCGCCGCACGCACAACACGTCGCGAGGACGACGGCCATCAAAGCAACTCTGCGCATGCCGACCAGAGTGCCAGGTTCACCGACGTGGCTGCTGACGAACCCATCGAGTGAGGATCGTGCCGTCCGTATCACCGAGAATGTGCGCGGGACGCATGGCTGTGGGCATTGCGTTGGGGGAGAGTGAGATTCGGCCGACTTTGCTCCCCACCAGTTGAGGTGACGTGGTGATGCAGAGTTCGTCGACGGCATTGTCCTCGATCAACTGCCCGAAAAGTGACGGTCCGCCCTCGCACAGCACGTGACGGAGCTTGCGAGCCGACAAGGCCCTGTCGATGTCGCCGCTGGTGACGTTCGGTGAGTCCGTCACCTCCACCTGCGCTCCGGCAGATCTCAGCGCCGAAATTGCCGCGGAGTCCGCGTCGCGACCGACAACAAGGATCGGTGGAACTTCAGTATCGCGAAGGAGTCGGCTTTCGGGGTCGATCGACGCGTGCGCCGAGACGACGAGGATCGGTGGGACCGGAGCGAGGCCGTCGGCAGTGCGACGCGCCCGGGCTTCGTCCGAGACCTGCACACCCCCGTAGTTCTCGGCTCGCGCTGTGCCTGCGCCGACCACGACGACGTCACAAAGTTCGCGCAAGATCCCGAATACCGACTTGTCTGCCGGTGTGCCCAGTCCACCGCTCACTCCGTCGACGGCGACGCACCCGTCGATGCTGGAAACGAAGTTCACGCGCATCCAGGGTTGCGAGAGGTTCTCCGGATAGGCGTACAAGCCGCGGAGTTCGTCGTCGTGGCCTGGTGTGAAGTAGGTCGCAATATCCATACGGTGCACATGAGAGATCACATCACGTAGATACCCTTGACGGATGCATGAACGTCTTGTCGATCGCAGCCCGGTGGTACCCGCCGATCAACTGGTAGCTCAAATGGTGCCTCCCGCAATGTTCGACGAGGTGAGTTTTGCGTCCTACATTCCTGATCCGAAGGAACCGAGCCAGGCAGCTGCTGTCGCCAAGGCCGAGGAATTCTCCAAGCGCGTCACCAAGATCCGTAGTGGTGGACGCCGCGGACTGTTCGGCAAGAAGACCCAGGCGACCGGCGCCGGCCTGTACCTCGACGGCGGGTTCGGTGTCGGTAAGACTCACTTGCTGGCGTCGATCTTCCACAGCGTTCCGTCGCCGAAGGCTTTCGGAACCTTCGTCGAGCTGACACACGTCGTCGGCGCTCTCGGCTTCAACAAGGCGGTCGAAGCGCTCGCCGACCACAGCGTTCTCTGCATCGACGAGTTCGAGCTCGACGATCCGGGCGACACCATGCTCGTATCCCGCCTCCTTTCGGAGCTTTCCGCGCGCGGCGTGTCCATCGTCGCGACGTCGAACACGCTTCCCGGCCAGCTCGGGGAGGGTCGCTTCGCCGCCCAGGACTTCCTGCGCGAGATCAAGAAGCTCGGCTCGATCTTCGAGACGATTCGCGTCGACGGCCCCGACTACCGTCACCGCGATCTCCCGCCCGCACCCGAGCCCATCTCCTCGGAGGAGTTGGTTTCTCGGGCCGACGCCATCGACGGCGCCACGCTCGACAACTTCGACGAGCTGTGCAAGCACCTCAGCACCCTGCACCCGTCGCGGTACAACAAGCTGGTCGAGGGTGTGAAGGCCGTGTTCATCGACGGTGTCCACCCGGCAACGGATCAGTCCGTTGCACTGCGCATCGTGGTTCTCGCCGACCGCCTGTACGACGCGAGCATCCCGGTCACCGTTTCCGGCGCACGCCTCGACGAGATCTTCACTCCCGAGATGCTCGCCGGTGGGTACAAGAAGAAGTACTTGCGCGCGACCTCGCGCCTGCTCGCACTTTCTCGTTTCGAGGTCGCGGCCGGCTAGTCTGCACGCCTGTCAGCTGACGGGGCGCTCCATCACGAAATCGTGGTGGAGTTGTGCGCCCACGAGGAAAGTCTTCGTGCCGACCTGGGTGAAACCGTGCTTTGCGTAGAACTTCTGGGCGCGCAGGTTCTCCTGATTGACGCCCAGCCAGATGCCGGCACTTCCGCTGCGTCGTGCGTGGTCGACAACCGCGTCCATCAAGGATGCTGCCGCGCCGGTTCCGTGGTTACCCGGAAGCACGTACAACTTGCTCAGTTCCGTTGTCGGGCGAAGTGTCACAGCAGCTTTGACGTCCGGGTCGGAGGGCTCGTCGTCGACAAGCATCGCGTAGCCGACGATCGAACCGTCGCGAATGACCTTGAGAACGGTTCGCGTCGGATCGGTCAGGTACTCGGAGAACTTGTCGACGGAGAGAACGTTGTCGATGAAGGCACTGATGTCGTCGTCCGACGCGTCGGGCGGACACGCCAGTGGAAATGTCACCGCTGCCACGTCGGCGATTGCTTCGGAATCCCAGATCCCGGCCCGGTCAACGGTGATCGTCACGTCAGTTTCTGCCTCTCGCGCACACAATTCGGTCGATCAAGTACACCACTTTCCTCGGGCGCAATGCTCAAGCGGCGTTCTCGGCGACCGGAGTTGTGGCTCGTTTCGGTGCGAACGCGGGAGCAAGAACTATCAAGATCGCGCAGAACGCCAGCGGAATCAGGAACCCGATTCGAAGGTCACTGAAGGCAGCGACCGCGCCGACGATGCCGCCGCCGACGACTGTGCCGACGTAGTTGAAGAGGTTGATGCGTGCGATCACCGCATCGACCTGATCCGGGGGAGCCATCCTGCCGGCAGCGCTGAAGCAGATCGGAGCGATCACCGGTACCCCGAGCCCGACGATGAGGAACCCGGCGATGGCAACGGCGGGAGATTGCGCGAGGACGACAACTGTCATACCGACTACACCGATGAGAGAGCCGATCCGCACGACGGTGGTCTCACCGAATTTCCCGACCCAGTAGTCCCCGGTCAGTCGTGCGACAAGTGCCGCGATCTGATACGCCGCCACGGAAAGGGCAGCGGTCCCGGCGTCGGCGAGCAGTTCGTCCTTGACGTACAGAGTCGACCAGTTTCCGACGCTGAAGTCGACCGCGTAGAACAATGCCATCGCGACGCCGAGGAGGACGAAGGCGCGGGTGGGTACCGCGAATTTCGCGGTGCTCGTGATGTTTGCCTCGGCAACCGGAGACTCGGACCGATCGAGCAGTTGCGGGCCGAAGGCCAGAAGCATCAGTCCGACAACAACTCCCGCGATCACCTGCGTGACGCGGATCGAAATGTCGAGGCCTGCGGTAGCAGAGATGAACAGGGCGCCGACAATCGCTCCGACGCTCCAGGAAGCATGGAACGAGGAGAGGATGAAGCGGCCCTTGGCGTGTTGGATCGAGACTGCCTGCATGTTGGCGGCCGCGTCGACCATGCCGAGTCCGATGCCGTAGATCGCCAGGAAGACGAAGAACATCGCTGCGTTGGGCGCAATTCCGGTTGCCCCGCCGAAGACTGCGATGACGGCGAGCCCAGTTCGCAGGGTCATCTTGCTCGACGTTCTCACGGCCAGCATCTCGGCGAGCACGCTGCCGAGCCCGGCGATGACGGACACGGTGACAACCGCAACCACAACCAGTGTCTCGCTCAGCTCGAACAAGTCCTTGTACTGCGGCAGCTGCGTCAGAATGGCGGCGAGCAGAAATCCTTGAAGTCCGAAGGCCACCGAAGTGGCGATCCGAGCCCTCGTCAGGGTGCGGGTGTTATCCGTCATCAAGCAGGGCCTTTGTCTCGTTCGTTCGGTTAGGCCGAACGGTACTGGATCTTGATACTGGTCGAGTGTCCAACAAAGCTGCGTGTTTTGCACGGTTCTTTGATTAACTGACCGACATGACTCGGCAGCCGACACCAGAATTTCCGACTTCCTTCGTCTGGGGAACCGCCACTGCGGCCTATCAAATCGAAGGAGCAGTGGCCGAAGACGGTCGCGGACCGTCGATCTGGGACGAGTTCTGTGACCGTCCCGGTGTTGTCGTCGGGGGCGACACCGGGACGGTCGCTGCCGATCATTATCACCGCTGGGAGTCGGACATCGAGCTGATGAATCAGCTCGGGCTCGACGCTTATCGGCTGTCTCTGTCGTGGTCGCGCATTCTGCCCACCGGATCGGGGGCAGTGAATACGAAGGGGCTCGACTTCTACGACCGCCTGATCGACCGACTGTGTTCGGCGGGAATTACTGCCGCTGTCACGCTCTTTCACTGGGATCTGCCCCTTGCCTTGCAGGAGCAGGGCGGCTGGATGAACCGCGACACCTCGTATCGGCTGGGGGAGTATGCGCAGGTCGTCGGCGAGCGGCTGTCGGATCGGGTCGGAATGTGGATGCCGCTCAACGAACCAGTTGTGCACACGCTTTACGGGCATGCCCTCGGAGTTCACGCCCCCGGACTGGCCTTGGGGTTCGAGGCTTTCCAAGCCGCACATCACCAGCTGCTCGGGCATGGCCTCGCTGTCGAAGCGCTTCGGGCAACCGGATGCACGAACATCGGAATCGCCTCGAACCATGCTCCGGTGCGTGCCGCTTCGGATTCGCCGGAAGACGTGATGGCTGCCGACATCTACGACCACGTCGTCAATTGGATGTTCGCCGACCCGGTTCTGGTCGGGAAGTACCCGGCCGACGAATTCGCTCAGCTGCTCAGCGGTCCTGTCGACGAGGACTTGAAAATCATCGGGGCGCCGCTCGACTGGTACGGGATCAACTACTACGAGCCGACGATGATTGCTGCTCCGGTGGAAGGCCAGGGGACCGAAGGTGTGCTCGAAGTCGACCTGCCCCCGGGCCTGCCCTTTGCCCCTGTCGCGATTACCGGTTATCCCACAACCGATTTCGGTTGGCCGATCGTTCCCGAGGGGCTGGGCGAGATCTTGCGGACGTTCCACGCCCGCTTCGGTGACGCACTGCCGCCGATCTACATCACCGAAAGCGGATGTTCATTCCACGACGCCCCGGATGCCGCAGGCGTCGTCGACGACGAAGCACGAATCGACTACCACGATGCGCACCTTCGCGCCCTCCGATCGGCAATGGACGACGGTGTCGACGTCCGCGGTTATTTTGTGTGGTCACTTCTCGACAACTTCGAATGGGCTGCGGGATACAAAGAGCGATTCGGCCTGGTGCACGTCGATTTCGACACCCAGAAGCGCACTCCGAAGACCTCGTTCGAGTGGTATCGCGCCCTCATCGCCGAGCACAAAGCGGCTCAGGTCTGACCTGTGCGGAGGCGGTCTGGGTTGCATTCTCGAACCGGGCCGCCTAGCCTCGTCTCTCATGAAGCGAATTCTCGTAGTAAGCCGCCGTAGCGGGGTCTGAATCGGACCGACCCCTCGCTGCGGGTCGTCTTGCTACCAGTTGGTCCTCCACTTCATTCCAGGAAGACCACGATCATGACTTACAACTTCGCTTTCGCTTCTGATTCTTCTTCTGCTGCTGATCCCTTCGCGGCGCGTCACGGCAAATCTCTGCCCGCCGGCTTGCGTGCCGAATGCTCAGCGATGTCGTGGACCGAGTTCGAGTCCACGTATGCGGCTATGAGCGGCCCGATCCGTCTGGGTGCGTGGTCCTCCGAGAAGATTGCGCCGGGTCGTTGGACCTTCGAAGCGACTCTCGGTCTGGGGGAGCGTATCCAGAAAGCGTCCGCCACCTCGACCGGCGCGATCTCGGCCATGACGTCGATGCTGCACGACGCGGGAATCTCGCTCGAGATCCTGTCTTTCCATCAGCACCAGATCGGCCACCGCACTGCGACGTTCATCTTCACCGAGTGCGACGGCCGTCGGAGCTGGGCGATGGGTATCGCGGAGTCGTCGACGGAGTCCTCGCTGCGCGCGATGACTTCGGCAGCGAACCGCTTCTCTCACTGAGCAGTTACAACAATCTGATCAGCTACATCAACCGCAGTACTGACGTGGATTCCCGAGGGGGCTCGCGTCAGTACTGCGGTTGATGTGTTCGGCGCTCGAACGCAAAAAGCCGAAACCCTGAGGTTCCGGCTTCTTGCATTCTCAAATGGTGCGCGATACTGGGATTGAACCAGTGACCTCTTCCGTGTCAGGGAAGCGCTCTCCCGCTGAGCTAATCGCGCGGGTTCTGGAGAAAAATGGAGCGGACGACGGGATTCGAACCCGCGACCCCAACCTTGGCAAGGTTGTGCGCTACCAGCTGCGCCACGTCCGCATGAGCAATGAACTCCGTTACCGGAACTCAGTACTTTTCTAACTTATCAGACCTGCAAGCAGGTCTTGACCATCAGGCCCTAGGGCCTGACGTGGTGCGCGATACTGGGATTGAACCAGTGACCTCTTCCGTGTCAGGGAAGCGCTCTCCCGCTGAGCTAATCGCGCGAGGTGGAGACGGGAATCGAACCCGTGTGCACGGCTTTGCAGGCCGTTGCCTCACCACTCGGCCACTCCACCGTAAAAGGTTGAGTCACACCTCTCGAGCGGACGACGGGATTCGAACCCGCGACCCCAACCTTGGCAAGGTTGTGCGCTACCAGCTGCGCCACGTCCGCATCGCACCGTGTTGCTTGGGGAGCTGCTCGCTCTCCTCGGTGCGTTGGAAACATTAGCCGACCGTGTCGGATACACACAAATCACCAGCTCAGTGGCGTGTTCGGAGTCGAATCGGCCCGTTGTGCGCGTTGCAACTGTCCGTCTTGGCGATGAATACGGTCTGAAATCAGCTCGAATTCGTAGATTTCGGGGTCGCCTGGAGCAAAACGAATGCCAACCTGGTGATTCGTATTCATCGCGCAGCCGTGTTAATGTTCCAACTCGTTCGAGCGCATGCGCTCGGATGACTTACGGTCCCGTGGCTCAGTGGGAGAGCGTCCGCTTCACACGCGGAAGGTCGCTGGTTCGATCCCAGCCGGGACCACAGAAAACACTGAAGGCGTTCCCGATCATCGGGGACGCCTTCAGTAGTTTGCGAGCACAGCTGTTCGAGGGCACGGTTATTTCGGGATGCAGACCGTCGTCGCAGGTCGCCGGGCGACGATTTCGGTAGCCTGGTCGAAGAGACATTTCGCGACCGAAAAGGTGACTGCTTTGAGTACCGAAAAGGTCGATTCTTCCGTCGACGATTCAGACCTGTCCGTCTTCCAGGACGCAGAGTCCCGCTGGGAGCGGTGGCGCGCGGGAATCGCCGCGCGGCCCACCCTCAATCTTGCGTACCGCATCGGCGTCGGAGTCGTGGGCACGATCGTGTTCGCCGCCGGCATCGTGGCTATTCCGTACCCCGGGCCCGGTTGGCTCATCGTTTTCGCCGGCCTCGGCATCCTGGCGTCGGAGTTCGCGTGGGCACATCGACTCCTTCATTTCGCGAAGGCTCGATACGACCGGTTCATGGAATGGTTCGGCAAGCAGTCGCTGTTCGTCAAAGGGTTGGGCGTTCTGTTCACCACAGTGATCGTCTTGGCGACTTTGTGGGTGCTCGGCACTTTCGGCCTGATCGGGACATGGGTGGGCCTGGACTACTCGTGGCTCGAGTCGCCGCTGTGAGTTGAACGCGGCCCGGTTTCCTTCACTCGGTTGTCTCACCATGTCGGTAGGGCCGATAACATGATCGTGCGCGTGCTCGCAGTGGGTACGACGCCTGTCTAACTTGTCGCAATACCTTTAGGAGCACATCGCCGTGACCAGTCCCGCGCCAGAGCACTCAGCCGCCCCACTTCGGGTGCCCGCGGGGACGACCGCCGGGACTGCAGTGCGCGAAGCCGGATACCCCACGAAGGGGCCCGACGTGATCGTCGTTGTCCGCGATGGCGAGGGAACGCTCAAGGATCTGTCGTGGACACCTGAGGTCGATGTCGACGTCGAGCCGGTGGCAGCATCCACCGAGGACGGCCGCAGCGTCATCCGGCACTCCGCGGCCCACGTCCTCGCGCAGGCGGTTCAGAAAGAATTCCCCGACGCGAAGCTCGGCATCGGTCCGCCGATCAAGGACGGCTTCTACTACGACTTCGCGGTGGACCGCCCGTTCACTCCGGAGGATCTGGCCAAGCTCGAAAAGCGTATGAAGCAGATCATCAAGGGATCACAGCGCTTTTCGCGTCGAGTCGTCGATTCGATCGAGGACGCTCGGGTCGAGTTGGCCGACGAGCCCTTCAAGCTCGAATTGATCGACGACAAGTCCGGTATCGACGATCCCGAGATCATGGAGGTGGGCGGCAACGAGCTGACCATCTACGACAATCTCGATCCTCGTACCGGCGACAAGATCTGGTCCGATCTGTGCCGCGGCCCGCACATTCCGACCACCAAGCACATCCCGGCCTTCAAGTTGACCCGAAGCTCCGCCGCCTACTGGCGTGGCAACCAGGACAACGCCGATCTTCAGCGTGTCTACGGCACCGCGTGGGAGTCCACCGAGGCTCAGGACGAATACCTCGAACTGCTCGCCGAGGCCGAGCGTCGTGATCACCGCAAGCTCGGTACCGAACTGGACCTCTTCAGCTTCCCCGACGAGCTTGGTTCGGGTCTGCCGGTGTTCCATCCCAAGGGCGGCATCATCCGCACCGAGATGGAGAACTACTCGCGCAGCCGCCACATCGAGGCGGGCTACGAGTTCGTCAACACTCCGCACATCACCAAGGGGCATCTGTACGAGGTTTCCGGTCACCTCGACTGGTACCGCGACGGCATGTTCCCGGCGATGCACGTCGACGAGGAACTGAACGAGGACGGCACCGTGCGCAAGCCGGGCCAGGACTACTACCTCAAGCCGATGAACTGCCCGATGCACAACCTGATCTTCCGTGCTCGCGGACGCTCGTACCGTGAATTGCCGTTGCGGCTCTTCGAATTCGGCTCGGTCTACCGCTACGAGAAGTCCGGCGTCATCCACGGCCTGACCCGCGTGCGCGGCATGACCCAGGACGACGCTCACATCTACTGCACCCGTGAGCAGATGCGCGACGAGCTGACCACCACCCTGCAGTTCGTTCTGAACCTGCTCAAGGACTACGGCCTCGACGACTTCTACCTCGAACTGTCCACCAAAAACCCGGACAAGTTCGTCGGTAGCGACGACGTCTGGGAAGAGGCGACCGCAACGCTCGCCGAGGTCGGCGAAGCTTCCGGCCTGACTCTGGTGCCGGATCCGGGCGGAGCCGCATTCTACGGTCCCAAGATCTCCGTTCAGGTCAAGGACGCACTCGGCCGCACCTGGCAGATGTCGACCATCCAGCTCGACTTCAACCTGCCCGAGCGGTTCGAGCTCGAATACACCGGCAACGACGGCGTCAAGACTCGTCCGGTCATGATCCACCGCGCGCTGTTCGGCTCGATCGAGCGGTTCTTCGGTGTCCTGACCGAGCACTACGCGGGCGCGTTCCCGGCGTGGCTGGCGCCGGTGCAGGTCGTCGGAATCCCGGTGGCCGAGGCGTTCGCCGATCACCTGTTCGACGTCACGAAGAAGCTCAAGGCAGCCGGTGTTCGCGCCGAGGTCGACTTCAGTGACGACCGTATGCAGAAGAAGATCCGTAACCACACCACGCAAAAGGTCCCGTTCATGCTCCTCGCGGGCGAGCGTGACGTGGAGGCTGGCGCGGTCAGCTTCCGTTTCCGTGACGGCACGCAGATCAACGGCATTCCCGTCGACGACGCCGTCCGGATCATCACCGAGTGGATCGGCCGCCGCGAGAACGCCTCGCCGACAGCCGAACTGGTGCAGCCAAGCGTGGCGCAGTGAGCGCCCCCGGTGACGACGGTCCGGGTTCGCTGATCGACCACGGCGTCGGTGACCCTGACCATTTGCAGCGCATTTGGTCGCCGCATCGGATGTCGTACATCACCGAGGCGCCCAACACCCCGGGCACGACAGGTGAACCGTTCATCGACATTCCGAAGATGTCGGACGAAGAAGGACTGATCGTTGCCCGCGGTGAGCATGTCTATGCGGTTCTGAACCTGTATCCGTACAACCCGGGGCACCTGATGGTGGTTCCGTACCGCAAGGTCGCGGCACTCGAAGACCTGACGCCGGAGGAGAGCGCCGAGTTGATGGCGTTCACCCAGCAGGCGTTGCGGGTGATCAAGAGCGTGTCGAATCCTCACGGATTCAACGTCGGCCTGAATCTCGGTGCCGCTGCGGGCGGTTCGCTGTCCGAGCACCTTCACCAACACGTAGTGCCACGTTGGGGCGGCGACGCCAACTTCATCACCGTGCTCGGTGGGGTCAAGGTGATGCCGCAATTGCTGCGGGAGACCAGGGGACTACTCGCCGGTGCCTGGCAACAATAGGTTGACGCATCCGGCTTCATGGCAGGATGCATTGCTGCAACGAGTTCCGAACCGGAACTCACGACGGGGAGGGTTCCTGCGGTGTTGAGCTTCTTCGGGCGCGCATCGGTGTCCAAGGTGACGGCACCTATGGGGAAGGCGCTGGTCAAGACCGGTCTGACGCCGGACTCGGTGACGGTGATCGGCACGGTGGCAAGCGTCGCCGGTGCGGTGACGCTGTTTCCGTCCGGACATCTGTTCTGGGGAACCATGTTCATCTGGTTCTTCGTCATGTTCGACATGCTCGACGGCGCAATGGCTCGTGCTCGCGGCGGCGGAACGCGGTACGGGGCGGTACTGGACGCGACCTGCGACCGCGTCGCCGACGGCGCGATTTTTGCCGGCCTGGCCTGGTGGGCGGTCTACCACGAGAACAGCAAGTGGCTGCTCGTCGCGACGCTCATCTGCCTCGTCACCTCGCAGGTCATCTCGTACGCGAAGGCGCGCGCGGAGGCGAGCGGGCTGACTGCGGACGGCGGGTGGATCGAGCGCCCGGACCGATTGATCATCGTGTTGGTCGGATCCGGCCTGACGGGTATGGGTCTTCCGTGGGCAATCCACATCGCGATGTGGGTACTTGCCGCCGGAAGCATCGTGACGGTCTTCCAGCGAGTGCTCGCGGTGCGCAATTCCCCTGGCGCCCGGGAACTTCTGCCGATCGCCCCGGCCGCATCGACGGTCGAAGGTGCGCCGAACACGGACGGCGAGGCAGAGAAATGAGCTTTGCCGAGCGTGCAACCGACCTGGGATACGCCGCGGGTTGGCGTCTGGTGCGAAGCCTGCCGGAATCGGTGGCGGTCAAGCTGTTCGACGCCGGAGCGGATTTCGCGGTACGCAAGGGCGGACCCGAACAACTCAGGAAGAACCTCGCGAGAGTTCTGGGCACGACGCCGGAGCAAGTTCCGGATCAGTTGATCAAGGATTCGATGCGCTCGTACGCCCGGTATTGGCGTGAGGCGTTTCGTCTTCCGTCGATGGACCTGGTCGCTACAGGTAAGGCGCTGCATGCGCTGGTCGAGGGCCAAGAACATCTGGAAAAGGCAATGGCGGCAGGTCATGGCGCGGTATTGGCGTTGCCTCACAGCGGTAATTGGGACATGGCCGGCGTGTGGTGCGTTCAGCAGTGGGGCGGGTTGACCTCCGTTGCCGAGCGGCTCAAGCCCGAATCCCTGTACGAACGGTTCGTCGACTATCGCGAGAGTCTCGGCTTCGAGATCTTCCCGCTCAGCGGCGGGGAGCATCCTCCGTTCGTCGAACTCTCCAAGCATCTGCGTGAGAACAAGATCGTGTGCCTGTTGGGGGAGCGCGATCTGGCGAAGAAGGGTGTGCCAGTCACGTTCTTCGGAGAACCCACTCGCATGCCCGCCGGCCCGGCGAAGCTCGCGATCGACACCGGCGCGCCGCTGCTACCGGTCCACTGCTGGTTCACACCCGACGGATGGGGCTTCAAGATCGACCCGCCGATCGACGTATCCGGCGGAGTCGGCCCGGCCACGCAAGCACTTGCCGACCGTTTTGCGGTCAACATCGCAGCGCACCCCGCTGACTGGCACATGCTTCAACCGCTGTGGCGCTCGGACCTTTCCGAATCGCGGCTCGCCCGCATGGAGGGTGAATGAAAATCGGCATGATCTGCCCGTACTCCTTCGACGTCCCCGGCGGCGTCCAGGCGCACGTGGTGGATCTGGCCGAGGTGCTGATCGAACGTGGTCACAAAGTGAGTGTGCTTGCGCCGTCGTCCGATGACGACGAGTTGCCGGATTTTGTGGTTTCCGCAGGTAAAGCCGTCGCGATTCCCTACAACGGTTCTGTTGCGCGGTTGTCTTTCGGCCCGACGGCGAACAACCGCCTCCGCAAGTTCATCGCGGAAGGTGACTTCGACGTTCTACATATCCACGAACCCAATGCGCCGAGTCTGTCCATGCTCGCGTTGCGTATCGCGGAAGGCCCGATCGTCGCCACCTTCCACACGTCGACCACGAAGTCGTTGGTGCTGAGCACGTTTCAGGGTGTCTTGGCTCCGTATCTCGAGAAGATCAGTGGCCGGATCGCAGTCTCGGAGTTGGCGCGTCGTTGGCAGGTCGAGTCCCTCGGATCCGACGCGGTCGAGATCCCCAACGGCGTCGATGTCGCAGCGTTTGCCGAGGCCGATCTGTTGCCCGGCTACCCGCGCGAAGGTGGAACCATTCTGTTCCTCGGTCGCTACGACGAACCGCGCAAGGGGATGGCCGTCCTCCTCGGCGCACTGCCGGAGTTGGTCGAGCGTCACCCGGATCTCGAAGTGATCGTGGTCGGACGCGGCGACGAGGAGAAACTCCGCAAAGAGGCGGGCAAGTACTTCAAGCATCTCCGCCTGCTCGGGCAGGTCAGTGACGAGGAGAAAGCGTCGGCGCTTCGCAGTGCGGACGTCTACTGCGCGCCCAATCTCGGCGGTGAGAGCTTCGGGATCGTGCTGGTCGAGGCCATGGCGGCTGGCACTGCCGTCGTGGCCAGTGAGTTGGACGCTTTTCGCCGTGTTCTTCGCGACGGTCAGGCCGGCTTGCTGGTCCCCATCGGGAACTCCGATGCCTTGGCCGAGGCAATCGATTCCGTTCTCGGTGACCCGGATCGACGACGCGCGCTGGTCAACACCGCGACAAGTGTTGTTGCCGAATACGACTGGCCGGTGGTGGCCGAACAGATCCTGCGTGTCTACGAGACCGTCACGGTTGGCGGCACCGGCGTACGCGTGGTGGGTTCATGACCTTCTCCGCTCTGACAATCTTCATTCTCGGGCTCGTCGCTGCCGTCGTCCTGGTCGTCGGACTGTGGGCGTACGGGACGGCGAACCGACTCGATCGACTGCATGTGCGTTCGGATCAGTCGTGGTTGGCGCTCGATGCGGCTCTGTCCCGTCGTGCCGCGGTTGTCCGCGCGGCGGCTGTGGACATGAGCGCCGACGACGCCCGCAGATTCGTCACCTTGGCGGACGCCGCCGAACGTGCGGATCGTCAGGATCGCGAGCTTGCCGAGAACCGGCTGTCCAATGCTCTCGCTGCCTACGGCACGACGTCGCTGCGACCTCAACTGGTGGCCGAGTTGGCCGATGCCGAGGCGAGGGTCCTGATCGCTCGGCGGTTCCACAACGACGCGGTGCGCGACACTCTCGCGTTGCGTACGCGTCGACTTGTTCGCTGGCTGCACCTCGGGGGAACGGCACCGCTACCTCAGTACTTCGAGATATCGGAGCGCACGACCGCGGCGGCGGTGCCCGAGGGCATCACCGTGGATACGTCACGGACCTCTGCCCGCGTGGTGATGCTGGACGAGGAAGATCGGGTGCTGCTGTTGCGCGGGCACGATCCCAAGATCCCGAACACTTACTTCTGGTTCACCGTCGGCGGCGGGCTCGAACGCGGCGAACATCTGCGAGCGGCCGCGGTTCGTGAGATCGAGGAGGAAACGGGGTTCAAGGTAGCGCCGGAGAATCTGCGAGGTCCGCTTTGGCGTCGGGTGGCGATCTTCCCGTTCGACGGTGAGCTGATCCGTTCGGAAGAGCTGTTCTTCGCTACGCGCACTCACGGCTTCGAGCCGGTCTTCCAAGGCCACACGGAATTGGAACAGCGTGCCATCACCGGCCATCGCTGGTGCAGCGCCGACGAGATCCGCCGACTGGCCAAGTCCGGTGAGCCCGTCTACCCGTTGGATCTGGCAAACCTCCTGGTGGAGGCCGCGACGATTGCGGACGGTTCCGAGGATCCGGAAGTGCGTTCCATCCGCTGATCGTTCGGTCGTTCAGTGCTCGCGGGCAGTTTAAGGCCAGCAATGGCAAATTGGATACGGAATCGAAGGCCGGTTCGTCCTAGAGTTCTGGCCAGAGGCCTCCGCGCGAATGAACTCGTGTGTTCGCCGTGCCTTGTTTCTTTCGTCACGCCACTACTGCAGGAGTTTGCTGTGAGCACCCCCGACTCTGCCCCCACCACCGCCATCGGCACCGCCCGCGTCAAGCGCGGCATGGCTGAAATGCTCAAGGGCGGTGTGATCATGGACGTGGTCACCGCTGAGCAGGCCAAGATCGCCGAAGACGCCGGCGCCGTCGCCGTCATGGCACTCGAGCGGGTCCCCGCAGACATTCGCGCACAGGGCGGCGTCTCGCGCATGAGTGACCCGGACATGATCGACAGCATCATCTCCACCGTCAGCATCCCCGTCATGGCGAAGGCACGCATCGGTCACTTCGTCGAAGCGCAGATCCTGCAGAGCCTCGGCGTCGACTACATCGACGAGTCCGAGGTCCTGACCCCGGCCGACTACGCCAACCACATCGACAAGTGGAAGTTCACCGCTCCCTTCGTCTGTGGCGCCACCAACCTCGGCGAAGCGCTCCGTCGCATCAACGAAGGCGCGGCCATGATTCGCTCGAAGGGTGAAGCAGGCACCGGAGACGTCTCCAACGCCACCACCCATATGCGCACCATCCGCGGCGAGATCCGCCGGTTGACCTCGCTGAGCGAGGACGAACTGTACGTAGCCGCCAAGGAACTGCAGGCCCCGTACGAACTGGTCGTCGAGGTCGCCAAGGCCGGCAAGCTGCCGGTCACCATGTTCACCGCGGGCGGCATCGCCACCCCGGCAGACGCTGCCATGATGATGCAGCTCGGCGCCGAGGGCGTGTTCGTCGGATCGGGCATCTTCAAGTCCGGCAACCCGAAGCAGCGCGCCGAGGCCATCGTCAAGGCCACCACGTTCTACGACGACCCGGACGTGCTCGCCAAGGTCTCGCGCGGACTCGGCGAGGCAATGGTCGGTATCAACGTCGACGACCTGCCCGTCGGACACCGCCTCGCAGAGCGCGGTTGGTGACAGCAGGTTCGACGACCGGGCTCAGTGCCTGAAAGTCCTCACAGACGAAGGGGCGGCGGTTGCGTTGGCAACCGCCGCCCCTTCGGGGTGTGGCAGACCGATCAGATGCTGTCCGATACCTCGAACACGAACTCGACCTCGACGGCACTGTTTCGGGGTAGTTCGGCGACGCCGATCGCAGAGCGGGCATGTTGTCCAGCGGTACCGAAGATCTCGGCCAGCAGGTCGGACGCACCGTTGATCACCTGAGGTTGCTGCGAGAATCCCGATCCGGAAGCAACAAATCCAACGACCTTGACGACACGAACGATGCGATCGAGCCCGACTAAGGCATCGACTGCCGCGAGTCCGTTGAGAGTGCACAACCGCGCCGCCTGGGCGGCGTCTTCGACGGAGACGCCCTCGCCCAACTTACCGATGCACGTCGTAGTGCCGTCGACGAGCGGCAATTGCCCCGACGTGTAGACGTATGACCCCGTCTGAACGGCGGGAAGGTATGAGCCTGCGGGGGTGGCAACAGGCGGGAGCGTCAGGTCGAGTGCGGCGAGTCGTGCGGTCCAGGTACTGGCGTCGTTCATCGGTTCCTCAATGGGTTCTTTTGTCCGGGAATGGTGTTCGAGTCTGTCATCGGGGCTCTCTGCAAGTCCAAGTCGTATTTGTGCCCACCCCATCACTTTTGGTGATATTGGCCGTGGATTTTCGATCAAACGGGATTCTTCGGACTGATTTCTGGAAACTGCAGAGATTCGAACATAGTTTCGAATATTGTGTAGGAATGTTTGATCACGGAGTAGGTAGTTCGGGTACCGCAGCGCAGCTGTCCGGTGCTGAATCCGACTGCGCCCTCATCGATCTCATCGCCGATCTGCATGCGCGCGAATCGATGCTCGTGGAACGGAAACTGGCTGCCATTGCCGAGTTTTTCGAGCGTCGCAGCGCTGACCACACTGATATCGGTGCTTGGTCGTCTACCGCTCACGAACTGGCTGAGGCCGAGCTCGGCGCGGCATTGACCATGGGCCGTGCCGCAGCGGGAAAGTTGATCGGTCTCGGCTTTTCTCTCAAGACTCGCCTCCATCGCACGCGTGCCGCCATGGCGCGCGGAGAACTGGATCTGTATCGAGTCGGATTGATCGACTCCGCTACGGCCAACGTAGCCGACGATTTGATCGACGAGGTGGAACGGCAACTCCTCGAAAAGATCTCGGCGCCCCCGATGCCTGGCGGTACCGGCTTGACGGGTCGCCGATTGACAGCGGCTATCGACCGGATCGTCGTCGTGGTGGATCCCGAGGGGATACGCGAACGTCGACGCCGCGCCCTGGCTGATCGGTTCGTGGGTGTGAGCGCTGCCGAGGACGGAATGGCGCGGATATTGGGGAGTATTCCGGCGGAGGAAGCACGGGCTTTCGACCGTCGGTTGCGGGAGTTGGCAATGTCGGTGTGTCGACACGATTCCCGTAAGTACGAGCAACGACGAGCTGACGCATTGGGAGCGTTGGTATCCGGGTCGACGATTCTGCCGTGCGATTGCGGCCGGGACGAGTGCCCACAAGATCGAAGCGGGATTGTGGTGGTGCGTCGGCCGTTGGTTCACGTGGTCATGCTGGAATCAACGCTTCAGGGCGGTGACGCACTAGGTGCAGACGAACCCGCTCACCTCGACGGTTATGGAGTGATCAGTGCAGAGCATGCGCGTGACATCGCCGCGGGTGCGCTGATTCGGAAGGTGAAGTTACCAGCCGATGCCGCGCTCGAGTCTTCCGGTGAGGGCGAGCCAGTACCTTCGCCCGTCGTTCCTTCTGCGTTCGTGTACCGCCCGGGCGCTGTCCTCGACACCTGGGTGCGGGTGATCGCAGGAAGCTGCCAGTGGTTGCACTGCGATGTCGCTGCGTGGAATTCAGATCTCGATCACACTGAACCCTTTGATCATCGCGATCCCACTCGTGGTGGAAAGACCGTGGCCTCGAACTTGAGCGCCTATTGTCGAAACCATCACCGCCTCAAGCACTCCGGTCAGTGGGTGCACACCTCGAACCCGGACCGCAGCGTCATGCTGACCTCGCCGACCGGACATTGCTACCGAACGAGGCCGTCAGGTCTGCTGGCGGGAATGCTCGAGCCTGTACTGCCCGAGGGTGGTCGGCGTCGGCGCACACGTCTGAAAAACAAGGCCGCTCGTGTGCGGGGTGAACGCCGGCGGCAGCGGTTACGAATGCACTTCCGAATTAAGAAGAAGGCCCGGAGGAGGACCTTCGACGGCGGAGGCGATCCACCCCCATTCTGAGTAGGGCGGCGTGCAACTCCATGATTTTGTATGCCCACTTTGGTGGCCGGGGGTGCGTCAGGCATTGTGTGAAGGTCGGTAGACGTCGGTACACGGGAAGATGTGGAGCATCGATGGCGAGGATCGAAGAAATTCTGGAGTTGGAACGCCTCGAGCGGGACATCTTTCGAGGAATCATCGCGGAGACTACCCTGACCCGCACTTTCGGCGGCCAGGTCGCCGGACAGGCATTGGTGTCGGCGGTACGCACGGTCGATCCGGCCTACTCGGTTCATTCGTTGCACGGATATTTCCTGCGTCCGGGAAATCCGATGGAGCCCACGGTTTTTCTGGTTGATCGTGTTCGGGACGGTCGATCGTTCGCGACCCGCTTGGTCACCGGAATTCAAGACGGGCAAGCCATTTTCACGATGTCGGCGTCCTTCCACGTCCAAGACGAAGGCATCGAGCACCAGGACGAGATGCCACCCGTTCCTGACCCCGAGACCTTGGCCATCGCCCAGGATTCGGAGGATCCCGAGACTGCGTGGCTGGCGCGTGAGTGGTCCGATTGGGACCTTCGAATGGTGCCGAAGGCCGACATCGACAAACGTCCGGGCGCTGCCGCGCAGCAGCAAGTGTGGTTCCGTTCCCGCGAGGCACTCCCGGACGACCCGGTATTTCACGTGTGCACGCTTGCCTACATGAGCGACATGACGCTGCTCGGATCTTCTCGCGGCCCCCACATGGACGTCGCCATGCAAAGCGCTTCGCTCGATCACGCCATGTGGTTCCTGCGGCCGTTCCGCGCCGACGAGTGGCTGTTGTACGACCAGACGTCGCCGTCAGCGGGCTTCGGTCGCGCACTGACGCAGGGACGAATCTTCGACAGCCGAGGAAATATGGTTGCTGCAGTCGTCCAGGAGGGTCTGACCAGGCTGTATCGCCCGAAGTGAGGTCGGCCGACGTGAGATCAATCGCAGTGAGACCTTCACTGGCGAGACCGCACCGCAGGCCGGGCCGGATGGTCGTATCTGACCTCGAAATCGACCTCCTCGGACACTTCTGATCGGTGTTCGAGGAGTGCCTCGACGGTCCACAGATCTGCCTCCGGTGTGTGCCGCCGCATGGCAGGTTCGCTCATGTCCAGGCGGACGCTGACGTCGAACTCCAGCCCGCGCCCGAGCAACATCGGACCGGCGATCACGATGACCGCGCGCTCATGGACGGGGATACGGGTCGACCGAGCCGATCGATCGGTGGGTTCGTCCCAGAGTTTCGGCAAGAACGCCCGTTTTGTGCGGGCTGCGGTGATCACTTCACGATCGAGTGCCGGATAGTCGAACCAGATAGTGCGGTAACTCAGCGCATCCTCGTGGCCGAACTCGTATCGCAGCGAAGCCGGCCGCACGTAGTCGTGCAGTGACACAACAGCACTCGGCCTGTTGCGCGACTCGACGGCGGTGCCGACCAGTTCCGCGAGCCGAGACGGCTGTGCACAATCAGGTCCGTCGATCGCTACTACCGCCACCGACGTAAACGATCCGCTCAGCGTTGCAATCTGCTCGGCCAAGGCGAGGGGACTGGACGGGATGAATGTACTCACGCCCACCATGGTGCCGTGCCCGCTCGCCGAGGCGATATTGTGAACCGTCATCGCGCCCAGTGCGGCGGTCTATGTTTTCGGAGGACTCATGGTTGGTATCGAGGAGATCCTCGCGCTCGAACACCTGGAGAAGGACATCTTCCGTGGTGCGGTCCATCCCACCGCACTTCAACGGACGTTCGGCGGGCAGGTTGCCGGGCAGTCGTTGGTTTCTGCCGTGAGCACCGTTGACGAGAGCTACCACGTGCACTCGTTGCACGGATATTTCCTGCGCCCGGGCAATCCGAAGATTCCGACGGTCTACCTGGTGGACCGCATCCGCGACGGGCGTTCGTTCTGTACGCGTCGGGTCAATGCAGTCCAGGACGGTAAGACGATCTTCACGATGTCGGCCTCGTTCCACGTCGACGACGAAGGTATCGAGCACCAGGATCGGATGCCCTCCGTTCCGGCGCCGGAGGACTTGCCGGACGCGCAGACCGTTCCGAAGTTGGCTGAATCACAGTTCTATCAGGAGTGGAAGAACTGGGACATCAGAATTGTGCCCGCTGAGCAGAGCGCGTCAGCGCCGGATCTCGCCGCGCAACAACGCGTGTGGATGCGCTACCGCGAGGCTCTGCCGGATCGTCCGCTGCTGCACATCTGCACCCTCGCGTACCTCAGTGACATGACCCTGCTCGGAACTTCCAAAGTCCCGCACCGCGGCGTGAAGACGCAGACTGCTTCGCTCGATCACGCGATGTGGTTCCTGCGTCCGTTCCGGGCCGACGAGTGGTTGCTCTACGACCAGACGTCGCCGTCGGCAGGTTTTGGTCGCGCGCTCACTCAGGGGCGTATCTACGATCGCGATGGCAACATGGTGGCGGCGGTGGTTCAGGAGGGTTTGACGCGTCTCGAACGCGAACCCGACAGCCATGAGAGCAAGAACAGCCGTGAGAACAAGACAGGAACTGTGTGATGACGCGTCCGTTGATCGGTGTACTCGCCCTCCAAGGTGATGTTCGCGAACACCTTGCCGCACTCGATGATTCGGGAGCGGATGCGGTGGGTATCCGGCGCCCGGAGGAACTCGACAAGGTCGACGGCATCGTGATCCCCGGTGGCGAATCCACCACCATGAGCCGGCTTCTGCAGGTGTTCGAACTGTTGGATCCGCTTCGTGAGCGTCTTCGCGGGGGGCTGCCGGCCTACGGTTCGTGTGCCGGCATGATTCTGCTGGCGAGCGAGGTACTCGACACCCGGCCGGACGCCGAGCATCTCGGCGCCATCGACATGACGGTGCGCCGCAACGCTTTCGGCAGACAGGTCGATTCTTTCGAGTCCGACTTGGAGTTCGAGGGCATCATCGGAGATCCCATCCGCGCCGTCTTCATCCGCGCGCCGTGGGTGGAGCGAGTTGGACCGGGCGTGGAGGTTCTTGCGCAGGTTCCCGCCGCCGCGGGGGAGGCCGCGGGCCGGATCGTCGCGGTTCGGCAGGGCTCGGTGATCGCCACTTCTTTCCATCCCGAGGTAACCGGTGACCGTCGAGTGCACGAGATGTTCGTCGATCTGGTTCGCGGATAACTGGAGTAGTCAGCCTCGGCCGAACCTACAGCTCCAGTTCGCGGGCAAGGATCGCCGCCTGGACGCGTGAGGTGAGGTGCAACTTCGACAGAACTCGCGACACATGCGACTTCACAGTCGGAGCACCGACACCGAGTTCACGCGACAGTTCGGCATTGGACAGACCCGTCCCCAACAGCGCGAGCACCTCGCGTTCACGATCGGTGAGCTCGCTCAATCCCAGCGGTTCGGTGGGTTTGGGTGCACGCTGAACGAACTCGCCGATCAGGACACGCGCCGCGCGAGGGGCGAGCACTGCATCTCCGGCCGCGACATTGCGGATAGCGCGGGTCAGTTCGTCCGCGGTCGCAGTCTTGAGCAGGAATCCCGACGCACCGGCGCGCAGGGCCGCGAAGACGTATTCGTCGAGATCGAAGGTGGTCAACACCAATACGTGGCTTCGGGTCGTTCCGACGATCTGACGTGTCGCTTCGATGCCGTCGGTGCCTGGCATCCGGACGTCCATGAGTACGACGTCGGGTTGATGCGTGCGGGTGACGGTGATCGCCGACGCTCCGTCACCGGCTTCTGCAACGACATCGATGTCGTCGTGCTGCCGCAGGATCATCGCGAGTCCGGACCGGATCGCGGCGTGGTCGTCGACCAGGGCGACGGTGATCACTGATCCGTTCCGTTCGGCGCGGGGACCGGTAGCTGTGCGCATACCGTCCATTCTCCGTCGACCGGAAGTGCGTCGAGTGAACCGCCCAGCAGTTCGGCGCGGTGACGCATGTTTGCAAGTCCGTGCGTTCCCGCCCGAAAACTGGATGTGTCGCGACCGACGGGGTTTCGGATCTCGATCTGTAATGCATTGTGCTGGAGAGAGATCGACATCGAGATCGGTGCACCAGGCGCATGCTTGAGTGCGTTGGTCAACGCTTCCTGGGTGATCCGATACGCCGTGTGATCGACCACGCTCGGCAGGTCGGCAGCATCGACGTCGATCGCAACGTGTACAGTGCCGCCGGCTGCCCGAACTGCGTCCAGGACGACGGGCAACTCGGTCAGCCGCGGGGGAGAGGAACGCGGGTCCGGGGTCTCGTCGTCCCCGGCGTGGAGCAGTTCGATCATCGAGCGCATCTCGGAAAGGCCCGCAAGACTGCTCGATCTGATCGCCCCGATCATCTCCCGCAAGCCGTCGTCTGGTTCGCCCCGTTCACCGGAGAGAGCTGAGGTGGACAGTGCCGCCTCCGAGTGGATGGCGATGGCGGAGAGGTGGCTTGCGATCACGTCGTGCAGATCGCGCGCCATGGTCGCGCGTTCGTGAGCGACCGCGGCCTCGCGGTCCAGAGCGGCGAGTGCTTCGTGGACTCTGGAACGCTCGCGTTCGGCCTCGGTCAGTTCGACTTGTCGACGGATGACCAGTGCCCACCACACCGGCGTACCGAAGAACAGAGCGGTCACGACGCCCGCCCCAGCCGCAGCGCGGACGTCCTGGGTGGACAGGTAGACGAGTGCGGTGAGCGCGGCAACCGTCACCGCGGTCAGAGAACACACCACTCGGCCCAGCCGCGCCGTCCCGTACAGAACTGCGGCGTAGGTGAGATCCGAGAGGACCAGCCACATCGGCAGAGTCGGGCCAAGGGCGGCGTCGACCGCGACGATGACGGCCCCCGCCGCCAAGGCCGTTGCCGGACGCACCCGCCGGAACGAGTCGATCGCACACAGCAGAGCCAGCATCCCGATCCGAACCCCGGCGGGAACGTCGGCGACACCTCCGACATCTGTCCACATTTGGTACAGGCCGACCAGGTAGAGGAGTACCCCGATCGCGAACAGGCCGAAGGCGATGAGCGGATCGTTCCACTTGCCGACACTCCGACTTCTGGTCACCACAGACTTATCAGAGCACATCGGGGCGCCTGACTTGTCATACCAAATGATGAGGTCGGCGTTGTTCCGATGGCTGATGTGCGGATTCGAGAGAGAAGACAGGCTCGACGTATGAAGATTCGTTTCGAGTTGATGATCGGCATTCTCTTGGTCGTCGGTGGCGGCTGTCTGTGGCTGTTCGCGCGTGACGCCGAGTTCTTCTGGTTTCGCGGCGGACCACTCGGCGTGATCCTCGCGATCATCGGTGCCTTCGACATCGTGAATGCAGTCCGAACGCGGGAGGAAGCGATACCCGAGCGCCGAAACGACTGACGTGGAACTCGTCCTGCTCACCACGCTGGGCGGGCTCGCCCTGCTGGACAGTACGAGCATCGGAACATTGGTCGTCCCGGTCTGGATGTTGTTGATGCCGGGACGACCGCAGGTTCGCAGGCTGCTGACGTATCTGGTGGTCATCACGACGTTCTATTTTGTTGTCGGGGTGGCCGTCTGGACGACGGCACGGGTAGGCATGCCAGTCGTCGCCCCGCTACTCGACACCCCCGCCGCCCGCGTTGCGCAGTTGATTCTCGGTATCGCGTTGTTCGCGTGGAGCTTTCGATTCGATTCCGAGAAGAGACGCACATCCGGTCAGGCCGATCGAACCCATGTTTGGCGAGAGCGGGTGCTCGGCTCGGCCAGTTCCGCGAGAAGTGTTGTACTTCTGGCGATTGCTGCCGGAACCGCCGAATTGGTGACGATGCTGCCCTACTTGGCGGCGATCGCGATGATCACCGCTGCTGGGCTGTCCTCATTCACGTCTGCGTCGATACTTGCCGGATACTGCCTGATCATGGCCACTCCGGCAGTCCTTCTGTTGTGTGGGCGGATCGTGGCCGGCGACCGACTGGACAAGCCGCTGCGCGGGGTGGATTCGTTCATCTCACGCCACGGCGACAGCGCGATGGGTTGGGTGTTCGGCATTGCCGGCTTCTACCTCGCCGGCAATGCCGCTGCCGTGTTGTTCGTGAATTGACGTTGTTCGTGAATCAACCAGCCTGAACCAACGAATTGATCAGCTTCACACCGTCTTCCGGGTGATCGACGGTCACGGCGAACAGTCGTCCGTTCTCGAGAGTGACCACGATGGCCTCACCCGAGCGGAGAGTGACGGCTGTTCCGCGCGGTGTCATTCGGTAACCCCATCCGCCCCATTCGGCCGGACGTATCGCGTCGACCGATGCGGACTTCACCTTCGAGATGGGGATCTTCTTCCATCGAACGCCCCAGGAACTGATGCCGACACTGTGACGGTCGACGCGCACGGTGACCGACGCGAATGCTGTGACGGCGAGGGTGGACACACCCAGGATCACGGCAACCCACCAATCCGAGTACGCGGCAGTCGCGATCACGAGAACTACGAGGCCGGCGGTAACGATCCACGGCCAGATGCTGCGGACCTGCCCGACCCACACTGCACGTTCGGAGGCCGTGAGTGGAGTGTCGAGCGTCGGGGTCGGCAGTGGCGACTCCGGGCCGCTTCGTTGCTGGTCAGGCAGCGCGTATGCCAGAACTCCTACGAGTACCGCCGCGATCGGCGCAAGAATCCACCAGCCGATGCGCGCGTCCTCCGGCGACCCGGCGTCGATCGTCAGGGCGACGCTCAGAATCCAGATCGTCGCCAGTGTCGCACTCGAGATCGAGGTTACGGCGAGAAACAAGGGCGCGTTGTCGCTCGAACGGGCCGCGACGACACACGCGCAAACGACTGCCACCAGTGAAATCGCCAGCGCGATGAAGAAAAAGGTCGTCGTGGTGCTGAACCCGTCCGGGCTTGATCCGGACCAATGGCTCGCGACGGTCTCGGGTAGGCGGTCACCCCACGCGAAGCGTGCGATAACCAGGATCAGGGTCGGGAGCAGAGTCAGCGAAGCTGCTGTCCAGAGTCGGATCTTGCTGGTCGTCATTGTGTGCTGGTCTCCTTGATGAGGTCGAGCATGTGCGCGGTGTCGAGTCCGAGATTTCGGGCTTGCCGTACGAACTCGCGCGCAGATTCGTTGAGAGCTGTTCTTCCCGAGTCGAATTCGGCGCGAATGACGGCGCCACGTCCGCGTCGGAGGTCGAGCAGGCCTTCGTCGCGCAGTGTTGCGTACGCACGAAGAACCGTGTGGAGATTGACGTCGATCGACTCGGCAAGGGCGCGAGCGGACGGCAGGCGGTCACCTGGTCCGATCTCACCGCGGATGACCGAGCCACGAACCCCGGCTGCAATCTGCTCCGCGAGTGGAGTTGTGGAGGCGTGATCTATTCGGACCAACATGTTTGCATTCTATGCAAACAATGCGCGGTTTGACTAATTCGTGTCGGGGGATGCAGCGAGTTGTGACGTGGGACGGGTAACATCGGCAGAGCTGAAAGACGCGCATTCGGCGTGCGCAACGCAGCAGGAAAGGGGCTTGAATCGCATGAGCGGCCACTCAAAATGGGCCACCACCAAGCACAAGAAGGCTGTGATCGACGCACGTCGTGGCAAATCCTTCGCGAAGCTGATCAAGAACATCGAGGTGGCGGCACGAACCGGCGGTGGCGATCCCACGGGCAACCCCACCTTGTACGACGCCATCCAGAAGGCGAAGAAGACGTCTGTTCCCAATGACAACATCGAGCGTGCGCGCAAGCGCGGCGCCGGTGAAGAAGCGGGCGGCGCAGACTGGCAGACCATCATGTACGAGGGCTATGGACCCAACGGCGTCGCCGTTCTGATCGAGTGCCTCACCGACAACCGCAACCGCGCAGCCGGTGAAGTTCGCACCGCGATGACCCGTAACGGTGGCAACCTCGCTGACCCGGGTTCCGTCTCCTACCTGTTTGCTCGCAAGGGTGTCGTCACGCTCGAGAAGAACGGCCAGTCGGAGGACGACGTCCTGATGGCTGTGCTCGACGCCGGTGCCGAGGAAGTCACCGATCTCGGTGAAACCTTCGAAATCGTCAGTGAGCCACAGGATCTGGTTGCCGTACGTTCGGCACTTCAGGAAGCCGGCATCGACTACGACTCCGCCGAAGCCGATTTCCGCGCTTCCGTCGAGGTTCCCTTGGATGTCGACGGCGCACGCAAGATCTTCAAGCTCGTCGACGCGCTCGAAGATTCTGACGACGTGCAGAACGTCTACACCAACATCGATCTTTCCGACGAGGTTCTCGCGGCTCTCGAAGACTGATTGTTTTTCAACTCAACCCGGTCCTGACGTCCGCGTCCGGGCCGGGTTGCGTGTTGATGCGGGGTAGTAGTCCCGCGCACCGCTAAGCTATCGAACAGCTGTTCGGTATGGAGAGGTGTGACAAGTGCGCGTGCTCGGAGTGGACCCAGGCTTGACTCGCTGCGGGTTGGGAGTGGTCGACGGGAGCAACGGCAGGAAAGTGCGCCCCATTGCGGTCGACGTGGTGCGGACTCCGGCCGAGATGGACCTCGGTTCTCGGCTTCTGCGGATCTCCGATGCGGCTGAACTGTGGATCGAGCAGTACAAGCCGGAGGTGGTCGCGATCGAGCGCGTGTTCGCGCAGCACAACGTCAGTACCGCGATGGGGACGGCGCAAGCAGGCGGAGTTGTCGCGCTCGCTGCCGCCAGACGCGGCATTCCGGTGTGTTTCCACACGCCCAGCGAGGTGAAGGCCGCCGTCACCGGCAGCGGTAACGCCGACAAGGCGCAGGTCACTGCGATGGTGACGCGAATTCTGAATTTGAAGACGGCGCCGAAACCGGCTGACGCTGCCGACGCTCTGGCGCTGGCGATCTGTCACTGCTGGCGAGCACCGATGATCGAGCGGATGGCCCGCGCCGAGGCGATGGCCGCTGAACAAATGCGTAAGTATCAGGCAAAATTGGCCGAGACGAAGAAGGCAGGTTCACGATGATCGCGTCGGTACGCGGCGAGGTACTCGATATTGCGCTCGATCACGCGGTCATCGAAGCGTCAGGTGTCGGCTATCGGGTCAATGCCACCCCGGTGACTCTCGGTGCGCTGCACCGGGGAAGCGAAGCGCGACTGTTCACGACGATGATCGTTCGCGAAGACTCGATGACGCTGTACGGTTTTTCCGATACCGAGTCGAAGGACCTGTTCAGCCTCCTGCAGACGGTTTCCGGAGTCGGACCGCGCCTGGCGATGGCAACTCTCGCAGTTCTCGAACCGGACGCGCTGCGGCGGGCGCTCTCGGAAGGCAACCTGACGGCGTTGACGAGGGTGCCCGGTATCGGAAAACGCGGCGCCGAGCGCATGGTTGTCGAACTGCGTGACAAGGTCGACGCCGTCGCGACGACGGCCGGCGCGGCGTCCGGTGTCGTCGTCGGCAGTTCGATCCGTGATCAGATCGTCGAGGCTCTCGAAGGTCTGGGCTTCCCGATCAAGCAGGCTGAGCAGGCCACGGATTCGGTTCTGGCGGAATCGCCCGAGGCCACCACGTCGGTCGCACTGCGTTCTGCTCTGTCGCTGCTCGGTAAGACTCGATGAACTTCGACCCGATCGACGATTTCGACGACGAGTCGCAGGTCTCTGCCGAATTGGTGGCGGGAGACGGTGATGTCGAAGCGAGTCTGCGCCCCAAGAGTCTCGACGACTTCATCGGTCAACCTCGTGTTCGCGAACAACTGCAGCTCGTGCTCACCGGAGCAAAACTTCGCGGCAGCACGCCTGATCACATCCTGATGTCCGGTCCCCCCGGGCTCGGCAAGACGTCGATGGCGATGATCATCGCGGAGGAGTTGGGCTCTTCTCTACGGTTGACGTCCGGACCGGCGCTCGAACGCGCCGGAGACCTGGCCGCGATGCTGAGCAACCTCGTCGAGGGCGACGTGTTGTTCATCGACGAGATTCACCGAATCGCTCGTCCGGCCGAGGAGATGTTGTACCTGGCGATGGAAGACTTCCGTGTCGACGTCGTCGTCGGTAAGGGGCCGGGTGCCACGTCGATTCCTCTGGAGGTTGCACCGTTCACGCTGGTCGGTGCGACTACGCGGTCGGGTGCGCTGACCGGTCCGTTGCGCGACCGCTTCGGGTTCACCGCTCACATGGATTTCTACGAACCCGAAGAGCTGCAACAGATTCTGATGCGTTCGGCCGGAATTCTGGGCGTCGATCTCGAAGTTGACGCCGGCGCCGAAATCGCACGACGCTCGCGGGGGACACCGCGTATCGCGAACCGATTGCTGCGCCGGGTTCGCGACTTCGCCGAGGTGCGCGCCGACGGAATCGTCACCATGGACGTCGCTCAGGCGGCCTTGGCCGTCTACGACGTGGACCAGTTGGGCTTGGACCGTCTCGACCGATCCGTACTGAGTGCTTTGGTGCGGTCGTTCGGCGGCGGGCCCGTCGGCGTGTCGACGCTGGCGGTGGCCGTCGGCGAGGAACCGTCGACGGTGGAAGAAGTGTGCGAGCCGTTCCTGGTCCGGGCCGGGATGATCGCCCGGACGCCGCGAGGACGTGTGGCTACCGCCGCTGCCTGGACTCAACTCGGAATGACACCGCCGCCGGATGCCGCAGCGGGCGGTATCGAGGTTCGTGTCAACGAACCGCAGGCCACGTTGTTCGATCCGAACGGCGAGTGAATTTCGACTGGAAAGGCCTACTTGAACGGCCGATCTGTCAGGAATCCTCAGCAACTAATGGCACACTGGTGTATTGCGTAGGTCCATCCGGGACCATCGCGGCGTAAAACGTGCAACACAACCGAGGTTGATCAACACATGTCGAGTTTGCTTTTCCCCCTCTTGATCCTCGCACTGCTGGTGCCCATGTTCCTGGGCATGCGCAAGCAGAAGAAGGCCTTGGCCGCGACTTCCGAGATGCAGGACTCGCTGCAGGTCGGCGATCGGGTGCAGACCACGGCCGGGCTCTACGCCACGATCGCTTCCCTGGACGACGACACCGTGGACCTCGAGATCGCGGACGGTGTCATCACCACCTGGTCGCGTCTGGTCATCCGTGAGCGCGTCGTCGAGACGACCGAGACCGACGAGTACGACGACGACTCGATTTCCGAGATCGAAGAGTCTGCTGCCGACACCGAAATCCGGCTCACCAAGGAGTCCTGACTTCGTCGACCTGGTACGTGTTCTAGAGTTGTGAACTCGGACACACGTCCAGATTGTCTTGTCCGCTCTTACACCAGCAGCTCAGTTCACCCCGTTGATCAATCGTTGCAGTTCGAACGCCGCAGCTCGGGTGGTCGTCGACCACCCGAGCCGTGCACTTACTGAAGCTCTGCACCTACCGAGGAGACTTAAAGATCGTGGCACCTTCCACCGGAACGGTGCATCCGGTCCGCTACCTGGCCCTTTTCGGGGTCCTGGTAGTGGCACTGTATGCCCTGGTGTTCTTCACTGGAGACAAGTCGGCCACGCCGAAGCTCGGCATCGACCTGCAGGGTGGAACGCGCGTCACGTTGACCGCTCGTACCCCGGACGGCAGCGCTCCCAGTCAGGACAGTCTCAAGCAGGCTCAGGAAATCATCGAGACCCGCGTCAACGGTCTCGGCGTTTCCGGTTCCGAGGTCGTTGTCGACGGTGACAACCTCGTCATCACCGTTCCCGGCGACGACAGTGCGCAGGCTCGCTCGCTCGGCCAGACCGCTCGTCTGTACATCCGCCCGGTGACGGGTTCGATCGACGTCGCCACCCGTGACGCGAATCGGACAGCTACGCCTGAGGCGCCGGCGGCCGAAACTCCGGCCACTGATGCACCGGCCCCCGAAGCACCCGCTGACGGGACGCAGACGCCGCAGAACCGTCCGTTCCTGGCTCAGGACCCGACTACTCCCGAGGCAACGCCCGCGCCGCAGACAACGACTCCGGCCCCCACCGGGGACGCGCCGAGCGACGGCACCGACGAAGGCGACGCAGCAGCAGCGGAAATCGCCGCAGCGCGCGCCCTCCGGCAGAGCAGCGATCCGACAGTGCAGCAGCAAGCAGTGGCGAACCTCGACTGCTCCGTCGCGGATCCGCTCCGTGGAAACGACGACCCGACCCTGCCGCTGGTCGCGTGCTCGCAAGACGGACTGAACATCTATCTCCTCGGTCCTTCGATCATCGACGGCCAGGAGATTGCCGACGCGTCTTCGGTCTTCAACTCGCAGCAGTCGCGCCACGAGATCAGCCTCTCGTTCAAGACGACCGGCAGCAACACCTGGGCCGAGTTCACCTCAGCCAACATCGGCAAGCAGGCAGCGTTCACGCTCGACTCGAAGGTCGTCAGCGCTCCCACGATTCAAGGTGCAACGCCTGCGGGTAGCGCCACCTCGATCACGGGCAGTTTCACTGCCGAGAGTGCCAAAGAACTTGCCAACACACTGAAGTACGGTTCGCTTCCGCTCTCGTTCGCAGCCTCTGAGGCCGAGACGGTCTCGGCCACGCTCGGCCTGGCCTCACTGCAGGCGGCATTGATCGCCGGCGCGGTCGGTCTCGTTCTCGTTCTGCTGTACTGCCTCGTCTACTACCGCATGCTCGGCGTCCTGACGGCGTTGTCGCTGATTCTCTCCGGAGTCATGGTCTACGCGATCATGGTTCTGCTCGGCAGATACATCGGCTTCACGCTCGACTTGGCCGGCATGGCTGGTCTGATCATCGGTATCGGTATGACCGCCGACTCGTTCGTCGTGTTCTTCGAACGCATCAAGGACGAAATGCGTGAGGGCCGTAGCTTCCGCTCGGCGGTGCCACGCGGTTGGGCAAGAGCACGCCGAACAATTCTTTCCGGCAACGCGGTGAGCTTCATCGCCGCTGCAGTTCTGTACGTGCTGGCGGTCGGACAGGTGCGAGGCTTCGCCTTCACCTTGGGTCTGACGACCATTCTCGACGTGATTGTCGTGTTCCTCGTGACGTGGCCACTGGTCAGCATGGCGTCCCGTTCGGCGTTCTGGTCCAAGCCCAGCGTCAACGGTCTCGGCGCAGTGCAAGAGGTTGCCCGCGAACGTAAGGTTGCCGCCGCTGCGTCGGCTAAGGAGACACGAGCATGAGCGAGTCCAACAACTCCCCGGTGGGGTCCACCAACAGTTCCGCCGCCGAGTCCGCCGATGCGGCGGCCCGGTCGGAGATCACCGACTCAGGCGTCGATCAGGGCGCGATGCCCAAGCACAGCTGGCTCTCGCGGTTGTACACCGGAACGGGTGCGTTCGAGGTCGTCGGCAAGCGTCGCTTCTACTACGGACTGACCGGCGCTCTGGTCGCCATTGCGCTGCTGAGCATCATCCTGCGCGGCTTCACCTTCGGTATCGATTTCGAAGGCGGATCACGCATTCAGTTCCCGGCCGAGGGCGGAGTCGAGACGTCGGCGGTGGAAACCGTCTACTCCGACACACTCGGGTTCGAACCGGTCAGCGTGCAGACAGTCGGCTCGGGTGCCAGCGCAACCGTGCAGATCCGGTCGGAGACGTTGAACGCGACGCAGATCAACGATCTTCAGTCGGCTCTCTTCGACGAGTTCCAGCCCAAGGACAAGAACGGGAACCCGTCGGCGCAAGCCATCAGTTTTGCGGACGTGAGTGAAACCTGGGGCGGCCAGATCACCAAGAAGGCGCTGATCGCGCTGATTGTGTTCCTGGTGATCGTGAGTATCTACATCGCCATCCGCTTCGAGCGGGACATGGCGGTAGCTGCGATCGTTGCGTTGTTCTTCGACATCATCGTCACTGCCGGCGTCTACTCGCTCGTCGGTTTCGAGGTGACGCCCGCGACGGTGATCGGTTTGCTCACCATTCTCGGCTTCTCGCTGTACGACACCGTGGTGGTGTTCGACAAGGTCGAAGAGAACACCCGCGGTGTTCTGCATCTGACGCGCCGGACGTACGGCGAGCAGGCCAACCTCGCGGTGAATCAGACCTTGATGCGATCGATCAACACGACGGTCATCAGCGTGCTCCCGGTGATCGCTCTGATGGTTGTCGCGGTCTGGATGCTCGGCGTCGGCACACTCAAGGACCTTGCGCTCGTTCAGCTCGTCGGCATCATCGTGGGTGCGTACTCCTCGATCTTCTTCGCGACGCCGCTCCTGGTGTCGATGAAGGAACGCTGGGGACCCGTTGCCGCGCACACTCGTAAGGTGCTCTCGCGCCGGGCTACGCTGGCCGAGAAAGGTACGCAGACGGTTGCCGTCGGCGCACCAGTTGCACGCCGTGCTCCGGTTGCTCCGCAGCCGGGTGCGCGGCCGACCGGAAAGCGAAACAAGAAGGGGCACTGAACATGCTCCCAAGAACACGCACACTGGTTCGATCGATGACGTTCGTTGCGGCCACCGCTGTGGCTGCGGGTTCGTTGGCGGCCTGCTCGGAAAGCGCCGAGCAGGTTCCGTCCATCGGATATGCCATCGACAACTCCATCTCCACGTACAACGCCAACACGACAGCTGGATCGGTGTCCGGGGCGATGGCCGCGTTCGGCCGGGTGCTTCCCGGCTTCACGTTCACCGGCCCGGCCGGAGCACCTGTCTCCGACACCGACATCGGAACGGCGTCTGAGTTGCCCGGTGACGTGCTCACGGTCTCGTACAAGCTCAATCCGGCGTCCGTGTACTCCGATGGGATTCCGATGTCCTGTGACGATCTCGTCCTCACCTGGGCGGCGTCGAGTGGCAAGTTCACCGAAGACGTCGATGGTGCCGTGAAGCCCATGTTCGACACGGCGAACAATCTCGGATACGCGGACATCGACCGGATCGACTGCCAGAGCGGGGCGAAGGACGCGACGGTGTTCTTCAAACCCGGGCGATCGTTCACCGATTGGCGGTCGTTGTTCGGTGCGACTGCGTTGATGCCTTCACACGTCGTGACGCAGCGCACGGGTGTCAGCGACGTGGTGAGCGCGGTGAATGTCGGTGACACCGAAGCGTTGTCGAAGATCGCGGACTTCTGGAACACCGGGTGGAACCTGACTCCAGGTCAGGTGGACACCTCCGTACTGCCCTCCGCTGGTCCGTATCGAATCGACTCGTACAGTACCGACGACGGCCTGGTGCTGGTCGCGAACGAGCGGTGGTGGGGCAACAAGCCGGCGACCGATCGCATCGTCGTCTGGCCACGTGGTGTGAATCTGACCGAGGATCTCGACAAGAACTCGATCGAGGTAGTCGACGTCGCTTCCGGCTCGGCTGGCGAACTCGGTACTCCGTCCGGGTTCGACGTCCAACAGATTCCGTCGCGGTCGATCGAGCAGTTCGTTCTCGCGACCTCTGGTTCGCTGGGCGACGAAGCCGCCCGTCGAGCGTTCGCGCATTGTGTTCCGCGTACGACTCTGTTCGAGAAGTTCGGGCAGACGGAGAATGCGCCGCAGGCGGGTTTGGGTTCCGGCGTGGTCGATTCGCGACTGATGGCGCCGGATTCACTCGTTTACAGCGACGCCGCTGCGGTCGACGGTGATCGGTACGCCAATGCCGACATCGAGGCTGCGAAGACGTCGTTGTCGGAAGCCGACCTCGACCAGTTGACCGTCCGGGTCGGGTACCTCGCACCGGACCCGGTGCGGGCGCAGATCGTCTCCGAAGCGAAAGCCGCGTGTGCTCCGGCGGGAATCACGGTCGAGGACGCAAGTAGCGACAGCTTCGATCCCGCGAGTCTGCAGAGTGGGGGAGTCGACGCCGTGCTCTCCGGCATGGCAGGCAAAGTCGGCGCAGGCGGAACAGCGAGCATGATCGACGCGCGCGGAGCGCTGCGATCGGGCAACGGCGCAAACCTCGGTACGTACGGAAATGCCAGGATCGATCAGATCATCGATCAGTTGAACGTGGATGCGAGCACGAGTGCGCAATTGGGACTCTCGGTGGAGGCGGAGAACATCCTGTGGACCCAGGTGCCTACGATTCCACTGTTCAATCAACTACGAACTGTCGCTGTAGCTCCAGGCATGTCGGCAGTGTTGGTCAATCCGACTCGGGCCGCTACCGGCTGGAACATGGACAGATGGGTACTACGCAGATGAGCGTCTCGAATGGTGTTGCCTTGCACACGACTGAAGAATTGATCGCAATCCACCGGGCTGCCGGGGACGCCGTTGTTCGGCTGACCCGCTGGGCGGACAACTTTCCCGGTCCCGGTGTTCGGTTCGCCGATCTGACTCCGGTGTTCGCCGACGCCGAGGGGTTCGGGGCCGTGCTCGATGCCCTTGTCGCCTGTGCTCCGGACGCCGACACGATCGCCGCCGTCGATGCTCGCGGTTTCCTGCTCGGTGCCGGTGCGGCCGCGAAGATGGGTGCGGGAGTCGTTGCCGTGCGGAAGGTCGGCAAACTGCCGCCGCCGGTGCTCTCTCGTTCGTACAGCCTCGAGTACGGATCCTCGACTCTCGAGATTCCCGCAAACGGCTTCGATCTCACGGGGCGGAATGTTCTGGTGATCGACGACGTTCTGGCTACCGGAGGGACACTCGAGGCGGCTGTACAGTTGGTCGAGTTGGGTGGAGCGAACGTCGTCGGCGTCGCAGTGGTGCTCGAGATCGAGGAACTGCGCGGTCGAGATCGCTTCTTGAAGTACCCACTGACATCACTGGTGAAGGTCTGAGTATTAAAGTTGTCTCCTGGGGGTCGAGTTAGACCTCCAGGGCAATTACCCGATGCAGGGCGGTTGCCTCAACCAACTCGGTGGTAGGAGGTGGCGACATGACGTCGAATCTTGATCGATCACAGAACTCGGGTGCAGTGTCGCAGGAGACGGGTGCAGTTCCGGCTCCGGAGACGACACCATCGAAGTCCGCGGTGCCCGACGATTCGGGATCTGCGCAAACTACCGGCAATCGGGGTGGGCAGAATCTGGCCGTGCCCGCTTCCGCCTCCCGTAGGGTGCGCGCTCGGCTTGCTCGACGCATCACCGGTCAGCGCAACGCCACCATCCGCCCGGTGCTCGAGCCGTTGGTCAGCCTCCACCGTGAGCTGTATCCGAAGGCCGACCTCGCGCTGCTCCAGCGTGCGTACGACGTCGCCGAGGACAGACATTCGAGCCAGCGGCGCAAGTCCGGCGATCCGTACATCACGCATCCGTTGGCCGTCGCAAGCATTCTGGCCGAGTTGGGTATGGACACCACCACCCTCGTCGCAGCCCTGCTGCACGACACCGTCGAGGACACCGGGTACTCACTCGAAGAGTTGACCAAGGACTTCGGTGACGAGGTCGCTCACCTCGTCGACGGCGTCACCAAACTCGACAAGGTCGTTCTGGGCACCGCCGCCGAGGGCGAAACCATCCGCAAGATGATCATCGCGATGGCGCGGGACCCGCGCGTGCTCGTGATCAAGGTCGCGGATCGTCTGCACAACATGCGCACGATGCGATTCCTGCCGCCAGAAAAGCAGGCACGTAAGGCGCGAGAGACTCTCGAAGTCATTGCGCCACTTGCACATCGACTTGGAATGGCGACCGTCAAGTGGGAACTCGAGGACCTCTCATTCGCCATCTTGCACCCGAAGAAGTATGACGAGATCGTTCGACTGGTCGCCGATCGCGCGCCTTCTCGTGACACCTATCTGGCCAAGGTTCGCGCCGAGATCAACTCGACCCTGTCCGCCTCGCGGATCAACGCCATCGTCGAAGGCAGGCCCAAGCATTACTGGTCGATCTATCAGAAGATGATCGTCAAGGGCCGCGATTTCGACGACATCCACGATCTGGTCGGCGTCCGCATCCTGTGTGAAGAAGTGCGTGACTGTTACGCCGCGGTCGGCGTTGTCCACTCACTGTGGCAGCCGATGGCCGGACGCTTCAAGGACTACATCGCACAGCCGCGCTACGGCGTCTACCAGTCGCTGCACACCACCGTCGTGGGACCGGAAGGCAAGCCCCTGGAGGTCCAGATCCGGACCCAGGACATGCACCGGACCGCGGAGTTCGGTATCGCCGCGCACTGGCGGTACAAGGAGACCAAGGGCAAGCACGCGGGCGACATCGCCGAGGTCGACGACATGGCGTGGATGCGTCAGCTACTCGACTGGCAACGTGAAGCGGCCGATCCGGGGGAGTTCCTCGAATCGTTGCGTTACGACCTCGCGGTCAAGGAGATCTTCGTCTTCACGCCGAAGGGCGACGTCATCACGTTGCCTGCCGGATCGACCCCCGTCGATTTCGCGTATGCGGTGCACACCGAGGTCGGGCACCGATGCATCGGTGCCAGGGTCAACGGCCGACTGGTCGCGCTGGAACGAACTCTCGAAAACGGCGAAGTGGTGGAGGTCTTCACGTCGAAGGCTGCCACCGCCGGGCCGAGCCGAGATTGGCAGACGTTTGTCGTCTCGCCGCGTGCCAAGGCGAAGATCCGTCAGTGGTTCGCGAAGGAACGCCGCGAGGAGGCGCTCGAGTCCGGCAAGGATCAGATCGCGAAGGAGGTCCGCCGTGTGGGACTTCCGTTGCAGCGGTTGATGAACGCCGAATCGATGAGCACGATCGCGCACGAACTTCGCTATCCCGACGTCTCGGCGTTGTACACGGCCGTAGGCGAGAGTCAGGTGTCGGCGCACCACGTCGTGCAGCGACTGGTTGCTCATCTGGGCGGCGTCGGCGCAGTCGAGGAGGAACTGGCCGAGCGTTCGACACCGTCGACCATGCCGGTGCGCACCCGCAGTACGGGTGACTCCGGAATTCTGGTTCCCGGAGCACCGGGCACGGTGGCAAAACTCGCGAAGTGTTGCACGCCGGTACCGGGCGATTCGATTCTGGGCTTCGTCACGCGTGGCGGCGCGGTCAGCGTGCACCGTACCGACTGCACCAACGCCAACTCGCTCCACGATCAGTCGGAGCGAATCATCGACGTCGAATGGGCACCGTCAGCGACATCGGTGTTCCTGGTCGCGATCCAGATCGAGGCACTCGATCGTCATCGGTTGCTTTCCGACGTCACCAAGGCGTTGGCAGACGAGAAGGTGAACATCCTGTCGGCCTCGGTCACCACGTCCGGCGACCGGGTGGCGATCAGCAAGTTCACCTTCGAGATGGGCGACCCGAAGCACTTGGGTCATGTTCTCAACGTGGTTCGTAACGTGGAAGGCGTCTACGACGTCTACCGCGTGACCTCTGCCTCGTAAACTGCTGTGCGCCTTTATTAACCGCGGGCGGTTAATAAAGGCGCACAGGTGGTCAGGCGACTACTGCAGTCTCGATGGTGATCGGGGTGTTGGGTGCACCGCCGCCGGTTGCTCCCATGCCACCGTCGTCGCCGTCGGCCGCGATCTTCTCGATCGTCGCCAGGCCGGCGTCGTCGATCTTTCCGAAGACCGTGTAGTTGGGCGGCAAGACCGAATCCTCGTAGACGAGGAAGAACTGACTGCCGTTGCTGCCCGGTTTACCCGAGTTGGCCATTGCCAGCGTGCCGCGGGGGTAGACGGCAGGCAAGGAGAGTGCCGGATCGTTAGCCGGGTAGGCAGTGGTCGGGTACTCGTTGTCGAAGCCGTAGCCCGGTCCGCCCGTGCCCTTGCCCGAGGGATCGCCGCACTGCAGGATCTGTAGACCGGGTGTGGTGACGAGTCGATGGCACGGGGTGTCGTCGAAGTACTTCTGCTCGGTCAAGCTCACGATGCTGTTGACCGTGCAGGGGGCTTCCGCCCGGTTCAGTTCCATCCCGATCGGGCCGGCCGTAGTCGTGAGCGCGACGTTGACGGTTCCCTCGGTGGACACACCCGTGGAGTTCGGCGGATTGACGGTTTTTGCTGCACCCGCCGCGCTCGGGTACGAGCAGTCGACGGTCGCCGAGGCCGGAGTCGGGACAGGCGGGAGTGCGTCGAACTGTGACATGTCGAGCGGCGGCATGGCAGCCGTTGTCGTCTTCGCCTTGGAGGTGCTGGACGGCGAGTCCGAGCTACCGGAATCACTGGAACAACCAGCCAGAAGCAGCGCCGCGGCGCTTGCGGCGGCAATAACTACAGGAAAGCGCATCACAGGATTACGTCGCATCAGTCGAGCCTTACTGTCTTGATGTCGGTGGTCAGATTCGGCTTGCCGTCACCCTCTGGCGTCGATCCGCCGGCCGCGACCTTGTCCAAAGTGGCGAGCCCGGTTTCGTCGATCGTGCCGAAAACCGTGTACTGCGGGGGGAGTTGTGAGTCGCCGTAGACGAGGAAGAACTGGCTGCCGTTGCTACCGGGTGCCCCGGTGTTGGCCATCGCAACCGTGCCGCGCGCGTAGGTGACGGGCTCCTGCGCTGCCGGGTCGGTGGTGGAATACGCCGTGGTGGGGAATTCGTTGTCGAAGCCGTAGCCCGGTCCGCCGGTGCCGGTGCCCGACGGGTCACCGCACTGCAGCACCTGGAGCGAGGGGCTCGTCGTCATGCGGTGGCAGGTGGTGTCGTTGAAGTAGTCCTGCTGCGCCAAGCTCACGAAGCTGTTGACCGTGCACGGAGACTTCGTTCCGTCGAGTGTGAGCCCGATGTTTCCCTGCGAGGTCTCGACGCTGATGCTCGGCGTCGCGTCCGGCGCGGTGGTGGGAATCCCGTCGGTACGAGGAGGGTTGTTGGCCTTGGACGCGGTAGCGCCGTCGGCTGGATACGAGCAGGAGACCGTGTCGGCCAGTGGCGTCGACAGACCGGCCGGCATTGCACCCGCGGTCTGTGGCGTGAGGCTCGAGTCGTCGGCAGCAGTGTTGGTGGTGTTCGCGTCGTCGTCACTGCGATTGCTCAGCCAGATGAGTCCACCGACGACGCCGACTACGACGACCACGCCGAGCGCAGTTCCGGCTATCGTCATCTGCTTGCGCTTGCGGGCACGTTCTGCGCGACGTTCGAGCTGACGCTCGAGCTTGCGTTTCGCCGCCTCGCGGCGTTGCTCGTTACTCGGCACTGCTGTAGTCCTCCGTATCGCGGGTGGATCGTGGTCGGCCGGCCGAGCGACACCCTGGGGGTCGGCTTCGGCAAGCGGCTCTACTCGTCGTCAGAGTCTCCCATTGCAACCTGAGAACTTACTGGCGGGGCAGCAGCTTAGGCTGTAACCGACACCGTGTTGTTTGTTTCCACCCTTCGAAGAGGAGTTGCCCCCGTGCTCGTCACTGGTTTTCCGGCCGGGATGTTCCAAACCAACTGCTACATACTCGCTCAGGACGACGCGTGCGAGTGCGTAGTCGTAGATCCGGGTCAGGATGCAGCTGAGCCGCTCTTCGAATATCTGGACTCCAAGGACATGTCGGTCATGGCGGTCCTCCTGACGCACGGTCATCTCGATCACGTGTGGTCGGCCCGCGAGGTCTGTGAGCGGTATTCCGTACCCGCGTACATCCATCCCGAGGATCGCTACATGCTCAGCGATCCGGCACGGGGGATCGGCCCGACGATGAAGGAATTCATTCAAGGCATGACGTTCGTGGAGCCGGACGAGGTGATCGAACTGGCCGACGGAGACAAGATCACCGAGGCCGGAATGACGTTCGTCGTGGACCACACACCCGGGCACACGCAGGGATCGGTGGTGTTCCGCACCCAGGCGAACACCGAGAGCGGGCCCGTGGATTTGGCGTTCACCGGTGACACCCTGTTCCAGGGTTCCATCGGGCGCAGCGACCTGCCCGGCGGAAATCACGAGCAGTTGCTCGCTTCGATCGCCCGCAAGCTATTGGTACTCGGTGACGAGACAGTGGTCCTGCCCGGGCACGGCGGCAACAGTTCGATCGGCGCCGAGCGAAGCTCGAATCCGTTTCTCGTTGGACTCAGCGCACAAGAATAAGGAAAAGTACCTCTCGTGAGTAAAGCCAGCACCTTCTCTGCACCCAAGGGCATTCCGGACTACGTTCCGCCGCAGTCAGCCGAATTCGTCGCCGTTCGTGACGGTTTGACGCGCGCCGCGAGGTTGGCCGGATACGGCCACATCGAATTGCCGATCTTCGAGGACACCGGCCTGTTCGCTCGCGGTGTCGGTGAGTCGACCGACGTCGTCAGCAAAGAGATGTACACATTCGCCGACCGCGGTGACCGTTCGGTGACGTTGCGTCCCGAGGGAACCGCCGGAGTCATGCGTGCGGTCATCGAGCACAGCCTCGATCGTGGACAGTTGCCGGTCAAGGTCAGCTACGCGGGCCCGTTCTTCCGCTACGAGCGCCCGCAGGCCGGTCGCTACCGCCAGTTGCAGCAGGTTGGCGTCGAAGCCATCGGGATCGACGACCCCGCGCTCGACGCTGAGGTCATCGCGATCGCCGACGCCGGATTCCGGTCGTTGGGGCTCGACGGCTTCCGCCTCGAAATCACCTCTCTCGGTGACGACACCTGCCGGCCGCAGTATCGCGAACTGCTGCAGGAGTTTCTCTTTGCACTCCCACTCGACGAAGACACGCGTCGACGCGCCGAGATCAACCCGCTCCGCGTGCTCGACGACAAGCGCCCGGATGTACGCGAGATGACGGCCGGCGCACCGCTCATGCTGGATCACCTGTCCGAGAGCTGCAAGGCGCACTTCGGCGAGGTGCTAGCGCACCTGGACGCATTGGGCGTTCCGTACGTCGTCAACCCGCGCATGGTCCGCGGCCTCGACTACTACACCAAGACAACCTTCGAATTCGTGCACGACGGACTGGGTGCGCAGTCCGGAATCGGTGGTGGTGGTCGTTACGACGGTCTGATGGAACAGCTGGGTGGACAGCCGCTCTCGGGCATCGGGTTCGGAATCGGCGTCGACCGCACGGTTCTCGCGCTCGAGGCCGAGGGCAAGTCCGTTGCGCCAGCGGCGCGTGTCGACGTCTTCTGTGTACCGATGGGTGCCGAGGCGAAGGCTGCACTGGTGAAGATCGCACATCAGTTGCGTGCCAATGGGATTCGCGTCGACCTGGCGTACGGAAACCGTGGCGTGAAGGGCTCGATGAAGGCAGCTGATCGTTCGGGTGCCGCGATCGCTTTGGTTCTCGGCGAGCGTGAACTCGAAGAGGGCGTTGTCGTTGTCAAACAGTTGGCAACAGGTGAGCAGGAGACAGTGGCGCTCGACCAGGTTGTCGACAAGCTCGGGGAACTCGTTGAGCACTGAGGCCGAACCGGTTTCGCTCGATCTGGTTCCCGTGGCGTTGATCGCGCCGCGGTTGAAGAAATTCGCCGTTGTTGTCGTGGTGTTCGGTGTGGTCGTCGGGTTGATCGTCAGTGTGTTCTCGACGGCGACCGTTGGAGTGATCGTCGGTGCCGTCATCGCGGTGCCGACGTCACTTGCGATCCTGATGACGCTGCGCCGGCACATCACGTTGTACGGCAACAGAGTTCGTGCGCAAGCTGGTTTTCGAACCAACGTCGTCGACGTGGCCGAGGTACTCACGGCGGCATTGACGGTGAGATCCGGCCGGATCAGCGAAGTCAGCTTGACGCTCGGCGACGGACGGTCCACCGTGCGGATCCCGCTCGCGCTGTATACCGCGGGGGGTGGGCGCGAGTTGGAGATCCTTGCACTCCGCAAGCTCGCCGACGCGCTGGCAGCCAGCGAGTTGGTACCGGCTGCCGCGTTGTCCTCGGTGCTGATCGAACAGTTGCGTGCCGAAGCCCGCGGAGCCGGACTCGCCGAGCGTCCGCTCTACCGCGCCGTCGAACTCGTGACGGCGGAGGGACGAGTGCCGAGAACCACACTGACAGACCACGAAGTGGCCGGTTTACTCGACTAGCGTGGAAACCGTTCTTACAGCGTTGTAGAACGGACAGTCGTGAAAACGGCAGGTGAGGAGTCGGCAATGAGTATTGCGCCCGTAACCGTCACGGTAACCGGAGCGTCGGGTCAGATCGCATACGGAATGCTTTTCCGCATAGCTGCGGGGGAGATGCTCGGCGCTGACGTCCCGATCAAACTTCGACTGCTCGAGATTCCTGCCGCCGTGTCCGCTGCCGAAGGCGTTGCGATGGAACTCGAAGACGGCGCATTTCCGTTGCTGAGCTCCATCGACATCACCGACGATCCCGATGTCGCCTTCTCCGGCGCGAACGTCGGGATGCTGGTCGGCGCACGTCCGCGGAGCAAGGGGATGGAGCGTGCCGACTTGCTGAGTGCGAACGGCGCGATATTCACAGCCCACGGGAAGGCGATCAACAACAACGCAGCCTCGGACGTCAAGGTGCTGGTCGTGGGAAATCCGGCCAACACCAACGCGCTCATCGCGATGAACAATGCACCGGATGTGCCCGATACTCGGTTCAGTGCACTGACGCGTCTCGACCACAACCGAGCGATCGCGCAGGTGGTGAAGAAGACCGGGGTTCGTGCGTCGTCGGTGCGCAAGGTGTCCGTCTGGGGAAACCATTCGGCGACGCAGTACCCGGACCTGTCCCACGCGACTGTCGCAGGTGAGCCTGCACTCGCGGTGATCGACGACCGCGACTGGGTGGAGAACGATTTCATCCCGACTGTGCAGGTGCGAGGCACCGCCATCATCGCTGCGCGTGGATCGTCCTCTGCGGCGAGTGCGGCCAGCGCGTCGATCGACCACGTCCGCGACTGGGTGATCGGTACCGCCGAGGACGACTGGGTATCCATGGCCGTCTGTTCGGACGGTTCCTACGGGGTGCCCGAAGGATTGATCTCGTCCTTCCCTGTGACCTGTGCCGATGGCGAGTTCGCTATCGTGCCCGACCTCGCGATCGACGACTTCTCACGCGAACGGGTCGACCTGTCCGTCAGCGAACTGGAGCAGGAGCGTGCGGCGGTGCGGGAGTTGGGCTTCGTCTGAGGTTTGTCTTGATCAGAGATCTCGGAACAGGTACTGATCGGGATCGTCAGCCCCGAGCACGGGCGGCGACACCATCGGCAGATCGTCGACCATCGAATTCTCGTCGCCGGCAGTGACGAGATACCTCGGGGTAGTGCGTGACGACTCGTCGTCCCGAGATCCGCGGGGTCCACCGCCCAGCATGCCGCCCGGCGACATGCCGCTACTGCCGACTGTCGACGATGGTGCACCCAGGCCGGGCGTTGCTACCGGAACCGGTTGAACTGCAGCTACTCCCGCTGCACCCCTCACCATTCCGCCGGTAGTGCCACCGCTTCCGCTCACCCATGCTCCGCCAGAGCTTGCCGTCGCACTGGGTGACGGCGACGCGCCGGCTGCGAGTGACGTCGACGGATTGCCTGCGCCCGACAGCCTGTCGACGCCGGTCGGAAGCCCGGCGCCGGCCTGTGCAGCCGAGGTTCGAACAGCCTCGGTGCCTGGCTGAGTGGAGTCCGGGTGGGTGGAGTACGGCGCATCACCGGCATCGGTTGAGGCAGACAGAGGTTGGGCGATCTGACGGGCGGCGTTGTTGATTGCCTCCGCAGTGACCAGGTTGGAGAGTGCCTCACTGGTCGGTGGGGTCGGCACGGGGATCGGTCCGGCAAGGGCGTTCATGGCTGCGGTGTGCCCGAGCATCTCCCCACGCGTCCGAGTCACCGCCGCGACGGCTGCCTGCATGTGTTCAGCTGCCGAGGCAAGCAACATCGCCTGTCCTGGTGGTGTCCACGCGATGGGCGCGGCAGCTGCAACCGTGGTGGCGAAGGACTGCGCGATTGCCGCGAGATTCGCGTTGCCTCGCTGCACCGATTCCGCGGCGGCGGCAGCAGTTTTCGATATCGCGGTTCCGCGTTCGCTCAATTCTGCGCCGCTGCTCTGGGCGGATCGCGACAGTTCGGTCGCGGCGTCACTGCCGGTGCTGTTCCAGGTCTGGCCCACGTCGGCGACCGCGCTTCGGGACAGTCCCATGGCGTGGTCGATGAGAGTGGACGCCTGATCGAAGATGCCGACGGGATCGATGCCCGCAAAAGTGCCTGTGCCGAGACTCTTCCCGAGTTCGATCAAGGGCGCGAACAGATCTTCGATTCCGGGGAGTGCCGGTACCGGTATGCCGGCGAGCATCGATTCGACCACATTGTTCGGCAGTACCGGGGCAGGAGCGCCACCGTGAGGGAATTCGATGACGGTCGTCGAGTCGTCTTCGGTGCTCACGCGGTCGCGCCCGTCGATCCGGCCGCAGCGGTCAGATCTGTTGCGATTGCATGATCTGTGGTGTCGTAGGCCTGCGCGGCTGCACCGGCCGTCGCGGCGTTGCCGGCGTAGAACGTGGCGAGTGCTGCAACATCTTTGGTGTGTGTGGCCTGAGCGCGCGCGAATGCTTCGAGAAATTCGATCCCGACGGGGCCCACGGCCGGTGCGACTGCTGCGATGTTTGCACCCAGATCGACGGCGGCGGCCTGCGCGATGCGTCCTGCCGCTTCGGTCGACGTCGAGCCGTACTTTCGGATGCCGTCAGTGGCGACAGTCAATTCGCTCATCATTACCCCCCAGTTGGTAAGCGTCGTGAGAACTTTAGCGGACCACTGTGGGCCCTTACAGGGAGACGACGCGACCTACTCAGCGGTTCCGGACAACCTGGACGAAGTGGCAGAGATTACATTCGGCTCCGGTGTTGGTATTGCGAGTGCGATCGATTTGGCACACTCGAACCATGCGAACCGCTTCGGACGTCATCCTCCGACTCACGTCCGATCCAGCTCGCTGTGGACTGGTGATGGATTTCGACGGCGTGCTTGCACCCATCGTCGACGATCCGTCGGCGAGTGCGCTACTGCCCGGCGCCGAAGACGTGCTTGCGACCCTGGCCGAGCATCTCGGTGTTGTCGGCTTGCTCTCGGGACGGCCGGTGTCGTTCTTGCGAGAGCGGCTCAGCTTGAATTCCGTTGTGCTCATGGGTTCCTACGGCGTCGAGACCTGGACGGACGACGGAATCCACGTGCTTCCGGCCGTCGCGGCGTTCAGTGATGCTGTCGCCGAAGCAGAAGCCGAATTGCGACGCTTGTTCGACTCTCCGGCAATTCCTGGCATCCATGTCGAGAGCAAAGGCCTTGCGGTGGCCGTGCATTGGCGTCGGGCCGCGGATCGTGCGGTCGCGCAGCGCCTGGTGGAAGCAGCGACGACAGAAATCGCGAGCCGGACCGGGTTGCGGCGTGAGCCCGGCAAGTTGGTCGAGGAATTGCGCCCACCCGTTGAGGAGGACAAGGGGACAGGCCTCCTTCGCGCGATCGCGGCCGCAGGGGTCGACGTCGTCGCGTACGCGGGCGACGACCGGGGTGACCTACCGGCCTTTGCCGCTGTCCTTGCCTCGGGTGGAGAAGCGTTGGTGGTCAAGGGCGACGACATCGCACCGGAAGTGGCTGCTGTCGACGGCGTCCAGTTCGACGGCCCGCAGGCATTCCTCGATTGGATGAAAGAGCTTGCCGCGCAACTGGAACGCTGACGCGTAAGGTCAGTCTGCCAGGAACTCGACCAGGTCTTATTTCGAGGTGCCGCGTCCGCGGGGCAGAGTGACGCGAACCCGCGCGTGCCCTGTTCCTTGGCGTGATCGACAAGCGCTGCGGGTTCTGTCAACGCGAAACTGGCCGCACCGGAAGGGCTCCGGTGCGGCCAGTTTTGGTCTTGGTCGGTTTGCGACTCGGTCAGGCGTCGCGCTTGTTGACGACGGCGATGCTGATTCCGAATATCACCAGCACAAACGCTGCGAAGTAGAACAAGCTTCCCCAAGGGCCCCAATGGAAATTGGTGCTCGAACCCGAAGAGAGGAAGTGGTCGGCGTTGGCGAACGGGAGGAACGGTGTGACGTTTCTGCCGAAGGATCCGAACATGCCGAACAGGCTCTCGATGAGCAGTGGCCACAGCAGCAGTAGTGCAATGGCGCCGGCGGACTGACGAAGGAGTGCTCCGACGGCGATGGCAAGGGCAACGCAGAGGAACGCGAAGATCGGTACGCCGTAAACGGCGCGCCAGGCGTCGGCGTTGTCCAGTGCCAGATTGGTGGAACCTTCAGAGCCTGCCGCAGCTTTGGTGATGAATACCGCGCCGAGCATGAGAACGAAGGACAGCACCGCGCCGAAAGCCCCGATCAGGCAGGCTTTGGCGATCAGAACCGAAGCCCGACTCGGGATGGCCTGGAAGGTGGTACGGATGATGCCGAAGCGGTACTCGCTGGTGATCGCGAGCGCCGCCATGATCATCAGGACCATGACGCCGAATCCGGATACTCCTAGCCCCGCGTCGTTGAACGTGGGGAGGAATTTCTCGAAATCAGGAGTTCCTGATGCGGCTTCGTCGTTGTACGCCTGAATGCTCGAACTCGACGAACGCCCGATCATCCAGGCGACGCCCAACCCTAGGACGATGATTGTGATCGTGCACCACAGCGGCGACTTGGTCGTGGTGATCTTGATACGTTCAGCACTGAGAACAGCCATTACAGTGCACCTCCCATAGCGTGCTGTGTGTTTGCGTGGTGGGCTCCGGCGCCCGGATCGATACCGGATGCGTGGTACTGGACATCGTCTCCGGTCAACTTCATGAACGCATCCTCGAGCGATCCCTGCACAGAAGCCAACTCGTGCAACACGATTCCCTGCGAACCAGCCAAACCACCGATCACATCGGTGGTCGAATCCACGACCACCAACACCGGCTCCGATCCTGAATGTTCCTCGCGGACAGTCAGTCCCTGGGCAGTCAATGCGGCATGGAGAGCGTCCAATTGTGGGCTGCGCACGCGCACCGTCGACTCCGACGAACGATCCACGAACTCCGCGACCGTCGAATCCGAAATCAACCGACCCCGACCGATCACCACCAACTGCTCCGCCGTGAGCGCCATCTCCGACAGGAGGTGACTCGACACCAGCACCGTGCGGCCCTCGGCCGCCAACCGCTGCATGAACTTACGAATCCAGACGATGCCCTCCGGATCGAGACCGTTGACCGGCTCGTCGAACAACAACACCTTCGGATCCCCCAACAACGCACCCGCCAACCCGAGACGCTGCGACATACCGAGCGAGAACCCGCCGGCCTTCTTGCCCGCCACCTCGGACAATCCGACCAACCCGAGCACCTCGTCGACGCGGCACTTCGGGATCCCGTTCGAAGCGGCCATCCACTGCAGATGCGCCCGCGCACTGCGATTGGGGTGCACCCACTTCGCATCCAGCAACGCGCCGACAGTCCGCAATGGCGTCTTGAGCTCGCGGTACGGCTTGCCCTCGATCAACGCCGCACCCGACGTCGGCTGATCCAAACCCAGGATCATCCGCATCGTCGTCGACTTGCCTGCACCGTTCGGGCCCAGGAAGCCCGTCACGATGCCCGGCTTGACCGTGAACGACAAGTCGTCCACCGCTTTCGTCGGTCCGTAAACCTTGGTCAATCCCCTCAGTTCAATCATGAGGAGAACTGTGCCCTACCGGCACTGACCAGCACATCGGTCCCGAGGATGACATGAACCCTGAGATGTGAATACGGCAGTTCAGGGAAAACCCTGTGCTCGACCGGAAGTCGGAACTGGCGCGGCATGCGGGTAGGGCGCATCGAAGTCGCCGTCGAACAATCGCCAGTAGAAGTCGTTCATCCTCGCAGCGACGGGCGCGTGCCGTGTCACGATCGCGGCCACCTCTGGTGTCACATCACCTGGAATATGACCTGTGGCGCATCGTCGTACGTACTGGTTGCGGGCGACTGGTCCGCCGCTCGTCGGCCTCGGTACCCCGCAGACCTCGGTCACCAGCCAGTTGACCAGAAGCATGGCGGCGTAGTCGGCGTCATGAGTGGCGTGGCGCCGGACGAAGTCGTGCTCGGCAGTCGACAGGTCGAAGTGTGGGGATGTGGCCAGTCCGAAGTCGGTGAGATAGATCCGCTCCATGTCGGTGCGCATGTTGCCGAAATGTCCGTCCATGTGCAGCAACTGTCGATCGCGCAAGAATGCCACGATCTCCGAAAACTGTCGCTCGACTTCGGCAGCTTTGGCGGACGGGTTGTCTTCCAGCCAATTCGAGATCGGGTGTTCGATGTACTCGCAGAACAGTACGAGGCTGCACGGCGCAGCGGCAAGCGCTTCGAGACGGGTCCGCACTTCACGGCTGGCGCCGGCGGTGTGAACGGAATCGATGTCGGCGTGTTCGGCCGCAACGGGCGAACGTCCGGGAAGTATCCGCCAGTGGTAAAGCATTGGGAACGACTGTGTTTCGCCGGCCAGAACGGCATCGGTGACCACGATGTTCGCGGCCAGTTCTCGCCAGGCGTTGAAGCTTGGGCCACCAATGCCGTACTGGCAGAACGTCGGCAGATCGAAATGGTTGGAAGTAGAGCCCACCTCGGCGATTTCCCGCACGCTCAGTGGGATGCGTTTGGTGAATACCGGAACGCCGTTGAGCCTGTTGTCATAGACCCTGATCACTCCTGCGGCGCCACCTACGCCGACACTCGAGATTTGAACGGTGTCGACCAGTCGGGCCAGTTCGACATCGTTCTGGGAAGACAGGAACGCCGACAGCATTCGGTGGCGGTCAATCCTGACGTCTGTCATTCCACGACTGTGCCACAGGCTCGTCCGGCTTCGATTTCGCGGAGCCGCCTGTCGAAGTCACCGATTCTGGCGGTGTCCTCGTAGTAGTCCTCTTGCTCGATGATCTTTCCCACTTGGTCCGAACGAGAAGCACTGTTCGATTTCGATAGATGACGGCGCCGTCGGGGCCGAGGGCTCGGTCGTCGAAACGGGCGAGCAGGGTCATGCGCCAGAGTGGACCACCGAAATACGCTTCGGTGACCGCGCCTTGAAGCCCCGCATCGACAAATTCTTGGAGAAACGTCTCGATTCGGTCCCCATCGTTTCATCTTCGAAGCTTGTCGTGGCATCGAATGCCCTGTCAACGAAATGCCCGGGTCTGCTGATATCTGACAGAGAATTGGATATTGACAGTGACTGTCACAATAGGTGAGACTCGCATTATCGAGAACGGCCGGATCTCGGCCGAGGCGGGAGGACGTTGCTGATGTCACTACGGGAGAGACAGCGGTTGCAGGTGCGAGCAGACATTCAACGTGCGGCATTCGATCTGTTCGCGCGTGACGGTTTCGAGGACGTGACCACCGAGCAGATTGCGGCGGCAGCGGGGGTGTCGGCGAGTACGTACTTTCGGCACGTTCGTAACAAGGAGGATCTGCTGTTGGATCCGGTCAGGCAGGGCGGTGCCGGAATCGTGACGTTGCTCGAGGATCGCCCACCGACCGAGTCGGCTGATCTTGCGATATCACGGGCAATCCTCGAGCGTTCCAATGCTTTCGAGTCCGCGGAGATCGATCAGTGGCGATCGGCGTTCCGTACCGCGCCGCACCTGATGGATCGTGTCGCTCTGATCGCGCCCGAGCATCGTGATCGGTTGGTCGAGTTGGTGGCGCAACGTATGCAACTCGATCCGGAAAACGACAGCCGCCCAGGACTTCTCGTTCATTTGATGTTGGCGGCGGCGGAGTTCGGTTATCGGCAATGGATACGTAACCCTCACAAGCGCGGGGCATCACTTCCCGTGTGCGTCGAGGGGGCGCTCGACGCTGTTCGAGGATCCCGGTGGCACACGCAGGACGAAGATGACACGAAAGGTCGTGACCAGTGATGGACGAGAACCCTCAGGACGCCGTGCCGCCCGTAGTAGATGTGCCCGTAGTGGATGTCGTTGTTGTCGGATCGGGGGCTGCCGGCATGTCTGCAGCCATCACCGCAGCCCGCAACGGACTCTCGACGATACTCGTGGAGAAGTCCGAATACTGGGGCGGTTCGTCGTCCCGGTCCGGGGGCGGCGTGTGGATTCCGGGAAACTCGATACTTCGCCGCGAGGCACCGACAGATGATATCGACTCTGCGCGAACATATCTGAAGAGCATTGTCGGAGAGGATGCAGACGCCGACCGAATCGACACGTATATCGATCGGGGTCCGGAAGCCCTCGATTTCCTGATTCGTCACTCTGCGTTGGAGCTCGAATGGGTGAAGGGGTACTCCGACTACTTTCCCGAGGCACCTGGCGGACGTGCAAGCGGCCGCTCGTGCGAGCCGCGCCCGTTCGACGCGCGAGCTCTGGGCGACGATCTTGCGACACTTCATCCGCCGTACATGAAGGTTCCGCTCAACATGGTTGTCCAACAATCTGATTACCGTTGGCTGAGCACGGGGATCCGGCATTGGCGGGGTCCGGTGCGGATGCTTCGGGTAGGAATGAGATCCCTGGCCGCAAGAGCTCGGAGGAAGAAGCTGATCGGGCTCGGGCCGGCGCTCATGGCCGAACTGATGCTCGGAGTTCGGGACGCCGGAGTGACGGTGGAGCTCGGGACGAGGCTTGTGGATTTGGTGACCGACTGTGATCGTGTCGTGGGTGTGCGACTCGAGTCCGGGGGAGTGCAGACCACCATGCACGCTCGATGCGGTGTCATCCTCGCGTGTGGCGGGTTCGACAACAACGACGACATGCGAGGCGAGTACCAGCGACGGCCGAGTAGCGCGCAGTGGACTCTCGGGGCACCGACCAATACCGGGGATGGCATCCGTGCAGCTCTACGCGTCGACGCCGCAATTTCGTACATGGACGACGCGTGGTGGGCCCCGTCGATTCCACTGCCCAAAGGCCCGTGGTTCGCCTTGGCGGAACGCTCGTTGCCTCGCAGCCTCATGGTCAACGCCAGCGGTCAGCGCTTCATGAACGAGTCACTTCCCTATGTCGAAGCGGCACACGCCATGTTCGGCGGAAAGTACGGCCGAGGTGAAGGACCCGCTGAGAACATCCCGGCTTGGCTGATCTTCGATCAGACGTACCGTGACCGTTATCTGTTCGCGGGGGTTCCGGCGCGCAGGCCGATACCTCGGTCGTGGATCGAATCGGGTGCGATCGTGCGAGCTGGATCGATTGCCGAACTCGCTGCCGAGATCGGAGTGCCGGGCGATGCGCTGTCCGCGACCATCACACGATTCAACAGTCACGCGCGCGACGGAGTCGATCGCGACTTCGGCCGTGGGACAAGCAGATACGACCACTACTACGGCGACTGCACCAACAAGCCCAACCCCAGCCTCGGAGAACTCACGAAGGGTCCGTTCTATGCCGCGAAGATGGTGCCTGGAGACCTGGGGACCAAAGGCGGCATCAACACGGACGCTCGCGCGCGAGCGTTGCGCGCCGACGGTTCGGTCATCGACGGGCTCTATGCAGCAGGTAACACCAGCTCACCGGTGATGGGTCATACCTATGCCGGTCCAGGTGCAACTATCGGTCCCGCAATGGTTTTCGGATATCTGGCGGCGCTCGATGCGGTCGGACGATCCCGCGACGGTAGTGAGCTCGAGACCGAAGGCAGGAATAATGGTTTGGCAGATCGCCGTGGGTAGGGTTCTCTTGACAGCGTGACCCACCTCAACATCGCCGACGTCGACTACTTTCTCCCTGATGGTCGGCAACTGCTCAGCGGTGTCAGCTTTCGGGTCGGCAACGGTGCAAAAACTGCACTGATAGGCCCCAACGGGACTGGTAAGACGACGTTGCTCCGCATTGTCGCCGGAGACGTCGTCGCCGACGAGGGCGCTGTCACTCGATCCGGAACACTGGGCGTGATGCGGCAATTCGTCGGCCAGGTTCGCGACGAGTCCACCGTGCGCGATCTTCTGTTGTCCGTCTCGCCGGCACGGATCCGGGACGCAGCACTGGCGCTCGATACGGCAGAAAACGCGATGATCGAGCGCGACGAGGAATCAACTCAAATGAAGTATTCGCATGCGCTGGCCGATTGGGCCGACGTGGGCGGCTACGAGACCGAAGACTTCTGGGACAAGGTCACTACCGCGGCTCTCGGTGTTCCCTATGACCGTGCGAAGTGGCGCGCGGCCAACTCCCTCAGTGGTGGCGAGCAGAAACGGTTGGTTCTCGAAGCACTGTTCGCTGGGCCCGACGACGCACTCCTGCTGGACGAGCCGGACAACTACCTCGATGTTCCGGGCAAGCGATGGCTGGAAAAGACGATCTCGGAATCGTCGAAAGTGGTTTTGTTCGTCAGCCACGACCGCGAACTGATCGCCAACGCGGCCACCCACATCGTGACGCTCGAGCCCGGAATCAGCGGCGCAACGTCGTGGACGCACGGCGCTGGGCTGGCCAGCTACCACCAGGCCCGCGAGGATCGCAACGCTCGATTCGAAGAACTGCGTCGACGCTGGGACGAGGAGCACGCGAAATTACGTGCCCTGGTTCTGCGATTGCGTGAAAAGGCCAAGTTCAACGACGGCGTCGCTGCGCGGTATCACGCCTCGCAAACCAGGTTGGCGAAGTTCGAGGAGGCAGGGCCACCCGAAGCGATTCCACTTCAGCAGAAGGTGACGGTTCGGCTGGCGGGCGGGCGAACCGCCAAGCGCGCGTTGGTATGTCAAGATCTCGAGCTGACCGGATTGATGAAGCCTTTCGACACCGAGATCTGGTACGGAGATCGGGTTGCCGTGCTGGGCTCCAATGGATCCGGAAAGTCGCATTTCCTTCGGCTCTTGGCGGGTGGGGGGACCGATCCGGGGAGCGAGCATCTGCCCGTCGAGGCGCTCGACATCGCGCCGGTCGAGCACGGGGGTACTGCGACGCTGGGTGCCCGGGTACGTCCCGGATTGTTTGCGCAGACACACTCCAGGCCCGATCTGACCGGAAACACGCTGCTCGAGATCCTGCACATGGGCGACGAACACCGCAGCGGAATGGGACGCGAAGCGGCGAGCCGCGCGCTGGACCGTTACGGATTGTCCCAAGCTGCGGAACAGAAGTACGACGACCTGTCCGGCGGTCAGCAGGCACGATTGCAGATTCTGCTCCTCGAGCTCTCCGGCGCCACGATGTTGTTGCTCGACGAACCGACCGACAACCTCGACCTTCATTCGGCGGATGCGCTCGAGCAGGGCATTGCTCAGTTTGCCGGCACGGTCATCTCGGTCACGCACGATCGCTGGTTCGCGCGCGCGTTCGACAGGTTCCTGGTATTCGGATCGGACGGGAACGTGTACGAGAGCGAGTCTCCGGTGTGGGACGAGGCCAGGGTCGAACGAGCGCGCTGAGATCGAGCAGCCGCTACCTGGGGAGAGGCGGCAATTCGTCGATCACGGCGCGAAGAAGGCCCAGATCGCTGCGATCCGATCGAGGTGGGGGACAGCGCGAAAGATCGAGCTGTGTCGGAAAGCGCCACACAACGCGACCTGGATCTACCCTGTTCACCGCCGAGTACCAGTGGGTGAGGGGCTCGGCGAGCGCCGCGTGAAGCTCGAAATGCCGTCGGCGGCGGCTGGGGTCACCTTCGCGCTGAAGTAGAAGCTGCTCCGGTGACGGTATCGAGATGACGGTCAGATCCGCGAAACCCAGTTCGAGGTGCTCGAAAGCTGTCTCGACTGCCGCGAGCTCGTACTCGAATCGCTCCCGAGGTGCTGCGCCCACCGCAGCGAGACACCAGCTGTAGTGCAGTTTCAGCGGGTCGCTGTCGCAGAGCGCGATACCGGTTCTCGATTCGAGATCTTCCGCTTGCGACCATCGCTTCGAATTGACCGTTGTCCAGTAACTTGCCTGCACTTCGAGGTTGGTTCCATCCGGTTCGAACCCGGTGGGCTGATATTCGGCCACGAATTCCTCGACGACCGATTCATTCGTCATCTGGGCTCGGCACCAAGTGGTCTTGCCGGCGGCGCTGGGTCCTTCTACTGCGATGATCACCAGTTCATTCTCCATAATGATTGGGGCGGTTGGTTTTTGCTCGTTGCCAGGACTCTCTTAACATTTGAATGGGGCTGTTTTGCGTTCCGACACGGTCTGTTTCGGTGCGGTGGGTCACAAAATTGCAGTGACGGTTACCACATAGCGGACGGATAACGATCGGTATGGTTGAAGCTCGAATCAACTAGTTGACCTGTGGTTATCTTTTCAATCTCGACTGGATCTGGTACGGCAGTGCCGGAAAACCGCCCCGTGACCAATCCGTGACCATCGCCTACGGTCGTTGACAGCCCGAAACCACCGGGCAAACGCCGACCCGCAACTGCGTGCTTCTGCCCCGCGGGTCCGGTACTCCCGAAACCTTCGCGGGGCAGGAGTGAAACAGACGAGTCGATCGACGAGACGTGAAAGCGTCCGGGCCGACCTCGTCCGCGGTAGCGGAGAGGATTTACCCAATGACCAGCATCACCTTCAAGCGCGCCCTCGGCGCAGTTGCAACCGCAGGCGCAGTCGTCGCGATCCCGCTCGCCATGAGCACCGGCACCGCTTCGGCAGCCGGCCACGACTGGTCCGGAGTCGCAAACTGCGAGTCCTCCGGTAACTGGGCCGCCAACACCGGAAACGGCTTCTACGGTGGTCTGCAGTTCACGCAGAGCACCTGGAACGCATTCGGTGGATCGGGCAACGCTGCCAACGCCAGCCAGGCCGAGCAGATCCGTGTCGCCGAGAACGTTCTCGCAGGCCAGGGCGTCGGCGCATGGCCCGTCTGCGGTCAGTACCTGACCACCGGCACCACCGCAGGCAACTACGAGGCCGCAGCCGCCCCCGTCACCGCTGAGGCTTCCGTCGAGTCGGCTCCGGCAGCAAGCACCGGAAGCGGCAACTACGTGGTCAAGGCAGGCGACACCCTGTCGAAGATCGCTGCTGCACACGGCATCTCGCTCGAGAACCTCGCCAGCCAGGTTCCGAACATCAACCTGATCTTCCCGGGACAGTCCCTCTCGGTCTAGTCTCGTGGCCGTTTAGGTCCTCAATGCGTCGAAATTGTCCGGAGCTGATGCAGCCCCGGACAGTTTCGGCGTTTCTGCGTTCGCAATGATCGTTGCCGCTTCCGTATGGATGGGGTCAAGATCCTGGCGCCACCCAAGAATGTGCAGCGCCGACCCGGCGATGACGGCGGCGTCGGGAATCGGGGTGCCTTCGAGCGCGTCGGCTCGCGCGCTGATCACACTTTCTACCAGGCGAAACGGAAGCTCGGCCAGGTGCGTTGATGATGGATCGTCAATCGCGTCGAGCACATCCTGGGCGAGTGCCCGGTATTGCTCGCGAAGCCGATCGCGATCGGCTCGGAACGACATGAACCTGTCACTTCTCAGTTCCGGTAAGAGATAAAGGACGCCGAGGTTCCACCGTCCGGTGATCAGTTGTGCCGCGTCGATGTACGAAAGTGCGTACAGCTTGACCTCGGGTGCGGTGTCGAGTGGCCTGAGATTCTCCGCGAAGTCGAGCGCCGGCGTCACGGTGTCGGCGAGCAGTGCAACCAGAATGTCGTCCTTGGTGGCGAAATGGTTGTACAGCGACGCCTGACGCATTCCGACTGCTTCGGCGATGTGGCGTGTGGACGTCGCGGCGAAGCCTCGGGTGGTGAACAGTTCAGCGGCTGCATCCAAGATCTCCGCCCGGGCAGTGCCACCCGGGCGTCGGCGAGCGGTCAGGCGGGGTCGTCCGGGGCCGGCGTTGGTCACGCCTTCCATAGTGGCAGGCTGCGGCCTTACGTGCGGGATGGCCGCCGCTGTGAGCATTCGGTCACGTGCTCGAAACGTACTCAACGAGCCTGTTACAGAATCAGGCGAATCGTATACGCGGGCGTCACCTGCGGCGAGTGGATTTCGCGAAAACTATCAATCGACAGTTATTCGCCTCTGAATCGCTTCGCCGAAGGAGTACGCCGTTGAGTGCAACAACCCCGGCTGCGCAGCCCACCACCGCTTCCGCACTCGCCTCTTCGCCTCACGACGACGGTGACCTCGCGGAGTTCGGCTACGAGCAGCAGCTGCATCGATCGCTGGGAAAGTTCGCGTCTTTCGCCGCGGGCTTCTCCTTCGTCTCCATCCTCACCACGATCTTCCAATTGTTCGGCCTCGGTTTCGGTTTCGCGGGTCCGGCATTCTTCTGGACGTGGCCGGTCGTCTTCATCGGTCAGTTCATGGTCGCTCTCAACTTCGCGGAACTTGCTGCCAGATATCCGATTTCGGGTGCCATCTACCAGTGGTCGCGGCGGATGGGTGGTGAGATCGTCGGCTGGTTCGCCGGTTGGTTCATGATTCTCGCTCAGATCGTCACTGCATCGGCCGCCGCGATCGCCTTGCAGGTCGTGCTCCCCAATGTGTGGAGCGGGTTCCAGATCATCGGCGAGGACAGCGCACTCACCTCATCGAGTGGTGCCGCCAACGCCGTGCTGCTCGGATCGGTACTTCTGGTTCTGACCACCTTCATCAACTGCATCGGCGTCAACTGGATGTCGCGTATCAACAACATCGGCGTGACCTGCGAAATCGTCGGTGTCATCGCAGTGATCGGGATGTTCTTCACCCACGCTCAGCGCGGACCGGACGTCGTCTTCGACACCGGCAGTGCCGGTGGTCAGCCCGGATACGCCTGGGCGTGGATCATGTCCGGACTGATGGCTGCCTACGTCATGGTCGGCTTCGGTTCGGCAGGCGAACTGGCCGAGGAGACCCGCAACCCCCGACGCGTCGCACCTCGTACGATCCGGCTTGCACTGTCCGCTTCCGCGCTCGGCGGCGGCTTGATGATCCTCGGCGCGTTGATGGCAGCGCCCTCACTCACCGACGGACGCCTGGCCACGGAAGGTTTGCCGTACGTACTGACATCGATTCTCAGTTCCCCGTGGGGCACGGTCTTGTTGATCGACGTCTCGATCGCAGTGTTCGTGTGCACCTTGGCCATTCAGACTGCTGCTTCACGGCTGATGTTCTCGATGGCCCGCGACGGGCGGCTTCCTGCCTCGCAGGTACTGGCAAAGGTCAACCCCCGCACCGGAACACCTATCGCGCCGTCCGTCCTCATCGGTCTGGTCTGCATTGCCGTCCTGGCCGTCAACGTGGGCAACTCGGCAATTTTTGCAACCCTGTCCAGCGTATGCATCATCTTGATCTACTTGGCCTACCTCATGGTGACCGTGCCGCTGCTGGTTCAGCGTCTCAAGGGATGGCCTCGCACGGCAGTCGGCCCCAAGTTCGACGCCGAAGGCAAAAAGCTTTTCTCCCTGGGCATCTGGGGAGTTCCGGTCAACATCGCCGCGGTTGTGTACGGCGCGCTGATGGTGATCAACCTGTCCTGGCCACGAGCCGAGATCTTCAACCCCACCGGGGAGTACCCCATTCTGCAGTGGGCCGCGCCCATCACGGTAGCGCTGGTCGTGGGGCTGGGAGTCGCTTGCTTCCCACGTGGCCGCGCCACCCCGAATCCCGTCACGATCGGAGCCTGACCATGAGTACTCAGACCACCGCCGGAGCGCGCGAGCATGCCCGGTCCCAAGCTGGAACGATCACCGATTCCATGCCCGTATTGCCGGCAACGCGTTGGCCGAACCCACCCGAAGACGTCGCGCCCGAACGTCTGACCTGGGCTGAGACCGTGCCGGGTGGGCGGTACACGACCAAGGTTCTCGCACGTGGAACCCGATTGCGACTTCGCGACATCGCTGGCAGCGCCTGCGCAAACATCTTGCTCTATCGCGCCGACGCCCCCTGGGAGCGTCTCAACGTCGCCGATACCGTCAAGGTGCCATGGCAGGCCTATCTCGGCGTCGGGCACCCGTTGCTCTCCGATCAGGGGCGAGTACTTGCGACCGTGGTCGCAGACACGTCGGGTCACCACGACGCGTTCTGCGGAACGACGTCACGCGCCACCAACGAGGCGAAGTACGGGCAGGGTTCGCTGCACAGTGCCTCGCCCGCCGGTCGTGAACTGTTCACCGTCGCTGCCGCGAAGAACGGGCTCGGGCCGCAGGACATTGCGCCGCCGTTGTCCTTCTTCCATGGTGTCCGCGTCGAGGCGGACGGCGCTCTCACCAGTACGGGGTCCGCCGGCTCAGGCGCAACGGTCGACCTTCTGATCCACCTGCCCGTCATCGTGATGATCGCCAACACCGCGCACCCACTCGATCCGGCGCCGCAGTTTCCCACCACGTCCCTCGAAGTGCTCGCGTGGAACGCGGCCGACGAACTCGGCGGCCTTGACGATCTCGGTCCGGAATACCAACGCGCAGTGCTCAATACCGAAGATGCCTGGACGGCTTCGAACCTGGAGGAGATCGCATGACCACCACCTTGGATGTCCCCGCCCTCGTTCCCGGAACGGTGATCCTCGACGAGATTGCTGACGCATTCGGGCCGTGGTCCGCAGTTGTCCGTGCCGGTGACGTCCTGACCGTCGTCGATCTACACGGAAATCAAGCCGTCGACACCCTCGTCTACGCCAGTGACGATCACAGCGTTCGGTATTCGGCAGCAGCGACGGTCACAGCTCAGAAGAACCTGTTTCTGTCCACAGGCTCCGTGCTCCGCAGTGACGACGGAACTCCACTCATGACCCTGGTCGCAGACGAGGTCGGAAACCACGACACCGTCGGCGGCGCGTGCTCACAGGAATCGAACACCCTGCGATACGGCCACCACACCAAGCATCAGCACGCATGCGTCGAGAACTTCCTCGTCGAGGGCGCAAAATGGGGGCTCGGTAAGCGGGACCTGGTGTCCAACATCAACTTCTTCATGAACGTCCCGGTCGACCCCGACGGCACACTCGGAATCGTCGACGGACTGTCGGCACCAGGCAAGCGGCTCGCGTTGCGTGCCGAACGTGACGTGCTCGTCCTCGTGTCCAACTGCCCGCAGATCAACAACCCGTGCAACGGCTTCGATCCCACGCCCGTCCGCATGATCGTCACACGGCCGGGAGCAGACGAATGAACGCAAAACTGACCATCGTGCGTCCCGGAATGCTGACGACGGTTCAGGACTATCCAGGACGCGTCGGATACTGGCAGATCGGAGTCCCACCATCGGGCCCGATGGACGACCTGTCGTTTCGGTTGGGAAACACCGCACTCGGAAACCCCGAAGGCGCCCCCGGCATCGAATGCGCGATGGCCGGACCTGCCATGACGTTCGACGAAGACACCACGGTCTGCATCACGGGTGCCCCGGTGTCGGTGACCGTCGACGGCGTCGTCCACGGTCAGTGGCGTCCCGTTCTCGTCCCCGCTGGATCGGTGCTCGACGTCGGAACGGTCAGCGGCCCGGGACTGCGCATCTACGTACTCGTACAGGGCGGAATCGAGACCGACGACTATCTCGGCAGTGCGTCGACCTTCACCCTGGGCAGGTTCGGGGGACACGAAGGTAGGACTCTGCGGGCAGGAGACGTTCTCAAACTCGGACAGGCGACCGGGGTCGCGGGAGCTGTTCCCGCCGAGCATGTTCCGGCGATACACACGTGCTGGGAACTTGCGGTGACCGAGGGCCCGCACGGGGCGCCGGAGTTCTTCACCCGCTCCGACATCGACACGCTGTACGCGACCGAGTACGAGGTCCACTTCAACTCCGACCGCACCGGTGTCCGGTTGATAGGTCCGAAACCTGACTGGGCCAGAACCACCGGCGGCGAAGCGGGACTTCACCCTTCGAACATCCACGACAACGCGTATTCGATCGGTGCACTCGACTTCACCGGCGACACGCCCATCCTCCTCGGACCCGACGGACCGAGCCTCGGCGGCTTCGTCTGCCCGATCACGGTGGTGTCCGCTGATCGCTGGAAGCTCGGACAGTTGGCTCCAGGGAACAAGATTCGCTTCGTGCCGGTCCGCGCCGAACGGGCAGCCTCCCGGCGTGACCTCGGAGTATCGCGTCGAGCCTCCAATTCGGTTGTTCATTCCTCCGGTGGTGACGGCGACGACGGCGTCATAGCCCGCCGTGACGGCGACACCGCGGTCACGTACCGGCGCTCAGGCGACGACAACGTGTTGGTCGAATACGGCGACATGAATCTCGACCTGGCGTTACGTGCGCGTGCTCATGCACTGCATCAGCGACTCGAAGCCGAGAAGCCGGCCGGACTACTCGATCTCACCCCGGGAATCCGCAGCCTGCAGGTCCGCGTCGACCCGGACGTGCTGCCCGTCGGCAAGCTGATGGGAATGCTCGCCGAGGCGGAGGACACCTTGCCGGCGGCCAACGAACTCGTTGTGCCCAGTCGCACTGTGCGGATGCCACTGTCGTGGGACGACCCGGCAACGCGCGAAGCGATCCAGCGGTACATGCACGGGGTTCGCGCCGACGCGCCGTGGTGCCCGTGGAACATCGAGTTCATCCGCCGGATGAACGGTCTCGAATCCGTGAACGACGTGTTCGACACCGTCTTCGGCGCCGAATACATGGTACTCGGACTGGGTGACGTCTACCTCGGAGCGCCGGTCGCGACGCCGCTCGATCCGCGTCATCGTCTGGTCACGACCAAGTACAACCCTGCCCGCACCTGGACCCCCGAAAACGCCGTCGGGATCGGTGGGGCGTACCTCTGCATCTACGGCATGGAAGGCCCGGGCGGGTACCAGTTCGTCGGACGTACGACGCAGGTGTGGAATCACCGCCACCCCGCGAAGTCCGGGCCGTTCGAGGAGGGCACTCCGTGGTTGCTGCGATTCTTCGACCGGATCTCCTGGTACCCCGTCGAGCCGGAAGAGTTGATGGATCTGCGCGCGGACACCGCCGCCGGCCGCGGCGGGGGCGTCGAGATCGAGGACGGCAGCTTCTCGCTGGCCGAGCATCAGGAGTTCCTCGCGTCGAACTCGCGCTCGATCGAGGAGTTCCGTGCGATGCAGTCCGTCGCGTTCGGGGCCGAGCGTCAGCGCTGGTCCGCCGCAGGGGAGTTCGCGCTGCCCGGTTGATGGTCGAGTGAGCACCCTTTTCCTCGAGTGAGCACCGCTTCCAGAGTGTCGGAAGCGGTGCTCACTCAGCAGTAACGGTGTTCAGTCCGCCTGGAACGGGCAGCAGATGTTTGCGTCAGCGAGTCAGCGCGCGATTGAACAGATCGATGAACGGGCGAGGCGACGGGGTTCCGGTGGGCCGGAAAGGCGCAGAATCCCTCGACGCGGATACCCACTCGGTTCTGCTCACCCGCGACAAGTCGAGCTGATACCGGGTGTCCGCGGCGAGTCGGTGCAGGAAGAGGGTTCCGGTTCGCCCGTTTCCTTCCCGAAACGGGTGGGCATGATTGAGCGTCGAGTACACCGATGCGAGCGCGAACGACGCAGCGCCGTGATCGAGCGCTACCCAATCGACGGCGGCGATGATCTCTTCCACCTCGGACAGGTAGTTCCGAATCGCCGAGACCGGAGCAAACGTTGCCGCACCTTTCCTGATGTCGACGGTTCTGATGTGGCCGGCCCACTGGTACAGATCTTGGAAAACGTGCTGGTGAAGTAGGAGAAGTTCGGCTGTGTCTCGCGTGTGCGGTACGAGGTCGCTGCCGAGATGCGCCTCACCCAGGCGAAGCGCGGTCGCCGCGAACTCGAGTGATTGCAGTGCGGCGGGATCTCGCACGTCGAAATTGTTCTCGAGCACCGATGTACCGCGATAGACGTACGGCGCTGATCTTCGCCAGCGGATTCGCGGGGGAATTGCAGACGAGAGGCCGACTGCTCGCGCCAATTCCTGCTCGAAATACTCACGCCGAGAGAGCATCCCGATCATGACGGCCTCGAGTTCCGCGATCTGCTCGTTACTCGGATCCCAGCCTTCGAGGCGCTCCGCCGCTAGAACCTGTTCGAGCGCAGTGCGATTCACGGATCGATGTCGGGTAGCGCCGACGCGGACGCGGCATATTCGAGTCGTCGTTGCACACCTGCGACCTCGCGCACTGCATTGCTCAGCAAGCTCCGCGAGAGCGGAGTGAGTTCGGAGATCACGACTTCGTCGGTCGGTGGCCGACCTGCCGCGAACTGATCGGTCTGGTGGCGGACACGAATCTGCTGCAACACCTCGAAAGATTCGATCAGTACCTGGGCGTCGTCGTCGAGTAGGAAACCGCTTCCCGCTGCAGCCTTGAGGCGTTCGAGTGTCGAACTCGTGCGGGCGCCCACGGAAATCCCCGCCCAACGAGCGATGTTCACGATCGGTTGGACGGCGCTGGCTTTGAGGTTGACGGTTCCGGTCCGACGCGTCATCACGTCCTTGAACGAATGGAGCTTTGCCTTGTCTCCGACGGCTTCGCGAAGGAGCAGTCGCATGACGGCCGGGTGCAGTCGCAGTTGATCCAACGCCGCAGGGCGAGGATCCAACGCCGGATCGCCCGCGACGACGCGGGCATCCGCCAGCATCGACAACATGACCAGGGCCTGGTCCTGGTACGGATTGGATACCCATTTCCGCAGCGCAGTGCGCCATTGTGGGAGCGTCCGAGCGAACCTGGCCTGGGTCGCGACGGCGTTCTTGGTGTCGCGAGGGAACCCGCAGAGATCGAGGATGTCGTGGATGGTCTTCGCGGCGTCGGCTCCCTCGTGATGAGATTCGCCGCCCCACACCAGCGCACTGTCGATATCCGAAGAGGGGAGCGCTTCACGTCTGGCGACGCTGCCGAGCGACAGCCACGCGAAATCCGGTCGCTCATCTCCGCCCACCACCAATTCGATGGCTCGCCTGACCGTCACGTCGATCAGCACGGCCAGCGTCGCGCCGATGTCGAGCGGTGAGACCCGTGACGCCACCAATTCCGTCACCAGAACAGGGACCGCGCGGGCTGTTTCGACGAGGTGGGCGTCATCCTGTGCTGTGGCGAGCGCTGCGCGCAGTTCGAAACCCTGATTGGTGGCCGAAGTCAGGAGGTCGCTGAGTTCGAGCACGCCCATCAGTGCGCCTGCCTCGGTCACGACCGGGAGATGGCGCAATCCGTACTCGAGCATGTCGGTCACGGCGTCGGCGCCCAATCGATCCGGATCGACTGTCACTGCTGACGGCGTCATCACCGTTGATACCGGCTGATTGCTGTCGATACCACCGACTACCACGCGAGCACGTAGGTCACCTTCGGTGAAGATTCCGAAACCGGTTGTTTCCGTCGGGATCACAACAGCGCGGCGGCCCGCATCGGTCATCAACTTCGCGGCCTCGCGGATGGTTGCTCGGCCATCGCAGACAATTGCGGGCCCGCGCAACAGGTCTCGCACCCGGCGCATAGCGGGACTCTGCATGCCTTGCCCCGTCGAGTGCCCCGTCATGGGGTCATTGTCGCAGGTGTGTCCGGTTCAGGCAGCGGAGGGTGAGATGTCAGAGACCACCGAGTCGCGAGAGTACGTCGAGAGCGGAATCTGTAGTACGCCAGAGCGCGTCGATCTCCTGTTCTGCGCCAGGACGTGTCTGCGGATTCTGGAGGGCGAATCCGTTGGCCAGCGTGATGGTGTTGTATCCGCTGTCGGCGGCGCGGAGCAGCAGTTCCGAGGGCTGCGAGTTTCCGGCCAATCGGTCGAGTCCTTCGCCGACGAAGTAGAACCGCCAGAGCGGCCCCAGATCGGCGTCGTACTCGGCCTTGGTGAGGGTCACGATCGAACCACCCTTGACGGCAATGGAATCGACGATCTTGTAAAAATCGGGGACATCCTCCGCAGTGGTTCCGGACGTGGCGACGGCGTGAGCGAGGTCGACGGTGAGATGCGCGTTGTAGCCGGCCATGGCGACCCGTGCTGGACTGGCGTCGCACTGACGTGTCAGGGCGAAGTAGTTGCTCCACGCCGGATCGGTGGGAGTACCGGTGAACTCTGCATGGACGTTCACCAGGTACCTGCGCAGCAATTCGAAGCTGACGGAATGGGCCCACTCGTCATCGGCGAAGGCCGCAGGGTCTCGCTGCAGCGGCATCACCGCCTCGTGTTCGACAGCGTCCAGGCCGATGGAGAACAAGCCTCGCCAATCCTGGTGTGAGACGAGGATCGACGTGATCTCACGATGACGTTCGACAGCGGTCTCGAGCCGAGGCAGTCCGGCACCGTTCAGGGTCGTGACGTCGCTGAGTTCGGCAATCCGGCCCACCTCGGCATTGCTCAACTGGCTGCCGCAAGCCGTCGAAAGACTCTCGCCCGGTTCTGCGAGTGCAGAACCGGGCGAGAGGAAAGCGGCGGTGATGCCGAGCGCGAGCGTCAACGGATACAGCCGCATCGGTTTCATCGGCTCAGACTAGGCGCCCATTTCACAAATGTCCGGATTGGCGATCAGCTGAGAACCGCGTCGGCCTCGATCTCGATGAGCAGAGCGGGGTCGATCAGCGAGCTGACCTCGAGGATCGTCGTGGCGGGACGAATCTCGCCGAACACTTCACCGTGCGCGAGAGCGGCCTGCTCCCACTGCGTCATGTCGCGCAGGTACATGCGAGTGCGGATGACGTCGTCGAGCGAGGCGCCGGCCTCGGCAAGTGCTGCCTTGATAGTTTCGAGCGCCGCGCGGGTCTGATCTGTGAGGGTCTCACCAGGAGCGGTGGTGCCGGAGACTGCGATCTGGTTACCGATGCGCACGGCACGGGAGTAACCGATCTTGGGTTCCCATTCGGAACCGGACGAAATATTGATTCTGTTCGACATGCACCGAATTCTGCCAACAACTTCCCGGCCGTGGTGAGGCACGGTCGGGGATTCGCTCCATCTTGACATACCTTAGAACAAGTGTTCGACTTGGGGCCATGAGGTGGTCGGGTCAGGCATTGGATGCAGATGACGGAGCGCTACCCGGACTCGAACGAGCCGGGTTGGTTCGCTCCGTGCAGACTCCCGAGTTCGAGGGAATCACGTTTCACGAGGTGCTCTGCAAGAGCGCGCTCAACAAGATGCCCGAAGAGTCGACGTTGCCGTTCAGCTTCACCGTCAACGCTTTTCGTGGTTGCTCGCACGCATGCCGATATTGTTTCGCGAGACCGAGTCACGAGTATCTCGACCTCGACGCCGGCGCGGATTTCGATTCCCAAGTGGTCGTGAAGACGAACATTGCCGCGGTGCTCCGCAAAGAGTTGGCGCGAAAGTCCTGGAAGCGGGAGGCGGTGGCACTGGGTACCAACACCGATCCCTATCAGCGAGCGGAGGGCCGATACCGCTTGATGCCCGGCATTATTCGCGCGTTGACCGAATCCGGAACTCCCTTCTCGATCTTGACGAAGGGAACTTTGCTCCGACGGGACCTGCCGCTGTTGAAAATGGCGGCGGCGCAGGTCGACGTCGGAATCGGAGTGTCGTTGGCGATCAACGACGCTGCACTTCAGAAGCAGATCGAGCCTGGTACCCCGTCGCCGCGGGCGCGTCTCGAGATGATCCGCGCCATCACCGACGCGGGATTCTCGTGCAATGTCATGGTGGCGCCGGTCATTCCGTTCCTCACCGATTCCACCAGTCATCTCGACGGGCTGTTCGAGGCACTGTCCGAAGCCGGTGCGACGAGTGTGACGGTCTTCCCGATGCACCTGCGGGGGAGTACTCGGGGTTGGTTCATGAATTGGCTTGCTCAGGAACATCCGGCGCTCATCCGTCGCTACCGCGAGCTGTACGGGCGGGGCGCGTATGTCACTCCCGAATACAAGCGTTGGCTCGCAAGCCGTGTCGAGCCATTGGTCGAGCGCCATGGGTTGGGTGGTCGTTCGGAGCATCGAGACGTCAGTGCAGCTGGCAGTGAGCCGCGTGAGGCGCCCCGAGAACTGGTGGGTGCGGGAGCAGCTCTCACTTTGTTCTGACGGCCGCGGGCGCGTAAATCGGAGGCGCCCCGGACGTTTGCCGGGCTACATTCGCCTGGTGCTACTCACACTGACGTCCACCCCGACCCCGCAGACTCCTGATGCGACCGCGTTGAGCTACCTGCTGCACAAACATCCCGACCGCGTGCAAAGCTTCGACTTGGCGATCGGCACCGCCACGGTTCTGTACCCGGAGGCCTCGGCCGAAAAGACCACGGTGGCAGTGATTGTGGACGTCGACCCCATCGAACTTGTGCAGAGTAGGTATCGACGCGGCAAGAGTGGCGACAACTTTTCGCTGGGTGAGTATGTCAATGATCGGCCGTATGCGGCGTCGTCCATACTCTCGGTTGCTCTGTCGAAGCTGTTTCGCACCGCGTTGACGGGAACGTGCAAGTCGCACCCGGAACTCGTCGGAACCGAACTCGCGTTGACCGTCTCGATTCCGGTGGTTCCGTGCGGCGGCGATGCGGAATTGCCTCGTCGGTTGTTCGAGCCGCTGGGCTGGGATGTGACCGCGATACCGGTGCAGCTTGATCCGCACCTGCCGACGTGGGGAAACTCCGACTTCGTGTCGTTGACGCTCACCGGGGAACACACGGTGCAGAGTGCCCTTCGGCACCTCTACGTGCTGTTGCCGGTCCTCGACGACGTGAAGCACTACTGGGTGGGACCCGACGAGGCAGACAAGTTGATCCGCGTCGCTGGAGAGTGGTTGGCGTCGCATCCGGATTCCGCGCTGATCATGTCCCGCTACCTGGCGCGTCGACGCGACCTGGTCGAATCGGTGGTCGATCGACTGATTCCCGAACAAGCCGAGGCGCAGATCGAACTACCGCGACCGGATCCGCCGCTGGCACGGCTTCGCGTCGACGCAGTTTTGGCGACGCTTCAGCGACTGCACGTCAGAACGATTGTCGACATCGGTTGCGGCGAAGGCAAACTGATCGAGGTGCTGATGCCGCACGCTCAATTCGACAAACTTGTCGGCGTCGATGTGAGCGCGCGCGAACTGACACGGGCGCAACGCAGATTGAAGTTCACCGAAATGTCCGACGCCCAACGTGAACGTGTGTCTTTGATGCAGTCGTCCGCGACGTACCGCGACGCACGCTTGAAAGGCTTCGACGCAGCCGTGCTGATGGAGGTGGTCGAGCACGTCGACACGGCGCGCCTGCCGGCGCTGGTCAGATCGGTCTTCGTGGACGCAGCACCGCAGTATGTGCTGCTGACTACTCCGAATGCCGACTACAACGTGCTGTATCCGGCATTGGCCGCGGGAGAGTTCAGGCACCCCGATCACAGGTTCGAGTTCTCCCGAACCCAATTCCGCGACTGGGCATCCGAAACGGCCCGAGTCCACGGCTATTGCGTGGAGTTCGAATTTGTCGGAGCAATTGATCCGGTCCTTGGCGGGCCGACACAGATGGCAATCTTCACGAAGGAGGCACGAACGTCATGACGGTGTACGAGATTCCAGATCTCGCCCTGGTAGTACTCATCGGCGTCAGTGGCTCGGGAAAGTCGACCTTTGCGGCGCGTCACTTCAGTGAGTTCGAAACTCTCTCGAGTGACACATTCAGAGGGTGGGTCAGTGATGATCCGAACTCACAGGAGTCGACGTCCGATGCTTTCGAAGTGCTGGAGTTCGTCGCGGCCAAGCGTTTGCGACGCGGACGCCTCACGGTGGTCGACGCGACCAACGTCCAGCCCGCCGCGCGCAAGCGACTCGTTGCGTTGGCTCGCGAGCACGACATACTGCCGGTGGCAGTCGTGCTCGATATTCCGGAATCGGTCTGTTCTGCGCGCAACGACGCACGCTCTGATCGGACGTTCGGACGCGACGTCATTCGCCGCCAGCACCAACAGCTGACTCGCTCGCTTCGCGGGTTGGGCAAGGAAGGTTTCCGTTCGGTTCACATACTCAGAGGTGAGGACGCGGTTTCCGAAGCCACATTCTTGCGCCACCCGCTCCGCAGCGATCTGCGTGTCGAGCGTGGTCCGTTCGACGTCATCGGTGACATCCACGGATGTCGAAGCGAGCTCGAGACGCTCCTCGTGAAACTCGGCTACACCATCGACTTCGGGACGGATGGCAGAGCTGTCGATGCGGTGCCGCCGGTCGGGCGAACTGCCGTCTTCCTCGGTGACTACGTGGATCGAGGTCCGGATTCGGTCGGTGTGCTGCGTCTGGTCATGGGGATGGTCGCGGCGGGACACGCGATAGCGGTTCCGGGTAACCACGAGAACAAACTCGTCAAGGCGCTGCGCGGCAAGAAGGTCACGCCGAGTCACGGACTCGCCGAGACCCTCGAGCAGATGGCCACCGAGTCGGCGGAGTTCCGCGAAAGCGTCGTCGACTTCTGTGACGGCCTCGTCGCGCACCTCGTCCTGGACGACGGCAAACTCGTTGTCGCGCACGCCGGTCTCAAGGAGGACTACCACAACAGGGCATCCGGTCGAGTCCGGAGCTTTGCGCTCTACGGTGAAACTACCGGTGAGACGGACGAATTCGGCTTACCCGTTCGATACCCGTGGGCGCAGGACTACCGAGGATCAGCGATGGTCCTCTACGGTCACACGCCGGTGCACGAGGTGGAATGGATCAACAACACCGCGTGCCTCGACACCGGGTGCGTCTTCGGTGGATCCCTCACCGCCCTTCGATACCCGGAACGAGAGATCGTGTCGGTTCCGGCGGAGCAGGTTTGGTACGAGCCGGTGGTACCGCTGGCACCGCCGACTCGTGATCCAGATGTGCTCGATCTCGCCGACGTCCTCGAAACGACCGGCGTCGACACCGAACTGCGCGGTCGAGTGTCCGTTCGCACCGACAACGCTGCCGGCGCCTTGGAAGTGATGAGCCGATTCGCGGTCGCGCCGCAATGGCTGCGGTACCTACCGCCGACCATGGCGCCCTGCGCGAGCGCCCAATCCGATGACTATCTGGAACACCCGTCGACCGCGTTCGACGCATACCGGGCCGGCGGAATCGGAACAGTGATCTGCGAAGAGAAGCACATGGGTTCGCGGGCAGTGGTGCTCGTGTGCCGTGATCGATCGGTTGCTCAGTCCCGCTTCGACGCACCGGATGCGCTCACCGGGATGGTGCACACCCGCACCGGCCGCCAGTTCTTCGACGACGACCTGACTCAGCAGTTGATCGACGACATCGCCGCCGCAGTCACCTCCGCTGGGTTGTGGGAAGAGCTGGGCACCGACTGGCTGCTCCTCGACTGCGAACTGTTGCCGTGGAACGTCAAAGCGGAAGGTCTGCTGCGCTCGCAGTACGCGTCGGTCGCGGCGGCCGGGCGATCAGACCTCACAGCTCGCGAGGCCGTGTTGGCGCGGGCCGGGTCGCGGGGCCTGGACGTGGCGGAGATGTTCGAACAGACAACTGTTCGGGCCGCCAGTATCGAGCGCTTCGGCGAGGCCTACCGACGGTACGTGTGGCCGACGAACGGACTGGACGGCGTCACCATCGCGCCGTTCCAGATTCTGGCGGCCGAGGGCCAGTCGTACGGGGAACGGGATCACGAATGGCACCTCGGTATTTCGGATCGCCTGGCCGAGGCCGACCCGAGTCGATTTACCACTACACGTCGCCTGGTGGTCGATCTCGGTTCCGAGGACTCGGTGTCCGAAGCGACGAAGTGGTGGGAGTCGCTCACCGGCGACGGTGGTGAGGGGATGGTCGTCAAACCGCTGGCGAATCAGATTCACGGACCGCGGGGGTACAACGCGAAGGTTCAGCCGGGGATCAAGGTCCGCGGCCGGGAGTACCTGCGATTGATCTACGGTGCCGACTACCTCGAACCGTCGACGCTTGCGAGATTGCGTAACCGCAACCTCGGACACAAGCAGTCGATGGCGCTGCGCGAGTACGCGCTCGGCATGGAGGCGGTATCCAGGCTCGTCGACCGTGAACCTTTGTGGCGAGCGCACCAGGCCGTGTTCGCGGTGCTGGCTCTCGAATCGGAGCCGGTCGACCCGCGGTTGTGACGGCCGGTGCGCGGGCTCGGATTGATACCGTCGGGTATGGGTGTGATTGCTCGCTTGGACGGTTTCAATCGACGCCATCCGTGGAGTCACAACGATCACTACGGCCGGTGGGTTCTACGTAATCTGCGCGGGGTCAGGTCCGGTCGCGCTCTCGACGTGGGGAGCGGGACCGGCAATCTGATCGACCTCTTGCGTCGGCGGTTCGACGTGGTGGTCGGTGTGGAACCCGACCTGACAACCTCGGCCGCCGTGCGCGCAAGGTTTGTCGACGACGGGAACGTGATCATCGACGCGCAGCGGATCGAGGACTTTGCATCCGAGGCGAAGTACGACGCGATCACAGTCGTCGCAGCGTTGCATCATCTTCCACTCGAAGAATCGATGAAGCAGCTGAGTAGCCTGCTCGAACCGGGCGGGCGGCTCGTCGTGGTCGGGTGTTATCGATCGACCACAGCCACCGACGCACTCCTGTCGGTGTTGGCGACCGTGTGCAATCCCGTCGTCGGCGTCGTCAAGCATCGACGGGTTGCCTCCGAGCCACTGAAGGCGATGACAGCTCCCACCGCGGAACCGGGTGAGTCGATGGCTGACGTCCGACGCGCGGCCGCGTTGTATTTGCCAGGTAGCCGGATCAGGAGACGACTGTTCTGGCGATACACCCTGATCTACGACGAGAGTCCGGCCGGCGCGTCGGTGGGGGAGTAAGTAGACCGTTCCGGTTCCTGGGGAAACGCGCGTCGGCCGAACCCGACTATCGCCAACGAAGCGATCATCAGAGCGACCCCGATGCCCGCCAGATGTGAGAGCCCGCCACTGTCGACGACGGCCGCACCGAGCAGAGCGCCCGTTGCAATCGCGATCTGGAACACGACGACGTAGATGGCTGAGGCACGGTCGGTCCCGATCGGGACGGCGCGCAGAACCGAGGACTGGAGGCAGATCGGAACGGTGGTGAACGCCGCACCCCACAAGATCGTGGCGACGACAGCGAACGCTCCCATCGACGGCGCCAAGAGCCAGAAGATGGCCAGCGCGCCTGCCACCGTCGCGATCGAGATGAGCGTGAAGAGGCGCGGTCGGCGGTCGTAGTACTTGCCGGCGACCCACACTCCGACGGCGCCGGCGGCGCCGTAGACCAGAAGCATCGCGGTACGGATGCCACCGGACGAGCCGAGGCTTTCCTCCACCAGAAGTGTGAAGAACGTGTACGAAGCGAATTGCCCAAGGGCGGCAAACAGCGTTGCCGCGCAGATGACGGCGAGTGCCCGTTTCATCGCCGGTGTCGGCTTCGGTTTGTCTCGCTTACTCCGATGGTGTTGATCGACCGGCATTTCTGGCAACGCACGATGCAGTGAGAAAGCAATGCCCACTGCCACCACACCGATTGCCGCCGACGCGGTCCGCCAACCCCAGGACTGGCCGATCGCCGAAGACAGTGGCCCTCCGAGAACAAAAGCGAGAGACGTTCCGGCATACACCATCGCGATGGCCTTGCCCTGTTGTCCGCGCGGAACCAGAGTGGCTGCGACCGGGGCAACGACAGCCCAGAACACTCCGTGCGTCGCAGCGCAGAGCAATCGTCCGATCACCAGCATCGGATAGTTGACGGCCAATGCTGCGACCAGTTGCGACACCGCGAGGGTGGCCACCGTCAGAACGACGACGCGTCGTCGCGGCCAGGTTTTGACCGCTCCGATCAGCGGAAGCGTCAAGACCGCGACACCGTATGCGTAGAAGGTCAGCAGTAGGCCGACACGCCCTTCGGTGACGTCGAGGTCCGTCGAGATTTCGCTGAGCAGTCCGACGGGGAGCATTTCGGCCGTCACGTAGGCGAAGGCTGCTCCGGCCAGTGTCATCAGCCGTAGCGTGGTTGCCTTCGGCAGTCGAGCACTCATGTTGTGTAACGATACATGTATCGATACACACCTGCGCAATGGATATTTTTCACTCGCTATGCTGATGCTCATGGCCATACGTGCGCAGCGTTCGAGTCGTCCGACGATGGCCGACGTCGCCAAGGCCGCAGGCGTGTCGGTGATGTCGGTGTCGTACTCCTTCGCGCAGCCCGAGCGCGTGTCTGAATCAACGCGGGCCAAGGTGTTCGCCGCCGCCGAAGAGCTCGAGTACGCGGGCCCGAACCGGGCGGCGCAGTCCTTGCGGAGCGGGAAATTCAACAACATCGCGGTCGTCTTCAGCGAGAAGCTGACGTACGCCTTCGAAGACGCAGTAGCTCGGCGATTCCTCTCGGGAGTCGCCGAAGCGTGCCTGGATGCGAACGCCGGGCTGATGATGCTGCCGAACTCGGGGAAACCGGGAGACGTCGACAGAGTTCGCGACGCGGCAGTAGACGGTTTTGTCGTCTGGACCACCGTCTTCGACGATCCCATCCTCGACGCGATTGTCGGCACCGGAAAACCCGCATGCATCCAGGGTGGTCCGTTGCACGAGGGTGTGGATCTCGTCGGGATGGACGATGTTGCCGGCGCCGTTGCGATCGCGGCAGTCGGGTTGTCGGGGGCGCAGCGGCCCGCGGTGATCAGCCTTCCGTGGGATCGTGAGCGTCGGTCCGAAATTCGGATGGACGTGGATCCAGGTGAAGCGTTCTTTCCGGTGTCCCGCCATCGGCTCGAGGGCTACGAGCGCGCCGTCCGCGATGCGGGCCTCGATTGGTCCTCGGTGCGGGTGGGGGTGGTCACTGTCAACGAGCGGAGCGAGGGTGCGCGGATGGCTCGGTCCCTGCTCGACGTTCCCGAGAGCCGAAGGCCCGATGTCATCTTGGCGATGAGTGACGAACTGGCTCTGGGGGTTCTGGACGCGATCCGTGAACTCGGCCTCGCGCTGCCCGACGATGTCGCAGTCGTCGGATGGGACGACACAACAGCCGCATCGGACGCCGGCCTGACAACGGTTCGCCAGTCCCTGTTCGATCAAGGGCGCAATGCAGCTCGCGTGGTTCTCGGGCTCGACGATGCGGTCGAGCCGGTCGAATGGTCGGTGCGTCGGCGAACCTCGACGCGATGATCACGCCGGTAGTCATCGACGGTCTGCGTCTTCGGTGGTTTGTCCCTCCAGAATTGGGGGAGACCGTCCGGTGGGGACTCTCCTGGAATGTCGACAACCCGCGCCGGTGGGCGGTTGCCGAAGTCGCGGGTGCATTGCACCTACTTGCCGGAACTCCTCGTGACGACCCAAACGCGCGTCAGGCGTGGATAGACTTCGGCGCAGATGCCGCCACGACCGGGGTAGTTCGGCGCCTGCGGCTCATGTCGATCGAGTCCGACATGCTTCCCGACCCGAAGATTCCGCACGGCGCAGATTGGGGTTGGGCTACGAGGCAATTCGTGCCTGGCTCCGAGCGCTTCTACGAGTTGGCCCGTGCACCTCGCGCGTTGCGCTCGTATCAGCTGACCGATCGTGAATACGGGCCGCGGCGCGAGGACTTCCTCCTGGTCGACCTCGAGACGGCTGCTTGATCGTTGGGACCTGACACCGTTTTTATTCAGTGGACACAGACTCCAGCTGACCGGAACCAGTGTCTGCTCGACGAAACCGGTGCCAGGTGCTGCGACTAGCGCGCTCCACTGGCCACGTTCAGTGAGTATTTGCCGGGCGGCGCCCCGACATGCTTGACGAAGTGCCGCGACAGGTGGGATTGATCGTGGAATCCGACGTCGACGGCCACGTCCGCCAATTCGCGCCCGGCGAGGATTGCGCGTCGCGCCAGATCGATTCGACGTCCCGTCACGTACTTGTGAGGCGGAAGCCCGAAATGCTTCGCGAAGTTCTTGATCAGATACGTGGGCTTCCGCTGCAGGATGTTCGACGCTTCCCGCATCGTGATTCCCGTTGTGAGTCGCGCATCGAGCAGGTCCCGAAGTTGATCGGCAACGCGTTCGTCAACGGTCCGCGTGTGAAGGGATCGACCTGTGGCCGGTGTGAGGATCTCGTTCAATCTTTCAGCGAGGAATCCCAGGCGACTTTCGGCCTCGAGTGATTCGCCGTCCGGGCCGAGTGCAGAGTGCAGTTGATCGATGCGATGGCGCAGCAGAGGGTCTCGAATCTCGGGGCTGTCCACCGCCGGGCCTATGAGGACCTCGCCGAGAACTGACGTGTCGAGGTAGAGGATTCGTTGACGAAATCCGGCCTCGGTGACCGGAACTCCGTCGTGTGCAATGCCTGGCGGCAACAGAGTCACGATCTCGGGTGCCGCGCCATGAGCGCGATGATCGAGGTCGTATGCAATCGTGCCGCGGTCGACGAGCATCAGAGACCACTGATCGTGCGTGTGTTTGGGATAGGCGTGTCCGACGAAATCGGCATGGAAGACCTCGGTGATTCCCGCGAGGCCCGGTGCCCACGCGGTGATCTGTGCGCCGCGGGGATCCATGTCAGAAACGTACAAGACGCAGCTGCCTCGGGTGACGAAGAGTGGCGGGGTCGTCATCGCGGTGGTGGCGCGCCCGAGGGAGGAACAACATGAACAGTTCGGCAACAGCGGTATCGCTCCGCGAGAAGTTCGGTCAGTTCACCGAGCACTGGTCGCCCAAGAAGATTGCGGCCCTCAATGATTACGAGATCAAGATCGTCAAGATCAAAGGTGAATTCGTCTGGCACTCCCACACCGACACCGACGAAATGTTCCTGGTGACGAAGGGGCAGATTCGAATCCAACTCCGAAACGGAGATGTTCCACTGGGGCCCGGTGAACTGTTCGTGGTACCTCGCGGAGTCGAACATTGCCCGATCGCCGAGGACGAAGCGGAGGTGATGTTGATCGAACCCGTTGGCGTGGTGAATACCGGGAACGTCGGAGGGGCGCGAACCGCAGTGCTCGAGGACTTTTCGTAGTTACCGGCTCTTCCAATCCAGGGGATTGGTACGCAACGGCAAGGCCATTCCCGATCTCCAGAGCGTCGCCGCGCGAGAGTGAGGACGGAGCTCGACCTCGCGCCGCATCGACTGCGCGAACTCGTCGGTGAACCCTGTTCGCGGGTACTCCGCGATTGTTGCATCAACAGTTGCTCGCGGAATTTCGGGCGCACGCCGACCGGCAACGTCGAAATGCGCTGCGGCATGCAGTAGGTAGGCGTCAGCGCCCTCGCCGCGGTCGACGGTCAGATCCATGTGCAGACGGATCGCTTCGCCGATTCGCTGTACCGACCTCTCCGAAGTTCCCACTCTGGTCGCGAGTTCTTCTGCGTCTGCGGCACTGATGTAGGTGAAACACCCGTGCTCGGCCGATCCTTCTGCGCCCAGTCCGACATCGTGAAGGGCGCACGCAGTGAAGAGATCTTCGGGGTCGTACTCGATCGCATCGATCTGCGCGAAGGCGTCGGCCCAGATCCAGCAGCGCAGGCTGTGGTTCAAGACCGCGGGGGAGAGGGTTCCTCTGGCGTGATCGAGCGCTTCGCTGCACAGCTTGGTGTCGGGGAGTGGGCGTTTGCGCAGCTCGGGTGTGCGAGTGGGGTAGCGGCCGAGCCGCAGTCGGAGCATCGACGGAGCACTCATGGCCTGCGCAGCAGCCGCGCGGGCCATGAGTTGTATCTGCTCGAGAGTGGTGAGCTCACCAGGGCGCATCGAATTCCTGTTCTGGGTGGGGGACAGCTGGATACGAATCTAGTTGGCAGGGAAATTTCTTCACAGATGTTTAATATCTGTCAATGACGGAAACACGGAATTATCCGAATATTGGTTGATAGCAAGTGCCATCCAACGGCAACCCCGAATCTGTAACCTCACCTCTACACTTCGCAAGAACCATCAAGCGACGACGGTGGGGCTCGGCTCAGATGACGCCGAACCCGACGATCCCCGGGACTTCCGACGGGACGATGCGATGGAGCATGACCTTGTTGTTCTCGTTGCCGCCGACGGTCGTCAGAGTGCCGGCGTCGTTGACCAGAACGACGTTGACGTGTTGGCCGAAGGGGCTCGAGTCGCCGTACAGGATCGTGTCGCCGACCTTGGGTTGGTAGTCCTGACCGTAGGGGACAAACGCGTCGACGGACTCGTAATACTCCTGCAGCGTGTACACCCCGGGGATGCGCCATGACCCTGAGTTGGGGTTCGAGAACGGCGTGCCGATCTGGTTCATCGACCAGCTCACGAAATCGGCACACCACGATTCTTCGACACCCTCGGCGTACTTGGTGCCGGGACTCCCTGACTCCCATTCCTGCTCGAGGACGCCCAGTAGCGCACTCTGCTGAGCGCTGAGAATGCTGTGATCGACGGCCGGGAACGAATCGAGATTCTCGCCGGCAAGAGCGTCGTCGCCGCGCGCGAACCACCACAGTGCGCCAGCGACAACTACGACCACCGCAACGCCGAATACGCCCAGAACAGCGAGAGTGCGTCTGGGCGTATTCGGTGCGTGCGACATCACGCCACGATAGTCAATTACTCGAGCGGGGGTGCAGAGCGATCGATCGTCGTCGCGAGTGGCTTCTCCTTGACGAAGAGCAACAACACGACCGCTGCGATGACCAAGGGGACGAGGTAGAGGAAGATCGGCGCGAGCGCGTCGTTGTACGCGCCGACGATGATCTCGCGAACCTGGCTCGGCAACTTCCAGAGGATTCCCGGGGTCAAGGAGTTCTCGTCACCACCGACCGCGCCGCCATTCGCCGGGAGTCGCTCGGCCAGGAGATTGGTCAGACGCGAGGCGAACAGGCTGCCCACGATCGCGCTGCCCAACGACGCACCGATCTGGCGGAAGAAGTTGTTCGACGCGGTGGCCGTTCCCACTTCGGCCGCGGGGAAGGTGTTCTGCACGATCAAGATCAAGATCTGCATGACGAGGCCGAGTCCGATACCCATGAGTGCGATGTAGCAACCGAAGACCAGCAGTGAGGTCGACGGCGTCAGACGTGAGAGCAGGACCAGAGCAACAGCGACGATGGATGTTCCGACGATGGGGAAGATCTTGTAGCGGCCGGTCTTGCTGACCAGCTGGCCGGACCCGATGGAGGCGACGAGCAGGCCCGCCATCATGGGAATCATCATCAATCCAGCTTCGGTGGCGTTCTTGCCGGTCACCATTTGGATGTAGGTCGGCAGGTAGGCGAGCGCACCGAACATGGCGATTCCGATGATCAGGCCGGCGACGGTGGTCAACACGAAGTTGCGCTGAGCGAACAGGTGCATCGGAATCACCGGTTCGTCGGCACGCTTTTCGACGAAGACAAAAGCCACTGCCGTCACGACGCAGCCGACGATCAACCCGATGATGACGGTCGATCCCCAGGCGTAGGTGTTTCCGCCCCAGGTCGTGAACAGGATCAGACACGTCGCTGCCGTCGCGACGAGAACCATGCCCAGATAGTCGATGCGAGGCTTGCCGAGGTTCGGCTTCCGCAGGTGCAGAAATGCCATCGCGCTCGCGATGGCGAGTAGGCCAAGGGGGATGTTGATCCAGAAGGCCCAACGCCAACCGATGCCCTCGGTGAACCAGCCGCCGAGTAGGGGACCGGCAACCGAAGCCAGTGCGAACACCCCGCCCATCGCACCCATGTACCGGCCGCGTTGCCTGGCGGGGACGACGTCGGCGATGATCGCCTGGGAAAGCAGGATCAATCCGCCGCCGCCGAGTCCCTGCACGGCTCGACCAGCGATGAGTGTGGTCATGTCGTGGGACAGACCGCCGATCACCGAACCGACGATGAAAATGCTGATGGCGCCGATGAAGAGGCCCTTGCGGCCGATCAGGTCACCGAGTTTTCCGTACACCGGCATCATGACGGTCGAGGCGAGGATGTATGCCGTCGTCACCCAGACCATGTGGTTGACGCCGTTCAATTCGCCCACGATGGTGGGCAACGCGGTACTGAAGATCATCTGGTCGAGCGAAGCCAGAAGCATCGTGATCATCAGCCCGACAAAAACGAGGATGATCGACCGTTTGTCCGGCGAGGCCTCGGTGTCGGTATGCGTGCCGTCGGGCTCGACGGTCGCAGCTTCTCGAGTGGACATGTAGTTCCTTAGTTGAGTGACGGCGGGTGCGAGAGTGTGGATTAGCTCTCGGACCTCAGTATTCGAGCCATCAGGAGTAGTGCCGGATCGAGCAAATCTGTTCTGGGGCTTGCCCGTTCACTGTTCTGCCATTTTCGGAAGACGTAACGCATCGCGGCGCCTGCGGTGATGACCGTTGCTGTGGCTTCGTCGGCAGCGGCTGTGTCCGAGTGCAGGCGGCGATACTCGGTTCTGTTCGACAACTCCCGCGTGAGGATCCGGGTGAGCGTGTCTTCAAGATCGTGGAAGGTGGCCAGATGTTGTTGCAACAGCGTGGGATGACGCTCGAACAATTCGCGTCGATGCGCGAGCAGATCGGGTCGCTCGTCGACGATTTGCATCGCCGCCTCGAATACCGCGAGGGCGCCGCGCAGCGGATCGTCCGGGTGCTCGCCGATGAGCGTGAGCATGGTCGTCTCATTTGGCACGACGAGCATGAGCCCACCGATCGCTGCGTCCTTGGTGGGGAAGTAGTTGAAGAACGTGCGGGTCGACAGATTGCAGGCTTCGCAGATCTTCTCGACGGTCACTTCGTCATAGCCCAGGTCGAGAACGAGTTCGACGGCGGTGTGCTCGATCAGCTGCCTCGTCGCAATTCGTTTTCGTTCGCGCAATCCGAGAGTTTCGGTTCCCATTTCATCCATAATTGCACAGAGTGCAAAGTTTCATCGAATGCAATATTTCGCCCAAGAATGCCTCATGAAATGCAAAAATGGGGATCGGGTGCCTGGTGGATAGGATGAACCGCGTGGAAGACACCTTGCCCCCTTGCCCTGAATGCGCCGGCGAATACACCTACGAGATGGGCGCGTTGATGGTCTGCCCGTCCTGCACGCACGAGTGGGCGCCGACCGATAGTGCCAGCGAGGACCTGGATGTGGTGAAAGATGCCGTAGGCAACATTCTTGCGGACGGCGACACGGTGACGGTCGTCAAGACGCTCAAGGTGAAGGGCAGTCCGACCGGCATCAAGTCAGGTACGAAAGTTCGCAACATCCGCCTTGTCCAGGGCGTTGGTGACCACGACATCGACTGCAAGGTCGACGGCATCGGACCGATGCAATTGAAGTCGAGCGTCGTCAAGAAGGTGTGACCGGACAGCGATAGTTGTCGGCTCGAAATCCTGTTCAGTTTCGACGGTTCGATAGCCACAATCGAGGTGATTCTCGACCGCTCGAACGAATGGACCGAACTGTGCCGAACTCGATCTGCCTGGTGCCCGCACTCGATAACACCGCACTCGATACAGACGAGCAGTGGAAACGCATCGTCGATGCGCTGACGCGCAGGGGTTTCCTCGGCGCCGGGCTCGGTGCCGCGGCCGCGACCTTGCTGGCAGCGTGCAGCAGTGACGAAAATGGCTTGGAGTCAGGCGGTCTCGTCACGGTGCAGGACGAGACGGGCAGTGTCGAGATCCCTTCGGATCCGCAGCGAATGGTCATCGCCCATGTCAGCGCCATGGCGACGGTGCTCGACCTCGGTGTGCCGCCGGAGAAGATCGTCGGCGGCTTCTTCGGTCTCGAGGGTGTGAGCGGTGACGCGGTGTTGCGTACGATGCCGGAGGCTGCGAACATCCCGAACCTCGGCACGGCGGGGACGTGGAACAAGGAAGCGATCATCGGCGCGTCGCCGGATCTGATCGTCATGCTCCTGACCGCCGGAAATGCTTATGCGGCAAAGTCCTACGACGAACTCTCCGCGACCGGTGTTCCAGTATTCGCCGGCTTCAACGGGTACCTCACGTGGGCCGAGATGAAGAAGTTGGTCACCTCGATGGGCGTCGCGGTCCGACGCGAAGACGCTGCTGCGGAATTGAACGCGAGAACGGAAGAGCGCCTCCTCACAATCAAGGATCGACTCTCCGCCCTCGGTTCGTTGCCGTCGGTGACCCTCCTCCGCACCGGCGAGAACGGTGTCGTCTACAACCAGGTCGACGCTCTTCTCGACGCCCTCGGTTTCCCCGGCGAACGAGCTACATCGGAGGAGTTCACGCGCACACTCACAGCGGAGCAACTCGATCAGGTGACCAGCGACGTGATCATCGTGGGCGCATTCCAGGACCAGCAGGACGTCCGTGCGCAGTTGGCGATGAACCCGCTCTGGGAGCGTCTTCCCGCTGTCCGCTCGGGGAACGTCCATTACGTCGACGACAGCCTGTGGGGCTCGGGCTATTCTCCCCGCGCGACCGAGCTGCGACTCGACGACATCGAGCGGATCTTCAGCTGACGCCGTCGTGTCACCTCGACTTATCGGTGCATTACCTCGAGAATCATGACCATGGACAAAATCAGGTTCTTCGAGCTGGTCACCGAATGGTTCGAGGTACTCGGTGTTGTCGCCATGGTTCTCGGGTTCGTGTTCGCATTCGTGATCGCGGGGCGCGCATGGAGTCGAACGCGGGACGGTAGTTCGGCGTTTCGTACTCTGCGCGAGACCATGGGCGCGGTCATCCTTCTCGGCCTCGAGATCCTTGTCGCCGCTGATCTGGTGAAGACGGTGACGTCGTCGCCGTCGCTGACAGACGCCGCAGTTCTGGGCATGATCGTTCTTATTCGGACCGTGCTGAGCCTGTCGATTCAGATCGAGATCGACGGGGTACTTCCGTGGCGCAAGGCGTTGGTGTCAAGTCCGGAACTCCTGGTACGCGCAGCGCGCGGATCAGGAGGCCGCACGACGCCCGACGCGTCGAGTTCGTAGCGATAGCCGTTGCGAGTGAAAGGTCGGGCAGATGACAGCAGTGCGTACCGAGCATCTCACGGTCGACGAAAGGCGGGCACGCGGCCGTCAGGCGCGTAGAGATACGCCATTGGCCGCGCTCGCGGATCTGGCAGAGAGTGACCGTGATCCGATATCACTGCTCGAATTGCAGGCGAAGTCGCGGGTACAGGACCTGGTGCCCATCCGATACGGGCGGATGTCGGCATCGCGGTTCTCGTTCTTCCGCGGCGCTGCGCTGGTGATGGCCGACGATTTGTCACGCAGTCCGGATTCGGGTCTTGCCAGCCAACTCTGCGGCGACGCGCACCTGAGCAACTTCGGTATCTATGCGACGCCCGAGCGAAAGCTCGCGTTCGACATCAACGACTTCGACGAAACGTACCCGGGACCGTTCGAATGGGACGTCAAGCGTCTGGCCGCAAGTTTGGTGATCGCCGCAAAGGACAACGGATTTTCGGGCAAGGAGCGAAAGAAGATCGTTCGCGGATGCGCGGCCGAGTATCGGGAAACCATGATCACCCAGGCAGGATTGGGAAATCTTGCAGTCTGGTACTCGCACATCGCACCCGAGGACGGGCTCGAGGCTCTCCAGATCGACCTGAAGAAGCGCATGCTTGCTCGCACACAAGCGACGCTGGACAAGGCTCGTCGCCGCGACAGTGTGCAGGCGGCAGGCAAGTTCACCGAAATCGTCGACGGCCGGCGGCAATTCATCAGTGATCCGCCGCTGATCGTGCCCGCAAACGAGTTGTTCGCAGGGACCGATCTCACGCAGATCGAGGAGTTGCTACGTCAGCGCGTTCGGTCGTATCGGAGCACGCTGCAGTGGGACCGTCGGGTGTTGCTCGAAAGCTTCGAGATGACGCACATTGCGCGGAAGGTTGTCGGTGTCGGGAGCGTCGGAACACGCGCATGGATGATCCTCATGAAAGGAGTCGACGACGACGATCCGTTGATTCTGCAGGTCAAGGAAGCGCAACCCTCGGTATTGTCCGGCTACGTCGACGGTCCGACCTTCAAGAACGAAGGGGAACGCGTCGTCAACGGGCAACGCTTGATGCAAGCGACAAGCGACATCTTTCTCGGCTGGGAACGAGGGCCGGGGCTCGACGAGGGTGAGCACGATTTCTACATTCGTCAACTGCGTGACGGTAAAGGGTCGGCAGTCATCGAAGAGATGGTGCCGCAGGGGCTGGAACTCTACGGGCGCCTGTGCGCCAGGGTCCTTGCCTACGCACACGCTCGCTCGTCCGATCGGATAGCGATCGCCGAATATCTCGGTGACGGAACCGAATTCGATTTCGCGATCGGGGAGTTCGCGGCTGCCTACGCCAAGCGCAATGCACGCGATCATGCCGCTCTGCTGACCGCAATCGACGACGGTCGCGTGTCAGCAGAGCGGGGAGTGTGACGACTCAGGCGAACACGCCGTCGAGCCAGCCCTGCCACGCTGCCGTTGCTGATCCACCGTCAGCGCCCTCTGCGAAGAGGTGATGGGCCGCGTCGACGGTGCCGCCGAAAGCATTTCGGCCGTAGAACCGCAGCAATGCGTCCTCGGTGCGCAAGCCGATGAACCAGTCGTTGATGTAGTCGACAATCGCGTCGACGGTTCCGATTCCGGGGACTTCCACCGACGCGGAGTCACCGACAGCGGCGCCCGAGGTGATTCCGAGGGCGCTGCGAAGCGTTCCCATCGCTTGCGGCGCGGACGAGGATTCCGGGCCTTCGGCCGAGACATAGGTGACGGGTTTTCCGGCGAAGTACCGCACGTATTGGCCGAGACTGTGCAGGTAGAAGTCCGTGTGCTTGCTCGCGCCGTCGTACTGGTTGTCCCAGTCATCGGCAAACACTCCGGCGTGGACGTAGCGGACAACGGCGGTGCTCTCGTCGCGTGCTTCGACGACGTATTCGAGGTTGTTGAACCAGCCGTCGGGGCCTTGCATGTGGATGGCGAGTTCGCGGGGCGGCTCCCAGGTCGCGATGATCGGGCTGTCCGGGCGGCTGCCGTCGGCGGGGATCTCGAGAGGGGAGGGGAACATCCATCCGGCCGTTTCGGCCGAGATGGCGGCCCAGATCTGCTCGGGGGTTCCTGGGACGACCACCTCGCGGCGGATTTCGAATTTCTCGGACATTGCTACTTCTCCGTTTCGGGCGCGTCGATGGCTTGGGTTGTGATGGTTTGGGGTGTGGTGAGGCTGGGATGCAAGGCGACAACGAGGCGGTGTTTGCGTCCGCCTTCGGAATTGCCGTTGTGATACTTGGCGACGAGTGAGTTGATCGACTCGCCGAGTTCGCCGGCGAACGCGGCACGGTCGGCCGCCGTGGCAAAGGTGATGTCGCTGTCGATGGCAAAGGACGCCAACGGTTTTCCGGCTGCAGTTGCGCCGGCGATCAGCTCGCCGACCTCTCGGACGATCCGCGCTGCGAGACTGACGAGCCAGCGCGCCGAGAGCTGATCGGGGAACCGGCCCGGGTCTGGGGCGAGCGCCGACATGGCGGCAGGGGATATGACGTACGACGCGGCACTGGCCTGCATGATTCGCTCGGTCATGTTGCCTCGCTTGCGTTCCTCGACGAGCTCGACAAGTCCGTGGTCTTCGAGAGTGCGCAGGTGGTAGTTCACCTTCTGGCGTGTCAGCCCGATCCGGGGCGCCAGCGAGGATGCCGATCCCGGCACCGCCAATTCGGCCAGAATCCGTTGCCGAATCGGATCGAGCGACGCCTCGGCAGCTCCGGGGCGATCGATGACTGCTACGTCCAACATGAGAAAACCATCCCACCGACAACTAAATCTGTCAAGACAGAAAAAATTGTCGGTGGGATGGTTTCGGAGATTCGCTATCGCTTGAGGTCGGGCGGGTTGTTCAGATCCCGCGCCGAGTACGTGTCACACGACGAAATCTGGCCGGTCTGGTATCCGGTCATGAACCACGCCTGACGCTGTGCGGAGGAGCCGTGTGTCCAACCTTCAGGGTTGACCCGACCGGTCGTGGACTTCTGGATACGGTCGTCGCCCACCGACGAGGCGGCGGACAACGCGTCGCGAATGTCGTCTTTTGACAAGGGCTTCAGGAACGGTTGACCGGTCGCTTGATCGGGAATCGTGTCCGCAAAATGTGCCCAGACGCCTGCGTAGCAATCGGCCTGGAGTTCGGTGCGAACCGCACCCGACTGCTCACCCTGCGGGTCGGCCTGCGCGCGGCCGATGTCGCCGAGCTGATTCTGGATGTGATGTCCGAACTCGTGCGCGACCACGTACTCCTGTGCGAGCGGTCCGGCGCTGGAACCGAAACGGTCGACGAGTAGTTGGAAGAAACTCGTGTCGAAGTACGCAGTCTGGTCGGCCGGGCAGTAGAACGGACCGACGTCACTAGACGCCTGGCCGCAACCGGTGTTGACCGAACCGCTGAACAGAATGACTTCGGGTCGCACGTACGCCGTGCCGGTCTGCTTGACCAACTGCTGTTCCCAAACGTCGTCGAGGCTTCCGACGGTCAGTGTGACGCGGCAGTTCACATCGGCGTTGGCCTGAGCACCGGTGCACTCGTCGACCGACGACAGTCCGGTCGACGAACTCGAAGTCTCGGTAGACGTACCCAGGAGTGAGCCGGGGTCACCGCCGAACAACAGCGCCAGGATCAGAACGATAATGCCGCCCGCGCCACCGCCGATCGCGATTTTGCCGCCGCGGCCACCGCCACCCCCGCCGCCTTGAACCTGAACGCGTCCCGCTTCGCCGCGGGCCCCCTCGTTGAAGGTCATCTATGTCCGCTTTCTGCTGTCGTGAACAAGTGCTTGCCGTCACTTCTGGAGATAGCTTCGCATGCGATGCGGGTCCGCGTTTCCGCTCTGTGCAGTTCGCTCCGTAGGATCGCAGGCAAAGTAGTCGGTCGTCGGTTATTGGAAGTAGTTCGAAAGGAATCCCGTGCTGCGCACACATCTCGCCGGTTCATTGCGACCCGAGCAGGCAGAGCAGACCGTAACGCTCACCGGTTGGGTAGCCAGGCGTCGTGATCACGGCGGAGTGATCTTCATCGATCTCCGTGATGCATCCGGAGTTGCGCAGGTAGTTTTCCGGGCAGGTGACGTGGCCGAGCAGGCGCACCGTCTGCGCGCGGAATACTGCGTTCGCGTGACCGGAACGGTCGAGGTTCGCCCCGAGGGCAACCAGAACTTCGAGATCCCCACCGGAGCAATCGAGGTCAACGCCACTGAACTCGAGGTTCTCAACGAAAGCGCACCGCTGCCGTTCCAGCTCGACGATCAGGTCGGCGAAGAAGCGCGCCTCAAGTACCGCTACCTCGACCTGCGTCGTGAAGGCCCCGGCTCCGCAATTCGCTTGCGCTCCAAGGTAAGTGCTGCAGCGCGCGGCGTTCTCGCGCATCACGAGTTCGTCGAGGTCGAGACTCCGACGCTCACGCGCTCGACGCCCGAGGGTGCCCGTGACTTCCTGGTGCCGTCGCGCCTTCAGCCCGGTAGCTTCTACGCACTGCCGCAGAGCCCGCAGCTGTTCAAGCAGCTCCTCATGGTCGGCGGCATCGAGCGCTACTACCAGATCGCACGTTGCTACCGCGACGAGGATTTCCGCGCCGATCGCCAGCCCGAGTTCACTCAGCTCGACATCGAGATGGCTTTCGTCAACCAGGACGACATCATCCTGCTCGCCGAGGAAATCCTGACGGCGCTCTGGAAGCTCGTCGGCCACGAGATCAAGACGCCGATCGACCGCATGACCTACACCGAGGCAATGCGTCGTTACGGCAGCGACAAGCCGGACCTGCGTTTCGACATCGAACTCGTCGAGTGCATGGACTTCTTCAAGGACACGACGTTCCGCGTGTTCCAGGCGGAGTACGTCGGCGCCGTCGTGATGCCCGGCGGTGCAAGCCAGCCGCGCAAGCAACTCGACGCCTGGCAGGAATGGGCCAAGCAGCGTGGGGCCAAGGGTCTGGCGTACGTGTTGGTCGGTGAAGACGGCACTCTCGGTGGACCTGTTGCCAAGAACCTGACCGACGCCGAGCGTGAGGGCCTGGCCGCCCACGTCGGAGCTCAGCCGGGAGACTGCGTCTTCTTCGCAGCTGGTGCAACGAAGCCGATGCGCGCCCTCCTCGGCGCTGCCCGTGGTGAGATCGCCCGCAAGAAGGACCTCATCGATCCTGACGCGTGGGCGTTCGTGTGGATCGTCGACGCTCCGATGTTCGAGCCGACCGCCGACGCCACTGCATCCGGTGACGTCGCTCTCGGCCACTCCGCGTGGACCGCCGTGCACCACGCGTTCACGTCGCCGAAGCCGGAGTTCTTCGACACGTTCGACACCGATCCGGATTCCGCTCTCGCCTACGCCTACGACATCGTCTGCAACGGCAACGAGATCGGCGGCGGCAGTATTCGTATCCACCGCAAGGACATTCAGGAACGAGTGTTCAAGGTGATGGGTATCTCCGAGGAAGAGGCGCAGGAGCAGTTCGGCTTCCTCCTCGACGCCTTCGCCTTCGGTGCGCCGCCGCACGGCGGAATCGCATTCGGCTGGGACCGCATCACCGCGCTCCTCGCCGGCATGGATTCCATCCGTGAGGTCATCGCGTTCCCGAAATCCGGCGGCGGCGTCGACCCGCTGACGGATGCTCCGGCACCGATCTCGGCTCAGCAGCGCAAGGAATCGGGTATCGACGCGAAGCCCGAGAAGAAGTCAGAGGACAAGAAGTCCGAAGGCGACACCGGCGAAGCCAAGTAGAGCCGACACCGGATCGCCATGCTGCATTTGCGGGTGATCTGCCCGACCGAGCGCACCGAGCAAGTTCTCGGTGCGCTCGCGTCGCAGCGGGGCGCGACACACATCGTCGTGATGCGCGATGTCGCGGTTCATCCTGCCGGCGACATGGTGGAGGCCGACGTCGCCCGTGAGGCGGCAAACGACGTCGTCGATGCCCTGAACGAACTCGGCGTCGCCGAGGACGGCGGAATGACGCTCGTACCGGTCGAGACGGTGTTGTCGGCGTCGGCGCGCAAAGCCGAGCGTGACGTGCCTGGTGATCCCGCGGATTCCGTCGTGTGGGAGGAATTGCTGTCCCGCACTCGCGAAGAGTCGACTCTCAACGGATTGTTCGTCGCGTTCCTGACCATTGCGTGTCTGCTGGCCGCGATCGGCGTCGTCACCGACTCTCAGATCACGATCGTCGGCGCCATGGTCGTCGGTCCGGAGTTCGGTCCGCTGGCTGCTTTGGCAGTCGCACTCGTACGGCGAGATCGACGGTTGCGTCGACGTTCGATTCTCGCGCTTGCCGTCGGATTCCCCATCGCGATGGGCGTGACGCTTGCCGCAACGTTCGTGGTGAAGTTCTTCGGATGGATGGACGTCGTCAGTCTCGAGTCACTCCACGAGGTCGATTTCGTATACAAGGTCGGGCCCATTTCGTTTGTCGTCGCGCTTCTTGCCGGTGCGGCTGGGATGCTGGCACTCGTCTCGTCGAAGTCCGCTGCCTTGGTCGGGGTGTTCATCTCTGTCACCACGGTTCCTGCCGCCGGTTTCGCGGTGGTTGCGGCAGCAAACGGAGAATGGCGGATCGCCGGGTTGTCGTCTCTGCAACTGGCTGTCAACCTGCTTGGGATCGTCACTGCCTGCGTGCTTGTTCTCTGGCTCAGAACCCGAGCCGACGAGGAATTCGAAGCAGCGTTGAAAGGCATTTCTCGATTTGTCGACGAGGACAAAACTCCATGACGTCGCCGGTTCGGAGTTCTGCTCACCGACAGCAAAATTCTCGAGAGAACTGTGTGCCGGTGTGGCGATTGGGGACTTTTGTCATCACCGCAGGTAGTCGGCAATTTCTGTTGCTGTGAGGCCTTGAATTCTCCGCTGCGAGCGGACGAGCTGGGCATGATCGGAGTCACTAACGGGTAAGTTGGTCGGTGATGACCGCATTACTGGCAGACCCCGTTTCCGAAGTCGTCGCAGCTGCTGAGCAGTTGCTGACACGCCGCACAGGGGCACCCGTAACCCTGGTGGATCCCGTAGATCTCGGGGGGAGTGGCCGCACCGTCGTGCTGCGCGTTCGCGTCGCCGAGAACCCGTTCTCCCTGCCCCGAACTTTGGTGATCAAGCAGGTCCGCGACAACTTCCAGGGAGCTACCAAAACAGCGATTGCGCTCCCGGCCGCGTCCGAAGGTGACTTCGACGTCGAGACCGCATTCCTTCGTGAAGCGGTGTCGTATCAGTTCGCCAACGCGCTTGCCAAGGACGCACGCCCCGGCGCCGAACTGTTGGCGTCCGACCTCGATGCTCGCCTCCTGATCCTGAGTGATCTCGGCGATGCCACCGCAATCAGCGTCCGACTCGAAGACTCCGACCCGGACACCGTCACTTACACGTTGATGGCCATGGCTCAGGCAATGGGACGCATGCACGCCGCGACCGTCGGCCGGGAGGACGACTTCACCGCACTGCTGCGTCGAGCCGAGGTTGCCCATTGCTCCGATGAAGTTGCGGATCAGGTGGGACGTGCCGTGGCCGGTGTTCCCGCGATGCTGGTGGAAAGTCTCGGCATCGATGTGAGTTCGGACATTCTCGAGCAGGTTCAGCATGCGCAGACACTGTTCAGCGGTGGCCGGTTCCGTGCCTTCAGTCCGTCGGACCTGTGCCCCGACAACATCATTGTCAACGACGACGGCGTGCAGTTCCTCGACTACGAGTGGGGTGGCTACCGCGATGCCCTCCTCGACATCACCTACGCGTTGGTGTCTTTCCCCGGTTGCCTGTGCAACATCGACCTGACCGAAGAGCGGGCGTCGGCGATGGTCGATGCCTGGCGGGCCGAGGTCGTGGGGATGTGGCCCGCCCTGGCCGACGAGGCCGAATTGGGGCGCCGGATCGTCGAGGCCCAACTCATCTGGGTCTGGCTCAGTACCTATCTGTACCTGCCCGAGGATCATTCGCGTATCGCCGCCGTCCGCGAACATTATCTCTCGATTCCACGCGCCGACGCACTGGTCGGACGCTGGGCCAGGCTCGCACGCTCGGCTCAGCTCGCCGGCAACGACGCCGTCGAGGCACACGCCCGCGACGTCGTGGCGGCGCTGCGGACCGAGTTCAGCTGAGGCCCTGACCGATCACACACAGAAGGGCGCCCGTGCACGAAGCACGAGCGCCCATTCTCGGTCGAGTCCGCTCAGTTGTCGGAGACCAGATCGTTCTCGGACAGGTCCGTCGCCGCGAGCGCCGTCGCCAGATCGGGATGCCGGAACGTCGAAGTCACCTGGTCGGCCACGACTCGGAAAGCAGAGGCCAGGGTCGCGGACTTGTCCGGTTCGGCCGCCCACGTTGCGGTCTGTTCGACGACGACCACGCCGTGGTGGACGTACATCTTTCCGGGGACGAGCGTGATGCCGGCGTTGGTGGCCCACTCGCGCAGGGCAGCGAGTCCCTGGCTCGCGCCCTTGGGGCCGCCTACCTCGATGTCGTCACTCGACAACTGCAGCAGAGTGTCGACGTCTTGGGAGTTGAGTGCATCGTGCCACGCGAGGACGGTGGCGATCTCGGAGGTGCTCATGGCGACAACGCTATCCAATGCGGATTCACGACTGGGTGAGGGCTGGCGGAACAGCGGATTGTGTCGGGCGTCGGTGGTCTCTAGTAGCGTCGATTCGTGAGCGATTGGCAAGCGGAAGACAGTGTGGGGGCGAAAGACGGCGTGGTGGCGGAAGACGGCCTGTTCGAGGCAACTCCGGAGGAATCCGCGATCGTCGACGAACCAGATGTCGTGTCTGTAGCCGAGCGCGCCCTGTCCTCGGTGCCGCCCGGTGCTCCTCTGGCTGTCCGCATGCGTCCGCTCACTCTTGGTGAAGTTGTCGGTCAACAGCACTTACTCGGGCCCGGCGCGCCACTCCGCAGAATGGTCGAGGGGTCCGGCGCCGCATCGGTACTTCTGTACGGACCTCCCGGCACCGGCAAGACCACGCTCGCATCGTTGATCTCGGGTGCTACCGGCCGCCGGTTCGAGGCTCTGTCGGCTCTGTCCGCCGGAGTCAAAGAAGTCCGCGGTGTCATCGAACTCGCGCGCCGCCGCCTGCTGAACGGCGAACAAACCGTCTTGTTCATCGACGAGGTTCATCGCTTCTCCAAGACCCAGCAGGACGCCTTGCTCGCCGCGGTCGAGAACCGCATCGTGCTCTTGGTCGGCGCGACCACCGAGAACCCGTCGTTCTCGGTCGTCTCCGCTCTGTTGTCGCGCTCGTTGGTCCTGCAACTGCAATCGCTCACCGCTGCGGATGTCCAGGAACTGCTCGAGCGCGCTGTCGCCGACGAACGCGGGTTCGGCGGAGCGATCACGATCGACGACGACGCGATGGAACACCTCGTTCGTCTGGCGGCCGGCGACGCCCGCCGAGCCCTGACGGCACTCGAGGCTGCCGCCGGGGCTGCACTGGACACCGCAGGTGACGCTTCGGGCCCGGTGGTGCTCGACCTCGCGACCGTCGAGGCCAGTGTCGACAAGGCCGCGGTTCGGTACGACCGTGCCGGAGATCAGCACTACGACGTCATCAGTGCATTCATCAAGAGCATTCGTGGATCAGACGTCGACGCCGCCCTGCACTACCTCGCACGGATGCTGACCGCGGGCGAAGACCCTCGCTTCATCGCACGGCGTCTGGTGGTTCACGCCAGCGAAGACATCGGCATGGCTGATCCGATGGCGCTGCAGACTGCCACCGCGGCGGCGCAGGCAGTGCAGCTGATCGGTATGCCGGAGGCTCGTCTGGCGCTGGCACAGGCCACCATTCATCTGGCGACGGCTCCCAAATCGGGTGCGGTCATCGCCGCACTCGGCGCGGCCATGGCCGACGTGGCCGCCGGAAAATCCGGACTGGTACCGCCGCACCTGCGTGACGGGCACTACAAGGGCGCCGAGCAATTGGGCAACGCAGTCGGATACAAGTACCCGCACGACACACGTGATGGTGTTCTGCGGCAACAGTATCCACCGGACGATCTGGTGGGTGTCGACTATTACCAGCCCACCGCGCACGGCAACGAGCGGGAGATCGCCGATCGGGTGAGCAAACTTCGCCGAATAGTTCGTGGCTGACGCCTGCCAGGTTCCACCGGCCGACGCGTTAGTCTGGACACCCATAGCTCGACGCTCTTGAAGGTAAGGACCGGTTAGTGCAAACCCACGAGATCCGCAGGCGATTCCTCGACCACTTCGTCAAGGCCGGCCACACCGAGGTGCCCAGCGCCTCGCTGATTCTCGACGACCCGAACCTTCTGTTCGTCAACGCGGGCATGGTTCCGTTTGTGCCGTTCTTCCTCGGGCAGCAGACGCCGTCCTACTCACGGGCGACGTCCGTGCAGAAGTGCGTCCGCACCCTGGACATCGAAGAGGTCGGCATCACCACCCGCCACAACACCTTCTTCCAGATGGCGGGCAACTTCTCCTTCGGTGACTACTTCAAGAAGGAAGCCATCTCCCACGCCTGGCAGTTGCTGACAGGTTCGGTCGAGGACGGCGGATACGGCATCGATCCCACGCGCCTGTGGGCCACCGTCTACCTCGACGACGACGAAGCATTCTCGATCTGGCGCGACGAGGTAGGAGTGCCCGAAGAGCGCATCCAGCGCCGCGGCATGAAGGACAACTACTGGTCCATGGGCATTCCCGGGCCGTGCGGCCCCTGCTCGGAGATCTTCTACGACCGCGGCGCCGAGTACGGCGTCGAGGGTGGCCCCGAAGCCGACGAGGATCGCTACATCGAGATCTGGAACCTCGTGTTCATGCAGAACGAGCGCGGCGAGGGCACCAACAAGGGCGACTACCCGATCCTCGGACCGTTGCCGAAGAAGAACATCGACACCGGCATGGGCGTCGAGCGCGTTGCGTTCCTCCTGCAGGGCGTCGAAAACGTCTACGAGACAGATCTTCTCCGCCCCGTCATCGACAAGGCCGCCGAACTGACCGGCAGTGTCTACGGGACCGACCACACTTCAGACGTCCGTTTCCGCGTCATCGCCGACCACGCACGCACCGCAGCGATGTTGATCGCCGACGGTGTGAACCCCGGCAACTACGGCCGCGGCTACGTCCTGCGCCGGTTGCTGCGTCGCATCGTGCGTTCGGCCAAACTGCTCGGCAGCGAGCAGCCCACCATGCGCGAGTTCATGATCGTCGTCCGCGACACGATGGCGCCGTCGTACCCGGTTCTGGAAACCGACTTCACGCGCATCGAGAACGTTGCCGTCGGCGAGGAGACCGCGTTCCTCAAGACGCTGGCTTCGGGTTCTGCTCTGTTCGAGAATGCTGCCGAGACGGTCAAGTCGTCCGGAAAGTCGGTCATCGCCGGCGATCAGGCATTTGCACTGCACGACACCTACGGCTTCCCGATCGACCTCACGCTCGAGATGGCGTCCGAGGCCGGTCTCACCGTGGACGAGGACGGCTTCCGCACGCTCATGGCCGAGCAGCGCAAGCGCGCCAAGGACGACGCTCAAGCGCGCAAGCACGCCCATGCCGACCTCACGGTCTACAAGGAACTGCTCGACCGAGGAGCCACCGAGTTCACCGGTTTCGACGAGCTCGTCTCCGAGGCTCACGTCCTCGCACTGATCGTCGACGGCGTCCGTGTCCCGGTCGCGAAGGCCGGTCAGAACGTCGAGGTCATCCTCGACCGAAGCCCTCTCTACGCAGAGTCCGGTGGACAGATCGCCGACATCGGTTCGCTCACCGCTCCGGGCCTCGAAGCCAAGGTCAACGATGTGCAGAAGATCGCCAAGAAAGTCTGGACGCACAAGGTGACGGTGCAGAAGGGTGAGATCACCGAGGGCGACGTCGTGCTCGCGCACGTCGACGCCGAGTGGCGCAAGGGTGCAACCCAGGGGCACTCCGGTACCCACATGGTGCACGCGGCGCTGCGTCAGGTGCTCGGCCCCAACGCGGTGCAGGCAGGCTCGCTCAACAAGCCGGGTTACCTCCGCTTCGACTTCTCCTGGCAGGGCGCGCTGTCCGACTCCCAGAAGCAGGACATCGAGGCACTCACCAACGAAGCCGTGGCGTCGAACTACGCGGTCAACACATTTGTCACGGATCTCGACAAGGCCAAGGCGATGGGTGCGATGGCACTCTTCGGTGAGAACTACGGCGACGAGGTTCGCGTCGTCGAAATCGGCGGCCCGTTCTCGATGGAACTGTGCGGTGGCACTCACGTCGGAAGCTCCGCACAGATCGGTCAGGTAACGCTGCTCGGTGAACAGTCGGTCGGCTCCGGAATCCGACGCGTCGAGGCGTACGTCGGTTTGGACTCCTACCGCTACCTCGCCAAGGAACGCGCGCTCCTGGCCGGACTCTCCTCCTCGCTGAAGGTTCCTTCGGAAGAGGTGCCCGCCCGCGTCGAGGCGCTCGTCGAGCGACTCAAGGTGGCCGAGAAGGAACTCGAACAGACAAAGGCCAAGGCAGTGCTGGCGTCAGCAGGCGAGTACGTCGCCAAGGCCAAGCGCATCGGCAGTGTCCTCGTCATCGCCGAGCCTGCTCCCGCCGGAGTCGGCGGAAACGACCTGCGCAGCCTCGTCACGGACATCAAGGGTCGCCTCGGCTCCGAACCTGCCGTCGTAGCTCTGCTCGGTGATGTCGACGGCAAGGTTCCGTTCGTGGTCGCCTCGAGCAAGGCAGCTCAAGGTCTCGGTGTGAAGGCCGGTGAGCTGGTCGCGTCGTTCGGTCCCAAGATCGGTGGCCGCGGCGGCGGAAAGCCCGACATGGCCCAGGGTTCGGGTTCGGACTCCGCAGGAATCCCGGCGGCGCTCGATGCGATCCGGGACAGAGTCGGAGAGCTGGCGGGCGGCAGCTGACGGTGGTGGCTACGCAGCAGGGTCCCGATCGCCCCGGCATCGACGACCCTGGTCGCGGGCGGCGCATCGCCATCGACGTGGGCAGTGTTCGCATCGGCGTCGCGTCCAGCGACCCCGACGGCATCCTCGCGACACCGGTGGAAACGGTTCCACGCTCGAAGGAGCGTGGGCCCGACGCGCCGGATATCCGGCGCATTATCGCCATCGTGTCCGAATACGAGGCCGTTGAGGTTATCGTCGGACTGCCACAGACGCTGCGCGGTGAGCAAGGTAAGGCCGCCGGTATCGCGACTGCATTCGCCAAACGACTGCAGCGGGCCGTCGAACCGATCCCGGTGAGACTGTCCGACGAACGACTGACGACCGTCACGGCTGCGCGCAATCTCCGCGAAAGTGGAGTCAAGGCACGCGGCCAGCGACCGATGATCGATCAGGCTGCGGCGGTGGAAATCCTGCAAGGCTGGCTGGACGAGCGGAGTAGAGCTGTGAAACCAGGGGAGTCGTCGAAGGACGCTGCACTGGAGGGCGATCTGTGAACGCGCGGTGGGATGAGGGCGGCGGAAGCCGGCCCACCAGTTCGTTCGACTTCGACAACGACGAGACCATGGTCATGCGTGCACTGCCGCAGAACATCGATCCGCCGCATATGTCGCGAGCCGAGGCACGCAAGCAACGCGAAGCGCGCAACAAGCGCGCCAAGCGTGGCAAGAAGGTCGGCGTTCTCGCCCTGCTGGTGTTGGTGATCGCAGTCCTCGGTGTCGGTGCATACGGCGCTCTCTGGTACATGGATCGCAACAAGACCGCGGAGGATTTTGCCGGCCCCGGCGGCGCACCCGTGGTCATCCAGATCAACAGTGGAGAAACCGCATCGGAGATCGGTGCGACGCTCGAGGCGAAGAACGTCGTCGCGAGTTCCGCTGCTTTCTACAACGCGGCGATCGCCAATCCGTCTGAGATCCAGAAGGTGCAACCCGGCTTCTACCAGGTGCCGGTGCAGAGTAGCGCCGCGAGCGCTCTCGACACCTTGGTTGCCCCGGACTCCCGAGTCGGCAGTGTTGTCATCGCCGAAGGGCGTCAGCTGCACGACAGTTCGGACGCGCAGACCGGCTCGCTCAAGAAGGGCATCTACAACCTCATTTCCGAGGCGAGTTGTGTCGGCCCGGTTTCCGCTCAGAAATGTGTCTCGACAGACGAATTGAACACTGCGGGAGCATCTTCCGATCTGGCTTCGCTCGGCGTGCCCGAATGGGCGATGTCGTCGGTCAAGAGCGTGCCGGACAAGGACCGTCAGCTCGAAGGCCTGATCGCCGCCAGCAGTTGGGATTTCGATCCCACTTCGACGCCCACCGAGATCCTGCGGTCGTTGGTCGAGGGTAGCGCCGCCAAGTACGAGGCCACGGGAATTCTGACAGCCGGCAGCGGGGTCGGAATGTCTCCGTACCAGTTGTTGGTGGCAGCGTCGCTGGTCGAGCGTGAGGCGTTGCCCGCAGACATGGCCAAGGTCGCGCGGGTGATCGTCAACCGACTCGCAGTCGATCAGCCTCTGCAGTTCGACTCCACGGTCAACTACTCACTCGACACCACCGAGGTCGCAACCACGGATGCCGACCGTGAGCGCGTCACGCCGTGGAACACGTACGCAATGCCGGGTCTGCCTGCAACGCCCATCGCTTCGCCGAGCATCGACGCGCTGAAGGCCGTGGAATCGCCGGCGGCCGGTGACTGGTTGTACTTCGTCACGATCAACAAGGAAGGCCAGACGCTCTTCACCAAGAGCTACGAGGAGCATTTGGCCAACATCGAACTGGCACAGCAAAGTGGGATTCTCGACAGTGGACGGTAGTACCGCGACTTCGCTCGCGACGCCACGTAAGGCGGCAGTTCTCGGAAGCCCGATCGCTCACTCGAAGTCCCCGTTGCTGCATCTTGCGGCGTACGCGGCTTTGGGGCTGAGCGATTGGACCTACGAGCGGATCGAATGCACCGGCGAGCAGTTGCCTGCCCTCGTCGACTCACTCGGCCCCGAATGGATCGGCCTCTCGGTGACGATGCCGGGCAAGATCGCAGCACTCGAATATGCCACCGAACGCACACCGCGAGCGGTGACCATCGGCTCGGCCAACACCCTGGTTCGCATCGACGGCGGTTGGCGTGCCGACTGCACGGACGTCGACGGAGTCAGCGGTGCGTTGATCGCCGGCGGTGTCGGCGATCTCAGCGGCACTTCGGCGGTAGTTGTCGGCGCGGGCGGCACCGCGCGGCCGGCATTGGTCGCGTTGGCCGACATGGGAGTTCGGACAGTCACCGTGGTCGCGCGTGATCCGGGGCGCGCATCCGGTGCCATCGAATGCGGTGGTGCGGTCGGGTTGGACATAGATCTGGTCGCCTTCGACGACGCACAGCTAGGCGGGATCTGTGCCGAATCCTCGGTCTTGGTCAGTACCGTTCCCGCGGAAGCGGCAGCGCCCTTTGCCCAGCAATTGGGGAAGGCGCGATTTGTCCTCGACGCGATCTACAACCCCTGGCCGACGCCACTTGCTTCGGTTGTCGAGGCGGCCGATGGAACGGTGATCGGTGGCCTCGAGATGTTGCTCAATCAGGCCTTCGGGCAGGTAGAGCAGTTCACGGGCAAGCCCGCTCCGCGAGAGGCGATGGCAGCCGCTATCGCTTAGGTCTGTTCACAGTGTCGAGGTAGTCCACAAGACGATTCGTAGTCTGCCGCTGGCGAACGGCAGACGCCAAGCTCGAAACCATGTGGACGTTGATGGTCTTGGCAGGCTCGGGGGTAGTCGCTGGTTTCGGAGCTCGGGCGATCGTCGACAATTGGTTGCGGCGACACGGTTATCGACCAGTCGTGACTTTCTGTTGTGTGCCGCAGTGCGCCGTCGCAACAGGCTGGGTTGTCGTCGGTGCGCTGAATACCTCGGTGGTGCAGTTATTTTCCGGTCTCGCCGTGGTGTGGTGGTGCGTCGCGATCTCGACTGTCGACCTGGCTGTGCGTCGGCTGCCCAACAGTTTCACGCTGCCGGGCTACGCCGTCGTGATGGTCTACGCGACGGTGTCGGGAACGGTGTGGGTGGCGGTGGTGGGGTCGGCACTGCTCGCCGGAATCCACCTCCTGGCGCACGTGATGTCGCCTGGTTCCATGGGCGTCGGCGATGTGAAGCTCTCGCTTCCTCTGGGCGCCGTGACCGGATTGGTGGGAGCGGACGCCTGGCTGTGGTCGTTGGTGTCTGCCTCGGTGCTCACCGCAACGCTGGGCACCGCGCTGGAACTGCGAAGACGAGGGCTGGTAGCCCACAATTCGCCCATTGCGCACGGACCCTCGATGTGCCTGGCAGCCTGCGGTTCGATTGCGTTTGCCTGGCTGACGTGACGAGTGCAACATCCGCGAGAAGTCTGGCGTTATTGACCGTTCAACGACGGACGGTGAACTGCAGGAAAGACGTAACCGTCGGTTTCATAAATGCGGGTATTGCCAGCGCGCGGTCCCAGTATGCGGCGAGTCGGACTTGCCGAATGTCCACACCCTGACGTTCACTGAGGTTTCGGAAATGGGACAAAACGAATCTCGTTTCGCACTCGATTATCGGGGGAACCTATGCGCACAAGGCTTTTCGTCGCTGCGGCAGCCTGTTTGGCGGCTGTGGCTGCAGGAGCGGGCGTCGCCGGCGCCGCGCCTGCACCTTCATCGGTGGCACTGGGCGGGGGCTCAGGAATCCTGCTGCCGGACGTGGATCACTCCGATCCTGACCGAGTTGCAGCATGCACGTTGACCGCGGTCGGCTACGACAACGCCGGTTCTCTCGTGGCACTCACCGCCGGACACTGCGGAGTTGTCGGGGACCGGGTGTTCGCCGAGTACCTGCCCGAGGCCGGACCCATCGGTCGGTTCTCTTACTCGAGTCCGGTCTCGGACATCGCCGTGATCGATCTCGACGACGCCAAGGTAGCTCCGCTGCGTACCGTCGGCGGCACGACGATCAACGGAATCGGCGCCCCGCCGGCCCCGGGCACGATCGTGTGCAAGGAAGGCCGTTCGACCGGCAACACGTGCGGTATCACCTGGGGTTACGACTCCGTCTACGGTGAGATCGTCGAGCACACGTGCTCGATTCCCGGTGATTCCGGTGGACCGCTCGTCGTCGGTGACCGCCTGGTGGGCTTGATCAGCAACGGCTACCCGCCGTACTGCTTCGAGCCGCTTCCGCCGCCGTTCCACGCTCCCGACAACTCGGCGGACATCAACATCGGTTTGGCTGACATCAACGCAAACGGTGGAGGATTCCGCCTGTTCTAGACCCACAGGTACCTCTGAGATGGCCCACACGCCTCGTGCGTGTGGGCCATCTGTGTTCACCGGGAGGACCACTGTGACAACTGAGGTCTGCGACGTGGAAAGATGGTCGGCGTGCTGCGTTGGATAACTGCCGGAGAATCCCATGGTCCCGCCCTCGTCGCGATGCTCGAGGGCATGGTCGCGGGGGTCGAAGTGACCTCTGAGGCCATCTCGTCCGAACTTGCCCGTCGTCGACTCGGTTACGGCCGTGGCGCACGGATGAAGTTCGAGGCCGACAAGGTCACCATCATCGGCGGTGTCCGCCACGGATTTACGCTCGGTGGCCCCGTGGCCATCGAGATCGGCAACACCGAGTGGCCCAAGTGGGAAACCATCATGTCCGCCGACCCGGTCGACCCGGACCTGCTCGCCGATCAGGCTCGCAATGCCCCGTTGACGCGCCCGCGTCCCGGACACGCCGATTACAGCGGCATGCTCAAGTACGGCTTCAACGACGCGCGTCCCGTCCTCGAGCGCGCCAGCGCTCGCGAGACCGCAGCCCGCGTGGCCGCTGGAACCGTCGCACGGTCCTTCCTGCGTCAGGTATTCGGTGCCGAGGTCGTTTCACACGTTATTTCCATCGGTGCTTCCGAGCCGTACGTCGGACCCGTGCCGGCGGGCAAGGATCTCGACGCGATCGACGCGAGCCCGGTCCGCGCATTCGACAAGGCTGCAGAAGAGTCGATGATCGCCGAAATCGAATCGGCGAAGAAGGACGGCGACACCCTCGGTGGCGTCGTGGAGGTCGTCATCCACGGCCTGCCGGTCGGACTCGGCACTTTCGTCAGCGGCGCCGAGCGTCTCGATTCACGACTTGCTGCTGCTCTCATGGGAATTCAGGCCATCAAGGGTGTCGAGGTCGGCGACGGCTTCGAGACCGCGCGCCGTCGTGGCAGCGAAGCTCACGACGAAATCCGCCCGGGCCCGGACGGCATCGTGCGCTCCACGAACCGCGCAGGCGGAATCGAAGGTGGCATGACCAATGGTGAGGCTCTTCGAGTTCGCGCCGCGATGAAGCCGATCTCGACGGTTCCGCGCGCTCTGGCGACGGTCGACATGGAGAGCGGCGAGGAAGCGGTTGCCATCCACCAGCGCAGCGACGTGTGCGCGGTTCCGGCCGCCGGCGTCGTCGCCGAGTCGATGGTCGCGCTCGTCGTGGCTCAGGCCGCACTCGAAAAGTTCGGTGGTGATTCCATTGCTGAAACCACTGCCAACTACCGTCGTTACGCCGAGGGCATCGCAGCCCGACCGCCTCGATAGGACTCACGTATCGATGAAGCCGAAGGCTGTACTCATCGGTCCGCCCGGTGCCGGCAAATCGACCATCGGTCGACGTCTCGCGCAGGCACTCGAACTCGAATTGGTCGATACCGACGCCGAGATCGAACGGACCACGGGTAGGACGATCCCGGAGATCTTCACCCATGACGGAGAGCCTCGGTTTCGTGAGATCGAGGAATCGGTGGTTCGCGAAGCGTTGCAGGCCACCGACGGAATCGTCTCGCTCGGCGGTGGTGCGATCCTCTCCGATCGCACGCGCGAACTGCTCCAGGGGCACACGGTCATCTACCTCGAGATCAGTGTCGCCGAAGGGCTTCGCCGCACGGGGGCGAACAATCATCGCCCGCTGCTGGCCGGCGGAGATCCCAAGGTCAAGTACCAGGAGTTGATGAGGCGTCGTCGTCCGCTGTACCGGCGTTCGGCCACGATTCGGATTCGGACCGACGGCCGAAGTCCGGCGCGTGTCGTCGGGCAACTGGTGTCGAAACTTCAAGACAAATGAACAACCGGAGCGGAGTAGTGGAGCAGTGACCGAACCCGTACGTGTAGAGGTGAAGACCGCAAGTCCTTACCCGGTCGTGATCGGCCGCGGCCTGCTCGGTGATCTCGTTGCCGAGTTCGACGGCGCGCGCACTGTCGCGATCTTCCATCAGCCGCCGCTGGCAGAGACCGCGGAGGCCGTACGGGCTGCGTTGGCGGAGAAGGGAATCGACGCCCACCGTATCGAGATCCCCGATGCCGAGGACGGCAAGGATCTTGCTGTCGCGGGCTTCTGCTGGGACGTGCTCGGCCGGATCGGCCTGACTCGCAGCGACGCGATCATGAGCTTGGGCGGGGGAGCGGCGACCGACCTCACCGGCTTCGTCGCGGCTACGTGGATGCGCGGTGTCAAGGTAGTTCACGTCCCCACCACCTTGCTCGCGATGGTCGACGCAGCAGTGGGCGGCAAGACCGGTATCAACACCGAAGCGGGCAAGAACCTCGTCGGTTCGTTCCACGAACCGGGAGCGGTGTTCATCGATCTCGCGACGCTCGAGACTGTGCCGCACAACGAGATCGTTGCAGGCATGGCCGAGGTCATCAAGACCGGATTCATCGCCGACCCGGTGATCCTGGATCTCATCGAAGCCGATCCCAAGGCAGCTCTCGATCCGTCGGGAACTGTTCTGCCCGAGTTGATTCGGCGCTCCGTAGAGGTCAAGGCCAAGGTCGTGGCCGCGGATCTGCGCGAGTCGGATCTGCGCGAAATCCTCAACTACGGCCACACCCTCGGCCACGCGATCGAACGTCGTGAGCGCTACAAGTGGCGCCACGGTGCCGCTGTCTCCGTCGGCCTGGTCTTCGCTGCCGAACTCGGACGGCTCGCGGGCCGACTCGACGACGCCACCGCGGATCGTCACAAGTCGATCCTCGATCTCGTCGGGCTGCCGACGTCGTACGACGGTGATGCGTTCGGCGATCTGATGAAGGGAATGCAGACCGACAAGAAGAACCGTGCCGGGCTGCTGCGTTTCGTGGTCCTCGACGGACTGGCCAAGCCGGGTCGCCTCGAGGGGCCGGATCCGAGTCTGCTGGTTGCGGCGTACTCCGCGATTGCCCGCGATGCGCGGCCGGCCGGCGGAACGGTCCTGTTGTGAGGATCAACGTCGTCAACGGACCCAATCTGGGGCGTCTGGGTAAGCGTCAGCCCGAGGTCTACGGCGCGACCACACACGACGATCTGATCGAATTGTGCGTCGCGGCAGGCAAGGAGCTCGGCGTCGAGGTGATCGTCCGTCAGAGCGATCACGAAGGCGATCTGCTCGGTTGGATCCACGACGCGGCGGACGCGGGGGAACCGGTGATCCTCAATGCCGGTGGCTTGACGCACACGTCGGTGGTCCTGCGAGATGCATGCGCCGAACTGACCGCAGGTCTCGTCGAGGTACACATCTCGAACGTTCATGCGCGAGAAGAGTTTCGGCACCACTCCTACCTGAGTCCGATTGCGACCGGAGTGATCGTCGGACTCGGCGTCGCCGCGTATCCGCTGGCGATCAGGTTCCTCGCCGAGCGAGGCTGAACGAGGGAAGTCGAAAAAACAGCCACACGAATGCGGCCCCGAGGAAAATATCCTCGGGGCCGCATTCGGTTGTGTGGACGGTGGGCGTTACTGCTCGCGCTTGCCCAGATCGATCGCCGGGAAGACCGCGGTATCGGCGTCGGATTCCTCGACGGACATCGCGGCTCCGCTGTATGCGTGCTGCTCGGTGGGGGAGTCGTAGCCCTCGCTGACGGGCACCGGTTCGTGGTGACGCTCGTGGGACGGGGTCTGCGGAGCTGTTCCGTTCTTGCGCTGTTCACGGCTGACGAAGAAGCGTCCGACGGTGATGGCGATCATGGCGGGGACGAAGATGAGAAGGATCGTGAACGCCGCACCGGAGGTCACCTCGAAGAACAAGCCCTGCTGGGTGAGTTCGAGGGAGGGGACCAGGCTGAGTGCCCAGCTGGCAGCGCCGGCGACGAACCCGCCGACCAATGCGGCCTTGAGCCACAGCATGGTCAGATCGGCGCCGTCCTCGGGTTCGGGGAAATTCCGGCGGTCACGAATGCCGTCGATACCACCCCAGATCGCGGCGAAGACGATGACGATCAACAGGGACAGCCAGCGCAGGGTGGACCCCTGAAGTGGCCACTGTGCGATCGCTGCACCGAGCAACGCACGAAACACAACATGTATCAGGGCCATGCCGAGGCCACGTACCAACCACGCATTCATGGGTACAGCCTAACTAGAACCCATTACACCTTGTGGCCTAACCCACACTTATTGCTGTAACCGCGAGTTTCGAGTTGATCGGCAGGTCTGCGCGGGCGGTAGGTTCGAGGGATGCCGGTCGACTTCAGAACACGCCGTGAATCCCTCAGACGCCTCCTCTCGGAGCGCAAACTCGACGCGATTCTCGTCACAGATCTCCTCAACATCAGATACCTCACCGGTTTCACCGGTTCCAATGCGGCGCTCGTCGTCAGTGCATCCGATTCAGCGTCCGACGAGCGTGAGACGGTGATCTGCACCGACGGCCGCTACGTGACGCAGGTGTCAGAGCAGGTGCCGGACCTTCGGGCCGAAATCGCCCGTTCGAGTGCTGCGCACTTGATCGAGAAGTCCACGGCGCCCGTTCTCGCGTTCGAGTCACATGTGGCGACGTTCGCCGAACATCGGGCTTGGACCGAAGCAGCGCCGAAGATCCGGTTCGAACCGGTGAGTGGACTCGTCGAACAATTGCGCATGGTCAAGGACGAGTACGAGGTGGAGTTGTTGCGAGCCGCGTGCACCGCAGCCGATGTCGCGTTGGCGCAGTTGATCGCTCGCGGCGGTCTGCGACCTGGCCGAACGGAACGAGAGGTCGGCCGCGAGCTGGAAAATCTGATGCTCGACAACGGGGCGGACGGTATTTCCTTCGAGACGATCGTGGCGGCCGGCGCCAACTCGGCGATTCCGCATCACCGACCGACCGATGCGATCCTGGCGTCGGGTGACTTCGTCAAACTCGACTTCGGCGCCCAGGTCGGTGGGTACCACTCGGACATGACACGGACCTACGTGCTCGAGTCCGTTTCCGATTGGCAACGGGAGATTTACGAGCTCGTCGCGCGTTCGCAAGCTGCCGGTTGCGACGCGCTTGCGCCGGGTGTCGAATGTGCGGCAGTCGACGCCGTCGCCCGTGCGGTGATCGACGATGCAGGCTACGGCGAGTTGTTCCTGCACGGCCTCGGCCACGGTGTGGGGCTCGAAATCCACGAAGCACCGGGGATCGGCAAGCTCGGCACCGGTACACTTCTTTCCGGCGCGGCGGTGACCGTCGAGCCGGGCGTGTACTTCTCCGGGCGCGGAGGTGTACGGATCGAGGACACGCTCGTTGTTCGTGAGCAGGGGCCAGAGCTGCTCACACTGACCGCAAAAGACCTTACCGTCGTCTGAGACGGTTTCCCGACCCCTAGGAGACGCGAAGCAAGTGGCTTCCACCAGTGATTTCAAGAATGGTCTGGTTCTGCAGATCGAAGGCCAGCTGTGGACGATCATCGAGTTCCAGCACGTCAAGCCCGGCAAGGGCCCTGCCTTCGTGCGCACCAAGCTCAAGAACGTGCTCTCGGGCAAGGTAGTGGACAAGACGTTCAACGCCGGTGTGAAGGTCGAGACCGCCACGGTCGACCGTCGTGACATGACGTACCTGTACCACGACGGCAGCGACTACATCTTCATGGACGGCGACACCTACGACCAGGTGTCGATCAGCGAGTCCACCGTCGGCGACCAGTCGCGTTTCCTGCTCGAGAACATGGCAGTCCAGGTCGCGACCCACGAAGACGTTCCCCTCTTCGTCGAGCTTCCGGTCACCGTCGAGCTCGTCGTCAAGCACACCGATCCGGGCCTGCAGGGCGACCGCTCCACCGGCGGCACCAAGCCTGCCACCCTCGAGACCGGTGCCGAGATCAACGTCCCGCTCTTCATCAACACCGGTGACAAGCTCAAGGTCGATTCCCGTGACGGCAACTACCTCGGGCGTGTGAATTCCTGAGTGTCCGGCACACATAAGAAACTCGGTGCACGCCACAAGGCGCGCAAGCGTGCCGTCGACTTCCTCTTCGAAGCCGAGGCACGTGACCTCGATCCGGTCGCACTGGCGTCGGAGCGTTCTGATCTGTCCGTCAAGGACGACGCGGTAGCACCCGTCGCGGCCTACACCGTCACGTTGGTGTCCGGCGTTGCGGAGAATCTGGACCGGATCGATCAGGTCATCTCCTCGCATCTGCAGGACTGGACGCTCGAGCGTCTGCCCGCCGTCGACCGTGCGATTCTGCGTATCGCCGTGTGGGAGCTCTTCCACGCGACGGACGTTCCGCCGGTTGTCGCCGTGGACGAGGCCGTCGAACTCGCGAAGCAGCTCTCGACGGACGACTCTCCGGGATTCGTCAACGGAATCCTCGGCCAGGTCGTTCTCGTTGCGCCGCAGGTTCGATCGGCTGCGGCCGCGACCTCCCAGCGCGCGCAGGAATCGGATTCGGGTACCGAGTAGCAAGTTTTGTTCCACCACCGCCGTGCGAGTGTCACCGTGCGCGTTGTGTGTCTGCACACAACCGGTCGGAGTCGCTGCTCGCACGGCGGGATCAGGTCTGTCGGCTGATAGGGTGGGGACCGTCAGACATCCTTTAACGATCCGTCCAGTGAGGCGGAGAAGGAGGTCGCTGCATGAGCGTGCCCGAAGGGTCTCGCCCATCCGATCTTGCAGGTCCAGGTAACTCGAAGGCGCCGGTCGGTGCCGAGGCAGGTAGCGAAACCCGCGAATTGTTGTCCGCCCAGGATGTGGGCCGGACCATCGCGCGGATCGCTCACGAGATCATCGAGAAGACCGCACTCGACGGACCCGAGGGAACTGCCCCTCGTGTGGTCCTGATCGGGATCCCGACGCGTGGAACCACCCTCGCCACGCGACTGCGCGCCAAGATCGAAGAATTCTCCGGTGTGCGACTTCCCATCGGATCTCTCGACATCACCCTCTACCGCGACGATCTCCGGAACAAGCCGCACCGCCCGCTCGAGCGCACGTCCGTCCCCGAAGGTGGCGTCGACAATGCGCTGGTCGTTCTCGTGGACGACGTCCTCTTCTCCGGTCGCACCGTGCGCTCGGCACTTGACGCGTTGCGCGATCTGGGCCGCCCCCGCGCGGTCCAACTCGCAGTGCTCGTGGATCGTGGTCACCGCGAACTCCCGCTGCGCGCCGACTACGTCGGCAAGAACGTCCCGACCGCGAGGTCCGAGGACGTCAAGGTTCTCCTCCAGGAGCACGACGGCAGGGAAGCGGTAGTCATCTCCGGGGGTAAGAGCGCGTGAAGCACCTACTTTCCATCGCGGACCTCGATCGTGAGTCCGCGGTAGAACTTCTCGACGAGGCAGAACGGTTCGAGCAGGCACTTCTGGGACGAGAGGTACGCAAGCTCCCGACGCTGCGCGGACGCACGGTCATGACGGTGTTCTTCGAGAACTCGACGCGCACCCGGGTGTCTTTCGAGGTGGCAGGCAAATGGATGAGTGCCGACGTCATCAATGTCAGCGCATCCAGTTCCTCGGTGTCCAAAGGTGAATCCCTGCGCGATACCGCGATGACCCTGCGCGCGGCCGGTGCCGACGCACTCATCGTGCGCCACCCGGCTTCGGGCGCCGCCCACCAGATCGCAAAGTGGACCGGAGCGGCCGACGACGGTGGCCCGGCAGTCATCAACGCAGGTGACGGCACGCACGAGCACCCCACTCAGGCGCTTCTCGACGCTTTGACCCTTCGCCAGCGTCTCGGCGACATCGAGGGCAAGCGGATCGCCATCGTCGGCGACATCCTGCACAGCCGTGTCGCCCGCTCCAACGCACTGCTGCTCTCGATGCTCGGTGCCGAGGTTGTTCTTGTTGCGCCGCCGACACTGCTGCCGGTCGGTGCGCACACGTGGCCGGTCACGGTCTCGCATTCGCTCGACGCGGAACTGCCCGGACTCGACGCGGTGCTGATGCTGCGTGTTCAGGCCGAACGCATGAACGGTGGCTTCTTCCCGTCGCAGCGCGAGTACTCGATCAACTACGGCCTGTCCGAGAAGCGGCTGGCGATGCTGGCCGATCACGCGGTGGTCCTGCACCCCGGCCCGATGCTGCGCGGCATGGAGATTGCATCCGCCGTTGCCGATTCCTCCAAAACTGCTGTACTGCAACAGGTTACCAACGGCGTACACATGCGCATGGCTGTCTTGTTCCGACTGCTGGTCGGGTCGGAGGACGGTGCGCTGTGACCAGAAACGAGAATGGAGAATCACCCGTGAGTGTCCTGCTCCGCGGAGTCCTGATCTACGGAGAAGGTGAGCCCACCGACGTACTCGTCGGCGACGGCACGATCCTCGAGATCGGCGTGGACCTCGATCCGGCCACGGCATCCGAGGTGATCGATGCCGGCGGGCAGATCCTGCTTCCCGGCTTCGTGGACCTGCACACACATCTGCGTGAGCCCGGCCGCGAAGACACCGAGACCATCGAAACCGGAAGCTCGGCAGCGGCTCTGGGTGGATACACCGCGGTCTTCGCGATGGCCAACACGAGTCCCGTCGCCGATTCGGTGGTCATCACCGATCACGTCTGGCGACGCGGGCAGGAAGTCGGCCTCGTCGACGTCCACCCCGTCGGCGCAGTCACAGCGGGCCTGGAAGGCAAGCAACTCGCCGAGATGGCGACCATGGCCGCAGGCGTCGGCAAGGTCAAGATGTTCTCCGACGACGGCCACTGCGTCTACGACCCACTGATCATGCGTCGCGCGCTCGAATACTCCAGTTCACTGGGCGTCCTGATCGCCCAGCACGCGGAAGAGCCGCGCTTGACCGTCGGTGCGGTCGCCCACGAGGGCCCCACGGCCGCGCGTCTCGGCCTGGCCGGATGGCCGCGCGCAGCCGAAGAATCGATCGTGGCCCGCGACGCACTGCTCGCGCGTGACGCCGGCGCCCGCGTTCACATCTGCCACGCCTCCACCGCCGGAACCGTCGAACTCGTGAAGTGGGCTCGCAGCCAAGGGATTTCGATCACCGCCGAGGTCACCCCGCATCACCTGCTCCTCGACGATTCACGGCTCGAGACGTACGACGCGATCAACAAGGTCAACCCGCCCTTGCGTGAGGCCAGTGATGTTGCCGCGCTGCGCAAGGGTCTGGCCGAGGGAATCATCGACTGCGTCGCGACCGACCATGCTCCGCACGCCGAGCAGGACAAGTGCTGCGAGTTCGCAGCCGCTCGCCCTGGAATGCTCGGCCTCGAGACCGCACTCTCGATCATCGTGCAGACGATGGTCCAGCCCGGCTTGTTGGACTGGCGCGGTGTTGCCCGGGTCATGAGCGAGCGCCCCGCGGCAATCGTCGGCCTCGACGATCAGGGCCGTCCCATCGAGGTGGGGGAGCCCGCGAACCTGACATTGGTCGATCCGTCGGCCGAGTGGACGGTCCACGGTCCCGACCTGGCGAGTGTCGCGCATAACACTCCGTACGAGTCGATGACATTGCCCGCTCGGGTCACGACCACACTGTTACGTGGCCGCATCACCGCACACGACGGGAATGTGCGGCTGCGGAGTAGCGAGGAGTAGCGCGTCATGGACAGAGCACTGTGGATCATCGGTCTGGCGATCTTCTGGGTCGCGATGATCGGCCTGATGTACGTCGGCTGGCGTGGACGCGCTCGACGCCAGAAAGACAAGATCGGCGAACTGCCGACGGTACCGGCAACCCTGGGTGAACTGCTCGTCCTGCCGACCACCGGCCTGTACGTCGGCAGCACCATCGCACCCAGTTGGCAGGACCGAATCGCCGTCGGCGACCTCGGTTTCCGCGCCACCTGCGAGATCAGCCGCTACAGCGGCGGAATTCTGGTCGAGCGTGACGGCGCGTCGGCCATCTGGATTCCGGAGAAGTCGATCCGCGCGATCCGCACGGAGAACGGTCTTGCCGGCAAGGTCATGAGCAAGGACGGCGTCCTGGTGATTCGCTGGGAATTGCCGAGCGGAACCGAGATCGACACGGGCGTGCGCGGTGACGACAAGACGGTTTATCCGGACTGGGTCAAGCCGGTGACTGCTTCGAACAAGACCGCTTCGAACAAGACGAATGACAACGAAGACGCAAGCTCTGGCGACATCGAGCAGAACGGAAAGAACGCATGAGCGGCTTTGACAACAGCCCCGCAGTACTGGTCCTCGAAGACGGACGGGTGTTCCGCGGAACCACCTTCGGTGCGGTTGGACAGACCCTGGGCGAAGCGGTGTTCAGCACCGGAATGACCGGCTACCAGGAAACGCTCACCGATCCCAGCTACCACCGCCAGATCGTCGTCTCCACCGCACCGCAGATCGGCAACACCGGCTGGAACGACGAAGACGACGAGTCGGTCGGACCGACCGGCGAGCGTGCCGGCGCCAAGATCTGGGTTGCCGGGTACGTCGTTCGTGACCCCTCGCGCGTCACCTCGAGCTGGCGTGCAACCGGTTCGCTCCAGGCCAAGCTCGAAGAGCAGGGCATCGTCGGAATCGCCGGGATCGACACCCGCGCCCTGGTTCGCCACCTGCGTACTCGCGGTTCGATGAAGGCCGGAATTTTTTCCGGTGAAGCCATCGCCGCCGATGACGAACTGGTCCGACGGGTTCAGGATCAGCCGACCATGCTCGGCGCCGATCTTGCCGGTGAGGTCAGCACCACCAGCGGCTACGTCGTCGAGCCGAAGGGCGGGGAGGCGCTGTACACGGTTGCCGCCATCGACCTCGGTATCAAGACCAACACCCCGCGCATGTTCGCCGAGCGCGGTATTCGCGTCCACGTGTTGCCGTCCAACGCGAGTCTCGAACAGATCCTCGACCTGAAGGCCGACGGAGTGTTCCTCTCCAACGGTCCCGGTGACCCAGCCACCGCCGACGGCGCAGTCCACCTCACGAAAGAGGTCATCGGACAGGGCTTGCCGCTGTTCGGTATCTGCTTCGGCAACCAGATCCTGGGCCGCGCCCTGGGCCTGAGCACCTACAAGATGAAGTTCGGCCACCGCGGAATCAACATCCCGGTGATCGAGCATCAGACCGGTCGCATCGCGATCACCGCTCAGAACCACGGCTTCGCGCTCGAAGGCGAAGCCGGTCAGGAATTCGACACCCCGTTCGGCCGCGCGGTGGTCAGCCACACCTGCGCCAACGACGGAGCCGTCGAAGGTGTTCGCCTGCTGGACGATTCGGCCTTCTCGGTGCAGTACCACCCCGAGGCGGCAGCCGGCCCGCACGACGCCGCGTACCTCTTCGACCGCTTCACCAGCCTGCTCTCCGCACGGAAAGAAACCGGAGTCAAGAACTAATGCCACGCCGTACAGATCTCAAGCACATCCTGGTAATCGGCTCCGGTCCGATCGTCATCGGTCAGGCCTGCGAGTTCGACTACTCGGGCACCCAGGCCTGCCGCGTCCTCCAGGAGGAGGGCCTGCGCGTCAGCCTGGTCAACTCCAACCCGGCCACCATCATGACGGACCCCGAGTTCGCCGACGCCACGTACGTCGAGCCGATCACGGCCGAGTTCCTCGAGAAGGTCATCGCCAAGGAAGCCTTGCAGGGCAACAAGATCGACGCCGTCCTCGCGACGCTCGGCGGTCAGACTGCGCTCAACGCCGCAGTGGCGCTGCACGAGCAGGGCATCCTCGAGAAGTACGACGTCGAACTGATCGGCGCCGACTTCGACGCCATCCAGCGCGGCGAGGATCGCCAGAAGTTCAAGGACATCGTCGCCAAGGTCGGTGGCGAATCCGCGAAGTCCGCAGTTTGCTACACGATGGACGAAGTACACGCCACGGTCGCCGAACTCGGCTACCCGGTTGTCGTGCGTCCGTCCTTCACCATGGGCGGCCTCGGTTCCGGCATGGCGTACGACGTCGACGATCTCAACCGCATCGCCGGTGGCGGTCTGGCCGCGTCGCCGACGGCGAACGTCCTGATCGAGGAATCCATCCTCGGCTGGAAGGAATACGAACTCGAGCTCATGCGCGACAGTCGCGACAACGTCGTGATCGTCTGCTCCATCGAGAACGTCGACCCGGTCGGTGTCCACACCGGAGACTCGGTCACCGTCGCCCCGGCGATGACGCTGACCGACCGCGAGTACCAGGCGATGCGCGACCTTTCCATCGACATTCTGCGTGAGGTGGGCGTCGACACCGGCGGCTGCAACATCCAGTTCGCGATGGACCCGAAGGACGGCCGCCTGGTCGTCATCGAGATGAACCCGCGTGTCTCCCGCTCGTCGGCTCTGGCGTCGAAGGCGACCGGTTACCCGATCGCGAAGATGGCGGCCAAGCTTGCCATCGGCTACACGCTCGACGAGATCGTCAACGACATCACCAAGGAAACCCCGGCTTGCTTCGAGCCGACGCTCGACTACGTCGTCGTCAAGGCTCCGCGGTTCGCTTTCGAGAAGTTCCCCGGTGCCGACGGAACTCTGACCACCACGATGAAGTCGGTGGGCGAGGCCATGAGCATCGGCCGCAACTTCACCGAGGCTTTCGGCAAGGTCATGCGTTCGCTCGAGACCAAGCGTGCGGGTTACTGGACCGGCGCCGACATCGAGACGGAGAGCCTGGATGCACTGCTCGCCGATCTGAGCGTTCCGCAGGACGGCCGCATGTACGGCATCGAGAAGGCATTCGCGCTCGGCGCAACTGTCGAGCAGCTCTTCGACGCCACCAAGATCGATCCGTGGTTCCTCGACCAGTTCCAGCAGATTCACGAGCTCGGTGAAAAGCTGCGCGCTGCAGAGTCTTTCGACGAGGCTTCCCTGCGTCAGGCCAAGTACCACGGCATCTCGGACCGCCAGATCGCGGCTCTGCGCCCCGAACTCGGTGGTGACACGCACGCAGGTGAGGACGCCGTTCGCGCTCTGCGTGATCAGCTGGGCGTGCGCCCTGTCTACAAGACCGTCGACACCTGCGCCGCAGAGTTCGAGGCCAAGACGCCGTACCACTACTCGACCTACGAGCTCGATCCCGAGGCCGAGTCCGAAGTTGCTCCGCAGACCGAGCGACCCAAGGTTCTGATCCTCGGATCCGGCCCCAACCGCATCGGTCAGGGCATCGAGTTCGACTACTCGTGTGTCCACGCGGCGCAGACGCTGTCCGAGGCCGGGTACGAGACCGTCATGGTCAACTGCAACCCCGAGACCGTCTCCACGGACTACGACACCGCTGATCGCCTGTACTTCGAGCCGCTGACGTTCGAGGACGTCTTCGAGGTCTACCGCGCGGAGGCGCAGTCGGGCACCGTTGCCGGCGTCATCGTCCAGCTCGGCGGCCAGACCCCGCTCGGACTGGCGAAGCGTCTCGAAGCTGCCGGCGTCCCCATCGTGGGAACCAGCCCCGCAGCCATCGACCTGGCGGAGGACCGCGGCGAATTCGGTCGCGTGCTCACCGAAGCCGGTCTGCCTGCACCGAAGTTCGGTACCGCCACCACGTTCGACGGCGCCCGCGAGATCGCAGCAGGCATCGGCTACCCGGTGCTGGTGCGTCCGTCGTACGTGCTCGGTGGTCGCGGCATGGAGATCGTCTACGACGAGGCTTCCCTCGCCGACTACATCTCGCGCGCCACGGAGATCTCCGACGATCGTCCGGTCCTGGTCGACCGCTTCCTCGAAGACGCGGTCGAGATCGACGTCGACGCTCTGTGTGACGGCACCGAGGTGTACCTCGGCGGCGTCATGGAGCACATCGAGGAAGCCGGCATTCACTCCGGTGACTCGGCGTGTGCGCTCCCGCCCATCACTCTGGGCCGGGCGGATCTCGAGAACGTCCGCCGCTCCACCGAGGCTCTCGCGAAGGGCATCGGCGTCAAGGGCCTGCTCAACGTCCAGTACGCCCTCAAGGACGACATCCTCTACGTGCTGGAAGCAAATCCCCGCGCCAGCCGCACGGTTCCGTTCGTGTCCAAGGCGACGGCCGTCCAGCTGGCCAAGGCATGCGCCCGCGTCATGCTCGGCGAATCCATCGCGGAACTGCGTGCGAGCGGCATTCTGCCGGCGAAGGGCGACGGCGGAAACACCCCGGCCGGTGCACCGATCGCGGTCAAGGAAGCTGTGTTGCCGTTCAACCGCTTCCGCCGCGCCGACGGTACCGGCGTGGATACCTTGCTCAGCCCGGAAATGAAGTCCACCGGTGAAGTCATGGGAATCGACTTCGACTTCGGTACGGCTTTTGCCAAGTCGCAGACTGCCGCCTACGGTTCGTTGCCCACCACGGGCGCGGTGTTCGTCTCGGTCGCCAACAAGGACAAGCGTTCGCTGATCTTCCCGGTCAAGCGCCTGGCAGACCTCGGATTCACCATTCTTGCCACCGAAGGAACCGCAGATGTTTTGCGGCGCAACGGTATCGAGTGCAAGCAGGTGTACAAGCAGTCGGGTGAAGATGTTCCGGCCGGTGCCGAGACCATCGTCGACCAGATCCGCAGCGGCGAGGTCGCCATGGTCATCAACACGCCGTACGGCAACAACGGCCCGCGTGTCGACGGCTACGAGATCCGAAGCGCAGCGGTTGCGTCGAACATCCCGTGCATCACGACGGTGCAGGGCGCCTCGGCTGCCGTGCAGGGCATCGAAGCAGCCATTCGCGGCGACATCGGAGTTCACTCCCTGCAGGAATTGCACGCAGGTCTTCGTCAGCCGGCACAGCAGTCGTGAGTCACAGTTGGGGGCAGCGTCTCCGGTCCGCGATCGCGGACCGGGGGCGGCTGTGCGTCGGTATCGACCCGCATCCCGCGCTTCTCGACGCGTGGGGACTGCCGCGTACGGCCGAAGGTCTCGAGACTTTCGCCGAGATCTGCGTCGAGGCCTTCACCGGTGAGGTCGGACTGGTCAAACCTCAGGTCGCGTTCTTCGAGGCTTACGGCAGCGCCGGCTTCGCCGTGTTGGAGCGGACCATCTCGGTTCTTCGTGATGCGGGAACTTTGGTCGTCGCGGATGCCAAGCGCGGTGACATCGGTTCGACGATGGACGCGTACGCGCAAGCCTGGTTGGGTGATTCGCCGTTGGCCTCCGACTCGGTCACCGTTTCGCCGTACCTGGGATTCGGGGCGCTGACTCCGACACTCGAACTGGCACGGCAGAACGCCCGCGGGATCTTCGTCCTGGCACGAACCTCCAATCCGGAAGGCGGCGTACTTCAACAGTCGTCGACTGACGGTGTGAGCGTGGCTCAGTCGATCGTCGACGCTGCGGTCGATGCGAACGGCGACGGCCGTGACACCGTCGGACTGGTGGTCGGTGCAACTCGGGACCACGGTCTGGACCTGTCGCAGTTCAACGGCCCGATTCTCGCTCCGGGACTCGGCGCTCAGGGTGCGACGGCAGCGGATCTCGCAGACATCTTCGCGGGATCGACCGAGCTCCTGCTGCCGAACACTTCCCGTGGGGTGCTCAAGCATGGTCCTTCGGTATCGGCACTTCGGGAGGCAGCAATGCGTGACCGAGACGAGATCGAAGCCGCATTGGCGAACTGATCCGTGAGTGACCTCGAGGCTCGTTCGAGCGGTGGAACCCGGTGGTACCGTCCGTCGGTGAATCGTTGGTGGCAGATCGGACTTCTCGTCGCGGCGTGCGCGCTGCTGGCCACCGGGTTCCAATCCGTCACCGGCGTACACGGCGACGATCTCGCCGTGTACCGGACGGCGGGTCAGGCCGTCCTCGACGGGTCGAACCTGTACGACGAGTCGTTCAACGCGAGACTGCCGTTCACGTATCCGCCCTTCGCTGCGCTCGTCGCCGTTCCAGTCGCCCTGGGTTCCTGGGGTGCGGTCCAGTGGGGATGGAGTTTCGTCAGCCTCCTGATGCTGGCCGCGATCATCGTGCTCAGCTATCGCGAAGTCCCGTTCACACGTAAGCGGCCAGTCGTCGTCTACGTGGGTTTCCTGGTCCTGTGGACGGCGGCATCGCCGATCTCCGATCACCTCGGGTACGGCCAGATCGGGTTGTTTCTGACTCTCCTGTGCTTGATCGACGTGCTGGCTCGACCACGGTGGATTCCCGAGGGTGTGCTGGTGGGGATCGCCGGCGCGGTCAAACTGGTGCCACTCGTCTACATCGGTTACTACGTGATCACCGGGCGCTGGAAAGCAGTTGCGGGCGGCCTCGCCGGCTTCCTCGGCGCCACGGCTCTGGGCTTTGCGGTTCTCCCGCGCCAGACGATCGACTACTTCGGCGACATCGCCTCACTCTCGGGGCGCGTCGCCGTCGGTGACCCGTCCGTGTTCGGTAACCAGTCCGTGCGTGGAATGGCTTTGCGGCTACTTCCCGAGGGCCTGGTGGGTCCGGCGTGGCTCGTCGCCTGTGCGGTGTTGGGTGTCCTCGGAATTGTCGCGACGCGGCGCGCTCAGCGCCTGCGGGGCGATCTCGCCGGTTTCACGGTGGTGGCTCTGCTGGCGGCAATCGTGACTCCCATTGCCTGGACGCACCACTTCGTGTGGTTGGTGCCGGCGGTGGGTGTACTCCTCGTTCCGATCAAGTCGGGAGTGGGGGAGGGCACTCGATCGGTCCCTGTGTGGTCCTGGATCGCGATCGGTCTCACCGCTGTCGTAGTGCTGTTTCGGCTTCCTCGAGTCGGCGCGGACATGGATATCCCGGTAGTCGGCTTCGTGCTGGAGAATTCATTGCTCTGGGCGAGCCTCGCGGTAGTGCTCGCTCTGGCCGCCCCCGGCGTGAGTCGCATCGAACCCGAGACGGTCGACGCCGGCGATCCGAAATCGTCGCTGCAGACCTGAAAACGGGCCGCGACACGCGCATAGGCGCCGAAAATGCTCGAAAATTTTGGATGTGTCGGCGACCACGTTCATTCCCGCAGGTAACGATTTCGCACACTCGCACGGGGGTGTCGCACGCTATGGGTCGAAATACATTGTGTTACAGTCTATTTCGGTACTGTACGCACGTTCGTGTGGCGTCGAATTCGTCTCGATCCAGCCGAAAACGGTGACGATCCGTGACATCGATTCGACGCGCATAACCCACCGCGATCTGCATCGGACCGCGGGGGGTGGGTTAGCAATTCGCGCCAGGCGTGAGTACGGTCGCTATCGCTGCTGGTTATCAGCGGAATAGACAAAATTTGCACACGACGAGACGGAGGAACCGTGGCCCTTCCCCAGTTGACTGATGAGCAGCGCGCTGCTGCTTTGGAGAAGGCAGCTGCTGCCCGCAAGGCCAGGGCTGAGCTCAAGGAGCGCCTGAAGCGTGGCGGCACCGACCTCAAGCAGGTCCTCAAGGACGCCGAAGACAACGAAATCTTGGGCAAGATGAAGGTTTCGGCACTGCTCGAGGCGCTGCCCAAGGTGGGCAAGGTCAAGGCTCAGGAGATCATGACCGAGCTGGAGATTGCACCGACCCGTCGCCTTCGTGGCCTCGGTGATCGGCAGCGCAAGGCTCTGCTCACCAAGTTCGACTTCGAGGCCTGAGCCGACAAGTGATGATTGCTGACGCGGCAGTGTCTGATGATTGCTGACGCAACAGTGTCAGAGAGCAAGACCGCAGTGCGGAGGGGTCGGCTGGTTGTACTGGCCGGCCCTTCGGCTGTCGGTAAGTCCAGCGTCGTTCGCGAGCTGAGAACTCGGTTGCCTGAACTCGTTTTCAGTGTTTCGGCGACCACTCGCGATCCCCGTCCAGGTGAAGTGGACGGCAAGGACTACCGATTCACCTCCCGTGAAGAATTTCAACGGATGATCGACTCCGGTGAACTTCTCGAATGGGCGGAAATCCACGGCGGCCTGCAGCGCTCCGGCACCCCCGCAGCTCCGGTCGAAGAAGCGCTCGAAGCTGGAAAGCCCGTTCTCGTCGAGGTCGATCTCGCCGGAGCACGAGCTGTCCGCAAGGCGATGCCCGAGGCTCTGTTGGTGTTCATGGCTCCACCGAGCTGGGACGTTCTGGTGCAACGGCTGACCGGACGTGGAACCGAAACGGAAGACGTCGTGGCGCGCCGACTCGAGACGGCCCGAGTGGAATTGGCCGCACAGGACGAGTTCGACACGGTCATCGTGAACGAGGATGTAAGCCGTGCTTGCGATGAGTTGGTATCCTTGTTGGTTGGGAACTGATTCCGCACCCTTCGGGAACCGATTTCCACCCCGTTTCTCAGATATCCGGATCGATAAAACTAGTTCTTCAATGAAGATCTAATTCAGGAGACACAAGAGTGAGCAGCACTTCAGCCGCGTCTGCAGCAGGTCAGGGCGCTCTGCCTGCCTACGACACCCCGCTCGGCATCACCAACCCGCCGATCGACGAGTTGCTCGAACGCACCTCTTCCAAGTACGCCCTGGTCATCTACTCGGCCAAGCGCGCGCGCCAGATCAACGACTACTACAACCAGCTCGGTGACGGCATCCTCGAATACGTCGGACCTCTGGTCGAGCCCGGTCTGCAGGAAAAGCCGCTGTCCATCGCGTTGCGTGAAATCCACGCTGATCTCCTCGAGCACACCGAAGGCGAGTGAGCACCACATCTGCCGCACCCGAACCTCGTTCGGGTGTCGGGGGAGTGTCCGACGCGCCCACATCGATACGTAAGCGCATTGTCGTCGGTGTCGGTGGGGGTATCGCCGCGTACAAGGCGTGCTCGATCATCCGCAGCTTCACCGAGAGCGGTCATCACGTCCGCGTGATTCCGACCGAATCCGCTCTGGAGTTCGTCGGGCGCGCGACGTTCGAAGCACTCTCCGGCAACCCGGTTCACACCGGCGTCTTCAACGACGTCCCGCAGGTTCCGCATGTCCGTCTCGGACAGGAAGCCGATCTGGTCGTCATCGCGCCGGCAACCGCTGATCTGATGGCGCGAGCGGTCATGGGTCGCGCAGACGACCTGTTGACGGCCACTTTGTTGACCGCGCGCTGTCCGGTCGTCTTCGCCCCAGCAATGCACACCGAGATGTGGGAGCACCCCGCAACGGTCTCGAACGTGGCGACACTGCGTTCGCGCGGCGTCCACGTGATCGAACCTGCCTCCGGGCGTTTGACCGGGAAAGACACCGGAGCCGGTCGACTTCCCGAACCCGACGAGATCGTCGGGTTGGCATCGTTGCTCCTCGAGCGCTCGGACGCGTTGCCGCGCGACCTGGAGGGTCGCCGCATTCTGGTCACCGCCGGCGGTACTCGCGAGCCGCTCGATCCCGTGCGCTTTCTCGGTAATCGCAGCTCGGGCAAGCAGGGCTACGCGCTCGCCCGTCTTGCCGCGCAACGCGGCGCGCACGTGACACTGATCGCCGGGTACACGGCTGATCTCGCCGACCCCGCCGCTGTCGACGTCGTGCACATCAAGACGGCCGAAGATCTCCGGTTGGCAGTGGAAAAGCACGCACCGGGACACGACGGAGTCGTCATGGCTGCGGCTGTCGCGGACTTCCGCCCCACCACCGTCGAAGGCAGCAAGATCAAGAAGGGCGCAAACGAACCCGACTCGATCAGCCTCACCAGAAATGCCGACATCCTCGCCGGTCTCGTCGAAGCGCGTCGTGACGGCGACTTGGATGCTCGAACGGTGATCGTCGGATTCGCCGCTGAGACCGGTGACGCCCATGGTGACGTTCTCACCTATGCCCGCTCCAAGCTTGCCCGCAAAGGTTGCGATCTCCTCGTGGTCAATGCGGTCGGCGAGGGCAAGGCGTTCGAGGTCGATCACAACGACGGTTGGCTGCTCGGTTCCGACGGCTCGGAGTCCGCTCTCGAACACGGATCCAAGGCTTTGATGGCCAGTCGAGTACTCGACGCCCTGGTCAAGCTCTTTCCCGAGTAGCGACACGCGCCCGGTGGTGAGAGTTACCCCACGATAATCGGGTGAGTACAAGGGTGTTGCGCAGGCGGTCCAACCGTTATCGTCGGCTCAGCCCCCAGCTAACAAAGCATGACAAAACGGTCACCGAACGGTGATTCGGATACTTCAATAAGCTGTAGTCAAGAACTCAGTCGTCGAGAGGGAGATCTGTGAGCAAGTCCGGCAGTCGGCTATTCACCAGCGAGTCCGTCACCGAGGGGCACCCGGACAAGATCTGTGACGCGATCAGCGACTCGATCCTCGACGCGCTGCTCACCCAGGACCCGCGCGCCCGCGTGGCCGTCGAGACACTGGTCACCACCGGCCAGGTTCACGTAGCCGGTGAGGTCACGACCACTGCGTACGCGGACATTCCGAAGATCGTGCGCGACACGGTCCTCGAAATCGGCTACGACAGCTCCGCAAAGGGCTTCGACGGAAATTCGTGCGGCGTCAACGTCGCGATCGGCGCCCAGTCGCCCGAGATCGCGCAGGGTGTCGATCACTCGCACGAGGCTCGCGTCGACGGAATCAGCGACGACGAGATCGACCGTCAGGGTGCGGGCGACCAGGGCCTGATGTTCGGCTACGCCACCACCGACACGCCGGAACTGATGCCGCTGCCCATCGCGCTGGCTCATCGTCTCTCTCGCCGGTTGACCGAGGTCCGTAAGTCCGGCGTGCTGCCGTACCTGCGCCCGGACGGCAAGACCCAGGTCACCATCGAGTACGACGGTGACAAGGCTGTCCGTCTCGACACCGTGGTCATCTCCACCCAGCATGCCGCTGACATCGACCTCGACAACCTGTTGACGCCCGATCTTCGCGAGAAGGTGCTTCACTCGGTGCTGACCGACGTCAACCTCACCGATCTCGACACCTCCGATGTTCGTCTGTTGGTGAACCCGACAGGCAAGTTCGTCCTCGGTGGCCCGATGGGTGACGCCGGTTTGACCGGCCGCAAGATCATCGTCGACACCTACGGCGGAATGGCTCGCCACGGTGGCGGCGCGTTCTCCGGCAAGGACCCGTCAAAGGTCGACCGCAGCGCTGCCTACGCCATGCGCTGGGTGGCCAAGAACGCTGTTGCCGCAGGTCTGGCCGACCGCATCGAGGTTCAGGTCGCCTACGCCATCGGCAAGGCAGCTCCGGTCGGACTCTTCGTTGAAACCTTCGGCACCGAGAAGACCGATCCGGCACGGATCCAGAAGGCGATCACCGAGATCTTCGACCTGCGTCCGGGAGCGATCATCCGCGACCTCGACCTGCTGCGCCCGATCTACGCGCAGACGGCGGCATACGGTCACTTCGGTCGCACCGATATCGACCTCCCGTGGGAGAGCACCGATCGCGCCGACAAGCTGCGTAGCGCAGCTGGTCTCTGATCACTGACGTACAGACGGGGCGCGGGTGGGCGCGGAAAGAGTAGCGGCAGAAGTCGATCCGGTCGCCCGGGTGCTGCCGATGCTCCCGCTCGCTCACCTCGACCGTGAATTCGACTACCTCGTTCCTCGTGAACTCGAAGCGGATGCGCAGCCCGGAGTCCGGGTGCGCATCCGCTTCGCTGGTCGTCTGGTGGACGGTTTCATCGTCTCGCGCGAGGCGACCAGTGACCATCAGGGGAAGTTCGGCTGGCTCGAACGCGTCATCTCGTCCGAGCGGGTCTTGACGGCCGAAATCGCGCAAGTCGTCGATCGTGTGGCGGAGCGTTATGCCGGAACCCGCGCCGATGTTCTCCGTTTGGCGGTACCGCCGCGCCACGCGAAGGTCGAGGCGGAACCGTGGGAGCCCGCCGAGTCACCGTCCGCTCCTGAAGCGATCGAAAATGGTTGGCATCTCTACAGATTCGGTGACGCCTTCCTGTCCGCCATTCGCGAGTCGAAAAGCCCGCGTGCGGTCTGGCAGGCGTTGCCTGGTGAAAACTGGCCACTGCGCCTGGCCGAACTGGCCGGGGCCGTAGCGGCAAGTGGTAAATCCGCGATCCTGGTTGTGCCCGATCAACGCGACCTGGACCGCGTCGTCGCCGCTTGTACCGAACTCTCCGGAGCGGATGCGGTGGTAGGTCTGTCCGCGGGCCTGGGGCCGGCCATGCGATATCGGAGGTGGCTCGCTGCACTGCGCGGGACCGCCCGGATCGTCGTCGGCACGCGGAGTGCTGTTTTTGCGCCGACGCCCGAGACCGGTCTTGTCGTCGTCTGGGACGACGGCGACGACAACTTGTCCGAGCCGCGGTCGCCGTATCCACATGCCCGCGAAGTTGCCGTCCTGCGTGGCTACGTCGCCGGGTGCGCCGTCGTGATCGGTGGGTTCTCCCGTACGGCAGAAGCGCAGGTACTCGTCGACTCGGGATGGGCGCACGATCTGGTCGCTACGCGGGACGTCGTTCGTGCCCACGCACCCAAGATCACCGCGCTTGCCGACAGCGATCAAGCCTTGGCCCGCGATCCGGGAGCCAGAGCGGCTCGTTTGCCCGCTATTGCATTCGCGGCCGCCCGGCGCGCTCTGGGTGAGGGCAACGGAGTCCTGGTACAGGTGCCTCGGCGGGGGTACGTACCGACCCTGGCCTGCGGAAAGTGCCGTGCCCCGGCACGGTGCCGTCGGTGCAACGGCCCACTGGCTCTTCCCGCTGCGGCAGGTCCCGACGGCGCCGGGACACCGGCGTGCCGCTGGTGCGGGGTTGCCGATGCCGCCTACCGATGTCACGCGTGCGGGGCGAAAGCGTTGCGCGCGGTGGTGGTCGGTGCCGGCCGGACCGCCGAAGAACTCGGGCGGGCGTTTCCCGGTGTGAAAGTTGTTCTGTCCGGGGGCAGTGATGTGGTCAAGGAACTGCCACACGGGCCCGCGTTGGTGGTCTCGACAGTGGGTGCGGAGCCGGTGATGACCGGCGGCTACGGCGCCGCGCTCTTGCTCGACGGCTGGGCACTGCTCGGCCGGCCCGATCTTCGCGCCGCCGAGGAAACACTCAGACGCTGGATGTCGGCTGCTGCCATGGTGATTCCGCTGTCCGAAGGCGGTGAAGTTGTGGTTGTCGCAGACTCGGGTATCCCGACGGTGCAGGCGTTGGTCCGATGGGATCCAGTGGGGCACGCACAGTCTCAATTCGAGGAACGGGACGAGGTCGGCTTTCCTCCGGCCGTTCACATGGCTGCGATCGACGGTGGATCCGCGGCAATTGCGGAGTTGGTGGATTCAGCTGATCTGCCGGCAAGTGCTGTACTGCTCGGACCAGTGGAATTGCCTGCGGGGGAGAGGCTTCCGTATTCCGGTGAGGACGAGAGCGGTGTCGCGCCGGAGCGAATGCTGGTCCGCGTTCCACGCAAGGACGGTCGCGGCCTTGCGGACGCTCTGGCACATGCGAGGGCCGCGCGCAGTGCGCGGAAGTCTTCGGGTCCGGTCCGCATTCAGATCGACCCACGCCGCATCGGCTGAGTTTCGAGTTGTCGGAGGAATCCTTGCGCTACCCGATATGACGATATATCGTCGAACTATCAACGATAGTGATGGAGGTTCGACGATGGATGCAAGTTTCCCGAACGAGGGGATGTTCGGCCGGCGCGGTTTCTTCGGCGGTTTCGGCCGTGAGCAACGGCCACCATTTGTGATGTGGGTGCCGACGGACGACGGCGCGTCGGGCGATGGTCCCGGCGATCGAGACGGTGGACGACGCGGTCGACCGCACGAGCGGCCGGGCTTCGGTGACATGCCACGCAGAGGCCATCGGCGGGGGCGTTTCGGTCCAGACGGCGGACCCGGCCCCGGCTTCGGTCCGGGCGCTCAGTTCGGTCGCGGGCGAGGACGTGGCGGACGAGGTCGTCGAGGAGATGTGCGCGCTGCGATTCTGCTGTTGATCGCGGAAGAGCCGATGCACGGCTACGAATTGATTCAGCAGATCGTCGAGCGCAGCGGCGGCGTCTGGAAGCCGAGTCCGGGCTCCATTTATCCCGCGCTGTCCCAACTCGAGGACGAAGGACTGGTGATCATCGAAAAGGTTGCCGGCCGCAAGACCGCCAAGCTGACAGAAGAAGGCGTCGCGTACGTCGAGGAACATCGCGCCGATCTCGGGGCGCCGTGGGATGACGTTCGTCTCAGCGTAGGGGAGCCGGAGCAGGACCTTCGAGAACTGATCGGCCAGCTGATGGGCGCGGCCGGTCAAGTGGCTGCTGTAGGCACACCAGCGCAGGTCAAGGCCGCAGCCGACGTGCTTGTCGAGGCGCGCAAATCGCTCTACCGAGTGCTTGCCGGTGATGACGCCGATGAAGGCGGCAATTGAGACGTCGGATACCTACTGTTCGGTAGGGTATGCGCCTCGAAGTTTCTGGTGTTACGGTCAGCTCCCTCGTAGGATCAGAGCAGGAGCAGGAACAATGTCTGGCGTCAAACGGTCTGTGGGACTGACATTTTCGGTAGCAGTGGCGCTGCTGATCGGAGCACCGCCGGCTATATCGGGTGCCGCACCGACGCTTCCGTCTGCGAGTGCCGACGCGATGGACGTTCCTCTCGACATCGGTCCGGGTCAGGCGACCCGTTCCGTTGCTACGGCATATGCGCATGCTCATCCAGCATCCGCACCTGCCGGATCGAACGATTTCGGCTGTGAGCCTTCCGCCACGCATCCCCGACCGGTTGTACTCGCCCACGGAACCGACACCGAGGCGTACGCGGATTGGGCGGCCCTGTCGCCGGCACTGGCAGCTGACGGCTACTGCGTCTTCGCCCTCAATTACGGCGGTGCGATCAAAGAAGAAGACGGGGACGTCGCACACGAGACCTACGGCGTCGGCGACATAGTCGGTAGTGCCACCGCGTTCGGTTCTTTCGTCGATCAGGTGCTGACCGCGACCGGCGCGGACAAGGTCGACGTCATCGGCTATTCGCAAGGCGCGACGGTGACGCGGTACTACGTCAACAAGATGGGCGGCGACGCCTACGTCGATCATTGGGTCGGTTTGGCTTCGCCGACCTACGGCGGGGTGATGTTCGGGTTGGTTCCGATCGTCCGCGCGATCCCCGGCGGAGAGGACTTTGTCGAAGACGTCTTTTCGCGAGCTGTCCGTGAGCAGATGCAGGGGTCGGATATGTTGAACGCCCTCAACGACGGCGGCGACACCGTACCCGGAGTGCGCTACACGACCATCGGGTCCACTGTCGACGAGATGATCCAGCCGTCCTCGAACATCGCGCTCCGCGGTGCCGGTGCAGAAAACATCGTCCTCCAGGATCTGTGCCCGTCGAACCTGACCGGCCACTTCCGCATGCCGTACGACCCCTACGTGATCGACGTCATCCGGACGGTCCTCGACCCCGATGCCGAGCGGCACGCTTCGTGCAGCGCGGTGCCGCTCGGCACGGATATTCCGCAAGTGGTCATCGACGCAAATTCGTGAGCTGCAAATTCGTGCGCTGCTAACTCGTGAGCACCGAGATCACGTGGGTCGGGATGTTTACTCGGCGAGCTTGGCAGTGGCCTGCGCCCACAGGAAGAACTTGTTCGTTCCGAGGTCGCGGACGGTCTTGATGTTGAACGCTGCCTTCAAATGTTCTGCGTCCGAATCGCTTACGCCGTTGAGTGCCGCGACCGGGGCGTCCGCCAATTCTTCGACGGACTTTCCTGCGTAGGCCTTGTCGAACTTACTGTCGATGCCTGCCATCTAAGTTCCTCCGTGTGATCGGTGTATCCCGTATCAGCCTCCGCCGAGTGGCGACGACAGAAACAGTCAATACCGAGGACCGGTGAATGTGCAGGGTTCTGATCAAAGAAATTGCTGAGAAAGTGGTTTGGTGTGGCGCGAGGTAGGTCGTAGCTCTCGCAGTCCTTAGACTGACAGTTCCACCCACCGACACATCCGGGAGCATTTTCGTGAGTTGCAGTCCACCGCGTTCGACAGGCCGATCGGCTGATCAGAGTCCGAAGAGCCCAACGAAACGGGAGAGCTGACATGCGCGTCGTGTTCGCCGGAACACCCGAACCCGCGGTTCCTTCACTGCGTCGGCTCATCGAATCCGCCAACCACGAAGTGGTAGCCGTCGTCACGCGTCCGGACGCTGTGGCGGGCCGCGGTCGAAAAGTCGCCCGATCGCCGATCGGTCTGCTTGCCGACGAGCACGGCATCCCGGTGCTGACGCCGGCCAAGGCGTCCGATCCCGACTTCGCGGCCGAACTCGCCCGCCTCGAACCGGACTGTGCACCCGTCGTCGCCTACGGAAACCTGTTGCCACAGAACGTCCTCGACATTCCGAAATACGGTTGGGTCAATCTGCATTTCTCGTTGCTTCCCGCGTGGCGCGGCGCCGCGCCGGTGCAGGCCGCGATCAGTGCCGGTGACGAGGTGACGGGTGCGAGCGCGTTCCGTTTGGAAGCCGGGATGGATACCGGCCCCGTGTACGGAGTGATGACCGAGCGGATTCGCGACACCGATACGGCGGGCGACCTGCTCGGACGTCTCGCGGAAAACGGCGCTGCCCTGCTCGAATCGGTACTCGACGGACTCGAGGCCGGCGAGATCAACGCGGTTCCGCAGTCTGCCGACGGCGTCTCGTATGCCCCCAAGGTGACGGTGGACGCGGCCCGCGTGCGGTGGGAACTGCCCGCTCCCACAGTGGACCGGCATATCCGGGCCGTCACACCCGCGCCCGGGGCATGGACGATGATCGGTGATCTTCGAGTCAAGGTCGGCCCGATCACCGTCACGGACGAGACCCTGGCAGTCGGTGAGATCTCGGTACGCAAGGATGGTCTGTACATCGGTACCGCGACCACCGCGGTGCGACTCGGGCAGATTCAGCCCCCGGGCAAGAAATTGATGTCGGCAGGGGACTGGGCACGCGGTGCCCGACTCGACGCGGAGGTACGAGCACAGTGACCGAATCACGACGACCGGCACGGCGGACACAGGGTCCCGGAGCCAAGACCGGCGGCGGCGGCAAGAACACCAAGCCGAAGCAGGCCAAGCGGCCTGATCCGGCAACCGCCGGGCTCGATCAACCGCGTCTGGCGGCGCGTGACGTCCTGCGCGCGGTCCGTGAGCGTGACGCGTACGCGAACCTGGTTCTGCCAGGGCTCCTGCGTGACCGCAAACTCGACGCACGCGACGCTGCGCTGGCAACCGAACTGGCGTACGGCGCGGCACGTGCTCAGGGGCTGCTGGATGCGGTGATCGCGCATGCAGCGGGTCGGCCGATCGAAGAGATCGACGGAACGCTGCTCGATGTTCTCCGACTCGGCTCGTACCAATTGCTGCGCACTCGTGTCGCACCGCACGCTGCCGTCGCAACTTCGGTCGATCTGGTCCGCGCCGAAAACGGCCAGGGCCGAGCAGGATTCGTCAATGCGGTCCTGCGCCGTGTTTCCGAACGCACCCAGGAGGAGTGGGTCGAGCTGCTGGCCCCGAAGGACCCGGTCGGCCGGCTCGCCTTCGAGCACGCTCACCCCCTGTGGATCGCGCAGGTATTTGCCGACTCGCTCGGCGCTGCTGCCGGTGAACTCGAAGACGTCCTGATCGCCGACGACGCCCGCCCTGCCGTACACCTCGTCGCCCGCCCCGGCGAGATCTCCGCCGAGGAGCTTGCACTGGTGACCGGCGGCGAGATCGGGCCGTACTCGCCGTACGCCGTGCATCTCGACGGCGGTGACCCCGGACAGCTCGAGGCGGTCCGCCAAGGCTTGGCGGGCGTGCAGGACGAGGGCAGTCAGCTGGTGGCCCGCGCCCTCAGCATTGCTCCTCTCGAAGGTGAAGACTCCGGACGCTGGCTCGATCTCTGCGCAGGTCCGGGCGGTAAGGCAGCGCTTCTCGGCGCTCTCGCCGGTATCGAAGGCGGGCGACTCGACGCCGTCGAGCCCGTCGAACATCGCGCCGAACTGATCCGCAAGACCACTCGCGAGCTTCCCGTGGACGTACACGTGGCGGACGGCCGCGAATCCGGGCTCGAACCCGGATACGACCGCATCCTCGTCGACGCTCCCTGCACCGGGTTGGGTGCGCTGCGTCGGCGCCCAGAGGCACGTTGGCGTCGGCAGCCGTCCGATGTGGCCCCGCTCGTGAAGTTGCAGCGTGAATTGCTTGCTGCCGCAATCGAACTGGTTCGCCCCGGCGGAGTGGTGCTGTACTCCACGTGCTCGCCGCACTTGTCGGAAACGCTGGCAGTGGTCGCCGATGCAGTGCGACGTCACGGCGTCGTGGAACTCGACACCAAGGAATTGGTGCCAGGTGTCCCAGACGTCGGCGACGGATCGTCGGTTCAGTTGTGGCCGCACCGACACGGGACCGATGCGATGTTCATGGCCGCTTTGCGCAAGCCGCTGGCCTGATCGGATGACTTCTGGGCATCGGTAGTCGTATGGTGCCTACATGGTTACGTGGGAACAGGTTGTAGTACTCGGTTCGGCTCTTCCCTCCGTGGAAGAGTCGACCTCGTACAACACCCCGGCACTCAAGGTGGCAGGTAAGACTTTTGCGCGGCTCCGCACCGAAGCGGAGGGCGCTTTGGTCGTGATGTGCGGTCTGGACGAGAAGGAGGCGCTACTCGCCAGTGGCGAGGCGGCTTTCTTCACCACCGATCACTATCACGGGCACGGCTCGATCCTCGTGCACCTCGAACTGATCGACGAGGTGCAGTTGGGTGAGATGCTCGAAGACGCGTGGCGGATCAAGGCACCGGCCAAGGTGCGAAAGCTCCACACCGTCGTCAAGAACTGATCTGATTGCACCGGCTCCGATGTGCATGCACGGTCGGCAATGAGACACAGCTAAACTCGGCGTCGTGGCTTCCCCGATGATTGCACCGTCCATTCTGTCCGCAGATTTTGCTCGACTCGCTGATGAAGCGACTGCCGTGTCCGGCTCCGACTGGCTTCACGTCGACGTGATGGACGCGCATTTCGTTCCCAATCTCACGCTGGGTCTGCCGGTGGTCGAGAGTCTGCTGAAGGCGACGGATATTCCGCTCGACTGCCATCTCATGATCGAGAATCCGGAGCGCTGGGCGCCGCCGTACGCCGAGGCCGGTGCGTACAACGTCACGTTTCACGCCGAGGCCACCGACGATCCGCGTTCGGTTGCCCGCGATATTCGTGCAGCTGGTGCCAAGGCGGGGCTGAGCATCAAGCCTGGAACCCCGATCGACGACTACCTGGAAATCCTCAAGGACTTCGACACCCTCTTGATCATGAGCGTCGAACCCGGATTCGGTGGTCAGTCCTTCATGCCTCAGGTGCTCGACAAGGCACGCGCAGTTCGAAAGCTCGTCGACTCGGGTGAGCTGACGCTCCTTGTCGAAATCGACGGCGGCATCAACGCTTCCACGATCGAGCAGGCCGCTGAAGCAGGGATCGACTGCTTCGTCGCCGGTTCGGCGGTGTACGGAGCGAGTGATCCCGGTGAGGCGGTGCGCAAGCTGCGCGCGCAGGCCGCCTCGGCGTCGCCGCACCTGACGCTGTCGGTCTGAGCCGCTCGATGGCAAAGGGTGGACAGGCGTCGACGGCTGATCTCGACGCCGCGATGCAGATCGCGCTGGCCGCAGCTGATTCCGCGCGCGGATTCACCAGCCCCAACCCACCGGTCGGCGCGGTCATCCTCGCTGCCGACGGAACCATCGCGGGCGTCGGTATGACGCAACCGCCCGGTGGACCGCACGCGGAGGTCGTGGCTCTCGACGAGGCCGGCGATGCAGCGCGTGGCGGTACGGCAGTGGTGACACTGGAACCGTGCAATCACCAGGGGCGAACCGGCCCTTGCTCACAGGCATTGATCGATGCCGGAGTCTCGGCGGTTGTCTACGCCGTCGGTGATCCCAATCCCGAGGCTTCCGGCGGCGCAGCGACGCTCATGCGCGCTGGAATCAGCGTCACGGCCGGACTGAGAGCACCCGAGGTGGAAGCTGGTCCACTGCGGGCCTGGCTGCACAAACAGCGCACCGGTCGCCCGCACATCACGTGGAAGTACGCGGCCAGTCTGGACGGACGCAGCGCCGCCGAGGACGGAACGAGTCAGTGGATCACCGGTCCGCAGGCGAGGGCGCGCGTGCATGCGCAGCGAGCGCAGATCGATGCGATCGTGGTCGGTACCGGCACCGTGTTCGCCGACGATCCGTGGCTGACCGCACGTCAGCCCACCGGTGAGCTCGCGGCGCACCAACCCGTTCGCGTCGTCGTCGGAAAGCGCGAAATACCCTCGACGGCAAGCATTCTCGACGACACCGCACCGACTCTGGTGCTCAACACCGACAACATCGACGAAGTAGTCGAGGCGTTGGGGGAGTACACGGACGTACTTCTCGAGGGTGGGCCCCGTCTGGCCGGAGCATTCCTTGCCGCCGGATATGTCGACGTCATAGAGGCATACATCGCTCCGATCCTGCTCGGCGCGGGCGCCTCCGCACTCGTCGATGCCGGAGTGCACACCATCACCGACGCCCACCGATTCCGTTTGGAGTCTGCGGTAACGATCGGCCCCGATATTTTGTTGAGTCTGGTTCCGGAGAGTTCTGCTCCGGGGAACGAGGAGTAGGGCGCGTGTTCACAGGAATTGTGGAAGAACTCGGCGAAATCGTCGCCAAGGAAGAACTGGTCGATGCTGCACGTTTCACGGTGCGCGGGCCACTGGTCACCTCCGACGCCGGCCACGGTGATTCGATCGCGGTCAACGGAGTGTGCCTGACGGTGGTCGACGTGCTTGCCGACGGTTCGTTCACCGCAGATGTCATGCAGGAAACCCTGAACCGCTCGAGCCTGGCGAAATTGGATGTCGGCTCTCGCGTCAACCTCGAGCGTGCCGCGGCGCTGAACAGCCGACTCGGCGGCCACCTGGTTCAAGGGCATGTCGATGGAACAGGCCACGTCATTTCCCGCTCGCCGTCCGAGAACTGGGAGGTAGTGCGGATCGCACTGCCCGACTCCATTTCCCGTTACGTCGTGGAGAAGGGTTCGATCACCGTCGACGGAGTCTCGCTGACGGTCTCCGCGCTGGGCGGAGACCGCGGGTTCGAGTACTTCGAGATCTCGCTGATCCCGACAACGCTCGAGTTGACGACGCTCGGAACCGCTGTGGTCGGTACGCCGGTCAACCTCGAGGTGGACGTGATCGCGAAGTACGTCGAGCGGCTTCACTCTGCCGGTCGGTAGGACCAGGCTGATCGGACCCGTCCGATTGGTCGTAGGGTTGTCAGTGCATCCGTCGGATGCACTTGTTGTATTCGATGATGTGAAAAGTCAAGACTTTGGAGTGCGAGCACGTGACCAGGTTCGACAGTATCGAGCGCGCAGTAGCAGATATCGCTGCAGGTAAAGCTGTTGTCGTCGTGGACGACGAGGATCGCGAGAACGAGGGCGACCTCATCTTCGCCGCCGAGAAAGCCACCCCGGAACTGGTGGCGTTCATGGTCCGGTACACCTCCGGCTACCTGTGCGTGCCGCTCGACGGTGACGATTGCGATCGGCTGGGCCTGCCCCCGATGTACGCCACCAACCAGGACAAGCACGGCACGGCGTACACCGTCACGGTCGACGCCCGTGAGGGAATCGGTACCGGCATCTCGGCGTCGGACCGCGCTGCGACGATGCGTCTGCTCGCCAACCCCGAATCCGGTGCCAACGATTTCACTCGCCCCGGTCACGTCGTTCCGCTCCGCGCGAAGGAAGGCGGAGTACTGCGTCGTCCTGGCCACACGGAAGCTGCAGTCGACCTCGCCCGCATGGCGGACCTGCGTCCTGCCGGCGTCATCTGCGAAATCGTCAGCCAGAAGGACGAAGGCGCGATGGCTCAGACCGACGAGCTGCGAGTATTTGCCGACGAACACAACCTTGCTCTGATCTCGATCGCGGACCTCATCGCGTGGCGTCGCAAGCACGAGAAGCACGTGCTGCGCATCGCCGAGGCCCGCATCCCCACCCGCCACGGTGAGTTCACCGCTGTCGGCTACACGAGCATCTACGACGAGGTCGAGCACGTTGCGCTGGTGCGTGGCGACATCGCAGGCCCCGACGGAGACGGTAGCGACGTGCTCGTCCGCGTTCACTCCGAGTGCCTCACCGGCGACGTCTTCGGTTCGCTGCGGTGCGATTGCGGCCCGCAGCTCGACGCCGCACTGGACATGGTCGCCCAGGAGGGCCGCGGCGTTGTTCTGTACATGCGCGGGCACGAGGGTCGTGGCATCGGTCTCATGCACAAGCTGCAGGCCTACCAGCTCCAGGACGCCGGTTCCGACACCGTCGACGCCAATCTCGAACTCGGCCTACCGGCGGACGCCCGTGACTACGGCATCGGTGCCCAGATCCTCGTCGATCTGGGGATCTCGTCGATGCGTCTGCTGACCAACAACCCGGCCAAGCGTGTGGGTCTGGACGGCTACGGCCTGCAGATCACCGATCGTGTTCCGATGCCGTTGCGCGCGAATGCGGAGAACCTCACCTACCTGCGCACCAAGCGCGATCGGATGGGGCACGATCTGATCGGACTGGACGAGTACGAGGCGAACCAGAACACCGCACAGCCGGGAACCGCATTGTGAGCGGGGAAGGTCAGCCGCAGCTCGCGATCGCCGAGGCCAAGGATCTGAAGCTGGCGATCGTTGCCGGGCAGTGGCACGCGACGATCTCCGAGGCTCTGATCGCCGGCGCGCAGCGCGTCGCGCAGGAGGCACAGATCAAGGACGTGACACTGGTCCGTGTCGCCGGCGCGATCGAACTGCCGGTCGTTGCGCAGGCATTGGCGCGCACGCACGACGCCGTCGTCGCACTCGGTGTTGTCATCCGCGGCGGTACGCCGCACTTCGAGTACGTGTGCGACGCGGTCACCGCGGGCCTCACACGCGTCTCGCTCGACGAAAGCACCCCCGTGGGGAACGGTGTCCTGACCACCGACACCGAGCAGCAGGCTCTTGACCGTTCGGGTCTGCCGGGTAGCGTCGAGGACAAGGGCGCACAGGCCTGCGCCGCCGCACTGGACACCGCAGTGACCCTGCGCCATCTCCGAGCACCATGGACCGAGGATTCGTTTCGATGAGTACACCCGGCGACAACGAGAACTGGGAACTGATCGCGTCACCGCGTAAGTCGACGCGATACGCGATCGGAGTTGCCGTCCTCCTGGTGATCGTTCACGTCACACTTGCACTCCTGCTCCGCCAGGGGTCCACCGGCGTGTACTTCCGTGCCGCGGACCAGATCGCGATGGCAGGCATCGGCACCATTCTGGCTCTCGGTGTGCTGATGTTGACGCGGCCCCGGGTCAAGGTGGGCAAGCAGGGTATCGCCGTACGAAACATCCTGGGCGAGAAGATCGTCGACTGGGATCTGTTCGAGGGACTCTCGTTCCCCGACGGTGCCGCCTGGGCACGCATCGAGTTGCCCGACGACGAGTACATGGCAGTGATGGCGATCCAGTCCAACGACCGCGAGTACGCCGTCGACACGGTCGGTAAGTTCCGCGAACTGGCCGACCGCTACGCACCGGTCGCGCACAAGAGCAACTGACGTCTTCCGACCGGTTCGGTGCCCGCATCCTGCGCGTTTCCGAGTCGGTCGGTGGCGGCGACTAACCTGAAACCGTGCCGGATCCCTCGACTTACCGCCCCGCTACCGGAACCATTCCGGCTGCGCCGGGCGTCTACAAATTTCGCGATCCGCATGGTCGGGTCATTTACGTCGGAAAGGCGAAAAGCCTCCGTTCACGTTTGAACTCGTACTTCGCGGACGTCACGACACTTCATCCCCGTACTCGGCAGATGGTGACCACCGCCGGCAGCGTCGAGTGGACCGTCGTCAGTACCGAAGTCGAAGCGCTTCAGCTCGAGTACAACTGGATCAAGGAATTCGATCCGCGGTTCAACGTCCGGTACCGCGACGACAAGACGTATCCGGTTCTCGCGGTGACGCTCAACGAAGAGTTCCCGCGACTGTTCGTCTACCGCGGTCCGCGGCGCAAGGGTGTCCGGTACTTCGGTCCCTACTCCCATGCCTGGGCGATCCGCGAAACTCTCGATCTGCTGCTACGAGTCTTTCCCGCACGAACGTGCTCGTCCGGAGTCTTCAAACGGCACAACCAGATCGGTCGTCCGTGTCTGCTCGGCTACATCGACAAGTGCTCGGCGCCCTGCGTCGGGCGAGTCAGCGCCGAGGAGCATCGACAGATCGTCGAAGATTTCTGCGACTTCCTCGCCGGCCGCACGGACAAGTTGGTCAAAGATCTCGAAAAGCGCATGCAGCAGGCTTCCGAGGATCTCGACTTCGAGACCGCAGCCCGTCTGCGTGACGATATCGGCGCTTTGCGCAAGGCGCTCGAGAAGCAGGCCGTCGTACTCGGTGACGGCACCGACGCCGATCTCGTCGCCTTTGCCACCGATGATCTCGAAGCCGCCGTTCAGGTGTTCCACGTGCGGGGCGGACGCGTGCGGGGTCAGCGTGGATGGGTCGTGGAGAAGGCAGGCGACGCCATCGACTGGGCCGCACTCGACGCCGAGTCCGACCTGCCGATCCTGGTCGAGCAGTTCCTCACCCAGTTCTACGGGGAGCAGGCGGCCCTCGACCCGGGAGCGGGTTCCGAGGCCGGGATCAGCGCAGTTCCCAAGGAAGTTCTGGTGCCGGTTCTGCCGGCAAACGCGACCGAGATCCAGGCGTGGCTGAGCAAGCTTCGGGGATCGCAAGTGCAACTGCGGGTTCCGCAACGTGGCGACAAGAAAGACCTCGCCGAAACAGTTCAGCGAAACGCGAAAGAGGCTCTGGCGCAGCACAAGCTCAAGCGTGCCGGCGATTTCACTTCGCGTTCTGCGGCGCTGCAGGGCATCCAGGAAGCACTGGACCTGGACTCGGCTCCGCTACGAATCGAATGCATCGACATCAGTCACGTCCAGGGAACCGACGTCGTGGCGTCACTGGTCGTGTTCGAGGACGGGCTCCCGCGTAAGTCGGACTACCGGCACTACGCGATCAAGGAAGCCGCCGGCGACGGTCATTCCGACGACGTCGCGAGTATCGCCGAGATCACGCGTCGGCGGTTCCTGCGCCACAACCGCGACCTGGGCGTCCTCGCGGCGTCGGCGTCGACCATGGACTCGGACGGTGGGGACCTGGCTCCCGAAGCGGCGATCGACCCGGCGACGGGCCGGCCTCGGCGGTTCGCCTATCCGCCCAATCTGTTCGTCGTGGACGGCGGCGCCCCTCAGGTCACGGCGGCAGCGGCGGTCCTCGACGAGCTGGGGGTCACTGACGTCGCGGTAGTCGGGTTGGCCAAAAGACTCGAAGAGGTATGGGTACCGGGGGAAGAAGATCCGGTCATCCTCCCTCGGACGAGCGAGTCGTTGTACCTACTGCAGCGCATCCGAGACGAAGCCCACCGCTTCGCGATCACGTTCCATCGCAGCAAACGCTCGAGGCGGATGACGGCTTCGGCTCTGGATTCGGTCAAGGGGCTCGGTGAAACTCGTCGAACCGCTCTGGTGGCTCACTTCGGTTCCGTGGCGAAGCTGAAAACGGCAACGGTCGAGGAGATCATGCAGGTCCCCGGTATCGGTGAGACCACCGCCACAGCAGTTCTGGCCGCACTCGGCACGGATTCGGCTGCAGCCGACGCGGGCGCTGAAGCTCGAGCGCTGCCAGCCGCGGTAGGGGATGATGAGCTGGACACGGAATCCGAATCGTCTGTTACGTCTGCTGACGCGCCCAGCGCCGAATCCGGTAGCGGCGACGAGGGCTCCGAGTCGCGAGAATTGTCCATGCCGACGACGGGGCCGAGTGCACAGTGACTACCGACAGCGCCAAAGACAGTCGAACGATGGATTTCCTGCTGGTGACGGGATTGTCCGGAGCAGGTTTGAGTACCGCTGCCAAGGTGCTCGAAGACCTCGGCTGGTATGTCGCGGACAATTTGCCACCTGAGCTCATTTCCCGAATGGTCGGTCTGAGCTTGACCTCCGATCCGCCGGTCGATCGTCTGGCCGTCGTGATCGACGTGCGGAGTCGACTCTTCACCGGCGATCTCGGGTGGGTGCTCACCGAGCTCGAGGCGGAACCGATCCACACTCGGGTGCTGTACCTCGAAGCGTCGGACGACGTGTTGATCCGACGGTTCGAACAGGTGCGCCGCAGTCATCCGTTGCAGAACGACGGCATCGACGGCACGTTGTCCGAAGGGATCGCAGCCGAGCGTCGGCAGTTGGCCGTGGTGAAGGCGGCCGCCGATCTGGTCATCGACACGTCGGCACTGAAGGCGCATCAGCTGCGTCAGAAGATCGAAACGGCGTTCGGAAACGATGCCAACCGAACGATGAAGGTGACGGTCCAGTCGTTCGGATTCAAGTACGGCCTGCCCATGGACGCCGATCTCGTCTGTGACGTTCGTTTCCTGCCCAATCCCCACTGGATCCCTGAACTTCGCCCGCACACCGGTCAGGACGCCGACGTTCGCGACTACGTGTTGTCGCGCGAGGGCGCGGAAGACTATCTCGACACCTACCGACATCTGGTGGATTTGACGATCGCCGGATATCGACGAGAAGGAAAGCGCTACATGACAATTGCGGTCGGATGCACCGGCGGTAAGCACCGAAGCGTAGCCATGTCCGAAGCTCTCGCGAGGCGTTTGGGTTCCGAGGACGACATCTCGGTCAGCATCGTGCACCGGGATCTGGGGCGCGAATGAGTGAACCGACACATCGCTCGCGGGAGACACCCGAGGGGCCGGCCATCGTCGCGCTCGGCGGCGGGCACGGATTGTTCGCCACGCTCCAGGCCGTCAGACGCTTGACGTTCGACGTCACCGCCGTGGTCACGGTCGCCGACGACGGTGGTTCGTCGGGCCGGCTGCGCGCCGAACTCGGCGTCATCCCGCCTGGAGACCTCCGGATGGCGCTGGCAGCTCTCGCGTCGGACGAACCCGAGATAGTCGACTGGACTCGGACCATTCAGCATCGCTTCGGCGGTGTCGGCGCACTTGCCGGGCACTCGGTGGGCAATCTCATCCTGGCCGGACTGACCGAGGTGCTCGGCGATCCGGTCGTCGCGCTCGACGAGATGGCGCGACTGCTGCGAATCCGTGGCCGTGTGCTGCCGATGTCGCCGATCGCGCTCGAGATCGAAGCCGACGTTCAGGGACTCGAAGAGGACCCCCGCGTCAGCCGCTGCATTCGTGGACAGGTTGCCGTCGCGACCACCCCGGGCAAGGTTCGGCGTGTGAGACTGCTCCCGTCCAATCCGCCCGCGTGCCCCGATGCCGTGACTGCGATCGATCGTGCCGATCTCGTGGTTCTCGGCCCGGGATCGTGGTTCTCGAGCGTGATCCCACACGTCCTGGTACCCGAACTCGTCGAATCACTGTCGTCGACGAAGGCTCGAAAGGTACTGGTGCTCAATCTCGCACCCGAGCCGGGGGAGACCGCCGGATTCTCCGCGGAGCGTCACCTGCACGTACTCTCCCAACACGTGCCCGATTTCCGGGTCGACTACGTGGTGGTCGACTCGGCGTCGGTACCGGCCGGGCGTGAACGTGAACATCTGCAGCGTGCGGCGGATCAATTTTCAGCCGAAGTCAGGTACGCGGATGTCGCGGACACCTCACCGGGCGCAGCGCATGTACACGATCCGGCAAAACTGGCCGATGTACTGGCTGAACTGTCGAGCAGTGCGGCAGTAGGGGATTCGACACAGTCTTCCCTGCAAGAACAGCAATCCGAAGAACAGAGGGAGAACGCTTCGTGGCAATGACAGCGGAGGTCAAGGACGAACTGAGCCGGTTAGTGGTGACTCAGGTCAGCTGCCGCAAGGCAGAGGTCTCCGCGTTGCTGCGCTTTGCCGGTGGGCTCCACATCGTCGGCGGCCGGGTGGTCGTCGAAGCAGAGGTGGATCTGGGCTCCACGGCGCGACGTCTGCGCCGGGAGATATTCGACCTGTTCACCTACAGTGCCGATGTGCACGTACTCAGTGCGGGCGGGCTTCGAAAGTCCGCTCGCTACATCGTGCGTGTAGCGAAGGAGGGTGAGGCCCTCGCGCGCCAGACGGGACTGCTCGATCTTCGCGGGCGCCCGGTTCGCGGCTTGCCTGCGCAGGTCGTCGGCGGAAGTGTCGGCGACGCCGAAGCAGCGTGGCGCGGTGCGTTCCTCGCGCACGGTTCCCTGACCGAACCCGGCCGTTCGTCGGCGCTCGAAGTGAGCTGCCCCGGCCCGGAAGCTGCACTTGCTCTGGTTGGAGCTGCGCGGCGTCTGGGGATCTCGGCGAAGGCACGTGAGGTTCGCGGAACGGATCGTGTGGTGATCCGCGACGGTGAGGCCATCGGCGATCTCCTGACCCGAATGGGAGCCCAGGACACACGCCTGGTGTGGGAGGAGAGGCGGATGCGACGCGAGGTCCGCGCCACCGCCAATCGTCTCGCCAATTTCGACGACGCAAACCTGCGACGCTCTGCTCGCGCTGCCGTTGCGGCTGCTGCGCGCGTCGAGCGTGCGTTGGAGATCCTCGGTGAGGACGTGCCCGATCACCTCGCGGCGGCGGGTGCACTGCGCGTCGAGCATCGGCAGGCGTCCCTCGAAGAACTCGGCCAGTTGGCCGACCCGCCGATGACCAAGGACGCCGTTGCCGGACGTATCCGTCGCCTGCTGTCCATGGCTGATCGCAAGGCCAAGGAAACGGGCATACCCGACACCGAATCCGCAGTGAATGTGGAGCTACTCGAAGAGGGGTGACCTGCCCTCCGTCAGGGTGGGCTGCGCACGTTCGGGCCACGCGCATTAGGGTATGAGTCACATCGACCGATGAACCCCACGTCCGCGTCGTGCACACATGGATTCGGAGTATGCGTGGGTCAAGTTGCACACCAGAATCATGGTCAAAGGAGCGAATTGTGACTGTCCGGGTTGGCGTAAACGGTTTCGGCCGTATCGGACGTAACTTCTTCAGGGCGGTGGATGCGCAGAAGGCGCTCGGAACCACCGATATCGAGATCGTGGCAGTCAACGACCTGACTGACAACGCGACGCTCGCTCACCTGCTGAAGTACGACTCCATCCTCGGCCGTTTGCCGTACGACGTGTCGCTCGACGGTGACGACACGATCGTCGTCGGCGATCAGCGCATCAAGGCCCTCGCACACCGTGGCCCGTTGAACGAACTTCCCTGGGGCGAGCTGGGCGTCGACGTCGTCGTCGAGTCCACCGGCATCTTCACCGACGCCGCAAAGGCCAAGGGACACCTCGAAGCCGGCGCCAAGAAGGTCATCATCTCGGCTCCGGCCAAGGGTGAAGACATCACCATCGTGATGGGCGTCAACGACGACAAGTACGACGGCAGCCAGAACATCATCTCCAACGCGTCGTGCACCACCAACTGCCTCGGCCCCATCGCCAAGGTTCTCGACGACGAGTTCGGCATCGTCAAGGGTCTGATGACCACGATCCACGCGTACACCCAGGATCAGAACCTGCAGGACGCTCCGCACGCAGACCTCCGTCGCGCCCGCGCAGCTGCCCTCAACATCGTTCCCACCGGTACCGGTGCAGCCAAGGCAATCGGCCTGGTTCTCCCGCAGCTGCTCGGCAAGCTCGACGGCTACGCACTGCGCGTGCCGATCCCCACGGGCTCGGTCACCGACCTCACCGCGAACCTGAAGAAGTCGGCCACCGCCGACGAGATCAACGCTGCGATGAAGGCTGCTGCCGAAGGACCCCTCAAGGGCATCCTGAAGTACACCGACGCACCGATCGTCTCCTCGGACATCGTCACCGACCCGCACTCGTCGATCTTCGACTCGGGTCTGACGAAGGTCATCGACGACCAGGTCAAGATCGTCTCCTGGTACGACAACGAGTGGGGCTACTCCAACCGCCTCGCCGACCTCATCGGCCTCGTCGCCAAGTCTCTCTGAGCGGAGTTTCGATAACAGTGGCAGTTCAGACGCTGAAGGATCTGCTGGACGCTGGGGTCGAGGGGCGCACCGTACTGGTGCGTTCCGACCTCAACGTCCCGTTGGATGGCGGAGAAATCACGGACCCGGGTCGCATCGTCGCGTCCGCTCCCACCCTGCGGGCACTCGCCGAGGGTGGAGCGAAGGTCATCGTGACCGCGCACCTCGGGCGCCCCGACGGTCAGCCCGATCCCAAGTTCTCCCTCGCACCGGTTGCCGCGAAGTTGGCCGAAATCCTCGGTCGTAACGTGCAACTCGCCGGTGACGTCGTGGGACAGGACGCGCTGGCTCGTTCCGAAGGACTCACCGACGGTGACGTCCTGATGCTCGAGAACATCCGTTTCGACCCTCGCGAGACCAGCAAGGACGAAGCCGAGCGGGTCAAGCTCGCCAAGGCTCTCGTCGAGCTGGTCGGTGACGACGGCGCATTCGTCTCCGACGGATTCGGTGTTGTTCACCGTAAGCAGGCGTCGGTCTTCGACGTCGCGAAGCTGCTCCCGCATTACGCCGGATACCTGGTCGGCGCCGAGGTCGAGGTGCTCGCCAAGCTCACGCAGGACGCAGCGCGTCCGTACGCGGTGGTGCTCGGTGGCTCCAAGGTCTCGGACAAGCTGGCCGTCATCGAGGCACTGGCACCGAAGGTCGACACTCTGGTGATCGGCGGCGGAATGTTCTACACGTTCCTCGCGGCTCAGGGTGTGTCCGTGGGCAATTCGCTGTGCGAAGAGTCCATGATCGAGACCTGCAAGGATCTCCTCGACCGGTACGCCGACGTCATCCACATCCCTCAGGATGTTGTCGTCGCGGACTCCTTCTCGGCCGATGCCGAGTCGAAGATCGTTCCGTTCGACAAGATTCCCGACGGCTGGATGGGTCTGGACATCGGACCGGAGTCGGTCAAGCGCTTTGCCGCGATCCTGACCGGCGCCAAGACGGTGTTCTGGAACGGCCCGATGGGCGTGTTCGAGTTCCCGAAGTTCGAGGCAGGCACCCGCGGTGTCGCCGAGGCAATCGTGGAGGCAACCGAGAAGGGCGCCTTCAGCGTCGTCGGCGGCGGCGACTCCGCAGCAGCCGTTCGTCAGCTCGGTATCCCGGACGAGGGCTTCTCGCACATTTCCACCGGTGGTGGCGCTTCCCTCGAGTACCTCGAGGGCAAAGAGCTGCCTGGCATCGCAGTACTGGAAGGCTGATCCGACATGGCACGTAAGCCGTTGATCGCCGGCAACTGGAAGATGAATCTGAACCACCTCGAGGCTATCGCCCTGGTGCAGAAGATCGCTTTCTCCTTGCCTGCGAAGTACTTCGACAAAGTGGACGTCACGGTCATCCCGCCGTTCACCGACATCCGAAGCGTCCAGACGCTGATCGAGGGCGACAAGCTCCTCCTCACGTACGGCGCGCAAGATGTCTCGGCTCATGACTCGGGTGCGTTCACGGGCGAGATCAGCGGCTCCATGCTGGCCAAGCTCGGTTGCACCTTCGTCGTGGTCGGTCACTCCGAGCGTCGCACCCTTCACGGTGAGACCAACGAGACCGTCCTCGCGAAGACGAAGGCTGCTCTCAAGAACGGCCTCACGCCGATCGTGTGCATCGGCGAAGGCCTCGAGATCCGCGAAGCGGGCGAGCATGTCGCCTACAACGTCGACCAGCTCAAGGGTTCGTTGGCGGGCCTGAGCGCGGAGGAGATCTCCAAGATCGTCATCGCGTACGAACCTGTCTGGGCCATCGGCACCGGCCGTGTCGCTTCTGCCGCCGATGCACAGGAAGTGTGTGCTGCGGTACGAGCAACAGTGGCCGAACTTGCCGACGCCGAGGTCGCGGCCGGCGTTCGCGTTCTGTACGGCGGTAGCGTCAGCTCCAAGAACGTCGGAGAGATCGTCGGCCAGACCGACGTCGACGGCGCTCTTGTCGGCGGCGCGTCACTCAAGGCTGACGAGTTCGCGACACTGTCTGCGATCGCTGCAGGCGGTCCACTCCCGTGATGATCGGGTAGTGAGCTGAAACTGCTCGAGACTAAGACTGCGGGTGTGTGACCGAGTAGGTCACACGCCCGCAGTTTTTTGTTCGCGAGTCAGCTCAGGAGTTTGGTTTTCAGAGCGCCGACGAGTTCGGGAGCAAGCTCCAACCCGGAGGTCAAATAGTTCTCGACGGTCCCGTAGTGGTCATCCACCTGCTCGAAGGCAGCGCCCAGGTAACTCGCGTCGACGGAAAGCAGCAACCGGATCACCTCGCCCTTGTCTGCATCTGTGGCAGCGGCGATCTTCGCGACTGTTGCCTCGATGTACTCGGCCGAGTACGTGTTCGTGAGCAGGTAGTCCGCCGTGATCGTTTCGCGCGGTACACCAGCGAGTGTCTGCAGTAGTGCTGCCGCCCAACCTGTTCGGTCCTTGCCCGCCGTGCAGTGGAAGAGTTGCGGCCCCTCGGTGGTCGCCAGGGCGGCGAACAACTGCGAAAATCCGTTCCGAGTGACGGGGTCTGCGACAAAGCTGCGATTGATGTTCTGCATGAAAGCTGTTGCAGCGTCCGCTGTTCGGAGAGCCATCGCTTCGGCGTGGATGTTTTCGGACAGGATGGGAATGTGGGCGTACATCGCCGGCGCCGGCACGATGTCGGGAGTTTCGTTCGCCTCGGTTTCGGAGCGCACGTCATAGACGGCGGTCAGCCCCAGCGATTCCACGATTGCAAGATCCTCGGGCGAGGGCGTCAGTACGTTTGCACGGTAGAAGACTCCGCGGCTCATCGCCTGTCCGCTGGTCGTGACGTACCCGGGGCCGGCCACGTCGCGGAAGTTGTGAATCGAAGCCAGACGCGGTGTGTCAGGCAGGGGTGTGTCGGGCAGGGCAGTGTTGGGCAGGGCAGTGTCGGAAAGCTTGGAGCCGGCCTTTCGGAGGTAGAGTCGCGTCAACTGAAAAACTACTGAATCGGTATCTCGACAGTGTGATCGATGCCACTGATCAAGAGTCGTGCCTGGCCGGGTGCAAAGTCATGTGCGAGGCGGGTATGTGGTCAGGCTATCTGCGCGCGCCTGTATGGTGATATCGGTTGTAGTTGTCCCTATTGGATTGGTGGACGTAGACAGACATGAAACTGTTCCTGGATATCCTGCTGGTCATCACCAGCTTGCTCCTCATCGCCTTGGTGCTCCTGCATCGCGGTAAGGGCGGCGGTTTGTCGAGTCTGTTCGGTGGCGGTGTCCAGTCCAGCCTGTCCGGATCGACTGTTGTCGAGAAGAACCTCGACCGGTTGACGGTCTTCACCGCGTTGATCTGGCTCATTTCGATCGTCGGCATCGGCCTGGAGATCAAGTTCGCCTGATTCTCGGCTCATGACTTACAGCCGGTAGTTTTTCACACACGAATTTCAGACACGGAACCCCGCCTATCGAGCGGGGTTCTTTGTTTCGGTCGATAATTGTGTGATGACTGAAACCGCGTCGCATCGAGAAACACCGCGAGAGGCCACCGAGCCGCTGCGCGAAGACATCCGGCTTCTCGGCGGAATACTCGGACAAATAGTGCGAGAGCAAGCCGGCGACGATGTGTTCGATCTGGTCGAGCGAGCCCGTGTCGAGTCGTTCCGAGTCCGTCGTTCGGAGATCGATCGCGCCGAACTGGTGTCGCTGTTCGCCGAAATCAGTACGGACGACGCCATTCCCGTCATCCGGGCGTTCAGTCACTTCGCACTGCTCGCCAACCTGGCCGAGGACATCCACCGCGAGCGTCGACGGGCCATCCACGTCAACGCGGGGGAACCGCCCCGCGACAGCACTCTCGCGGCCACGTACACCAAACTTGATGCAGCCGATATCGATTCGGCCACCGTCGAAGAAGCGCTTCGGGGCGCCCTGGTCTCACCCGTCATCACCGCTCACCCGACGGAGACTCGACGCCGTACGGTGTTCGAGACGCAGAGTCGGATCACCGAGTTGATGCGATACCGCGAGCGCACGGCGCTGAGCGTCGCAGAAACCGCTGATGTCGATCTGCAATTGCGCCGTCAGATCCTGACCCTGTGGCAGACGGCTCTGATCCGGCTCAGCCGCCTCCGCATCCAGGATGAAATCGAGGTAGGCCTGCGCTACTACGACGCAGCGTTGTTCGAGGTGATTCCGAAGATCAACGCCGAGGTTCGCAAAGCGCTGCGCACTCGTTGGCCGGACGCCGGGCTCCTGCCGGAACCGATCCTGAGGCCGGGTTCGTGGATCGGCGGTGACCGAGACGGCAATCCGTACGTGACCGGCGAAATCGTCCAGCGCGCCACGTCGCGCGCTGCGGCGACTGCTCTCGAGCATCACCTCGAGGAACTCGATCATCTCGAGCGTGAACTGTCGATGTCGGCGCGGCTGGTTTCCGTCACGCCCGAACTCGATCTGCTGGCGTCTACCTCCGGCGACGACTCTGCCTTCCGGGCCGACGAGCCGTACCGTCGCGCGATTCGCGGTATCCGCGGGCGCTTGAGCGCCACAGCACTGACGGTACTGGGGGAGTTGCCCGCCCACGGGTCCGACGACGGACTCGAGGCGTACACCGACCCGGCACAGTTGCAGCGGGATCTCGGAATCATCGACACCTCGTTGCGTCGTTTCGGTGACGAGACCATCGCCGACGATCGACTCGATCGGCTCCGAGAAGCGGTGGAGGTGTTCGGCTTTCACCTGTCCGGTCTGGACATGCGGCAGAACTCCGAGGTACACGAAAGCGTCGTCGCAGAACTTCTGGCGTGGGCCGGAGTTCACCCGGACTACGCGTCCTTGCCGGAAGCCGATCGAGTCGAATTGCTGTCGGCCGAGTTGACGACGCGGCGACCACTGACTTCGCCGGACGCCGAGTTCAGCGAATTGACCACCAAGGAACTGGCCATCATGGCGGCCGGTGCCAAGGCAGTGCGGGTTCTCGGAGCGGGCGCAGTACCCAACTACATCATCAGCATGTGTACCTCGGTCAGTGACATGCTCGAGGCCGCAGTGCTGCTCAAAGAGGTCGGGGTGCTCGATCCGGGCGTCGGTAGCGAGCCCTCGTGCCCGATCGGCATCGTGCCGTTGTTCGAGACGATCGAGGATCTGCAGGGCGGCGCCGACACATTGCTGGCGACGCTCGACATCCCGATCTATCGTGCGATCGTCCGTTCCCGTGGTGACAGTCAAGAAGTGATGCTCGGGTACTCCGACTCGAACAAGGACGGCGGGTACCTGGCAGCCAACTGGGCGCTGTACCGTGCCGAACTCGACCTCGTCGATGCCGCGCGTAAGAGCGGAATCAGGTTGAGGCTCTTCCACGGCCGCGGCGGAACCGTCGGACGTGGCGGCGGACCGAGTTACGAAGCGATTCTGGCTCAGCCTCCCGGTGCAGTCGCGGGTTCTCTGCGAATCACCGAGCAGGGTGAGGTGATTGCGGCCAAGTACGCCGAACCGCGTCTGGCACATCGCAACCTCGAAACACTCATCGCCGCGACTATTGAGTCGACGTTGCTCGACGTCGAAGGACTCGGCAGCGATGCCGACGCTGCCTACGCGGTACTGGACGAGCTCGCGTCCCTCGCCCGCACCGCGTACAGCGAACTGGTGCACGACACACCAGGATTCGTGCAGTACTTCGAAGCGTCCACACCGGTCGCCGAGATCGGGGCACTCAACATCGGCTCTCGCCCGGCCTCTCGCAAGCAGACCAAGGCGATCTCCGACCTGCGAGCAATTCCCTGGGTGCTCTCGTGGAGTCAGTCTCGCGTGATGCTTCCGGGTTGGTACGGAACCGGCGCCGCGTTCGAAAGATGGATAGACGGAGACTACACTCGGCTTGCCACGTTGACGGCCCTGTACGAGAAGTGGCCGTTCTTCCGAACCGTGCTCTCGAACATGGCCATGGTGATGTCGAAGTCGGATCTCGGTTTGGCGGCCCGGTACGCGGACCTCGTGCCCGACGCCGAACTGCGCGATCGAGTCTTCGGAATGATCACCGACGAGCACGAACGCACAATTCGCATGTACAAGGCAATCACGGGCAACGAGAACCTCTTTGCCGACAACTCGGGCCTCGAGCGTTCGGTCCACAACCGGTTCCCGTACCTCGAACCTCTCAACCATCTACAGGTCGAGCTGATCCGTCGGTACCGTTCCGGCGACGAGAGCGATCAGGTGCGTCGGGGTATCCAGCTGACGATGAACGGCCTGGCCACTGCGCTTCGTAACAGTGGCTAGGTAACAGCGGCTGGTTCTGCAGGTTTACCAGGGTGTGCGTGCGGCGACTCTAGAGCTGTCGCACGCACACCCAACGCTGCGCACCGGACCGAACGGGGACCGCAGTGGATCTGCAATTGGACGGACGAACTGCCGTCGTTACCGGCGCGGGAAAAGGTATCGGACTGGCTGTCACGCGGGCGTTGGTGGCCGAGGGAGTCCACGTCGTCGCGGGCTCGCGGACGCTCTCGCCGGAACTCGAATCGCTGCAGTCCGGCGGCGCCGTCACCTTTGTCGGCGTCGACCTCGCGAGTGTCGAAGGATCAACCCGACTGCTCGAGGTTGCAGCAGCGAGGGGCGGCGTCGACATCCTGGTCAACAACGTCGGGGCCGTCACCCCGAGAACGAGCGGTTTCGCGGCCATCACAGACGAAGAGTGGGCGGCGTCGTTCAATCTGACGTTCTTGTCGGCTGTACGCACTGTTCGCGCTGCGCTGCCGGAGTTGATCCGCCGAGGTGGCGGGAGCATCGTGACGATCAGTTCGGTCAACGCATTCTTACCTGACCGCACGGTGATCGACTACAGCGCCGCCAAAGCGGCGTTGACCAACTTCTCGAAGTCGTTGTCGAAAGAACTGGGCGGGCAGGGGATCCGCGTCAATACCGTCAGCCCTGGCCCGGTGCAAACGGAGTTGTGGCTCGGCAAGCACGGAGTGGCCTCGACGCTGGCGAAGGCGAGTGGGTCAGCCGCCGACAACATCGTCGAAAGCGCCGCGGCCGGAGCCGAGACTGGGCGGTTCACCTTCCCCGAAGAGGTTGCCGACCTGGTGTTGTTCCTCGCCAGCGATCGTGCGGGGAACGTGACAGGCGCGGATTTCGTGATCGACGGCGGTCTGATCAAGACCTTGTGATCATTGCTGCCTGAAACCTGATCATGTGCGCGACGGTCGACGACGTGATGCACAGGATCACTGCGGACGCGATGACCACCCACAGTCCCCACCCGATGGACGGTCCGGCAGTGTGCCCTGCGAACTCGGTACTACGTCGCACGATGGACGCGGCGTTTCCGACGGCAACGATCAATACCGCGATTCCGACCAAAGGGCCGGTGCAGTGATTCTTGATCTCGGGCGTGACGTCTCGAACCATGAGGGTGATCAGCGCGGTCACCGCGCAGAGAGCGAGGACGAGAGTGATCACTCCGCATTCGTCGATACCACTGTGGTCCAGCGCGGAGGATGACGTCCACGGGCCGAGGCTTCCGGCGACGATCCCGGCGCACGCCCAGAGCGATCCGATGAGGCTAGGTCCGAAACGGTCGGGCATGAGGGAGGGAATTGCGCGGGTCGACGGCGTCTGAAACCCGAAGGCGCGTTGGTGATCCGGCTGATTGGGTGTGAACGTCACGGGACGGACCACCTTTCCTCCGCGGCGTCGAGCCGCCCAATCCAATGCTTTTCCGGAGTCTAAGGGCCGCCCAGTTCACTTTTGCCGAATCGAGCGAAATTGATCGAACCGGCGCTAGGGCTCGAGCAACTCGGCGCGAGAATATTCGTTGCAGCCCGCACCGACGAGGCGCTTACTGATCAAACGGCGTCGTGAACGACACTGGTTTGCCGGCGGCGCGCGCGTACGCGATCTCTCGGCGCGTGGACTCACCGATGTATCCGCGAGGGTTGACGACCAGAACCCGATCGGCGAGGTCGATCTTGCGCAGATGGAGCGCGTCGAGCAGGATCTTCTGCTCGACAGAGACCGCCTCGTCTGCTTCACCCGGCGCGACGACGATCACGCCCGCGAACGTCAGGTCGCGGTTCGCCTCCCACATCTCTTCAGCGAATCGCGCAGAGCCGCAGATACATACAATCTCAGGTCGATCGGGCACGGTTCAGTCTCTCATCGACGCGAGAGCCCGCGGCCACACCAGTCTCGTCAGTTATCTTCGGCAACGCACCCCAGCTGTCAGTGAACGAAGTCCAGAGCTTCCTTGATCCACGCGTTGAATTCGACGTTCGAACTCGTCCCGGTTCGGTCGACGACGATCCATCCCTTGCTCATCGGCTTACCCCGCATCTCGGGCCAACTTGCACCCTTGTGCGTCAGAAGCTCGTCGACTCGATCGGGGTCACACCGAACCATGATGTTGCCGTGTGAGTTCGCACTGGCGGCCAGCTTCCCGTTCACCATGAAGCTCAGCCCACCGAACATCTTTACTTCCTCGACGTCGTCCTCGCCCGAGAGCGCATCGCGGATACGCTCAGCCAGCGCTTTGTCGTATGCCATGGAGGCCTCCTGGGGTGGAGTTCCAGGTTAGATCAGATGGCGCAGGTACGTGTGCGGGTCGTGAAGGAACCGCTGCCAGTTCGACACCAGATCGAGGTCCTCCCAGCTCGAGGCTCGGATTCCCCATTCTCCGATCTCGAGCAGGTTGGCGTTCGGCAGCGCCGCGATGATCGGCGAGTGCGTCGCGATCACCGCCTGCGCGCCGGATTCCACCAACTCGCCGAGCAGCGCGGCCAGTGTCAGGGTCCCCTGGAAGGAGAGTGCGGCATCGGGTTCGTCGATGAGATAGAAGCCGCCGTCGGCGGTCCTCGACGACAGGATCTCGAGCAGCGCCTCACCGTGGGAGAGGTGATGGTAAAGCGGTTCAGGTCGCTTGGGATTGGGGTTGTCCTCCAAGTACGTGTACAAACCGTGCAGGGTTTCGTCTCGGAGGTAGTACGCCCACTTCGATGCTCCGGGACTCCGCTCGATCACAAGGTCGAGGCCGCCCGGTTCACTCGATCGAGTCTGATGCCGCGTATTGGTCGACCCGCCTTCGGCGTTGAGACCGAGAACGGCGGCAATAATTTCGATGACGGTCGACTTTCCCGCTCCGTTTTCGCCGACCAGAATGGTGACACCCGGTGGAAGCTCGAGACCGTGCTGAACGATCTGCGCGACTGCAGGCACCGTCATCGGCCAGCTGCCTACGTCGGCGCCCGACGATGGCCCGGCCTTGATGCGGCGGATGGGTTGTCTCTGCACGGCCATACGTTCTCACAAGGCTCCGACGAGAACGGACGTTAGTGGCGCTGCGCGAGCAATTCGACGATCCGAGCCACGAGATCGAGAGGGATCGGTTTGTTCAGCGGGAACTTCACCGTTGATTTCGCAGCCCGGTAAGGGTCGACGGACTTCTCGAACTCGGCGTCACCCGCCGGGAGCGGGTACATCGAGATGTGGTTTTTCCAGCCTGCGAAGTGAATCAGGTTCTTTCCGTTCACCGTCATGGTCGGCATCTGATAGCTGATGGTCTCATCGAGGCCTGAAACCGTGTTGTGAATCGTCTCGCGGATACTCTCGAGGGCTGGTTGCACGTCGGTGGGAAACGAAGCGATGTATTCGTTGATCGTCGCGAATTCGGCCATGCGCGGATCATAATCGCGCTCCGACTCCCAATTGCGGCGACTTGGGGGACAAATGAGACCATTAGGTATGAAAAATCTGGAACCTTGGGAGTTCGCCGGCATGCTCACGCATCTGCGTGCCTACCTGACCAACGCAAGGCGCTTTCTGTGGGGGTGGTCTTACCGCGAGGTAGACGGCTCGTCGGAAGATCGTTGACTAGTCACGTTCAGCGTTGGTAATGCCAGAAATCGGGGCGGCTGCCGTCCGCGTCGGTGAACCCGTATTCCGTTCCGAGTTCGCCTGAACTGACCGATCGCTGATTCCATCGCTGTCGATTCGGATCGGCAGCGATGGCCGCGATCGCACGTCCGATGAATCTTGGCGACTCGGAGCGTGCGAAATCCGCGGGCGCAGTCGGACAATCCCGCTCCGGCAACAGAGCGTCACGCCAATTCGATTCGCCGACACCAAAATTGTCGAGCATCATCTCCGATCGCAGGAACCCGGGAGTGATGGCGACGGCAGTACAGCCGAACGGGGCAAGTTCGTGGCCTTGCGAAAATGCGAGCCTGTTCACGGACACCTTTGCCAAGTCGTAGAACACCGAGATGCGATAGTTCGATGCGTTGTATTCGGTAGTGCCATCGGTTATTTCGGCGACCAGTCCGCCTGGCCGATCAGTCATGAGCGGCAGGAGGTGGTGCGACGTGGTGATGTGGGTGTCGATCGCCAGACGCAAGATGTGAAACCCCTTGTCCAGATCGTGTTCCCATACCGGCGTGTTCCACTCCGCCGGCCCACCCTTGAGTAATTCCGCGCCCCAGATGTCGTTGACCAAGATGTCGATATGGTGATAGTCGATTCGCAAGCGTTCGGCGAGATCAGCCACTTGTTTGCTCTTGAGATGATCGACGGCAATCGGCACGCCGACGCCGCCCAGCTCGGTGACCAACTCTGCCGTCTCTTCGATGGTCTCTCCGCGCGGATAGTCCGACTGAAGAATTCCGGCAGATGTGCTCCGGCCAGTGCAGATGACGGTTGCACCGGCCTCGCCCAATGCCGCGGCGATTCCGCGTCCGGCGCCCCTCGTCGCCCCGGCAACTACAGCCACTCGCCCGCGAAGTGCGTCCGGATTCGGTGTCCACGACATTGTTCGATTGTTCTCGCCTGGATTGATTCGTTCAAGAGTGAAAGCGATCTGCGGAACCGAACCTTACTTCGCGGCGTCCAAGGTAGTAATCACTCGGATGAAGGAGGCAGGGGGAGAGATGGATCGTTGTGTGGGGCGCAGTGCTGGTTGGAGAAACGGGATCTCGGGATTGAGTTCCGTTCCGTCAAAAGGAAATTCGCATCGGATCCGGACTCGGCGGGTAGTCGAAAGTCGCCACGGTGAGAAAGTCGTCGACGTACCACCAAGCCGGGAATCGCCCGAAGACGATTCCCGGCCGGTGTGAAATCAGATCTGTGAAATCAGATCAGGGAAGCTGCGAGGCAGCGTCCGTATCGAGGAACCAACGTGTCGCAACCAGACCGGTGGCGCCGGCGGACGGCCAGTCGTCGGCCGAAGCACCTCCGACGGCTTTGGCAACGGCCTCGGCCTTTGCAGCACCCGAGACGAGCAGCCAGACCTCTTTGGCTCGCCGAACAGCAGGCAACGTGAGGGTGATCCGCACCGGTGGCGGCTTGGGGGAGTCCGTCACCGCGACTACGAAACGCGCTTCTTCGCGAACAGCGTCGGTGTGCGGGAACAACGAGTTGACGTGTCCTTCGCCGCCCATACCGAGCAGGTGCACGTCGAACGTCGGAACCTGATTCCCGTGTGCCTGAGCGCCCAGCAGTTGTTCGTACGCCGTCGCCGCCCCGTGTGGATCACCGTCGTAGATACCGTCGGATGCGGCCATCGCATGTACCCTGTCGGGATCGACCGGCACATGATCGAGAAGCGCCTCACGTGCTTGCACTTCGTTCCGCTCGGGATCGCCGGACGGCAGGAACCGCTCGTCGCCCCAGTACAGATCGATCTGCGACCAGTCGATGTCGCCGGGAGCTTCACGCAACTTCTCGAGAAGTGCGATGCCGGTTCCACCGCCGGTCAGCACGATGGACGCGAACCCGCGAGCCTTCTGGGCATCGACGATGGTCGTGACCAGGCGTGCGGCGGCAGCGTCGACAAGTTGGCCGGCGTCTGAAAACTTCTCCACGACAACATCACTCATAGGTCACCTTCTCCAATCCGGCCAGAGCTTCTTCGTAGATCTCGTCCGGATCGAGCCGACGCAATTCCTCGGCGAGGCAATCGCGTGTCTCTCGACGACCCAGAGAAACCAGCGCGTCAGGCTGACCGGTGCGGATCAACGTTGCGGTCGTGCCCTCCTGCGGACGACTGATGGAGATACTGCGGGTCTCGAGCTTCAACTCGACCGTCAGCTCACCCGTACGCCGAATGACCGGACCGTCGATCTTGGCCGCCAACCAACCGGCGAGAATATCCAGTGCCGGTTCGGTTTTGAGACCGGAGACCACCGCTGAGGTGATCTTCTCGTGCGGCGGCTGATCGAGAGCCGATGCGAGGAGCGCGCGCCAGTAGGTGACGCGACTCCAGGCGAGATCGGTATCGCCGGCGGTGTACGACGCGAGTCGTCCCTTGATGGTGGCGGTCGGATCGGGGGCGCCGGTGGCGTCGGTGATGCGACGGATCGCAAGCTTTCCGACGGGGTCTTTCGCCGGAATCTCGGGTGCCTCGAGGGGCCACCACGCGACAACTGGTGTGTCGGGGAGCAGGAAAGGGATGACGACGCTGCTCTCGTGGTCCGCCAGCGGACCGTAGAGACGCAACACGACAACCTCCGAGGCGCCGGCGTCCCCGCCGACACGGATCTGAGCATCGAGCCTGGGCTCACTCTGCTCGTCGCCACGCAGAAGCACGATGACGCGGCATGGGTGCTCGCGGCTTGCTTCGTTGGCGGCCTCGATGGCTTCCTCGGCATTCCCGGTGTCCCTGGTGCAGACGACGAGCGTCAACACCCGTCCCAAGGTGACAGCGCCGCCGGTCTTACGTACCTCGACCAGTTTCTTGCTGACCTGGACCGTGGTGGTGGACGGCAAATCGAGAATCACTAGGGTCGCCTCCATTCGCGTCCGGTGCGTTGCATCATTTCGTCCGCAGACGGTGGTCCCCACGTTCCGGCCTCGTAGGGTTCCGGCTTACCGCCGGCAGCCCAGTGCTCGAGGACGGGATCGAGGATCTCCCAAGACAATTCGACTTCGGCATTCACCGGGAACAGAGACGGCTCGCCGAGCAACACGTCGAGAATGAGCCGCTCGTACGCCTCCGGAGACGACTCGGTGAAAGCCTGGCCGTACGAGAAGTCCATGTTGACGTCACGGACTTCCATGCTCGATCCGGGAACCTTCGAGCCGAACCGCATGGTGACGCCCTCGTCGGGCTGCACGCGGATGACCAGAGCGTTCTGGCCGAGGTCTTCGGTCATCGTCTTGTCGAACGGTAGGTGCGGTGCACGTTTGAACACCACCGCGATCTCGGTGACACGGCGTCCGAGTCGTTTGCCCGTGCGCAGGTAGAACGGCACACCCGCCCAGCGGCGGGTGTCGACCTCGAGGGTGATGGCGGCAAAGGTCTCCGTGATGGAGTCCGCTGCGAAGCCGTCTTCTTCGAGGAGCCCGACCACCGGCAGCCCACCCTGCCAGCCGCCCGCGTACTGGCCGCGGGCGGTGGTCTCGTCGAGGGGCTCGGCAAGGCGAGTAGCCGAGAGGACCTTGATCTTCTCCGCCTGCAGATTGAGCGGCTCGAAGCTGATGGGTTCTTCCATCGCCGTGAACGCGAGCAACTGGAGCAGGTGGTTCTGGATCACGTCACGGGCCGCGCCGATGCCGTCGTAGTACCCCGCGCGTCCACCGAGGCCGATGTCCTCGGCCATCGTGATCTGAACGTGGTCGACGTAGTGCGCGTTCCAGATCGGATCGAACAACTGATTCGCGAAGCGCAGAGCCAGAATGTTCTGGACGGTTTCCTTACCGAGGTAGTGGTCGATACGGAAGACCGTGTCCTCGGGGAACACCTTGTTGACGACGGCGTTCAGTTCGCGAGCGCTCTCGAGGTCGTGGCCGAACGGCTTCTCGATGACAACTCGTCGCCACTGACCGTCCTCGGCCTGCGCGAGGCCCGACGCCGACAGTTGCTCGAGCACCTGAGGAAACGCGTTGGGCGGAATCGCAAGGTAGAAACCGTGATTGCCGCCGATACCACGTTCGTTGTCGAGCGTGGCCAACGTGTCGGACAGGTTCTGGAAGGCCTCGGCCTCGTCGAAACTGCCCTCCACGAACCGGATACCTTCAGCGAGCCTCTCCCAGACGTCCTGACGGAACTTGGTGCGAGCACCGTCCTTGACTGCTTCGAGGACGACGTTCGCGAAGTCCTCGTCCGTCCAGTCACGCCGGGCAAACCCGACCAGAGCGAATCCGGGCGGCAACAGTCCACGGTTGGCGAGGTCGTAGATGGCGGGCATGAGCTTGCGCCTGGCAAGGTCGCCGGTAACACCGAAAATCACCAGGGCGCAGGGCCCCGCAATGTGCGGAAGCCGTTTGTCGGTGCTGTCCCGAAGGGGATTCACCCAATCTGATGCCGCCGCGGAATCGCTCACAGGCTCAGCTCTTCTGGGTTGCTGCGCGGAGCTGCTCGGCGGTTGCGTCGAGCAACTCGTTCCAGGACACCTCGAACTTGTCGACGCCCTCTGTCTCGAGGACCTTGAACACGTCCGCAAGATCGATGCCGACTGCAGCGAGCTGATCGAAGACCGCCTGTGACTCCTGAGCGGTGCCCGAGATCGTGTCGCCGGTGATCTCGCCGTGGTCGGCGAGAGCGTCGAGCGTCTTCTCCGGCATGGTGTTGACCGTGTTCGGCGCAACCAACTCGGTGACGTAGAGCGTGTCGGGGTAATCCGGGTTCTTCACGCCGGTCGACGCCCACAGCGGACGCTGAGCCTTGGCGCCGTCGGCCAGAAGAGCCTGGAAGCGCGGCTGCACCTCGAAGATCTGCTGGTACGCGTTGTACGCCAGACGTGCGTTTGCGAGTGCAGCCTTGCCACGAAGCTCGAGGGCTTCCGGCGTGCCGATTGCCGTGAGGCGGTTGTCGATCTCGGAATCCACGCGGGAGACGAAGAACGAGGCGACCGACTCGATGGACGAGACGTCGCGGCCGGCAGCCTTGGCGGTGTCCAGACCTTCCAGGTATGCGCCCATGACTGCCTCGTAGCGCTCGACCGAGAAGATCAAGGTGACGTTGACGCTGATGCCCTCACCGATCACCTTGGCGATGGCGGGAATGCCTGCCAGCGTCGCGGGAATCTTGATCAGGACGTTCGGGCGATCGACGATCTTGTGCAGCTCGATCGCCTGCGCGACGGTGGCGTCGGTGTCGTGTGCCAGGCGAGGATCGACCTCGATGGACACGCGGCCGTCGACGCCGTTCGACGCCTCGAACTGCGGAGCCAGGATGTCGCACGCAGCACGCACGTCGTCGGTGGTCACCGCGGTGATGGTGGCGTCGACATCGGCGCCGCGCTGTGCGAGCTCACGGACCTGAGCGTCGTACGCCGATCCCTTGGACAGTGCCGCCTGGAAGATCGACGGGTTGGTCGTGACACCCACGATCGACTTCGTGTCGATGAGGTTCTGCAGGTTGCCGGACTGGATGCGATCCCGCGAGAGGTCGTCGAGCCAGATGGAAACGCCTGCAGCGGAGAGCTTTTCAGTATTCACGTTCTGTGTCATCGAGATCATCCCTTCACAGCTGCGAGGGAGCGCTGCGCGGCTTCGACAGTCGCGTCGGCAGTGATGCCGAACTCCCGGAACAAGGTCTTGTAATCGGCGGAAGCGCCGTAGTGCTCGAGCGAGACGGCCTGACCGGCGTCGCCGAGGATGCGCCACCACGGCATCGCGATGCCGGCTTCGATGGACACGCGTGCGCGGACGGCGGGCGGAATGACCTCGTCGCGGTACGCCTGATCCTGCTCGAGGAACCAGTCGAGGCACGGCACGGAAACGACGCGGGTTGCGACGCCCTGAGCTTCGAGGGTTTCGCGAGCCTCGGTGGCCAGATGCAGTTCGGAACCGGTCGCCAGCAAGATGACCTCGGGCGAACCGTTGGCTGCGTCGACGAGGACGTAAGCGCCGCGCTTGACACCCTCGGCAGCCTTCTCCTTGGTGCCTTCGAGAACCGGGATGTCCTGGCGAGTGAGTGCCAGAGCCGTCGGGCCCGTCTTGTTCTCGAGTGCTGCCTGCCATGCGAAAGAGGTCTCGTTGGCGTCACCCGGGCGGACGACGGCGAGGTTCGGGATCGCACGAAGAGCAGCGAGGTGCTCGACCGGCTGGTGGGTCGGGCCGTCTTCGCCGAGACCGATGGAGTCGTGGGTCCAGACGTAGGTGACGGCAGTCTTCATCAGTGCGGCCAGGCGAACCGCCGGACGCATGTAGTCGGAGAAGACCATGAAGGTTCCGCCGTACGGGCGGGTGGGCCCGTGAAGCGCGATGCCGTTGAGGATCGAGCCCATCGCGTGCTCGCGGATGCCGAAGTGGAGCGTGCGGCCGTACGGCTGCGCATTCCAGTCGTTGGTGGAGATGGAGAACGGGCCGAACGAATCTGCGCCCTTGATGGTGGTGTTGTTGCTGCCGGCGAGGTCGGCGGAGCCGCCCCACAGCTCGGGCAGGATCGGTCCGAGCGCGTTGAGTGCCGAACCGGAGGCCTTGCGAGTCGCAACGCCCTTGGCGTCGGCCTCGTAGGTCGGGAGAGCGTCGGCCCAGCCGGCAGGGAACTCACCGGCGAACAGGCGGTCGAAGAGTTCCTTGCGCTCGGTCTCACGTGCAGCCCACGCGTCGAACTCGACCTGCCATGCCTTGCGTGCGTCGGCGCCGCGGGAGACGACCTCACGGGCGTGAGCCAGAGCGTCGGCGTCGACGTCGAAGGACTTGGCCGGATCGAAGCCGAGGGCTTCCTTGACCGCTGCAACTTCGTCGGCACCGAGAGCGGAGCCGTGGACGTCGCCGGTGTTCATCTTCTTCGGAGCCGGGAAACCGATGATGGTGCGGAGCAAGATGATGGACGGACGATCGACGACGGCCTTGGCCGCGGCAACCGCGTCGAGGATGCCGGAGACGTTCTCGCCACCTTCGACGTGCTGAACGTGCCAGCCGTACGCCTCGTATCGCTTTCCGACGTCTTCGCCGAGAGCGATGGTGGTGTCGTGCTCGATGGAGATCTTGTTGTCGTCGTAGAAGACGATGAGGTTGCCCAGTTCCTGGACACCGGCGAGGGACGAGGCCTCGGACGTGACGCCTTCTTCGATGTCACCGTCGGACGCGATCACGTAGATGTGATGGTCGAAGGGGGAGGAGCCGACCGGGGTCTCCGGATCGAACAGTCCGCGCTCACGACGCGCAGCCATCGCCATACCGACTGCGGACGCAAGGCCCTGGCCCAGCGGACCGGTGGTCATCTCGACGCCGACGGTGTGGCCGACCTCGGGGTGGCCGGGGGTCAGTGCGCCCCACGTGCGGAGAGCTTCGAGGTCAGCGAGCTCGAGACCGTAGCCCGACAGGTAGAGCTGGGTGTACAGCGTCAAGGATGAATGGCCACAGGAGAGAACGAAGCGGTCACGGCCGACCCATTCTGCATCCGAAGGATCGTGGCGCATGACGCGCTGGAAGAGGGTGTATGCCAACGGCGCCAAGCTCATTGCAGTTCCGGGATGGCCGTTGCCGACCTTCTGAACCGCGTCGGCGGCGAGCACGCGGGCGGTATCGACAGCCTTGGTGTCCAGGTCGGTCCAGTCCGAGGGGTGGACGGGTTGCGTGAGGACGTGGATCTCGTCTGTGATCGACACTGGCAGATGTCTCCTGACATGGTGTACGTGGATTGCGAGGGTGGGGTGTCCCTCCACTGCGTAACCCAGCCTAATGGTCCTGGCTGTCCGGGTCGATTCGGTTCCTCAATGGCTGCGGTCTACCATCGTTCGTAGTAGAGAACAGTGTCAGCAGTGTGTCGTGAAGAGTTAGTGCGGTAACGCGTGGTGCAAGGAGAGAACGTGCGGACAGGGCAACAGCCGAGCGGACATGGCTTCGGCAGCCCAGGTGCCGCCCCGCGGGCGACCAATACCGATACGGTGTGGGGTCGCGCAACGGGCAAGGTTCTGGCTTATATCGCGCTCACGAAGCCGCGAGTGATCGAATTGCTGTTGGTGGCAACCATTCCGGCAATGCTGCTGGCCGATCGCGGAACGGTCGACATCGTTCTGATCCTCAGCACCCTCTTCGGTGGCTGGATGGGCGCGGCGAGTGCGAACTCGCTCAACTGCGTCGTCGACGCCGACATCGACAAGGTCATGAAGCGCACGGCGAAGCGTCCGCTGGCCCGCGAGGCGGTGCCGACGCGTAACGCGCTCGTCTTCGGGCTCCTTCTCGGACTCGCGTCGTTCCTGTGGCTGTGGTGGCGAGCCAACCTCTTGGCCGGCATCCTCGTCGTGATCACGATCGCGTTTTACGTCCTCATCTACACGATGGTTCTCAAGCGTCGTACCTGGCAGAACGTCATCTGGGGTGGCGCAGCCGGATGTATGCCCGTCCTCGTGGGCTGGGCCGCTGTCACCGGGTCGCTGAGCTGGCAGCCCGTCGTGCTGTTCCTGATCATCTTCTTCTGGACGCCGCCGCACACCTGGGCGCTGGCGATGCGATACAAAGAGGACTACAAAGCTGCCGGTGTTCCCATGCTTCCGGTGATCGCCACCGAAGAGCACGTCACGAAGCAGATCCTGTTCTACAGCTGGGCAATGGTCGTAACGACGCTTGTCCTCGTGCCCGCATCGGGAGTCATCTACGCCGCCATCACCATCGTCGCTGGTGCGTGGTTCCTGCTCATGGCACATCAGCTGTACCGCAGCGTTCGCGGTGGTGCTCAGGTCAAACCGCTCCGCCTGTTCCTGCAGTCCAACAACTATCTTGCGATCGTGTTCGTCGGCCTCGCTGTCGACTCGGTTCTCGGACTGCAGACGATCAGCGACATGCTCAGCTGATTCTGCTGTGCGCCTTTATTAACCGCGGGCGGTTAATAAAGGCGCACAGCACTTCGCTAGGGGATCAGAACGATCGACCCGGTCGTTGCTCTACCTTCCAGATCCCGATGCGCTGTTGCCGCATCGGCGAGGGGATACTCGGCGCCGACGCGAATATCGAGTTTCCCGGCCGCAATGGCGTCGAAGACATCGCCGGCACGCCAGGTCAGTTCCTCTCGAGTGCGAATGTGATGCGCGAGCGTCGGACGCGTCAGGAACAGCGAACCCGACGAATTGAGCCGCTGCGGGTCGACAGGCGGAACCGGTCCACTGGCCGCACCGAACAAAGCGACCGTGCCGCGGATGCGCACGGAAGCCAAGCTCGAATCAAAAGTTGTCGCGCCGACGCCGTCGTATGCCGCCGCTACTCCTTCGCCGCCGGTCAACTCCCGGACTCGCGCTGCGATGTCCTCGTCGTACCGCAGAACCTCCGAGGCACCGGCGCCGCGCGAGAGTTCTTCCTTTGCATCCGATGACACAGTCGTGATGACCTTCGCCCCGAGGCTGACGGCCATCTGCGTCAGGATCAACCCGACGCCGCCCGCGCCTGCGTGCACGAGCACGGTGTCGCCGCTCTGGATCGGATACGTCGACTTCGCGAGGTAGTGCGCTGTCATCCCCTGCAGGAGCGCCGACGCTGCGGCCGATGCCGGGACACCGTCAGGCACTTTCACGGCGACTGCGGCGGGAACAGCCACCTTCTCGGCATAGCTGCCAGTGGCAGCGGCCCACGCGACCCGGTCGCCCACGGCGAATTCGTTGACCTCGGAACCGACAGCTTCGACGACACCGCTGCCCTCGTCGCCGGGAATGTAGGGGAGCGGACGCTTGTACTGGCCCATTCGGAAGTACGTGTCGATGAAATTGATGCCGATCGCTTCGGTCTTGACGAGTAGATCGCCTGGGCCTGGTGTCGGTTCGGGTTGTTCGGTCAGAGTCAGAACCTCTGGTCCGCCGGTCTCGGTCACGTAGATGGCTCGCATGGTTTCTGTTCTACACCCGAGGCGGCCGACGCTCAGTCCATGCCTGGTGTCGCTTCCGGGCTACCGACCAGTATTGTCGAGTCATGAGCACCGATACCGAGAAGTCGGACGCCACCCCGTCCGCGCCGGAACTGCCGAAGTCCACGGTGAACGCCATCACCAAGTTCGTCGCCGAGCACGGCGGCTCCGCCAGCGCCGTCATCCAGCCGGTCGGCCTGGCCGGCGTTCGCATCACCCTCGTAGGTGCCGACGGCATCCTCGGTGATCAGGTCGTCGAGGACCTCGCCACGGCAAACGCGGTCGTCGCGTCCTTCGACAACGTCACCGTCGCCGAGTGGGAGCGCGAACTGACGAGCATCGTCACCCCGCAGGAAGGCCATTTCAAGAAGATGGCCGGTTGGGTCGCCAACCAGACTCGGTTCCCGAAAGCTCGCAACGAATCCTGAAATGACGTGTGGGGCGTAGGAACACCTTTTGGTGTTCCTACGCCCCACACGTGTCTTGAAGCGTCAGACAGCTGGTATCGGCGAATTGGTCGGCGTGTACTGGCGGGTCTTACCCGCAGCCCAAACTGCTGCGGTCGCAGCCGTGCACAGTCCTGCACCGGCGACGTGCATGATCACCAGAACTTCCGGCACATCGGTGAAGTACTGCACGACACCGATGAGCGACTGCGCGAGGATCAGTCCCAGCAGGACCTTCAGACGGATCTTCACGGCTGCGGATGTCCCGACCGCATACAGGCCGAAGGTCAGACCCACGACCAGCGCGAGATATCCGACCAGAAGCTGTGAGTGCAGATGGACGAGCGTCACGATCTCGATCTCCAGGCGAGGCACCGTCCGGTCCAGTCCCTTGTCGCCGGCGTGCGGGCCTGCGCCCGTTACGAGAGTTCCAGCGACCAAAACGCCGGCGAGCGCGACACCTGACAGCGCGGTAAGCCAGCGCAACGGCTTCGGCATCACGACCAGAGTTGTTGCTTCGTCGGGTTCCGCGATCTTCGCGTACATCACCGTGGCAACCCAGACCATCAGCATCGACGCAACCAGGTGAATGGCGACCGTCCACCACAGCAAGCCTGTGAGGACGGTGATACCGCCGATCACTGCCTGAACGACAGTGCCGAGCGGCATCATCCAGGCGTAGACAAGCACTTCTTTGCGTCGGCGAGCGCGAGTCACCGCAAGCACGATCGCAGCGGCGACGATGACGACCAGGAAGGTCAGCAGGCGGTTGCCGAACTCGACGGCTTGGTGAATCACCGCGACCTGTCCGTGGCCGACCGGGACGAAGCTACCGGGGAAGCACTGCGGCCACGTCGGGCAACCGAGTCCCGAGTCCGTCACGCGCACCACCGCGCCGGTGACAGCGATGCCGCCCTGCGTCAGGATCACGATGAACGCGATGATTTTCTGCGTTTTCAGCGAGGGGAGAGGTAGTCGATCCACCAAGCGTAAAAATCCGGCATACACACGATTCACCACGCCAACGATCGTAGTTCCCCATCAACTACACAGTGTCGTTGGGGCCAGCTCGCTCCGCGCCTGCCCCGCGTCGTTGGGGCCAGCTCGCGTCAGTTCGCGCGAACTCGCACGATTCCCGAGATCGTTCCCTGGAAGTACTCGCCCGACTCGGTGATGAGTGCAGACATCTGAAGGGTGTCGTTGAGGATCGTCGACGGCAGCGGAGTCGAACCGATCTGCGACCCGTCCTTCGAGTCGATCACCGCGAAGGAGTAACCGTCCAGCGGAGAGGTGTTCGGAGCACCGTCCCGTGTCACCGTGTAAATCGAGCCGTCAGCCGTCGAGAGGTGAGGTACCGCGGAGCTACGAATCGTGTTGTCCCACACGACATGGCAGCCGACCGGATCGATGTCGACGCGGGTCATTCCGCCGTTGAAGGGTGCCGTGGCGGGGACCGCTGGACCGGCACCTTCAGGAGTCGTGGGGTACGGGTATCCGTAAGTGCCGGCGACGTAGACGGAATGACCGATGCCGACGGGGGAGTTCTCGCTGCCGCTCGGTGAGCCGTCCTGGCTGGCAGCGGACAACACCGGCTGCGTGCACACCTCGGCGCCCGTGTCAGCGCGATAGACATGCAAGCTCACTGTCGGGTGGGCGTTGTCGACGATGGTCAAGAAATCGCTGCCCGTCGACGGGCCGAAGTATGTCGGCGTCGATCCGGTTCCCCAGCTGAGCTGACCCGGATTACGGGCCGGCCCGCGGTCGTACGGCTGACGCCAGTCGATGACGACCTCGTCGCCATTTCGCTTCAGTTGGTAGAGCGCGTGGGTCGTTGCGACAGCAGTGCCCGTCGGGGAGGTGGAGATGCTGTTCTGCACCTGTTCACCTTCGGGGAGCGCAATGCTGTGCGCGATTCGATCCGCGCCGACATACCCGACGGTGCCGTGCCCGGTGGCGAACCAGACATTGCCTTCCCAGTCCGGAGCGAGGCCGGTGACGTTGTCGTCGGCGGCAACCGCACCACTGAGATCGACTACATCCGCGAGTTCCAGCCGCCAACTGCCGTCCGGATTCTGCGCATGGGAAATGCGGACCAGTTGACGGTTTCCGTCGACGGCTACGAGACGGTTCTCGTTGTCGAGGTAGGCGTAGACGCCGCCGAGCAGACTGCCCTTCGCGAGCGGCAGTTGTGCTACGGATCTACCCAACGGCGTGGCGTCGGCCTTCGGATCGATCAAATGGATGGTCGGGATCTGGCCGATCATCGTCGTGCAGAGCGAGACGACCATGCCGTCGGAACCCTGGAGGACCGTCGGGCAGGCGGCCATCATCGGGAAAGCAGTCACCTCGTGTGGGCCGGTTCCTGGACCAGGCAGCGGAGTGACGTCGGACGAGCCCGCGTCACCGTGCATGGTGGAAGTACCGACGGGACCGAGGTACGGATTTGCAGGTGCGAGTGGACCGGACACCGAAGGGGTCGCCGTTGCGGGTCCGGCACACAACATGACTGTTGCGGCCACACAGCCGACGATCTGAGCTGTCCGTCGTGTACTCACGTGAACTTGAACCACCTTGCTGCGCAGACTCCGGCCACTGCGGCCCAGATGAGAAGTACGAGAATCGAGAACCAGTCCATCGAGGTGTCGAGGGCCGCTTCGAGTGCGTGTGCGAGAGCGCCGGACGGAACAATGCGGACCAGCGTGTGGACGGCGGTCGGAAGTTCACCACTGGCGAAGACCACACTGCCGATGCCCACCATGATGAACCACAGGATGTTGGCGAGAGCGAGAACGATCTCTGCTCGCAAAGTACCGCCGAGCAGTAGGCCAAGCGCTGCAAATGTGACAGTACCGATGGCAATGACCACTGCGCCGAGTACAAGTTCGACGAATGACGGACGCCATCCCAACGCCAAACCGATAGCGCCGAGCAAGAGTGACTGCAGAGCCACGACGATGATGACGGCAGCGCTCTTGCCTGCGATGATTCCCCACCGCGGTAGCGGCGTTGCACCGAGTCGCTTGAGCGCGCCGTATCGGCGGTCGAATCCGACGGCGATGGCCTGTCCGGTGAACGCCGTCGACATCACGGCAACCATCATGACACCAGGGAGCACGGTATCGACCCGAGAATCGCCCAAATCGCCGATCGGAAGTAGACACAGTCCGATGAGCAGGGTGATCGGGATGAACATGGTGAGCAGCAATTGCTCACCGTTGCGGAGCAGAAGAGTCAGCTCCAGTTTGGTCTGCGCCGCCAGCATCTTGGCCGCCGAATTGGGGCGGGGATCCGGCGAGAAGGTGCCTGGCTCGAAGCGGTTCTCGGCGAGCCGTCGGTCTCTGGCAACGCTGATGGGACTGCTCTGGCCGTTCGACGCTGTTTCGTTCATGACCTTGATCTCCGTCATCCCCTCAGTTCCCGGCCCGTCAATTCGAGGAAGACGTCTTCCAGACTCCGTTGATCGACGCGAATGTCGTTGATCAGCACGTCCTGATCGGCACACCACGTCGCGACAGTCGCCACGGTTGGCGGATCGATTGCACCTTCGACGACGTAGGTGCCGGGGTTGGATTCCTCGATGCGGAACCCGGGGAGTGAACCGGCCAGCGAATCGAGGCTCAAACCGGGAATCGTCGTCAGACGGAGTTGTCCTTCGGCGCCCTTGCTGGTGACCTCGGCCGGCGTTCCTGACGCGACGATCTTGCCGTGGTCGATGATGACCAGTTCGTCGGCGAGCGCTTCGGCCTCGTCCATGAGGTGTGTGGTGAGCAGGACGCTCACGCCGTCGCGTCGCAGAGCGTCGATGAGTTCCCACACGAGTAGACGTGCCTGAGCGTCGAGGCCGGCGGTGGGTTCGTCCAGAAATACCAATTCGGGACGGCCGACCAGCGCGCACGCCAGGGACAGTCGTTGCTGCTGGCCTCCGGAGAGGCGGCGGTACGGGGTCTTGCGCGCATCGGTGAGGCCGAGTTTGGAAAGGAGCCAGGCGGGATCGAGCGGGTCGGCCGAGTATGCGGCCACGAGGTCGAGCATTTCCCCGGCCTTGGACCCGGGGTACGCGCCGCCGCCCTGCAGCATGACGCCGATTCGCGAGCGGACTTCACCGGAGTCGGCGATGGGGTCGAGACCGAGCACTCGAACCGTGCCGGCATCGGGGGTGACAAAACCTTCGCACATTTCGACGGTGGTCGTCTTACCGGCTCCGTTGGGGCCGAGCAGGGCAACGACCTGGGCCGTCTCGACAGTGAGATCGATACCGTCGACGGCTCGAACACCGTCGAAGGACTTGACGACACCCTGGATCTGTACCGCCGGCGTCGACGATCTGGAGGCTCTCGAGGTCACGGGGAATCAGCGTAAGCCCCCGCCGAGTTGTCTTCGTCTACCGGTCCGCCTTTCGTGATCTCCGCTACTGGCTTGTCGCTACGCCAGGGGAGTGAATTGCGGGTGAAGACGATGAGCGTTCCGGCGGTGAGGATGGTCGCGATGACGGCCTGCACGATCATGAACGGAAGGTATTCGGCGCCGTTGGACATCAACATGACGCTGACGATCGAGGTGAAGACGACGGCAGGGATGCGGAAAATCGGCGCGGTGGCCCACGCCGCCAACGGAAGGATCGCCCACAGCAGGTACCACGGCTGAACGACGGGGAACAGGAGAACGATCGCTCCGAGTGCGATGCCGAGTCCACCGACCGGGTGTATGCGGCCCATGTACACCGAGATCATCATCCGAGCGGTGACGAGCATGGCGACGAGAGTTGCGATGGGCCGCGTGATCGTGAGGATCGCCGTCGTGTGATCGCCGAGTCCGAGTAGTACACCGGCCAATCCCGTGCCGACGCCCAGGAGCGTCGGGATGGACATCCAACTCCGGACTGCGGTGGCGGTGTCGAGGGTGTTGATCCAACCCATACCGAGCCCACTGGCCACGCTGATGACAAACGTGACGACAGCGGCAACGATGCCCAGGAGAATCGCGGCTCCCGCCAAGGCTTTCCAGGTTCCGCCCCAACGCCGGGCCAAAGCCATGCCGACAAATCCCAGTGCAAGCAAGGACGGAATTTTGACGGTCGACGACAAGGCGATCAAACCTGATCCCGCAACGAGATAGAACAGCGCTCGCCCACGGATGGGCCCGGACCCTTCGACTGCGCGAAGAGCGATCTCGATTCCGGCGAGCATCAACCCGAGCATGAGTGCTTCGTTGTGGATGCCGGCCACCAAGTGGAAGAGCAACAGTGGGTTCGCGGCACCGAGCCAGAGCGAACTGACGGCAGAGACACCGCATCGCTTGGCCAGTCGCGGTATCGCCCACACGATGAGCGCGACGCCGGCCAATGCGAGCAAGCGGTGCAAGAAGATTCCGGCCACGATGTTGTCGCCGGTCAGTGAGCTGATCCCGCGTCCCAGCCACAGGAAGAACGGTCCGTACGGAGCCGGGGTGTCGCGCCAGATCGTCGGAACCGTGCGGGTGAGAACGTGGTCGACGCCCAGTGCCGCCTTGGGGCCGATGGCGTACGGATCGAGTCCACGGGCCGCGATTTCGCTTTGAGCCAGATACGAGTAGACGTCGCGGCTGAACATCGGCGGTGCGACCGAGAGCGGCAGGATCCACAGCAGGAGTGTGCGGTCCAACTGGGAACGGGTCATGCGCCGCGGTGCGCCGGAACGGCTGCGTATGTCCCCGACTGCAAATCGGCCCATCATCAGCCAGGCCAGAACGACGAGCACGGTTCCGGTCATCGTCATGGTGAGTGAGACCGTCGGCATACGTCCGGGAAGGCTGAGGACTCGAAGTCCTGCGGTCGGATTCTGCAGGACGGGTTGCGCGCCGGCGCCGAGCGCTCCGACTGCCATCAAGACCGCGCCGGTTGCGCCGAATCGGCGAATCCCTCGCAGTTGTGCGGTTTCCTTCGCGTTCAGGCCCGGGCGCTCGTCCTCGTCGCCGTGCAGCACCGCGGCCATACTCTGCCGGGGAGCGGATCCGAAAGGTCGAACGCCGATTGTGGAAAGCGCGAGTGCCTTGGGTTTTTCCAGCAGGATCGCGCGCGCCGATCGCGCGGTCGTCGTCTTCTCGGGGGTCTGCGGCACACCAGGCAGCGTAGCGGCTCCATCCAGCCGGACAGACAAGCACAAACAACGTACGTTGTCCGGATATTCCCGAATGTAATGCAGGTTGCCCTTAGTAGACCTGCGAAAAGAATTCCGTCACACTTGTGTTGTGAAAAGAAATGCGTCAGACCCTCGAAGCAAGGAAGTTGCAGGTCAGCCCACTGTAGCGGCCTCGCCGAGTGCTGCCGCAAATCCGGTGACGGTGAGCGTCGAAGGTCAGACGCGGGCGGCAGTGGTCAAGCTGCTACTCGAAGAAGGCCCTATTACCGCCTCCGAAATCGGCACGCGCCTCGGTTTGAGTGCCGCAGGTGTCCGACGTCACTTGGATGCGTTGATCGAGTCCGGCGAAGCCCGAACTGCTTCGGCGTCGTCGCTGCGTCAGCGTGGACGAGGTCGTCCCGCCAAGCAGTTCCAGATCACCGCGACCGGTCGCGGCCGCCTCGGCCACACCTACGACGATCTGGCGGGAGCCGCGATGCGGCAACTCCGTGAAATCGGCGGAGACGCGGCAATCGAGGAGTTCGCCAAGCGTCGGGTCCAGGCGATCGTCGGAGACGTCGAACCGGCTGATCCGACAGATGTCGACAACGTCGAGGCGACAGCGGACGCAATCGCCGAAGCCTTCAATGCGGTGGGGTTCGCAGCGTCGACCCGGCCGGTCGGCAACGGCGTGCAGATCTGCCAACACCATTGCCCGGTTTCCCATGTGGCAGAAGAGTTTCCGGAACTATGCGAGGCAGAGCAGCAAGCATTCCGGCAATTGCTCGGGACTCATGTTCAGCGTCTGGCGACCATCGCCAACGGTGACTGCGCCTGCACGACGCACGTGCCCCTCGTGTCCACCGGGAGTAGATGACCGGACCAGAGTGTTCTACAGAGCGTTGCCACCGTGCAGCGTTCGAATAGAGATTTTTCAGCTAGTTCTTCAAAGTCAGAACTGCTCGACCACAGCGACCAGCCCTCGCTGAGCCCGAGCAGCCGTCAAGAAACAAGACTCCGGAAGGAGCTCGCATGACCGTCACATCAGACCAGGCGACTACCACTGCGGCAGCAGGCACCGAGCCGCTCACGCAGGAAGAGACCATCGCGTCCCTCGGTCATTACGGCTACGGCTGGTCCGATTCCGACGAAGCCGGAGCCAGCGCGCAGCGCGGGTTGTCCGAGGCTGTCGTGCGGGACATCTCCGCCAAGAAGAGCGAGCCCGAGTGGATGCTCGACATCCGCCTCAAGGCGCTGCGCACCTTCGACAAGAAGCCGATGCCGAACTGGGGCAGCGACCTCGAAGGTATTCACTTCGACAACATCAAGTACTTCGTCCGGTCCAGCGAGAAGCAGGCCGAGTCGTGGGAAGACCTGCCCGAGGACATCAAGAACACGTACGACAAGCTCGGCATCCCCGAGGCGGAGAAGCAGCGCCTCGTTGCCGGCGTCGCAGCTCAGTACGAGTCCGAGGTCGTCTACCACTCGATCCGTGAGGACCTCGAGGAGCAGGGCGTCATCTTCCTCGACACGGACACCGGTCTCAAGCAGCACCCGGAGCTGTTCAAGGAGTACTTCGGATCGGTCATCCCGGCCGGCGACAACAAGTTCTCCGCGCTGAACACCGCCGTGTGGTCCGGTGGCTCGTTCATCTACGTTCCGCCGGGAGTCCACGTGGACATCCCGTTGCAGGCGTACTTCCGCATCAACACCGAGAACATGGGTCAGTTCGAGCGCACCCTGATCATCGTCGACGAAGATGCCTCCGTGCACTATGTCGAGGGTTGCACCGCGCCGATCTACAAGTCCGATTCACTGCACTCGGCCGTCGTCGAGATCATCGTGAAGAAGGGCGGCCACTGCCGCTACACGACCATCCAGAACTGGTCCAACAACGTCTACAACCTGGTGACCAAGCGCACCAAGGTCGAGGCCGGCGGATCCATGGAGTGGGTCGACGGCAACATCGGCTCCAAGGTCACCATGAAGTACCCGGCCGTGTGGCTGATGGGCGAGTACGCCCGCGGTGAGGTTCTCTCCGTTGCGTTCTCCGGCGAGGGCCAGCACCAGGACACCGGCGCCAAGATGCTCCACCTCGCGCCGCACACGTCCTCGACCATCATCAGCAAGTCTGTCGCCCGTGGTGGTGGACGTGCGTCGTACCGCGGTCTGGTGCAGGTCAACAAGGGTGCCCACGGCTCCAAGTCGACCGTCAAGTGTGACGCTCTGCTGGTCGACCAGATCAGCCGAAGCGACACCTACCCGTACGTCGACATCCGCGAGGACGACGTCACCATGGGTCACGAGGCCACCGTTTCGAAGGTCAGTGACGATCAGCTCTTCTACCTGATGAGCCGCGGACTGACCGAGGACGAGGCGATGGCCACCATCGTGCGTGGATTCGTCGAGCCCATCGCGAAGGAACTCCCGATGGAGTACGCGCTCGAGCTCAACCGCCTTATCGAACTTCAGATGGAAGGGGCTGTGGGTTAGTGACCACGCCAGAGACCGGAGTCATCGGAGCTGTTGCCGGGGAGAACCCGACCGCTCCTGTAAAGGGTGCAGCCACAGGCTCACCCATCACGAACAAGGGTGAGCAGTTCTCCTCGTTCGACGTCAATGCTTTCGAGGTTCCCGGCGGACGTGACGAGATCTGGCGGTTCACCCCGCTGCGTCGTCTCCGGGGATTGCACGACGGCAGCGCCGTCGCCAACGGACAGGTCACCGTCGAGGTCGACGGCGGAAGCGACATCACCGTCGAGACCGTCGGCCGTGACGACGCACGTCTGGGCAAAGCCGGCGTTCCCGCTGATCGCATTGCAGCGCAGGCGTATTCGAGCTTCGAGACGGCAACGGTCATCTCGGTTGGCGCCGAGGTCGAGGTCGAGAAGCCCGTCGTGGTCACCATGACCGGCCCCGGAGTCGACAACGTCGCCTACGGACACACCCAGATTCGTCTGGCGCAGTTCGCCAAGGCGACGTTCGTGATCGACCAGCGCGGCAGCGGAACCTTCGCGGAGAACATCGAATTCGTTCTCGGTGACAGTGCGCAGCTGACGGTGGTGGCCATCCAGGACTGGGCGGACGACGCAGTTCACGTGACGTCACACCACGCTCGCCTGAACCGCGACGCAGTGCTTCGATACACCTCGATCAGCCTGGGCGGCGACCTGGTTCGCCTGTCCGCCACCGTCAAGTACGACGGACCGGGCGGCGACGCCGAACTGCTCGGCCTGTACTTCGCCGACGCCGGCCAGCATCTGGAACAGCGTCTGCTGGTGGACCATTCGCAGCCCAACTGCAAGTCCAACGTGGTCTACAAGGGTGCGCTTCAGGGAGATCCCGGATCCGGCAAGCCCGACGCGCACACCGTGTGGATCGGCGACGTTCTCATCCGCGCCGCAGCGGACGGCACCGACACGTTCGAGCTCAACCGCAACCTGGTGCTGACCGACGGCGCCCGCGCCGACTCGGTTCCGAACCTCGAAATCGAAACCGGTGAGATCGTCGGGGCCGGCCACGCAAGTGCAACGGGACGTTTCGACGACGAGCAGCTGTTCTACCTGCGTGCTCGTGGTATCCCGGAGGATCAGGCTCGTCGTCTGGTCGTACGTGGGTTCTTCCACGAAATCATCAACAAGATCGCTGTTCCCGAGGTGCGCGATCGCCTCGAAGCCGCAGTCGAAGCCGAACTCGCAGCCGTCGGCTCCTGACCGCCCCGCCTGCGACACCACCCCGTCGCTACGCTCGCCCGCCTCATCTTGAAGGAATTTCATGTCTACCAGTGACAACACCACCACCTCGGTCCTCGAGGTTCGTGACCTGCACGTCGAGGTCGCCAACTCCGATGCCAACGCCGAGCCCATCCAGATCCTCAAGGGCGTCGACCTGACGGTCCGCTCCGGGGAGACCCACGCGATCATGGGCCCCAACGGCTCCGGCAAGTCGACTCTGTCGTACGCCATCGCCGGTCACCCCAAGTACCAGGTCACGTCCGGCTCCATCACCCTCAACGGTGAAGACGTCCTCGCAATGAGCGTCGACGAGCGTGCACGTGCCGGGCTCTTCCTGGCCATGCAGTACCCCGTCGAGGTTCCCGGCGTTTCCATGTCCAACTTCCTGCGCACCGCCGCTACGGCCGTGCGAGGCGAGGCTCCCAAGCTGCGCCACTGGGTCAAGGAAGTCAAGGAAGCCCTCAGCGAGCTCGAGATCGATCCCTCGTTCATCGAGCGCTCGGTCAACGAAGGCTTCTCCGGTGGCGAGAAGAAGCGCCACGAGATCCTGCAGTTGGGCATGCTCAAGCCGAAGATCGCGATCCTCGACGAGACCGACTCCGGCCTCGACGTCGACGCTCTGCGCACCGTCTCCGAAGGCGTCAACCGCTACAAGGAGCGCGAGAACGGCGGCGTTCTGCTGATCACGCACTACACGCGCATTCTGCGCTACATCAACCCCGACTTCGTTCACGTGTTCGTCGGTGGCCGCATCGTCGAGTCCGGTGGACCGGAGCTGGCCGACGAGCTCGAGACCAACGGCTACGTTCGTTTCACCGCGGACACCGCAGCTACCCAGGGAGCGTAATCACGATGACCACCTCGGTGCGCGAGCTCGACGTCACAGCGGTTCGGGCCGACTTCCCGATCCTGGCGCGAACCGTGCGCGACGGAAAACCTTTGGTGTACTTGGATTCCGGCGCTACCTCGCAGCGTCCGGTCCAGGTTCTCGATGCCGAACGGGACTTCCTGACCACGTGTAACGCGGCAGTACACCGGGGTGCTCATCAGCTCGCAGAAGAGGCGACGGACGCGTACGAGAATGCTCGCGCCACCATCGCTTCTTTCGTGGGCGCGGATTCGGACGAGTTGGTGTTCACCAAGAACGCCACCGAGGCTCTCAATCTGGTGACCTACGTTCTCGGTGACGATCGCTTCGACCGCCATGTCGGTCCTGGCGACGAAATCGTCATCACCGAACTCGAACACCACGCCAACCTCGTTCCCTGGCAGGAACTTGCGCGCCGAACCGGTGCGACGCTCAAGTGGTACGGAGTCACCGACGACGGCCGGATCGATCTCGATTCGCTGGAGCTGACAGACGCGGTGAAGGTCGTTTCGTTCACCCACCAGTCCAACGTGACCGGCGCGATCGCGCCCGTCGAGGAATTGGTGCGACGAGCACGCGCCGTCGGTGCACTCGTCGTGCTCGACGCGTGCCAGTCGGTGCCTCACATGGCGGTCGACTTCCACGAACTGGGAGTGGACTACGCGGCGTTCTCCGGTCACAAGATGCTCGGCCCTTCGGGGGTCGGAGTTCTCTACGGCCGTCGTGAACTGCTGGCAGCAATGCCTCCGTTCATCACCGGTGGCTCGATGATCGAGACGGTCACCATGGAGGTCAGCACTTACGCGCCACCGCCTCAGCGTTTCGAAGCCGGCGTACCGATGACCTCACAGGTGGTCGGGTTGGGCGCTGCCGTGGATTACCTGAACACCTTCGGGATGGACGCCGTCGCCGCGCACGAGCACGTGTTGGTGGAGGCTGCTCTCGAAAAGTTGTCGCCGATCGAAGGTCTGCGCATCATCGGACCGCAGACGTCCGAGAACCGCGGCGGAGCGATTTCCTTTGTCGTGGACGGTATTCACGCCCACGACCTCGGACAGATCCTCGACGACGAGGGCGTCGCGATTCGCGTCGGACACCATTGTGCGTGGCCGCTGCATCGTAAGTTCGGTGTCGCTGCGACGGCCCGTGCGTCGTTTGCGCTCTACAACACCACCGCGGAAATCGATGTTCTCGTTGCCGCGATCAAGCGTGCGCAGGAATTTTTCGGTGTCGCAGGGGAGTTGAACTGAATCATGCGCATGGAGCAGATGTATCAGGAAGTGATCCTCGATCACTACAAACATCCGCACGGCCGCGGACTCCGTGAGCCGTTCGGCGCCGAGGTGCACCACGTCAACCCGACGTGTGGCGACGAGGTGACGTTGCGCGTCCAGATCTCCGAGGACGGAACGGTCTCCGACGTCTCGTACGACGGTCAGGGTTGTTCGATCAGCCAGGCGTCGACGTCGGTGCTCAACGACCTCGTCATCGGGATGCAGGTCACCGACGCACTGAAGACGGTGACGGCGTTCAACGAGATGGTGAGCAGTCGGGGCACCGTCGAGGGGGACGAGGACGTTCTCGGCGACGGTATCGCGTTCGTCGGAGTCTCGAAGTATCCGGCACGCGTGAAGTGCGCCTTGCTCGGATGGATGGCATTCAAGGATGCTGTAGTCCAGATTGTCGACGGCAGTGCTGTGACGACGGCGGACAGCAGCAGTGAATTGGTCGACACGACTGAAGGACAGGGATCATGACCGAGACACAACCAGTGCAGGACGCCGAGGTCGGCGCTCCGGTGAATCCGAATCCCGATTCCACTGCGGAATTCGGTGGCGCACAGGGCAGTGGCACTGTCCCGTCGCCTGAGCGACTCGACGAACTCGAAGAAGCGATGCGCGACGTCGTCGATCCCGAACTGGGAATCAACGTCGTCGATCTCGGCTTGGTCTACGGACTCTTCGAAGACGACGGTGTCGTCACGATCGACATGACTTTGACGTCGGCGGCGTGCCCGTTGACCGACGTGATCGAGGACCAGGCGCGCGGCGCACTTGTGCGTAGCGATCTGTGTACCGACATGAAGATCAACTGGGTGTGGTTGCCGCCGTGGGGACCGGACAAGATCACCGAAGACGGACGCGAGCAACTGCGCGCACTCGGCTTCACGGTCTGACAAGCAACCTCGGCACGATCAACTGAATACATTTCACCGGAGCGTCGGTGCCCGTTCGTCGGGTACCGGCGCTTCGGTTTGTTATATAGGGCCGTTTTAGCCATGATATTCAGGACAATAGTCCCAAATGGTTGTTTGATGAATATTTGCTGGAAGCTGACTGATCGGTAACATCGCAGCTGATTGTCACGATGTGATCTCCGGCGGGCGATTAGCCAGTTTCCACCCGAGCTTTCCAAAGTATTCGTCTCATTTTCGAAGTGCCCCGATCAGTTCGAAGCGTCCAGCGGACGCATAAACCTGTTTGCATCATGATCAAGTTGTAAGAGGGAGATTCGTGTGGATGGCAGTCCCGACCGAGGAATCGTTTCCGCAGCTCGTCCGGACGACGAACTCACCTTCCCTCTTTCTGCCGCGCAACTTTCCCTGCTTGTCGCACAACAGCTTCGACCCGAGATTCCCGTCAGCATCGCTCAGTACGTGGACGTGGACGGCCCACTCGACATCGAGCTGCTGACCGCTGCCAGCAAACAGACCGGTCGTGAGATCGGCTCCGGATATCTGCGCCTGGTCGAGGTGGACGGGGTTGCGCGTCAGTGGCTCGATCTCGACATGGACGACTCCCTCGACGTGGTCGATCTTCGCGCCGAATCGGATCCGGAATCTGCAGCGCAGGAATGGATGCGCAGAGAGCACACCACCGCCATCGATCCGTTCACCGATCGTCTGGTCAGGCTGGCAGTCCTGGTGCTTCGCGACGACCATTACTACTGGTACAGCCGTATTCATCATGTGGCGCTCGACGGTTTCGGCGCGATGTCGATGATGAACCGCACAGCCGAGATCTACACCGCCGCGGTGCGGGATCTGCCAGTTCCCCCAGCGGTAACTGCCCCCCTCCAATCGTTGGTGAAGGCAGAGGCCGACTATCTGGGCTCAACCCGGTGGGAACGCGATCGCGACTACTGGAACACCAAGATGGCCGACAAGCCGGGCGGAACCTCGCTCGCGTCCTCGACTGCTCCGTCGCAGGCATGGTCACGCCTACGGTCGGCCACGGTACCTACGGAACTGCGGAGCTCCCTCGAACGGCTGGCCGCCGCCCACGACGTGACGACGTCGTCAGTGGTGATCGGTGCACTGGCGGCTTACCTCGCCCGGGCCACCGGGACCCGCGACGTGGTCCTCAGCCTGCCGGTCTCGGGGCGGACGACAAAAGCTGCTCGCAGGTCCGGCGGAATGATGTCGAACGTCGTCCCGATACGTGCGAGCGTCGATCCGCATTTCGCGGTCGGGGACCTGCTGCACGAGGTGAAGATCGAACTCACCGGCGCACTGCGTCATCAGAAGTACCGCCACGAGGACCTACGACGCGACCTCAACGCCGGTGATCACAGCATCGCCGACGGACGAGGCTTCCACGGGCCGTTGATCAACCTCATGCTGTTCCATTCCGGAATCACTCTCGGGGACGCGCACGGCGAACTGAACGTGATCTCGACCGGGCCGATCGAAGACCTCTCCGTCAACGTCTATCAGACTTCCGCAGCCGAAGAGATCCAGATCGACTTCGCCGCGAATCCAGACCTGTACACCAACGAGGACATCTCGCGTCACCACCGGCGTTTCCTCGAGTTCCTCGACTTGTTCTGCGCTGCGGAATCGGGAACTCGATTGATGGATATCGACCCCGACGCCGCGGGTAAATGGATCGCCGAAGTTCAACACGCCCGCAACGTCGAGTACTGGTCTGCGACCTTGTCGAACCCCGCCGAGGAACTGGGTTTGCCGGTCGTCGCCGGATCCGGTCGAACGTCCACGCCCCTCGAGATCGAGGCAGGCCTCTGCCGGAGCCTCGAGACGATGGCGACGACGATGAACACGAGTCTGTTCGTGCTGTTCCAGTCTGCGATGGCCGGACTGCTGCGCCGCGTCGGTTCGGCCGACGAGGTGTCGATCGGCGTCTCGGTCCGAGGGTACGGCGCCTCCAATCCGGACGATTTCGTCTCGATGTTCGCCAACCAGTTGGTGCTTCGCTCGACGGTGTCGAACACCATGACGCTCACCGACCTGGTCGGTGCGGTGGACACCGTCGCAATCGAAGCTCTCGAACACGCAGACATTCTTCTGTCTTCGGTGACCGCCGCACTCGGTGACGGCCGCTGGGTCGAGACGGGCCCGTTGTTCCGGGCGATGGTCTGTTTCGAGGAGCCGCTGGATGCTCACCCGAGATTTCCGGGGCTCATGGTCGGTGCGCCTATCGGATCGGATCTGGCCACCGTGCCGGAACTGTTTGTCTCCCTGGCGATTCCGACTGGTGAGCATGCCGATTTCGATCAGCCGATCTCCGGTGTTCTGGATTGGCTCGGCACGAAAGAGCAAGCCGAGGACCTCGCCGACCGTTATCTACGAATCTTGACCGCGATGGTCGGTACTCCGCACTCGGCGCTCGGCTCAGTGGATCTACTGCGCCCGGAGGCGCGCCAGGCGCTGGTGCCGCCCGTTCTGCCGATTACCCCGGTCCGAACGCTCTCCGAGATCCTTTCCGACCGCATTCGGGCGACCCCGGAAGCGATCGCCGTGGTCGCGGGCAGCGAGCGCGTGTCGTACCGCGAACTCGATCGACGATCGAATCAGTTGGCGCGCAAGCTCGTCGATCATGGCGTGCAATCCGAGTCGTTGGTCGGAATCATGCTGCCGAAATCCGTGGACATGATCGTTGCCGCTGTCGCGGTAGTGAAGGCCGGCGGCGGATACCTCCCACTCGATCGTGCACACCCCGCCGAGCGTTTGGCATACGTGGTCGAGGATGCGCAACCGGTGTGCGTCATCTCCGATTCCACTTTCCCGAACTCCGCCTTCCCGAACTCTGACGTGGTGGTCGTCGGCGTCGAATCCGACGAATACTCCGGTGAGAGTCTGGAAACCGATGAGCGCTCGCGCGGACACGGAGCCGACAATCTGGCGTACGTGATCTACACCTCGGGGTCGACGGGCCGACCCAAAGGTGTCTCCGTCACCCACGCCACTGTGGTGCGATTGTTCGAGAACACGCACGTCGAATTCGGATTCGACGGCAACGACGTGTGGACGATGTTCCACTCGTTCGCCTTCGACTTCTCGGTGTGGGAACTGTGGGGCGCGCTGCTCCACGGCGGAACGCTGGTCCTGGTCGATCACGAGGTATCACGCGACCCTGACGCCTTCCGGGCGCTGGTCGCCGCAGAAGGCGTCACCGTGCTCAATCAGACGCCCTCGGCCTTCTACCAGTACATCGAAGCCGACCTTCGGGCCGATTCGGAGACCCGGCTCCGGTACGTGATCTTCGGTGGCGAAGCCTTGGACCTGCGTCGACTCGGGCGCTGGTACGACAATCACCCGGGGTACGAAAGTCACACGGAATCCGCGCCTGCACTCGTCAACATGTACGGCATCACCGAGACGACGGTGCACGTCACCCATCTCGAACTCGACCGGGCGAGCGCGAGTGCGCTGACCGGCAGCCGGATCGGTGACGCGATCGACGGACTTCGTGTGTACCTGCTCGACGAGCATCTCTCCCCGGTCCCGGTGGGGATCGCGGGGGAGATCTATGTCGCGGGCGGTCAACTCGCCCGTGGCTATCTGGGCCGTCCAGACCTCACCGCGGGCCGGTTCGTCGCCGATCCGTTCAATGCCGGCGGACGACGGTTGTACCGGTCCGGCGACCGCGCACGATGGATTGCGCCCGGACAACTCGAGTACCTCGGACGCGGCGACGCGCAGGTCAAGATCCGCGGATTCCGGATCGAACTCGGCGAAATCGACTCCGTCATCCTCAGCGCGCCGGGAATCGACGACGCCGTGACGGTTGTGGCTCCGACGCCGGCGGGCGGCGCTCTCGTGACCTATGTGACCGCTTCCGACGTCGTGGACGCCGAAGCCCTCCGAGCTCACGCCGCCGAAACCCTCCCGACCTACATGGTTCCCGATGCCTTCATGGTCCTCGATTCGATTCCGTTGACCACCAACGGAAAACTGGACCGGCGTGCGCTGCCTTCGCCTATCCTGGCCTCCACCAAGGTCTTCCGACCCCCGACGACCCCGACCGAGGGCAAGGTTGCGGCGGTTCTGGCTGACATCCTGAGTAGTGGACCGCTCGGACTCGACGATAATTTCTTCCATCTGGGCGGAAACTCGCTGGTAGCGACGACGGCGGTAGCGCGCTTGACCGAAGCCACCGGGGTTAAAATGCCGCTGCGTGCACTCTTCGACCATCCCACGGTGTCCGGGATCGCGGCGACGATCGAGCGTGCGGCACAGACCCCGGACGCCGACGGTATTCAGGTCGTGGCCCGGCCGCCTGAACTGCCTCTCGCTCCCGCGCAGCAGCGACTGTGGTTCCTGAACCGCGTGGCACCGGAATCAGGTGCGTACAACATTCCACTGGCGGTGTCGTTGCGCGGCGCCGTCGATCCCGACGCACTCAGTGCCGCGATCGTGGACGTCGTGACACGTCACGAGTCACTACGCACCGTGTTTCCTCAGATCGGGGACAACGCGACGCAGAAGGTTCTGGGCCTGGGCGAGGGGATCGCAGGGCTCGAGTCGATCGACGTGGAACGCGGAAGCCTCGAGAGAGTGATCTTCGAATTCTCTTCGGCCGGTTTCGATCTGGTCCGCGAACGTCCGGTGCGCTACCTGATGATCACTGTCGCCGCCGAGAAGGAAGGCGATGACGAGGAAGCTGTCCTCGTAGTGGTTCTGCACCACATGGTGGCCGACGGTTGGTCGCTCGCGCCGTTGGCTGCTGATCTCACCGGCGCCTACGCCGCCCGCGTCGGCGGCAACAGCCCGCAGTGGGCACCCCTTCCGGTGCAGTACGCCGACTACACGCTCTGGCACCGAGAACACCTCGGCGACGCGTCATCCACCGATTCACTTGCCCACTCACAGATCGCGTTCTGGAAGCAGCAGCTGGCGGGAGCGCCCGAGCAGCTCCACCTGCCGACGGACCGTCCGCGCGCACTCGACCCGACCATGCGCGGAGCCGGAGTCGACATCAGAATCGGCGCTTCCACGCATCAGAAGCTCGTTGTACTTGCCGCCGATCACGACGCCACGCCGTTCATCGCCCTGCACGCGTGCTTCGCCCTGCTTCTGGCCAGGTACAGCGGCACGGACGACATCGTCATCGGAACACCGGTGGCCGGACGAGGGGACAGATCTCTCGATCTGCTCGTCGGCATGTTCGTCAACACTCTTGCCCTGCGGACCGTCGTCGATCGGGACGCAACGTTCGCCGCATACCTGTCACAGGTCAGGGCCGTCGACGTGGATGCCTTCGACAATGCGGACGTGCCTTTCGACGTGGTCGTGGACGCGCTCGAACTGGACCGCTCGCCCGCACACCACCCGGTCTTTCAAGCGGCCATCACCTCGCGGATAACCACCGCTCACACAGCCGAACTGGCAGGGGTGTCGATGACGGCGCGGGCAGTCGAGACGGGGCTGACCAAGTTCGACCTCGAGCTCACCGTCACCGAACGTCACGAGGCCGGGGCCGCAGCAGGAATCGATGCCACGTTCACCTATTCCACCGACCTGTTCGACAACGCGACCGTCGAAGCGTTGGCGCGAAACTTCGTAACCCTCGTGGAATCGGCAGTGTCGGAACCGACTGCATCGGTTGGTGACCTTCGTGTACTCGGATCGCGGGAGAGTGCCGCGACGTTGCCGCGACGCGGTGTGGCTTCGGTGGGCGAATCGACGCTGGCGCAGATCCTCGGGGACACCGCGAGGAAGTATCCCGACGCGATCGCCCTCGAAGACTCCGAGCGCTCACTCTCGTACGGGGAGCTGGAGCGTCGATCGAATCGGATCGCTCGATACCTCATGGACCTGGGAGTCGGCCCCGAGACACCGGTCGCACTGGCCGTCGCCCGATCGGTCGACTCCGTGCTCGCAGTCTGGTCGGTCACCAAAGCCGGTGGCGTTTTCGTCCCGGTCGATCCCCGTTATCCCGCAGATCGAGTTGCGCACATGCTCGCGGATTCGGGTGTGCGGATCGGAATTCGGTCCGCCGAGGTTGCGGCCGGTCCGGCAGCCGGTGGGAACGTCGCAGTCTGGATCGACCTCGGCGACGCGGACACGGTTGCAGAATGTGCCGCCTACTCCGACGCTGCCATCGACGACGCTGACAGAACAGCGTCGATCACTGCGGCGTCGGCCGCGTACGTCATCTACACGTCCGGCTCGACCGGAGTGCCGAAGGGCACCGTCGTCACTCACGCGGGTTTGGCCAATCTTGCTCGCGAACAACAGGATCGGTACCGGATCACCGCCGGGTCGCGAACTCTGCATTTTGCGTCACCGAGCTTCGACGGCGCCGTACTCGAGCTACTGCTCGCCGGTTCGACCGGCGCGACGATGGTGATCGCCCCTCCCGACATCTACGGAGGGGAGGCGTTGAGCGAGTTCCTCCGAGGCCACGAGGTCACTCATGCCTTCATCACTCCGGCTGCGCTGGCGACCGTCGATTCGGCGGGCGTGACGGCACTGGAATGCGTAGTCGTCGGCGGCGACGTGTGCACGCCGGAATTGGTCTCGAGCTGGGGCAACGGGCGCAGACTGCACAATGGATACGGTCCGACCGAAACCACCGTCATGGTTGCCATCAGTGACCCACTCTCACCGGGGGAGCCGATCACCATCGGCGGTCCCATCCGCGGAATCGACGCCGTGGTGCTCGACTCTCGGCTGCAACCGGTCCCGATCGGCGGCGTCGGCGAGCTGTACATCGGTGGGCCGGGCCTTGCACGTGGTTACCACCTTCGTCCCGCGCTGACGTCGGATCGGTTTGTCGCGCATCCGTACTCGACGCCCGGTGCCCGGATGTACCGAACCGGTGACCTGGTCCGCTGGACCAAGGACCTGACCCTTCGCTACGTGGGCCGCAGCGATCATCAGCTCAAGATCCGCGGGTTCCGCATCGAACTCGGCGAGATCGACGCTGCTCTGATGGATTCCCCTCTCGTCCAGTTCGCCACGACGATTCCCGTCGAATCCGCCGCGGGTACCACTCTGGCGTCGTACGTGTTGCTGAGCGGCGACGCTGATATCGAGTCGCTGTTCGTGGGACTCGCCGACACGCTGCCGCGGTACATGATTCCGTCGTCGATCACCCCGATCGACGCCATTCCGTTGACTCCGGTCGGCAAACTCGATCGCAGAGCGTTGCCGACGCCGATACCGCGCGAAATCCTCGGAACGGGCCGTGAACCCGAGGCCGGACTCGAACGAACCGTTGCCGACGTGTTCGCTTCACTGCTCGACGTGCCCGAGGTCCGGGCCGGAGACAGCTTCTTCGATCTCGGGGGCAACTCGCTCGTCGCGACGCAGGTGTCCGCGCGGTTGAGCGCAGCGACGGGACTCACCGTGGACGTTCGCTCGATCTTCGAAGCGCCGACCGTCGAAGCGCTTGCTGCACGTCTGGCGGCGAGCGCCGAAGAATCAGACGATCGACCTGCCCTGAGCGCCGGCGCTCGGCCGGACCGCCTACCGCTCTCCGCCGCGCAACAGCGCCTGTGGTTCGTCAATCGCTTCGACCCCCAGTCCGCGCTCTACAACATTCCGTTCGCGATCCGCATCACCGGAGACATCCACGGCGATGCACTCGAGGAGGCGCTTGCGGACGTCATTGCACGCCATGAGGTGCTTCGAACGATCTACGTCGACAGCGCCGACGGCCCGAGCCAGGTCATCCGAGCGCTCTCCGACGTGCAGTTCTCCGTCGAGCGCTACTGCGGATCCGAAGGTGTGGACGCGGCGACGACGGAGTTCGCGGCGCGTGGGTTCGATCTCGGTTCGGATCTGCCGATTCGGGCCATGCTGGTGCGCGAGGACGCTGGCGCTCACGTACTGGTCGTCGTCATCCACCACATCGCCTTCGACGGCTGGTCCCTGACTCCCTTTGCGACAGATTTCGTCGCGGCGTACTCCGCACGCGTCGTTGGAGACGCCCCGGTTTTCACACCGCTCGACGTGCAGTACGCCGACTACGCGGTGTGGCAGCAAGACTCGCTCGGACAGGTCGGCGACCAGGAGTCTCTGGTTGCCCGCGAACTGACCTTCTGGACCACTGCCATGGCTGGTGCCCCGGACGAGGTACTGCTACCGGTCGATCGCCCACGCGGATCTGTCTCCACGACCGCCGTCGGATCGGTGCCGATCGTCATCGACGCGGCGACCGGGGAGCGACTCGCCGCCTTGGCGAGGCGCAGTGGCTCGACGCAGTTCATGGTCGTACACGCGATCCTGGCGGTTGTTCTCGCGCGTCTCGGTGCAACCGACGACGTGGTGGTCGGCACCCCGGTGGCAGGCCGCGGGCGACCCGAGCTGGATTCCCTGATCGGGATGTTCGTCAATTCGGTACCGCTTCGCACGCCGGTCGATCACCGAGCGCCGTTCACCTCTCTGCTCGAGGTCGTCCGTGAACGCGACCTTGCCGCCTTTGCGCACCCCGAGCTGCCCTTCGAGGTGCTGGTCGACGCCCTCGATCTCGACCGGTCGACTACGCGACACCCCCTGTTCCAGGTCATGCTGTCGTATCACCAGAACGTGGTTTCGCCGCAGGTCACGGTCCACGACGCGCATCTCGAAGCGCAAGCACTCGAACCGTCCGTCGCGAAGTTCGACCTCGAGTTCACCCTGCTGGCAGGCGATTCCGAGAAGACCGAGATCACCGGGTCGCTCAGGTTCGCCGAGGCGCTCTTCGACATTGCCACCGCGGAAACGATCGCCGCGCGTGTGCAGTCGGTGGCCCGCGCCGTCGCCGCAGATCCGGAGACCGCGATCGGCGACCTAGATTTCCTCAGCACCCTCGAGCGGGCGTCGCTGATGCCGGTTCGCGGTCCGGCGTGGACAGCCTCGCGTACCTTGGCCGAAATATTGACGCGGACCGCCACCCGTTCAGGCGATTCGGTGGCCCTTCGATCCGGTGACACCACCGTGCTCTACCGAGATCTCTTCGCCCGTGCATCGGCGCTTGCCCGCCGTCTGACCACGGAAGGGATCGGTGCCGAAGACATTGTGGCGATCGCGATTCCGCGCTCGATCGACTCGATCGTCGCCTTGTGGGGCGTTTCCTTGACCGGCGCCGCGTTTGTTCCGGTCGATCCGCGATACCCCGCCGATCGCATTCTGCACATGCTCACCGACTCCGGAGCCACTCGCGGAGTGACGACGGAAGCGGTGATCGAATCACTGCCCCGCCCGGTTCCGTGGATGACAATGGACGACATCCACGGCGACGGTGTCGGGCAGCCGGTTCCGGCCGCGCCGATCCGAATCGACAACCTCGCCTACATCATCTACACCTCCGGATCGACGGGAAAGCCCAAGGGTGTCAGCGTCACTCACCGTGGCCTGAGCGCATTGGCGGCCGAGCAGACGGCGCGTTACGGCATCTCGGCGCAGTCGCGGACGCTGCACTTCTCCTCACCGAGCTTCGACGCATCCATCCTCGAACTGCTGCTCGCAGTCGGTGAAGGCGCGACGATGGTGATCGCCTCTCCCGACGTCTACGGCGGCCAGGACCTCGCCGAAGTGGTCACCGATCACCAGGTGACCCACGCGTTCATCACACCGGCAGCGCTGGCCTCGGTCGATCCCACCGGGCTGGACGTCTTGCAGTCGATCGTTGTCGGTGGCGAGGCATGCCCACCCGAACTGGTCCGTAAGTGGGCACCGGGTCGCCGATTGTTCAACGGCTACGGGCCGACGGAAACCACCGTCATGGTCTGCATCAGTGATGCCTTGAGCGTGGGGGAGACTGTGACCATCGGCGGGCCCGTCCGCGGCGTGTCCGCGGTAATTCTCGACGGCTCGGCTCAGCCGGTACCCGTCGGGGTCACCGGTGAGCTCTACATCGCCGGCCTGGGACTTGCCCGCGGCTACCTCGACCAACCCGCCTTGACGGCGACGCGATTCGTGGCAGCGCCGTTCGGCCCGGCCGGCACCCGCATGTACCGGACCGGTGACTTGGTTCGGTGGACGCCGCTCGAGACGATCGAATACGTCGGACGCTCCGATCACCAGGTGAAAGTGCGCGGATTCCGCATCGAACTGGGCGAGATCGACTCCGTCCTCAGCACTTACCCCGGCGTCGAGTTCGCGGTCACCGTGGGCGTCGACGCAGCTTCCGGTGAGACGATGTTGGCGTCGTACGTAGTGCTCGGTGCCGATGCGGTCGAGATGGACGAGTTGCTGAGCCATGCGCGCCGCTCACTGCCCGCCTTCATGGTGCCGTCGGCGATCACCCCGATCGATCACGTACCGCTGACCCCCGTCGGGAAACTTGACCGATCGGCGCTGCCGGCGCCGACACTGCGTTCGTCCGAGCGAAGTGTCGAGCCGCTGACGACCGCGACCGAACTCCAGGTTGCCGGCGTCGTGGCGGAACTGCTGGGTATCGAACAGATCAGTGCGTCGGACAGTTTCTTCGAACTCGGTGGCAACTCACTGCTCGCCACCAGACTGGCCCAGCGACTCGGCGAGTCGTTGGGCAGGCAGGTGCCTGTCCGAATGCTGTTCGAGCACCCCGAAATTCGGGAACTTGCCACCGCGCTCGACACATCCGCCGGGGCGAAGGCGCTTCCACCGATCACCGCCGTAGACCGCCCCGAGCGAATTCCGCTGTCCTACGCGCAAGCACGCATCTGGTTCCTCAACCAGATGGATCCCGGCTCACCCGCGTACAACGTCCCTGCTGCGATCTCCCTCGACGGTGCACTCGACGTGCCGGCCCTCGAAGCTGCGGTCCTCGACGTGATCGAAAGGCACGAAATCCTGCGCACGGTGTTCCCCGACTCCGGCACCGGTCCACACCAGGTGATCCAGGATGCATTCACCTCGCTCGAGTACGGAAATGCGGACACCCGTGAACCGGCAGAGCTCGCCAGAGAATTCGCGTCGCGTGGATTCGACATCACGACCCAAGCTCCCGTTCGCGCGCTCCTGCTCGAATCGACGCCGCAGCAACACACACTTGTCATCGTGATCCACCACATCGCGGCGGACGGATGGTCGATCGCGCCGTTGATGAAGGACGTGCTCACCGCCTACGTCGCGAGAAGTTCGGGACACGCTCCCGAGTTCACCGCGCTCGAGGTGCATTACGCGGACTTCGCCATCTGGCAGCGGGAAGCGCTGGGCTCGGTGAACGAATCCGCGAGCGTGCTCGGGGCACAGGCGTCGTATTGGCGGGAGACGTTGCGGGGAGCACCTGAATTGATCGACCTTCCGAGCGATCGAGCGCGCCCGCGCACCCAGTCGTTAAGCGGTGCCCACACGGCGGTCTCGCTTCCGGCGCACACCCGGATCGCGGTCGAGGCGGTTGCCGGAGCCAATGCGGCGACGCCGTTCATGGTGCTGCACGCTGCCTATGCCGTCCTGCTGTCCAGGCTGAGTCGAAGCACCGACATCGTGATCGGATCTCCGGTCGCCGGGCGAGGACACCGAGTTCTCGACGACCTCGTGGGAATGTTCGTGGGCACGGTCGGACTGCGCACGACGGTCGATCCCGGGTCGACGTTCGTCGACGTTCTGCGTACTGTCCGCTCCGTCGATCTCGACGCCTTCGCCCACGCGGACATTCCGTTCGAGCAGGTCGTGGACGTGGTGGCGCCGACCCGGAGCACCGACCGTCATCCGGTGTTCCAGACGATGATCTCGTTCCACGGCGCCCACCCGACGACGTGGGACCTGCCTGGACTTGCCGTTCGTGCCCACGAGATCACACCGGACATCGCCAAGTACGACCTGCAGTTCACCGTTGTCGAACAGACCGCGGAGGAAGGCGGCGGCTACGAGGCCTCCCTCACCTACGCGAAGGATCTCTTCGACACCGATACGGCGGAGTCGTTTGCAGTGATGCTGGAAACGATCGTCGAGACACTGACTGCCCAGCCCTCCGCCGTCGTCGGTGACGTGGATCTTGCGGGACGTCGCCTGCGTGCGTTGCCCGGACGTCCGGCCGGTAATGCTTTGACCTTGCCGGAGTTGCTGCTTCGCGGCGCTGCCGATCCGCACGCTCCGGCAATCGTCGACGTCGCCACATCCGTCTCGCTCACGTACGGCGAACTCGACCGACGCTCCGACGCTATGGCGTTTGCGTTGATCGCTCGCGGAATAGCGCCGGAAATGATTGTGGCACTGGCGCTTCCGAGGTCGGCCGACTATGTGATCGCGCTCTGGGCCGTAGCGAAAGCCGGCGGAGTGTTTCTTCCCGTGGATCCGGCGTACCCCGCCGAGCGGATCGAGCACATGCTCACCGACAGTGGAGCGGTACTCGGTATCACCAGGGGCGAGTATGCGGCCGACCTTCCTGGCGTCACATCGTGGATCGAGTTGGATGCGATCGAATTCACCACCGAAATCGAGGCAGTCCATTCCGAGACACTGCCGGACGCGCCACTCGAGTTCGACAACCCGGCCTACTTGATCTACACCTCGGGCTCGACAGGAAAACCCAAGGGCGTGGTGGTCACTCACGCGGGACTGGCAGCGTTTGCCGACGAACAGCGGGAGCGTTTCGGCGTCACCGCGCACTCTCGCGCTCTGAGCTTCGCCTCGACGAGCTTCGACGCGTCGGTTCTCGAGCTCCTTCTGGCTTTCGGCGCCGGCGCAACGATGGTGATAGCGCCTCCGACAGTTCTCGGCGGTGTCGAATTGCACGAACTGCTCGACGAGCAGACGATCACCCATGCTTTCGTGACTCCAGCCGCCTTGGCGACTGTCGATCCCGCCGGGCTCGACCATCTCGAAGCCGTCGTCGTCGGCGGCGACGCCTGTTCCGCCGACCTCGTATCTCGGTGGGCACCGGGGCGCCGAATGTTCAACGCGTACGGCCCGACCGAGGCCACCGTCGCAGTCACCATCAGTGATTCGCTGGTCGCGGGGGAGCCCGTGACGATCGGCGGCCCGATCCGCGGCGTGGACGCGATGATTCTCGATTCCCGACTGCACTCGGTTCCCGGCCAGGTCGTCGGTGAGCTCTACGTCAGCGGCGACGGTCTCGCCCGCGGGTACCTCGGCAACCCCGCACTCACAGCCGCGCGCTTCGTCGCCGACCCGCATGGACCCGAAGGCGCTCGGATGTACCGCACCGGGGATCTTGTGCGCGAAGATCGCTCAGGGGCACTGATCTACCTCGGACGCGCAGACCACCAGGTCAAGATCCGAGGGTTCCGAATCGAACTCGGAGAAATCGACGCGGTGCTGGCAGCGGAAGCGTCCGTGCATTCGGCTGTCAGCGTCGTCGTCGGGGAGGGCGTCGACGCTCGGATCGTCGCGTACGTCGTCCCGGCACATGCGGACTTCGACGCCGCCGCGCTGCGCCGTCACGCAGGTATATCGCTGCCTGCGTACATGATCCCGTCCGCTGTTGTCGTGATCGGCGCAGTCCCGACCACACCGGCGGGCAAGCTCGATCGCAGCGCTCTGCCTGCTCCCAACTGGGAGTCGCCGAGTGGACGCAGTCCGGAAGGCAGCGACGAGATCGCGATCTGCGCTGCTTTCGCAGAGGTACTCGATCTGGCCGACGTAGACACGTACGCCGATTCGAGTTTCTTCGAACTCGGCGGCAACTCACTCATGGCAACGCGTTTGGTCGCTGCCATCAAAGAACGCACCAGCATGACCGTCCCCGTCGCGTGGATATTCTCCGACCCGACTCCGGAGGCATTGGCGCGCAGACTCTTCGAACTCGAGGCAACAGTTGTGACAAGTGACGCGGATACCTCCGCACTTGCGGTAGTCCTGCCACTACGTCCGGAAGGCCGCGCCGAGCCACTGTTCTGCATCCATCCGGCCATCGGATTGGCCTGGTGCTACGGAGCGCTCGATCGCTACGTCGACTCCAGCCGGCCGCTCTACGGCCTGCAGTCGCCGGTCCTGACGGACTCCGAATTTCGGGCGGAGCTGATCGAGGACTTCGCGGCGCGGTACGTCGAGGAAATTCGCGGAGTTCAGCCGCACGGTCCGTATCACCTGCTGGGGTGGTCGATCGGCGGATTGATCGCTCACGCGGCGGCGGTGCAGTTGCAAGCCGCGGGTGAGAGCGTCGCCGACCTGATTCTGCTCGACAGCTTCGTTCTCGAAGACCAGACGATGGCGGGCGCGCAGCCTTCTCTCGCCGAACTGATCGGCGGGTTGGGGATCTCGGTCCCGGACACCGGCGAGCGTGATCTGACACCCGAGGACGCCGAAGCACTCTTGCGCGAAGCCATCGGCGATCACCCCTTGGTCTCGAGCGATCGAATCGAGCGACTGTTCGAGGAATACTCCGCAGGCGCCGAACTGGCTCACCGATACCGCCCGGGCAAGTTCGTGGGCGATCTGCTGTTCTTCTCGGCACACGCCGACACCTTCGACCCGCTGCGAACCGCGTCGGCGTGGCGACCGTTCGTCTCCGGGGTGATCATCGACCGTCCGGTGCCCACGTCACACGCCGAAATGTTCACCGAGGCAGGTCTGGAGGCGATCGGACCCGTGATCAACCTTGCGGTCGGAACGGGTCGTCACGCGGCCCCGGACGTCGACGCAGAGTTGGACGCTCTGATCGAGGTCCAAGACGTGCGCGGCTGACTCAGGCTCGTTTCTTCCTCGGTGTGGTCGACTTCGACGAGCCGGCCTTGGAGGCGTTCGACTTCGCTTCGTCCACACTGCGCTGCAGTGCGGCAACCAGGTCGACCACCTCTGCGTCGGTGCCCTCTTGGTCGACCTCGGCGGCCGGGATGACCTTCTTGCCGCCGTTCTCGATCATCTCGTCGAGCAACTGCCTCAGTTGGAGCTGGTAGTCGTCGGTGAACTCGGTCGGATCGAAATCGCCCGCCATGCTCTCGACCAGCGTCTGCGCCATCTTCAGTTCCTTCGCCTTCGGCTTCTCCGCGTCGTCGAGGGAAGGGAACTCTGCTGCGCGAACTTCGTCGGGCCACAGCAACGTCTGGATCACCAGGACGCCGTCGCGAGCGCGCATCGCGGCCAGGCGCGTCTTCTGTCGCAGAGTGAAATGCACCAGTGCTGTTCGATCACTCTCGGTGAGTACAGTCGAAAGCAGGACGTATGCCTTCGGCGACGCCGAATCCGGTTCGAGGAAGTAACTCTTCTCGAACAAGATCGGATCGATCTGATCGTTCGGCACGAATTCCAGCACCGGAATCTCGTGCTTCTCCGCGGCCGGGAGTTTGTTGAAGTCCTCGTCGCTCAAGATGACGCGCGATCCGTCTTCCGAGTCGTACGCCTTGTCGATGTCCGCGAACTGAACCGTGTTTCCGCACTCGGAACACACACGGTTGTACTTGATGCGGCCACCGTCTTTTGCATGGACCTGGTGAAATCGGATGTCGTGGTCCTCGGTCGCCGAGTACACCTTGACCGGGACGTTGACCAGACCGAAGGCTATCGAGCCTTTCCAAATCGAGCGCATGCCTCCCATGATGGTCGCCGCCGGCCGTTTGCGCGAGGCAAACGATCACGGTTGATCCCGAACCGTTGCGTGTGGATGGGTCGGTTCGGGGCGTATCGAGCGGGTATCCGCTTCGAGAACCCGACTCGCACACCTGGGGGGACGCTCCGATGAGAATCCGAACCTACCGTCGACGCGTCACCGCGGCGCTGGCGATTTCACTGGTTCCACTGCTGTTTGCGCCTTTGCCCGCGAACGCAGATCCGGCACGCACCGTAACCATCAGCGTCCACTCCGATGCGATGGGCCGCGACATTCCACTCGAGGTGATCCTCCCCGCCGACACGAGCGCCCCACGGCCCACGTTGTATCTGCTCAACGGCGCCGGTGGTGGCGAGGACAGTGCAACGTGGGAAGGACGGACCGATGTCCTGGATTTCTTCGCCGACAAGAACGTCAACGTCGTGACGCCGCTGGAAGGAGCGTTCAGCTACTACACCGACTGGCAGAAAGACGATCCCGTACTCGGGCGCAACAAGTGGCAGACGTTCCTCACTCGCGAACTGCCGCCCGTCATCGATGCGCAGTTCGGTACCAACGGGGTCAATTCCATCGCGGCGATTTCGATGACGGCGACGTCGGTACTCAATCTCGCGATCTCGGCACCAGGGCTTTATCGGAGTGTCGGGGCCTACAGCGGGTGCGCGGAGACTTCCACCCAGCCGGGTCAGGACTATGTGCGGTTGGTGGTCGGCGCGCGGGGTGGCGCTGATCCGACAAACATGTGGGGACCGTTCGACGGTCCGGGGTGGCGCGAGAACGATCCGGTCGTGAACGCGGAGAAGTTGCGGGGGACCGCACTGTACGTCTCCACCGGATCCGGGCTGCCCGGTCCGCACGACAACCTTCAGGCACCAGATGTGAACGGAAATCCCGGTGCGCTCCTGAATCAGATCATCGTCGGAGGCATCATCGAATCCGCGGTAAACGGGTGCACACATGGCTTGGCGGACCGACTCAATGCCCTGGGCATCCCCGCGACCTTCGACTTCAAGCCGACCGGAACCCACTCGTGGGGTTACTGGCAGGACGACCTTCACAATTCGTGGCCGATGATCGCCGGCTCGATGGGAGCGCAGTAGTCGGTCCAGAGTGCTCACCTCAGAAACGGCGCGCGCATCAACGTCTTTCGGACGTGCCACGGTGACGATCGGAACAGGGTTGCCATCACCTTCGCCGTCGCGGACGCGTCCCGCCGATCGGACAGGTAGGACCGCTGAGCCTCGACCGGTAGATCGAAGAACGTGTCGAAGAATGTCGCGACCTCTCCCGAGTCGAGGGTGAGAAGTGCGTTCAGGCCAACGCGGCGAAGGGCAGAGACCGCCTTGGCCGACCGCGGCCAGAGCGCCGCGTTGGGATCTCCACCGTCGGCGATTGCTTTGGCGACAGCGTCTGCCTCGGCGAGTGACGAGGCAACGCTGTATCCGGTTCCCGGATGCATCAGACCGCCTCGCCCGCCGAACCGGAGGACACCGTCGGGGAACGACTCCTTCGGGCCTTCGACCGCAAAACGGACTCGCTCGACCGGTGCGTCGTCGGGGACTTCGCAGCCCCGATTGTGAAGTCGGGTGCGCAGACGCGCTTCGAGTTCGCGGAGCCCCAACGCCGGCCGGCCGACGAGGCAGGTCTCCTCGAGGAGAACTCGCTCTTCATCGAGTGGGACCGCATAGAGGAACGACGGGGCGTCGGCGTCGGAGGCGCCGTTGTCTGTTCGCCAGTCCATGAACCAGGCTTCGCCACCACCAAGAATCGGATCGGCCAGAGCGCGGTCGACGATCACTCCGAAGGCGGACTGCTGGGCGGTTGTCACCGTCAGATCGGTGCCTCGGGCGTCGATGACGACGGATCCCCTCAGCTGCGATCCGTCCACGCACAGGACTGCGGTAGGGGACAGTGTTTGAGCACACAAGGCTCTGAACTGTACGGATGTGCCCGAGAGAAATGATTGCAGGAAAGATGTATTCAATACGCAATAGGTGCGATCAAGCGTTTTCTGTCTGCGGGTCCACACGCTCGGGCGTTCGATCCGGCTTGCGATCACATCGACGGGCAGCCACGACGGCAGCTCGTCAGCCCACGCCGAATAGGTCGGCGTCCACACCCGATGGGGATGCGGATCGACAACGACGACGGTGAGTTGCCGGGCGATACAGCGGGTGGCGAGTGCCCGCCCGGCCGGGCCGCCACCGACGATCACCACGTCGGCGGAAGAGTTGTCTGTGCTCACGACCGGCGCACTACATCGATCCCGTTGCGAGCAGACCGCCGTCGACCCGGACCGTTTCGCCCGTGATCCACGCCGCCGCGTCGGAGACGAGGAAGCCGACCAGACCGGCAACGTCCTCGGGGGTGCCGAGCCGCTTCATCGGGTAGCCCGCCGACGCCTTGTCCTCGCCGGCAGCGACCAGGGCTGCCGCGAACTGCGTCTTGACGATCCCGGGAGCTACGGCGTTGACACGAATCCTCGGTCCCAGTTGCCAGGCCAGTTCTTCCGTCAGGCGGATGAGCGCAGCCTTCGACGCGCCGTACGCCGCGATGACGCCCGTCGACCGGATCCCGGCCACACTTGCCAGGTTCACGACGGCTCCACCGTGTTCGCCCATCCATGCCCGATGTGCTTGCTGGACGTAACCGAGGGCGGCAACCACATTCACGTCGAAGATCTTGCGCACGGCGTCGAGGTCCGCTTCCATGAGCGAACCGAAGACGGGGTTGATTCCGGTGTTGTTGACCAGAATGTCGAGTGAACCGAATTCGGACACGGCGCGGTCGACGGCACCGGAGCGGGCTTCGGCATCGGCTGCGTTGCCCGCGAATGCGACGATCTTTCCGCCGTGCCCCAGAGCGGACAGCTCGGATGCGGCGGCCTCGAGGGGCTCCGGCTTGCGGGCTGTGATCAAGACGTCGGCACCGCGAGCGAGGAGTCCGGCGGCGACAGCTTTGCCGATTCCGCGACTTGCGCCGGTGACGATGGCGGCACGGCCTTCGAGGTCGCGAGGACGAGTGCTGTTTTCGCTAGTCATGTCCCGAACGTTAGCGGACTCACACGCTGCTGGTCGGAACGACCGTCAGGTCACGGTAAAATCGATAGTTCTTGTGTCTGTAGTCAGGCATTGTTTACCCGTATTCGTCGTTTTTCCTGAGGAGTTTGCTTGATTACCGCCACTGACCTCGAAGTTCGTGCCGGTGTCCGCACCCTTCTCACGGCTCCCGGGCCTTCGTTGCGCATCCAGCCGGGCGACCGGATCGGACTCGTCGGACGTAACGGAGCCGGAAAGACGACCACACTGCGCATCCTCGCCGGCGAAGGTGAGGCATATGCCGGAAGCGTCGTACGTACCGGTGAACTCGGATACCTCCCGCAGGACCCCAAAGAGGGCGACCTGAGCGTCCTCGCCAAGGACCGGGTTCTCTCCGCACGTGGCCTCGACACGATGCTCCGCGAGATGGAGAAGCAGCAGATTCTGATGGGCGAGGTGCTCGATCAGGAATCGCAGGACCGCGCGGTCAAGAAGTACGGTCAGCTCGAGGATCGGTTCTCGGCCCTCGGCGGATACGAAGCCGAGAGTGAAGCTGCACGCATCACCAGCAGCCTCGGTCTCGAAGACCGTATTCTCGGGCAGCCGCTCAGCACGCTGTCCGGCGGTCAGCGTCGTCGCGTCGAATTGGCGCGCATCCTCTTCGCCGCCTCCGACGGCAGCGGTGCCCGCTCGGACACGACTCTGCTGCTCGACGAGCCCACCAACCACCTCGACGCCGACTCCATCACCTGGCTGCGTGGCTTCCTCCAGAACCACGAGGGTGGACTGGTGGTCATCAGCCACGACGTCGACCTGCTCAACGACGTCGTCAACCGCGTGTGGTTCCTCGATGCCGTCCGCGGTGAGGCCGACGTCTACAACATGAACTGGAAGAAGTACCTCGACGCTCGTGCCACGGACGAGCAGCGTCGTCGCCGTGAGCGCGCCAATGCCGAGAAGAAGGCCGGTGCGCTGCGGATTCAGGCCGCCAAGATGGGCGCAAAGGCAACCAAGGCCGTCGCGGCTCAGAACATGGCCAAGCGAGCCGACAAGTTGATGGCGAACCTCGATGCCGAACGTGTCTCGGACAAGGTTGCGCGGATTCGTTTCCCCGAACCCGCCGCTTGTGGCAAGACTCCGCTGATGGGCAAGAACCTCACCAAGGTGTACGGCTCGCTCGAGATCTTCACCGGGGTCGATCTCGCGATCGATCGTGGGTCTCGTGTGGTTATCCTCGGACTGAACGGTGCAGGTAAGACCACGCTGCTCCGCATCCTCGCGGGCGCGGAGAAGGCGGACGCTGGTGAGCTGATCGCCGGTCACGGACTCAAGGTCGGCTACTTCGCTCAGGAGCACGACACCCTCGACGACGACGCGTCCGTGTGGGAGAACATCCGCCACGCCGCGCCGGACACAGGGGAGCAGGAACTGCGTTCGCTGCTCGGTGCCTTCATGTTCACCGGCCCGCAGCTCGAACAGCCGGCCGGAACGCTCTCGGGTGGTGAGAAGACGCGTTTGGCTCTGGCCGGTCTGGTGTCTTCGGCTGCCAACGTTCTGCTTCTCGACGAGCCCACCAACAACCTGGACCCGATCTCGCGCGAGCAGGTGCTCGATGCGCTCCGCAGCTACACCGGTGCCGTCGTCCTGGTCACCCACGATCCGGGTGCTGCCGAGGCCCTCAACCCTGAGCGAGTCATCCTCCTGCCCGACGGCAACGAGGACCACTGGTCGCAGGAGTACCTCGAGCTGATCCAGCTCGCCTAACCCCCTGTGCGCCTTTTTGGTAGTGGGAACTACCAAAAAGGCGCACAGGGGCGAAGCCCCTCAATCTCTCCGCCGCACCGATTCCTCGACCAGATCGAGAACCGCTGACAGGTTGTCGACGCCGTGGCCGGAGGCGATTCTCGCGACCAGGCCGTCCATCACCAGATCCAGGTATCCGATCAGAATTTCGGTGGGGACGTCGTCACGGAGTCTGCCTGCCGATTTCTGTCTGGCGAGACGCGCACTGGTCGCTTCCGTCAGTTCTACGGAGCGCTGTGACCACTTCTCGCGGAAATCGGCGTCGTTGCGCAGTCGACGCGCTATCTCCAGTCGCGTTCCCAGCCAATCGAATTGGTCGGGCTGCGCGAGCATGTCCCGCATGACCTGGACGAGGCCCTCTTCGGCGACGACATCTGCCATCCGGCTCGCATCCTCGCTTGCGAGAGCGAGGAACAGGCCGTCCTTGTCCTTGAAGTGATGGAAGATCGCTCCGCGGGACAAACCGGTGACTTCTTCGAGACGGCGAACTGTGGCGCCGTCGTAGCCGTATTCCGCAAAGCAGCGGCGGGCGCCGTCAAGGATCTGACTGCGCCGTGCCGCGAGATGGTCTTCACTGACCTTGGGCACGGGCATCCCTCCTTTGTCGGGTTGCCTGTGAACACTTTCGGCCGTAGGCGCTGAATGTCGACTCAGTGCACAAAGCGCTCACGACCACCGATGAAACCTGGTTCGCCTTCCGGCGAAAGTGGTCGTGAGCGCTTTGTGACCCGTCAGGGGCCGAAAGTGCTCACAGGCACGTAGTGCCTACTAGCCGCGGATCATGTTGCGAAGCACGTACTGCAGGATGCCGCCGTTGCGGTAGTAATCCGCTTCGCCGGGGGTATCGATGCGTACGACTGCGTCGAACACGACCTTCTCGCCGTTCTCGCGCGTCGCCGTGACCTTCATGGTCTTCGGGGTGACGCCCTCGTTGAGCTTCTCGACACCTTCGATGTCGAAGGTCTCGGTGCCGTCGAGCTTGAGCGAACCTGCGGACTCGCCGACCGGGAACTGCAGCGGGACAACGCCCATGCCGATCAGGTTGGAGCGGTGGATGCGCTCGAACGACTCGGTGATGACGGCCTTGACGCCGAGCAGGCTCGTGCCCTTGGCTGCCCAGTCACGCGAGGATCCGGAGCCGTACTCCTTGCCGCCCAGGACGACCAGCGGGATGCCGGCTGCCTGGTAGTTCTGCGACGCGTCGTAGATGAATGCCTGCGGTGCGCCTTCCTGCGTGAAGTCGCGGGTGTAACCACCCGAGACGTCGTCGAGGAGCTGGTTGCGCAGACGGATGTTCGCGAACGTTCCGCGAATCATGACCTCGTGGTTACCGCGACGCGAGCCGAGCGAGTTGTAATCCGCACGCTCGACGCCATGGGAGTCGAGGTACTGCGCAGCGGGGGTACCGACCTTGATCGGACCTGCCGGGCTGATGTGGTCGGTGGTGACCGAGTCGCCGAGCAGTGCGAGGACGCGAGCGCCCTTGATGTCCTTGACCGGAGCCGGATCCATCGTCATGCCGTCGAAGTAAGGTGGCTTCCGCACGTAGGTGGAGTTCTCGTCCCACTCGAAGGTGTCACCCTTCGGGGTTTCGAGGTTCTGCCAGCGGCTGTCGCCCGCAAAGATGGTTGCGTACGACTTGCGGAACATGTCCTGGTCGATCGAGGACTTGATGGTCTCTTCGATTTCCTGCGTGGACGGCCAGATGTCCTTGAGGTAGACGGGGTTTCCGTCGGTGTCGTTACCGAGCGAATCGGTCTCGAAGTCGAAGTCCATGGTTCCGGCGAGGCCGTAGGCAATCACGAGCGGCGGGGAAGCCAGGTAGTTCATCTTGACGTCGGGGGAGATACGTCCCTCGAAGTTACGGTTACCCGAGAGCACCGCGGTGACCGAGAGGTCGTTGTCGTTGATCGCCTTCGAGACTGCCTCGGGCAGCGGTCCGGTGTTACCGATGCACGTGGTGCAGCCGTAACCACCGAGGTAGTAACCGAGCTTCTCGAGGTACGGCCACAGGCCGGCCTTCTCGTAGTAGTCGGTGACGACCTGCGAACCGGGAGCCATGTTGGTCTTGACCCACGGCTTGGTGGCGAGGCCCTTTTCGACGGCGTTGCGTGCGAGCAGTGCAGCGCCGAGCATGACCGACGGGTTGGACGTGTTGGTGCAGGAGGTGATACCTGCAACGACGACGGCGCCGTGGTCGAGAACGAACTCACCGGCGTCGGACTTGACGACGACCGGCTTGCTCGGACGGCCTTCTGCACCGTTGGCAGCAGAGAGAACGTCGACCGCTCCGTCGTCGGCAAACGACAGAACCGCGGGATCGGAAGCCGGGAAGGACTCTTCGACGGCCTCGTCGAGCTGGGTGTGCTCGGTCGGGTGGTTCTCTTCCACGTAGTTGTGGATGTCCTTGCGGAACGCAGTCTTGGACTCCGACAACAGGATTCGGTCCTGCGGGCGCTTCGGGCCGGCGATCGAGGGAACAACGCTTCCCAGATCCAGCTCGATGTACTCCGAGAAGACGGGTTCCTTGTCGGGGTTGTGCCACAGGCCCTGTTCCTTGGCGTACGCCTCGACGAGAGCGAGCTGCTCGTCGCTGCGGCCGGTGAGGCGCAGGTATTCGATGGTCTCGGCGTCGATCGGGAAGATCGCTGCGGTGGAACCGAATTCGGGGCTCATGTTGCCCAGCGTCGCGCGGTTCGCGAGCGGAACCTCGGCAACACCGTTGCCGTAGAACTCGACGAACTTGCCGACGACGCCGTGCTTACGGAGCATCTCGGTGGCGGTGAGCACGACGTCGGTTGCGGTGACGCCGGGCTTGATCTCACCGGAGAGCTTGAAGCCGACGACGCGGGGGATCAGCATGGAGACGGGCTGGCCGAGCATTGCTGCCTCGGCCTCGATGCCGCCGACGCCCCAGCCGAGCACGCCGAGGCCGTTGACCATCGTGGTGTGCGAGTCGGTGCCGACACAGGTGTCGGGGTATGCCTGTCCGTTACGCGACATGACGGTGGGTGCCAGGTACTCGATGTTGACCTGGTGAACGATGCCCATTCCCGGGGGGACGACCTTGAAGTCGTCGAATGCGCCCTGGCCCCAACGGAGGAACTGGTAACGCTCGCCGTTGCGCTCGTATTCGAGGTCGACGTTGCGCTCGAGTGCGTCGGCCTGGCCGAAGACGTCGAGGATGACCGAGTGGTCGATGACCATGTCGGCGGGGGAGAGCGGGTTGACCTTGTTCGGGTCGCCGCCGAGGGTGGTGACGGCCTCACGCATGGTGGCGAGGTCGACGATGCAAGGAACGCCGGTGAAGTCCTGCATGATCACGCGGGCAGGCGTGAACTGGATTTCGATGCTCGGCTCGGCTGAGGGATCCCAGCTTGCGATCGCGCGGATGTGATCCGCGGTGATGTTGGCGCCGTCTTCGGTGCGGAGAAGGTTCTCGGCGAGAACCTTCAAGGAATAGGGCAATTTCTCGGTGCCGGGGACGGCCGAGAGGCGGAAGATCTCGTAAGAGTTCTCACCGACCTCGAGGGTTCCCTTGGCTCCGAATGAATCGATACTGGTGCTCACGTCTGCTCCACTCGTCTATGAGGGTCGCTACCGACGGGGCTGTGTCGGCAGCTGAAGCGAGGTACTTCGGCCGGGAAGATCCTCCGTAGCTCACGCCAATCGCACAGTTCGCGTGAGAACTGTCCGAACATCGGAGCTGCAGTAGAACCTGTCCTGACCGGTGGTACCTCTTGGTCCAAGTCTAACAGTACGCTTGTCCTGTGAGAATTCAGGGCAAGTTGACCGAAACAATCTTCATGCAGACTGCGGGCCTGCGCAACGCAGGCTTGGCTGGGTGACCGCACCCACAGCTACCGCTCGGGCGGCACGCGCGGCGGTTGTGTGTGACGCCTGGTGGCAGTCGACCTGAAGTAGGGTGCATGCAGGCCCGTCGCGGGTCGGCCGCCGAAAAACGACCTCGGAAGAACTCCCCGCATCTCAGCGGTGGACGGAATCCGAACAGCACCCGGATGAGAGATGTCTGCTCCTACAAATCACGCTTTTGCGCCTGTGCACGTGAAGTCCCCGTTGCACGTCGCTGTTCCGTCGGACGTCGATCTCGACGACGTGCTCGCGGACATTTCGACGGACGGCGTCTCCGCCCCCGCGGATGATGTTGCGGGGCTGACCGCGGTGGTGACCGACGCTCGTGAACGTGGTGTCGACTTGAGCGTCGTAGTAGTCGACGCAAATCCGGGCCGGCCGTCCGATCTTCGAGACCTGGCCACGACGGTCGGCAAAACAGAAGGCGGAACGGTTCTCGTTCTGAGCCCTGACTGGATGGGTAGCTACAGCGATTCGATCAGTCGAGTGCAGCTCGAAACTGCACAGGACCGATCTTTCGGCGAAAGCGCAAGCGTGACCGCGGACCGCTTCTCGCACGAGATCGTGGCGCCAGGTCCGCCGTGGACGCTTTACACGGTCCTTGTCATCGCAGTGGTGGCGGTTATTGCCGGAATTACCTTTGCCGTCAAGTGGCGGCGAGAGCCAGAAAACGCGCAAACCAGACATATCGCCTCGACTTCGGAAACACCAGCACCATCCGACCACCGGGCCGATTCCGTCTGACCTTGGTCCTCTTGCGAGATTTTCAGTAACTCGTCGAAAACAGGTACTCACCGCTGTTTGCGGTGAGTACCTGCCCTTTTTGGTGCCTGCATGCCATTCGACCAGCTCAAATACCGTTTGTGTTATTTGTGGCTAAAGTTTCCAAAGAGCGCTTGAGTGTCGTACGGTACAACTGGCACTTTTTGGGGAAGAAGTGTCGCAGACAGGCTGATGTTGTTCGACGCGTACTTGTCGGTTGCCTCGTTCTCGAGGTGTCGACGGTGGCGTTCGTACGGCACGTCCAGGTCGACGAGCAGCTCTCGGGCTGTGGCCGACCGGTGCTTGGTCTGCGCATTCCCTCCCCGCACGGATCGGCGACCCAGCGGGCCGTGGCGTTACACGCGAGGGAGAGTTATTTGTGAGGCAAGTAACACGTGGCGGCGAGTCCCGTCGTGGTCCTTCCCGTAAATCGATGCGCCTGGCGCAACTGGTCATCGGATTCGGCGTCGTCGGATCCCTGATCGTCGGGACGCCGGCCATGTCCTCGGCCGTACCGCCACCGCCGCCGAATCCGAGTGACTCGGATATCGCCGCGGCAGATTCGCAGGTCTCGTCGAGCGTCGGCACCGTCAGCGCGCTCATCAATCAAGTCGCATCGGCAAACGAACAGTTGTCGGCACTCGACAACGAAGTTGCGATCAAGCGTGAAGACGTCAACAAGACTCTCGTGGATCTGCAGAACGCTCGCGGCGCCGCAGACTCCGCAGCGCAGGCCGTCGGAGTCACGAAACAAGCTCTGAAGGACGCGTCGGCGCAGATCGAGGTCGCTCAGACGGACTTCGACAAGTACGCACGCTCGAGCTACGTCAAGGGCACCAATACTGCGTCGATCTCGTCGTTCCTCGACGCCAAGGGTCCTGGCGACGTTCTCGACCGCGCGCAGGTCCTCAAGCTTCTCGCCAATACGCAGAGTGCAGTGCTCGACGGTCTCCAGCGAGCACGTACCGAGCAGGCGAACAAGGATTCCGCGACCCGCCAGGCCAAGCAGCAGGCCGATGCCGCCGCCGAGGTCGCCGCGCAGCTGAAGGATCTGGCGGAGCAGGCGATTCAGATCGCGCGCAACGCTCTCGATCAGCAGGTAGCCAAGAAGGCCGCGATCGAAGCCGAGCGCAACTCTGCCCAGGCTCAGCTCGACGCCGCCCGCAACGCCGTCGCCGGCTTGCAGGGTCAACGCCAGGCATACGCGACCTGGGACGAACAGCGCCGTGCCGAGGAAGCTCATCAGAAGGCTCTCGAAGCCGCGGCCAAGGAAGCGGCCGCTCAGGCCGCCGCCCGTGCCGCAGCCGACCAGGCAGCCAAGGATCGAGCTGCCGCACTGGCAGCGGCCCAGCGTCCGCACACCGCGGTCGAAGACCCGACTCCGACCGTCATCCCGGACGACGACGACACCTGGACTGACGAAGAAACAGGGACGGACGAGGAAACAGGCACGGACGAAGAGACCGGCACCGACGAGGAAACGGTCACGACGCCCAAGCCCACCACCCCGAAGCCGACGACGCCGAAACCCACCACTCCGAAGCCTTCCGTTACCGGAAGCGCTGCAATCGAATCCGTCATCGACCGCGGAATGTCTCAGCTAGGCGTGCAGTATGCCTGGGGCGGCGGCGACGAGAACGGACCGACGCGAGGCATCCGTGACGGCGGCGTCGCTGACAGTTACGGCGACTTCAACAAGGTCGGGTTCGACTGCTCCGGCTTGATGATTTATGCCTTTGCCGGCATCGGGATCTCGCTGCCGCACTACACCGGCTACCAGTACACCGCAGGCACTCAGGTTCCGTCTTCGGAGATGAAGCGCGGCGACATGATCTTCTACGGCCCCAACGCCAGCCAACACGTGGCGCTCTACCTCGGTAACGGTCAGATGCTCGAGGCACCACAATCCGGTTCGAGTGTCATGGTCTCACCGGTTCGGTGGGGCGGAATGACGCCGTACGCCGTCCGACTGGTGTCCTGACCGTCAGAGGAAATGCCGCTGACACCCGCATTGTCAGGGAAGTATCAAGTTCCCGACGTGGTGTTACGGCATCGAGCGCAACTACCTGGAATAGTTGACGGGGAACACGTTACTGTCGGTACTTTTCTAGGTGAAAGCGATGGATTCTTGGTGACCTCACGTGAAGATTCGGTCGGAACGGTCGACGTAAGCAAGGCGAGTGGAAGTGCGGACGGAGCAGCACCTTCCCTGGCAGCCGACGTTCAGACCTTGGAACGAGCGATTTACGAGGTCAAGCGAGTCATCGTCGGGCAGGACCGGCTTGTCGAGCGCATTCTCGTCGGACTTCTCGCCAAGGGGCACGTCCTCCTCGAAGGCGTACCCGGTGTCGCCAAGACGCTGGCCGTCGAGACTTTCGCGAAGGTCGTCGGCGGTTCGTTCTCCCGCGTCCAGTTCACCCCGGACCTGGTGCCCACCGACCTGATCGGCACGCGCATCTACCGTCAGGGCCGCGAGGAGTTCGACACCGAACTCGGCCCCGTCGTCGCCAACTTCGTGTTGGCCGACGAGATCAACCGTGCCCCGGCCAAGGTGCAGTCCGCGCTCCTCGAGGTGATGGCAGAACGCCACGTCTCGATCGGTGGCAAGCGGTACCACATGCCCGATCCGTTCCTGGTGATGGCGACGCAGAACCCCATCGAGAACGAGGGCGTCTACCCGCTCCCCGAAGCGCAGCGCGACCGCTTCCTGTTCAAGATCCTCGTCGATTACCCGACAGTGGAGGAAGAACGCGAAATCGTCTACCGGATGGGCGTGGCAGCGCCGGAGCCGCACCAGATCCTCGGTCCGGAGGAGTTGGTCAGGCTCCAACGCGTCGCCAGCAACGTCTTCGTTCACCACGCGCTCGTCGATTACGTTGTCCGGGTCATCGCCGCTACGCGTACTCCGCGTGAAGTCGGACTCGAGGACGTCGCAGGCTGGATCGCGTACGGCGCCTCACCCCGCGCGACGCTCGGCATCATCGCCGCGTCGCGGGCCCTCGCTCTCGTCCGCGGGCGCGACTACGTAGTGCCGCAGGACGTCATCGAGGTGATCCCGGACGTGTTGCGTCACCGTCTCGTTCTTTCCTACGACGCCATGGCCGACGAGGTGACTCCCGACGCCGTCATCGCCCGGGTGCTGCAGACCGTCGGACTGCCGCAGATCGCCGCGCGGCCGGTCCCCACCGTTCCCGGTCCGCCCCAGCAGGGCGCACCACAAGCACCGCAGTTCAACGCACCGGGCACAGCTAACCCACAGGGCACAGCTAATCCGCAGGGCAACGGCGCGCCGATCGCGACCGCTGAGACGATGAGTCGCCCGCAGTGACCGAAGGCCGCGACGGTGGCCAGGCGACACCCGCCGGATCCACCGGTTCTCCGCCGTCGTTCCGATCCGGCGAGCTCAGCGACCCGAAACTCACCGCTGCGCTGCGCACCCTCGAGCTGACGGTTCGCCGCCGCCTGGACGGTGTGCTGCACGGCGATCATCTCGGCCTGATTCCCGGTCCGGGTTCGGAGCCGGGAGATGCCCGCGAGTACCAGCCGGGCGACGACGTGCGGCAGATGGACTGGTCCGTCACCGCACGGACGACGCACCCACACGTGCGTCAGTCGGTCGCAGATCGTGAGCTCGAGACGTGGCTCGTCATCGACTTGTCCGCAAGTCTCGACTTCGGGACCGCCGGATGCGAGAAGCGCGACCTGGTCGTCGCCGCAGCCGCGGCGATCACTCACCTGACCAGTTCGGGCGGTAACCGCGTCGGCGCCATCATCTCGACCGGCGCACAGACAACTCGAATTCCGGCCCGCGGTGGGCGAATTCACGCACAGGCGATGCTCCGCAAGATCGCGACGACTCCGCACGCGCCGGACGGGGTACGCGGTGATCTGGTCGGCGCGATCGAAGCGCTCAGACGCCCACAGCGTCGGCGCGGACTGGCGGTGGTCATCAGTGACTTCCTCGGACCGATCGACTGGGAACGCTCGCTGCGCGCCATTTCAGGACGGCACGACGTGCTCGGTGTCGAAGTGGTCGATCCGCGAGACCTCGAACTGCCCGACGTGGGCGACGTGGTGCTCCACGATCCCGAGTCCGGCCGGACCAGAGAATTCACCACGACGCCGCAATTGCGCGCCGACTTCGCCAGAGTCGCCGCCGAGCACCGCGTCGAGGTCAGGCAAGCTCTACGTCGTTGCGGCGCACCGCTCATGTCCCTGCACACCGATCGGGACTGGATCGCCGACGTCGTGAGATTCATCTCGGCACGCCGACACAGTTATGGTGCCGGCGCCGGAACTGGGGGCGTTCGTTCGTGAGTCTTTCTCAATTCACCGCACCGTGGTGGCTGCTGTTCCTCGCTGTCATCGCCGCGTTGGTGGTCGGTTACGTACTCGTGCAGAAGCAGCGAGCCAAGCACACACTTCGGTTCACGAACTTCGCACTGTTGGAGAAGGTCGCGCCTTCGCGGCCCGGGCGGTGGCGTCATATTCCGGCGATTCTGATGGTCATCGCATTGGTGTTCTTCACCGTCGCCCTTGCCGGTCCGACGGCAGACAAGAAGGTCCCGCGAAACCGCGCCACGGTGATCCTCGTGATCGACGTGTCGCTGTCGATGCAGGCCACCGACGTCGAGCCGACGCGATTGGCAGCAGCGCAGGAAGCTGCGAAGTCGTTCGCCGACGGTCTGACTCCCGGCATCAACCTCGGGTTGGTCGCATTTGCCGGAACGGCTTCGGTTCTGGTGTCGCCCACCACGAATCGTGACGCGACGAAGGTCGCCATCGACAACCTCAAGCTCAGTGAGCGAACGGCGACGGGCGAAGCGATCTTCACCTCGTTGCAGTCGATCGACACGCTGTCGGCTGTTCTCGGCGGCAGCGATCAGGCGCCACCGGCGCGCATCGTGTTGCTGTCCGACGGTAAGCAGACCGTTCCCGAGAACTCGGACGATCCGCGGGGCGGATTCACCGCTGCCCGTCAGGCCAAGGACAAGGGCGTTCCGATCTCGACCATTTCCTTCGGAACGACATACGGGCGAGTCGAGATCGAAGGAGACCGAATCCCCGTCCCGGTCGACGACGCGTCATTGAAGGAGATCGCCAACCTTTCCGGCGGAAGTTTCTTCACGGCATCGAGCCTCGAAGAACTGCGCCAGGTGTACGACACGCTCGAAGAGCAGATCGGTTTCGAGACGACACGAGGCGATGCGAGTCGACCGTGGTTGGTTCTCGGCGTCGTGTTCGCGACCGCTGGTCTGACGATTGCCCTGGTACGCAGGCAGCGTCTGCCCTGATCGAGAGCAGTTCCGAATTGTCCAAATACCGCTGGTACGCGGCCCGCAGAGAATTGATAGGTTGATCGCCATGTCTACCCCTCCCACGACAGTGGTTTCCGAACGGACCGTCACCACACCGCGCTCGGTGCTCGTCACCGGCGGTAACCGCGGAATCGGCTTGGCCGTCGCTCAGCGGCTCGCCGCAGACGGCCACAAGGTAGCCGTCACGCACCGCGGTTCCGGTGTCCCCGAAGGGTTGTTCGGCGTCGTGTGCGACGTCACCGACACCGAGTCGATCGACCGTGCATTCAAAGAGGTCGAAGCGCACCAGGGGCCGGTCGAGGTCATCGTCGCCAATGCCGGCGTCACCGACGACACACTGATCATGCGAATGAGCGAAGAGCAGTTCACGAGCGTCGTCGACGCGAACCTCACCGGTACGTTCCGCCTCTCGAAGCGTGCGACCCGTTCGATGCTGCGCGCGCGTTTCGGACGGTTCATCTTCCTCGGCTCTGTGGTGGGTCTGGCAGGACAAGCCGGCCAGGTCAACTACGCCGCGTCCAAAGCAGGCATCGTCGGTATCGCTCGTTCCCTGACAAGGGAACTCGGCTCACGTTCGATCACCGCCAACGTCGTCGCACCAGGGTTCATCGAGACCGACATGACGGCAGCACTGGGCGACGACGTCAAGGACAAGGCCACCGAGTTCATCCCGTTGCAGCGGACCGGAAAGCCGGAAGATGTTGCAGCAGTTGTCAGTTTCCTCGCCTCCGACGATTCGGCCTACGTCTCGGGTGCGGTCATCCCCGTCGACGGTGGACTCGGCATGGGGCACTGACCCGCTTTTCGCACACACACCTTTCTCGTACGTCTGAAATCAGGAGGACATCTCATGGGCGGCTTGCTCGAGGGTAAGACCATTCTTGTCACCGGCATCATCACCGATTCGTCGATCGCGTTCCACGTGGCCAAGGTCGCGCAGGAGCAGGGCGCGAAGGTACTGATCACCGGATTCGATCGTCTGCGCCTCATCGACCGCATCGCCCAGCGACTGCCGCAGCCCGTGCCGCCGGCAATCTCGCTCAACGTCCAGAGCTCGGAGGATCTCGCATCTCTCGCCGAGCGTGTGCGCGAGCTGGCTCCCGAGGGTATCGACGGCGTCGTCCACTCGATCGGCTTCGCTCCCCGCTCCTGCCTGGGAAGCCCGTTCATGGACGCGCCGTGGGAAGACGTGGCGGTCGCACTCGAGGTGTCCGCCTACTCGTACAGCGCACTGGCCAAGGCCTTGCTGCCGGTGCTCAACGACAACGCGTCCATCGTCGGTATGGACTTCGATCCGGCACGCGCAATGCCCTTCTACAACTGGATGGGTGTCTCCAAGGCGACCCTCGAGGCCGTCAATCGGTACGTGGCCAAAGAGGTCGGCGTCCGCGGCATCCGCTCGAACCTGGTGTCCTCCGGCCCGATCAAGACCTTGGCCGCCAAGGCCATTGCCGGTGACAGCACCGGTCCGGGCGCGGAGTTGGACAAGCTGAACACCGCATGGGACGGTGCTGCGCCCATCGGCTGGGACGTCGACGATCGCGAGCCGGTCGCCAAAACGGTCTGCACCGTTCTCTCGGATTGGTTGCCCGGCACGACCGCGTCGATCATCTACGTCGACGGCGGCTTCCACGCGATGGTCGGCTAGTAGCACCCCTTCTACTACGCAGGTGAGTACCCGGGTGACTCCCGCCGAACGGCATCGCGCAAGATTGAACTCATGACCGTAAGTATGGACATGCAGTTCGATGCTCTTCTCGTTTTGTCGTTCGGCGGTCCCGAAAAACCCGAAGACGTACGGCCGTTCCTCGAAAACGTCACGCGCGGTAGGGGAGTGCCACCGGAGCGGCTCGACGCTGTCGTCGAGCACTACATGCATTTCGGTGGAGTTTCGCCCATCAACGCGCTCAACCGAGACCTGATCGAACGGGTCGAAGGTGAGCTGGCAGCAGCCGGCGTGGATTTGCCCGTGTACTTCGGCAACCGCAACTGGCACCCGATGGTCGAAGACACCGTTGCCAAGATGCGCGAGGACGGTGTCCGCAACGCCGCCGTGTTCGCCACGTCGGCGTGGGGTGGTTACTCCGGATGTCGGCAGTACCACGAGGACATCGCCCGTGCCCGTGAGGCGGTCGGTGACGGCGCACCGACGCTGACAAAACTTCGCCAGTACTACGACCATCCGCTGGTCGTCGGCGCGTTCGCCGACGGTGTGCGTGCGGCCCGCGCAGAGTTACCCGAAGCGACTCGCGATACTGCGCGCCTGGTGTTCACCGCGCATTCGGTACCGAGTGCCGCAGACCGCAATGCAGGGCCGCCGGCAGAGGGCGGAAACCTCTACAGTCGACAGGTCGCCGAGGCCGCGAAGTTGGTTGCCGAGGCCGTCGGCGTCGAGGATTTCGATCTGGTGTGGCAGTCGCGATCAGGCCCGCCGCAGGTTCCGTGGCTGGACCCCGACATCTGTGATCACCTGGATACGTTGTCCGCCAAGGATGTTCGCGCCGTGATCGTATGCCCCGTCGGTTTCGTCTCCGATCACCTCGAAGTGGTGTGGGACCTGGACACCGAGGCCAAGGACAAGGCAGCCGAACTCGGGATGGATTTCGTTCGGGCAGCAACGCCCGGCCGCGATCAGCGTTTCGCGCAGCTGGTGCCCACGCTCGTTCGGGAACTGGCCGAGGCCGAGCAGCCACTGCGACTGGGGGTCGAGCCGCTGCTCGGCTCGACCACCAACGGTCTCTCGTGTGCGCTCAATTGCTGCGCGGCCGTTCAGCGTCCCCGCTGACGGTCCGGCGCTCAGGTGTTCGGATGCTTGAGCTTTCCGCAGGGCCCGGGAACGGTGGACGTGCTGCGCGAGGTGAGGAGCGTCTCGACGATCTGTCGATCCTCGGGGCTCAGTGACGGGTCTATGTAGTTGAGTTCGGGCGCGCCCAGTTCGCGGACTCGCCCGGCGAGGGTCGCGACAAACGAGACGCGTTCTTCGTCGTCGTCGTTGACGTCATGGATCTGCAGCACCGACACCGGAAACTTGCGCAGCGTCACAGGCAGGAAGCGGGCGCCGAGAACGTGGTCGACGTTGAATCCCGCCCACTGCCCCTGGTTGGCCTCCACGCATTCGGCATCGGAGTGAATTGCGCTCTCGCCGATGTACTTACGTGCGGGCAGCATCTTCTTGGGGGCAAGTTCGGATGCGCCCTGCTGAAGGACGGGAAAGTCGCCGTCCGAGTACAACCAGGGCTGGTTGGCCATCTTGATCAACCGACCGGCGTCCAGATCCGGGAGATAGCGAGACTTGAGGAGAAACGCGACGCTGTCGACCGAGATGCCCAGCAGTTCTGCGGCCTTCTGTCGGCTCATCGCGAACGTCGGGGCATTCTTCGGGGCGATCTGGATCAAATTGACCATGCGAACTCCTGTAAGTGTTCAATTGTTGCGGGCTTGGTACAGCTGACATGACAATTCGCCGATTATCAACCTCTAGCTGATTTCCGACTTGTAGATGAGTCGGTTGTCACCATCCGAGTTCACGCAACCGGGGATCTCCGATCCCGAAGTGGTGGCCGATTTCGTGGATCACGGTTCGGCGAACTTGCTCGATCACCTCGTCTTCGGTGCTGCAGATCGCACAGATGGCCCTGCGGTAGATCGTGATGCGATCGGGAAGGACGCCGGCGTACGTGGTGGTTCTCTTGGTCAGTGGGATGCCCTGATACAGCCCGAGTAGCCCCGGTCGTCCACCTTCGAGTTGAACGGTCACTGCGACATTGGCCATCTCCGCACCCAATTTCGGTGGCAGGCTGTCGAGCGCCCGCTTGACCATGTCCTCGAACTGGCTGTCGTCCACGTCGATCATCTGCCCATTGTGCGTGCGGGGGCGGGACCCGGGTGTGTCCATGTGGAAACAGTGCAGCTTACGGCTATGTTCATTGCGTGGCCGAAGACCTCTATCACCGTTACGAATTCACATTCATCGTTCAGATGCTGACAGTCTCGCAAGAGCAGGCGATCGAAGAGAGCTTGGGCGGAAGGGTCGAGGACCGACGCGGGCTGCAGCTGCTGACGCTCACCTCGGAAGGTATGCGAGCGGCGACAACGGCTATCACCGTGGTGGACCAGTTGGTGGCTGCAGGCGTGCGTCCCCAGCGGACACATCCCGATCTGGTGTCACGTCAGGACATTGCCGACCGTGCGGGGGTGACGCGGCAAGCTGTCGGGCAGTGGGTGCGAGGGGTCCGGCAGGCGGCTACGCCTTTCCCGATTCCGTACAACTCGGTTGCCGGGGGGATCTGGTTCTGGGGCGACGTCCTGGATTGGTTGCGCCGTCAGGGGTACAGCCAGGACACCGGTTTGCGCTACCCGACGCTGGATGAACATATTCGCATCGACCGCCATATCGCGATCAATCACAAGTCTGTGGGTTGATCGATCAAACGGTTTGCTTGAAAATAGCTATTGAAACAAACCGACGGTAGGTATAAAGTCCCTAAATACCTCAATCAATCTATCGGTGCGTCGGTCCTGCTCTGGGGGGAGTCTGGTCTGCGCTGCAGATACCCGAGCATGCGAGCAGGAATTCATGGTTTCGACCCCCGAAGTGCGACCGATGCCCAAATCGGCCGCGCTCACGACTTCTGTGGCTATTTCCAGCGATGGAGCAACGGCGAAGCTACGTGAAGGTGTATCGGGCAGGGGCCGTCTGCGAGCGGCGACGGCGGCGCTGTTCCGGCGCTCACGCCCACGTACGACTTCCGCGCCACCGTTGAGCGTGCTTCTTCTCGTCACCTCCGACAACGGTCTCTCGCAGCGGGCCGGTCTTGTTCTTCGCGAGGCGGGACACCAAGTCCGTACAGCCGTCGTCGCCGACGCGGACGCAGTGCTGGCCGCGACTTCTTCGGGAGATTTTGACCTCGTCATCTGCCCGTTCTTGAAAGCCTATGTCCCGGAATCTGTTTGGCAGCGGTGGACAACGATCATCATCCATCCCGGCCCGCCCGGAGATCGCGGGCCGTCGTCGCTGGACTGGGCGATAACGGATGGCGAACCGATCTGGGGTGTTACGGCATTGCAGGCCGCTGAGGAACTCGACGCCGGGCCGGTGTGGGCCTGGCGGACGTTCGAACTCCGGAACGGGGCAACCAAATCCTCGGTATACAACGAGGAAGTCACCGACGCGGCGATGGAGTGCATTACGGAGGTCGTCGAACATTTCCGGACTCCTGACTTCCAGGCGATCCCATCGGACCTAGTTGCGCGGCCCGTGGCTTCGACCCGATCGAGGCCCAGCATGAAACAGGCCGATCGCGTTTTCAGCTGGGAGCAAGACGCGTCGAGCATCGTCCGCGCCGTCAACGCCGCCGACGGGTTTCCCGGCGTCGCCGTTCAGTTGGGGCTCGACCGGGTCTACGTCTACGACGCTCACCTCGATACCCACGTCGATGCAGCGCCCGGCACCATCGTCGAGTACTTCCACCAGGCAATACGTGTTGCCACCGGTGCGGGCTCCGTTTGGATCGGACATGCGCGGCTCGTCGGCGCCGGCAATGTCAAACTTCCGTCGACCGCGGTCGTACGTCCGGACGTGTTCGTTCCACAGGTCTGGGAGAGTCGTTACCCCGAGACCGACTATCACCGCGACGGCGAAATCGGATATCTCTCGTTCCGCTTCTACAACGGTGCGATGAGTACGAAGCAATGCGCGCGACTGACCTCCAGGCTCCGCTGGGCGATCGCGCAGGACACCAAGATCCTTGTCCTGACGGGTGACTACGACAGATTCAGCAACGGTATCCACCTCAACGTCATCGAGGCCGCGTCGGATCAAGCCGGAGAAGCGTGGGCCAACATCAAAGCCATCAACGAGATCGCGAAAGCGATCGTCACCTGTACGGAACAGGTTGTGGTGGCGGCATTCACAGGCAACGCCGGTGCCGGCGGGGTCATGCTCCCGCTTGGAGCCGACGTAGTCGTGGCCAGGGACGGTGTGGTTCTCAATCCTCATTACGCCACGATGGGCCTGTTCGGCTCGGAACTGCACACGTACACACTTCCGGCTCGGGTCGGCGAGCAGCAGGCCCGCAGTCTGCTGGCCGAGTGCAGTGCGATCGGCATCCGTCGAGCCTTGGACATCGGACTTGTCGACGCGATCGGCCCCAGGCGGCCGGATCTGTTCGAGGCGTGGTTGCGCGAGGTCGCCACCGACTTGCTCGAAGGAGATCGGCTGGAATCGATGCTGGAGTGCAAACGTCTTCGACTGGAACGTGATCCGGTGGAGCCCTACGAGGAGCGTGAGCTCGAAGAGATGAAGATCGACATGTTCGGTGACCGCAACGGGTTTGCCGAGAAACGCCGGAACTTCGTGCTCAAGCTCTGATCGACACGCTGTTCGCCGACGCGACACGGGCAGTGCGAACAACGTCCCACAGTCGTCGCAGCAGGTCGTCACGCCTCTGCGCAGTAGACACGCTCGGGGCCTGATTGGTCGATACCGACGCAGCCACGGTGAGAATGGCTGCCACGTTGTCGGCGGTGTCGATCACCTGCAAATGCCGAGGTGACAGTGTCGACGGCCAGCGATGTCCGGCCTGTGCCTGCAGGGCTTCGGCGACCAGCGTGCGAGCGTCGTTTCCAGGCATTCCGGTGGCTACGGTCGGAAGCCCGCCGAGCACCTCGGCTGCGTCCCGAACAGCTTGGCGCAGTTCGTATTCGGCTTCGCGGAGTCCGATCGATTCGGCGCTGCCCGCCACAGTGGGAATGGAGAAGACCGTCCATCGCAGGACGTCCGGGCCTTCCTTCGACGGCACGAGTCCGACTCCCGGCTTGCCGACGGCGCCGATCTGTAACCCTTCACCCGTTGCGATCGCAGCGCGCGCGAACTCGGTCCCGGTGGGCAGACCACGTACATCACCGGCCGTAGGAAGGACCAGGCGGACCTCGGCAGCCTCCGAGCGTGCGATTCTGAGCAGGGTGGGCACACCGGAAGCCGTGACTCCCGGCCATTCGAGATCGTGGCGGACCGCGGTTTCCGCATCGGCGGCGCCGATCAGGTGCATCGGTGCCCACGCGGCAAGGGCGTCGATGACGTCGTCCGGCGCAGCGTCGCCGGCGAGCCATGACGCTGCCCACACGGTGAGGGTTGCGCTGGGAGAACTCATGACCGTGAAGTTTAGTTCGGCGTGGCGACATGCGCGGCCCCGGCGTTGTGACCTAGCGTGAACCGGCGTGAGCGGTGGCAACGGATACGGTGACATTTTTGCGGGTCATACCCGCAAACAGAAGCGCGTGACGCCTGAAGTGGCGGCCGAGCGTGATCTTGTCGTCGAGGATGCGGCGACGGGATTCTGCGGTGCGGTAGTCGGTTTCGAGCGCACGTACGACGGCGATTTCGTGCGGCTCGAGGACGGTCGTTCCCGGACGCGGTTGTTCGCGATGCGCGAGGCGGCCTTCCTCATCGACGGCTCACCGGTCACCCTCGTACGCCCGGCCCCCAAGCCCGTGTCCACCAAACCCGCACGGTCGGCTTCGGGTTCGACCCGAGTCGAAGGCTTACGTGCACGCACGGCACTGCCCAGCCGGATCTGGGTGGAGGGAGTACACGATGCTGCCCTCGTCGAGCGGGTGTGGGGCCATGACCTTCGCGTCGAAGGTGTTGTCGTCGAACATCTCGAAGGGCTCGACAATCTGGGGGAGCGGCTTGCCGAATTCGGGCCGGGCCCCGGCCGCCGTGTCGGTGTCCTCGTCGACCACCTGGTCACCGGTTCCAAGGAAACCCAACTGACTCAGGGCCTCGGCCCGAACGTGTTGGTGACCGGACATCCGTACATCGACGTGTGGGAGGCCGTTCGTCCCAAATCTGTCGGAATCGCCTCCTGGCCGAAGATTCCACGCGGCGAGGATTGGAAGACGGGAATCTGCCGCGAACTGGGCTGGGGGACACCTCAGGAGGGCTGGCGGCGGGTCTACAACTCGGTCGAGAGCTTCCGCGATCTGGAAGCTCCCTTGATCGGTGCCGTCGAACAACTTGTCGATTTCGTTACCGAGCCGAACTGACGTAGCGGCGGCCTGGGTCACACATTCTGGTTAGATGGTGTTGTGGCTGCACTTATTTGGCTGATCGGAGCACTGGTGCTCGCCGGGGCCGAAGCGCTGGTGGGGGATTTCTTCCTGCTGATGCTCGCCGGTGGGGCGCTCGCTACTGCCGGTGTCAGTGCTGTCACCGACTTCCCGGTGTGGGTCGACGCCGTCATGTTCGGAGTGTTCTCCGCCGCCCTCGTCCTGGGCGTGCGACCGATCATGTTGCGTCGCTTCGGTAGTCCGCCGCCGACCCCGACCGGAATACAGGCACTCGAAGGTAAGCACGCTCTGGTTCTGGAAGAAGTGGGCGAGCATTCCGGGCAGGTCAAGTTGGACGGCGAGGTGTGGACTGCCAGGCCGTACGACACCACCGAGGTGTACCCGCCGGGCACCAAGGTGACGGTGATGGAAATCAACGGCGCAACAGCAGTCGTCTGGAGGGGACCTTAATGGCAGCACTCATAGTGCTCGGTGTGTTGGTGCTATTCGTGATCTTGGTGGTCGCGAAGTCGGTAGCACTGGTACCGCAGGCAGAAGCCGCGGTGATCGAGCGGCTCGGTAGGTATTCGAAGACGGTGTCCGGGCAGCTCACGTTCTTGATCCCGTTCGCCGATCGTGTGCGCGCCAAGGTGGATCTTCGTGAGCGGGTGGTCTCCTTCCCACCGCAGCCGGTGATCACCCAGGACAACCTGACACTGTCCATCGACACGGTGGTGTACTTCCAGGTCACCAATCCGCAAGCTGCGGTGTACGAGATCAGCAACTACATCGCTGCCGTCGAGCAGTTGGCAACCACCACGCTGCGAAACGTCGTCGGCGGAATGACCCTCGAAGAGACGCTTACCTCGCGTGATTCCATCAACGGTCAGCTTCGTGGTGTCCTCGACGAGGCGACTGGTCGCTGGGGCCTGCGAGTGGCCCGCGTCGAGCTCAAGAGCATCGATCCGCCGCCCTCGATCCAGGAGTCGATGGAAAAGCAGATGAAGGCGGACCGCGAGAAGCGCGCGATGATTCTGACGGCTGAAGGTCACCGCGAATCCGCTATCAAGACCGCCGAGGGTGCCAAGCAGAGCCAGATTCTTTCTGCCGAGGGAAACAAGCAGGCCTCGATCCTGAACGCCGAGGGTGAGCGCCAGTCCCAGATCCTTCGCGCTCAAGGTGACCGCGCGGCCAAGTACTTGCAGGCTCAAGGCGAGGCCAAGGCCATCGAGAAGGTTTTTGCTGCCATCAAGTCCGGTAAGCCGACTCCGGAATTGCTTGCATACCAGTATCTTCAGACGTTGCCGCAGATGGCGCAAGGCGATGCGAACAAGGTGTGGCTCGTACCCAGCGACTTCGGTGACGCGCTGAAGGGATTTGCCAAAACGCTTGGCGCGCAAGGGCAGGATGGCGTTTTCCGGTACGAGCCGCCGGCCGCCGAAGAGAATCTTCCCAATCCTGAGGACGATTCAGCCGAGGTGGCGGAGTGGTTCGAGACCAAATCCGATCCGGCTATCGCGGAAGCAGTGCGCGCTGCTGAAGTTGCTGCACGCACACCGGTCGAAGACCCGGCAGCTGCGGTCAGGCACCGCCGTGAGAGTGCGCCCGAGCAGCCTGGATTCGTAGATCCCGCGTTGCCACAGCAGGGCGAAAATCCTTGGCCGGGTCAGTTGCCGCTGCCGCCCGAGCGTGAAGATTTCCAGCAGAAGTACCCGTACCAGGGGCAGCCGCCCGAGGGTGGCCAGCGCCAGTAGACGCCTCTCGTAGCGAACGTTGATCGGGACGGGCACTCATCACCTACGTGATGAGTGCCCGTCCCGTTCCGCATACGGCGATCGCCCAGAGGACACTGACGAAGGTTCCCATGATGAACTGCTCGGACGCATGAGGTTCGCGAAGTTCCGGGTACCGCGCGAGCCCCTTGACTGCCAAGACGATCGCGATGCCTTCCGGCCAGGTTGCGAGAATCGATGCCGCCACCGCGAGCCGTTCGAGGATGCCGATCACACGTCCGCCGCGAAGAGGTCCGGCGTCCGGTGCCGGGCTCCCGTCCGGTTGGCGACGAGCGATCTTGAAGGTGGCAAGTACCAACGGTGCACCGGCCGTGGCGGCGGCAAGTACGCACAGGACAAGCGTCGCCCCGAGAGCGAAACCGGTGACCGGGGTCGTTCGGGTCGATGCCAGTGCGGCAACACCCAGCGCCGGAAGAGCCACCACGGACGACGCCCATTCGGGGACTTCGAGTCGACCACGACTGAGCGGTCCCAGTGCCGCTGCAACTGCTGGTGCCGCGGCGGCGACGGCGAGCGCGATCAACGCCAGAACGACCATGTATTCGAGCCCCCTGCTGTGTCGACGAGTTTGTACCGGTGCGAGCGTGAGCAGTCTAGGGCTGGAGTCTGACCAAAAGTCGTTCTGCGAGTCTGCGCCCGGCGAGTTCTGCGTGCCACCCGGCTGTCAGGAGTCGCTTGGACATGGCCTGTTTGGTGATTCCGAGGTGGGCCGCTGCGCTGACCTGAGTGAGTCCGCTGTCCATCAGGGCGATGGCTTCGCGTCCGTCCTTCGTCTGTCTCGTGACGATCGTTCCGAGCAAGGTGAACGCGGCATCGACATCTGCGGCGAGTTCGTCGCGTGAGCTATCCGCCGGCGCCTGTTCGACGGCAATTCTGGCCGGAGCTCGCTTGGCTCGCTCGACGGCGATCCGAGCAGCTTCGAATGCCGGTCCGCGTCCGGCCCGGGTCTGCCGTGGGAGAGGCTGCTCGACGGGACCGATCCCGATCCCGACACTCCAGTGCTCGCGCCGAATCAGCTCGAGTGCGACGAGGACGAGTAGCGCCGGATCGTCGGTCACCGCTTGAATCTCGTCGCCCGCTGTGCGCTCGAACGGCCGCAGGAGCCTGCGATCGGCCATGTCGTCGATGATGTCCCCGACGCGGTCGACATCCCGTCGGCTACCTCGCTGATCCACCGTCAGTACAAACATTAGTCAATGCTAGATAGTTGACTTTCAATAGTCAATCGTTTTGGGTTGACTCAATCAAATCAACCTCTTGGGGTTGACCGTTGTCAACGATGGTTTCGCCCGGTGAAGGCTGACGGCGAGCGTCGAACACCAGACCGGCGATGCCGATCGCAATGCAGATCCCGGACAGAATCAGGAGACGAGGATCGGCTTCGCCGGAGAGCGCATCGCCCAGAACGACAATCCCAACAGTGCCGGGCAAGATGCCGACGACGGTGGCAAGGATGTAGGGCACGATCCGGATCGACGAAATGCCGCAGCAGTAGTTCACCACCGAGAAGGGGACAAACGCGATCAAGCGCAGAGAGCCGACGGCCAGCCACCCCCGCTTTTCGATCCGCTCGTCCACCCGTCGGATCGTCGGACTCGAAATCCGTTGCCACACGACGTCGCGGCCGATGGCGCGGACCAGGTAGAGGGCCAGAACGGCGCTCACAGTCGTTGCCGCCACGGTAAGAGCGATGCCGGTCACCGAGCCGAAAAGAACCCCCGCGCTGAGCGTGAAGACGGTGCGCGGGAACGGCGCGACGGTGACTATCGAATGAACCAGGAAGAACACGAGGGGAAACGCCGGGCCAACCGAGTCCGCCCACTCTCGCACCTGGGACACCGTGGGATGTGGGGCGAGGAGGGCTGCGAGGAACAAAGCGAGCACTACCAGGACTATTGCGATCAATCTTCGGTCCAGCAGGCGTCCCATCACAGGTCACAAGGCTACCTGCGAACGGTGAACCGGGCCGACTGCCGACCCGCAATCGTGAGTCGAACATCGCCACGGGGGCGGGAAAGCGACGTGCTCCAGGCGACAATGAAACGGCGCTGTGACGAAAACCACTAGGCTTTCGGAGCGGCCTTCACCTGCAGTCCCGGCCAGTGAAACGAACTCGCGGGTAACCCGCAAACATGCTGAACAATCGCTAGGTAAGGGCCGGTTACACGTGCACGAACGACAGAATCCGCACGTCGCCCGGCCGGTCGGAAAGTGGCCACGAACAGCCCTGTGAAGAACATGACGTGATCCTCACGATATCTGGGCTCAACCGCGGGTTAGCATCACAGAACTAACGAACAAATCCGATTATCGGTAAAGCGCTCACGCAAAAAATGAGAGGGAGCGGACACAGTGTCATTAGCTTCAGAAGCCGAGGCTGTCGAGCAGGCGTACGCGGAGTGGCAGCGCTCCGTAGCCGGTGTGCTCGCCAAGTCCCGCAGAGTCGATGCGGCAGAACTGGGCCCCGAGCCACAGAAACTGCTCGAAACCGTCACCTACGACGGTGTCACTGTCGCACCGCTCTACAGCCCACGCGACGAGCGTCCCGAGCAGAGCTTGCCGGGCACGTTTCCGTACGTGCGTGGCGTCGACGCTCACCGTGATGTCAATGCCGGTTGGTTGGTTTCCGCTGCATTCGGAACCGCCTCGGCGGCCGAGACCAATCGCGCCATCCTGGACGCCCTCGAAAACGGAGTCAGCGCACTCTGGTTGAAGGTGGGCGCCGACGGCGTTCCGGTCACCGACCTCGCCGCTGCGCTCGAGGGCGTGCTTCTCGACCTCGCACCGCTCACGCTCGATGCAGGCGCAGCGACAAACGATGCAGCCCGAGCACTCTTCTCACTCCTCGATGCACGCAGCGAAGCCGGCGACGGTGTCAGCGATCGCAGCAGTATCCGAGTTCACCTCGGTGCAGCACCGCTGACCAGTTCGTTCTCCGGCGCAGCCGACGTCGAACTTGCAGGCGCAGTCGAGTTGGCCGCCCTCGCCGCCGCTCGTGCGGAAACCGTGCACGCGATCACCGTGGACGGCACGGCCTTTCACAACGCGGGTGCCGGCGACGCCGAAGAACTCGGAGCCGCAATCGCCGCCGGCCTCGAGTACCTCCGTGCACTCACCGCCCAGAGCGGCCTGACCATCGGTGCTGCGTTGTCGCAGTTGGCTTTCCGCTACGCGGCAACCGACGATCAGTTCCAGACCATCGCGAAGTTCCGCGCCGCACGACTCGTATGGGCACGCATCGCCCAGGTCTGCGGAGCTTCCGATTTCGGTGGAGCGCCGCAGCACGCAGTCACCTCCGCCGCGATGATGGCTCAGCGTGATCCCTGGGTGAACATGCTGCGCACGACCCTCGCCGCATTCGGCGCCGGCGTCGGCGGAGCAGATGCAGTGACAGTTCTTCCGTTCGACGTCGCACTGGCCGACGGCACTCTCGGCGTCAGCAAGTCCTTCTCCTCGCGCATCGCGCGCAACACACAGCTGCTCCTGCTCGAGGAGTCGCACCTGGGCCGTGTCCTCGATCCGTCGGCCGGGTCTTGGTACGTCGAGGACCTGACACAGCAGATCGCCGCCACCGCGTGGGAGTTCTTCCAGGAAATCGAAGCAGCCGGCGGATATCTGGCGGCACTCGAAGCGGGAATCGTCTCCGGTCGCATCGCCGCTACCAAGGCCAAGCGCGACTCCGACATCGCACACCGCAAGACCACGGTCACCGGTGTCAACGAGTTCCCGAACCTCGGCGAAACGCCGCTGTCCGCCGAAGCCGTCGAGCCCGGCCAGTCCGTCGCCCGCTACGCAGCTGCATTCGAAGCGCTTCGTGACCGTTCGGACGCGTTCCTCGCCGCCGGCGGCGCCCGTCCCACTGCGCTTCTCGCGCCGCTGGGCTCGGTTGCAGAACACAACGTGCGCACCACGTTTGCGTCCAACCTGCTCGCTTCGGGTGGTATCGACGCAGTCAACCCCGGCCCGCTCGAGGTGGGCGCCGAGGCCATCTCCGCTGCAGTCAAGGCTTCCGGTGCCACCGTCGCCGTGCTGTGCGGCACGGACAAGCGCTACGGCGAGAGCGCCGCAGCGGCCGTCGCCGAACTTCGCGCCGCCGGCATCACCAAGGTGCTGCTCGCAGGACCGGAGAAGGCAGTCGCCGACGCGACCGGCGATTCTCGCCCGGACGGATTCCTCACCGCCCGCATCGACGCAGTGTCGGCTCTGACCGAACTGCTCGACTTCATCGAGACGGGAAGCTCCAAGTGACGACACGAGAGGTCAAGCACGTGATCGGCAGTTTCGCCGAGGTCCCACTCGAGGACCCGCAGTCTCCGGCACCCACACCGCCGTCGGTCGAGCAGGCCCAGGCGCTCATCGAAGAGGGCGCCAACGCCAACAACTACGCCGCCGAGCAGGTTGTCTGGTCCACCCCGGAAGGCATCGACGTCAAGCCGGTGTACACCGGTGCGGACCGCACGGCCGCCGCCGAGTCGGGTTACCCGCTCGACAGCTTCCCGGGCGCAGCGCCGTTCCTGCGTGGTCCGTACCCGACCATGTACGTGAACCAGCCGTGGACCATTCGCCAGTACGCCGGATTCTCCACTGCCGCGGAGTCGAATGCGTTCTACCGTCGTAACCTCGCGGCCGGTCAGAAGGGCCTCTCGGTCGCCTTCGACCTCGCTACACACCGCGGCTACGACTCCGATCATCCTCGCGTTGCCGGTGACGTCGGAATGGCCGGTGTCGCAATCGATTCCATCCTCGACATGCGTCAGCTCTTCGACGGAATCGACCTCTCGCAGGTGTCGGTCTCGATGACGATGAACGGCGCCGTGCTGCCGATTCTCGCGCTGTACGTCGCTGCGGCAGGCGAGCAAGGTGTCACTCCGGACAAGCTGGCCGGAACGATCCAGAACGACATCCTCAAAGAGTTCATGGTTCGTAACACCTACATCTATCCGCCGAAGCCCTCGATGCGGATCATCTCGGACATCTTCGCGTATTCCAGCGCGGAAATGCCGAAGTACAACTCCATCTCGATCTCGGGCTACCACATCCAGGAAGCCGGAGCGACGGCCGATCTGGAACTGGCGTACACCCTCGCCGACGGCGTCGAGTACATCCGCGCCGGCCTCGACGCCGGTATGGACATCGACAAGTTCGCACCTCGCCTGTCCTTCTTCTGGGCAATCGGCATGAACTTCTTCATGGAGGTCGCCAAGCTCCGCGCCGGACGCCTCCTGTGGGCCGAGCTTGTCGCCAAGTTCGACCCCAAGAGCGCGAAGTCGCTCTCGCTGCGTACCCACTCGCAGACCTCCGGCTGGTCCCTGACCGCGCAGGACGTCTTCAACAACGTGCCGCGTACCTGCGTCGAAGCCATGGCTGCCACCCAGGGCCACACCCAGTCCTTGCACACCAACGCACTCGACGAAGCGATCGCATTGCCGACGGACTTCTCCGCCCGCATCGCCCGTAACACCCAGTTGCTGCTGCAGCAGGAATCCGGCACAGTGCGTCCCATCGACCCGTGGGGTGGCTCGTACTACGTCGAGTGGCTCACCAACGAACTCGCCAACCGGGCTCGTAAGCACATCGAAGAGGTCGAGGAAGCCGGCGGAATGGCTCAGGCCATCAACGAAGGCATCCCGAAGCTGCGCATCGAGGAAGCTGCCGCCCGCACCCAGGCACGCATCGACTCCGGTCGGCAGCCGCTCGTCGGCGTCAACAAGTACGTTCCCGACGAGGTCGACACCATCGAAGTTCTCAAGGTCGAGAACTCCAAGGTCCGCAAGGAACAGCTCGAGAAGTTGGTTCGCCTTCGCGCGGAACGTGATCCGGAAGCCGTCGAGGCCGCACTGGCGAACCTCACTCGCGCTGCCGCATCCACCGAAGGCGGCATGGAGAACAACCTCCTCGCCCTCGCTGTCGTCGCCGCCCGCGCGATGGCTACCGTCGGCGAGATTTCCGACGCCCTCGAAAAGGTGTACGGACGCCACCAGGCCGAGATCCGCACCATCAGTGGTGTGTACCGCGACGAGGCAGGAACGGTGAGCAACATCAGCAAGGCGATGGAACTGGTCGAGAAGTTCGCCGAGGACGAGGGACGTCGTCCCCGCATCCTCGTCGCGAAGATGGGCCAGGACGGTCACGACCGTGGCCAGAAGGTCATCTCCACCGCCTTCGCGGACATCGGATTCGACGTCGACGTCGGACCGCTGTTCCAGACCCCCGAAGAGGTCGCCAATCAGGCGGCCGACAACGACGTCCACGTAGTCGGTGTGTCGTCGTTGGCAGCCGGTCACCTCACCTTGGTGCCGGCGCTGCGGGAGGCTTTGGCTGCGGCCGGTCGTCCCGACATCATGATCGTCGTCGGCGGCGTCATTCCGCCCGGTGACTTCGACGAACTCTACGAGGCCGGCGCTGCTGCCATCTTCCCGCCCGGCACCGTCATCGCTGACGCTGCCAGCGGATTGTTGGAGAAGCTCTCCGCCCAACTGGGTCACGACAACAGCTGAGAAGGGGGTCACTGAAGATGGCACGTCAGCCCATCGACATTGATTCCCTCGCCGAGGCGGTGCGCGGAAATCAGCGTGCCGGCCTCGCTCGGGCGATCACCCTCGTCGAGTCCACCCGCGACGACCACCGGGCCCTCGCGCAGCAACTTCTACTGAAGTTGCTGCCAGAGGCCGGGGGAGCGCACCGGATCGGCATCACCGGCGTTCCCGGCGTCGGCAAGTCGACCTTCATCGACGCGCTCGGAATGTACTTGCTGGGCAAGGGACATCGGGTTGCGGTGTTGGCGGTCGATCCGTCGTCCACCCGCACCGGCGGCTCGATTCTCGGCGACAAGACACGCATGGCTCGGCTCACCGTCGAACCGAATGCGTACATCCGGCCGTCACCGACGTCCGGCACGCTCGGTGGTGTTGCCAAGGCAACCCGCGAGACCATCGTGCTTCTCGAAGCTGCCGGTTTCGACGTCATCCTGGTGGAAACGGTGGGTGTCGGCCAGTCCGAAGTCACTGTTGCCAACATGGTGGACTGCTTCACGTTCCTGACCCTCGCTCGTACCGGTGATCAGCTCCAGGGCATCAAGAAGGGTGTCCTCGAGCTCGCAGATCTGGTGGCGGTCAACAAGGCCGATGGCAAGCATGAGCGCGAGGCAAAGGGCGCTGCCCGCGAATTGGCGGGTGCGCTTCGCCTGATCTACCCGCACGACGCCATCTGGAAGCCGCCCGTCATCACGATGAGCGGTCTCGAAGGTGTCGGGCTGGACGAGTTCTGGGGAACTGTCACCAAACACCGTGAGGTGCTCACCGAAGCGGGACAGTTCGAGGAGAAGCGTCGCAAGCAACAGGTCGATTGGACCTGGACGATGGTCAACGATCAGCTGCTACGCAGGCTCTCGAGCAACGATCGGGTGCGTGCGATCCGGGCCGACGTCGAGCAGAGCGTGCGTGACGGTTCACTGACGGCAGCGTTGGCGGCGGGGCGAATTCTCGACGCGTTCGACGGAAGCAACTAGCGCGGAAAGAACGAAATCCCGGGTATCCGAGCGCGGATACCCGGGATTTCTTCTGTGACGAGCTATCGTTCGCGTTTGACTGCAGGCTCGGTGAGTTCGGTCTCGACAGCGAGTTCGACTCCCGTGAAATCGCCTTCTGCCTCGGCCGGGGTGAGCGTGGACCGCTTCCACGCGTAGAACAGCAGCGCTGCCCACGCGCCGAGAATGGTCAGGTAACCGGCCACTGTGACCGCCCCGGTGATGTCGAAGGATTTGAACAGCTTCTGTGCGTTGGTCAACACGATGACGCCGCCCACCGCCGTTCCGAGCAAGGTTGCAGGTACGCGGCTGACCAGCCACGCCGCGAACGGAGCTGCGATGACACCGCCGAGCGCGAGACCGGCGACAACGAGGAGGTTTCCCGCCGACTCACGTCCCAATCCGACAAGGAATCCCAGCGACGCGGCTGACGCGACCAGAAACTCCGAGGCGCTGACCGAGCCGATCACGGTGCGCGGCGCGGTCTTTCCTCGTGAGAGCAGCGTGCTGGTGGTGATCGGACCCCAACCACCACCGCCGGATGCATCGATGAAACCACCGAACAGGCCGAGTGGGGACAGGAAACGTGCAGTGTGCGGGGTGGTACGAGCGTCCGCGACGGCCGGTGGGCGGACCGAAAAGCGTAGTGCCACATAGATACCGATGGCCAGCAGGATCGTCGCCGTGATGGGGACTGCCGCTTCGGTGGACAGACCCGAGAGCACAGTTGCGCCGATGAATGCACCGACTGCGCCGGGCACACCGAGCTTGGCGACGAGCTTCCAGTCGATGTTCTTGAACTTCCAATGCGACACACCCGAAGCGAGGGTGGTGCCGACCTCGGCCAGGTGAACAGCGGCGCTGGCCTGAGCCGGACCGAGGCCACCGATCATCAACAGAGTGGTTGCGGTGACACCGAAGGCCATACCGAGGGCGCCGTCGACGAGCTGGGCGCCGACGCCGACAAGGGTGAACAAAAGAAGGTTGAACATGAGAAGACAGACTCCGAGCGAAGAAGCGACAAAGTCAGGGGTGCAGGCAGCGAGAATCGCCGCTCAGCAACACGCCTGATCGAAGCATGCGCTACGACGAGTGGGCCAGAACGCCATCAATCCGAGCGCAAATGCCGGGGAGGCATCGTGGCTGGAGATCTGCACGTCAGGTCCTTTGTTCTCGTTCGTTGGTGTTCTGTCCATGCGAGCATAGCCGGTGCCCGGCTCGGTCAACCCACGACGCGGGCGTAATTTCCCACTCGGTGGACAAGTCGATCGAAGAATTCCGCCGGATCGGTGCTGACCGCGATATCCGCGTTGGGCTCACGCTTCCAGTGCCCGACCCAGTCCGCAACCGTCGTTCCGATCAGCAGTGGACTCTCGGTTTCGACATCTACCGTTGCCGGTTTCAGCGTCGCCAGGCTCGGATCGAGCGCGACGGCAGCAGCGAAGGGATCATGCATGTGAGCAAGAAATCCCTGGTCGTATTCACGATGGAATTCCATGTAGAACCGGATTGCGTCGGACATATGCCTGATCACGCTGTTGGACGCGGAACTGCGGACGTCGGGACCGTCGTCAGGCGAGATGATCTCTTCCGGGGTGCTCCCGGCAGCTTCGGCGAGCCGACGCACATGTTCGGGGAACATCTCGATGGATTCGGTGACGTTGAGGCCGCAGATGATCGGGCGCCGGTGCGCGGGTACGACGGAGAACGCGTCGAACACCTCCTTGGCGGCGTGCGGATCGACCGAGACGTTCCACTCCGCGGTCGGCGTCGTGTTGCCCGGATAGTTGAACGACCCACCCATCACTACCAGTCGCTTCAGCAGAGACGGCAGATCGGGTTCACGTCTGATCGCCAAGGCCAGGTTGGTGAGCGGCCCCGTCACCAGCCCGGTGAGTTGTCCGGGGTACTCCCGGACGAGATCCACCCAGAGGTCGGTGGCGGTTCGGACCGAGCGCTTGCGACCCGAATCGGGGAGGACCGCATGGCCGATTCCTTGCGGACCGTGAGTCTCCTCGGTGGTGCGCAACGGTATGACCAATGGCTCGCGGGCGCCGAGTGCAACCTCGATGTTCGGGGCGCCGCAGAGCGCAAGCCAGTTCAAGTTGTTGGCCGCGACCTGTTCCACCGGAACGTTGCCGGCGGTGCTCGCAATCCCCAGTATCTCGGCTTCGGGGCTGGCAAGGAGATAGAGAAGCGCCAACGAGTCGTCGATACCGGTGTCGACGTCGACGATGAGCTTGTGCATGTCACTCATCGGTGGCCACCAGGATCGTCGGGGAATGCAGGACGGGGAAGTTCACCGACCGAGCGATGAAGCACTTCGTGTGTGCGGGGCCGTGAAGCTCCTGGGCCTTCTCGACCATCGACGCCTCCGCGACCAACACCGTCGGATTCAACGTCACTTCGATGAACTGGCCGCCGCCATCGGATTCCTCGATCATGCTGCCGACCGGCTGATCGCTGTAGTCGAGAACGACGACCCCAGCGGCAGCTGCCAGACCGAGGTACCAGAGCATGTGGCACTGGGCGAGGGAGGCAACGAGCAGTTCCTCGGGGTTCCATCGCTGCGCGTCACCGCGGAACGAGGGATCGGAGCTGCCGAGAAGTTCCGGCTTTCCGACCGCGGATATTGCATGATTGCGCGAATATCCCTGCGTGCTGGACGTTCCGGTTCCCAGATCGCCCGTCCACTGAAGGTCGAGTGTGTAGGTATGTGACTTCACAGGTCCATCTTGCCCTGAATGTGCCGGTCCCTCAGTGTGCCCACTCCGCGCGATCCGATCCCCACGGATGCGCCGGTTCGGGGTAGTCCTCGAACTCTGCCAGCGCGGGTCGTGCGGTGGTCACGTCGGCATGGTTGACAACAACATTCAGGCCGGGAGCGGTCGGTAGACCGGGATGGACGGTTCGGCCGGGTGCGTCGAGAAGACGAGCGCCGGTGCTGGCCAGCGACACGTCGACGTCGCGGCCACGGCCGTCGTGCGAGCGCAGTGTCAACGCGTCGAGGATCCCCGCTGCCAGGAAGTATCCGGTCGAGTGGTCGAGTGCCTGCGCCGGAAGTGCGCCAGGGTTCTCACCACCCTCGAGGAACGAAATGCCGGACGCGGCCTGCACGATGCTGTCGAAGCCACGGCGATTCGCCCACGGACCTTCCCATCCCCATGCGCTGACGCGCCCGTGAATCAGGTGGGCGGGAAGATCCTGCCCGATGAGCGCTTCGAGTGCACCCGGCCGGTAGCCGGTGACCAGTACGTCTGCGGTTTCGAGGAGTTCTCGGAACGCTGCCGCTCCGGCCGAGGACTTCAGGTCGAGAAGCGCCGACCGCTTGCCCTGTCCACTGTCGAGGTGCTGCCATCCGATCTCGGGGATCGCCGGGGGATCGATCCGCAGAACGTCAGCGCCGACCAACGCCAGGGCACGCGTCGCGACCGGACCGGCGATGACGCGGGTCAGGTCGAGAACGCGTGGGCGCGTCGGATGCGTGCGGGGTTTTCCCTCGTCGCGTGCTCGGATGGATACCAGAGGCGCAGACCTCGCAGCTGCGCACTGCTCACTCAGGCGCCACTCGGTCTCGGTACGAACACGGACCGCGATGGCTCCGATCTCGGCGGCCTGCTGCTCGATCTCGATGGCGCTGAGTTCGGATATCCGTTGCGCCACTGCATCTTTGGGTGATCCATGATCGAGCGCGAGGACGGCGAGCAGGCGGTCGCGATGGTGCGGATAGTTGCCGTGCGTGCGGACCCAACCGTCGCGGGCGGCAAAGAACCCCGAGTGCTCGGAGAACCCGTTGATCGGCTCGCCGCCGATCCGGAACAGTCGGTCGCTCGAGAAGGACGCGGCGATGCGCTCGGGATCGAGGGTCCAGTGTCCGTCGCCCGGGCGGGTTGACCGATGAATCGCCGAGGCGAACGCCGCTACCGAGCCCGCAGCGAGGTCGAACACCGGCAAGTGCGCCGCAAGGAAGCCCGCCGCGTCCGGGCATTCGATGTGCCCGCGTCGGTCGTCGGTGTGCACCCCGACATCACGCTGGTATTCGTCGAGATAGAACCCGTACCCGTGATCCATGCGACGCCTTTCGGCAGTTCAGTGGCCGAGAAGCTCCCGGCACTTCTCTGCCAGCGTATCGCGTAGCGGCGCAGCACGATCCGCCAACTGTTGTTGCTCACGCACGTATTCGGCACGGCCCGCGGGAGTTTCGATACGAATGGGGGAGTACCCGTACTCGGCGAGGTCGTATGGGCTCGCGCGCATGTCGAGTTCACGGGCCAGGAGTGCGTGTTCGAAGCACCGCATCACCAGGTCGGAATCGACGAGTGGCAACAATTTGAAGCTCCACTTGTACAGGTCCATACCGGCGTGCAGGCAGCCCGGCTGTTCGTGATCGATCTGAGTTTCGCGTGCAAGCGGGAGCGAGTTCTTGGGGGCCGCGTCCGGTGTGAAGAACCGGAACGCGTCGTAGTGCGTGCATTTGAGTGGCAGGGATTCGACGACCGCGTCGGTACCGGCGAACCCGAGCCGAAGCGGCACCGACTGGTGACGGATTGCGTCCTCGCCGCCGCGATAGACCATCGCCCACTCGTGGAGGCCGAAGCAACCCAGCACAGCGGGCCGCGCAGACGTCTGATTCAACAGATTCCACACGAATTCGACTGTGTGACGCCGACGCTCCAGCACTGAGGCCTCGACTGTCGCGGTACCCGAATCGTCGACGCGGTAGCCGGAGAAGGCTGCGTATTCGGCGGCGTTCTCGAGCGCGACTCCGTACCCGGGGTGCCAGCGGCGCAGTTGAGCGGGTTTGAAGTTGTAGTACGTGAAGAGGAAGTCGTGCACCGGGTGAGAGATACCGGCGCTACGACGCGCTCGGTGCGGCTCGACGAGCTTCTCCACCTCCTCGAGGTGAAGAGCCCGCCGAGCCGTCCACTCGCTCTGCGCGAGTGCGAGTGAATGCACCGAACGTGTCATCGATCAGCTGTTTCTTTGTCCGGGAACAGCATCCGTGCCGCGATGCGTGCCATCGCGGACCGTTCCGACGTACTCCTCGAGGAGATCCTCGAGCGCGACGATACCGATCACCACTCCGTCAGCGTCCGTGACAGCGCCGAGGTGCGAGCTGGCCCGACGAAGGCCGGCCAACGCTTCGGCCAGCGGTGTGCTGAGCGGAACGATGGGCAGCGGCCGGATATCCGACGTCGGAACGACGGTGTCCGGTCCAGCGGCCTCGTCGAGCACCTCGTCGAGCACGTCCTTGAGGTGTACGTACCCAGCCAGCGATCCGTCGCTCGCTCGCACCGGGTAACGCGAGTATCCGGTCTCGATGACCGCACGCTCGATCTCACCCAGTGTTGTTCCCGACGGTGTGAGGGGAATGGTCCGCACCTTGTCGAGAGTGATCAGGACCTCGGAGACGGTCCGATCGGTCGATTCGAGTGCCTGCTTCAACCGCCGGTGTTCTTCGGCGTCGATCAGACCTTCGGATCGCGATTCACCGATCATCGCGGACAACTCCACCGCCGAGACCGTGACGTCGAGTTCGTCCTTGGGTTCGACGCGCAGGAGCTTGAGCACTCCGTTCGCGCACAGGTTGTAGAACGCGATGATCGGGCGAGCGATCTTGATGAACGCCAGATGCACGGGAACGAGCAGCATGGCCGTCTTCTCGGGGCCGGCCAACGCGATGTTCTTGGGCACCATCTCGCCGAGCAGGATGTGCAGCACGACGACGAGCGACAGCGCGATGGCAAACGAGATCGGGTGCAGCAATCCGTCGGGCAGGCCGACGGCTTCCATCGGCACCTCGAGGAGGTGCGCAATGGCGGGCTCGGCGACCTTACCGAGGAGGATCGAGCAGATCGTGATGCCCAGCTGAGCCGCCGCAAGCATGAGCGAGAGGTTCTCACCGGCCTTGATGACTGTGAGCGCCCGCTTCTTGCCTTGCGCGACCAGTGCTTCGAGGCGGTCACGTCGTGCGGAGATCAGTGCGAACTCCGCACCGACGAAGAATGCATTGCCGGCGAGCAGCACGACGGTGAGGAGTACACCGAAGAGGTTATTCATCGTCGGACTCCTTCTTGCTGTCGTCTGCGGATTCGGGTTCGACGTAAGCGGGGACCGGCGTGATGGTCACCCGGTCGATACGGCGGCCGTCCATGCCGGTCACTCGTGCAATCCACTTTCCGCGCGAATCACCGGACGAGTCGACGTCGGGCAATTCCACCTCGTCACCCTCGTCGGGGATGCGGCCCAGTTCGGTGAGCACCAAACCGCCGAGCGTGTCGTAGTCGCCTTCGGGAGCGGTGTACCCGGTAGCCGAAGTGACCTCGTCGATGCGCAGGAGACCGGAGCACGACCATCCGTCGCCGACGCGCTGCACGTCGAGTTCGGGTTCGTCGTGTTCGTCGCGCACATCGCCGACGATTTCCTCGATGAGGTCTTCCATCGTGACGATGCCGGCAGTTCCGCCGTACTCGTCGACGACGAGCGCAACCTGCATGCCGTCGGAGCGGATTCGCTCCATGACGGTGTCTCCGTCCAGGCTCGACGGCACGACGGGAACACGTTGAGCCAGACTGTCGACGCGCGTCGTGCGCCGACGTTCGGCCGGAACGGTGAACGCGTGCTTGATGTGTACGACGCCGACCGTGTCGTCGAGATCGCCGCGAACGACCGGGAAGCGCGAATAGCCGGTCCGCGACGCCGTCACGATCAGGTCTGCGACGGTGTCCGAGAGTTCCAGCGATTCGATCTTCACTCGCGGAGTCATCAGCTCTTCTGCCGTGCGGTCACCGAACTGCAGTGAACGGTCGACGAGCATCGCCGTGCCCTTGTCGATGGACCCGCGCTGCGCGGACGTCCGCACGAGGGACCCGAGTTCCTGCGGTGATCGCGCGGAGCGCAATTCCTCCGCGGGTTCGATGCCCAGGCGTCGCACGATCCAGTTGGCGGTTCCGTTGAGGCCGTTGATGGCCCACCGGAAGATCAGCGAGAACCCTGCTTGCAGGCCCGCAGTCGCGCGGGCGGTGGGCATCGGCTTGGAGATTGCGAGGTTCTTCGGTACGAGCTCACCGAAGATCATGGAGAACGAGGTCGCGATCACGAGCGCCAGGATCAAAGACGTTGTCGAGGCCGCGGATTCACTGAGCCCGACGGCCTTCGTGACCGGTGTGATGAACCGTGCCAGGACCGGCTCGGCCAGGTAACCGGTGATCAGGGTTGTGATCGTGATGCCCAGCTGAGCGCCGGAGAGCTGGAACGAAAGAGTCTTGTGCGCGTGTTGAACCTGCCGCGAGCGTCGGTCGCCGCCACGAGCAGCTTCGTCGACGGTGCTGCGTTCGAGCGCGGTCAGTGAGAATTCGGCCGCCACGAAGAGGGCGGTGCCTGCAGTCAGCGCGATGAAGCCGACCAGGCTGAGAATGGTGAAAACGATGTCCATGTGTCATCGCCACCTGAGATGTGCACGGGGGCCGCCGGGTGTGTCTCCCGGCTCGCTAGAGGAGCCCTCCGAACCGGCGGAATCAGAAGATTCCTCGGATAAAACGACGGGTGTAGCGCCGGGTAAGTGTGTGGGTGCCTCGGGCACCGGGTTCCTTTCGTCAGAGCCGAGTAGTTCTCGGCTGTAGCGGGCTCGGTCGGGTCGCCGAAGGGCACCCGACCGAGTTTTGTTTTCTGTTTACGGATCCAATGATACCGGCGGGTGCCCGGGAGTAGGGACCCGAGCACCCGCCGACAGTCACAGAACGTGGTTCACCAACCAGACGGAAGCGGCCGTCCTTCGGCAAATCCGGCGGCGGACTGCACGCCCAGAACGGCCTTCTCGTGCAGCTCCTCGAGAGAGCGCGCACCCGCGTACGTGCAGGTACTGCGCACGCCGGAACAGATCTGATCGATCAGGTCCTCGACTCCAGGGCGCTCGGGATCGAGACGCATCCGCGAACTGGAGATGCCTTCCTCGAACAATCCCTTACGGGCGCGATCGAAAGCCGTTTCGGTGGCTGTGCGAGCGGCAACAGCGCGCTTGGAGGCCATACCGAAGCTCTCCTTGTACGCGTTGCCCGCCTGATCGACTTTGAGATCGCCGGGGGACTCGTATGTGCCGGCGAACCACGAGCCGATCATGACGTTCGACGCGCCCGCCGCGAGGGCGAGTGCAACGTCGCGGGGGTGTCGAACGCCGCCGTCGGCCCAGACGTGCTTGCCGAGCTCACGTGCCGCTGCAGCACATTCCGCGACGGCCGAGAACTGCGGGCGTCCGACGCCGGTCATCATGCGAGTCGTGCACATGGCTCCGGGTCCGACGCCGACCTTGACGATGTCCGCGCCTGCGGCGATCAGATCACGGGTTCCCTGTGCGGAGACCACGTTGCCTGCGACCAACGGGACGCCGAGATCGAGCGCCTTGAGGGTGGTGAGCGCATCGATCATTCTCTGCTGGTGACCGTGAGCCGTGTCCACGACGATCACGTCGGCACCGGCGTCGACGAGTGCCTTGGCCTTGGCGCCCACGTCACCGTTCACACCGACCGCCGCAGCGACCCGGAGTGCGCCGCGCTCGTCGACTGCGGGGTCGTAGATGCCGGCACGGATCGCGCCGGTGCGGGTGAGGACGCCGGCAAGAGTCCCGTCTTCGTTGACGATGACCGCCAGCGGATCGTGCTTGGTTTCGAGCAGTTCGAAGACCTCACGCGGTGTGGCGGTGACCGGGGCCGTGACGAAGTCGGTGATCGCGACGGTACGTAGGCGAGTGAACCGATCGACATCCGCGCAGGCAGCCTCCGTGACGACACCGAGAGGCTTACCGTCCTCGACCACCACGACCGCGCCGTGAGCACGCTTGGGAAGCAGCGCCAGCGCATCGGAGACGGCGTCGTCCGGACTCAGCGTGACCGGCGTATCGGCGACGAGGTGGCGGCTCTTGACGAACGCCACGGTCTCGGCGACAGCTTCGGTGGGGACGTCCTGCGGAATGATGACCAGTCCGCCGCGGCGGGCGACAGTCTCCGCCATGCGGCGGCCGGCGACTGCGGTCATATTGGCGACCACGACGGGAATGGTCGTTCCGGATCCGTCGGAAGAATTGAGATCGACGTCGAACCGAGAGGTGACCTCGGTCCGGTTAGGGACGAGGAAGACGTCGTCGTAGGTCAGGTCGTATGGGGGGCGTTGCCCTTCGAGGAACTGCACGTTTCACGAGCCTACCGTCGATTCCGCCGTAGCGCCCTCGGTATCGCGCGCTTGTGAGCGGGAGAGGGCGATCGTGGTCATGATCATGACGGCGACGGCGCACCCGATGAGAGCAATTCCGGGACCGTCGACGCGGAGGCGTTCGTCGAGCACTGTCATCCCCAGGAAGATGGCCGCGATCGGCTCGCCGATCGTCAGGGCGGGTAGCGACGCCGACAGCGGCCCGACCTGGAACGCGCGCTGTTGCAGGTAGACCCCGATTGCGCCCGAGGCGATCAGCGCCCACGTCTGCCATGCCGAAATCACCCCGACGACGCCGTGGCCGAGTAGGTCGGTGACGTACTTGGTGAATGCGACGGCGACGCCGTAGAAGATGCCTGCCGCAGAGCCGAGAAGCAGTGCGCGCCAGCCGCCGTCGAGTTTGGACAAGCCGCCGACAGTTGCGGCCACGGCCACTGCGACCGTAATCGTCAGGGGCACAGCCCAATCCGACCATGGAGCATTGCTGTCTCCCTCGGTGGGATCGCCGACGACGAGGAAGATCGCCAAGGAAATCGCGAGCATGATCGCCAGTGACCACGCGGAACGGGTGATGCGGATTCCCGAGAATTTGGCCGAGAGAGGCAGCGCGAACAGCAACGAGGTCACGATCAGCGGCTGCACCACCAACACCGAACCCAACGACAGTGCAACGGCCTGCATGACGTACCCGCCGCCGTCACCGATCAGCCCGGCCCACCACCGAGGACTGCGAATCAACGACGCCACCAACGCCTCGCCCTCGGGAACCGCGGACGCCGCCCGTTGCTGAGCGACCGAAGCGCACGCGAAGAGCAGTGCAGCGAGAAGTGCGCAGAGAACCGAGATCAGTGGAAGATCACCCATTCCCTCAGTGTGCGCGCTTGCCCGCCCGATTTCCGGCAGACGGCTTTCCTGCGCCGGGTGCGCCGCGACGCGGGGTCAAGCCCTTGGACGCCAGACGCTCCGAACGGGTCGGGACCGGAGTGCCGTCCGCACGGATCTTCTTCACACTCTTCGGATCGGTGACGCGCCGCGAGGAGGCGGCGCGCTTGTCGCCGTCCTTCTTCATCCGGCCTCCGGCAGCGGTCCGGCCTGCAGTGTCGTGTTCCTGACGGCCACGCTTGGCGGTGTGCTTGACGGCAACCGTCGTATCGGGAGCCTCGACCGGAATTCCCGTCGGCTCCATCGCACCGGTGATGCGCGTGAGTTCAAGATCGTCAGGACGAACCCGCACACCGTGAACCTTGATGCCTGCCTGCTTGGTCAACTTCTCGACCGAATCACGTTCTTCGTCGGTGACGATGGTGACGACGACGCCTGATTCCCCGGCGCGTGCCGTCCGGCCGGCCCGGTGCAGGTAGTCCTTCGCCTCGGCCGGGGGATCGACGTGAACGACGAGCGTCACGTCGTCGACATGGATTCCGCGCGCGGCGACATCGGTGGCGACCAGGACCGGTGTTGTCCCGTCGGAGAACGACGCGAGGGTCTTGGTCCGATTGTTCTGCGTCTTGCCGCCGTGCAGAGCCCCGGCCGAGACGCCGATCAAATGCAGTTGCTGCGCAAGACGATCCACACCGTGCTTGGTCTTGACGAACATGATGGTCCGCCCCGCGCGCGAAGCGATATGTGCGACAACGGATCTCTTGTCGTCGCGGTCGACGAAAAGCAGGTGATGCTCCATGGTCGAGACGGTCGCAACCGGGGGAGCAGTCGAGTGCGACGCCGGATTGCGCAGGTAACCCGCGACCAGATCGTCGACCTTGCCGTCGAGTGTCGCCGAAAAGAGAAGACGCTGACCGTCTTTCGGAGTCGTGTCGAGAATCTTCGCAACCTCGTCGATGAAACCCATGTCTGCCATGTGGTCGGCTTCGTCGATGGTCGTGATCACGACGTCGTCGAGAATCACCGACTTCTGCTCGAGTAGGTCGAGCAGGCGCCCGGGGGTCGCAATCAGCAGATCGACGCCGCGGGCAAGGATGTCGGCCTGACGCTTGATCGGAACGCCCCCGACCGCATTTGCCACACGCAAACCGATCTCGGTAGCGGCGTCGTCGAGTGCCTTGTGGATCTGGATCGCCAGCTCACGGGTGGGAGCGAGCACCAAACCGCGCGGACGATTCCGCTTGCTCGCCCCACCCTTGAGGCGCACCAGCATCGGAAGCCCGAAGGCCAGAGTCTTTCCGGAACCCGTCGCACCGCGCCCGAGTACATCCCGACCGGCAAGAACATCGGGGATGGTTGCCGACTGAATGGGGAAGGGGGCATCGATGCCGCTTCGGCGCAACGCGTGCACCATCACGGCGGGGATTCCGAGGTCGACGAACGAACGCCCTTCGGTCGAGGTGGGCGAGTCGATCGTCGATTCCTGCATTTGTCCAGGCTACCGGGTATCGGTAGACGCAGATGACCGCATCTACCGATACCCGCTGTGAATCAGGCCTCGATTTCGCTGCGGTCACCGCTCCACAGTGTGTGGAACTTGCCCGGCTTGTCGATGCGCTCGTAGGTGTGCGCGCCGAAGAAGTCGCGCTGACCCTGAGTCAGGGCGGCCGGCAGACGCTCCGCGCGGAGACCGTCGTAGTACGACAGCGAGGACGCGAACGCAGGTACCGGAATGCCGAGCATCGTCGCGGTGGCGACCACGCGGCGCCAGCTGTCGATGCCTGCCTCGATGGCCTCGCGGAAGTACGGCGCCAGGATCAAGCTCGGCAGGCTCGGATCCGCGTCGAACGCGTCCTTGATGCGGTTGAGGAACTGCGCACGGATGATGCAGCCACCGCGCCAGATCGTCGCCAGGTCGGCAGGCTTGAGGTTCCAGTCGTACTCGGCGCTGCCGGCAGCGATCTGATCGAAGCCCTGCGCGTACGCCACGATCTTCGACGCGTACAGCGCGGCCTGGATGTCGGCGGCAAACTGCGCGGCGTCAGCAGGCTTGTCGCCGAGAGAGCCGGCAGCCAGACCCTGCGCCTGAGCTGCGGCGCGCTGATTGCGGCTACCGGACAGTGCGCGAGCAAATACGGCCTCGGCGATGCCGGTGACCGGCACGCCCAGATCCAGAGCAGACTTGACCGTCCAGCGGCCCGTTCCCTTCTGCTCGGCAGCGTCGACGATGACGTCGACCAACGGCTTGCCCGTCTCGGCGTCGACCTGGCGGAGCACCTCGGCGGTGATCTCGATCAGGTAGGACTCGAGGGTGCCCTTGTTCCACTCGGTGAAGACGTCGGCAACCTGACCGGCGTCGTAGCCCAGAGCGTCGCGGAAGAGGTTGTACGCCTCGCCGATGAGCTGCATGTCGGCGTACTCGATGCCGTTGTGCACCATCTTGACGAAGTGACCGCTGCCGTCGGGGCCGATGTGCGTGCAGCACGGGGTGCCGTCGACGTGAGCGGAGATGGACTCGAGAAGCGGGCCGAGAGCCTCGTAGGACTCCTTCGGGCCGCCCGGCATGATCGACGGACCGTTGAGTGCGCCTTCTTCGCCACCGGAGATACCGGCGCCGACGAAGTGCAGTCCGCGGGCGCGGATCGCCGCTTCACGACGGATCGTGTCGGTGTAGAGCGAGTTGCCACCGTCGATGATGATGTCGCCGGGCTCCATGGCGTTTGCGAGCTCTTCGATGACAGCATCGGTCGGGGCGCCGGCCTTGACCATGATCAGGACGCGTCGCGGCTTCTGAAGTGCGGCAACAAACTCCTCGACGGTCTCGGTGCGCACGAAATCGCCCTCGGAACCATGCTCGGCGATCAGGGCATCGGTCTTCGCGATGCTGCGGTTGTGCAGGGCAACGGTGTGACCGTGGCGGGCGAAATTGCGGGCAATATTCGAACCCATGACGGCCAGGCCGGTGACGCCGATCTGAGCTCGGGGTGATTCGGTGCTAGTGGTTGACATGCTTACAGCTTTCCCTCTCGGTCCGCGGCTGTGAAATCCTGCGCTGTGCGCAGCCGAAAACGGTGCGGCCGCGACGCGCGTGAACATCAGACCGTGCATACAAAACACGGATGCAGATCACTTTAATTGCAGTGACCTGCATCCGTCTCGATACAGCTTCCGGCACAGCCGGAAGGTTCTCAGTGTTCAGTTGTCGAGCCGCAGCTCAGCGCAGGTATTACCGCTGATCGCGCTTCGGGCCGTCGAATCCGTCATAGCTACGACGGTCGGTACGGCTGCGGAAGCCGCCACCGCTGGTCGAGGCTGCACGGTTGTCGCCGCCTTCGCGGTTTCCCTGGTATCCACCGGAGGAGCGGTTGCCCTGGTAGCCGGTCGAGGGGCGGCTGTCGCGATCGCCGTACGAGCGGTTGTTGTCACGGTTGCCCTGGTATCCACCACCGGAAGAGCGGTTGCCCTGGTATCCGCCGCGGCTCTCGCCGTCACGGTTGCCCTGGTATCCACCACCCGAAGAGCGGTTTCCTTGGTAGCCGGTCGAGGGGCGGCTGTCGCGGTCTCCGTAGGACGGACGGCTGTCACGGTTGCCCTGGTAACCACCGCTGGAGCGATCACCCTGGTATCCACCGGAAGAGCGGTTGCCCTGGTATCCGCCGCGGCTCTCGCCGCCGCGGCTCTCGCCGTCGCGGCTTCCCTGGTAGCCACCCGAAGAGCGGTTTCCTTGGTATCCGGTCGAGGGGCGGCTGTCGCGGTTGCCCTGGTAACCACCACTGGAGCGATCACCCTGGTATCCGCCGCGGCTCTCGCCGTCGCGGTTGCCCTGGTAGCCACCCGAAGAACGGTTGCCTTGGTATCCACCGGACGAGCGGTTGCCCTGGTATCCGCCACGGCTTCCACCACGATCACCGAAGGAACGCTCGCCACGAGAAGAGCTCTCGCGCAACGGTTCTCCGGTCGGCTTCTTGGCGCCGGTGATGCGAGCAAGTTCAGCAGAACCCGGGGTGACGGCAACGGCTGCGGCATTGACGCCGGCCATACCGGTCAGACGCTTGAACTGACGCTTCTGGTTCGGCAGCACGATGGCGACAACGGTGCCCTTCTCGCCGGCGCGAGCGGTACGACCAGCGCGGTGCAGGTAGTCCTTGTGGTCGGCCGGGGGATCGACGTGAACGACGAGGTCGATGCCGTCGACGTGGATGCCGCGTGCTGCGACGTCCGTTGCGACGAGGACCGGGGTGCGGCCGTTCTTGAAACGCTCGAGGACGCGGGTGCGCTGGTTCTGTGCCTTGCCGCCGTGAAGCGACTCGGCAGCGATGCCGACTGCGCGGAGGCGGTCGGTGATTCCCTCGCAACCGAGCTTGGTGCGGGCGAACATGATGGTGCGTCCGTCGCGGGCACCGATCTCGGCGAGGACTGAATCCTTCTGTCCACGATCGACGAGGAGGACGTAGTGCTCCATCGTGTCGACGCTTGCGCGGCCGTCTTCGGTGGAGTGGGTGACGTGGTTGGCCAGGAACTGACGAACCAGCGACTGGACCTCACGGTCGAGGGTTGCCGAGAACAGCAGACGCTGTCCGTCTGCGGGGGTCTCACCGAGGATCGAGCGAACCTCGGGCAGGAAGCCCATGTCCGCCATCTGATCGGCTTCGTCGAGTGCGGTGATTTCCACCGAGTCGAGGATGCAGGTGCCCTGACGCAGGTGGTCGCCGAGACGACCCGGCGTTGCGACGAGGACGTCTACGCCGCGGCGAAGCTGATCGACCTGCTTGGCGAACGGCGTTCCACCGACAGCGGGGCGAACCGTGAGTCCGAGTGCTCCGGCGTAGGAGTTGAGGGAGTCGACCACCTGGAAAGCAAGCTCACGGGTGGGGACGAGCACGAGTGCGCGGGGACGCTTGGCGGCCGGGCGATCTTCGTGGCGTGAGAGGCGGGTCAGCATCGGCAGGCCGAAGGCGAGGGTCTTGCCCGATCCGGTCTGTGCGCGGCCGAGAACGTTGGTACCGGCGAGCGCGTCCGGGATGGACTGCGCCTGGATGGGGGACGGGACGGTGATGGAGTTGCGCGCCAATGCGGCAACAAGCTGCTCGGGCAGGCCGATCTCGGCGAAGGTGATACCCGGCTCGGTGGCGACTGCTTCTTCGGCAGCGGGGGTGTTGACGGTGGGGTCTTCGATGTTCTCGGAAGACGACATTTGGACAGCGTTGGTCACGCGGAAACCTCTCCGGACTACGGGCACGTCGCGGAGCGGAAGAAGCCATGCTGAAATACACGACACAGTTCGCAAAGGGACGAGCCAGGGCACATGTCACCTGGCAATCCGAACGCATACTGCGGGGAATTGGGCTGTGTGCCGTTATATGTTGACGGACCACGATGGTGGCCGTGATCCACTCTACGCCACCGGGGACACCGAAGTCAGGTAGCCCCGCCTGTGACCTGCACTACTACACGGGGTTACGCAGGTCAAGACTCAGTATGCGTTGAAAAGCAGTCGAAGTTCGGTGAGCCAGGGCACAGCAACCGCAACCGTGGGAACAACGAGAATCGCGACCGCCCCGAGATACGCAAAAACTGCGATGCGGGGATCTGCGTCGTCGGCCGAGAGGCGCTGCACCCGGATGAGCGTCGACGGCCCGCCCGCTGCCATTGCCCCGCGGGGTGCCGTCGATCCGGCACACGCGACAAGCGCCCGCGCGAGGGGAGTGGGACCGGTAGCCCGCACGGCTGAATCGTCGGCGAGCAACTCCACCAGTAGCTGCACCGATCCCAGGGCCGACTTGCTACGAACGAAACGGGGGAACGCGTGGTTGACGGCAGTGAAAGCCTCGAGGACCAGATCGTGACGAGCTCGCAGGTGGGAACGCTCGTGCGTCAGGATGGCTTTGACCTCGGCATGATCGAGGTTCTGCAGAGTGCCTTGACTGAGAACCACGCGTTGACGCAGACCTGGCAGGCAGTATGCGATCGGTTCGTCGACGTCCAGTACCCGCAGATCGGGTGTGCGTTCCACCGACGCGGGCATGGCGCAGTCGTCGAGAAGGTCCACCAACACGCGGTGACGTGCACGGCGACGTCGGGTTCTCACAGCGACCTGGATGATCGAGAAGATCAGCTTCGCGCCGATCAGAAGCGTCAGGGCAAAAACAACCACGTACAGAATCCACAGCGGGAGCCCGAGTGCATCGATTTCGGCGGTCGGGGCCGTCGTCGGCCTACCGTCAGTGCCGGGAACGAGCAGCTGGCTGGCAATGGCCAGGCCCGAGCTGAATGCCGACAGCACCGCAGCAATTGCGACGGCTTGCCACAGAACCAACGCCGCGCGTGGAGCGCGGTAAGGCCACGTGGAGCGGCTCAGGAGTGCGGGAACCGGACCGGCCAGCAACAAGGCAAGCAGTCCGAAAACCAGTGCAGTAGTGGCGTTCATGTCCTACACATCATGCACGACGAAATCAGTTCGGCCTAGAAATTCCGGGCTGCGCAGCCTTTTTCGCGGACTCGCGCACCTCGAGGGCAGCGAGCGCCTCGCGGAGAGCATCGGCTTCGTCAGCATTGACCTGTCCCACGAAGTGGACGAGCGCCGCAGCGCGACCGCCGGACTCCGGAGCCTGGGCCAGCGCGTCGACCATCAGACTCGCGACCAGTTCTTCGCGCTTATTGACGGGAAGATAGCGATGTGCGCGATCGTCACGCTGCTGAATCACCAGATGCTTCTTCGCCAGGCGCTGCAGAACGGTCATTACCGTCGTGTACGCCAATTCGCGATGCGTCGCGAGTGCTTCATGCACCTGTCGCACAGTTTGCGGTTCCGATGTGGACCACAAATGATCCATCACCGCGCGTTCGAGTTCACCTAGACCTGCCATTCTTCGATTCTACGGACTTCCACGACGAAATACGTACTACTGGTAGTAGTAACCACCTCGGTGGGGGTGTGGTATTGGCCATAGTGATCGGCGTGACGGTTACGGTGGTGTGAGACGACGAAAGTCCCGACAATGACGATGCCCGATAATTGCAAGCCAACAGTCGATCCGCAGAAAGTAGCCGCACGTAGATGACGATCGACAGTTCGCCGGGCACCGAAGAATCGACATCACGGGCGCGGGTAGTCACGCAGAAAGCTGCCGGCATCATCCGTTTCGGCATTCGCGACGCACCGTTGACGGTCGTTCTACTTCTCACCATGTGGATCGTGGGTGCCGCAACCGGCAGCCTCGTTCACGGACCGTCCCGCGATCTCGAGCACACGATCGGTGCCGGAATGGGCTCGATCCAGCACGGCCGCATCTGGACTCCGCTCACGTCCGTGCTGTGGGCAGGAAACCTGCTCGGGTACCTCGGCGCGACCGTGCTCCTGATCGCAGTCGCCGCACCCCTCGAACGCCGAATGGGAACGATCAAGCTTGCGATCGCCGGCGCAAGCACTCAAATCTTGGGAGTCCTGCTCGGGCTCGGCTGGGCGTCGTTTGCGAAGGTGTTCGATTCCAGTTGGGGATTCCGCCTCCACGTGGGCTCCGCGGTCGGAGCCAGTGCATGGATCGTCGGCGCTGCGATGGCCGCCAGCTCGAACATGGGCACCCTGTGGCGCCGTCGCATTCGCGTCGGAACTTTGGCGTTGACGATCACTTTGGCCTTGTTCAGTGGTCAGCTGCAAGACGTCATCCGATTCTTTGCCGCTGTGGTGGGTTTGGTGATCGGACAGTGGATCGTCGGACGATCGGCGCGCGGTGAGCGCATCGCCGGGACACAGCGAGAGGGTCGCGTCCTGGTCGCCATCGTCGTCGCGGCGAGTGCGATCGGCCCGATGATCGCCGCGCTGTCCCCGCAGGCGGTCGGCCCACTCGCGGTCCTCCGTGACCTCTTCCGCGGAGTTCCCTGGACTGTCGCCGAGGTTCGAGAACTGTGCGAGGAGTCGTCGTCGGATCCGGACTGCCGACGAGGACTCCTCGAGCTCAGACTCTCCGGTATCGGCCCGACTCTGCTCTCGCTGATGCCGTCGATCTTCGTTCTCGTGTTGAGTGACGGGCTCCGTCGTGGCCGCAGATTCGCCTGGATTGCGACAGTGTGTGCTCAGGTCGTCCTACTCGTCCTCTCGATCGGGAACTTCGTCATCAGGTTCGTCGACGCCGTCGACAGTGACAGCTTGTTCTACGGAATCAGCGATCCGAACGTGTACCGAACTCTGGTGCCGTTCCTGACACCGCTCTTCGTACTGATCCTGCTGATCGCGACACGTCGATACTTCGACGTCGCGGCCCCGGCCAAGACATACCGACGTCTCGGTGCTGCGATCGTGACCTTGCTCGCGGTCCTCGCCGTGATCTACGTCGGCGGCGGAATGCTCGCCAGGCACGGGTTCGATCGCGAGCCCACCGTAACGATGTTGCTCGCGGACTTCCCTCAGCGCCTTGTACCGCCCGTGTACCTGCAGTTGATCGATCCGCGTCTGCTTCCCGTGGACATCGAGTCGACGTTGCTCTTCGAGTGGACCGGCGTCGTGTTCTGGGGCGTCGCCGCCGTGTTGGTGTTCGTGAGTTTCCTCAAGCCGGTCAAGACCGCCGATCCCAAAGCCGCCGAACGAGCACGATCCATGTTGATCGCCGGTACCGGCAGCCCGTTGTCCTGGATGACGACGTGGAAGGGAAACACATACTGGTTCAGCGCGGACGGTTCGAGTTACGTCGCGTATCGCGTCATCGCCGGTGTTGCTCTCACAACCGGTGATCCGGTCGGTCCTCCAGATCGCATGCGCACGGCGATCGAGGAGTTTGCCGAGTTCGCTTCGTCGAACGGTTGGATTCCCTGCTTCTATTCAGTGACCGACGACGCCCGAAGCATCACTGATTCCATGGGCTGGAGCGGCCTGCAGGTCGCCGAGGAAACCGTGCTCGACCTCGGACAGGTCGCGTTCACAGGAAAGCGGTTCCAGGATGTGCGAACAGCACTGAACCGGGCGAAGAAGTCCGGGATCACGGCCGAGTGGATTTCCTTCCCTCATGCACCTCTCGCGATCAAGGATCAGATAGTTGCGATCTCGGAGGAATGGGTGGCGGACAAGGGGATGCCCGAGATGGGATTCACCCTCGGCGGACTCGACGAGATCGACGACGAACAAGTGCGGTGCCTGATCGCCGTCGACGAGGATCGCACCGTGCACGGTGTCACGTCGTGGCTACCGGTGTACCGCGACGGCAAAGTCGTCGGGTGGACACTCGACTTCATGAGGCGACGCTCCGAAGGATTCCGTCCCGCGATGGAGTTCCTCATCGCCTCCGCTGCACTGAAATTGGAGGAGGAGGAGGACGTCGAGTTCCTCAGTCTGTCCGGTGCACCGTTGGCAACAATCGCCGGTGATTCCGAGAGGAATGCGAACGAACCGGAGGCCACGACTTTCTCGGCGATGATGGACAGCGTGCTCGACCTGCTCGGTCGCACCCTGGAACCGGTGTACGGATTTCGTTCGCTGTTGGCCTTCAAATCGAAGTTCCAGCCTCGGTACGTGCCGATGCACATGACCTTCGCCGATCCAGCCGCGTTGCCGAGCATCGGGAACGCGGTCGGACGGGCGTACCTGCCGACCGTGACGATCGGTCAGGGATTCAAACTTGTTCGGACGATTCTGGGTCGCTGATTCGCGATCGTCACGCAGGCTTTGCCGGCCCGCCGACGGCGCCGAACACGTGCCGGGTTCCGATCGGAACGATCAGCGGCCGATCCGAGACGGGATCGTCGATGACCGCAGCTTCGAGACCGAATACGTCGAGCAGAAGTTCCGCGGAAATGATGTCCTTGGGGACACCAGAAGCGACGACGGCGCCGTCGCGCATCACGATCAGATGATCGCTGTATCTGACCGCGAGATTGAGGTCGTGCAGAACCATCACCACGGTGCGCCCCATTTCCTCGTGGAGTTGATCCACCAGGTCGAGGACTTCCATCGAGTGCGCGAGGTCCAGATAGGTAGTCGGTTCGTCGAGAAGCAGAATGTCGGTTCCCTGGGCGAGAGCCATCGAGATCCAGGCTCGCTGGCGCTGACCGCCGGACAATTGATCGACGGGTCGATCGGCGAGATCCGAGACACCGGTCAGCTCCAGCGCTTCGGCGACCTCGCCCTCGTCGTCCGCGGACCACTGCCTGATCCACGACTGGTGCGGGTGGCGCCCACGTGAGACCAGATCGGCGACGGTGAGTCCTTCGGGCGCAACTGGAGTCTGGGGGAGCATTCCGAGCACCCGTGCGACTTCCTTGGTCTTCATCGAACTGATCGCCTTGCCGTCCAGGACAACCGATCCGCCCTTGGGCTTGAGCAGACGACCGAGCGCACGCAGGAGCGTCGACTTGCCGCAACCGTTGGGGCCGATGACCGTAGTGATCACGCCGGTAGGGATCTCGAGATCGAGTCCGTCGACGATGATGCGGTCCCCGTACCCGAGCGTCAGGTTCTTGGCGACGAGACGCGAAGGAGTATCGGTGGGCTGGGCGATGGTGGTCATGCTGTGACCTTCCGATTGTTACGAACCAACAGGTAGAGCAGGAACGGACCACCAAGTGCGGAAGTCACGATTCCGACGGGGAGTTCCACAGGCAGAATTGTTCGAGCGATGACGTCGCTGCCGACCACCAGTACAGCACCGGTCAGCGCGGACGCCACGATGGGCGGGCCGGCAGAGCGCACCAGACGCATAGCGACCTGTGGCGCAGCCAGGGCGACAAAGCCGACCGGACCTGCTGCCGCGGTTGCGATGGCGGCCAGCGCCACGGCGGAGAGCAACAGTTTGGCCTGCGATGATTGCAAGCGAACACCGAGAGAGGTGGCGTTGTCGTCGCCCAACCGCAGCGCTCCCATGGTGAACGAAGCGATCACCGCGTAGCCGCCGACTACCGCGACAGCGATGGCTACCGGCCACATCTGATTCCAGGTGGCACCGTTGAGCGAACCGTTGAGCCACACCTGTGCGCGGGAAGCATCGTTGATGTCCGCCGAGATGAGGAGCCATCCCGTCGCTGCCACCAGCATGGCGTTGATGCCGATACCGATCAGGATGAGGCGGAACCCCTCGACGCCCTTGCGCCACGCCAAGGCGTAGATCACCACTGCTGTCAGTAGGCCGCCGCAGAGTGCAGCCAACGGAATCCCCAGTGTGGCAAGCAGTCCCACGAACGACCCGCCACCACCGAGCACGATGAGAGCAACCGCGGCAGCACTCGATCCGGCCGTGATTCCGAGGATGTCGGGGCTGGCGAGGGCGTTGCGAGCGATCGTCTGGGTGACCGCACCGGCAATACCGAGTGCCATGCCGATGAAGAGTGCGGTGAGCGATCGAGGAAGTCGGAGATCGAAGACGATCAGGTTCTGTGTCTTGCTTCCATTACCGAGCAGGACGGAAATGACATCGGGGATCGAGATCGGATAGTCGCCGCGTCCGATGTTGATGCAGAGCAGAAGGAAGAGTGCGACCGCGAGCGCAATGCACACCGACACCGCGAGTGGACGGTAGACCAGCGAGAATCCACCGATACGAATCGACTTACGTGAGGGGACGGTCCGGGGGAGTACCCGGAGTTCTTGCTTGAGCGTCACAGACTTGCCAACTTCCTGCGGCGTACGAGAGCGATGAAGAACGGGGCGCCGAAGAGGGCCAGGATGATTCCGACCTGCAACTCGCCGGGGCGCACGACTACGCGACCGATGATGTCCGCGGTGATCAACATGACCGCACCGAGCAAGCCCGCGTACGGGACCAGCCAGCGATAGTCGGGTCCGGTGATGGCCCGGGCCACGTGGGGGACCACCAATCCGATGAACGCGATAGGTCCACACGCTGCGGTCGCGGCGCCGGTCAGCAGGGTGATCGCGATGATGCCGAGGGTGCGACTGAACGCGATGTTCGTTCCCAACGCTTTTGCGACGTCTTCACCAAGGCTGAGGACATTGAGACCAGGCGTACTCGCCAGGGCGATGACCAACCCGAGTATCAGGAAGGGGAGGACCTGCCAGAGAACGTCGAACCCGCGACCGGACACCGACCCGACTACCCAGAAACGGTAGGCGTCCAGGCTCGTCTGGTCGAGGATTATCACGGCGTTGGTCATGGCTTGCAGGAAGAACGCGACGGCCGCGCCCGCCAGAGCCAGACTCAGAGGACTTGCGCCGCCATTTCCGATGGAGGACAAGCCGAAGACGACGATGCTGGCGACGAACGATCCTGCAAACGCGAACCAGAGGTACTGACTCGGTGCGGTGAAGCCGAAGAGATAGATCGCCATGACTACGAAGAAAGCCGCGCCGGCGTTGAGGCCGAGTAGTCCGGCATCTGCCAACGGGTTACGCGTGTGTCCCTGAATCAGGGCGCCGGCGATACCGAGTGCGATGCCGACGACAAGACCCAGGATGGTCCGCGGAGCGCGCAACGTTCGCACGATGATGTCCGTCTGGGTGCCGTCCGAACTGAAGATGGCGTGGAAGATCTCGGCAAACGTCAGCGGACGTGCGCCCACCGCGATGCTCGCGAGCATGACGAGCGCGAGAAGAACCGTGAGCACCGCGAGACCGATCAGCCGGCGTCGACGAGTTGCCCCGACGCTGTTGTCGCGCGCGAGTTCCTCGAACCCTTCTTCGCGCGCCGTGCTTTCACGGACCACCTCGATACCGGTTCGATCGAACGGCCTGCGCAGAGCCCGGCGAACACCGATGGGCTGCTTTGTCTTCGCGTCACGCGTGACCAGACCTACCCATCCCTTTCCCGAGGTCCGGCCTGTGGCACCTTCGCGGAATCCCAGGTTCCACACGAGGAGACCAACGGCAATGGCTATTGCCGTCCCACCGAATACTGCGCGGTCGGCTTCGCCGCCACCGTTCTCGTCTCGGAGCGACTGAACGACGTACCAGCCGACGAGCAACGGAAGCAGGAACACCCCCGCGTCGAAAATCCCAGCTAGAACACGCATTCGGACAGGAGCCGGGCCGCGCGGCACTATGCGCCGTCCGTACGTCTCGCTGGGTCCTCGGGGATGTCCGTTCCCGAGCGGTTTGATCATCGTCACTGGCGGTTCGAGCTCCTGGTCTTTGTGCGCAGGGAATTCGCATCTTAGGTTACGGAACCCTATGTGGGTGTGCTCCCCGCGGGGCAAGTTCCTGTAAATATGCGGTGCCCAGCGTCACAGTTCTTTACTCTTGAATTATGGTGAGGCTAACCTACATTAAGAACCACAAGACAACTTCGGCCGATTGGAGTGCACGGTGACAATCACCTTGACCACCCAGCATGCGGATGTTCGTGAATTCGAACTCCGGTCGAACGCATTGAGCCGCACCAGCGTTCGCCTACGAGCACTCAACCCTGACTACCCGCGCGTCTACGCGGTTGCCGCCATGTCAGGTGAAGGCAAACGGCGTTGGTGGCAGTTGAGTGAAGGCTTGTGTGGGGATCGGGTGCATCAGATGTTCGCCCGCTCGCTCCAGGATCTCGACAGTGCCGAAGCTGCGGCGATACAGGTCGCAACATCACTGATTCACGCTGTGGTCGGCAGGGTTGCCGCATCGATCGTCTCCGAAGGTGCCGCCTGGGATCCAGGCCTCGAGAACCTGTTCATCCACATGGACAGCGACGGCGGTATCGACTGGGCCGGAGTGATCGACGAGACTCTGCGCGTTGCGCCGAACGGACGGGAGTCCGGCAGTGACGGCGTCGTCGACATGCCATGCGAAGAAGCGCTTCTCGTCTGGACTGCGCACCGTTGCCTGACCTCGCTACGGGCGATCTACGACGCCGTCTCCAGGTGTGCGCCCGTCGACCAGTTCAGATTCTGGGGCTTGGTAGGGGAGTCGATCCTGGGCGCAGCGGCATATGTCCCCATCTTGGCCGGCGGGGGCGAATCAGCCGCTCAGCGCCGTGGGCAGGGGCTGCTGGACGCCTTTGTCGCCGCAGGGCTGCCCGTGCGTGCACGCCGGAAGGTCTCGCTGCGTCCTCGTTGGAACCAGTTCGACGAAGGGCTTGCTAAATTAGGTCAGCCTTGCCTATGATTGTGGAACACCACGCGGAGAGATACACCCCGCGAGAGTGACGAAACTGCCGGACCGCGCCGGAGTCCTGAGGGCTGCAGAGACTCCCGGTCCTTCCCACGGCGGGTTTCACATCGAATGATGTGAAACCCGCCGGTTCTTTTTCCAGACCTGATTCCAAGCTCGAGTTACCTCTCGTGTAATCAGGTAGGGAGTGGCAGCCACACCGGCGCCAGAGAATCACAGATGGAGATGGCATGGTCGACACTGCTGAGACCGCAGAGATGATGAAACGGCTCGGAACGGGCTTCGACGCCACCATCGGCCTGGAATACACCGAACTGAGCCCAGATCGCGTGCGGGCGCAATGGACCGTCAAGCCCACGCTGCACCAGCCCGCCGGGATACAGCACGGGGGTGTGTACTGCTCGGTGGTGGAGTCTCTCGCCAGCGTCGGTGGCACCGTGTGGCTGGGCGAGCGAGGACACGTGGTCGGAGTCAACAACAACACCGACTTCCTGCGCGCAACGCGGGAGGGCACTCTCACCGCTGAAGCCACCCCGATTCATCGCGGACGCACCCAGCAACTCTGGGAAGTTCGCATCACCGACGAGAACGACCGACTCGTTTCCAAGGGACAGGTTCGCCTCGCGAACATCACCGAGGTGGCGAAGATCGGAAACTGACCACGCGGCAGTCGATCGAATGACGGAGGGCGGCTGCGGAGTTGAACTCCACAGCCGCCCTCCGCCGGTCACTCAGGTGTTGATCAGCCGGCGGCCTTCTGCTGCTTGCCGGCAGCCTTCTTGGCTTCGCCATTCGAAGCGCTGCCGGACTCCGTCGCTTCCTTGTTTTTCTTCTCCAATTCGCCCATCGCGTTTCGCGCGAAGACCTGCTGCTCGGTGGACGCCATCTGAGCACGGCCACGCCCGAAGAACGTCACCGCCCACGACAACAGCGTCGAGGCACGGGAACGGAATCCGACGAGGTAGAGGAGGTGAATTGCCAGCCAGGCAACCCACCCGATGAAGCCGCTGATCTCGAGCTTGCCCACCTTGGCTACCGCGCTGAAGCGCGAGATCGTTGCCATACTGCCCTTGTCGAAGTACTTGAACGGAACTCGTTCCGACGGTGACTTGCCGTCCAGTGACGCTTTGATCTGCTTGGCCGCGTACTTGCCACCCTGCATGGCAACCTGAGCCAATCCGGGCAGCTTGTCGAGCGACATCATGTCGCCGATGACAAAGACGTTGGGGTGCCCGGGCAGAGACAAGTCGGGATTGACCATGACGCGGCCGGCGCGGTCGGTTTCTCCGCCGCTCTGTTCTGCGAGCTGCTTGCCGAGGGGGCTGGCCTGCACGCCGGCGGACCACACCTTGCACTGCGACTCGATACGGCGAAGCGTGCCGTCCTTCTCCTTGATGATCAGACCGTCGTTGTCCACGTCGGTGACCATCGCGTCGAGCTGGATCTCGACGCCGAGCTTCTCGAGCGTCTCGGCAGCCTTGCGGCTGAGCTTCCCGCCGTACACGGGCAACACGGCAGGGGCGCCGTCGAGGAGCACGACGCGCGCTTCACGAGGATCGATCTTGCGGAACGCGCCGTCCAGCGTTCGACGGGAAAGCTCGGCGATCTGCCCGGCCAACTCCACGCCGGTGGGGCCGGCGCCGACAACGACGAAGGTGAGCAAGCGCGCACGCTCGGCGGGATCGTCCGACAGTTCGGCCTGTTCGAAGGCCCCAAGGATTCGTCCGCGCAGTTCGAGGGCGTCGTCGATCGTTTTCATTCCGGGGGCGAACTCCGCGAACTGGTCGTTGCCGAAGTACGACTGACCGGCACCGGCTGCCACGATCAGACTGTCGAACGGCGTAACAGTGACGCGTTCGAGCAGGCGCGAGGTCACGGTCTGATTCTCGAGATCAATGGTCTCGACCTCACCGAGCAGTACCTGTGCGTTCTTCTGCTTGCGCAGCACCAGTCTCGTGGCGGGAGCGATGTCACCGACCGAGAGGATGCCGGTCGCAACCTGATAGAGGAGCGGCTGAAACAGATGGTGGGTTGTACGCGCGATCATCGTGATGTCGGCATCGGCTTTTTTGAGAGCCTGAGTGCCGAACAATCCTCCGAAGCCGGAACCGATCACCACTACGCGGTGGCGGTGCGGTTCAACCGACTGGATGCTCATTCCGTACTCCTCGAGTTCTAGGCGACAGTCCTACGGTAGTCCCACCGCGGCCGAGCTTCTCTGCGAGCAGTCCGACGCGCGCCGGTGTGTCCGAATCGATCAAGCGGCCTCGAGGGTGATCACTCCCGAGGTGATCGGCTTGGCCGGACCCCGGGGTGATCACCACTTTGTCGAGGTGTCAGCTACTGGCGGACGGACAAGATGAACAGTGCGATGCACCCGCCGACGAAAACCAGGATCGACAGGGCCACCGAGGCATACCCGACACCCACTCCAATTGCTGCCCAGTCCATGTGCCCAACCTCTCTTACGGTGCAATCCGGGATTCAGATCACATCTGCCTAGAGACATCACACCTCATCTGTCCCAACTTTCGAAACCCGGCACGCCCAACCGTTGACATGCAAGTAAATGCTTGCATATTGTGAAGTTGTGAACGACCGGATGAATGCAGCCTTCAAAGCACTGGCCGATCCCACACGAAGGCTTCTCCTGGACCGCTTGTTCGTAGCCAACGGTCAGTCGCTCGGCGAGCTGTGCGACAGCCTCGACATGAGTCGGCAAGCTGTCACTCAACACCTCACCATGCTCGAGGACGCCAATCTGATCAGCACGGTCCGACAGGGGAGGGCAAAGCTTCACTATCTCAATCCCGTTGCGCTCGAGGAGATTCGAGAGCGGTGGATCAACAAGTTCGAGGTACCGCGCCTTCGTGCGCTCAGTACCGTCAAAAGAATTGCGGAGGAAGCCATGACCGACAAGCCCAGTTTTGTGTACGTCACCTACATTGCGAGCACGGCGGACAACGTCTGGAAAGCGCTCACCGACGCACAGGCCACCGCAGAGTATTGGGGACACAGCAACGTCTCCGACTGGCAGCCGGGATCGACCTGGGAGCACCGCCGGATCGACGGTTCGAACATTGCCGATGTAGTCGGCACCGTAGTCGAGAGCAACCCTCCGTCGAGGTTGGTCACCACCTGGGCTGATCCGAACGGCGAACCGGGCGTCGACATCTCTCGGGTGAGTTTCGACATCGAAGCCTTCGGTGCGATCGTGCGACTGACCGTCAAGCACACCGATTTGGCGGACGAATCGGCTCGCATGGAGGTGGCCGGTGGATGGTCGGCGGTGTTGTCGAACCTGAAGTCCTACCTCGAAACCGGAAGCACTCTTCCGGTGGCGCCGTGGGAGATGCCGGCCGGCTGACGGTGATGGAACAGGACAAACGTGCTCCCTGTGCTGGAGGGAATTGTCGTACTCCCGTCCGAATTGCCGGCCCAGTCCAGTCTCAACTTCGCATAAGAACCAAATTTCGGCGGGTTCAGTCTGTAAAGTTGCCGGAAGGATGCTAGCGTTTTGCCCGACATCGAGTGAGGACGACCTCGTCTCGGACGCATGGGAGAAACACTATGGGCGACGACGCTTTTCAGAATGTTCCGGTTGATCGACGCAAGTTCGTCAAGACAGTTCTAGCGGCCTCGGCGGTAACTGTGCCCGTCGTGACGTCGATCAGCCTCGGTGGTGCGGCGCCGGCCTTCGCAGCCGGAGACACGCCGAATCTCTCCGGAGCGCCAAGTCGTGGCCAGCAGAACCCGAATCAACCAGGCGGCGAACAACCAGGCGGGAATCAGCCCGGTGGCCATACTCCGGGAGGGAACCAGCCGGGCGGAAACGGGCAATCCCGGATCATCGGGAAGTTCGGGATCGTCAGGAAGTTCGGGTAGTTCCGGCAGTTCGGGACCGTCCGGAAGTTCCACAGGTTCCGGATCAACCGGTAGCTCGTCAGGTTCGGGTGGAACGACGACCGCCAAGCCCACCGGGCCGACAGCGCCGACGGAGCCGACCGTCCCGACTGTGCCAACCGTACCGACAGTGCCGACCACTCGCACCGAGCCGACCTTCCCGACCCCTCCGACCCAGCCGACGAATCCCACGGAACCTACGTAGCCGACACGACGCGACTGGTTCCGAGGGAGCACACCGACGATGACAGAGTTCGACGTCGCGCTACACCGCGCTCTGAAGAAGTTTCAGAGCGCGGGGTCGGTTCAGGTGAAGGAGACTCCGCCACACGGAGAACCGGCCGATCTGACTGTCGCGATCGCGACCTACGACGATTTCGACGGCGCGTACTTCACGATCCACTCGATCTTGGTCCATCATCGCGAGGTTCTGGACAGAGTCGAATTCGTCTTGTTGGACAACAACCCCGAGGGGTTGCCGGCGCCGATGCTCGAATCGTTTGCCGGTTACATCGATCGGTTCCGCTACATCCCGTTCACCGACGTTCGATCGACTGCGGTGCGGGACGTCCTGTTCCGCAAGGCAACAGGAAAGTACGTCCTGGTCCTCGACTCTCACGTGATCTTGGCACCGGGATCGTTGTCGGCGTTGCTGGCGTATTTCGATGCAAATCCGGAAACCGACGATTTGATCCAGGGGCCGATGCTCTCCCAGGATTCCTCGCACATCGCGGCCACCCACATGGACCCCAAGTGGCGCAACGGGATGTTCGGCTCGTGGGGAGTTGATTCGCGCGCGAAGCAGCACCCGGACGTGCCTTTCGAGATCGTCATGCAGGGCCTCGGCTCATTTGCCTGCAGGCGTGAGGCGTGGCCGGGATTGAACTCACACTTCACCGGATTCGGAGGTGAAGAGGGATACATCCACGAGAAGTTCCGGATCAACGGCGGCAAGGTCGTCTGCCTTCCGGCTTTCGGTTGGCACCATCGGTTCGAGCGCCCGGCAGGCGTCCCCTATCGAATAAACTGGGAAGATCGTGTTCACAATTACCTGCTCGGTTGGACTGAGGTCGGTTGGGACATCGATTCACTCCATCGTCAGTTCTCCGAATACCTCGGTGATTCGTATCCCGAGATCCGTCTCCGTGCGGAGCTGAGCGTCCAGAGACCCGAGTTGGCCTTTGGTGGAGTGATCGTTCTCGGCGACGACGGCCGAGTCGCTCCGTGGCGTTCATGCCTGGCGGAGGCCGAGTCGATCGAACTGACCGTTCACCGTGCCATTCCGGCGGAGGACGACGGTCCGGATGGGTGGAGGACTGCGTCTGCGTTCGTCGCCGGACTCGACAAGGCCATTCTGTTGGCGTGGAAATCGGTAGTTTTTCTGGACGAGATTCGCGTGATCGAACCCGCGGTTATGTACAAGCTACGGAACATCGTCGACGACCTCCCCGCCGAAGCCGATACGGCTGTCATCCAGGCACACGGCGAAGATCTGGTCGGAGCTGCACTGATTGTTCGCGCGGCGACATACGGAACTTTGCGAGACGAACTCTCACGAAGGATCAACGGACCCGTGCCGTCCGACTTCTCACTGGCGGCTTATCTGCTCGAGCGAGGCGCAGTCGACGTTGTGCTCGATCGCCCACTGTCGCCTGTCCGAGTAGGGCGAGAACCCAACCCCGTTGTCGAGGATTCTCAGTCGGACCTCGGTGTTGCCGTCGTGAATCTCGATCTCGACATCGACAGATGGAAAGCGTCCTGGCATAGATTCATTCGCTTACCGCGCGTAACAGCGGTGGAAAGAGTGTCGGCTTTCGAGGACGCGATGAATCAGGACGCGGCCTTCACCGTCTCGTGGCGTCGTGCGCTCGCTCGGGCGACTGAGAAGGGCTGGGATTCGGTCCTCATCGCTGCTGACGACGTCAGTTTGCTGGATGCCGCCGCATCGCTCCTTGGCCATGCCCGCGAAGAGTTGGATCACGGCGATTGGGATGTCGTCCACCTCGGACACGACCCGAAATCGAGGGACGGAGCTCTGCTCGACGGTTCGGCACTCTTGCGCACCAGTCCTGAGAACCGTGGAGTCCACGCCGTTCTCGTACATTCGCGCGCCTTCGAGCGAATTCTCGACGAGATTGCGGATCCGGAGTCAGATCCCGAAGCATTCGGACAATGGGCGGGTCACTACCGAACTCTGGGCGACTACCTGGTGGATGCGAGTGCCGGGGGAGCGCTCACGTGCCTGACGCTGTCGCCCGGCATCGCCTCCACACGCAGCCTGATTCGTTCGGGCGCAATCGAATCCGAATACTCACGACGCTTCGCACTGTGAGACCACCACCAAAACGAAATCGGATTCGCTGAATCAAGGAGATATCTTGACCGAAACTACTCGAAGGTGTGAGACCGCAACGCTCTCAGACGGTGGAGAGCAACGATCTCACCGACGGTGTTGTGCTGTACGACAATTCCAGCGAGGTTGCCCATCACCTCAACCCGGTCGCGACGTTGGTGTGGGAACTGTGTGACGGCCGGACCGTCAGCGAAATTGTCCAGGCCGTGGCAGAAGTGCTCGAGATCCCTGACGACGAGGCGAAGTCGGTAGTCAACGAGACGTACGGACAGCTGAGCACCTCTCGTCTGCTGGTGTGAGAATTCCGTGACAGGCAACCACGTACCACAATTCCGGGCGCACTACCTTTGGGTTGACGCGATTGTGCGCGGTTTCCGCATACCCGAGGTCGGTGTCGTCGAGCATCGGATTGCCAGCCCGTGGCCTGCGGACAACAACGTCGAAGTTCGGATTCAGCGGAATCGAGCGACATTCGGTCGCTGGGACGTCACCATCGAATCGACCATCGGCGGCAGCCATGAAACGCTGATCGGTCTGGACGGTCTCCAGCTCGCGGAGAGCGTGTACCGCACGGTGCACCGGGATGTCATGACGGCCGCGCACGCCCGACAGTGGACACGCCTGCACGCCGCTCTGGTCGACTGCAACGGTGTGAGAGTGGCGATCGCCGGGCATTCAGGGGCGGGCAAGACCACCTTGGCGCTCGCCCTTGCCCTGCGGGGTGCACAACTGTGTGCTGACGAAGGCGTCTTCATTCGTGGTACCGAAGCTGTGGGCTTACCGCGGCGGGTTCACCTCAAAGCCGGTACGTTCGACGTCCTCCCGGAGATCAAAGCGCACGATTCGCTGTATCTTCCGTACGCCCCGCCGGTGTGGGCGTTGGACCCGTCGACCTTGCCTGCTGAACGAAACGTCAGCTCGGCGGTTCGCGGAATCGATCTGGTGCTGATCCTCGATGGATGGGACGAGGCGCCGACTCGACTCGCTCCGATGCCCGTATCCCAAGCGATACAGTCGCTGGCCGGGCAATCCGCACTGTGGTCCGACAATCACGGAGTGACCCTGAGAAACATCGCTGCTCTACTCTCGAATGCCCCGTGCTACAGACTGATTCGACATCACGGCGATACCGGCGCCGACACGGTGGAGGAACTGGTGGCGTCATGCGTGACACCCGGTACCTGATTTCCATGTTGAAACCCGAGTGTGGGGCCGACGTCATCCGCTTGTGTTCGCAGCAGGATTGGCCCAGAGTCATCGACGCCGCTGTAAGGCACAAGGTATTGCCGCTGCTCGCCTCCCGAGCGGTCGAGGCCGGCTTCGCATCGGTCCTACCTGCGAGCTTCGCGGAAATGCTGTCGGAATCCTCGGCCACCGCATCGAGTCCGGAATTGACGCTGAGCCTTGTCCATCACCGAAACACCATAAGGATCTCGGACCTCGACGCGCAACGAGTGGAACTGCAAGAGCTGTTACACAGCAACGGATTTCCGACGGTTGCACTGAAGGGTGCCGCCCTTCTCGAGCGAAGAATCTGGCCGAACCCGGCAGCTCGACGGATGACGGACATCGACCTTTTGGTCGTCGACCCTGCACATGCCGTTCCGGCCAACGACGCGATCCTCGATTTCGGCTACCGAATGGTCCGCCCCGACGAAGTGGACTCCGACTCCATCGATCACGACGATCACCAGGAACCGGCACTCCTTCGCGACGACCGTCATGGCTCCGTCGAAATCCATTCGCACTTACTTCCGAGGTTCGCCCGTCACGCGCTGACCCGGGAGGCCGCGGTCCGAGGAATCAGCTCGGAGGCGGAAGGATCCCGCCTTGCGATGGCCGACGTGACGCTGCACGTCATCGCTCACGCGCGGCTTGCCGATCGGGCCTTGATTCGAGCCGATTTGTCGTTGAACAGTGTCTTCGACGTGGGGTACCTGCTCACTTCCGAACCGGAACTCGCTGTGACGCTCTCCAGACGCCAGTTGCCACGCGATGTCCGTCGGGCGGTGAACGTCCACTGGGCGGCGGTGGAATCGATCTTCGGCGTCAGTACCGGAATGACGACCTTCCCGGCGCGTTGGTGGTGGCGATGGACGCTGTGGTTGGCGGATCGCCCACGCCTGCACTCGCTCTACCGCGATCTGGTCATGGTGCCGCTCTTTCTCGACCGTGATCGGCTTTCCATCCGGGACGGGCGCGACCTACGTGGATGGGACTTGGTGCGCTCACGCGTGTCCCACTTCGTCCGTCGTGCGAGGACTGCCGTCGAAGATGCCGGGGGAGCGGCGTGAAAGTACTGATCACGGGCGGAGCGGGATTCATCGGAAGCACCGTCGCGTCGAAGTGCGTCGACGCCGGGATCGATGTCGTGATTCTCGACAACCTGCTGACCGGCCGCGCCGAATTTGCGCACAGATTCCCGTTCTACTGCGGCGACATCGCGGACGAGAAACTGCTCGACAAAGTATTCGCAGATCATTCCGATATCGATGCGACAGTTCACTGTGCGGCCTTGATCGTGGTCGGAGATTCCGTGAGTAACCCGGCGCGGTACTACGAGAACAACGTATCCAAGTCGCTGACGCTGGTATCGAGTGTCCTTCGGAACGGGTGTGAGCGCTTCTTGTTCAGTTCCTCTGCGGCGGTGTATGCGCCGAGCGACGGTGGGTGTGTCGACGAACGTTGGGGGATCGCACCGCAGAGTCCCTATGCGCACAGCAAGGCTCAGTTCGAAACGATGCTCGACGACATTGCGGCGGCCACTGAACTATCGGCGATATCTCTACGCTACTTCAACCCCGTCGGGGCAGATCCGGATCTGCGAAGTGGTACACCATCGGCACGCCCGACCCACGCACTCGGAAAGCTGTTCGAATCATATTCGACAGGAACGCCTTTCAGGGTTACGGGAACGGATTGGCCGACGCGCGACGGATCCGGAGTGCGTGATTACGTTCATGTCTGGGACCTTGCAGACGCTCATGTTCGAGCACTGGAAAGGTTCGACCGGGTCACCGCTGAATCATCACGCATGACTGTGGTCAATCTGGGCAGCGGGCGGGGGACGACCGTGTGGGAGCTGGTACACACATTCGAGAACGTGCTCGGCGAAGATATCGACGTGGTCGCTGCCGGCCGACGCACCGGTGACACTGCCGGCGCATACGCATCGAACGATCGTGCGTTGCGACTACTCGGGTGGGTTCCGACATTCACCCTGGAACAGGGGATCGAGGACACCGCGCGGTGGCTGGCAGTGCGGCCGCACCTGCTCAACTCGGTGTAGCCGAACGTCAGCCCGTCGGGTCGTCGTCAACGGTGATGTTGTTGCTACGTAGCCAGAAGGTGGCGTCCGGATTCCACCCGGCGAGCACGGTGGCCCCCGAGTTGGCCGACAACGGGATCGCGATGCCTGGCGTGGTCAGATAAGCCATCATGGTCAGGTGCACGGCGTCGTAATCTGCAGCGACCGAAACCCAGTCCGGAATGAACCAGTCACGGTATTCACCGGTCGTGTCGTACCACACGGAGCGACGTGAAGCGGGCACAGGCAGGGGATAGGTATCGACCAGATTCGCCCAGTCCTGCGGACCGGTGATCTCGTAGATCCGGGGCGCGCCGTAGATCCTTACCGGCTGCACCCGCGCCTCGTTCGAGGAGCTGTCTTCTTCGAGAATCACCCCGAGGGCCCCGATACCGTCGCGGGCCCTGGTTGTTTCGGTTGTGCCGTTGGCAAACGGGATAGACCACCATTCGCCTCCGATGTGACGGTCCGGATCTTCGATCTGGTATTCCAGAAACTGACGTTCGTTGTCGAGTGCCTCAGCACGCCACTGTTCGAGGCCGTCTTCTGTGCGGTAAATCCGCAAGGGTAGGTCCGACCAGCCGTAAATGGGGTTTCGCTTTTCAACCAGATTCTGGTTCAGAAGGTCAGCAGGCTCGGCCCACCAGGCGGTGTGTGACGAGTCGAGAAGGGTTTGGGCGATCGGGCGCAATGCCGCGATCACCTCAGGGCGGACGAAGATCAGATCTTCTTCGTCCGGCGGCTCCCAGTAGCGTGCAAAATCTACGGCATACGCAAGACAGTGCAGAATCTCGAGTTCTGACATCTCGCCGATTGCCCGGATATCAACAGCGCCGAGAACTTGGAGCGCATGTTCCGGCGATTGAGGCCAGTGTCCACCGGATGTGCGTGCGCCGGCGCGGCATGCGTAACCGACGTTCGCACAGAAGCGACGGCCACGTGGTGAACCGAGGACGAGTGCAACGGAATCCATGTGGGTAAAGCTAGCGGACAAGCTGACGGGGGGACGTTCGAACATACTTTACTTGACATAATGTAGATTATCGGCAAATTCTCGACCTGGCGATATCCGGTTCACGCCTGGTTCGTGCAACCTTCTTTGTTTCCGCCCACCCATGTCTGTCTGCCGGTACATTTGCCGGCTTTCCTGCGTTTCCGTCCGAGATCTGCGACAGGCTTGCACGACTCGACCATTGCGACTCCGCGATCGCCGGCTGAATTGCTACCGATCACCGCCTGGCCTCGCCGGCGACTGCGGCGACGCCGCGCGACCTGGACGTCAGGAATGACCAATAAGTGCTCTGATGTGGATTGATGCCGATAAACACGTCTCACCGACTACCGGCTACCCCATCTCAATTCGTCACTGTGACGTATTATGGTCGACAGGCTGGAGGCGAGTTCAGTTTCATTGTCATCGCCACGGACTACTATCGCCGCATGTGTTGTATTCGACCGGCCGCTTCTCATGGTCAGTGGCCGCGATGAGCGACACACCCAAGGTCGTGCATCGCTGGCTCGCAGTGCCAGACCAGTTTGACCGATTCACGCGATTCTTGCGCGACAACGGAATTCTGATGCCGACTCGGATAGGCATCGGCGTATTGGTTTTCCTCCTGGGTATCACGATTCTGCTGAAGCGACTGGGCACTCATTCGGTACAGACCATCGGATTTCCGTTGGACGTCGTCGTCGCAGTGCTTGTGATGATCGGCGGAATTGCCCTGCCTGTCATAGCGACCACCCGTGAAAGGTCGTATTTCTTCGTCGTTGCCGGGGACTTCGCTGTTGCGGTGATCGTGCTGGCCGAGGCGAATCCGGATCAGAGATTACTCGGATGTCTCGTCTTCGGGCTCGTCGGCTCGTACATAGCCTTCTTTCACAATCTTCGAACTCAGCTGTGGCACCTGCTGTTTTCCGGGGCGGTCATCGTTGTCGCCAGCATCGGCGTGTTCACCGATGTACCTTCTGGCCTTCCAGACGTCCTGGGGCGCATTGCCTTTGCCATTCCTGTCATCACTGTCATACCGGTGGTCACGCAGATTGCTCTGGCGCTTCTGAGCAACGACGCTCAAAGCTCAGAACTCGATCCGTTGACGGACCTGCTGAATCGGCGCGGACTCGCACGGCGGACTTCCGAACTACTGCAAGCGAAATCCAGCCTCGACCAGTCCTTGCTGGTCGTGGTGATCGACATCGACAATTTCAAACACTTCAACGACACCTACGGTCACGACGTCGGCGACCGAGTCATACTGCGCACGGCCTATCGACTACACGACTGGGCCAGATCGGACGCGGCGATAGCGCGCATCGGCGGTGACGAGTTCGTCGTCGTTCAGATGATGCCGTTGCCGTACGTCGGCGATCTACTGGCCCGGATCGCGCCCATCATGAACTCCCCTACAGGCGAACCAATCTCGACGACCAGCATCGGCATAGCCATCCACAACGGCGCCTGGCCGGACGTACACGCAGCAGAAAGTGGCGTTCACGATCTACATCGCCTCGCCGATTCGGCGATGTACGAAAGCAAGAGAATGGGTGGAAATCACGTCCACTCCATCGTTCTCACCGATCAACAGCTACAACAGCCACAACAGTCAGGCGGTCGTTCAGTCCTCTGAATCGTCGATCAGATGCATCGCGGCTTCCTCTGCCGACGCTGCGCCGCCGTCGATTCCGACGTCTCCGGCAATGAGTTCACTTTCCTCGTCCTCGTATCTGCCCTCGTCTTCGGCAACGAGACGCCCGACGCGACGGTTACCCACTTCGTCACCGTTCGGGAATTCTTCTTCCCGTTCGAATTCGTCGGCATCGGCGGGATCCTTCAAAGGATCTCCGAGCGACGCGTACGGATCGGGTTCTTCTTCGGCCAGGCGCTCGTCGAGGGTCTCCCCCGCTGATTCCTCGCTGCCGGTCAACCCGTGGGCATCAAGTCCCAGTGGGCGTTCCGGTGGTGAGATTCCCTCGTCGAGAATGTCGTCGACGCCTCGATCGATCAGAGTGTCTTCAGGTTGAAGCTGGTCGTCGGGATCGAGACTGTAATCGCCATTGCCGGCCGCGCCGGTGTCATCCGTGTCGCTCATACGATCAACGATGCCACGGGCACACCGAGTTGGCCATGTGCCGCGCCTGCTCGATACATCACTGCGGAGACATTCAGCACGAACGCGGGGCCGGCACTCCGTCGAATCGGTCCTGTAGGTACTCGAATGCGGTGGGCAGACCGAGGACCGCAGTGGTGAGGTGGTCCGGGCTGGGGAACAGTTGGGATTGAATCGTGGCTCCGGCGGCGCAGTACCGCGAAATCGTGTTGACCACCGAATCGATGGGGATCAGAACGTCGTCGGGTGTGTGCCATTCGAACACCGGGGCAGTCGGCACACCCGGATAGAGTTCGACGCTGTTGTCGTCCATCACTTTTCGCACTTCAGGGCTGGACAGCAAGGATGTCGACGTCGACACCTGAGAGGCACTGCGCCCGGCACCGACCCTGAGGATGTCGTTGGTGCACGCGTTGGTGAGTTCGGCCCGCATCGACCGTCCGAGGTCGTTGAGTTGGTTGCTCAGCGGCAGTAGGTCGGGATACTCGCGTTCGAGGCCCATTGCTGCGGCGAAGGCGAGGCCGAATGCCGGGTGCGGATCCTGTCCGAGGCCGTTTGCCATCTTGGACAGATTCATCGGGACGCCGCCCTCGGCTACACCGACAAGGTTGACCTCGGGTGCGTAGCTCGGGGCCAGTGCGGCCGCCCACGCGGTGGCCATGCCGCCGCCGGAGTAGCCGGCAATACCTACAGGGCTGGCGCCACTACGCAATTCGGGGACTTTCTGAACGGCGCGGATACCGTCGAGCGTGATCTGTCCGCCCAGGCGCGCGGCGCCGTACGCACTGTTGGGTCCGAGATGGTCGGGAAGGGCAATGGTCCATCCACGTTGCAGCGCGACGTTGAGGATGGGCGCTTCACGGATGACGATGTTGGGATCCGATGCGTAAAGCGCGCGAGATGGCGCACATCCCGTACCGAGTGCATTGACGATGTGCTGATACGAGAGCAACGGGCCGTCTTGTGCTTGATTCGGCGGGACCAGGATCGTGCTGACCGCGGCAATAGGCTTGTTCTCTGAGTTCGTGGACCTGTAACTGACCTGCCAGATCGCGACGCCGGGAAAGGTCATCAGGTCAGGGGCCCGGCGCACGGAGATCGGCGTGCCGGCGGTCCCCTCGACAGCTGCTTGCGAGTAGAACGGGTCCGGGTCCGGTGCCGGATATGCGGGATCGGCCTGTGCAGTCCCCCCGGAGAGCAGTGCGGCAGTCAGTGCAGCGGCAGTCAGCATCGATCCGGTAAACACGCGTGTGGTTCGCAGTTTCAACGTTTTCCCCTCGTCCGGACCCACCCGGGGTCCATCACCCTGTGTGTTTCACTCATACCCATGTCGAACCTGGTTCAGACACCCCACTGAGCGATAACTTCTCGCAATCGTACAGCTATGGTTGCCGCCGGACCCGGTTCGATCATCTGGTTGTGTTCGCAATCGACTTCGGTGACTCGGAGGTCCCCTTCTACAAACCTTCGCCATTCGGCGACATCGTGTCCGTTCTCCGTAGATCTTCCGGCTACGAAGAACTCGATGGCTCCAACGTGGACAGGCGGTTGGTGCCGATTCGTCAATTCGACGGAGTGGGAGTAACCGCGACTGATCCGCGCCAGATGCTCCGCTTCGATTCCGATTCCGGCACCCAGGGTCTGCTCCAGCAATTCCGCCGCTTCTTCGAAGGTCTCGACCGTCTTGGATCCCGCCGGCATCGCGAGCCCGGCCAGTAGTTCGGAGACCGAGAGTTCTGCGGGCTGATCGGAATCCGACGACGGATAGCTGTCGAGTATCGACAGAGTCACGTCACGTCCGCTCCGAGTGAGGCTGTGTGCCACGGCGTGTGCGATCACGCCGCCGAGCGACCAGCCGGCCAGATGGATCGGGCCGGTCGATGCCACGGCTGCAATGCGATTCGCGTAGTCGTCGGCGAGTTCGGTCAGCGAGTCGAAGCTGGGCCCGCCGCTCAGGGACGGTAGCTGAAGACCGTAGACGGGTTGATCCAGCTCGAGATGCTTGACGAATTCTGCGTAACCCCAGGACAATCCGATACCCGGATGGACGAAGAACAGTGGTGCACGATCGGATCCGGCGCGCAGCGTGATCATCGGGGCGAGAAGATCCGACGAATCGTCCGGCGAGTGTGCGTCCATTCCGTCGGCAGCCCGGGCGACTCCGGCAGGTGTCGGATCCAGGAAAAGCGATTGCAACGGCACTCGCATCCCGAGACGCTTCTCGAGTTCGATGGTGATGCGAGTGGCCACGATCGACGTTCCGCCCAGTTCGAAGAAGTCGTCGTCGACGCCGATGTGCTCGTGCCCGAGCACGGTCTCGAAGATGTCGACGACCGTTCGTTCGGTGTTGTTTGTCGGCGGTGCGTACGGGACCGTGCGTCGCTCGAAGCTCGGGGTCGGCAGTGCCTTGCGGTCCAGCTTGCCGACCGGTGTCACCGGAATGCGGTCGACGACGACGATCGCGCCGGGAACCATGTGCGCGGGCAGGCGAGAAGACAGATGGCGGCGAAGCTCCCAGTCGTCGACGGTCTGTCCTTCCACGGGCTGGATGTAGGAGGCGATCATAGTCTCCCCCGACGGCGCTTCGTGCCCGAGTGTGGCGGCGAAGTAGACGGATGGGTGTGCCATCAGGACAGAGTCGATTTCGCCGAGCTCGATGCGGAATCCGCGGACTTTGATCTGGAAGTCGCTGCGGCCCAGGTATTCGAGGGTGCTGTCGGAGCGCCAGCGCACCAGGTCGCCCGTGCGGTACATCCGCTGGCCTGGTTCGCCGAACGGATCGGCGACAAATCGGTCGGCGGTGAGGTCGGGACGATTGTGGTATCCCCGGGCGAGTCCGGGGCCGGTCACGTACAGCTCCCCGATGACTCCCACCGGCACGGGCTTGAGGTGCCCGTCGAGGACCAGTCCGGCAAAGCCGATGGCCGGTCGTCCGATGTTGATGTCCTTGCCCGGCCGCATGGGTTCACTGACGCTGGCCTGGATGGTGGATTCGGTAGGTCCGTATCCGTTGAACATGCGACGGTCGCGGCCCCAGATGTCCACGAGTTCGGGTGGGCAGGCTTCGCCACCGACTGCGAGTACGCGGAGTTCGGGTAGCGCGGAGCTTTCGATCGAGCTGAGCGCGGTCGGAGTGATGAACGCGTGTGAGACGTGTTCGTCGGCAAAGATTTCGGCCAACTCGGATCCGCCGAAGACCGTCGGTGGGATGACGACCAGGCACGCTCCGCTGCCGAACGCCATCATGAGTTCGAAGACCGAGGCGTCGAAGCTCGGTGATGCCAGGTGAGAGATCCGCGAATAGGGCTGGACGTTGAATCTCTGATGTTCCTCGGCGTTGAGGTTTGACAACCCGAGGTGGGTGACGATGACGCCCTTCGGCTTCCCGGTTGAACCCGAGGTGTAGATCAGGTACGCGGGATGCCCGTGATGCAAGGGGATCGTGCGGTCGCGATCGGTGATCGCGGCTGCGCTCTGGGCGTCGATCTCGTCGACGGTCTCGGCTTCATCGAGGACCATCCACTCGACCGTGTCGGGAAGTTGACTGCGGTGAGCGTCGTCGGTGATGCCGAGTACGGCCCGCGAATCGTCGAGCATGTGGTTGATGCGATCGTCGGGATAGTTCGGGTCGACCGGCAAGAACGCTGCACCGGTTTTCGTGACCGCCCAGATCGCGACGATCTCCGCAGTGGACCGCGGCAGACCCAGCGCCACAAAATCTTCGGGACCGACGCCGCGCCGACACAGCGCGCGCGCCAGCTTCGTCGATTCCTCGTCGAGCTCGCGGTAGGTCATCGACCTCTCGCGACTCGAGAGGGCTGGGGCATCCGGGTTCGAGGCGACTGCTTCGGCGAGGATCTCCGGCCACACCCGCGCTCGAGTCGCGGCGGCACCGGATGCCGGCACCAGGGCAGCTGTTTCATCGGCGCCGAGGATGCCGATGTCGGCGATACGTGTTGCGGGTTCGCGTCCGACAGCGTCCAGGATCAGGCGCAGTCGGTCGGCAAACCGCCGAATGGTGGCGGGTTCGAAGAGATCGGTTGCGAAGTCGAAGGCTGCGGACATCCCTGCCGGGATGCCGAACTCGTCGAACTTCTCGTCGACGATCAGCTCCAGGTCCTCCTTCGCGAATTTGGTTTCCACGGTCAGTCCGTCGATGTCGAGGCCGGGTAGGTGGAAATGTGCGGGTTCGTTGTTCTGAAGTTCGAGGGCGACCTGGAACAACGGTGAGTACGACGTGGATCTGGTTGGGTTGATGACGTCGACGAGCCGTTCGAATGGCAGGTCCGAGTTCTGGAATGCGGCCAGGTCGATTTCCCGGACGTGCTCCAACAGGTCGGCAAACGTGATGTCGGGATCGACGCTGGTTCGCAGGACCAGTGTGTTGACGAACATTCCGACGAGATGGTCGAGCGCTGCCTGACCTCGGCCGGCGATCGGTGTGCCGATGGTGACTTCGTCGGCGCCCGACAACTTGGACATCAGCACTGCGAGCGCGCCGTGCAGCGCCATGAACATCGTGACACCGTTTGCCCTGGTGAGGTCCGCGAGGGCGCGGTGGGTGTTCGCGTCGATGTCGAAGGTGAATCGGTCACCGTGGAAGGTCTGTTGCACGGGTCGCGGGTGGTCGGCGGGCAGTGCGATGACGTCGTCGAGTCCGGCGAGTTGCTCACTCCAGTAGTGCAATTGGCGACTGATGACGGATTCCGGGTCGTCTTCCGATCCGAGGACGCGATGCTGCCACAACGTGAAGTCTGCGTACTGCACCTCGAGTGGCGCCCACGTGGGCTCGGTCCCTGCCGTACGCGCCAGGTAGGCCGTCATCACGTCGCGTGCGAGCGGCGCCATCGACGATCCGTCGGCACAGATGTGATGGACCACGACAAACAGAATGTGAACGGGTTCAGCGGTGTCGAGTCGGAACAGTGCCACGCGCAGCGGCAGGTCCACCGACACGTCGAAGCCGGTCGTGGCGAGTCGTTGCATGCGCTCCGCGAGCTCGTCCTCCCCCAACGTCATTTCACGGACCGGCGGTACTGCCTCGTCGACGGTGAGCACTTGCTGAATCGGATCGCCGCCGACGGCGGGGAACACCGTCCGCAGTGTTTCGTGCCGCTCGACGACGTCGGCGATGGCCTGTTGCATGGCCGTGACGTCGAGGTCACCGGTAAGGCGAACAGCTAGTGGGATGTTGTACGCGGCTGAGCGTGTGTCGAATTGGTTCAGGAACCACATGCGCTTCTGCGCCAACGAGAGCGGGACGCTGCCACTGCGCTCCATGGGAGTGAGCGGCACAGCGCCGACGGCAGTGACAGCGCTGGAGAGCCGTTCGGCGAGCTGAGCCGTCGTCGGTGCCTCGAACAGCACGCGCACCCCGACGTCGATGTTCAGTGCGGAGTTGAGCCGCGAGACCACGCGAGTGGCGATCAGCGAGTTGCCGCCGAGCTCGAAGAAATTGTCGTCGACGCCGACCCGTTCGACGCCGAGTACGTCGATGAACGCATCGGCGATCCGACGTTCGAGGCTGGTGCCGGGCGCCCGGAATTCCACACCGGTTCCGGTGAACTCCGGCGTCGGCAACGCTTTTCGATCGAGCTTGCCGACCGCGGTGCGCGGTAGCTCGTCGACGATCATGATGCTGGCCGGAACCATGTGCGAGGGAACACGTCCGGCGAGGTGCGCGGTGATCTCTGCCCCGGTCAGCGTCGATCCTTCCTCGACGGTGAGGTAGGACGCGAGAACTGTGGCGCCGGCCGGTCCGTCGACGCCGAGTGTCACGCAATTCGTGACACTCGCCATTGCGGTGATCTGGGCGTCGACCTCGCCGAGCTCGATGCGGAATCCGCGAATCTTGACCTGGAAGTCGCTGCGCCCGACGTATTCGATGGTGTGATCGCTTCGCCAGGAGACGATGTCGCCCGTGCGGTACATCCGGTCGCCAGGCTTGCCGAAGGGGTCGGCGACAAATCGCTCGCTGGTCAGGCCGGGACGCCGGTGGTATCCGCGAGCCAGGCCGATGCCGGCGATGTACAGCTCACCGGGAGCTCCGACGGGTACGGGTTGCAGGCGCGAATCGAGGATCATCTCGTGCACGCCGCGGATCGGTCCACCGATCGTGATGGGTGCGCCCACTGTCATGGGTTCGCTGATGTCTGCCATGACGGTTGTCTCGGTCGGGCCGTAGGCGTTGACGAATTCTCGTCCGGGAGCCCAGAGGCCGACGAGATGCGGCGGTAGTGTCTCTCCCCCGACGACGACGTGCCGGAACTCGTCCAGGCCGGCCGGGTCGACGGTGGCGAGCGCTGCCGTGGTGACGAACGCGTGAGTGACGTGTTCGCGGCGGATGAGACTTGCCAGTTCGGCGCCGCCGTAGATGTCGGTCGGGACGATCACCATGGTGGCTCCGACACCGAATGCCTGCAGGTACTCGAAGACGGCTCCGTCGAAGCTGGGGGTGGCGAAGTGCAGGGTTCGAGAGTGGTGATCTGCGTGGAATCGACGCTGCTGGTCGAGTGCGAAGCTGTCGAGTCCGGTGTGGGTGACGACAACTCCCTTGGGTCGGCCGGTGGATCCCGAGGTGTAGACCACGTAGGCGGCGTTGTCCATGACCACCGGTGCACGCCGTTCGTCCTGGGTGATCGGCAGCGTGCAACTGGTGGCGACGTCGTCGTCGAATGCCTCTTCTCCGAGCACCAACCAGGACACGATGGGTGGAAGTGTGTCGATGGCGTCGACGACGGTCAACCCGAACAGCACCTCGGAGTCGCTGAGCATGTGTTCGATTCGGTCAGCCGGATAGGTGGGGTCGACGGGGACGAACGCTGCGCCGGTCTTGGCCACCGCCCACACCGCGAGTACGGATTCGACGGACCTTTCGATGCCGATGGCAACCGACGTCTCGGGCCCGGCGCCGCGGCGAATCATGGCTCTGGCCAACTGGTTCGAGCGCCGGTCCAGTTCGGCGTAGGTCATGGAACGGCTGCCGGCCGAGAGCGCGATGCGGTCGGGATAGGTGGCAGAGACGTCGGCGAGAATCTCTGGGAGCGTTCGCGCGGAGCGCCCCGGGGAGCCGAAGACCGGCGCAAGATCACGGCTCTCGAACTCCGTGAGAACCTGCAGACGGGCCAGCGGCTGATCCGGTGCCGAGGCGAGTTGCCCGAGGACGATGCCCACGCGCTCGGTGATCTTGGCGACTTCGCGGGCGGAGAAGTGCGTCGGCAAGTACTCCATCTTCAGATTCAGCGTGTCACTTTCGGACGCCACCACGGCAATCGGATAGTGCGCCGAGTCGCGTCCGTCGATGCCGAGAACGTGCATTCCCGCGATGTCGGTTTCGGCGGTCAGGGCTGCCTCGTCGACGGGATACGACTCGAATACCGTCAGGGTGTCGAAGGAGCCGGCGGCGCCGACTGCTCCGGCGATGTCCGACAGTCCGATGTGGTGGTGGTCGAGCAATGACGCTTGCTCGGATTGCACGCGAATGGCCAGTTCGGCGAGGGTTTCTCGGGCGTCGAGGCGGACTCGGACAGGCACCGTGTTGATGAACAGGCCGACTATCGATTCCACGCCGGGCACCTGTGGTGGGCGTCCTGAGACCGTTCCGCCGAAGACGACGTCGTCGCGTCCGAGAAGTTCGGCGAGCACGATTCCCCATGCCACCTGTACCAGGGTCGCCATGGTCAGACCGCGGCTTCGCGCGAACGCCCGAAGAGTCTCGGCTCGTTCGGTCGGCAGCGAGTACGAGTGGATTTCACTTGCCACGGTTTCGGCGGCGGTGTCTGCCCTCGAGAGGTGGGTGGACGTGTCGACGCCCCGTAGCGCTTCTTGCCACGCCCGTAGCGAAGTCTCGGGTTCTTGCTTCGAGATCCAGGAGAGATAGTCGCGATACGACTGAACTCGGGGCAGAATCTCGGGGTCACCGTCGGTTGCGTAGAGAGTGAGCAGGTCTCGAAGCAACAGCGGGGTGGACCAGCCGTCGAGCAGGATGTGGTGGTTCGTCACGACGAGGCGTGCTGTGTCCGGTCCGATTCGCACGAGCATGAAGCGGATCAACGGGGCTGTTTCCATGTCGAAACGATGAGCGCGATCGCGTTCGAGCAGCTGACCGAACGCGACTTCACTGTCTTCGGCCCCGGACAGGTCGATCTCGGCCCAGCCGATGTCGACACCGGAACGGATCACCTGCAGTGCCCGCCCTCCCGGTGCGGAGACAAATCCCGCGCGCAGGCTCGGATGACGATCAACCAAGGCCTGCGCGGCGCGGCGCAGGCGCGGCGCCTCCACCCGACCCCCGAGCTCGAGGGTCAGTTGCACCATGTACGGGTCGATTTCGGTTTCGTCGAACTGGGCGTGGAAGAGCATGCCCGACTGCAGAGGTGACAGTGACCAGATGTCGGTCAGGTCGGGGAATCTGCGCTCGAGCTGTTCGATGCTCTGTTGATCCGCGGTGACGAGATCGAGATCGGTGGGCGTGAGCTCGCGCTCGGAGTGTTCCTCCACGTATTCACTCAGTGCGCCCAGTGCTCGGGCCCAGAGCTCCGCCAGTTCGGTGACTTCGGCCTCGCTGAGAATGCCGCGGGGGAAGGACCACGTAGCGCGCAGAATCGGACCGTGTGCGGTATCGGTCGTGACGGCGTTGATGTCGAGCACCGACGCGGCGGCCAATTCGCCGCTGTGCGCTTCGTCGAGGGTCACTTCCGAGATCGGCAGCCACGGCACTTCGCCGTGCTCGGGATCCGAGCCGGCAAATCGTCCGAGGTAGTTGAACGAGATCTGCGGCGTGGGCAGCTCACGAAGTTCCTCGTTTCGATCGAGGTACTTCAGGATGCCGAACCCGATTCCGTTGTCGGGCAGGCCGAGCAGCGTTTCCTTGACGAGTTTCACGGCGGAGGCGGCGGTTGATCCCCCGGCCAGTGCATCGACGACATCGAGTCCGGTGAGATCGATCCGGACGGGGAACAAGGTGGTGAACCAGCCGACCGTGCGCGAGAGGTCGGCGCCCGGTACGGCGTTCTCCTCGCGGCCGTGCCCTTCGAGGTTGACGAGCACGTCCCCGCTGCGCTGTCCGCGCGATCGACGCCAGGCGGTGACGGCAATCGCGAGAGCAGCGAGCAGCCCGTCGTTCACCGAGCCTCCGAAATGCTGAGGCACCGTCGAGATGACGTTCTCGGTCACGGAGGTCGGAACGTCGACGCTGACGCGGTCGACGGTGGCTCCGACATCGACGGCTGGGTCGAGCCCGCGTGCCCCGAGCAATGGCTCGTCGGTCCGCATTCTCGACCACAGGTCGATCTCGTCGCGTCGCTGCGCAGCGGTCTCGGCGAGCGCTGTCGCCCAGCGACGTATCGACGTTCCGCCCGGCGGAAGTATCGGTGTTTCTCCGTCGAACGCTGAGGCATAAGCAGTGACCAGGCCCGGGACGAGCATGCGCCAGGACACACCGTCGACCGCGAGGTGATGAAGGACCAGGAGCAACCGTCCGGCTTCGGCCCGGTTGCCGTTCGAGCTGACGGGATCCAACCAGACTGCGCTGATCATCTTCCCGTGTTCGGGATCGAGGCGGCTGGATGCGTCCTGCATCGCGGTTTCCGCAGCGGCGACGAATTCTTCGCCGCTGGTGGACACGATGGGGGTTCGGCGCAGGATGTCGGGGGCGGTGATGCTGCCTGGCTCGCGGATCTCGAGTTGGTGAGTCGCGGCGTCCAGGCGCGCCCGCAGCACGTCGTGACGATCGAGGATCGTTTGCAATGCTCGTTCCAGCGCGGGGCCGGAGACATCCGCGGGCAGTGCGATCAGCGCGCTCTGGCTGTAACTGCGGATCGTGCTCAGGTCACCTCGACTGCGTTCGACGAGCCACTCCATGATCGGCGTGAGCGGTAGCGGGCCGGCTCCCCCGCCGGGTAGCTCCGTGAGAACCGGTGCCGTTTCCGATGATTCGATGAGGAGCACTTTGGTGAGGCCGGCCACGGTCTTCGCTTCGAAGACGTCCCGCGGAGTGAAGACGAGGCCTGCGGACTTCGCCCGTGAGACGAGTTGGATCGACATGATCGAATCGCCGCCGAGACCGAAGAAGGAATCGTCCACTCCGATACTGCCCCGACCCAGCACCTCCGCGAAGAGGTCCGCGAGGACCGCTTCGGTAGCGGTGGCCGGCGCCCGCGTCGCCTCGGTTGGTCCCGTGACGGTGAAGTCCGGAGCCGGGAGGCTGCGTCGGTCGAGCTTTCCGTTGACCGTCAGTGGAAGCGATTCGAGGACGACGATCGCGGTGGGCACCATGTACTCCGCGAGTTCGGCGGCGACGAAGTCGGTCACCGTCGCTGAATCGACGGTACTGCCTGTTTCGGCGACCACGTACCCGACGATCCGCGGTGACGCTCCCTCCGTCCGAACAAGTGCTACCGAGGCAGCGACGCCGGGGCAGCGGAGCATTGCGGCTTCGATCTCTCCGAGTTCGATGCGGAAACCACGCACCTTCACCTGGAAATCACTGCGGCCCACGTACTCCAACTGCCCCGCGTCGTTCCACCTCGCCAGGTCCCCGCTCCGATACATTCGATCCCCCGAACTACCGAATGGATCGGGAAGGAACCGCACCGAAGTCAATGCGGGTTTCCCGAGGTATCCCCGAGTCACCTGATCACCGGCGACGTACATTTCGCCGACGACACCTGGTGGTACCAAGTTCAGTCGCCGATCGAGTACGTAGACGGACAATCCCGGTACTGCTCGCCCGATGATGCTCGCCGACGCGTGCTCGCTGTCGTTGCGGTCGAGTGCGATTCGACTGACGTGCACTGTCGTCTCGGTGATCCCGTACATGTTGACCAACGTCGGAGCCGTGTCGGCCCGCCTGTCGTACCACTTGCGCAACTGCCCGAGGTCGAGCGCTTCGCCACCGAAGACGACGTAACGCAGTGCAAGGTCGGGACCGGTGCCGTTCGGTGAGTACGCACGGTCGGCTTCGGCGAGTTGGTAGAAGGCGGTGGGCGTTTGGTTCAGGACCGTCACTCGCTCACGGCGGAGCAGTTCGTGGAACATGTCCGGTGATCTGGTCGTGTAGTAGTCGACGACGACCAGTCGGCCGCCGTGTAGCAGCGGCCCCCACAACTCCCAGACGGAGAAGTCGAATGCGTACGAGTGGAACATCGTCCACACGTCCGTGTCGTCGAACCCGAACGTCGGGGCGGTGTTGTCCATCAGAGTCAGGACGTTTCGGTGGCTGACCTGGACACCTTTGGGGCGCCCTGTGGATCCGGACGTGTAGATGATGTACGCGATCGCGTCGGGCAGAAGTGGTGTCGTCCGGTCCGCGTCGGTGATGCGACGGGGCGCGGAGTGATCGAGGCGTACCGCGATCTCCGGCGATCCGAGTTCGACGACGTCTATGCCGGATTCGATGATCTCCGAAGGTAGGTCGCTTCGGAAGTCTCCGGTCGTGACCAGGCATACCGGCCGCGCGTCGTCGAAGAGGAACCGCATGCGCTCGGCCGGGTAGGTGATGTCGACCGGCAGGTATGCCGCTCCGGTTTTGATGACGGCGACGAGGGCGAGCACGAGATCGGTGGTTCTGGGCATTGCAACGGCAACCACGGATTCCGGACCGATACCGCGGCCGATCAGGAGTCGGGCCAGGCGGTTAGCGCGCCCGTCCAGTTCGGCGTACGTCATGGCGCCGTCGCTGTCGTTGACCGCGGTCGACGACGGATGTGCTGCAACAGCCTCGAAGAATCGGTCCGCGATGTTGTCCGCTGGAGCCGGTTCGGCGTGAGTGTTCCACTCGGTCAGCATCTGTCGACGCTCGTCGGCGCTCACGACGTCGATGTCACCGGTAGGAGTCGACGGCTCTCGGGAGACCGCCTCGAGGATGGTGAGCAGTCTGCGTGAGAACGAATCGATCAAGTCACCGTCGAACAGGTCTGTGGCGTAGATGAATTCGGCGTCGATGCCATCCGTTCCGCCATCCGCGTCGTAACGCTCGGTGACCGAGAGTTGCAGATCGAACTTGGCGACGGGTAGGTCGAACTCGACTCCCGAGACCGACAGCCCCGGCAATTCGAGTTGTGGGAGTGCATTGTTGCGGAACTCGATGAGGATCTGGAACAACGGAGTGTGCGAAGTCGAGCGTTCCGGGTCGAGTGCGTCGACCAACCTTTCGAAGGGCAAATCGGTGTGCTGGAACGCGCCGAGGTCGCCTTCGCGAACCTGGGCGAGGACGTCCTCGAACGACGCGTCGGGCGTGATCTGTGTTCGCAGCACGAGAGTGTTGACGAACATACCGACCAGGTGATCGAGGTCGGCCTCGCCGCGGCCGGCGACGGGTGTCCCGATGGCGATGTCCTCGGTACCGGCCAGGCGCGCCGCAAGTACCGCCAGTGCTGCGTGCATGAGCATGAACATGGTGGTGCCGTGCTCACGTGCCAGGTCGGTCAGCGCCCGATGGGTCTGCGGCGATACCGCGAACCGGTGGACCGAGCCGACCATGGACGGCTTTGCCGGACGTGGGAACGACGTCGGCAACGCGATCGGCTCGCCCAGTCCCGCGAGTCGGTCCTTCCAGTAATCGAGCTGACGGGTCAGAGCCGAGTCCGGATCTTCCTCGGAGCCGAGCACTTCGTGCTGCCACACAGCGAAGTCGCCGTACTGCACGGCCAGTTCCGACCAGTTCGGCGCACTGCCGGCACTGCGGGCCGCGTAAGCCGCTGCCACGTCCGCTGCGAGGGGGTTCATCGAGAACCCGTCGGCGACGATGTGGTGGACGACGATCACGAGTACGTGCCTGCGCTCGTCCCCGTCGACGCGCAGGACCGCGCAGCGGATCGGAACTTCGGCCGAGGCGTCGAAGCCTGCCGAGGCCAGCTCGAGGATTCGATCGGACACTCTGGCAGCAGTGACGATTTCCGGCTCCAGGATCGGCATGACCTCGTCGCTGGACATCACCTGCTGAACCGGCTGTCCGTCGATCGAGGGGAACTTCGTCCGCAAGCTCTCGTGGCGCCCCAGTACGTCCGCTACCGCGGCCTGCAATGCGGCGAAGTCCAGATCGCCGTCGAGGCGCACTGCCAGGGGAACGTTGTAGGCGGGGGACGTCACGTCGAACTGGTTGAGGAACCACATCCGCTTCTGTGCCAGTGACACGGGCAGTGGGTCCGGGCGGGATCGCCGAGTCAACGGTGGTCTGGGGTTCTCGCCGCGGCCGACGCTCTCCGCCAGACGAGACAGCTGCCGAACTGTCGGAGACTCGAACAATCCTCGAACGCCGATGTCGGTGCCGAGAAGTGCGTTGACGCGGGCGATGACGCGGGTCGCGGTCAGTGAGTTTCCGCCGACGTCGAAGAAGTGAGTGTCGATACCGATCGGAGACACTCCGAGCACGTCCTCGAAAACGCCCACCACCAGCCGTTCCAACTCGGTGGCCGGTGCAGTGAGTGTTTCGGCATCGGTGTCGAAACGAGGCGCCGGAAGAGCAGCCCGATCGACCTTGCCGACGCCGGTCAGCGGTAGTTCGTCGAGCACGACGACGCTTGCGGGCACCATGTGTGCCGGCAGTAGCTCCCGTGCCGCCGCCCGGATGTCCTCGGCGCTCACCCGGCGTTCGTCGTCGCAGACGACATATGCCGCCAAGGCCTGCTCGTCGGAGGGTCCGCGCACCGCCAACGTGACCGCGTACTCCACGCCGGGCAGCTGACCCAACGCCGTGTCGACCTCGCCGAGTTCGATACGGAAACCGCGGATCTTGACCTGGAAGTCGCTGCGTCCGAGGTACTCGATGGTGCGGTCGCTGCGCCAGCGCACCACGTCGCCCGTGCGGTACATCCGCTCCCCCGGCTCGCCGTACGGGTTGGCGACAAATCGTTCGCTCGTCAGTGGTGAGCGCCCGTGATAGCCGCGCGCGAGTCCGACTCCGGCGACATACAGTTCGCCGGGAACTCCGACGGACACCGGTTGAAGTCTGCGATCGAGGACGACCTCGCTGAATCCGCGGTTCGGCGGTCCGAGATAGACCTTCTCGCCGGCCGGGATGGGGTCGCTGAGGTTGCAGGAGATGGTGGTTTCGGTGGGTCCGTAGACGTTGACGAACGATCTTCCCGGCGCCCAGGTGCGCACCAGGTCCGCCGAGGGCGCCTCGCCGCCCACCGTGATGGTGGTCAGTTCGTCGATTCCCTCGGGATCCACCGACGTCAGCGCTGCAGGCGTGATGAACGCGTGGGTGACATGTCCCTCGCGGAGAACGTCGGCCAGTTCGGTTCCTCCGTAGACGGTAGTGGGAGCTACGACCAGTTCACCGCCGACGGCGAAGGCGAGCAGATACTCGAGAACGGAGGCGTCGAAGCTCGGAGAGGCGAAATGCAGTGCGCGTGAATTCTCGGTGAGACCGTAGCGATGACGCTGTTCGTCGGCGAAGTTCTCGAGACCGGTGTGCGTGACGACGACGCCCTTGGGTCGGCCGGTCGAGCCCGAGGTGTAGATGAGATAGGCAGTGTTCTCCAACCGCGGGGTTCCTCGACGCTCGTCCTCGCGTAGCGGCGCCGTGGACACTCCGGAGAGCCGAGCGATGCTCGTCGGGTCGTCGAGTTCGAGCCACTTCGTCACACCGCCGTCGCCGGGTCTGTGGGCAGCCGTGGTCAATCCGAGCGAGGATGCCGAGTCCTCGAGCATGAACGAGATCCGGTCACTCGGGTAGCGAGGATCGATCGGCACGAAGGCGGCGCCGGTCTTGGTGATCGCCCAGACCGCTGCGACGGATTCGAAGGACCGTTCCACACAGATCGCCACCCGTGAGTCCGGGCCGGCGCCTTCCGAGATGAGCACGCGCGCCCACTGGTTCGACGCCTCGTCCAGCTCTCGATAGGTCATCTTTCTCTCACCACAGGACAGTGCGACCCGTTCGGGGAATCTGCTCGCGGTGTCCGAAAAGATGCGATCGAGTGTCCTGACCGAGCGGCCCTGCCGGCCGCGCGCGGGAACCAATTGCTGCACTTGCGAATCCGGCATCAGGCGCAGTTTCGCCAGCGGGAGATCCGGTTGCGCGGTGATCAGCTCGAGGGTGCGGAGCAGCCGGTCGGCGATCGCGTCGATGTCGTGATCGCCCAGGACTCCCGGGAAATACTCGAATTTGAGCCGCAGTCGCCCGTCTGCCGCAGAGGCAACGATCGCGAGTGGATAGTGCGCGGCATCCTCGGCGTCGTGGACGTCGAGAACGTGCATTCCGGCTATGTCGGTGCCGGAGGAGAGTCCACCGCGGTCGACGGGATACGACTCGAACACAGTCAGCGTGTCGAACGATGCAGCGGACCCCACAGCCGAAGTGATGTGCGAAAGCCCGACATGATGGTGATCGGACAACCGCGCCTGTTCCGCTTGGACGCGAACGCACAGCGCCGCCAGGGACTCTCTTGGATCGAGGCGAACTCGGACGGGGACGGTGTTGATGAACAAACCCACCATCGACTCGACGCCGGACACCTGGGGTGGTCGGCCGGAGACGGTTCCACCGAAGACGACGTCGTCGCGTCCGAGGAGTTCGGCGAGCACGATTCCCCAGGCCACCTGGATCAAGGAGGCTGTCGTCAGGCCACGGGAGCGGACGAATCCACGCAGAAGTTCCGTCTCACGTTCTCCGAGCGCTGTGGTCGTCGAGCGTGAGGTAGCGCCGTCCTCGTCGACGGCGTGAGTTCCGGTGAGCAGCGTCGGGTCGTCGAGTCCGCGGAGTGCTTCGCCCCAGGCCTCGATCGACACGCTGTCGTCGCGAGTGCTGATCCAGCTCAGATAGTCCCGGTAGGGGTGTACGCGTGGGATGGCACTGTGATCACTGTCTGTCGCGTAGAGCGTCAGTAGGTCGCGGACCAGCAGCGGCATCGACCATCCGTCGAGGAGGATGTGGTGGTTGGTCAGGATCAACCGATACGCGTCGTCACCGGTTCGCAGAAGCAGGAACCGCAGCAGGGGCGGAGTGGCCATGTCGAAGCCGCGGACCCGATCCGCATGGAGAAGCTCGCGTATCTCGGTCGCTTGTTCGGTGGGGGCCAACGGAGAGATGTCGATCTCGGTCCACGGCACGTCAACGTCTGCGTTGATCACCTGCACCGATCGTCCACCGGTGTCGGTCGTGAACGCCGCGCGTAGGTTCTCGTGTCTGTCGAGCAGTGCCTGTGCGGCACGGTGCAACCGGGACGCGTCGACGCCGTCGAGTTCGAGTGCGAGTTGGACGGTGTACGCGTCGACTGTGTGTTCGGCGTAGCGGGCGTGGAAGAGCAGTCCGGATTGCAGCGGTGAGAGGGACCAGACGTCGGTCAGTGTCGGGAACTCGCGCTCGAGGTGGTCGATGGAATCCTGGTCGAGGTCGATCAGGTCGATGTCGGACGGGGTGAGTCCCCCGCGTTCGCTGTGTTCGGCATAGGTGGCCAGCGCGCGCAACGCCTGCACCCAGAGGTCGGCGATGGCGCGAGCATCGCGCTCTGCCAGCACGCCGGTGGGATAGGCGATAGTGGCACCGATGTGCGGTGCGCCCGAGATCTCGGTGGTGACGACGTTGACGTCCAGGACCGAACCCACTGGCATCTCGGACCGCGCTGCCGCTTCCAGATCGACGTCCCGGGCCAGTGCCCAGTCCCCCAGTGACTCTCCTGCTTCGGTGCCGGAGAAACGGCCCAGATAGTTGAACGAGATCTGCGGTTGGCGGAGGTCTTCGAGTTCCGCTCGACCCACCTCGTCGAGGTAACGCAGAACTCCGTAGCCGATGCCGCTGTCCGGAACACCCAAGAGTTCTTCCTTGACACGCTTGAGCACCACCGCTGCCTCTGGGGCGCTGCTCATCACTTCCGCGATGTCGATGCCGGCGAGGTCGATCCGCATCGGGAAGACGCTGGTGAACCAGCCGACCGTGTGCAGGACGTCCGCACCGGGCACCACGTGAGCTTCGCGTCCGTGGCCCTCCATCGAGATGAGCACGTTGTCGGTTCGTATGCCCTGTGCCTGCCTCCACTGCGTCAGTGCCAGTGCGAGAGCAGCAACGAGACCGTCGTTGACTGATCCACCGAAAAGCGCCGGAAGCGTGGTCAGGACTGTGTCGGACAGTTCGACGGGTACGTCGGCGACAACTCGGCCGACCGAATCGAACGTGTCGAGCCGCGGGTCCAGCGGCCGGGTTCCGATCAGCGGGTCGGCACCTTCGAGTATCGAACGCCACCGGGGCAATTCGACTCTTCGATCGGGCGCGATGTCGCGGAGCGCATGCGACCAACGACGAACCGACGTGCCCGAGTACGACGGCTCCGGTTCCTCGCCTGCATCGATGCGGTGGAAAGCCGACGCAAGTTCCGGCACGAGGACGCGCCAGGAGACACCGTCGACGGCGAGGTGGTGGATCACCAGGAGCAGCCGGCCGGTGTTGCGCACGCCGGACAACCAGACGACCCGCACCATCGCGCCCCGGCCGGGGTCGAGTTCTCGACGCGCACCGCCCAGTGCGTCGACGATCGCCGCGTCGAACACCGCGGTGCCCGGCTCGGCCTCTACCTCGATCACCCGGCAAATATTCTCGGCTGCAACAGATCCCGGCTCGCCGACAACAAGCCTGCGCTCGCCGTCGAGCTCGAGGCGTGCGCGAAGGATGTCGTGACGATCGAGAACAACTTGAAGAGCCGCGGTCAACTGCTCCACACTGTGAAGCCCGTGCGGCGCGTTGAGAAGAGTCGCTTGGGAGAACGAATCGAGACCTCGGAGATCGGAGCCGAGCCGGTCGAGCCACCACTGAGCCACCGGCATCAACGGCACGTGGCCCACGCCGTCTCCGGGAAGTTCCTCGAGCACCTCGGGTTCGTCGTCCTTGGTCGATGCCAGCAAAACCGCAAGACCGGCGACCGATTTCACCTCGAAGACGTCACGCGGGGTGAAGACGAGCCCGGCATCGCGGGCACGGGCGACGAGCTGAATCGACATGATCGAATCGCCGCCCATCGAGAAGAACGAGTCGTCGACGCCCACCGATTCGACACCGAGGACATCGACGAACAAGGCGGCCAGCGTGCGTTCGGTATCGGATTCGGCGGCCCGCGAGCGTGCCTGGGTTGCTCGCAAGTCGGGAACCGGCAGGGCTCGGCGGTCGAGCTTTCCGTTGGCAGTCATCGGCAGTTCGTCGAGAACGACCACGACCGCAGGAACCATGTACGGGGCCAGAGCCGAGCCCGCGAACGCGATGACGGCCTCGGGATCCACAGTCTGAGCGTCGTTGGCAGGCACGACGTATCCGACGATCCGTGCGGCGCCTCCGTCACGTTCGAGCGTGGTCACCACGGAATGTGCAACGCCGGGATAGCGAGCCAGAACTGCCTCGATCTCGCCGAGTTCGATGCGGAATCCGCGAATCTTGACCTGGAAATCGCCTCGACCCTGGTACTCGAGTTCGCCGTTCTTGTTCCACCTGGCGAGGTCGCCGGTTCGGTACATCCGTGTGCCCGCACTGCCCGCGGGATTGGGCACGAATCGTTCGGCGGTCGTGCCGGCGCGGTTTCGGTAACCGCGGGCGAGTCCGTCGCCGCTGACGTACAGCTCTCCCGTCACTCCGACCGGGACGCGGTGCAGGCGATTGTCGAGGACCCACGCGGTGATGCCTGTCGACGGGCGACCGATCGTCACTCGATCGGTCGGGGACATCGGCTCGGTGATGCTGGCGACGACCGTCGATTCGGTTGGTCCGTAGGCATTGATCATGATCCGGTGATCGCTGACCCAGGCGGCGACGAGGTCGGGTGGGCAGACGTCGCCGCCGGTTCCGATGCACACCAGCTCGTTCAGTCCGCTCGGATCGACCGTGGCCAGAGCGGCTGGTGTGATGAAGGCGTGCGTGACGTGCTGGTCGGCGATCAGACTCGTCAGTTCGGTTCCGCCGATGATGCTTGGTGGGGCGATGACCATCGTGGCCCCGGCACCAACAGCCATCAGGAGTTCGAGAATCGAGGCGTCGAAGCTCGGTGAGCTGAAATGCAGCGTGCGCGAGGTCGACTCGACGCGGAAGCGACTGCGTTCCTGCTCGGCGAGTGCCGAAAGCCCACGGTGAGTGACCATGACGCCTTTGGGGACGCCGGTGGAACCGGAGGTGTAGATGACATAGGCCGGGTTGTCCAGGGACACCGCAGCCAGCAGCTCCGAGGCACCTATCCGCTGATCACCGATCTGTTCGAGGGTTGCGAGTGTCTTTGCCTGATCGAGCAGAACGGCGTCTGCCTCGTCGGGGACGACACCCACATGCTCGGCGGTGGTGAGAACGACGCCCGCTCCCGAGTCGTTGATCATGTGGTGCACGCGGTCGACGGGATACGCCGGGTCGACGGGTACGAATGCAGCGCCGGACCGGGCAACCGCCCAGATCGCGACCACGGATTCCAGTGAGCGTGGTAATGCCAGGGCGACAACGGATTCCGGACCGACCCCGCGGCTGATCAACAGTCGTGCAAGCCGGTTGGCGCGGCGGTCCAGATCGGAGTAGGTCAGATGGCGGTCGCCGAAAATCAGTGCAGTCCTCTGCGGTTCGTCGGCGTACTTCCGCTCGAGCAACGTCGAGAAGTGAACCTGCTCGGGAAGTTCCGGTGCGACGGCGCGAATCGTGTCGAGATCACTCACGAGATCGATGTCGCCGACCGGCGTGTGCGGTGACTCGGTGACAGCACCGAGAATCCGAACCAGGTATCGAGCGAAACCTTCGACGGTCGACTCGTCGAACAGGGCGCTCGCGTAGGTGAACCCGGCCTCGATTCCGGCCGGCCGGCCGTCGTCGTCGAAGGTCTCGGCAAGCGTGAGTTGCAGATCGAAATTCGAGACGGCGGATTCGAGTTCGAGGACCTCGACGTCCAAATCCGTCAGACGAACTGCTGGCCGAGTGGTGTTCTTGAACTCCAGCATCACCTGGAACAACGGTGAATGCGACGTCGACCGCTCCGGAGCCAGCGCATCGACGACGCGCTCGAAGGGGACGTCTGCGTGAGCGAAGGCGTCGAGGTCGGTGCTGCGAACTCTGGCCAACAGATCGGTGAACGAGGCGGCGGGGTCGACGTCGGCGCGCAGGACCAACGTGCCGACGAACATACCGACCATCGGATCCAGCAGGGCATTTCCGCGCCCGGCGATCGGTGAGCCGATCGTGATGTCTTCCATGCCGGACAATCTCGCCACGAGCACTGCGTATGCGGCGTGTACCGCCATGAACATACTGCTTCGGTGTTCGATCGCGGTTTCGCTCAGACGGCGGTGGATGCCGGCATCGATGTCGAATCGAACGACGCCGCCCGAGAGATCCTGCACACGCGGACGCGGTCGATCTGCGGGGAGCGCAAGAAGTTCGGGAACACTCGCCAGTTGACGTGTCCAGTACTCGAGCTGACCGGCAAGAGTGCTGTCCGCTTCGTCGATCCGACCGAGAGCCCTTTCCTGCCAGATGGCGAAGTCCGCGTACTGGACCGGAAGAGGAGACCAGTCTGGCGCCTCACCTCGATGCCTTGCCGAGTACGCGCTCATCACGTCGAACGCCAACGGTGCCATCGAGAATCCGTCGGCGCAGATGTGATGGACGACCACGGTCAGGACGTGATCTTCTTCGTCGACCTCGATCAGTTCCGCCCTGATCGGTGGAGCCTGCGTGACGTCGAAGCCCCTCGAGGTGAGACGTTCGATCTCCCCGAGTACCGCTTCGGCGTTCGCGGCGACAATCGGCAGCGCGCCCAACGCTTCACCGGGTTCGACGATCACCTGCGCCGGCACTCCCTCGATCATGGGAAACAGCGTGCGCAGCGATTCGTGGCGAGTAAGCACGTCGGTGATCGCGCCCTCCAACACGGCAACGTCCAACCGGCCTCTCAGCCTGATCGCTATGGCGACGTTGTACGCCGCGGACGTGACGTCGAATTGATTGACGAACCACATGCGCTTTTGTGCCAGCGACAGCGGGATCGTCTGTGGCCGCGGCAACGCCTCGAGCGGAAGGACTGCCGGTCCCCCTCGTGCCGTGGCGCACTCGACCGCCAACTGCGCAACGGTCGGCGCGTCGAACAACTCTCTGATCGACAAGTTCAACGACAGCGAATCGTTCACGCGCGCCACAGCGCGTGCAGCGACGAGGCTGTTTCCGCCGATCTCGAAGAAGTTGTCGTGAACACCGACTGCCCCGGATTCCAGAAGCTCCTCGAAGATCGCCGCCAACTGCGCTTCGAGCGGTGTTCGCGGCGCCAGATACGTCTGCGAACTGTCGAAGCTGGGCGCGGGCAGAGCCTTCCGATCAAGCTTGCCGGTCGAACCGAGAGGGAACACGTCGAGGGCGATGACCACCGCGGGAACCATGTAGGCCGGAAGGAGACCTCTCAACTCGGTGCGTAGACCGTCCGTGTCGATCGAAGTGCCGGTGTCGGCGATGACGTAGCCGACCAAACTGTCACCGACCACGTCGTCGTGATGGACGAGAGCAGCAGCTTGCGCGACACCGGGCAGCCTGAGCAACGCTGCTTCGACCTCGGCGAGTTCGATGCGCTGGCCGCGGATCTTGACCTGGAAATCGCGTCGACCGACATAGTCGAGCAGCCCGTCGGCGCGCCACCGGACGACATCACCGGTTCGGTACATCCGGGTGCCCGAAGGGCCGTACGGGTCGGCCACGAACCTGTCGGCGGTGAGATCGCTGCGCCCGAGGTATCCACGCGCCAGTTGCACTCCCGCCAGATACAGCTCGCCGTGAACGCCGACCGGAACCGGATGCAGCCGCCCGTCGAGGACATAGAGCTGGGTGTTCCACACGGGCGCACCGATGGGAACGGTGACGGTCATGTCGGGGGTGAATTCGGCGGCGCTGACGTCGACGGCAGCCTCCGTGGGTCCGTACAGGTTGAACAGTCCCGCAGAACTCAGACGGGTGAACGCCTCCGCAGTGGTAGGCGCGAGCGCTTCACCGCTGCAGAACACCTGACGCAGGCTCGCACACTGCCCGGCAGTCGCGGCAGCGACGAATTCCGCGAGCATCGACGGAACGAAGTGCGCCGTCGTGACGCCTCTGTCGGCAATCAACGCCGACAGGTACCCGGGATCACGGTGCCCGTCCGGTTCCGCGATCACCAACTGCGCGCCGGTCTGCAGGGGCCAGAACAGTTCCCACACCGAGACGTCGAAGGTCACCGGGGTCTTGTGCAGCACCACGTCCGACGCGTGAAGGGGGTACGTGTCCTGCATCCACAGCAGGCGATTGACGATCGAACGGTGTGATACTGCAACACCTTTCGGTCGACCCGTCGATCCGGACGTGAAGATCACGTAAGCAGCATTGTCCGGGCGCAGGGGTCCGAGCCGATCAGCGTCGGTGATCGGCGCCGTCGTGGACACCTGACGATCGAGATCGACGTCCACGATCGGGACTCGCGCGGGAAGAGCGCCGTGGTCCTGGGGCCGGCTCAGCACGCAGATCGGTTCCGCGATGTCGAAGACGTACGCGATGCGCTCGGCGGGATGATCGGGATCCACCGGGACGTATGCCGCACCGGCACGGATCACGGCGTGGACCGCGACGAGTAGTTCCGGTGACCGTCGAATCGACACCGCGACGCGCATGTCCGGGCCGACCCCGCGGGCGATGAGGGTTCTGGCAAGTTCACCGACCCTCGCGTCGAACTCCGCATAGGTCAGTGTCCGCTCGCCGTAGACCAGCGCGGCCCCCTCGGGTGTCCGGGCTGCCTGCTCCGCCACCAGGTCCGAGAGGGTGGTGATCGGTACGGCGTGTTCGGTGGCATTCCAACGCTCGAGGACCAGTTCCGCCTCGCCCGGAGCTGTGAGATCGACGTCGCCGACGACGGATTCCGGGTAGGCAGCTACCGCGTCGAGGAGCATCGTGAAGCGATCAGCGAGGCCGGACATGGTGTCCGAGTCGAAAAGCTGGCTGGCGTAGTTCAACTGGCCGTCGAGATGGTCGCCGCGGTCGGTGAGAATGACCTGAAGATCGAACTTTGCCGCGCCCGTCGACAGTTCGTCGACCGTGACCTCGAGCTCGGGCAAAGTGACCTCGGTGGGAGCGGCGCCCTGCATCACCAGCATCACCTGGAACAGCGGCGCCTGGTTGTCTGCGAGGGATTCGACGAGTACGTCGTACGGCACTTCGGTGTGCTGCAAGGCCGCCACGTCGACGTCGCGGACGCGGGTGAGAACTTCACCGAAGGTGAGTCCCCCCTCGAGAACCGTCCTCAGCACCACCGTGTTGACGAACATTCCGACGACGTCGTCGAGAGCGCGCTCGCTCCGCCCGGCCACCGGAGTGCCGATCGTGATGTCGTTCGCTCCGGATTCTCGGCTGAGCAGGACGGCCAGCGCGGCGTGGATCACCATGAACACGCTGACATCGCTGCGCGCCGCGATCTCGCCGACCCGGCGGTACGTCGCGGAGTCGATCCGGAAATCGAGATCGTCACCGCGCAGCGAGACACCCGCAGGGCGCGGATGATCCATCGGCAGTTCCGCGAGCTCACCGCGTTCGGTGAGCGTGTGCGACCAGAACCGCAACTGCTCGGCAAGAATCGAATCCGGGTCGGACGCTTCACCGAGCGCTCCGCGTTGCCACTCGCTGAAATCGCCGTACTGCACTTCGAGTGGCAGCCACGCCGGCACGCGTCCGCTCGCCCGCGAGGCGTACGCCACCATCACGTCACGAGCCAGCGGCGCCATCGACAGGCCGTCTGCTGCAATGTGGTGCACGACGAGGACCAAGGTGTGCTCGCGTTCGTTCACCTCGAGCAGAGTCGCGCGGATCGGCACCGATTCGCTGACGTCGAATCCCTCTCGCGCGAGCTCACTCGCCCGCGCCGAGGTCGCTGCGGCAGGCACCGTTTCCACCTCGAGATGATCGAACATCTCGTCCACACCGAGAACGTGCTGGACGGGGCCACGCGCACTCTCGGGGAAAACGGTCCGCAAGATCTCGTGTCGAACGATCACGTCCCGCAGCGCGGTGAACAGTGCATCGACGTCGAGATCGCCGGTCATCGAAACCGCGATCGGAATGTTGTACGCCGGCGAACTCGGATCGAGTTGATTGGTCAGCCACATTCGTTGCTGCGCCAGAGATACCGGTATCCGGTCAGGGCGATCGATACGCGTCAGTGCCGGGGCACGTGTGTTCCGCGAGTCCGCGAGGTCGGCACGTGCTGCCAGAGCGGAGACGGTCGGCGCCTCGAAGAGGTCGAGAACGCTCAGCGTCGTTCCGAGAGCTCCGTTGACTCGCGACACGACGCGGGTCGCGATCAACGAGTCACCGCCGAGGTCGAAGAAACTGTCGTCTGCTCCCGCCCGGGTGATACCGAGCAGATCGCAGAACACCGCCGAAATTCGCTTCTCGGTCGAGGTCTCGGGGGCACGGTATTCAGCCGACCCGCCCACAGAATCGATGTCCGGTAACGCTTTCCTGTCGATCTTTCCTGCCGGAGTCAACGGAATGGAGTCGAGGACGACGATCCGCGCCGGAACCATGTGGGCTGCCAACGAAGATCTCGCGTGGGCGACCAGCTCGGAGTTGTCGATGTGTGTGCCCGCAGCCGCCGTGACGTACGCCGCCAACAGTGTTTCCCCACTCGGGCCCGCAACTCCGGCGGTGACTGCCTGTGCGACGCTCGGGTGGCGGCGCAGCACGTCGTCGATCTCGCCGAGCTCGACGCGGAAACCGCGGATCTTGATCTGGAAGTCGCTCCGGCCAAGGTACTCCAGCTCACCCTCGCCGTTCCACCGCGCGAGGTCACCCGTGCGGTACATGCGCTCTCCCGCAACACCGTTGGGGTCGGCAACAAATCGTTCGGCCGTAATCGTGGCACGCGCGTGGTACCCGCGCGCCAAACCGACACCGCTCACATAGAGCTCGCCGGCGACACCGATCGGCACCGGTTGAAGCCGCGAGTCCAGGAGGACGGTTGCGGCTCCGCGCATCGGCTTCCCGATGGTGACGGGAACATCGCTGCTCAGCGGTCCGGTCAGAGTGGCGACGACGGTGGTTTCGGTCGGTCCGTACGCGTTGAACATCGAGCGTCCGTGTGACCACTGATCCACCAGCGCGGGTGAGCATGCGTCGCCGCCGGTCACGACCACTCGTAGATCCGGTAGGCCGGCGGGATCGACTGTTGCCAGCGCGGCCGGGGTGACGAAAGCGTGGGTGACCCGTCCGATACGCATCACCTGTGCCAGTTCGTCGCCGCCGTACACGGTGGGCGGCGCGATCACCATCGTTGCCGCGCCCCCGAAGGCAAGGAGGAGTTCGAGGACTGAAGCGTCGAAGCTCGGCGAAGAGAAATGCAGGGTGCGGTCTCCAGGTTCGACTCCGAACCTGACTCGTTCTTCGTCGGCGAAGCTGCTCAGCCCGCGGTGACTGACCACGACGCCTTTGGGGACACCGGTGGAGCCGGACGTGTAGATGAGGTATGCCGGATCGTCGTAGCTCAGGCGCGTACGCCGCTCGGCGTCGTCGACCGGTGCATCGGAATGGTGCGAGGTGTCCAGTTCGTCGAGGAGCAGCCAATCCACCGAATCGGCGAGCCCGCCATGGTGCTCCCCCACACTGATTCCGACTACAGCTCCCGAATCGGTGAGCATGTGCCGAATACGATCCTCGGGGTAGTGCGGATCGATCGGGAGGAAGGCACCGCCGGTCTTGGCCACCGCCCACGTCGCGGTCACCGATTCGAGAGACCTCGACAGCGCAAGGGCGACATAGGTGCCGGGGCCGACTCCCCTGTTGATCAGTTCACGGGCGAGTGTGTTCGACTCGGCGTCGAGATCCCGGTAGCTCACCTCACGATCACCGAAAACGAGCGCTGGGGCATCGGGGTTCACAGCCGAGGCCCGGCGGAGAATATCGGGGAGGGTCAACGGGGAGGACGCGGTCGCTCCCCGCGCCGGTACCAGGGACTCACGCTCGAAGTCGTCGAGGAGATCGAGGTCTCCGACCGGCGTTCGCGGGGCTGCTGCTGCGCCTGCAAGGATCCGCACCAGTCGCGAGAGGAAGGCTCGGACCGTGGATTCGGCGTAGTGCTGCGTGGAGTACGCAACCTCGAGGGCGCCGGTATCTGCGTGGACGTCGATCGCCACGTCGAGGCCGGCAATCGTGGTCTCCTGCGAGCCGTCGTTGAGGTGGACGTGCAACTCGGGCAGTGCGGGGACACCTGCCGCCGATCGAATCGACAACGTATCGCGTTCTCGAGCAAGAGAACTCACGAACTCGTCGAACGGCGCCGCCGGATCGACCTCGCAGCGCAGGGGCAAAGTTCCCCACTCGGTCCTCGTTCCGATCAGCACGTCCCGGCGCTCGGTCGATCTCGACAGCAACGAAGCAAATGCGGCATGGACAACGGCAAAGAGGGAGACGCCTTCCGTGCGCGCAAGTTCGGCGACCGCGGGATCGAGTGGGACGCTCAGCCGATTCGTACCGGTGGGCTCCGATTCGGCGTCGATTCGCTCGAGGCCCAGTGTCTCGAGGTCCAGTGTGGAGCCCTCGTCGGAGTCCCCCAGGTATCTCGCCCAGAACCGCTCGAGTTCCCTGCGCTGTGCACTGCGCGCCCCTGCCTCGGCACTTGCCGGATGAATCCGGTTCATCGGCGTACCGGCCGGTGCTGCTGTCAGTTCTGCGACCAACTCGGTGAACGCCCGGTGGTGCTCGGCCAGTTCGTCGTGTCCGTAGCGATTGGGGTTTCCGCGAAAGTCGATCAACGTCTGCGCCGGATCGCCGCTCTGGTACACGTTGACCAGCAGATCCTCGACCGGACCCGACGTGACGATGTGATACTCACCGGTCAGTGGCCCGAGGGTTATCTCCTGCCGGAAGAGCATCACATTCATCATCGGGCCGGACAGACGCGCGTCGCCGACGGTCAGACCGGCATCACGCCGGATGTCCTCGAGGCTGCATCGCTGATGACGAAGCGCACCGAGAAGTTCGAGTTGCACGCGCCCGACGAGATCGTCGACACTTTCGTCCGGGTTTACGTGGATGTGTAGCGGCGCGACGTTGACCAGCATTCCGCCGGACCGCTGCAGCGGTGCCGTCGTCCTCGCGGAAACCGGCAGGTTGATCAGCACGTCGTCGTAGCCGGTACTGCGGGACAGGTAGCACGCCAGTGCCGAAATCAACACTGCGGCCGGAGTTGCACCGGAACGTGAATTCCACTCGTCCAAGGCAGCAAGGCTGTTCGTCGACATCGCGGCACTGACGAGTTCACTGCGTGCAGTCGGGGGTCCCTCACGGGTGGCCAACGTCGAACCGTGTTCGACGCCCGACACACGCTGGGCCCAGTACTCGCGGTCGGCTTCGAATCGGCTCGATTCGCGGTACTTCTGGTCGAGCTCGGACAGCGTCGTGACGTCGAGCGCCTTGTTCACCGCAGGCTCTCGACCTTCGACGGCTGCGGTGTAGATCGCCGCAATCCGATTGACGATCGTCATACCGCTGTATCCGTCGAGAGCGACGTGATGAATCCTGGTGTACCACAGGTAATCCCGATCACCAGTTTGAAGAATTGTCATCTCGACGAGACGATCGCGAGTCAGATCGAGCGTCGTCGCGTAATCGTTGTCCATCCACTCCGAGGCAGCCTGCCGAGGGTTCTCACGCTCGCGGAAGTCGAAGTAGTCGATGCCCGGGTCGATCGTGAAGTCCACGATCTGGCAGGGCTCCCCATCCGGGTACATCAACCGTAGAAACGGTGATTCGAACTCGTGGGCAGCCTCCACCGCGGCGCGACTGAGCAGTTGCATGTCCAAATCGCCGTGGAACTCGATGTACTGCGCGATGAAGTACGGGACCGTCGGGTGAAGTTGCTGCGCAAACCACATGCTGCGCTGCACCGCTGACAGGGGGAACGCTCCTGCCGGCAGGCTTCGCGATCCGGTGAGCGGGTCGATCCTCTTGTCGGTATCCATCACGACCACCCCCACACAGCGTTGTGACGATCAGCGTTGTCACGATCAGCGCCGGGAAGTGTGGCTCGGGGATTGAAGAGAAACATCGCACCGCCTCGATATCGAGTGGAAACCATGTGGCGATCCTGCGAGAGCGCAGCCGAAGGTCATCGACCTCGACGAAGGGTCGCTTCGAAGTCCGAACCTCCCCGAAGGTCCGAACTCAGGATCAAAATTGTCGTCGTCAGGCGTCAGGAGCACCGCAGTGTTGCAGTGCTCGACGCAAGGCTAGAAACCGGTTGCCCACACCTGCTCTACCGGAAACGTTCGGCTTCGCGGGCAAGCTCGGTCAACCGTTCACACAACTGTGTGAGCTCTGAACTCTCTGCGCCCTCGGCAACTGCTGTCGCCACATCTTCGGCAGCGCATCGGACCTCGAACATCCGATCCACGAGTTCGACCGCTTCGACTGCGGTCAAGATGACGGCGTCAGCCGGGATCGACGTGCCCTTGACGGCATTGCGCTGCTCGTACGCACGCTGTCGACAAGACTGGCTGCAGTACCGGCGTCGACGACCGACACCGGTCACCGCGACCTCTCGACCACACCACACACACGGGTTTCCCGAACGCGCAGACTCCGGTGATCCGACGCGTGTGCTCTCAGCCATGAATCGACACTGTACTCGAGATTCGGACGCCTTCGATGAACGCGCACGGTACCCGGTAAGATGGAGAGGTTGCGTCTTCTCGCCACACGGGAACCAATCGGGTGCTCGTGGCGTTGTAGATGAGTGTGAGCGTCTACTCCCCAAGTCAGGGCGCCCACCAGCGGTGACGAACGAAGAGAGGACACCACCATGGCAGATCGCGTACTTCGAGGTAGCCGACTCGGAGCTGTGAGCTACGAGACCGACCGTGACCATGACCTCGCGCCCCGTCGTATGGCCAAGTACAAGTGCGAGAACGGCGAGATCTTCGACATCCCGTTCGCGGACGAAGCCGAGATCCCCGGCACCTGGTTGTGCCGAAACGGCCTCGAAGGCACCCTCATGGAAGGGACTGCTCCCGAAGCCAAGAAGGTCAAGCCTCCCCGCACCCACTGGGACATGCTGCTCGAGCGTCGCTCGGTCGAGGAACTCGAAGAGCTCCTCAAAGAGCGTCTCGATTTGCTGAAGGCCAAGCGTCGCGGCGCATGAACTAGCACTTCGATCAAGACCGTCCGGTTCTACACCGGGCGGTCTTTCTCGTTCTTCGGGGAGTGATCGTTCACAAGTCGACGTCATACTTCGGCCCTTCTTCGACGTGGCAACTTCAGGATGCTTCGCGGTCCTCAAAGACACTTCAGGGCAACGTCATTCAGCATCCAGGCGCACTCGTGGGCCGACAGTGCGCAAATCCTGGACTTGCGCTGGAGAACCATCGGCGTTGCTTCGTGCACCAGTGTGAGCTGTATCCCCCACCCCGCGACACACCAAACTTCGGTACACCAAACTTCGACACGGAGTGAACTGGTAGCCCAGTCACTCGGCCGGGTTGCTTGCCAAGTGACGATGGCAAGCAACCCGGCCGACTGGGGTGTGGGTGAATGTTTTGCGGTGCTGAACGGTTCTTCCGCTACTTCCCGGTCACCGAGTGATGCTCTGTGCCGCGGTTCCTTGGCGGAGGCGGGTGATTTCGTTGCGTGATTCGACGACCTGGGGGCTGTCGTCGCCCTTGCTGACAGCAAGGTCGCTGCACAGATCCAGCGCGGCACGAACGATATGTCGTCGTTGGCGACGTTCGGTGCGAGTGGGTGCGGCTTTCGCGTAAGTACGTTGTTGTCGCCATCCGCCGGCGGCTGTCACCTCGGCGTCGGTCAGGACGCCGGACTCGATTTCCGGGGCGAGAATGTCACGGACGAAGTGGGATTCACGTGGGTGCGCCCAGACGAACGCGATCCACAAGGCAGTGAACGCGAAGACGATGTCGCCGATCATGATGACGAACACGAGCGAACTGCTGCCGCCGGCGATCGCGAGCATGGAATCCCACACGCCGTGGATCAGGATGGGTGCCACGATCAACGCCAATCCGCGTCCGATCCGCCGGGGCTGGGCCGGGGTGCCGATCAGATAGATCACGCCGGCGCAGAAAAGGGCGGTGAACAGGGGATGAGAGACGATGTCGGAGTAGGTGCGGGTGGCGATGGAACCGAGCAGGCCGTCGGTTTGGTGGGCGCCGAAGCCCTGTGTTGCGCCGGCAATCGAGTACAGAAAGTCTTCGCTGGTCTGAAATCCCAAGCCGATGAAAGCACCGAGGAGCAGGCCGTCGGTTGCGGTGCGCACCAGGCGTGGTGCAAGCGCGAGGAGGACTACGATGCCGATGCCTTTGGCGGTTTCCTCCACGAAGGGTGCAGAGAGGCCCGCATGCCAGTCCTGAGCCCATACCTGCCCGAAAATCTTCGAGTAGAGCGAACCGACTGCTCCGTTCGCGGGTACTGCGATAGTGAACGTTGCTGCGGTGGCGCCCCAGATGAAGCCGGTGACCACTAGTCCTACGGGTTGGCGTTCGTAGCGGTCGATGTGCCGGAACCACCATGTCCAGACCGCGGCGCTGATGACGCCGACGATGCCGGCAACGAGGAGTGCGCGCCCGAAGTATCCGGCGAAGGGAGCAAACATCTGCCAGCCTTTGACGAGGCCGAATCCGCACATCCACAGGTATATCCAGAACACGACGTTGCGTGGCTGGAAGAAGTGAAATTTCTCGCCCCAGGCCGTCGTATCGAATGCGCGGGAGCGGGTTTCGAGGAGATCGGTGCTCACTTGGTGTCTCCCTCGTGTGTGCCGATAGAGGCGATCATGTCGGTGATTTCTCGACTGCGGGCGGCGATCTGATCGGGTGGGCCGACTACCTGTACCCGAATTCCCTTGCCGTCGACGACGAATGTGGTCACCGATCCGGCGGACCGAGGAGTGTCAAAGCTGACCTGGACGCCGCTCAGACCCCCGGCGGTGCTGATCGGCTGGCGCGCACCGGAGACCGCAAGCACGGAACTGCCGTTCGTCGCAAGACTCACGGCATCTGTTTGGGAGAGGAGTTCGTCGGCAGTTCCACTGAATGTGTCGGCGTCGACGCTCACGGTGACGGTGCCATCGGTCAACGTCACACGTGGGAGCGAATCGGACGCGCCATGTTGGTCGGTTCGGAAACCACTGTCGACATTCCAGCCCGCAGGTGCGGCGAAGGAGACCGTTTCGGTCACGGCCATCCGGTCTCCGGCGCCGGTTGGATCTTCGGAGGAGACAGCGGAATCGATGGCGGGCACGATCACGGTCCAGAGCATCCACACCGCCAAGATCGCGAGGGCGTGTGGAAAGACTCGTGTGTCGAATCCGAGGAAGCGGTGATCCGCTGGTGGACGTCTTCCGTGTAGGGGCTCGTGCTTGTGTGCAGTACTCGAAATAACGCTCAATTTCCCTCGTTTCCATTGCACGGCAGGTGCACTGACTATCGCAGAAACGGACAAATTCCGTGCATCAGCCGGCACCAGCCGGTCATCGAGACGATCGTGCACCAAGTTCCCGTAGGCGCGAGATCACCGAGAGCTCCTAGTCGACGGTGAACCGTCGCATCGCCAGATGTCCGAACACGCCGACCAGAATCAACGTGACGCCTGCGGTCACGGAAACGGAGTCGGTCACCAACCCCGCGATGCCGGTCACGGCTACGAACACCGGCAAAAAGTCGAACAGCCTGAAAATCGACTGCGGTGGTTCGGTTTCGAGGCCCTGAGCCTGAGCGGCCTTGTTCGGCGCATACTCGGGGTACCACTCGGTGAAGGAGATCGCGAAGAAGGTTCCGAGCAACTGCAGAATCCATCCGGTCCAGAAGTTGTCACCGTCGTGCAGCAGTGCGTCTCCGAACAGGCCCACTACCGCCGACCAGGTGAACGCGAGAGCCCACACTGCGGTGATGACGTAGTTGATGTGCAGAAACAGAGGCGTCGCCCAATACTCTTCGGGCGTCGACTCTTTCGCGTACTGCAAAGTGAAAGGATTGCGGAGCAGGATCGATCCGAAGGCAAAGACCACCAGCGCGATGTTGGTCAGTTCGCCTCCCCAGAGTTCGAACCACCGAATCGTGTTCGCCGACGCGAGGAGGCCGACGGCCGCCAGAACGCCGAAGAACACGACGTCGAAGACCTCCAACAGCTTCACGGTGCCGCCGCGCCGGTGACTGGCCGCCAAGATCAGCAGCGACAACCCGAGGGCTGCGGCCGCGGATTCCTCGAACCTTCCCGGCCCGGAGAGCAAAGACAGCAAGATCCACGGTGACAGGCCGGCGAGCGGTGACTGCAGAACCGCGTCGACGACACTGGTTTTGTGAACTGCATCCCGGGGCTCGGACTTGTCTGGCTCGGTTTTCTCAGGCTCGGTCACAAGAAGCCGCCTTACGCAGGAACGGGTGGCACAGCGAGTACCCGCGTAGGCGCTCCTCGGAACATCGGCAGCCCTAATATCCGATGCTCGGCTCAGATTGCCGCAGTCTCCTCGGGTGAGTGCTCAGCCTGATCTCGGCGCCGGGCCAGCACTGCCATGGCAATCGCGCCGACCGCGATGATGCTGAGCACGATCTCCGGCACCGGACCTACTCGGCTGGCAAGGGTGGAGCTGGTCGAGAGCGGCACCTTCGCCACCAGGGTCGCCGGCACGAACAGGTCGGTTTGCGAAGTCACCGCACCGTCGGGAGCGATGATGGCGCTGACACCACTGGTTGCGGCGACAACGACGGCGCGGCCGTGCTCGACTGCCCGCACACGCGACATTGCCAGCTGCTGATAGGTCATCTCGGTGTCCCCGAAAGTGGCGTTGTTGGTCGGTACCGCCAGCAACTGTGCACCGTTGCGCACAGATTCCTGGAACGCCCGGTCGAACGCCACCTCGTAACAAGTCGCGACACCGATGGGTACCCCCGCTGCATGGACAACGCCGTTGCCCTCGCCGGGAACGAAATTGCCCGCGCGATCGGCGTACGAGGAGAAGTTCCGGAAGAAGCTTCGGTAGGGCAGGTATTCGCCGAACGGCTGAATGATCTTCTTGTCGTGCTGTTCCTGAGGACCGTTGGCGCCGTCCCACACGATCACCGAATTGGTGGTCGTACGATCGGCGTTCACGAGTACGGTGCCGACAAGAATCGGCGCTCCGATCGCTTCGGAGGCCCGGGTGATGTCGGCAGCGGCATCGGCGTTTCGCAGGGGGTCGATGTCCGAGGCGTTCTCCGGCCAGATCACGACGTCAGGCTGATCGACGCGGCCCGCGTCCACCTCGGCAGCAAGTTTCACGGTTTCGGCGACATGGTTGTCGAGGACCTGCTTGCGTTGCGAGTTGAAGTCCAAGCCCAACCTCGGAACGCTTCCCTGAATGGCGGCGACGGTGATCGTTCGATCACCGGAATCCATGGTGGACAAGAACGGCGACACCGCGAGAGCAATGATCACGGGCACGAGGGCAGCGGCAACAGCTCCGAAGAATCCTCGGTCCCATCGTTTGGCCGCGACAGCGACTGCAACTGCTGCCAAGCCGGTACCGGTCAGGGCCACCGCGAAGCTGAGCAGCGGCGCACCGCCGACACTCGCAAGAGGGAGGAGCCACCCTTCGGATTGACCGAATGCGAGCCTGCCCCAAGGAAATCCGCCGAAAGGAACGCTGGAACGAAGCCACTCGGTGAGCGTCCAGGTCGCAGCAATCCACAAGGGTGCCCATGGCAACCTCGCCACCAGAACCGCAAGCAGCCCGAACAGTCCGATGAACAACGACTCCACCGCGGCCAACGCGATCCACGGGACCGCACCTACGAACACACCGATCCACGGAAGCAACGGCACCAGAAATCCGAGACCGGCCAAGTATCCGTAACCGAAGCCGGCACGAAGGCGCAGTCCGCCGCGCCCGAAGTTCGTCAACACACACGTCAGAAGAGCGATCCCGACGGGCGCCAAGAACCACAGCGGGCGGGGTGGGAACCCTGCGAAGATCAGGAATCCACCTGCGGCCGCGTACAGCGAACGTAGCCATGCGGAACCGGTGAGCACAGCGCTCACACGGGAGCGATCACCGACAGACGCCTCTGCGCCGGCCTCACTCACTCGACGAGCCGCGCTGATAGACGACGCGTCCGCGATGCACCGACTTGATGCAGACCGGAATCGGCGCATCTTCCGCCAGCCTCGGCAGAGCGGGTACGCGCGAGCGCGGATCGGTAGACCATCGCTGAACCGAGTCGGCGGGTGCGCTCACTTCGAGTTCGCCTGCCTCCCACAACACGTAGGAGGCCGGTGCGCCCGGATTGAGGGTTCCCGCGGCGCCGTCCCGCACTCCGCCCGCGCGCCAGGCGCCGCGAGTTGCCGCGGAGAAGGCCGCACGCGGCGAGATTCCACTTCCGTCGGTGCGGTGCTGGACAGCGGCGCGCAGCATCGCCCACGGCTCGATGGGGGTGACCGGGGCGTCGGAGCTGAATGCGAGCGAGACACCCTTACCGGCAGCAGGTGCAAACGGATTCAACGCTGCTGCGCGCTCTACTCCCAGGCGCGTGGCGTAAAGACCGTCGGTGCCACCCCACAGTGCGTCGAACACCGGTTGGACGCTAGCGATGACACCCAAGGCGGCAAAGGTTTCCGCGTCGGCCATAGACATCATTTCCGCGTGCTCGAGGCGGTGACCCAACGCGGCGACCTTGGGGCCACCCAGTTCGTCGGCGACCCTGCGGAACGCGGCAGCTGCCGACGAGACGGCGCCGTCACCGATGGCATGGAACCCGGCCTGGACGCCCGCGAGGGTACAGGCCCGGATGTGTGCGGCGATCGCGTCGACGTCGAGGTAGGCATTGCCCGTCGAATCAGGTTGGTCTGCATAGGGTTCGAGCAACCACGCGGTATGCGAACCGAGCGAGCCGTCGATGAAGAGATCCCCGCCGAGTCCGTCTGCTCCGGTTTTGTCGAGGAGCGCGCGAGCATCCTCTTCGCTGTCGACACGCTCACCCCAGTAGCCCCGAACCTCCACGCCGTGATCGTGGGCCAACAGTTCCTGGAAATCGGTCAATCCCGAGATGTCCGGTCCCCCGCACTCGTGAACGGCCACGATTCCGCGTGAGGCGCAGAGATCGAGCGCAGCGGTACGAGCAGACGCGCGCTGAGTTTCCGTCAGCAGATTCCGAGCGGCATTGCGCGCCAGGTGGTGTGCGTCGAACGTCAACGGGCCTTCGGCTGAGTATCCAGCGGTGTCGGCGAGGCCGGAGATCCCGTCGCGCAGTGCGCTCGAGCACGCGGCCGAGTGAACGTCGATCCGCGAGAGATACACCTTGCGGCCAGGGGCGGCCGCGTCGAGATCTGCGGTCGACGGCGGGGTCTGCTCGGCCCACTCGGTGTCGTCCCAACCGTGTCCCCAGATGACTGCGTCGGGATGGGCAGTTTCGGGGTTCGCGGCTGCGAATGTTCGTACTCGCGAGAGACATTCGTCCAGAGAGTTCGCGCCCACGAGATCGAGGCCGACGAGATTGAGTCCCAGTGCGGTGATGTGGACGTGGGTGTCGACGAACCCGGGAGTGACAAACGCACCACCCAGGTCTTCGATCTCCGCGGCGGGGTGCAACGCCCGTCCGGCGCGCTCGTCGCCGACCCACACGACGGTGCCGTCGGTGATGGCGATCGAGGTCGCATCAGGTGCAAATGAACTGTAGATCCGGCCGTTGACCAGCAGACGAGTAGTCACGAGCACCCAGTCTGCCTGTTAGTACTGCGGCCCCCGCGAACGGGTGGGTGTATCCGTGTCCAGAATCTCACCCTCGAGGACGAGTTCCTTGCCGTTGCTGGCGACGTACTCGGTGGTTTCGGGTGTCTCGACGATGATCTCGCCGTCGATCACCTCGCCGTTTCCGCGCATCCGCGCCGCGTAGCCGACGGTTCCGGCGAAGGCGTCACCACCGGCGGCAAATGCTGCTGCGCGCTTACCTGCCAGGAGCACTGCAAGCGGGCGCAGCGCCCAGCGGGTCGGCGGAATCAGAAGCAGCAGGCCCAGAACCGAAGTCACGAGTCCGGGTACGAACATCAACGCGGAGCCCGCCGCGACCAGGGCGCCGTCGGCGACCGCCAGTGACGGCGATCCCTCACCCCGCGTGGCCTTACGGAACCCGTCCATGACCCGTCGCCACTGCGAGCGCATGAGGATCAATCCGACAAGCGATCCGGCGAGAAACAGCAGCACTGTCCAGGCGACACCGATGGCGTTGCCCACGATGACCAAGGCTGCGATCTCGACGATCACGTAGAGGAGAAATACGGCGGCGATCATGACGTCCCCTTTCAGACGGTCTATTCGTTCAACGCTCGAGGGGCCGGTTTTTCTCCCGACAACGACGCAGAGGTGCAAAACAGGTGGGTGCCGTGAGTCACACGGGCCTTCTCTCACGCACGTGCGACTTGCCTGGCGTTAACTAACGCTCCGCTAACGATTCTAAACCTCAAGTTGACGTTGAGACTCTGCGCATGGTCAAGTCACTTCGGGCCGCATTTCCCGGCCTCATGAAATGAAGGAGCCCGACATGAGCCGACTCCCCGGCAAGACACTCGCCCGACGCATTCCCGCTGCCATCGCCGGCACTGCCGCCGTCGTGGCACTCACCGCCGGCAGCGCGATGATCAGCGCGGGAACCGCGGCCGCAGAACCGGTAGTACCCGAAGGGATTGCCGCACTGATCGCGCAGGCCGCAGCCATCTCCCCCGAAGCCTCTGCTGCTGTTCAGCAGTTGATCGGCACGGCAGGCGCTGATCAGATCACGACCGCTCTCGATCTCCCGGACATCGGCGTCACCAAGCCGCAGTCGTTCATGTACCCCGCACCGACGGTCGGGTGTGGCGTGGCCGGTGAACCCGTCACCGTAACCCTCAGCTCCGCACAGGCCGGTCCGAACTTCCCGTTGCCGCCGTGGGTCGAGGCCGACCATCTCCGTTTCCAGGCAATCCCGGGTTACGTCGGCATACCCAAGACCTCAGGGTTGAGTGTTGCCTGGATCAACGTCGGCACGTTCAAGGGCGGCATCGTCCCGTTGGACGAGAAGTTGCCCGTACTCGATACGCCGTTGCTCTCGAAGGTCGTCGACACCGGTGACGGCAAGGTGTTTGCCGCTCTGTTCGGCAATGTCGATTACGCAGACGGGAAGACCTGCATCGTGCTGCCAACAGTGGGCGCTTTTGATGCTTGAGCAGAGCGAAACGCTCGCTGCCTGACAGACGGCTGGCCTACGCGCCCGGAGTCACCAGTCCGGTCTCGTAGGCCAGCACCACAGCCTGCACACGATCACGCAGATCGAGTTTGGTGAGAATGCGTCCGACGTGCGACTTGATCGTCGATTCGGACAGGTACAGCTGCTGTGCGATCTCGATGTTCGACAGCCCCGTGGCCACGTGTCCGAGGACTTCGCGTTCGCGTTCGGTCAGGACGTCGAGAACTACCGGATCGCGCCGGGGCGCCGGACCGTCCACGATGAACCTCGACAGCAGACGACGTGTCACCTTCGGGGAAACAACCGCGTCACCGGCTGCCACGCTGCGGATAGCCGACACGAGATCCTCGGGCGGGGTGTCCTTGAGAAGGAAGCCGCTGGCTCCGGCGCGCAAGGCACCGAGAGCGTGTTCGTCCAGGTCGAACGTCGTCATCACCAGGACCCTGGATTCGATCCCGGACGCAAGAATCTGCTCCGTCGCTTTCACCCCGTCGACAATCGGCATCCGCACATCCATCAACACGACGTCAGGCTTCAGCGCCACCGCCGCTGCGACCGCCGCGGCCCCGTCACCGGCCTCACCGATAACCGAGATGTCTTCATGTGCTTCGAGCACCATGTTCAGGCCCATCCGCATGAGTTCCTGGTCGTCGACTAGCAGCACGGTGATGGGCACGGCGTAAACCTATCGGGCCTGAGACGTCGGTGCCAATGCGATTGCGGCGAGCCGGTATCAATCGTGGATCTCGAGCGGCAACTCTGCGTACACACGCCAACTGCCGTCGGGGCGTCGTCCGGTCTCGAGTGTCCCGTGCAGTACCGCCACCCGCTCACGCATTCCGACCAGTCCATTCCCCGAACCGTGGGAGAAGGTCGAACTCGACGTTCCGTTGTCGACGACCTCGAGCAGCACCGCGGTGTCGGTGCGGCGCACGGTGACTCGGGCCTTCGGGTTTGCGCCGGCGTGGCGGAGGACATTGGTCAGTGATTCCTGAACGAGGCGATGAATGCCCAGGCTGACCGATGGACTGACATCGTCGAGCTCGCCGGTCAGCTCGAGGCGCACGCCGAGACCAGCGGCACGCATCATCTCGACGACCTTGGCGATGCCGGCCGTTCCGTGTTGCGGCATCAAATCGCTACTGACCTCGGTGCGCAGCAGCGAGACGGTCCGGCGAAGCTCGGCAAGGGCGTCGCGTCCGGTGCTGGAGATGTTGCCGAGCGCCTTCTTGGCCAACGCGGGATTGGAATCGACCGCATACGACGCGCCGTCCGCCTGGACGATCATCACACTGACCGCGTGGGCGACGACATCGTGGAGTTCGCGGGCGATTCGGGTTCTTTCCGTGGCCACCGCATCCTCGGCACGCCGATCCCGTTCGTATTCGGCCACTTCGAGTCTGGCGGCCACTTCCTCGTCGTAGGCGCGGCGGGCGCTCAAGAACTCGGCGGTGATCCAGGCCAGTGCATAGAGCAGCGTCGCGATGATGATCGTCAGGATCACGTCTTGGCGGATGACGAGCAACGAGAGAGTCATGTCCAGGGCAAGGAAGCACGCGAATATCGCCCCGGTACGCCGATCGACGTAGGCGACGAGTGTGTAGAGCGAAACTCCGAGCGCCAGCAGGCCTGGATGTTCCGCAGCCGGATCCCCGGTCGCCCACATCATCAGGGTCGCGAAGTACGACATCGACAATATGGACGCAGCGGACACACGCGGGTATTTGCGACGCCACACGACGGGAAGGCAGATCAGAAATCCGACGACGAGCTGGGGCCACCGCTCCTCACGCGGCGAACTGACGAACGTAACTACCTCGAGCGCGAAGAACACGAGCGCCAGCGCGCTGTCCGCGATCATCGGCTTTCCTCGCAGCCACAGGCTGAACCTCCGCATGTGCTCAAGAGTGTCACAGCTGTGAAAGAGTCACCGCCGTGGATATTGCTGATTGGGGACTGCTGATGACGGCAGCGACGGCGGCGGGTTGGGTCGACGCCGTGGTCGGCGGCGGTGGATTGATTCTGTTGCCGGCGCTCTTTCTGGTCGCACCCCAATTGACCCCGCAAGCGGCACTGGCCACCAATAAATTGACGGCATTCACCGGGACGAGTGCTGCGGTGTACACGTTCTCCCGTCGAATCCCGATGGAGTGGCGGCAGATGGCGCCGGCAGCCGCGTTGGCTGCGGTGACGGCCGCGTGCGGGGCGGCGGCCGTTTCGCTGATCGACAAGAAGTACTTCATTCCGATCGTGATGGTCGTCCTCGTCGCCGTCGCCGTCTTCGTGACCATGCGTCCGACGCTGGGCACCACGATCGCGACCCATCGTCCGACGCAGCGCAAGACCGTCCTCGTCCTGCTGCTCTCCGCCGGACTCATCGGCCTCTACGACGGTCTGCTCGGACCCGGCACCGGCACCTTCCTCATCATCAGCTTCGCGACCTTCCTCGGAACCGAATTCGTTCGGAGCGCAGCGATGGCGAAGGTGATCAATCTCGGTTCCAATTTCGGCGCGCTCGCCTACTTCGCCGTCACCGGGCATGTCTGGTGGAGTTTGGGTTTGGCGATGGCGGTGTGCAACGTTCTCGGCGCGGTCATCGGTTCGCGGATGGCGCTGAGCAAGGGATCCGGATTCGTGCGGATCACGCTGTTGGTGGTCGTGATCGCCATGGTGATTCGCCTCGGATGGCAGCAGTTCGGCTGAGATCGGCGGTCGTCGGCTAGCGTCGTGTGCGTGACCGTCACCCGAGATGTCGATGCAGATTTCCTCGCCCTCCCGCTGCGAGCTGTCGCTGATGCGGCGCTGTCGGCAGCGAGAACGGCCGGCGCCCAGCACGCCGATGTTCGTGTCCACCGCGTGCTCACACAGTCGATCAGGTTGCGCGACGGCGTAGTTCAGGCGGTGTCCGACGGAGACGAGATCGGGGTCGCCGTCCGTGTGATCGTCGACGGCACGTGGGGATTCGCCTCGCACGCCGAGGTGTCCCCCGATGTCGCTGCTGCGCTGGCACGCCAAGCGGTCGAGGTCGCGAAGGCATTGCGCTCGCTCAATCGGGATCCGGTCACCCTCGCCGACGAGCCCGTCTACGCCGACGCGACGTGGGTGTCGCCGTACCTCGAAGATCCCTTCGCGACACCGACGGCCGAGAAGGTAGGCCTGCTGGTCGACTACTCCGGACGGCTTCAAGCCGCCGACGGCGTGGATCACGTCACGGCGAGTGTCCTCCAGGTCAAGGAGCAGACCTTCTACGCGGATCTGGCCGGTTCGTCGATCACCCAGCAACGGGTGCGTCTGCACCCCGAGTTCGAGGCGACCGCCGTCGACAAGTCGGCCGGCAGCTTCGAATCGATGCGCACCTTGGCGCCGCCGGTAGGCCGCGGATGGGAGTACCTCGGGGCGGAGAGCACATGGAACTGGGGCGATGAGCTCGCGCAGATCCCGGAGTGGCTGGCCGAGAAGACCAAGGCACCGACCGTCGAAGCGGGTCCGACCGACCTCGTGATCGATCCGACCAATCTGTGGCTCACGATCCACGAATCCATCGGACACGCCACCGAATACGACCGCGCGATCGGCTACGAAGCGGCCTACGCCGGTACGTCGTTCGCGACGCCGGACAAGCTGGGAACGCTGAAATACGGAACGCCACTCATGCACGTGACCGCCGACCGAAACGAAGAGCACGGCCTGGCCAGCGTCGGATTCGACGACGACGGCGTCGCCTCTCAACGGTGGGATCTGGTGGCAGAGGGAACACTGGTCGGGTATCAACTAGACCGCGTGTTCGCGCCGAGGCTGGGGCTGACGCGTTCCAACGGTTGCTCGTACGCCGACTCCGCACATCACGTTCCCATCCAGCGAATGGCCAACGTCTCGCTCTCCCCCGACCCTTCTACGGACACCTCGACTGCAGACCTGATCTCGCGAGTCGAGAACGGCATCTACGTCGTCGGTGACAAGTCCTGGTCGATCGACATGCAGCGCTACAACTTTCAGTTCACCGGTCAGCGGTTCTTCAAGATCCGTGACGGAAAGCTCGACGGTCAGGTGCGCGACGTGGCGTATCAGGCGACGACGACGGATTTCTGGGGCTCGATGGAAGCCGTTGGCGGTGAGTCGACCTGGCGCCTGCAGGGGGCGTTCAACTGCGGCAAGGCGCAACCCGGTCAGGTTGCGGCGGTCAGCCACGGCTGCCCGTCCGCTCTGTTCCGCGGAGTCAACATCCTCAATACTCGTTCGGAGGCTCAGCAGTGATCGATCCGCAGCAGGTCGTCGAGCGTGCATTGGCCGCGAGGACGGTAGACGAATCGTTGGTGATCGTGACCGATGCGAGTGAGGCGTCGCTGCGGTGGGCCAACAATTCGATGACCACCAACGGAGTTTCGCTGTCCCGGACGTGGACGGTGATCTCGATCGTGCGCGAGGGTGACATCGCGAAGGTGGGCACTGTCAGTTCCAGCAGTGTCGATCCGGAGCAGATTTCCGTACTCGTACAGGCAAGCGAAGAAGCTGCGCGCACAGCCACTCCGGCTGACGACGCGTCCGACCTGATCACGCAGTCGGCGGCAGAGACCGACTGGGACCTGCCGGCCGCCCTGACCGACATCGGTGTCTTTGCTCAGTTGGCTGCCGACCTGGCGAAGGGCTTCGACGGCGGCGACCAGTTGTTCGGCTTCGCTCACCACCAGTTGCACACCACCTGGCTCGGAACCTCGACGGGCGTGCGACGTAGAACTGCTCAGGCCACCGGCTCCGTGGAGATCAACGGCAAGCGCGGCGACGCCAGCGCCTGGGTCGGATCCGGAACTGTCGATTTCAGCGATATCTCGATACCGAAGCTCTTGTCGCAGTTGACCACTCGACTCGACTGGGCGGGTAACTCCGTCAGTCTGCCTGCCGGCCGCTACGAGACAATTCTTCCTCCGTCTGCTGTGGCGGACCTGATGATCTATCTGATGTGGACCATGGAGGGTCGCGGCGCCGAAGAAGGCCACACCGCACTGTCCACCACCGGTGGAACCCGGATCGGCGAGAAGCTCGGATTGCCACTGACACTCACCTCCGACCCCGGCGCCGAGGGCTTGCAATCCGCGCCGTTCGTGATCACGACGTCGTCGAGTGAATCCGTCTCACTGTTCGACAACGGTATGGAGATCGAACCCGTCGACTGGGTCCGAGACGGCGTCGTCAATGCGCTGGCGTACCCGCGCCACGCTGCACGAGAATTCGGTCGACCTGTCGCAGTTCCCGGCGACAATCTCATCCTGACCGGTGGTGACGACACCTCGATCGAGGACATGATCGCAGGTACCGAGAAGGGTCTACTGCTCACAACCCTCTGGTACATCCGTGAGGTGGATCCGACGACGCTGCTGTTGACCGGACTCACCCGTGACGGGGTGTATTTGATCGAGGACGGCAAGATCGTCGGCGCCGTCAACAACTTCCGTTTCAACGAGAGTCCACTCGATCTCCTGCGGCGGGTCACCGAGGCTGGACGTACCGAGATCACGCTTCCCCGGGAGTGGAAAGATTGGTTCACCCGCACGGCCATGCCGCCCATGCGGATTCCCGACTTCCACATGTCCTCGGTCAGCCAGGCGCAGTGATGACGAAGGTCGTGATCGCCGGCGGCACCGGCGCTCTCGGCCGCCGGATCAGCGACGATCTCGCGGACCGTGGGTATGACGTCGTGGTCCTGACTCGCTCACCGAAACCTGGCAGGCACAGGCAGGTTCAGTGGGACGGTGTCACGGTGGGCGACTGGGCGGGAGAACTCGGCGGCGCCGCGGTGATCAATCTGGCCGGCGAGTTGGTCGATCGCCGACCCACCCCGGCAAACATCGCACTACTCACCAACTCCCGGGTCGATCCGACCCGCGCGCTGGTCGAAGCGTCGAAACTACTGGCGAACCCTGTTCCGGTGTGGATCCAGGCGAGCACGCTCGCGATCTACGGCGATGCGGGTGAGGCACGATTGGACGAGGATTCTCCCCTCGCTGACGGGCCACCTCAGATGACCGACGTCGCAAAGGACTGGGAGGCAGCGGTCGAGGGTGCAAACGCGTCACGAGTGGTGATCCTGCGAACCAGTGTCGTGTTGGAGAAGGGCACACCGGCGCTCGAGCGATTGCTGTTGCTCGTGCGTCTCGGACTGGGCGGACGCGTCGCCTCGGGTAGGCAGTGGACCAGTTGGATTCACATCGAGGACTGGCTGTCGATCGTTCGTTGGGCCCTCGAACCCGTTTCGGCTGCCTCGGGGGTGGTCATCGCGACGGCTCCGGATCCCGTCCGAAACTCAGAGCTGATGGCCGGGCTGCGCAAGCACCTTCACCGGCCACCTGCGCCGCCGACGCCCGCTTTCATGGTCAGATTCGGCGCGTTCCTTCTTCGCAGCGACGCTGCCCTGGGCCTGACGGGTCGTCATGCCGTATCGAAAGTGTTGGCGGACAAAGGCTTCCCCTTCACGTATCCGCGGTTCGATTCAGCGTTGGACGATCTGCTCGGCAACTGACGCGCGGTCAGGCTGCAGTGATGGCAAGTCCGATCGTTCCGGTCTTGCCGCGGCGCAGGAGACTGCCTTTCATGGTGATCCAGCCGAGGATTCCGTACCGACGTGCTATCGCGTCGCGAGCATGATCGGTGCCCGGTCCGTCGAGGATCTCGGCGACGGCGGCCACCGGTTCACCCTTGGGATTTCCCCGAGCGTCACACGCAGCGACGGTGACCGACGGGTTTCGCCTGATGCGCTTGACCTTGTAGGAATCGGTGACGGTCCACATGAGGAGCTTGTCGCCGTCCGGCGCGGCCCAGAGTGGAGTCGCCACCGGAGTTCCATCCTTGCGGAAGGTCGTGAGTAGGACGTACTTGGCCTCGGAGACGCGCTTGAAGTCGGGGTTCACTCCTCGAGGATAGGTGCGAGCGCCTCTCGCTGAACACCGACAAGATTCCGCGACTATCTGGTGACCGATCAGTACCACCCAGGAAGTGCCACTTATGCACGTTTTATCCGGTTCTTCATGACGTCAGACACGCCGTTTCGTCCCCGAACTCCATCTCGAGTTATTCTGAGGCAAACCGTCGAACTGGGGAGTCGAATTTACACATGCAGCGCCGTGACATGCAGCGTCGTGACTTTTTCAAAGCCGCCGGGGCGGGGGCGGCAGTTGCAGCCGCGGCGCCGCTCATGTCGACGTCGACCAGCCACGCCACCCCCGCACCACTGCGGGCGCTCCCGATGGGTGCTGATCACTACCGCGCGCTCGTCCCCGAGTTGTTCGCACCATCTCCTACTCCCCCGGCGCATTCCGAAGCCATCGTCATCGGGTCCGGATTCGGCGCAAGCGCCACCGCCCTCCGGTTGGCGCAGAGCGGCACCCAGATCACCATCCTCGAACGCGGACTTCGGTGGCCGCATGATCCGCAACGGGAGATTCACACCTCCGACATGCTGGCCGACGGCCGCGGAGTCTTCCGGCGAACATCGTTCACCAACCTCACCGGACTCCCCGTGGCGTGCGACTACTTCAGCGGCGTCCTCGATGCCACCGACTACGAACACATCTCGGTATGGCGCGGCGCTGCAGTCGGCGGTGGTTCCATCATCTTCACCGGCGTGATGATCGCGCCCGAGCGCCGATTCTTCGACGCAGTCTTCGGCAACTCCCTCGACTACGACGAGATGGCGTCCACCTGGTACCCCAAAGTGCGCCAGATGCTGCGTCTGAGCCCGTTGCCCGAAGACATTTACCAAACCCCGAACTTCGGTCACTCGCGTCGTTGGGATCAGGACGCTCGTCGTGCCGGATTCGATCCGCAGCGGATCGACGGGATCTGGAACTGGGACGTGGTGCGCTCAGAACTCGACGGCCGAACCCGAGCCTCGGCCACTGTCGGTGACAGCAACATGGGTAACTCCAACGGCGCGAAGTTCGACCTCACACAGAACTACATTCCTGCCGCCGAAGCCACCGGACGAGCCACCGTCTGTTACGGACATCAGGTGCTCGCGATCAGTCGCGAACGTGATGGACGCTACGTCGTCGACGTCGAATCGACGGATCCGACGGGTGGCGTTCTGGCCCGGAAGACTCTTACCTGTGACCGTCTGTTCCTCGGCGCCGGTTCGATCGGCACGTCCGAACTGTTGGTACGCGCCCAGGCGACGGGCGCGCTGCCCAACCTCAACGAACACGTCGGTAAGGGCTGGGGAACGAACGGCGACGCCGGGATGGTGCGCTCGTTCGGCTTCAGTGACGGCACTGCGCAAGCCGCACCGTCGGCATCACGCATCGTCGACGAGTCGGGAATGCCACTCTCCCTGGAAAATTGGTACGTCCCCGGCCTACCCGTCAACATCGGCATGCTCGGAACATTGGGGATGACCCTCGACTCGCAGCGCGCCGACTTCGCCTACGACGGCGGCTCCGATCGGGTGGTGCTGAACTGGCCGAAGAACGGCAACGACGCCACCGTCGAGGCACTACGCGCCGTCCAGAACAAGATGGCCTTCGCCGGCACCACGCTGCCGTCCGCCCTGCCGTTCGCGAAAGACGTCAATTCCTCGTTCACCGCGCATCCCCTAGGCGGTGCGGTTCTGGGCAAGGCCACCGACGGCTACGGGCGAGTCAAGGGCTACGACGGCCTGTACGTGATGGACGGCGCTGCCATTCCGGGCAGCACCGGCACCGTCAACCCGTCACTGACCATCACTGCTCTGGCGGAGCGGAACATCGCTCAGATCATCAAGTCCGGACGCTGACTCACTTCAGCGCCCGGACCTGACGGTGATCGAGGTTTACTCCCCCTCGAGCTCGCCTTCGGTTTCGAGGTACACCTGACGCAAGCCGTCGAGTGTCTTCTGCTCGGGGTGCTCCCACATGTTGCGTTCGGCGGCTTCGAGGAGCCGCTCGGCGATTCCGTGCAAGGCCCACGGGTTGGACTGCGTCATGAACTTCTGGTTCTGCTCGTCCAGAACGTAGGTCTCGGCGAGCTTTTCGTACATCCAGTCCGCGACCACGTTGGTGGTGGCGTCGTACCCGAAGAGGTAGTCGACCGTGGCCGCCATCTCGAACGCACCCTTGTACCCGTGACGGCGCATCGCGTCGAGCCAGCGGGGATTGACCACGCGCGCCCGGAAGACACGTGCGGTCTCTTCCGAAAGTGTGCGTGTGCGAACCGATTCCGGCCGAGTGCTGTCGCCGATGTACGCCTCGGGCGACTTTCCGGTCAGCGCGCGCACGGTCGCAACCATGCCGCCGTGGTACTGGAAGTAGTCGTCCGAATCGGCGATGTCGTGCTCACGCGTGTCGGTGTTCTTGGCCGCCACGTTGATTCGACGGTATGCACTGCGCATGTCGTCGGCTGCCGGGATTCCGTCGAGCCCACGGCCGTACGCGAAGCCGCCCCAATTGGTGTACACCTCGGCGAGGTCGTCGTCACCGCGCCAGGTCTTGGAGTCGATGAGTTGCAGCAGGCCGGCGCCGTAGGTTCCGGGCTTCGAACCGAAGATGCGGGTGGTCGCACGCCTGGCATCGCCGTGCTCGGCAAGGTCGGCCTGCGCGTGGGCGCGCACGTAGTTCTGCTCGTCCGTCTCGTCCAATGCGGCGACCAACTGAACAGCGTCGTCGAGCAGTGCGAGCACGTGCGGGAACGCATCACGGAAGAATCCGGAGATGCGGACGGTGACGTCGATGCGCGGGCGGCCGAGCTCGTCGAGATCGATGACCTCGAGGTTGACCACGCGTCGGCTTGCTTCGTCCCAGACAGGGCGAACACCGAGGAGCGCGAACACTTCGGCGATGTCGTCGCCGGAGGTACGCATGGCGGCGGTACCCCACACGGACAGACCCACCGAGCGCGGGTACTCGCCGTGATCGGCGAGATATCGAGCGGCGAGCGACTCGGCCATCGCCTGACCGGTCTCCCACGCCAGTCGTGAGGGAACTGCCTTGGGATCGACGGAGTAGAAGTTACGACCGGTGGGAAGCACGTTGATCAGGCCGCGCAGCGGTGACCCACTCGGGCCGGCGGCGATGAAGCCGCCGTCGAGCGCGTGCAGGACCTGCTTGATCTCGTTGTTCGTCTGTCGGAGGCGTGGAACCACTTCGGTGGCCGCGAACTGAAGGATCTTCACGACGGTCTCGTCGTCGCTGAGTTGTTCTGCCGCAGCGGGGTTCCAATCGGCGTCGTACATGCCGCGAACCAGAGCGTGCGCCTTTTCCTCGACGTCGTCGACACGGTTGCGGGACTCGTCGCCGTCTTCGCTGAGCCCGAGAGCTTCGCGCAGACCAGGGACGCTCTGTTCGCCGCCCCACATCTGACGGGCACGGAGCATGGCCAGGACCAGTTCGATTTCGGCGTCGCCCTCGGGTGCGCGGCCGAGAATGTGCAGACCGTCGCGGATCTGGACGTCCTTGATCTCACACAGCCAACCGTCGACGTGCAGGAGCATGTCGTCGAACACGTCTTCTTCGGGACGCTCCGCGAGGCCGAGGTCGTGGTCCATCTTGGCCGCCCGCATCAGCGTCCAGATCTGCTGGCGAATGGCCGGCAGCTTGGACGGGTCCAGTGCGGAGATGTTGGAGTGCTCGTCGAGCAGTTGCTCGAGACGGGAGATGTCGCCGTAGCTTTCGGCGCGGGCCATCGGCGGGATCAGGTGATCGACGAGAGTCGCGTGGGCGCGACGCTTTGCCTGTGTTCCTTCACCCGGGTCGTTGACGAGGAACGGGTAGATCAGCGGCAGGTCGCCCAGGGCCGCGTCGGTGCCGCAGTTGCTCGACATGCCGAGTGTCTTGCCGGGCAACCATTCGAGGTTTCCGTGCTTGCCGAGGTGCACAACGGCGTCGGCGCCGAATCCGCCGTTGTCCGGTGTTGCAGCGATCCAGCGGTAGGCCGCGAGGTAGTGGTGGCTCGGCGGCAGATCCGGGTCGTGGTAGATCGCGACGGGCTTTTCACCGAATCCCCGCGGCGGCTGGACCATGAGGACGATGTTGTTGAATCGCAGTGCCGCGATGACAATTTCGCCGTCGGGATCCTGCGAGCGGTCGACGTACAGCTCTCCGGGCGCTGCGCCCCAGTGCTCTTCGACACCGCTGCGCAGTTCCTCGGGCAGGGTGGCGAACCATTCGCGGTACTTCGCTGCCGAGATGCGGATCGGATTGCCCTCGAGCTGCTCGGCAGTGAGCCAGTCGGGATCCTGTCCGCCGGCCGCGATCAGGGCATGGATCAGCGCGTCGCCGTCCTTCGCCGCCAGGCCGGGAACTGCGTCCGGACCGTCGACCGGACCGAGATCGTAACCGGCAGAACGCATTTCGGTGAGCAGGTCGATTGCGCTCGCCGGAGTATCGAGACCGACGGCGTTGCCGATGCGGGCGTGTTTGGTCGGGTACGCCGAGAGCATCAGAGCAACGCGACGCTCGGTGGTGGGAATGTGGCGCAGCTTGCCGTGACGGACCGCGATCCCGGCGACACGGGCAGCGCGCTCGACGTCGGGGACGTACGTGGACAGTCCGTCGGAGTCGATTTCCTTGAAGGAGAACGGGACGGTAATGATGCGGCCGTCGAATTCCGGCACCGCGACCTGGGTCGCGACGTCGAGAGGCGACAGTCCGTCGTCGTTCTCGTCCCAGGTGGCGCGGCTACTGGTCAGGCACAGGCCCTGCAGGATGGGGACGTCGAGCGCAGCGAGTGCGGCGACATCCCAGGCTTCGTCGTCGCCACCGGCGGACGCGGTCGCGGGCTTCGTGCCACCGGCAGCAAGAACTGTCACGACCATGGCGTCGGCGCGGCGGAGCGTGCTCAGAAGTTCGGCTTCTGCGGTTCGCAGAGATGCGCAGTAGATCGGCAGCGCGGTGCCACCGGCCTCGGCGACCGCGTCGCACAACGCCTGGATGTACCGGGTGTTTCCGGCCAAATGCTGGGCGCGGTAGTACAGAACTGCGATGACCGGACCGCTCGCCGAGTCGAGATCGGGCGCGAAATCAGCGATGCCCCAGGAAGGCAGGTGGGCCGGCGGTTCGAACCCGTGGCCGGTGAGCAGGACGGTGTCGGACAGGAAGTGGTGCAGCTGTGCCAGATTCTGTGCGCCACCCTCGGCCAGGTAGTTGTGCGCCTCGGCAGCAACACCGGCGGAAACCGTCGAGCACTCCATGAGGTCGGCGTCCGGCGCGTGCTCGCCGCCGAGAACGACTACGGGAAGTCCGGAGGCGAGGACCATGTCCAGGCCGTCTTCCCAGCTGCGACGGCTGCCGAGGATACGAACGATCACGAGGTCGACGCCGTCGAGCAAGGGCGGCAAGTCCTCCGAGACCAGCAAGCGTGAGGGGTTGGCCCAGCGGTAGGAAACTCCGTCGCCGGCTTCCTGGCTGGCGCGGGCGCTCAGCAGATCGGTGTCGGACGTGGAGAGCAGAAGAATCACGGGTGAAGCCTTCCTGGGGTTTCGCGCCCCGTGGCACAGATCTGTCATCGACGGCGGTTGAGGGTCTGACTCATGTTTCCGAGCGGAAACACGTCCCGCTCGAGCAACACTCACAGTGGCGCGACCGCACCGGACTTTCACCGGTTTCCTCAACTGCCGTCACTGGTGGTGGTGATGCTACCGGTCCGCAGAAGGCACTCATGACAGGTCGTACCCTGGAGCCATGCCCACGGACCGTTCACAGCCAGACGCGTGCCCGGGTGCACTGCAAGTTCACCACGCCGCCGATGGCGCACTGGCACGCGTGCGCCTACCCGGCGGACTCCTCACCCCCACCCAGTTGCAGACGCTCGCCGACGCGGCGCGCGATCTGGGCAACGGGCAGATGGAACTCACTTCGAGGGGCAACGTCCAACTGCGCTCGGTCTCGGACCCCGAAGCCTTCGCATCGCGAATCGCTTCGGCCGGCCTGCTGCCGTCCGCGACGCACGAGCGAGTGCGCAACATCCTCGCGTCCCCACTGTCCGGCCGTATCGGGGGCGTCGCCGACATTCGTGAACTGGTCCACCGTCTCGATTCGGCGATCCAAGCGGATCAAGCATTGGCAGATCTGCCAGGGCGAACCCTGTTCACCCTCGACGACGGGCGCGGAGACATCAGCGGGCTTCGGGGCGATTTCGGACTCCACGCACTCAGCGCCACCGAGCATTCACTGGTGCTCGCCGGTCACCACACCACTCATCTCGTCCAGGCGGACGACGCCGTCGAATTGCTCCTCGCGGCGGCCCGATCATTCCTCGACGTCCGCGACAAGCACTGGCGCCTGGCCGAGGTTCCGGACGGAATCGAACGCACCCTCGAGCAGCTGGGTCTGAGCGCCGAGTCCACCGTTGCGGCGGACCTCACGCCGGATGCACGGCCCACTATCGGCTGGCTCGAGCAGCGCGACGGGACCGTAGCTCTGGGCGGCGGCCTGCGATTCGGACTGCTCGACGCTCGGCTGGCCGAGTTCCTCGCCGCCGTCGACAAGCCCGTCGTCGTGACGCCCTGGCGATCGGTGCATATCTTCGACCTCGACGAATGGGCAGCCGAGCAGGTAGTCCGGGTGCTGGCACCCATGGGGTTGATCTTCGACGAGAACTCACCGTGGCTCGAGGTCACCGCCTGCACCGGAAGTCCGGGATGCGAGAAGTCGCTCGCCGACGTGCGCGCCGACGCGATCACCGCCGTCGAGCAGGCAGAACTTCCCGTTGTCGGGCGCCAGCACTGGGCCGGGTGCGACCGCAGCTGCGGACGTCCCCGCGGGGACGTAGCGGATGTGATCGCGACGGGTGACGGTTACCGGGTGAATCCGCCCGATCGGTGATGCCTCTATCGTGTGGCACATGATCGAGTACATCCGTGACGGCGCGGAAATCTATCGCCAGTCCTTTGCCACCATTCGGGCCGAAGCCGACCTGAGCCGTTTCCCGGCGGATGTCTCGCAAGCTGTAGTGCGCATGATTCATGCAAGTGGCCAGGTCGATCTCGTCGACGACGTCGCCTTCACACCCGGTGTCGTCTCGGCTGCGCGCGCAGCTCTGCGCGACGGCGCGCCGATCTTCTGCGACGCCCAGATGGTGGCTGCCGGCATCACGCGCAAGCGTCTGCCCGCCGGCAACGACGTCATCTGCACCCTCGGCGATCCGCGGGTTCCCGTGCTGGCGTCGACCATCGACAACACTCGCTCGGCGGCTGCTCTCGAACTGTGGGGAGCCAAGCTCGAGGGCGCTGTTGTCGCGATCGGAAACGCACCCACCGCACTGTTCCATCTCCTGAACCTCATCGAAGCCGGCGCACCCCGTCCGGCCGCCATCGTCGGAGGTCCGGTCGGCTTCATCGGCGCTGCCGAGTCGAAGGAAGCCCTCATCGAACACGCCAGCGGGATCGATCATCTCGTTCTCCGCGGCCGACGCGGCGGCAGCGCGATCACCGCCGCCGTCGTCAATGCGATTGCGAGCGAAGTCGAATGAGTGCAGGCAAGCTCTGGGGTGTCGGTATCGGCCCCGGCGATCCCGAATTGGTGACCGTCAAGGCCGCCCGCGTCATCGGCGAGGCCGATGTGGTTGCGTTCCACTCCGCGCGGCACGGCAAGAGCATCTCCCGCGGAGTTGCAGCGCCGTACATGCGCGAAGGACAGATCGAAGAACACCTCGTCTACCCCGTGACCACCGAGACCGTTGATCATCCCGGCGGATACCAGGGCGCGATGGACGAGTTCTACGAAGCAGCTGCCGAACGGCTGGCAGTTCACCTCGCGGCCGGTCGAACCGTCGCGTTGCTCGCCGCCGGCGATCCGCTCTTCTACAGCTCCTACATGCACATGCACAAGAGACTGGCCGATCGCTTCGACGCCGAAGTGATTCCCGGCGTCACCTCCGTCAGCGCGGCATCTGCTGCACTCGGAAAGCCGCTGGTCGAGGGTGAAGAGATCCTCACGATCCTGCCCGGAACGTTGCCGCAGGCCGAGCTGACCAGGCGGCTCAAGGAAACCGACGCCGCGGCCATCCTCAAGCTCGGACGTACCTTCCCACCGGTCCTCCAATCGCTCGAGGATTCCGGTCGCCTCGGCGAGGCCCACTACGTCGAGCGCGCGAGCACCACACGTCAACGCGTCGAATCCGCTGCCGAGGTCGACCCGGACGGAGTTCCGTACTTTTCGATCGCCATCGTTCCGAGCCCGTCGAACAACCCTCGACCTGCGACCGAGTCTCGCGGCGAGGTGGTCGTGGTCGGACTCGGGCCGGGCGACACCGCCTGGACCACACCCGAAGTGGCGCATGAGCTTTCGTTGGCAACCGACCTCGTCGGCTACGGCCCGTACGTCGATCGCGTGCCGACGCGTCCGGGCCAGCGTCGCCATTCCAGCGACAACCGCGTCGAAGCGGAACGCGCCGCGATGGCGTTGGACCTGGCGAAGAACGGCGCCCGTGTAGCTGTCGTCTCGTCGGGAGATCCCGGCGTATTCGCCATGGCTGCAGCAGTTCTCGAAGTTGCCGCCGAAGACCAGTGGCGCGGCGTGCCGGTCCGCATCCTTCCCGGCATGACGGCGGCAAACGCTGTCGCCAGTCGCGTCGGTGCTCCCCTCGGGCACGACTACGCGGTGCTCTCGTTGTCTGATCGCCTCAAGCCGTGGGATGTCGTCGCGCGCCGTATCTCGGCAGTTGCAGCCGCGGACATGGCGTTTGCGGTCTACAACCCGGCGTCGAAGTCCCGGACGTGGCAGGTCCAAGCCATGAAGGACCTCGTGCTCGAGCACCGCTCCCCCGAGACTCCCGTCGTCATCGGCCGCGATGTTGCCGGTGCCGAGGAATCAGTTCGCGTCGTGACCCTCGGCGAGCTCGAGCCTTCCGAGATCGACATGCGGACGCTGCTCATCGTCGGTTCGTCGATGACAACCGTCGTCGAAACCGGTTCGGGCCGTCAGGTGTTCACCCCGCGGCGCTACCCGGAGTGAACGCCGCACGGCGATAGCATGGCGTCATGCCCGTCAACCGGACCCGGAAAGCAAGATACGCGCGTAAACGGAAACGCCGGATGGATTTGGTGGAGCACGATCTGTCCGTCGAGCAGTGGTCCGCGCTCAAAGCGGCCTGGGGTGGCTGCGCGTACTGCGGCGAGTCGGACGAGTCGCCGCAACGTGACTGCGTGCTGGCGATCTCCCGCGGTGGGCGCTACACACTCGACAACATCGCACCGGCGTGCCGCTCGTGCAATGCAAGCAAATGCAACAGCGAGGTCACTCTCTGGTTGCGGCGCAAGGGGTATGACGAGAAGGCCTTCCTCCTGCGACACGCGGAGATAGGGATCGAGATGAGGGCGCAGTTCTCGGAGCAGTCGTGACGACCCCACACGAGTTTCGCCCGATCCTCGACGAGTTGATGGAGTTCGAACCTCTGTTTCACCGAACTCGAGTAGCGATGTCACGAGACGAGTTCGATGCGGTCGTCGACCCGCAGTTCCGGGAGATCGGAGCCTCCGGCGCTCGATACACCCGCGACTACGTGCAGTCGGTAGTTGAGCGCCGACGCCTCCGCGGCGAGGTGAACGACGCCGCCGAACTCGGGTGGACGGCCGACCGGCCAGCGCTGAGCCGGATTGCGCCTGACACGTATCTGGTGACGTACCGGCTGGCGCAAGCGCAACGAGTTACCGAGCGATCATCCATCTGGCGGTTCACCGAGAATCGATGGAGCGTGTTGTTTCATCAAGGCACAGTCGTCGAAAGTGGTCTGGAAGCGTGAACGAATCGACCCCCAACCCCACCATTCCGCTTTGGATGGACATCACCTTCACCGTCTTCGTTCTTGCCTGGATCTTCATCACGATTAGCGCGCTCGTGGCGATCGTGCGCACCGATTTCGACCGCTTGGGGAGCAAATTCTGGTGGTCGGCACTGGTGATCGCGGTGCCTGTAGTCGGTGCGCTCGTCTGGTTACTGTTCGGTCGACCCCCGCGTGACTCCAGGTCCCGAACCTGATCTACACCGACGGCCCGGCAGTAGTCTGAGTACGGTCCGGTGCTGTCACTCTGCGCGTATCAGGGGAGAACAACGAGATGAGACCACTTCGATACTCGATCAACGTCACCCTCGACGGCTGCTGCCATCACGAGGCGGGGCTTCCACCCGACGAGGAGTCGATGCGCTACTGGACTGCTCAGATGGAACGAGCCGATGCTTTGCTGTTCGGCCGGGTGACCTACGAGATGATGGAGTCGGCGTGGCGGCGGCCCGCAACGGGGGCGTGGCCTGACTGGATGGACGAGTGGGAGATCCCGTTCGCCGAGGCAATGGACCGGGCTAAGAAGTACGTCGTGTCGAGCACGCTGAGCGGGGTCGATTGGAATGCCGAACTCGTGCAAGGCGACTTGGGGTCAGCGATTCAACGGCTCAAGGAGCAGCCCGGCGAAGGTCTGTGGGTTGGCGGCGTGACACTCCCCCTGGCATTGGCAGACCTGGGACTGATCGACGAGTACGAGTTCGTTGTGCAACCGGTCCTTGCCGGACACGGACCGACGTTGCTCGCCGGTCTGCACGAGCGCATCCAACTCGAACTCGTCGATCGCCACGAGTTCCAGTCGGGTGCAGTCGCCGTGCGATATCGGCCCACTCAAGTACCGCCCCCAGGTCAGGTATCGGACGGTTAGTCGACGCATGGCTGGACATGCGCGGTTGAAAGACATGTCGTCGCCTCAGGTCGGACACGAGAAAGTTTCCAGTCTTGTTCGATGTTCGGTATTGACCGGACACTCGGCACAGCACGAGCATTAGCCACCGAAGTCTCCGGACAATCCTCAACGAGATCGAAGCATCGAACTGGATCACGAACAAGTTCGTTCCGCCCGGCGGACCGTAAGGACCACTCGTCGCTATCGAACACTCTGGCCCCCTATTCCACGGGCACTGCACCTCGAGCTGTAAGCACCCCCGGTCGAGGGCCATGCTTGCGCGCGCCCTCGCGCGCCTCAACAAAAATGGCCAAGCTGGACGGCTTCTAGCGAGCGAAGGATCAAAATCGTATCGGCGTCCGACACAGGCCGGACGCCGATACGTGTTCACGTCAGCTCACAGGAGCGCCACCGCTCCCGCCGAGGTGGCGGGCGAAGAACCGAGCCGAACTGTCGCGCTCGTAGTCGGGCACCGGATAGTGCCTGCCCGAGTAGGCGTGCAGCGTCTTCTCCTTCGAGCCGAAGGCATCGAACAACGCTATCCCCGACGTGCGGTCGTAATCCTTGTCGTCCCAAGGGATCCGGTACTCGACCGGGACCGCGAGCTTTCGTGCCGCTTCGATGAGGGAGTCGTCCACAAAAACTCCCCCGAAGCTCACGGCAGCGATCCTAGACTCGACCGAGGCCAACATCAGCCCGGTCACGACCCCTAGCGACACGCCGCCGAAGCCCATCGGAGCGTCGGCGTCGACGTCGGGCAGCGTTTGCAGAGCGTCGATGGTCACCTGCCATTCCGGCACTGCACGCTCCGCCAACGATCGGTTGTACTCGACGACGATCGGGGCGATCGGTTCGTGGGCCGCCCTAGCCTGGTGGATCGCCTCGACCCACTGTTCGTCCTGTGTGTTCCGCGGCCGGTCGCCGTGTCCGGGCGCGTCGATCGCGGCGACTGCGAACCCGTGGGAGCTCACACTGTGGAGTGCGCTGGCAACAAGTCCCGGCGCCTTCTTGTGCATGCCGCCGGAGTGCCCGGACAGCAGAAGTGGTGATTCGACAGATCCGGACGCGAGTGACCAGAGCACGCCGGTGATGTCGTCTACAACGAAATGGCGTTCGATGACACCGTTCGACGTTGTCTCGGAAGTGAATTCGATGGTCGGAGAATTGGATTGCATGGTGTTACCTTTCGGGATTGCCTACTCGGGGCGCTCCCGGCGACACCTACGTCAATCGCCGATCCGTGAACACGAGTGGGAGCACCCACATGGTTACAGCGTTCATGGGTCTCACCTCCTGGCGTGTTGTTACGGTCTCGCACAAGCTATCAACCCCAACCGAAGCTCGTCCAATCATTTTCCGGGCCACTGATCCGACAGACGGCCCTGCCAGTTCTACGATCGTGTGTAGTAGATTCCAAATGACAACCAACCGGTCGTTATGAGGAGTCTGATGTCGGTCGATCCAGTTCTCGCGCAGTACAGCGACTACGCCTTCGCGTCGTCTTTCGCGATTTACGTTCTCGCCCTGGTTCTTTCCGTCGTCGACTTCTCCAGCACACCCCTCTCTGCCACGGTGCGACCGGCACTCGCACATGCCGGAAGTGCATCGAATCCTGCATTGCCCGGCCGGATCGCATTGCTGCCGAATCGAACCCGCGCCCATCGTGCGGGTCGCGCTGCCATGTCTCTCATCGTCGTCGCCCTGGTCCTCAACGTCACCGCGCTTGCACTTCGCGGCATCTCGACGCACCGATGGCCTCTCGGAAACCTCTACGAGTACGCGCTTTTCCTCAGCGCGGCATTGGTGGCATGCTGGCTGGTCATTCTGCGGCGGTACCCGATTCGATCGTTGACCATCTTCGTTCTGTCACCCACCGTGGTGCTTCTGTTCGTCGCCGCCGCAAGCATGTATGCCGAGGCAGCGCCGGTCGTACCCGCTCTTCGTTCGTACTGGATCGGCGTGCACGTCACGATCATCGTCGCCGCCTCCGGCATCCTTACGTTCGCAAGTTCGGTCAGCGCACTTTTCATGATTGCCGAGGTGGGCCCGCAGTCGAAGAAACGCGCGTTGCGTTGGATTGCGGCACGACTGCCGTCATCCGAATTGCTTGACCGCGTGGCCTACCGAACAACGGTCGTCGGGTTCCCGTTGTTCAGCATCGGGGTGATCTGCGGGGCGATCTGGGCGGAGGCCGCGTGGGGACGTTTCTGGGGCTGGGACCCCAAGGAGACGGTCTCGTTCATCTCCTGGGTTCTCTATGCCGCGTACCTCCATGCGCGCGCTACCGCCGGGTTGAAGAACATGCGTGCGGCATGGATCAATGTTGCTGCGCTCGCCACCATGCTTTTCAACATGTTTGCGATCAACTACGTCGTGTCGGGATTGCATTCGTACGCTGGATTGAATTGACGCCTACAACGGGTCAGACCCGCGATCGGGCGACGCTCTGGCGGACGGCACGGATGTAGCGGCGCGTGACAAACGCCTGTACTCGACGTCCGATCGGAGCGCCGAGACGTACCCACCACGTTCCAGGCTTGGAGAATGCGACGATCTCGATACGAACCGCTTGGCTGGTCTCGTCGAACTGGACGACAAACAACTCCTCCCCGCATTCGGGGTGGCCTGCGCGGGTTCCGTACGCGAAGCCCTTGCGATTGGGTTCGTCTACGACATAGACGATCCGAACGGGGATAGTTACCGGACCGAGTCCGAAAGTCGCATCCTGACCCGCCACGGCGGTCGGGGCTGTCGTCCGTACGGCCAGTCCGGCTCCGCGGTGCATTCCCCAATTCGCGACGGTTCGAGCGGCAACCTCGAAATCCTCCCGTCCGGATCCGACCGTCGCGCTCTCGTGAACGTGGTGATAGCCGGCGGGGAGAACGCCTGACGTTGCGCCCACCTCGAGGTACGTCAGCCCGCCCGGGCGGGACGCCATCATTGCTCGCGTCGGTGGCTGAGGATGTTGATCACGTGGCCGTCGGGGTCGGCAGCGAAGAACCTGCGGACACCCCACGGCTCCTCGGTGACGGGATAGACGATGGTGTCGCCGCGCTGCACCGCGGCCTCGTACGCCGCGTCGAGATCGTCCACCTCGACGGAGACGTCCGGTACTACGGGCGCATGAGCGTCGTGCGTCATGACGCTGATCTGCAATGACGGATCCGTCGGCGAAGCCAACGTCACGATCCACCCGTGATCCATGACAACTTCGAGGCCCAGCACTTCGGTGTAGAAGCGCTGCGCGGCCTCGAGCGAACTACTCGACAGATCCGAAACTATCCGCGTGACGGCCATGTCCCGCAGGCTACGCCGCCGCCGGAGTCCACCGCGACTTGACGAGGCGCGCGATGTCACCGGAAAGTTCGTCGCTGACGATCCCCGGAAGCAGGATCTGCCACATCTCGTCGACACGATCCGGAAGATCCGAGCGTCGGGTGAGAACGTTCGAAACCAGCTGTACCCCCGTGAATGCCGAGGGCATGAACCTGCCGAACGATTCTGCGCTGACCGATTTTCGGATTTCACCTTCCGCCTGAGCTCTGGCGGTGAGATCGGTGATTGCCGAGATCCATTCGGCGTACGGTTCCACCGGCCCCTCGTACGTGCTCAGTTCCAGCGTGAGGCGAATGCCCGCGCGAACGATCGGCTCGTCGACAATCTGGCGTGCCATTTCGTGCGTGAGCATGATCATCTGTTCCAACGGGTCCTTGCCCGTCGCGGAAATCGCCTGCACCGACTCGATCGAGAGCCGATGCTGTTCGGCAATGATGAATTGCGCGAGCTCGTCCTTCGACGCGAAATGGAAATACAACGCGCCCTTGGTAGTACCGGCCCCCGAGACTATGTCGGCCATGCTGGTGCTGCCGTAACCAGTCTTCTCGAACTGCGCGGCCGCGCCGGCAACGATTTGCTGCCGAGTCAGCTCGGCGCGTGCTTGCTTGACCACTGAATCCCTCTCGTCCTCCAAAGGCCCCCGCCCAGCAAACCCCACGGTTCGCGCCACACTCCAGCTATACCCAAAAACTTCACAATTGCCCCACATTACCAGCGCTCCTTCCATTGCTTCAATTACGAATGCAACAAAGTCGCTGGTCAGACGTCCGATTTAGAGGGAATCTCCTCTCCCCAACGTGCTTTCGTCAACCCGCGCACGGTCCACCAACTCTCCGACGAGGAGCGTCAACTCCATCATCTGGTCGGTGATTTCCTCACGCAGCTGCGTTGCATCCGCCTCGGAAATCGCGCCGGACTTGGTATCGAAAGACATCAACAACTCGATATTGGTGCGAAGTGCAGTCAAAGGAGCCAGAAGGTCCTGGCCCGCTTCGGTGATCAGACTTCTCTGGCGTGCCCGCGATTCCGACAACGTCCCGAGCATCCGATTGAAACTGACTGTCAACGACGCCAACTCGTCGTCACCGGTCACCGGGATCGGCGCAAGATCATCCGTTTCGGCGACCCGCCGCGTCGCCGCAGTAAGTCGCGCAATCGGCCGTAATCCTGTGCGTGCCACAGCATCTCCGGCCGCGTAAGCTAGGGCGATTCCGGCCGCCCCGAGTGCCGCCAACACCACTGCCAGTCGCTTGAGTACCGAACGCGTCGGCCCCAGGGATTGCGCGACAACCAAAGTCTGGCCCGCAACCGAGGGCTCGACAAGAATTCGATACGCATCAACCGTCGCGATTGTCTGCGACGAATTGCCGTCTGCGATCGACCTGATGGCGTCTGCGCTCGTGCTGAACGGCGGCAGACCGGGAGTCGCCGTCACCAAGGCGCCGTCGGCAGTAAGAAGCCCCACCGCCTGGATGACCGCTGTATCCGCGCCGGCCGTCAATCCCAGAACCGGTGTGACACCGCCGAAATTGACGGTGTCGGTGATCGCGTCACTCGTGCGCTCGAGTTGTCGATCGACGTTGCCTTGCAAATACGCGTTGAACACTATGTACACCGCCGACGCCGACACGATCACCGCGATCGCCACCAGGCCTGCAGTCAGCAATTTCACGCGAGCATGGAGCGTCCGCACGTGAATTCCCGATGGTTTTCGACGGCTCATTCCGGGAACCGACACTCTCATGCGCGGTCCCGCAGTGCGGCGTCGAAAAATCCCAACATCCCTCCAGTATGGTCACGGAACCTTAGACGAACCTGAAGCGAACGCGATGTCGGCCTCACAGCGCCGTTCCACGACCGAAAGCCGTGAGCCAGTCCATCGCCTCGGCTTCGGTATCGAATGCCGGGACGGTCGCCGGGATCGGTGGTCGTTCGACGACGATCACCGGGATCGACAATTGCCTGGCTGCGGCGATCTTTGCGTACGTCTGCTCGCCGCCACTGTTCTTGGTGATCACGACGTCGATGCTGTGAGTTCGCATCAGATCGACTTCCGCTTCGATGTCGAATGGACCACGTGCGAGCAGCAATTGCGAGTGAGGCGGCAATGTCCCTGAAGGCGGATCGATCGAGCGGACGAGAAACGAGACGCTCTTCACGCGGTCGAACGCCGAAACTCCTTGCCTCCCGATCGTCAGAAAAGCGCGTGAGCCGACCGTCGGCACCAACTCTGCGGCGTGATCGAGATCGTGTGCCGGAAGCCAAGTGTCACCGAGTTGCTCGCGCCAGGGCGGGCGTCGGTACATGGCGTACGGCACGGAATTCGCAAGGCACGCTTCGAACGCATTCTGGGTGATGCGAGCGGCAAACGGATGCGTGGCGTCGAGCACTGCACGAATATCATTGGCCGACAACCACTCCGACAGCCCTTCGGCTCCCCCGAACCCGCCGATACGCACTTCCCCCTCCGGCCATCGAGGATCACGAACCCGGCCGGCCAGCGATGTGACAACCTCGAGGTCGGCTGAACCGGCCAAGCGAGAAGCGATCACTCGACCTTCGCCTGTGCCGCCGAGCAGGAGTACGCGGCGACGAGTACCTGTCGAGGTCAGTGTGTGCTTCTCTCGCGCGCTGCCGAGTAGAGGTAGCTGTCCGGAAACCCCTCCGCAGTCAACACTCGGCCGACGATCACGACGGCCGTCTTCGTGATGCCGGCCGCATGAACAAGTTCGACGATCGTCTTCAAAGTGCCTCGAACAACGATCTCCTCGGGCCGTGAGGCGAAGGCGACCACCGCGACCGGGCAGTCCTCGCCGTAATTGTCGGCCAACTCGGATGCGATCTGTTCGATGCGATGAGCGCCGAGGTGAATCACCATCGTCGCGCCGCTGCGGCCGAGGGACCGCAGATCCTCGCCCTCCGGCATCGCCGTCGACAAGGTGGAGACTCGGGTGAGAACAATGGTCTGCGAGACGCCTGGGACAGTCAGCTCGCGCCCCAGCGCGGCTGCAGCCGCGGTAAATGCAGGAACACCGGGAATCATGTCGAAATCGACTCCTGCGGCGTCCAGGCGACGAGCTTGCTCTGCCACTGCACTGAAGATCGACGGATCACCGGAATGCAAACGCGCGACGTCCAGCCCAGCGGAATCCGCTTCGACAAGAATCGCGGTGATCTCGTCCAGGCTCAGCCGAGCAGTGTCCACGACCTGAGCTCCGACCGGGCACCACTCGAGCAACTCCGCTGGAACAAGGCTGCCTGCGTACAAGCACACAGGGCTCGCAGCGATGATCCGTTGCGCGCGGACAGTGATCAAATCTGCCGCACCGGGACCCGCACCGATGAAATGAACGGTCATTGTGTGGATTCCTCCGGCGTATCTGTGTCTGCGCCTGCAGACGGCTGACGTTTTGTGACGGACCATTGGACCACCGGAAGTTGCGGTCGCCAAACGTTGAACGTTCCCAACGGCTCGGCGCGCTGCACCTGAAAGCGTCGCAGCGTCCCACCATGGCGACTCATCCAGCCGAGCAGCAACGATTCGGACTCGGCGGTCACGGCGTTCGCGACCAGACGACCACCCACGCTCAACTGCTCCCAGCACGCTTCGAGCATTCCCGGTTGCGTGACGCCGCCGCCGACGAACACCGCATCGGGACGTCGGACTTCGTCCGCAAACGCCTCCGGCGCGGCCCCTTTCACATTCAACGCGGGCACGCCGAGTTTGAGCGCGTTGGCACAGATCTGCGACACACGGCTCGCCGCCTTCTCGAATGTTGTTGCAGTGCAACGTGGGTGAGTTCGCATCCACTCGATGGCGACGGTTCCCGACCCTCCGCCCACGTCCCAGAGGTGTTCTCCCGGCGCCGGGGCAAGCGCGCACAACGTCAACGCACGGATCTCCTGCTTGGTCATCTGACCGTCGCCGACAAAAGCAGCATCCGGTAGCCCCGGGATTCGAGTCAGCCGCAAGAGAGGATCGGCCGCGATGCACTCGACGGCCAGAACGTTCAACGCGTCCACGTCCTCGTCCGCGTGATCCCACTCGTCTGCGACCGTGACGGTCCGCGATTCCCCGGCCCCGCCCAGCTGGGCCAGCACGGTCACGATCGATCGACCGAATCCCGCGCTGGACAACAGACGAGCCACCTCCCCCGGTGTCGAGCGCCCGTTGCTCAGAACCAACAGGCGCGCGCCATCGACCACTGCCGCCAAGACGGTCGCCGAGTCTCGGTTCACCAGGCTCACGACGTCGACCTCGGCCGATGCCCATCCCATTCGCGCGCTCGCCAACGCCACCGACGACGGGTGCGAGATCACTCGCACGTTGTCCGCGCCGAGCAGCCGGACCAACGTGACGCCTAGGCCGTGGAACATCGGGTCACCACTGGCGAGAACACATACTCTGCGGTCCGCGTTCTCGGCGAACATCGACGGCAACGCCGGAATCATCGGAGACGGCCAGGTGAGCCTGGTGGGCGCACGCCGTGCCCCGAGATGTGTCGCCGGGACCAAGTCCAGCTGGCGCGGCGACCCCATCAGGACCTCCGCACCGAGGATTGCGCCCTTTGCGCTCTCGGACAGCCCGTCCCAGCCGTCGGCGCCGATGCCGACGATCACCACCGGGTGTGCGGTCATCGCGGCATCCGGCGCCAGATCGTCTGAGGCAGAAGCCGCATGACGAAGAACACCGGCTGCAGAATTCGCGGAACCCACACACGCGTCGCCCCGGATTTCAGTCCCCGTACGACGGCGTCGGCGACCTGCGACGGAGTGCTCGACATCGGGGCAGGCGACATTCCCTCGGTCATCTTCCCGATGACGAACCCTGGCCGTACCAGCATCAACTGGACGCCCGAACCGTGCAGCGCGTCGCCGAGACCGCTGGCAAAACCGTCCAAGCCGGCCTTTGCGCTCCCGTAGACGTAGTTGGCGCGGCGAACCCGGACGCCGGCGACGGACGAGAACACCACGATCTTTCCGGTTCCCTGTCGGCGCATGATCTCTGCGAGGTGGGTGAGGATGCTGACCTGTGCCACGTAGTCGGTGTGCACCACCGCGACCGCGTGCGCCGAGTCGGTTTCGGCACGCGCCTGATCGCCGAGAATTCCGAAGGCCAGCACTGCAACCGAAATCCGACCGTGCTCGGCGACGACGGCGCCCAGGAGCTCTCCGTGAGTGTCCACGGCGTCGGCGTCGAACTCGACGGTGGAGACGTCGACAGCGCCGGCGTTTTTGAGCATCTGCTCCTGCTCCGACAGCTCTCCGCTGCGTCTGGCAGCCAGAACGATGTTGCGGCCCGGCGCGAGCCTGACCGCGATCTCGAGGCCGATCTCACTTCGTCCGCCGAGGAGCAGTACCGTCTCGATGTCATTCACGTTCGCACCCGCAGTCACCGCTCCAGTGTCCTGGATTACCGTCGTGGCATGACGCTCACCCCCTCCACCACGCCATCGTCACAGCAGACTCTCACCGAAGACGGGCTGAAGTTCGTCGGTGAATACCACCTCGCGACACTCACGACGTTGCGTCCGAACGGCACCCCACACGTCGTTGCCGTCGGGTTCACCTGGGACCAGGAAGCCGGAAAGGCGCGCGTGATCACCAGCGGTGGCTCACAGAAGGCGATCAACGCAGCGCGTGGCGGATACGCCGCCGTCAGTTCGGTCGACGGTGGCCGTTGGCTCACGCTAGAGGGGCCGGCACGCGTGCTCACCGACGCGGACTCCGTGGCCGACGCCGTTCGGCGCTATGCCGAGAGGTACCGCCAGCCACGGGTCAATCCCGCGCGCGTGGTCATCGAAATCGACGTCACACGCATACTCGGGTCCGCTGCGTTCAAGGAAAGCTGATCAGTCGAGGACAGTCAGGCCGTGCGGACGGTTGTTGAACGACTCGCAACCGTCGGCGGTCACGACGACGATGTCCTCGATACGGGCACCCCAACTGCCGCGGAAGTAGATTCCCGGTTCGATGCTGAAGGCCATACCTTCGACGAGTTCGATGGTGTTGCCCTCGACGATGTACGGCTCCTCGTGTACGGACAGCCCGATACCGTGACCGGTGCGGTGAACGAATACCTCTGCAAGCCCTTGTGCGGCAAGCACTTCGCGGGCTGCAACGTCCACGGATTCTGCGGAGACTCCTGGCCGCACCGAATCGACGGCGGCCTGCTGCGCCGCCTCGAGTACCGCGAACTGTGCGGCAACCTCCGCGGACGGCTGCCCCATGCTGTACGTGCGAGTGGAGTCCGAGTTGTATCCGGGCTCGACCGGTCCGCCGATGTCGATGACCACGATATCGCCGCTCTCGATCACCCGGTCCGAAACCTCGTGATGCGGATCGGCGCCGTGCGGGCCCGAACCGACAATCACGAACGCGGCCTCGGTGTGCCCCTCTTCGAGAATCGCCGCCGAAATCGCTTCGCCTACTTCAGCTTCCGTACGTCCGACGACCAAGAACTCGGCCATGCGGGCGTGAACACGGTCGATGGCCGCACCGGCTCGCCGCAACGCCTCGATCTCGGCGCCGTCCTTGACCATCCGCAATTCGCGCAAGACGCCGGTGGCGAGAATCGGCAACGCGCCCAAGGTGTCTGCGAGCGGGATCAGATGCAGCGCAGGCATCGCATCCGTCACCGCCACCTTCGCGCCGGTCGGGAGTTGCGCCGCCACAATCGCATACGGGTCGACACCGTCGACCCAGTCGAGGACGGTCAACCCGAGATCGCCCACTGCCGATTCCTTCAGCGACGCCAACTCCAACCGAGGAAGTACGACGGATGCCTTCGCCGTGTCCGCGGCGATGACCAACGCGGTCAAGCGCTCGAACGAGTCAGCCCGAGAACCCGTCAGGTACCGCAGATCCGGACCGGGAGTCACCACCAGACCGTCGAGACCTGCTGATCGAGCCAACTCGGCGGCACGAGCGATACGTGCGCCGTACACGGCGCTGGAGAATCGGGAATCCTGTTCGGCTGGAGACGTCATGGCTTACAGGTTAGTGCCGACTGGCAGGATGGTGACCATGAGTGGGCCATTGCTTCTCCTCGACGGTGCCAGCCTGTGGTTTCGTGCGTTCTACGCACTGCCCGAGTCATTCGTCGACCCCGACGGCAGACCTGTCAACGCGGTGCGCGGATTCACCGACATGGTTGCTTCCCTGATCACCAAACACCAGCCGAGTCGTCTCGCGGTGTGCCTGGACTTGGACTGGCGACCGCAGTTCCGCGTCGACGCCGTTCCGACGTACAAAGCACATCGCGTCGAGGAAGGCTCTGACGGTGCGTCCGAAGAAGTTCCGGACACGTTGACGCCTCAGGTCGACATGATCATGGACGTGCTCGCTGCAGCGGGTATCGCGACGGCGGGTGCAGTCGGACTCGAAGCCGACGACGTACTGGGAACGCTTGCCGCCACCGAGCGCGAAGATCTCACCGTCGTCGTCAGTGGTGACCGAGACCTACTGCAGGTCGTCACCGACGAGTACGTGCCCGTCCGTGTCCTGTACGTGGGCCGTGGCCTGTCCAAGGCGGAACTCTTCGGACCGGTCGAGGTTGCGGAGAAGTACGGAGTCCCCGGTGACCGTGCGGGCGAGGCTTACGCCGAACTCGCGGTACTGCGCGGAGACGCCTCCGACGGTCTACCCGGCATCAAGGGTGTCGGTGAGAAGACTGCGTCGACACTGATGCTCCGTTACGGCTCGTTGGCCGGACTTCGGGCGGCTGCAGCTGATCCTGAATCGGATATGGCCAAGGGGATTCGCGCAAAACTGACCTCACCTGAGGCAATGGCTTACCTTGATGCTGCGTTGCCGGTCGTACGAGTGGTTCGCGACGCGGACGTTCAGTTCTCGAAGGACGACCGACTCCCGGCGACCCCCGTCGATCCCGCACGCCTCGAGGAAGTGGCGGCCTCGCTGAACATCGAGCGCTCGGCCGGCCGGCTTGCCGCCGCGCTCGAGGCTGCGGCGGCAGGCCGTTCCGACCAATAGGGCGTCAGCTCGGGCGGCTGACCTCGTACGTGCCGTTGTCGTCGACAAACGTCACGGTCACGTTCGACTTCACACCCGCGATCGAAAGCGTGCAGGTGAACTTGTTGCCTGACTTGACTTCCTGGTCCGCGGGGCACTGAACGTTGCTCACGTTCTTCGCCCCGTAGGACTCGGTGACGATCTTCTCGACGCCGGCCTGAGCCGCGCTCTGATCGAGTGTGTTCTTGCCGAAGACTCCGAACACCAGGGCCACCACGACAGCGGCAAGAACGACGAGAACGCCGATCGCACCGAAGATCAGGGGCTTCTTCGACTTACCCGACTGGTTTCCGGGCGCACCGGGACTCGGGAACGGCTGAGCCTGGTTCCACTGGTTCTGCTGTCCCGGAGTCTGCCCGGGGGCCGTGGCGCCCCACGCCTGCTGCGGTGCGGCAGCCGGAGGCTGACCCCACGCCTGGGTTGCGTCAGGTGACTGCTGTTGCCCGGGCTGACCCCACGGCTGTGCGGGAGGTTGTTGCTGGGGTTGTCCCCACGGCTGTTGCTGGCCGGGTTGTCCTTGTCCAGGTTGCTGCGGCTGACCGTACGCAGGCTGACCACCCGGCTGGCCGTAGGCAGGTTGTCCCCACGGCTGTTGCTGGCCGGGCTGCGGTGTTTGACCAGGCTGACCCCACGGCTGTTGCTGGCCGGGCTGCTGACCAGGCTGCTGTTGTCCGCCCGGCTGCTGAGGATTCTGCCCCCACTGCTGCTCGTTCGACTGCTGCTGATCACCAGGACCCCATTGCCGATTCGGATCGTTCGGTCCGTAAGGCCCGCTCATGTTCGCCTCCCACTCGAAATACCAGTCTGCGAATCAAACCACATAGTTGCGGTCATGCTGCGTCGACAGCAACTACCCCGCGACGAATTGCAGCTACCGCCCGCGCCGCAGTCTTCGCAACGTCGGCGTCCGTCGAAGTCAGGCGGACCTGATCGAGGAGATCGATCACCTGACGACACCAACGTACAAAGTCACCCGCAGACAGCGCACGACCCTGCACTCCGGCCGCGATCAGTGCGTCGACAAGCGAGTTTTCGCTCGCCCAGTGATAAACGGCAGTGACGAATCCGAGATCCGGTTCCCGCGTCGGCGGCAGCTTGTGGCGAATCTCGTCCGACCGCAGTTCGCTCCACAATCGTTGAGTGTCGTTGAGGGCGTGACGAAGCGCCGCTGTCGGCACCCGATCGACGGTGTCCCCGTCCCGACGTGATTCGTAGACCACCGAGGACACGACGGCCGCCAGCTCGGCCGGGCTGAGTCCTGTCCACGCCCCGGTCCGCAGGCATTCGGCGACCAGAAGGTCGCTTTCCGAGTAGATGCGGCTGAGTCGTCGTCCGGATTCGGTGACTTCGGGCGCTGCTTCGGCAGTCATGTACTCACGCTCTTTGAGTAGCGCAATGATGCGGTCGAACGTCCGCGCCAACGAGTTGGTGGTGGCCGCAGCCTTTTCCCTCATCGACTGCGTTTCCCTGGCCAGCCGGTTGTAGCGCTCACCGATCCGGCTCAGATGTTCACGATCGGGCCAGCTGTGGCACGGATGCGAGCGAATAGCACGTCGCAAAGTAGCGACCTCGGCATCTTCGGACGCGCCCGCCTTGTGGCGCTTCTTTCGCCGGGGGGCACTGATCCCGGTACTACGCAACGCCGAGGCCAGATCGCGCCGGATCCGGGCGGTGTGGTGATCGACATGCTTGGGCAGTCGCATCTTTCCCAGAACGTCGGCTGCTTCCGGGAAATCACCCGAGGAGACTCGGCCGGCCCACTGGTCGGCAGTCAGAACCAGCGGACGCGGGTCCTTCGGATCGTTGTCCGGGACGAGGACCACTGCCACCCCGGAATGACGACCGATGGGAATTGCGATCACGTCACCGCGGGCGAGTGCACGAAGGGACTCCACCGCATCTCCGCGTCGGTCTTCGCGGCCCTTACGTTCGAGCGCGCGCTCGCGCGCACTGAGCCGCTCACGCAACGACGCGTATTCGAAGTATTCGCCGTCCGCACCGCCGAGTTTCTCCTGCAAACCCTTCAGTGCTTCTTCGTTCCGCTCGATGCCACGCACCAGGCCGACCACCGAGCGATCCGCTTGGAACTGCGCGAAGGAACGTTCGAGCAGATTCCGTGAATCCGCCGCGCCCATGCGTTCGACGAGATTGATCGACATGTTGTACGAGGGGCGGAACGAACTGCGGAGCGGGAACGTCCGTGTCGACGCCAAGCCGGCGACATCCGTCGGCTCGACCCCGGGCTGCCACAGGACCACAGCGTGGCCTTCGACGTCGATGCCGCGTCGGCCGGCCCGACCCGTCAGCTGCGTGTACTCCCCCGGCGTCAGTTCGGCGTGCGATTCACCGTTGTACTTGACCAGACGTTCGAGCACCACCGTGCGTGCCGGCATGTTGATGCCGAGGGCCAGCGTCTCGGTCGCGAAGACCGCCCGCACGAGCCCCTTGACGAACAGTTCCTCGACTGTCTGGCGGAATGCCGGCAGCATGCCGGCATGGTGAGATGCCAGTCCGCGTCGTAGTGCCTTGCACCAGTCCCGATATCCGAGAACTTCGAGATCCTCTTCGGGTAGTTCCCCGGTGTGTTTCTCGATGATGGTGTCGATCTCGCGGACCTGCTCCGGCGAAGTGAGATCCAGTCTGGACCGCAGGCACTGTGCAAGAGCCGCATCACAACCGGCGCGGCTGAAGATGAAAGTGATGGCCGGGAGCAGTCCGGACTGATCGAGCTGAGCGATGACGTCAGGTCGTGGCAAGGGCCGGAAATCGTTGGAACTCTGGTAGCTGCCGCGTCGTCCGCGGCCACGCGGCTGCCAGCTCTCGACGCGTTCGAGAGCCTGACGCTGCTTGACGTGGCGAACCAGATCCTGGTCGACGAGCACGGTCTTCGGCCCGGCAGCAGGATGACTACGACTGTCGAAGAGATCGAAGATTCGCCTACCGACCATGATGTGCTGCCACAGCGGGATCGGCCGAGTCTCGTCCACGACCACAGTGGTGTCGCCGCGGACGGTTTCCATCCAGGCACCGAATTCTTCGGCATTGCTCACGGTCGCCGACAAACTCACCAGGCGTACGTCCTCGGACAGGTGCAGGATCACTTCCTCCCACACCGCCCCACGGAACCGGTCGGCCAGGTAATGCACTTCGTCCATGACGACGTGCGAAAGCCCGCGCAGTGCCTCGGAGTTGGCGTAGAGCATGTTCCGCAGGACTTCGGTGGTCATGACGACCACCGGTGCGTCGGAGTTGATACTCGAATCACCCGTCAGCAGACCGACTTGGCCGGGGCCGTACCGCTCGACGAGTTCAGCGTACTTCTGATTGCTCAACGCCTTGATCGGCGTCGTGTAGAAACACTTGCGGCCCGCCGCGAGAGCCAGGTGGACAGCGAACTCGCCGACCACGGTCTTGCCTGCACCGGTCGGCGCGCAGACAAGGACGCCGTGGCCCGCTTCGAGCGCAACGCATGCCTTCACCTGGAATGGATCGAGTTCGAACTTCAGGCTGGACGCGAACGTGCTCAGTTCACTCTTGTTCATAACCACCTCGTCAGGGTTTCACACGCCGCCGACGTGGTGGCACGGCGCTCAGAGAGTGTCAGTGAAATCCTGGCCGGGCGCGTTGTCGCCGGCGGTGTCGGATTTCTCCGCGACCGGAGCCTTGGACTTGGACTTACGTCCGAACAATCCACTCGATTCGGCCTTGGGTTTGGTCGGATTGTCGAAAGCCTCGTTCAGATCGGACGGAGCCGAGATGGAGGAAGCTTCCTCGTCGGACAGTGCGCCCCAGTCTTCACCGGCGCGCTTGGCCTTACGTTTGTCGTTGAGGCGAGCGATCTGTACCGCGACCTCGAAGAGAAGCGTCAGAGCCAGCGCGAGCGCCAACATCGAGAACGGATCCGACCCTGGCGTGGCAACTGCAGCGAATACGAAGAGCCCGAAGATCAATCCTCGACGCCAGGCCTTCAAACGCTCGTAGGTCAGAATGCCGGCAAAGTTCAACACGACGACGAGCAGTGGAATTTCGAAGCTGACGCCGAAGATGAGCAGCAGATTGATGATGAAGCCGAAGTACTCCGAACCACTGAGCGCGGTGATCTGGACGTTGTCACCGATGGTCAGGAGGAAGTGCAAAGCCTTCGCCACGACGAGGTACGCCAGGATTGCGCCGAGAATGAAGAGAGCGGCACCTGCGGTGACGAATCCGACCGCGTAGCGACGCTCTTTGGCGTAGAGGCCCGGGGTGATGAATGCCCACAATTGGTAAAGCCACACCGGGCAGGCAAGAACGATGCCGGCGGTGAGCGCCACTTTGAATCGCAGCATGAACTGCTCGAACGGCCCGGTCGCCAGCAATCGGCACGCGTCGTCGGTGCTGAGGTTGGCGCGACTCTCGGACGGAAGCTCGCAGTACGGTCCGCGAAGCAGATCGCCCAGACTTTCGAGACCGAGTATCGAGTGTGAATACCAGAAGAAGCCGAACGCCGTGGTGATGATCACGCCGAGGAATGCGAACAACAAACGAGTCCGCAATTCGTACAGGTGGTCGACCAACGACATGGTGCCGTCTGGGTTGACCTTCCGCTTGCGGTTACGCGGGTCTAACGGAATACGCACTGTGCATCCTGGTCTTGGTCAGCAGACAACCGGGGTGAACGAATATTTCACCCCGGCTAGAACGCAGTGTGTACTAGAGCGGCTTGACTTCGGTCGGCTGCGCAACAGGTGCTGCTGCACCGTTTGCGACCACCGCGGTGTTGGCCGTCGGCAACTGTGCCGGAGCAGGCTGTGCGACCGGCGCGCTTGCGGGCGCCGCATCGTCGTTCTGCATTTCCTTGACTTCGCTCTTGAAGATGCGGAGGGAACGACCCAGACCGCGTGCTGCATCGGGAAGCTTCTTCGACCCGAACAGAATTACGACGACAACAGCGACAATCAGCCAATGCATCGGCTGCATTGCACCCATAACGACCTCCCATGATCAGATTCCTCGATGCTACCGGACACAACCGGCGCTCGGAGGTGCCAAAGCACTTACTTCAGCTACCTTTTACCTGTTTGTTTCCTGCGAACTCACTGAACGTGAAGTTTCCCGAAGTTTTACGAACCGATTACGTCATAGGCGTCGAGCGCCGCAACGGCTCGATCATGGACTTCGGAGACCAGTTCCGGCGGATGAAGGACCCGAACGCCCTCACCGAATCCCAACACCAGCCTTGCCATCCATTCAAGTGTTCCGAAACTCATCGTCGCCTCGACCGACCCGTCGTCGTTCACGTGCTCGACGTCCAACGGGTAGTAGTCGAGCATCCACACCCACTCTTTGGTGATGAACAACCGCGCTTCCGGAAGGGAACCGTCGCCGCTGAACAATTCGAGATTCGAATCCTCCTCGAGGGCCTGCGGCGGCGGGTCGGCGGGCTCGTCGAGTTGGACGGCGGCGTCGATCCGATCGAATCTGAACAACCGCACTCCCTCGGCTTGACGGCACCACGCCTGGAGGTAGCTGTAGTTGTCGACCAACACGATACGAACGGGGTCGACGATGCGCTCGGAGACCGCGTCGCGCGAGGCGGAGTAATACGTCAATCGCAGGGCGGTCTTGTCTGCGAGCGCGGCTCTGACCGTCGCTGCTATCGGGTCTTCGGCGATGTCCGGCGCCGGCGATGTGTCCCGGTCCTGACCGATGGCTCGTGCCGCGGCAGAGCCTGCTGCGTCCTCGATCTTCGCGATGGCACGCTGCGCCGAGGACGGATCGACCATGCCGGGCATTTCCACCAAGGACCGCAGGGCGATCAGCAACGCCGTCGCCTCCGTCGAGGTGAGGCGCAACGGGCGATCGATCCCGGCCGAGAACGTGACCTCGATACTTTCCTCGGAGAAGGACAGGTCGATGAGATCACCGGGACCGTAACCGGGCAGTCCGCACACCCACAGTTGATTGAGGTCGGTCATCAGTTGAGTGGTGCTGACACCGAGCTCCTCGGCGGCCTCGGCGGGACTGATGCCAGGATTTGCGATGAAGTACGGCACGAGGTTGAGCAGCCGTGCCAACCGCGACGACAGTCGATTGCTCATCAGTGGTCCCCCTGTCCATTGCCTGTGATCGGGCTCGCCGCGGCGGCGCGCAGCTTCGCGACGACCTCAGCACGCAAATCCGGTGGGTCCAGCACCAATGCGTCCAACCCGTGACCGGCGATCAACCGAGCGGTCCATTCCCAGGATCGGACGGGGATGGCCAGCACGCTGCCGTCGCGATCGGTCAACCGCCGTTCGGACGACGACGTCGCAAGCCGCCGAAGCTCATGGGCGCGGCCGTCTGCGACCCACACCGTAGCCGTCCCGGTCACGACGCCCGAACCGGTCACGCGATCGACGACCTCGCGAAGGTCGACACCTTCAGGTTTGTGAACCGAACCGGCCGGGCCGAACTCCCTGACGTCGTCACCGATCCGTGAGAGCCGGAAGGTCCTCACCGCATCACGGTCGACGTCGTGCCCGACCAGGTACCACTTGCCGTTGTGCGTGACGACGCCCCACGGTTCGACGGTGCGCTCGGTGAACGGTTCGTTCAATGCGCCGCGGTGCTGAAAATGAACTGCTCGGCCGGCGTCGACCGCTGCAAGCAGCTTGCCGAGCGCGGGCTCCGAACCGCGAGTGCGTGCCGGAATCGCGGTGACCGGGGCGGCACTGACTTCTGAGTCGACCTGGACGCCGGCCGCTCGGAGTTTGAGTAGTGCACTCTGGGCTGCCGAAATCAGTTCCGGCGACTCCCACAACTGCACCGCGACGGCGACTGCAGCAGATTCCTCGCTGGTGAGGTCCACGTCCGGAAGCTCGTAGGCGTTGCGATTGATCCGATACCCCTCGACGGTCGAGAACCGTCCTGCCAGACCGGTTTCCAACGGGACACCCAGGTCACGAAGTTCGTTCTTGTCGCGCTCGAACATGCGACTGAACGCTTCGTAGTTCGCGGAATCGTTGTACCCGGCCACACTGTCACGGATTTTCTCCGCCGTGAGGAACTGTCTGGTGGACAGCAACGCGATCACCAGGTTCATCAACCGCTCGATTTTTGATGTCGCCACGCCGAAATCCTAGTGGCTATCCGATAACCGAACGCGCGCCGGACACTTTCGTGCCCGGCGCGTCGCCGCAAAACAGACCTGCTGTGTTGTAAATCGTGAAATTGGGTGACCTACATCGAAGCGATCAAACGCTCGACACGCTCGTCGACGGAGCGGAACGGGTCCTTGCACAGCACCGTTCTCTGTGCCTGATCGTTGAGCTTGAGGTGAACCCAGTCGACTGTGAAGTCCCGGCCTGCTGCCTGGGCTGCGGTGATGAAGTCGCCCCGCAATTTGGCGCGCGTGGTCTGCGGCGGATTCTCGACGGCGTCGTCGATCGTCTCGTCCTCGGTGACCCGCTTGACCAAGCCCTTGCGCTGGAGCACGTCGAAGACGCCCCGGCCGCGTTTGATGTCGTGGTACGCCAAGTCGAGCTGCGCGATCTTGGGATCGGACAGATCGAAACCGTGACGGTCCTGGTATCGCTGGAACAGCTTGCGCTTGATGACCCAGTCGATCTCCGTGTCGACCTTCGCAAAATCCTGAGCTTCGACGGCGTCGAGGGTGCGACCCCACAGGTCGACTACCTGCTCCACCTGCGGGTCCGGTTCGCGGTTACGCAGATGTTCGACCGCCTTGGCGTGGTACTCGCGCTGAATATCGAGAGCACTGGCCTGACGTCCACCAGCAAGGCGAACCGGCTTTTTACCGGTCACGTCGTGACTGACCTCGCGGATGGCACGAATCGGGTTGTCCAAAGCGAAATCGCGGAACGACACCCCGGCTTCGATCATCTCGAGCACCAGTGCGGCAGAACCGACCTTGAGCATCGTCGTCGTTTCGGCCATGTTCGAATCGCCGACGATCACGTGCAGGCGGCGGTACTTCTCGGCGTCCGCGTGCGGTTCGTCGCGGGTGTTGATGATCGGACGCGAGCGAGTGGTAGCCGACGAGACGCCCTCCCAGATGTGTTCCGCGCGCTGCGAGAGGCAGAACGTCGCGGCCTTCGGAGTCTGCAGTACCTTTCCGGCGCCGCAGATCAACTGGCGCGTGACGAGGAACGGCAACAAGACATCCGAAATGCGGGAGAACTCACCGGCGCGCGCGACGAGAAAGTTCTCGTGGCAGCCGTACGAGTTTCCGGCCGAGTCGGTGTTGTTCTTGAAGAGATAGATGTCGCCACCAATACCCTCCTCGGCGAGTCTCGCCTCGGCGTCGATCAGCAGTTCTTCGAGCACACGCTCACCGGCACGGTCGTGATTGACCAGCTGGATGAGGCTGTCGCACTCGGCCGTCGCGTACTCCGGGTGCGAACCCACATCCAGGTACAAGCGGGCTCCGTTACGGAGGAAGACGTTGGAGCTGCGACCCCACGACACGACACGACGGAAGAGGTAACGAGCAACCTCGTCGGGGCTCAGTCTCCTGTGCCCGTGAAAGGTGCAGGTAACGCCGAATTCCGTCTCGATACCCATGATTCGTCTCTGCACACTTCGACAGTACAACCAGAATGCGAGGTTCACCCGTGTACTTCGATCGCGTCGTAAGTCACGACTCGACAACGTCGGGCGGCAGCATAGTGTGACGGTGTGAGCCTTATTCGCCGAAAAGTTGTCCGAAGCGACGTCAAAGTCATGGAAAGCACTGGAGCACTGCGCCCTTCCGTGCTCGACCCGACCATGCGGTTTCTCTCCAGAGCCGCCGATCACGGCGTTTTGTGGATGGTTGTCGCCGCCTTGCTCGCGATGATCGGCGGGCGGCCCCGTAGGGCAGCAGCACGCGGGCTGCTCGCACTGGCCGGTTCCAGCGCGCTGGCCAACGGCATACTCAAGCCCCTCTTTCCCCGCCGACGCCCACCGGCACGCGTCTGGCTGAGCCCGAAGCGAGGCGTCGACATTCCGACGTCGTCCTCGTTCCCCTCCGGACATTCGTCTTCGGCCGCGGCATTCACCGCGGCAGTGGCCATGGAGTCCCCGGTTGCTGGAGCTGCTCTGGCACCACTGGCCGCAGCAGTGGCGTACTCACGCGTTCACAACGGAGTCCACTGGCCGTCCGACGTCTTCGCAGGCCTCGCGGTCGGCGGTGCTATCGCTGCCGGCACACGTCGTTGGTGGGCGGTGCGGGACGAAGAGCCCGCCGAACTCGGACCCGAGTGCGTGGTTCCCGCGCTCCCGCGCGGAGAAGGCTTGTTGGTCTTCACCAATCCTGGTTCAGGCTCCGAGGACGACGGGATCGTGGAATCGATTCGAGAACTACTACCGGAAGCGATCGTCTACGAGTTCGACGCGGACATCGACTTCGACATGCAGATCGATGCCAAGATCCCCGAGCTCTCGCCGAAAGCGTTGGGTGTATGCGGCGGCGACGGAACAGTGGTCACGGTCGCGACCGCGGCGACAAAGCATGAGCTACCACTTGCGGTTTTTCCCGGCGGAACATTGAACCATTTCGCCCGCGACGTCGGGGCGGTGAATGTCGAGGAGACCGCACAGGCAGTCGAGTCCGGTCAGGCGGCATTCGTCGACCACGCGGTGGTGCGCACGGATTCCGGAGTGACTGCACGGTTTCTCAACACAGCCAGCCTCGGTGGATACCCGGATGCTGTGCGCCTGAGGGAAAAATGGGAACCGCGTTTCGGTAAGTGGCCGGCCGCAGGAGCCGCGATGATCCGGGTTCTCGCAGCGGCGGAGCCGATGACGGTGACCATCGACGGGAAGCGGACCACAATCTGGATGCTGTTCGTCGGAAACGGGCGATACTCCCCCGCCGATCAGGTGCCGATGTCGCGTCCGGAGATGAACCGTGGACTACTCGACGTCCGCTATCTGCGCGCGGACAAGAAATTCTCGCGCTCACGTCTGCTGTTTGCGGCTGCCACAGGAACATTGGGCAGCTCGCGGGTCTACGTTCGCGAACTCGTCTCGTCGATGTCGGTCCGAGTCGCCGATTCACCGGTAGCCATCGCCACCGACGGTGAAGTGGTGGCAGACGCGCGCCGGTTCGATTTCGACACCGAACCGGGCGCGGTGGCCGTCTACCGAGTCACTCAGTAACTCCAGACCTGCAGTAACTCCCAGACCTACGGAGTATCTACGAGGGTGCGTCGCCGTTTGCCGGCGGCGCATCCTCGACTGCTGCCGGAGCTGGAAGCATCTCTTCCAAAACCGTTCCAGCGATCCGTTTGAACGCACGGCGTGGACGATTGCTGTCGAGTACGGCAACCTCGAGTGCACTCACATCGAGAGTTCGTGGTTCCGCCTCAGTGGTTCCGGCCGGTGCCGGGCCGCCCTTTTGGAGCGCCCCGACTGCAATCCGCACTGCGGATTCGAGGTCGAGGTCTCGCTGGTACGACTCGCGCATCGCCGTCACGATCGGTTCGGTCGTGCCGCCCATGACCACGAATTCCTGCTCGTCCGCGATGGATCCGTCGTACGTGATCCGGTAGAGCTGAGCCGGCGTACTGCTTCCGAAGCGACCGATCTCGGCAACACAGATCTCGACCTCGTACGGCTTGGGCTGCTCGGTGAAGATCGTTCCCAGGGTTTGTGCGTACGCATTGGCGAGCGAACGCCCGGTGACGTCCCGACGGTCGTACGAGTACCCACGCATGTCTGCGTGGACGATGCCCGCGCGGCGCAGATTCTCGAACTCGTTGTACTTGCCCACTGCCGCGAATCCGAGACGGTCGTACAGTTCGCTGACCTTGTGCAGAGCACGCGACGGATTCTCGGCGACAAAGAGCACTCCGTCGCGGTAGGTGAGAACGACGACGCTGCGCCCGCGGGCAATTCCCTTGCGCGCCAATTCCGAACGATCGCGCATGATCTGTTCGGCTGATGCGTAATACGGCATCGTCATAGCGCAGACTCCCCTTCCGGACTCACGGTCGCCGTGCGAGCCGCGACGATCTCCCTGGCGATCTCGGCAGCCCTGGTGGGCGACAACTCGACAGCGCCGGCCGAGGTGATGGTGACCGCCGTCGGATAGATCCCTCGTGTCAGATCAGGACCACCGGTAGCCGAATCGTCATCTGCCGCGTCGTACAGCGCCTCGACGGCGAACCGAAGCGCGGTGTCCTCGTCGATTCCCGGTGAATACAGCTTCTTGAGCGCCGATTTCGCGAACAGGGAGCCGGATCCGACTGCGTGATAGCCCGCGCGCTCCTCGTATCGCCCACCGACGACGTCGTAGGAGACGATGCGACCGGCGGTGGACGGATCGACCGCGTCCAGGTCGTAACCCACGAGCAGTGGCACAACCGCCAAACCTTGCATCGCTGCTCCGAGATTTCCTCGAACCATCGACGAAAGTCGATTGGCCTTGCCGTCGAACGTGAGTGGGACGCCTTCGATCTTCTCGTAATGTTCGAGCTCGACCGCGAAGAGCCGGACCAGTTCGATTGCGATCCCGGCCGTACCGGCAATACCCGCAGCCGAGTAGTCGTCCGTGACGTACACCTTCTGCACGTCACGGCTGGCGATGAGATTGCCCATCGTCGCTCGGCGATCACCCGCGAGCAGAACACCACCCGCATAGCTGATCGCGACGATGGTGGTGCCGTGCGGAGCTACGTCTCCCCCGCCCATGACAACACCTCCTGTGTCGGCGAAGCGGTTCTGCGGAAGATGCTCCGGTGCATGCACCCGAAGGTATTCCGAGAATGACGACAGATTCGAGCCGAAGCTCAACCGTGTGTCCCCGTCTGTGATCCGGGGCGCGCGATCCACCGTCACTGGCCGCCCTTCTGGACGTAGGCACGGACGAAGTCCTCGGCGTTCTCTTCCAACACGTCGTCGATCTCGTCGAGCAGGTCGTCGGTTTCTGCAGCGAGCTTCTCGCGACGTTCCTGGCCGGCACTGCCGTCGCCACCAGTGGTTTCGTCGTCTTCGCCGCCACCGGCACGCTGCGTCTGTTCTTGAGCCATCGCCGTCGACCTCCTTGTGTGAAGGGAGCTCTCGCGAGCATCCTGTTCGGCCCAGCAGAGTCGGTAACTGATCCCGCTCGGACCTTCACCCTACCGAGCGGCACCGTCAGGTGTGGAGAGACGCGACGGCGAGCCGCATCGGCTGATTTCAGTGAGTGAGCTGATCAACCAGTTCCGCGGCGCTGTCCACGGAGTCGAGCAACGCTCCGACGTGCGCTTTGGTACCTCGAAGCGGCTCGAGGGTGGGGATACGGATCAACGATTCACCGCCGAGATCGAAGATGACCGAATCCCAGCTCGCGGCCGCGATATCGGCACCGAATCGGCGTAGGCACTCGCCCCGGAAGTATGCGCGAGTGTCGGTGGGAGGGTTCGTGACCGCGTCGAGAACCTGCTGTTCGGTGACAAGCCGCTCCATGGAGCCGCGAGCAACCAGGCGGTTGTACAGGCCCTTGTCGAGTCGCACGTCGGAGTACTGCAGATCCACCAGATGCAATCGCGGCGCCGACCACGCGAGTCCCTCACGATTGCGGAACCCTTCGAGCAGACGCAGTTTGGCCGGCCAGTCGAGGATGTTCGCGCACTCCATGGGATCGCGCTCGAGGAGATCGAGAACCATCGCCCACTTGGCGACGATATCGTCCGCTCGCGGATCACGATCGGTCTCACGGTCGAGGAACTTCGAGACACGTTCGAGGTAAATGCGTTGCAGCGCAAGCCCTGTCAGTTCACGTCCGTCGGCCAGCGCAACGGTCTTGCGCAGAGTGGGGTCGTGACTGATGTGGTGGACGGCGGTGACCGGACGCGCCAGTTGCAGATCGGTGAGATCGACACCTGCCTCGATCAGGTCGAGTACCAGCGCCGTTGTTCCCACCTTGAGGTACGTCGACATCTCCGCGAGGTTCGCGTCACCGATGATGACGTGCAGGCGGCGATACTTGTCCGCATCCGCGTGCGGTTCGTCGCGGGTGTTGATGATTCCGCGCTTGAGAGTGGTCTCGAGGCCTACTTCGACCTCGATGTAGTCGGATCGCTGCGAAAGCTGGAATCCGGCCTCGTCGCCGGACTGACCGAGACCCACACGCCCGGAACCGCAGATGACCTGCCGGGACGCGAAAAACGGCGTCAATCCTGTCACGATCGAGGCGAACGGGGTCTCACGTGAGCAGAGGTAGTTCTCGTGCGTGCCGTACGAGGCACCCTTGCCGTCGACGTTGTTCTTGTACAGCTGGAGCCGAGGCGCACCCGGCACGCTGGATGCGTGCCGCGCAGCCGCTTCCATGACGCGTTCGCCGGCCTTGTCCCAGATCACGGCGTCGAGCGGGTCGGCGACCTCGGGCGCCGAATACTCCGGATGTGCGTGGTCGACGTACAACCGTGCCCCGTTGGTGAGAATCATGTTCGCGGCGCCGATCTCGTCCGCGTCGATCACCGGCGCGGGACCGCTCATTCGCCCCAGATCGAAGCCTCGGGCATCTCGCAGCGGAGATTCGACCTCGTAATCCCAGCGTGTGCGCTTGGCCCGTGGCACGCCCGCTGCGGCGGCGTAGGCAAGCACCGCCTGGGTTGAAGTGAGAATCGGATTCGCCGACGGCTCACTGGGTGAAGATATTCCGTATTCGACCTCGACACCGATGATCCGCTGCATGACACAAGAGCCTATGTGATTGCGGCGCGGCACCCACAGGCGTGGCACAGTTGGAGGAATGCACCAACCTCTCACCGCAGACCTGAATCCCGCGGACGAGGTAGTCGCCGTGTACGACCGGACGGGTAATCCGATCGGCCGAGCACCACGTTCCGTCGTCTACTCGGGTGGGCTCTGGCACGCGAGTGCGGGCGTCCTGGTTCGTACCGGGGACGGCTCCCGCATCTACGTCCATCGCCGAACCGACACGAAAGCGGTGTTCGGGGGCTATCACGACTGTCTGGCCGGAGGTGTCGTCGATCCAGGTGAGACGCCGCAGGAAACTGCGATCCGTGAAGTCGGTGAAGAACTCGGAATCTTCGGAACGGCAGACCAGCCACTCCAACTGACGGAGATCGCTCGAAAATCCTGGGACGGCGAGTGGAACAACTCTCCGTTGCGCTGTCACCTGTTTGCGTTCGAACTCAGATACGACGGGCCGATGGCACATCAGCCCAGCGAGATCGCCGAAGGTTGGTGGTGGACACCGAAAGAACTCGGCGCCCACCTGCAGGACCCGTCGTGGCCGTTCGTTCCGGACTCACGCGCGCTGCTGGCCGACTATTGCTGGAGCTGAACACCGCTGGGACTGAACACTGGTGGGACCTGTGATCAGCCCGGGGTGATCGCCGAGAGCCACGCAGCGAAGGCGCTGGGGTTGCGGGTCTGCGCGAGAACGCGTCCTGGGCCGGTGAAGTCGAAGACAAATCCTTCACCGGACTTCATCGACTGAATGGTGCGCCCCTGAACGGCGCGCCGCATGTTGAAGTTCATCCCGAGGTCGTAGGCGACCACGTGACCGGTATCGATCGTGACCGTCTCGCCTGGCTGCAAGTCGATGACGTCGATCGCGCCGTAGACGGCCAGCACTACTTCACCGTCGCCACTTGCCCGCAGGCCGAAGCCGCCCTCACCGCCGAAGAGGTTGGACATGCCGCCCCACTTGGACTCGACCGTCACACCGTAGGAGTTGGCCAACCAGGTTCCACGGTTGAGGAAGAACGGGCGATCAGAGGTGATGGTCAGCGGAATCAGATCTCCGGGAAGCACGCCAGTCACGTCGACCCAACCACCTTGCGGCGGAGCGGTATACGTCGTGACGAAAAATGATTCGCCGCTCAGCATCGACCGCTTGAGTCCCTGCAGGACGCCGCCCTGCGCCTTCGCTTCGAGTACTACGCCGGCAGAATGCGCGAGCATCGCCCCGCTCTCCACGCGCAGCGGTTCGCCGGGCGCGAGGTAGCAGCGAGCGACTGTGGACGACGGATTGTGTCGAAGATGTATCTGCACGGCGGGACTCTAAACCAGCGCGACCGACCGGTCCAATCGCAACGAAGTCAACGGCAGTGACGCAGAGATCGGGCCGACAACTCCCGCGGAGTGGCCGGCCCGATCGATGTTCGTTTCGTTACAGGTACTGGCCCGTGTTCGACTCCGTGTCGATCGCGCGGCTCGCACTGGCGTTCTTGCCCGTGACGAGAGTGCGGATGTAGACGATCCGCTCCCCCTTCTTGCCCGAAATACGTGCCCAGTCATCAGGATTGGTGGTGTTGGGCAGATCCTCGTTCTCGGCGAACTCGTCGACGATGGAATCGAAGAGGTGCTGCACACGCAAGCCCGGAGCACCGGTGTCGAGCACAGACTTAATCGCGTACTTCTTGGCGCGGTCGACGATGTTCTGGATCATCGCCCCCGAGTTGAAGTCCTTGAAGAACAGAACTTCCTTGTCGCCGTTGGCGTACGTGACCTCGAGGAAACGATTCTCTTCGCTCTCCGCGTACATGCGATCGACGACGCGAACGATCATCGCCTTCAAGCATGCAGTGCGATCTCCACCGAACTCGGCGAGGTCGTCCGCATTGATCGGCAGACCGTCCACCAGGTACTTCGAGAAGATGTCCTGAGCCGATTCCGCGTCGGGGCGCTCGATCTTGATCTTCACGTCCAGTCGGCCGGGACGCAGGATGGCCGGGTCGATCATGTCCTCACGGTTGGAAGCGCCGATGACGATGACGTTCTCGAGCCCTTCCACACCGTCGATCTCGCTGAGCAGCTGCGGAACGACCGTTGTCTCCACGTCGGAGGAGACTCCCGAACCACGGGTACGGAAGATCGAGTCCATCTCGTCGAAGAAGACGATCACCGGAGTGCCCTCGGACGCCTTCTCACGAGCACGCTGGAAGATCATCCGGATGTGACGCTCGGTTTCGCCGACGAACTTGTTCAGAAGTTCCGGGCCCTTGATGTTCAGGAAGTAGGACTTGGCGTCCTTGCTGTCCTGACCGCGGGCTTCGGCGATCTTCTTGGCCAACGAGTTGGCGACGGCCTTGGCGATGAGCGTCTTGCCGCAACCAGGCGGACCGTAGAGCAGTACACCCTTCGGCGGCCTCAGTGAGTACTCGTGGAACAGATCCTTGTGGAGGAACGGGAGTTCGACGGCATCACGGATCTGTTCGATCTGACGCCCGAGACCACCGATGTCGTCGTAGTGAACGTCCGGAACTTCTTCGAGAACCAGATCTTCGACCTCGGCCTTCGGGATGCGCTCGAAGGCGTACCCGGCCTTGGTGTCGACGAGCAACGAGTCGCCCGGACGCAGTTTCCTGGTCGGAGAATCGGCGTCGTACGCGATGATGTCGGCTTCGGGGTCGGCGAAGACGGCTGCCAACGGCGCTGCGAGCCAGACGATGCGCTCTTCGTCGGCATGGCCGACCACCAGTGCGCGCAAGCCGTCGTCGAGTACCTCACGGAGCGTGCTGATCTCACCGACCTGCTCGTAGGTGCCGGCCTCGACGATGGTGAGTGCCTCGTTGAGGCGAACCGTCTGCCCGAGGGCGAGGGTGTCCGTGTCGATGTTCGGTGAGCACGTCAACCGCATCTTGCGACCCGACGTGAACACGTCGACGGTCTTGTCCTCGTGTACCGAGAGAAGGACTCCGTAACCGCTCGGCGGTTGACCGAGTCTGTCGACTTCTTCACGAAGCGCGATGAGCTGCTGACGGGCCTCTTTGAGGGTGTCCATCAACTTGCTGTTTCGGATGGACAACGAGTCCACCTTGGACTCCAGCTCACGCACCTGCTCCGGCGATTGTGCAAGTTGTCGGCGCAGTACTTGTGCTTCCACTCGTAGCGCGTGGAGTTCTTCTGCTGCCGCAACCGAATCCGGGTTCTCTGTCGAGCTCATGTGCGTCTCCTCCCAGTGCGATCCATCAACGCTACCGGCATAAGGCCCCAACTGTCGCCAGACACGGTGCGCGAGTGCGAATTCACACCTGCGCGCGGACCGTGCCGACTGGTCTCGAGCCAGAATTTGGTCATGTTAGCCTTGCCTACAAGATGGAGACAGCGCCTGTCTCTCTTTACAACGAAAGGTAACGCTGTGATCATCCGCAAGACTCTCATCAGCGCTTGTGCTGTCGCTGCCGTCCTGACCATGGGTGCATGCAGCTCGGACGACAACAAGGATTCGACGGCTGCAAGTTCGACTTCCGCCGCCGCCTCGAGCACCACGGCGAAGGCCTCGGCTTCCGCCACGACGTCAGCTGCCGCTGCCGCAGCGGCTCCGACGGCCGAGGAGCTCAACGCTTCGCTCGTCGCTCTGATCGATCCGGCCAAGCCGATCGAGGAGAAGACCGCTCTGGTGGTCGACGGAACCAAGCGTCAGGCCAACATCGAGACGATGAGTGCTGCGCTGGGCGGTAACCCTGCCTACGCGATCACGTTCAACGTGGACAACGTCAAGGTCGACGGTCAGACCGCAACCGCAGACGTCGCCGTCGTCAGCCCGCACGGCGCCGCCCCGGCCACCCCGTGGACCTGGGAGCTCGAAGACGGCTCCTGGAAGCTGTCCGACACCTCGGCATGCGTGCTCCTGGAAATGGGCCGCGCTTCCTGCACCGCATAACTTCCAGCTACTACAAGAGCGGCGATCCGGATACCGGATCGCCGCTCTTGTTGTTTTCGTGTGACTACTTGGCCGCGGTGTTCGAGCCCTTGCCCGCACGCCGCTGCGGCTTCGGGGTGACAGTTCCTTCGGCGAGACGACGAGCGCTCACGAGGAACGCGGTGTGGCCTTGCATCCGATGTTCGGGGCGCACCGCCAATCCGACGACGTGCCAACCGCGCACGATCGATTCCCACGAGCGGGGCTCGGTCCAGCATTCCTGCTCCCGCATCGCCTCGACGACCTTCGAGAGCTGAGTAACGGTCGCGACGTAGACGATCAACACGCCGCCCGGCACGAGTGCCTTCGAGACGGCGGGCAGGACGTCCCACGGGGCCAGCATGTCGAGGACGACGCGATCGACCTTGCCTCCGTGCGCTTCCGGATCGAACTCGGCGAGATCGGCGATGGTCAGTTCCCAGTTCGGCGGACGTTCCCCGAAGAAGGTCTCGACGTTGCGAACCGCATGTTCGGCATGATCGTCGCGGACCTCGTAGGAGATGACCTTGCCCTCGGGTCCGACGGCACGCAGCAGCGAACATGTCAGTGCGCCGGAGCCGGCTCCGGCCTCGAGCACGCGTGCTCCGGGGAACACGTCGCCTTCGTGGACGATCTGAGCTGCGTCCTTCGGGTAGATGACCTGGGCACCGCGCGGCATGGACAGCACGTAGTCCACCAGCAGGGGGCGCAGTGCGAGATAGGGCGTGCCGTTGACCGACTTGACGACGCTGCCCTCGTCGGCACCGATCAGATCGTTGTGAACGATTCCGCCCTTGTGGGTGTGGTATTCGCGGTTCGCCTCGAGAACGATCGTGTAGTGGCGTCCCTTGCCGTCGGTCAGCTGTACTCGGTCGCCGACGCGGAACGGACCTGACGGCCGCTTGCCCGGCGCAGTGAGATCAGCTTCTGGAAACTCTTGTTCGGGAATCTCGGCGACAGCGGACTGCACAACCTCATCCACTTCGGTCGTGCCTTCTTCTGGTTGCAGCTCGTTCGCCATGCGCAGATGATCCCTGTTCGCTTGTTTCCGGTGTCCTCGCCACCGGCTCCGACGGAGTTGTCGGACCAACCGCATAGCCTGCCAGGTGTGAGCTCTGTCGAATTGCCAACCCCCACTCCAACGGGTGCAACATCACACGAGCGCCCGCGTAGTCGGCCGGCGCTCTCTCCGTCTCGGGCGGGTGACTACAAACAATGCCCCCTGCTCTATCGCTTCCGAGCAGTCGACAGAATTCCGGAAACGCCAACCAGAGCCCAGGTCAGAGGCACCGTCGTACACGCGGCACTGGAAGCACTGTTTGCACTCCCGACCGGTCACCGGGTTCCCGATCGCGCAGCCGAACTCGTCCGTCCCGCATGGGAACGTGTCAGTGCCGAGTCTCCCGAGGCCGCTGACCTTGTTCCGGAGGGCGAGCTGGATTCGTTCCTCGACGAAGTCGGCAAGCTCGTCGCGACGTACTACACGCTCGAAGATCCCACTCGATTCGATGCCGAGGCGTGCGAGGTCTACGTCGAGACCGAATTGGAGAACGGCGTTCGACTCCGCGGCTTCGTCGACCGGATAGACGTTGCACCGACGGGTGAGGTGCGGGTGGTCGACTACAAGACCGGAAAAGCGCCTCGCGAGTTCACCGAATCCAAGGCGCTCTTCCAGATGAAGTTCTACGCGCTCGTACTGCTGCGCACTCGCGGAATCGTTCCCGCACAACTGCGCCTGATCTATCTGGCCTCCGGCTCGATTCTCACGTACGCCCCGGATCACGACGAGCTCATCCGATTCGAGCGAACCCTCTCCGCCATCTGGAAAGCGATCCTCGCAGCAGGTGCGACCGGAGACTTCAGACCCAAGCCTGGCAAACTGTGCGACTGGTGCGATCACAAGTCACTGTGCCCCTCGTTCGGCGGAACACCTCCGCCGTATCCAGGTTGGCCGGAACTGCTGAGCACCGAACCTGTTGCCGCAAAGGAGAATTCATAACATGACGGACAGTTCGTACTACCGCTACCTCGGAACGACGGAGGAAGGGCACGAGCGGTTCGCGAGCACGCAGGCAACTGTCAGCATCTGGGGCCCGACACTGCAGCACGGCGCTCCCCCGTCGGCGCTGTTGGTACGAGCCCTCGAGCGGTGCGGTGCGCGCGACGAAACCCGTCTGACGCGCGTCGTCGTCGAGATTCTCGGACCGATTCCGATTGCCGACCTAGAAGTCCGGTCCTGGATCGAACGACCCGGTCGCCGAATCGAATTGATCGTCGCCGAACTGTGGGCAACCACCGCCGACGGATCTGCACGCGCGGTTGCGCGCGGTACGGCGTGGCGGATGGAGACGGTGGATACCGGCGACGTCGTCCACGTAGTCGATCCCCCGCTCGAACCCCGCGACAGCGGCACCCCGGGCGTTCTCGAGGGTCTGTGGAGCGTCGGCTATCTCAAGACCCTCGACTGGTCCTGGATTGCTCCGATCGGGTGCGTGGGAACCGGCAAGGTATGGGCGCGCCCCAAGCCAGAGCTGGTCGAGGGTGAGAAGATGTCTGCTCTCGCAGCGTTTGTTCGCGGTGGCCGACATCTCAAACGGGGTCGGCGCCAAGCTCGACCCGGAGCACTGGACGTTTCTCAACACAGATCTCACGGTGCATATCTTCCGTGTACCCGAGGGAGAGTGGGTCGGTGTCGCCGCCGAAACCACAACGGGTCCGGACGGCGTCGGCATGTGTGCGGGCGTGCTCTACGACGAGCAGGGTGCCGTGGGCCGTATCGCCCAGACTTTGCAGATTCGCGCCCGTTCCTGATTTCCAGGAACGGGCGCGAATGCGCGTAAATCTAGTCAGGCAGTGATCAGAAAGCGCGTACCGAGCGGATGTTCGACGCGAGGATGGCCTTGGCACCGAGTTCGGCCAAGGCATCCATCACCTGGTTGTGTCCCTTGATCGGGACCATCGCGCGAACCGCGACCCAGTCGGGATCAGCCAACGGTGAGAGGGTCGGCGATTCCATACCGGGTGTCATCTTGATGGCGTCGTCGAGGATGGTGCGCGGGCAGTCGTAGTCGATCATCAGATTCTGCTGTGCGAAGACAATTCCGCGTACGCGTTCGATGAGCTGGTTGCGTGCGGGATCGTCCTGCGGAGCGCCGGTGCGCTCGATCAGGACACCTTCGGAATCGCAGAGCGATTCACCGAAAGCCACGAGGTTGTGTTGGCGGAGAGTACGACCCGATCCGACCACGTCGGCGATCGCGTCGGCGACGCCGAGCTGAATCGAGATTTCCACTGCTCCGTCGAGACGGATGACGGTGGCGTCGAGTCCGCGATCTGTGAGGTCCTTACGGACCAGGTTCGGGTACGACGTTGCAATGCGCAGGCCGGACAGATCCTCGACGGCCCAGTCCTTGCCGGCAGGTGCTGCGTAACGGAACGACGAACGGCCGAAGCCCAGTGACAGACGCTCGGATACGGGAGCACCCGAGTCGCCGGCGAGATCACGACCGGTGATGCCGAGATCCAGCTCACCGGAGCCGACGTAGATCGCAATGTCCTTGGGGCGCAAGAAGAAGAACTCGACCTGATTGGCCGGATCGAGGACTGTCAGATCACGGGAATCGGTGCGTCGACGGTAGCCGGCCTCGCTGAGAATCTCGGCGGCGGACTCGGACAGTGAGCCTTTGTTGGGAACTGCTACGCGCAGCATGGTGGATGTCCTTTCGGAAGGTGTGGGTGACGTGAGACGACATGAATCGGAAGCCCTGGACGAGCGAGACGGAGTACATCTCGCTGGTCAGCTCCGATCACAGATGTCGGTACACGTCCTCGAGGGTCAGTCCGCGACCGACCATCAACACCTGCGTCCAGTACAGCAGCTGGGAAATTTCCTCGGCTAGCTGCTCATCGCTCTGGTATTCCGCAGCGATCCACACTTCACCGGCTTCCTCGATGACCTTTTTGCCCTGAGCATGCACACCGGCGTCGAGGGCGGCGACAGTGCCGGACCCCTCGGGGCGAGTAGCAGCGCGCTCGGTCAATTCGGCGAACAAGGATTCGAAGGTCTTCACGGGTAGCTATTCTTTCACGAGGACGGAAGCGGTTTTCACACGCCCACGAACAGCGGTGTTCACAGGCCTGCGTCGAGGCTGCGCGAACTCACGAACCTGCGGGTCTGCCCGGTGATCGGATCCGGGTACTCCAACGCTCGCGCCAACAATCGCAACGGAGTCGAGAAGTCACCGGGCACTGCGGGCAGATACTCCGGATAGTAATTGTCACCGACGATCGGGACGCCCAGCGAGTTGAGGTGCAGCCGAAGCTGATGGGTCCGGCCGGTCCGTGGGAGCAACCTGTATCGCCCGAGCGTCCGGCCGGCCGAGTCGGTGATCACCTCGATCAGTTCGATCGAGGTCTCACTGTTCGGCTCGCCCGCGATTTCGGTAGCCGTCATCTCGCCGTGAACTTTGTTGATGCGGCTGCGCACCGTGCGAGGGAAAGTCAGTTCCGGATCGAAGCCCGCAATCGCCTCGTACTCCTTGACGATCCGCTGCTCGGCAAAAAGTTCCTGGTACGGCCGTCGTAGGTCCGGTGTCACGGTGAACACGATGACACCCGCCGTCATCCGGTCGAGGCGGTGAACTGGCGCAAGATCCGGAAGGTCCAGGTCACGACGCAAGCGCACGACTGCGCTTTCGACGATGTGCGCTCCCCGTGGAATGGTCGCCAGGAAGTGCGGTTTGTCGATCACGAGAATCGAGTCGTCGCGGTACAAGATCTCGATCTCGTGCGGAACCGGAATCTCGGGGGCCGGCTCGCGGTAGAAGTACACGAACCGGGTCGGCTGATAGGGCGTTCGGCTCGTGATCTCCCGCCCGTGCTCGTCGACGACGTCCCCGGCGCTGACGAGGTCCGCCCACAGGTCCCGCTCCCCGGGATGCTCGCCGACCAGGTGCTCGAGGACGGTCCGCGCCGACGACTCCGCCGGCATCCGCAGCCGGTCAGGTCCGAGACCGTTTCGGATCGGCAACGGAGCCTTGGGCACAGCTCAGTCCTGCTCGAGGTCTGGTGAACAACTCTCGCAGAGCAATTCGAGGGTTCGGCCGTCGCCGTCGATCCGGTTGCGGTACCGCGGGGTCGGAGTACCACAATCGACACACACGCCGAGTGTCTTGGCTTCGGATGAGAACTCGATGTTCATCCGCTTGTCGAACACGTACAGGGAACCGTCCCAGAGGCCGCGGTCGCCGAAAGTCTCGCCGTAACGGACGATTCCGCCGTCCAACTGATAGACCTCGTCGAAGCCACGTGAGCGCATCAGCGAAGACAACACCTCACAGCGCACTCCGCCGGTGCAGTACGTGACCACGGCTTTGCCCTTGAGATGGTCGTATTTGCCACTGTCGAGTTCGTTGACGAAATCCCGAGTGGTGGCGACGTCCGGAACTATCGCATCTCGGAAACGGCCGATCTCGGCTTCGAAGGCATTGCGCCCGTCGAAGAACACGACGTCGTCACCGCGAGTGTCGACGAGTTCGTGTAGTTCCTTGGGCACCAGGTGAACTCCTCCGCCGACCACACCGTTCTCGTCGACTTTCAGCTCGTCGGGGGCACCGAACGTCACGATCTCCGAGCGTGCCTTGACACTCAGACGAGGGAAATCGTTCCCGAGGCCGTCCGACCACTTGATGTCAGCGGTACGGAAGGGTTCGTAACCACGCGTACCACGGACATATCGCTTGACATCCTCGATGTCTCCGCCGACCGTCGCGTTGATCCCGTGCGGCGAGACGATGATCCGGCCCGTCAGGTTGTTGGACTCGGCCAGGCTGTGCTGCCACAGCTTGATCGCTTCCGGGTCCGCCAACGGCGTGAACTGGTAGAAGAGAACAATTTTCGGAATAGCCACAGCAAATCCAGCCTAACGTGCCGCGCTCGAGTGAACGTCGTGAAGATCGTGAATGGACAAGTCCAACAGGGACTCTCGAAACACGCGTCCAGGGCCGGCGGGGACGTCGACCTCACACGGAACGACGAGCACCGCGCAACCCGCAGCGCTGGCCGACGCCGTGCCGGTCGGCGAGTCCTCGATCGCGAGGCACTGCGCCGGCTCGAGTCCGAGCAGATGCGCGCCGCGCAGGTACGGATCCGCTGCCGGTTTCCCGTTGGGGACCTCGTCGCCACACACCGAATGGTCGAAGAACTCACGGCCGAGCATGCCGAGTGCCCGATCGACCAGAACTCGCTCGGTGTTGGTGACCAGTGCAGAACGCAGACCACCGTCACGCACGGTCGACAGTGCGTCGCGAGCACCCGGCCGCCAGGTCACGCCGTCCTCGAACAGATCGCCGACGCGGGTGTACATCCAGTCCTTCGCCTCGGCGATGGCATCGGGATGCTTCTCCAGGCCGAGAGCGTCGAACACCGTCGCAAGGGCGAAGGGGCTCGACGCACCGATGACGGCAACGCGTGTCGCTTCCGTCATCGGTCCGCCCAGGCGTAGGGACAGCTCACGAAGCGCGATGTCCCACAGCTTCTCCGAATCGAGCAGGGTGCCGTCCATGTCCCACAGGACACCACCGAGCGTTGATTCGGATACTTCGGTCAACAACTCAGACATTGAAATACTTTGCTTCCGGGTGGTGCAGGACAAAAGCGTCCGTGGACTGCTCGGGATGCAGCTGCAGCTCCTCGGACAATTCGACGCCGATTCGTTCGGGTTCGAGCAACGCCACCAACTTGGCTCGATCCTCGAGATCCGGGCACGCGCCGTATCCGAACGAATAACGAGCGCCGCGGTACTCGAGATCGAAGTAACCGGCAACCTCGGTGGGATCCTGCTCCGCGACGGTGTGACCCTCGGGAAGCACTAGCTCTTCACGGACGCGTCGATGCCAGTACTCGGCCAGAGACTCCGTGAGCTGGACACCGATTCCGTGAACCTCGAGGTAATCGCGGTACGAGTTCGACGCGAACAACTCGTTGGCGAAGTCCGCGATCGGCTGACCCATCGTCACCAACTGGAACGGGAGTACGTCGACCTGCCCGGTGGCCTCGGCGTCCTTGCGCGAGCGAACGAAGTCCGCGATGCACAGGAAGCGGTCGCGGTGCTGGCGCGGGTAGGTGAACCGGAACCTTTCGGGTGCATCCGGTTTCGGCTCGGTGAGCACGATGACGTCGTCGCCCTCCGAGATCGCCGGGAAGTACCCGTACACGACCGCGGCATGCGCGAGGATGCCCTCGGACGTCAGCCGATCGAGCCAGTACCGAAGTCGCGGACGGCCTTCCGACTCGACCAGTTCCTCGTACGTCGGACCGTCGCCCTTGCGCTGACCGCGAAGGCCCCACTGGCCGAGGAAAAGAGCGCGCTCGTCGAGCAGCCCCGAGTACTCGGACAGCGAGATTCCCTTGACGATGCGCGAGCCCCAGAAGGGAGGTGTCGGCACCGCGATGTCGGTTGCGACATCGGAACGCTCCGGCAGGACCACGGGAACCGCTGCAGCCTTACGCTTTTCGGCGATGCGCTTGGAACGCTCGTGACGTGCCTTACGCTCGGCAGCCTTCTCGCGAGCAGCGATGGCCTCC
>NZ_LPNQ01000083.1:433-61459 GCF_019266085.1 Rhodococcus sp. FH8 | reverse complement strand
ACGCTTCGTGAGCACGGTATTTCGGGTCGCGCCGCGGGTCAGGGTGCGATGCAGATTTCGCCGACGTTCGTCATGACCGATGATCAGGTCGCGGAGATGGCAGCAGGGATCCTCGCAGCCCTCGGCTAGGACTGTCGTTTTCCGTTGACAGACATCGTGTTACGGAATCATTAAGCCGAAGAAAATGTTTGGGCCCTTCGTGGCGTGGTCCTCATTTCGGTCGAAACTGCCTCCAACACTGACGATGACCCCTGCCCGCATCATCTGCCACCATTGTTGCCAATCTCGGTGAGTGGGTTCTGGCAGATTGTCATCACGTCCAAATCTCGGTCCTGCATTAGCGTTTCACTCCAGACACGGTGTTTGTGAGCTGGGGCACAAAGCATTTCGAACACCTTCCTCCTTTGCGAAAGGTCTCGTCATGCCGATCTGGACGTTGCACGGAGACGGAAAGAACATCGGAGCCGGTGAAGTGGTCGCTCCCGGCGAGCGACTCAGTTGGGCGAGAACCATCGGGTTGGGCGGCCAGCATGTCGTGTCGATGTTCGGCGCGACGTTCGTCTTCCCGATCATCATGGGCCTCAATCCTCAACTTGCCGTGATGATGTCAGGCTTTTGTACGCTCTTCTTCCTGCTGGTGGTCAAGGGGCACGTCCCCAGCTACCTCGGAACATCCGCAGCTTTTGTCGGTGGCGTTGCCGCCATTCGTGCCCAAGGTGGAACGACGGCCGAAGTGACCGGTGCGATTCTGGTGTCGGGGTTGGTTCTGGGATTCGTCGGCATCGCCATCCACTTTCTCGGCGGTGGCGTCATCAGTAAAGCGCTACCGCCGGTGGTCACCGGCGCTGTGGTGATGTTGATCGGCTTCAACCTGGCGCCTGTGGTCGCGGGGTTGTACTGGCCGCAGGATCAGTGGGTGGCACTGATCGTGATGGTTGCCCTGATCGTGATGAGCGTTGCGCTACGCGGCTTCCTGGGACGTATCGCCATTCTCGTCGCCCTGGTTTTCGGCTACATCTTCTCGTGGGTCCTCGACCGGCTCTCCGGTCCGATCACGTCCGCCAGTGGTAGTGGCGCACCCACCGAGCACTTTCGTGTCAACTGGGATTCGGTGCACTCGGCTTCCTGGTTCGGGTTGCCGCCGTTCTCGGACGAAGCCAACGGGATCGTCGGTATTCATGCTCCCTCGTTCAGCCTCACGTTCATCGTTCTGGTGCTTCCCGGTGTCATCGCACTGGTCGCGGAAAACGCCGGACACGTCAAGGCGGTCGCCGAAATCACGGGCGACGATCTCGACCCGTACATCGGACGCGCCATTGCCGGTGACGGTTTTGCCACCGCCATCGCCAGCGCAGTAGGCGGCTCCCCTACGACGACTCATGCCGAGAACATCGGTGTCATGGCTGCCACGCGGGTGTACTCGACCGCCGCGTACGTGATTGCGGGTTTCATCGCGATCCTGCTCGGCTTCTCGCCCAAGTTCGGAGCAGTCATGGCGGCGACGCCCGGCGGCGTCCTGGGCGGAATTCTTGTGGTTCTGTTCGGCATGATCGGTCTGCTCGGCGCCAAGATCTGGAAAGAGAACGGCGTCGACTTCGGGAACCCGCTGAATCTGATGCCGATTGCCGCCGGTCTGATCATCGGTATCGGCGACACGGCGCTGAAGTTCAGTGACACGTTCTCGCTCGGAGGTATCGCGCTCGGCACCATCGTCTTGATCGTGATGTACCACCTCTGCCGGCTCGTAGGGTCCTGGAACCCTGAACTGAACAGGCCGAAGTCCGGCAGGCGGCCGGGCGCAACGCCGGGGGCGAATGCGTCAGATGACGAACGCGAAGAGCCCGTGGCGCAGCTCACGTGATGCCAAGTTGAATGTATGCCAGGTATGACCCGTGACCGTTGTCACATCTGCACAAAACGTGAAGTGACTCATAGAGGCAGGATTGAGTAATGAAACCGTCGCCGCTGACTTATCACCGACCGTCCTCGGTCGAGGACGCGTGCCGAATCCTCTCCGAGGTCTCTCACGAGGGGAAGGTGCTCGCCGGTGGGCAATCGCTTGTGCCGCTGCTGTCCATGCGCCTCGCCGCGCCCGCCCACATCGTCGACATCGGATCGATCCCGAACCTCGCCTCGGTGACCTCGTCCGAAGACGAAGGAGTGCGGTTCCAGGCCCTGGCCACGCACTCGGTGCTGGCGGCCGACGAAGGTGCTCGTCGAGTCCAGCCTCTGCTGAACCGTGCTCTGCAGTTGGTAGCGCACCCCACGATCCGTAACCGCGGGACGAGCGTCGGCTCCATCGTCCATGCCGATCCGTCGGCGGAGATGCCGGCAGTCCTGACGCTGCTCGGGGGCAGCGTGACCGTCCAGTCGGTGCGTGGCACCCGCGAGATCGCGTCGACGGATCTCTTCGCCGGTCCTCTCGAATCGAGCCTGGAATCAGACGAGATCGCGGTGTCGGTGTCGGTGCCCGCCGCCGAACCCGGCGTGGGAACCGCCATCGACGAGATCGCGCGCCGTCACGGTGACTACGCACTGGTCGGTGTCGTCGCACGGATTCGCGTGGTCGACGGTCTGGTGGCCGAAGCGCACATGACGTACGTGTCCGCCGGAGAGCTGGGACAGGTCGTGGACTACACGGACGTACTGGCGGGGGCGTCGGCGACGGATCAGCGGGACCCGCGGTGGCGCACCCTCGGGGAATGCGCCCGCGCGCAGATAGATACCGAGGCAGACATTCACGGGACGGCGGCGTACCGCTCGCAGTTGGTGTCCGCGCTCACGGCGCGGGTCGGCTTCGCGGCGGCAACGGATGCTCTCAGTGAGAACGCAGTACTGGCAGGAAAGTGGTGACAATGTCCAAAAACGATCGCTCCATCGATGATCAACTTGCCGAGCTGGCAGCAGATACCGGTGAGCACCATGTAGCTGTCACGTTCACGCTCAACGAGGTGACGAACACCGTCGTTCTTCCCTCCCGCACTCTGGCTTCGGATGCCATTCGTCACCACCTCCGTAAGACGGGCACGCACGTGGGTTGTGAACACGGCGTGTGTGGTGCGTGCACCGTGCTGCTCGACGGAAAGCCTGTTCGATCCTGCCTCGTCCTCGCGGCCAGCCTCGAAGGTCGATCGATCACCACCGTCGAAGGCCTCGTCGAGCCGGACGGCACTTTGCATCCGGTTCAGCAGGCGTTCAAGGATTGTCACGGTCTGCAGTGTGGATTCTGCACTCCGGGATTCGTGACGACCATCGCGGCATTTCTCGAGGAGAACCCCAACCCCACGCGGGAGGAAGCTACCGACGCGATAGCGGGAAACCTCTGCCGTTGTACGGGGTACCAGAACATCAGGGCGTCGGTTCTGCGCGCAGCCGAGATCAAGCGTGAACGGGCCGGGCAGTTCCCGCTCGGAATCGACGACGCGTCCACTCGGGAGGCGTTGGATCGCAAGGTGCGGGGAACAACGAATCCTGTCGGAGGACGGGCGGGTAAGGCATGAGTACTCCGGTCAAACCAGCAAAGCGCAACGGGGCGAAGCACCCCGCTTCCGATCATTCGACGGCCGATCATTCGGTTGCCGACGACGGCAAGTTCTTCGGTAAACCGATTCCGCGCGAGGAAGATACGCGTCTGCTCAGCGGTCAGGGGCGATACCTCGACGATCTGGGCCACAACGCGCTGATCGCGGCATTCGTCAGGTCGCCGCACGCTCATGCGCGAATCATCGACATCGACATCGACCAGGCGCTGGAAGTGCCTGGTGTGCATGCCATCTACACCTACGAAGATCTCCTGGCCGACACGCCGGAAATGGCGGAGAACCTGCCACTGCTCATTCCGCATCCGGGAATCATCGCTCCGCGCAACGGGTATCCCCTCGCGAAGGACGAGGTGAAGCATGTCGGCGAAGCCATCGCCATGGTGGTCGCCGACAACCGGTACATCGCCGAGGACGCTTGCGCGAAGATCGACGTCACCTACGAGGCGCTGAAGCCTGTAGTGGGGATCGACGTCGCTCGCACCGCCGCGAACGCCGTCCACGCAGACGTTCCGGACAACGTCGCCGCTCACCTGCAGCACGGGTTCGGAGATCTGGATGACGAACTGGCCGCCGCGCCGCACCGACTGACGCTGGATCTCGAAATCGAGCGTTCGGCTTCCATGCCGATGGAGGGCAAGGGCGTCTACGCACGTTGGGACGGTGACGAGAACACCCTCACGTTCTGGACCTCCACCCAGACGTCCACGTCCGCCCGCGCCGCAATCGCCGCGCGATTGGGGATGGCACTGAACAAGGTTCACTGCATCGCTCCTGACGTCGGCGGCGGATTCGGCGTCAAGATCGTTCACCCGTGGCCCGAAGAAGTCATGATCACGTGGGCCGCTCGACGCCTCGGCCAGGCCGGTATCTCCTGCGAGGTGAAGTGGGTCGAGGATCGCCGTGAGCACTTCATCTCGAGCGCACACGAGCGCGGGCAGATCCAGAAGGTCGACATCGGATTCGACGACGAGGGTCGTCTGTTGGCGTTCGACTTCACGTTCTGGCACGACAACGGTGCCTACCTGCCGTACGGGATCATCGTCATGATCAACACCGCGACGCAGGTTCTCGGGCCGTACAAGCCGAAGTCGTTCCGGGTCAACGCCTATTCGCTGTACACCAACACCGTGATCGTGACCCCGTACCGCGGCGCCGGACGTCCGCAGGCCGTGTTCGCGATGGAGCGATCCATGGACGCCATCGCCAAGTACCTGAAAAAGGACAAGATCGCGGTGCGGGAGGCGAACTTCATTCGCCCCGAGGACATGCCGTACGACTTCGGCCTGATGTTCCAGGACGGACGCCCGTTGATCTACGACACGGGCGACTACCAGGCGGGCATCGACAAGCTCAAGAAGCTCATCGACTGGGACGGATTTCCCGAGTACCAGAGGAAGGCTCGCGCCGAAGGTCGGTCGGTCGGCATCGGTATCGGCGCGTACGTCGAGGGAACCGGACCCGGACCCTACGAGGGTGCGCACGTCGTGGTCGAGACGTCCGGAAAGGTCAAGGCCGCAACAGGCTTGACGACGCAAGGCCAAGGCCATCAGACCGCGTTCGCCCAGATCGTTGCGGACGACCTCGGAGTCAAGGTCTCCGACGTCGAGATCGTCACGGGTGACACCCGCCGGTTCGGTTATGCCGTCGGCACTTTCGCCTCGCGTGGTGCGGTCATGTCGGGTTCGGCCTTCCATGTCGCGGCGCAGATGGTCGCGGAGAAGGCGAAGAAGATCGCGTCCGGAATCCTGGATCTGCCGGAAACCGAACTGGAACTCCGGGAAGGCCACGTGTGCAAGATCGGCACCGAAGCCGGAGTGGAGGGTACGTCCGTACCGCTGAGTGTTGTTGCCGTGCTGTCGAACCCGCTACGATATGCGTTCGACCGTGAGTCGAAGCTGGCCACCGGTTTCGCCAAGACCGACACGGACATGTCGAAGCCGCCGATTCCCGAGGGTGAGCAGCCCGGTCTGGAAGCAACCGGCTACTACTCGCCGCCCAGTTCCACCTTCGCTTCGGGAGTGCACGCGGCGATCGTCGAAACCGATCCCGTGACAGCCGAGATCACGGTCCGTCGTTACGTTGTCATCCACGACTGCGGAAACGTGATCAACCCCCGCATCGTCGAAGGTCAGGTCATGGGCGCCGTCGCGCAAGGTATCGGCGGCGCACTCTACGAGCGGATCGTCTACGACGAGCACGGGCAGATGCTCAACGCGTCGTACATGGACTTCTTGATGCCGTTCGTCACCGAGATGCCGGATTCGCTCGAGATGGATCACACCGTCACGCCGTCGGGACTCAACCCACTCGGAATGAAGGGTGCCGGTGAGGCGGGTGTGATCCCCACCAGCGCCGTCATCGCGGCTGCCATCGAGGACGCCGAAGGAATCTCGATCACGTCCATGCCCATTTCACCGTCCGAACTGTTCGAACTTCGACTCGCACACGCGGGTTCGTCATCAGAGGAGAATGCATGAGAATCGCCGGCACCGCGCAGCTGACGGCACCTCGCGAAGAGGTCTACGACAAGCTCCAGGACGGTCGTGTACTGGCCGCGACCATTCCCGGTGTGCAGTCGCTCGAGCAGCTCACGGACAATCACTACAAGCTCTCCATCATGGCGGGGGTCGCGTCGATCAAGGGCGTCTACGACGGCGAAGTTGTTCTGTCGCAACAGAATCGGCCAAGTTCGTTTGTCATGACGGCTTCGGGGGCGGGTGCTCCCGGCACGGTGAAGGCGGACGTCACGGTCACCTTGACGGAGAACGAGGGTGGCACGCTGCTTTCGTATGACGCCGACGCCGTGGTCGGCGGGATGGTCGGCGGCGTCGGGCAGCGCATGATCACCGGTGTAGCCAAGAAGATGGCCGGGGTGTTCTTCAAGAGCATCGACGGCGTCATTGCCAACGGCATCCCCGAGAAGGTCACTGCCGCCGTGGCGGCGGCGGTACCGGCAGTGGCGGTCGAAGGCGCGCCGGTAGTTTCCGGAGCTGTCGCGGCACCGGCGGTTCTCCCGGCCGCTGCACCGACAGCGGGCGGCACAGATGCTCGCACGGTGATGGTCAGCGCCGTCGTCGGCGCAGCCATTGCTTTGTCAGGTGTTGCTATAGGCGGATTCCTGGCGCGTTCTGGTTGTCGCGAGTAGTTCACTCAGGTGTCAACAGCTGATTTGCGATGAGGGAAACGCCCCGAACCGGCCAGGTTCGGGGCGTTTTTCACGTCCGCGTAACCCACGGGGGCGCCGGCGAAGATCCGCTCGTGATCGTGCGCCGAACCTTGGTCCCCCGATTCGGCGAATTGTGACAAAGAATCCGCTCTTCCGAACCTGTGGAATAGCTCTACACGTCAGGTACGAGCCACTTACCGGCTAGGCCGCAACCGTCGATCGGTACCAGACGAGACGAGCCAAAGATCTCAGGAGGAAGCGTGGAACCCAGGAAGATTCGGGTCGGTATCGATACCGGCGGAACGTTCACCGACATCGTGGCAGTGGACGACGAAACCGGCGCCATCGTCACCACCAAGACCCCGTCCACCCCGGCGGACCCCGCCGAGGGCTTTCTCGCCGGTATCGAGAAGGTACTCGCCAAGCTCGGTGAGAGTGGCGACTCGATCGGTGCGGTCAGCCACGGTACGACCGTAGCGACGAACAAGCTGCTCGAAGGCAAGGTCGAGAACCTCGGCTTCATCACCACTGAGGGCTACGAGCACGTTCTCGAAATCGCTCGTCAGTCGGTGCCGGACGGTTACGGCAACTCGTACTTCTGGGTCAAGCCCGAACGCATCGTCCCCGCCGATCGTGTACGCACCGTCGGTGGACGCCTTTCCTTCGACGGCAGCGAGATTCGTCCGCTCGACGAAGAGAGCGTTCGCAGCGCAGCGCAGTTCTTCAAGGACCGCGGGATCCGGACCATCGGCGTCTGCCTCATGCACTCGTACGCCGATCCGACGCACGAGGAGCGCGTACGCGACATCCTCTTCGAAGTTTTCCCCGATGCGACGGTGAGCATCTCGAGCCAGGTGCTGCGTGAGTACCGCGAATACGAGCGGTCCATCACCACACTCGTGGACGCCGCGGTAAAGCCGAACATCCGCAACTACGTGAACAACATCGCGAATCGTCTGCGTGAGTTCTCGACCACCGACGGTGAACCCCGCGACATCCCGTTCTACGTCATGAAGTCCAACGGCGGTGTCCTGTCGGCCAAAGAGGTTGTTCACCAGCCTATTACCACAGTCCTGTCGGGACCGGCCGCCGGAGCCCTCGGTGCTGCGCTGATCGCCGACGCCGCCGGCGTCGAGCAGGTGTTGACCTGTGACGGCGGCGGAACGTCGACGGATGTCACCGTCGTGGTTCGCGGCGAGCCCGCGCTGACCACCGAAGGGCGAGTGGGCAACTACCCGTCGAAGATCCCGATGATCGACGTCGTGACCGTCGGCGCCGGTGGTGGGTCGATCGCGTGGATGACGCCGGAACACACCCTCCGAGTCGGCCCTCAGTCGGCCGGCGCCGATCCCGGACCGTTGTGCTACGGCAAGGGCGGCAGCGAACCGACCATCACCGACGCGCACGTCCTGCTCGGTCGCATCCCACCCCACCTGCTCGGTGGCGAGATTCCTCTCGACACGGAATTGGCACGCAAGGGCCTCGAAGAGCTTGCAACACAGCTCAGTCTGGGCTTCGAGGAGTGCGCGGTCGGCGTCCTCGAGGTCTCGGCGTGGAACCAGGCCAACGCCCTGCGTCAGATCACCGTCAAGCGTGGCCTCGACGTTCGCGACTTCACCCTCGTGACGTTCGGCGGCTCCGGCTCGCTGCTCGCCTGCCGTCTCGTCGACATCCTGGGTCTGAAAGACGTTCTCGTCCCGCTCAATCCGGGTAACGTCTCCGCGTTCGGTCTGCTGACGGTCGATGTCCGCAACGACTACGTCCAGACGCATGTCAGTCGTCACGACCGGTTGAAGGCTGAAGACCTGCAGAGCCAGTTCGACGCGCTGGCCGGCGAAGCCGAGATTGCGCTTGCCGAAGAGGGTTTCGACGAGACGCAGCGCAAGTACTCTCGTACTGCGGATCTGCGCTACCTCGGTCAGGCATTCGAGGTGCGCGTCCCGGTGGCGGAAGGTACCGTCACGGCGCAGATCATGGACGACGCGGCCGAGGCGTTCCACCAGGCGCACCGCGAACTGTACGGCTACGACTTCCGGGGAGACCCGTCGCAGCACGTGGAATGGGTCAACCTGCGCGTGAGTGGCATCGGCCCGATCAAGCGTCCGACGCTCAAGGAGATCCCGGCCGGCACCGGCGCCGACACCGCTCGAACCGGTTCGCGTCAATCGTATTTCGACAGCTGGGTCGAAACGGCCACCTACGATCGCACACTGCTCGGTGCGGGTGACGTCATCGAAGGACCGGCCGTGATCGAGGAGTTCAGCTCGACTGTCCCGATCCATCCCGGATTCTCGGCACGTATCGACACCTTCGGGAACATTCGTATCTCGAAGTCTTCCGACTCGAACGGAGTGAAGTGATGACCGCCATTCTCGATGCTGCTGCTGCCACCGCGGCCAAGCCGTACCGACTCACCGCTACCGACGGCGCGTCACCTGACCCGATTCTGGTCGAGATCGTCGCCGGTTACCTTGCCAGCGTGGAAATGGAGGTGGAGACCTCCATTTCGCGCACCTCGCGCTCACCGATGATCCGTGACGCTCACGACTTCCGTGCCGGTATTCACGACCGGAACCTCCGCAAGCTCACGGGCCGTTCGTATTCCGCCCTGGTTCATCCGATCGCCCGGGACTTCCCACTCGAGACGATGAAGCCGGGAGACGTGTACTTCCACAACGACGTCTACCTGTCCGAAGGTGGCATCGGCCATCTCCCCGACCTGTGCGTCACGGTGCCTGTCTTCGCCCGCGTCACTCCCGATGCCGAGCCGAAGGTTGTTGCGTTCGTTCAGGCGTTCGGTCACCACGACGACATCGGCGGTTGCTGCCCCGGCTCCATGCCGTCCGGCGCCACCACGGTGTACGAAGAGGGACTGATGGTTCCGCCGATCAAACTGTGGGACCAGGGAGTTCCCAACGAGGCGGCACTGCGCATCATGACGCGTAACTCCCGCATGCCGGACGCCCTCGCAGCTGACCTCGACGCCGAGTGCTCGGCGTGCCTGATGGGTGCGCGTCGACTCACCGAACTGTTCGAGCGCTACGGCGTCGACACCGTCGAGTCGTGCTTCGACGCGATGATGGACGCGACCACCGAGACGTACCGTCGCGAGATCCTCAGCAAGATCCCGGTCGGTGAGTACACGTGGGAGGACTACGCCGAGCACGACGGCGTCGACGAACCGATGCTCCACATCCAGCGCATCACGCTCACGAAGACGCGACCGGAGGACGAGGGCGGCGAGCGACTCATCCTGGACTTCAACGGAACCGGACCGCAGGCAAAGGGCCCGATCAACCACTGTGGTGACTACGCGGACGGAAACTTCCTCATCAAGTGGTTGGCCCCGATTCTGCGTAACCTCGCGGACACCCCGGAGCGCATGGCCGAACTGGATGTCAACGAGGGCGTCGTACCGCTGATCGAGATGAAGTTCCCCGAGAAGGGAACACTGATCACCCCGATCTTCCCCGCCCCCACCAACGCGCGCACGTTTGTCATCCTCCGTCTGCTCGGAGTGCTGGCCGGCGTCGTCGCCAAGGCTGTGGACGGCAACATGCCCGCCGATCAGGAGACCATCAGGTACACCGGCGTTTACGGTGAGGACTTCGAGGGTCACTCGTACCTCATGCGTGAGGTGCTCGGCGGCGGTTCGGGCGGACGCTACTACGCCGACGGTGAGGACACGATTCACGTCGTTCCCGATTCGCGGAACCTGCCGACCGAATTCACCGAGAGCCGTTTCCCCTTCATCGTCGAAAAGCTCGGTCTGGCCATGGATTCCGGTGGAGCCGGACGCTACCGGGGCGGCCTGGGATACGAGAAGCACATCCGCATGCTCAAGGATGCTCACTTCATGTCCATCGCGGACCGTTCGATCCTCGCCTGCTGGGGAGTCAAGGGCGGCAAGGCCGGTCGGCCGTTCTCCGTCGTCCTGGATCCGGGTGGACCGAACGAGCGTGAGTTCGACGCGCTGACCGATGCCGAGCCGATCAAGGCCGGCGAGGTCGTACGGATTCGCACCACCGGTGGTGGCGGTTGGGGAGATCCACTGGAGCGCCCGACCGAAGAGGTCTTGCGAGACATTCAGTGGCGCAAGGTTTCCGTAGAGGGTGCACGCGACGACTACGGCGTTGTCGTCGTGATCGAGGGTGACGAGCCGACCGTCGACGAGGCTGCTACCACGGAGCTACGGGATCAGTTGCGCTCGGAACGCGGTGAGAACGAACCCTTCTTCGATCGGGGTCCGGGCTACGCGCAGCTTTCCGGTGGCGCCACCTCAGCGGTCTACGACTACGTCTAGGACGGAAAACTCTCATGGAGAACGGAATTGCTCGCGGCGCCGACATCGCGGTGATCGGCGCCGCGGGTAAGACCGGTGAGGCAGTCGTCGCTGCACTGCCGCCGAGCGTGACAGTTCGGCGACTGGTGCGAAAGGCGCGTGTCGACGGGGACTTCGAGGTAGAACTGGAAACCGGAAGCGGACTGCGCAAGGCGCTCGCCGGGTGCCGAGGCGTGTACTTCATTGCCCCGAACGTCCATCCCGACGAGCCCGCACTGCTTCGCAATGCGCTGACGGCAGCGGCATCGGCGGGAGTGGAGCACTTTGTCTATCACTCCGTCGCGTGGCCGTTCAGCCCGTCCATGCCGCATCACCTGGACAAAGCCAGGTGTGAGGACGAGCTGCATCGTTCACCCTTGAAATGGACTGTGCTGCAACCGTGTGCGTACGCGCAGAATTTCGAGGCGGTACTCACTGGTCGGTCTGACACCATCGTCCTGCCGTACAGCGCGGAAACGAAGTTCTCGTTCGTGAGTCTGGCGGACGTGGCGGCTGTTGCCGCGGTCGTACTGAGCGAGGGCTCGGGTGAACATCACGGAGCGACGTACGAGGTGGGCGGCCCGCAAGCTCTGAGCGTCATGGAGGTGGCACAGATGGTGGAAAAGCAGACGTCACGGACCGTCGCGATAGATCAGATCAGCGTGGATCAATGGCGCGAACAGATCGGCAGCAGCCTTGACGTCAACGCCAGCTCGCGTCTGGCGGCGATGTTCGAGTTCTACAACCACCATGATTTTCTTGCCGGCAGCGCGGCCGTCGAACTGCTTCTGGGTCGCCGACCGATGGGCGTCGAGAGCCTGATTCGCTGAATCCGGCTACGAAATGCCTCCGACCGCCCAGACCACCAGTGGGGGCAGGGCGGCCAGGATCAGGCAGACCGTTCCGTTGAGCCACTTGTGCTCCACCGTGACGGCGGCGAACTCGCGCAGAATGGCGCTCGGCAGGTAGTACCGGGCGGTGTGGGAACCGATGACTTCCGCATCCAGATCGAGGCTTCGGGCAAACGTCGCGGTTCGGAGGATGTGGAAGTTGCTGGTGACCAGCACCATTCGAGGCTTCGTGGTGTTGGCACGGAGAAGGTCCCTGGTGTACTCGAGGTTCTCGAGCGTGGTGGTCGAGCGGTCCTCGAGAATCACGCTCTCGCGCGGTATCCCGTGATCGACGAGGTAGACGCACATTGCCTCCGCCTCGCTGACCACCTCGTCCGAACCCTTCCCGCCGCTCACGACCAACAGTGGTGAACGTCCTTCGCGGACCTCGGCGCGAAAGACGTCGGCCGCCTTGTCCAGACGGCTGGCAAGCAGGGGCGTCACGTCGGCGCCCGAAAGCCCGGCGCCGTGAACCACTATCGCGTCCATCCCGGGCTGGTACTTCTGGCGTCCGTAGACGTAGGAGTAGAGCAGAAAGCTCGTGAACAGAAACCCCAGGTACGACGCGACCAGGCTGAACGAACCGAGAACGACTGCGAGCCAATATCTCTGCGTCAGCAGCGCTGATGCGAGCAACACGTAGGGAACGAGCAGGCCGAGTCCGGCGACGAGTGAGAGCAGATTCGCGACGCTGAATCCCTCGCGCCGCAGCATAGTGATTCCGTTGACGATCAGGAATCCTGCAAGCAGGAGCACCAGCAACGGCGAGAGCAGAGCGATCGTCGCGATGACGAACGACGGGACCTCGGTGCCTGGCGCACCCGACTGCAACATCCACAGACCGGTGAAGATCAGTCCGAGAAGTAGATAGACGCCGTTGCTCAGCCTCCGTCGATCCTGCCTGAACCGGTAGCCGCAGAATCCGAGCAGCGCGAGGCCGATGAGGAGAAGGATCACGGAGCCAGCCTAGGCGAGGCGCTTACGACACGGGCGCCACCACCTTCGACTGCTGGATCGCGGACAGGACCCTGGTACGGCACTCGATGAACAGTGGGTCTGCCTTGGTGGTCAGTTGATCTCGAGCTCCGGTCAACGGGACGTCGACGATGTCCTGCATCAATGCCGGAGTTCCGCCGAGGACGACCACTCGATCGGACAGGTACACCGATTCGTCGACGTCGTGGGTGACGAGGAGGACGGTGATGCCAAGATCACGCTGAAGCGTCAGCAGCAGGTCTTCGAGTTCCGCGCGGGTCTGCGCATCGACCGACGCGAAGGGTTCGTCCATGAGGAGTACCTGCGGCCGATAGGCGAGAGCGCGAGCTATCGCCACTCTCTGCTGCATTCCGCCGGACAACTGCCAGGGGTAGGAACGCGCAGCACCGCCTAGACCGACAACGGCAAGTGCATCGCTAACCCTCTCGTTCTGAACCTTCCGCGCCAGACCGTTGCCCCGTAGCGGCAGGCGAACGTTCTCGCCCACTCGAAGCCACGGCATCAGTGTGCGTCCGTAGTCCTGTGACACGAGAGCCAGCGTGGCCGGCGGTGCATCGATCGCGATCCCGGCGATGCGGACCTCACCGGTGGTCGGCTTCTGCAGACCGGCGATGCAACGAATCAGCGTGCTCTTGCCGATGCCGGAATGGCCGACGATGCAGACGATTTCTCCGGGTGCAATGGACAGATCGATGCCGCGGAGCACTTCGCGGCCGGTGGGACCGCCGTAGGTCACCCCGAGGCCGCTCAGTTCGACTGCGGGTATCGATGCCGCAGATTCTGTGGATGACATCAGTTTCCTTTCACTGCGAGAGCGTCGTGGGTCCGCGGCTGCCATCTGAGCAACCATCGTTCGATCACGCCGTATCCGAGGTTGAGCACGTATCCGATGATTCCCAGCAGGAGAATTCCGGACCACATGTCGGCGATCGCGAAGGTCTGTTGCGCGACGATCACGAAGTGACCGATTCCTGCAGTGGAGACGTACATTTCGCTTCCGACCATGATGACGACACCGATCGCGAGACTGGTGCGGATACCGACTGTTATCTGCGGCATCGCTCCGGGGAGGAGTACCTGCGTCACCAGGAGGGGTGTACGGATCCGGTAGCTGCGCGCCACCAATCGGATACTCGGGTCGATGGAGCGAATGCCGTCGAGGGTGTTGAGGAGTATCGGCCAGACCGCGCCGAAGGCGATGGCGGCAACGTTACCCGTCGAACCGGTTCCGAAAACGATGAAAAGAGCGGGTAATACGGCCAGCGCCGGAATAGCGCGGAAGAACTGGAGAAACGGATCGGCAATGTCGGCAGCCAGCGGGAACAGTGCCAGCAGGAGACCGGCTCCGACGCCGACCACCAGTGCCACGGCGAGACCGAAGGCAAGGTTGGTCAAGCTCGGTACGACATCGTGGGCGAATCCCGGACCGAACCAGTTGTCCACAAACGCTTTCCAGATACGCGACAGCGGCGGGAAGTAAGGCGACTTGCTCGACTCCGAACCGAAGTACCATACGACGACGATCAAGATCGGCAGCCACAACTCCCACGCGAGGAGTCGAAGTCCTGACATCATCTTCACGTCGTCATCCTCCTCGGGATGTAATGCCAGGCAAGTAAACGATTCTCGATCGCCATCACGGCGAAGGCGAGCAGCATTCCGAGTAGTCCGGCGACGATGATCAGTGCGAACATTCGATCGGGGACGGATTGGCTCAGCAGGATCTCCTTACCGAGTCCCGGCACGCCGGCGATCAATTCTGCACCGATGGTCAGCAGCAAGCTCAGTGTTGCCGAGATGCGAATCCCGGTGAAGATGTAGGGCATCGATGCCGGTGCGACGACGAGAGCGAGCCTGCGCCACAGTGGAAGTCGGAAGGATCGTGCGGTGGCCACCAGTTCCGGGTCGACGTTGCGCACACCGTGAATCGTCTGGAGCAGAATCGGCCACACACTTACTGCCACGATCAGTGCCACCGCCATCCGTTGCGTCGGGCCCATGATCAGCAGAAAGAGCGGAATGATTGCGAGCGGCGGAACGGTTCGGCAGAAGTCGATGACGAAGCGGGAGGAGACCGTCAGGAACGGGTGCGCGGCGAGCAGCAGCCCTGCCGGGATTCCGATCACCAGGCACAGTGCCAATCCGATCGCCGTGGTGGTCACCGTTTGTCCCAGTGATGTCCACAACGAGGACGTGCCGAGTTCGTTCACAAAGGCCACTGCCACGTCGCTGAACTTCGGAATACCTTGGACGTCCTCGTCGCCGAGCATTCCGAAGATCTGCCAGGCGGCTGCCAACGCGAAGAGCGTCAGCAGCCGACCGAGCAGAACCTGCCTGCGGCGAGTCTGCAGGGTTGTCAAGGCGGACAACTCAGTTGGCCGGGGTCAGCAGGGATTCGGCCTCGACCGAATCCGTCGGTACCCCGTACTTGACCAGCAGTTCGATCTCCGTGCCGAGAGCACCCGGTTCCACTACTGCGACGAACTGAGGATTCTTGCTGTTGGCCAGCATTTCTAGCGGAATCTTGGCTTGTGTCGAGAGTGCAGCCTTGACCGCGCCCGGATTCTGATTGGCGTAGTCAACTGATTTGGCAAGCGCGGTAAGGAATTTCGCGAGTGAGTCAGGGTTCGCATTGACAAACGATTCCGAAGCGACCAGCGAGGTCCCTGGCACACCGGGCGCGGCCAAGGGGAAGGGGTGGCCGAGGATCTTCAGCCCCGAGTCGGTTGCTTTACTCAGGAACGGATCGATGAGGAACGCCGCGTCGGCCCCGCCGGTGGAAACCAGGTCGCCGAGGTTGGGCATGGGCGCCTGAATGAACGAGACCTTGTTCGCTGCTCCGCCGGATTTCTCCACCGCGGCAGAGATGACTGCTTCGCTGACGGACTTCAAACCGCTGATCGCGACGGTCTTGCCTTCGAGGTCACGGAAGCCGCTGATGGAACTGTCCTTGGCGACCACGAGACCGGACTGGTCGACGCTGTCATTTGCGGCAAAATTCGTGAGCCCGCCGACAATGGTGACGGGCATGTTCTGGCTCCGTGCCTGAATTGCGGCAGCGGCAGTCGTGGCTGCCATATCTGCATTTCCGCTGAGCAACAACGGAATTTGAGCCGAGGAACTAGCGCCGCCCTCCACGAGTTGGATGTCGAGTCCCTCATCGGTGAAGTACCCCTGCTCCATGCCGAGCCAAATCGGTGCGAAGTCCGCGATCGGCTGAGGTGCGATTCGAATCGTGGTGGTCTGGGTGCCCCCGTCGTCGGAGGCCGTGGCGTCGCTCGAACAGCCTGTCAGTGCCAATGCCGCGGTCGCGACCGCGGCTAGGGCAACAACTCTGAACCGTGGTGTCGACCGAAGGGTAAGTCCAACCGTCATGTCCGAAAACCTCTCGCTGGGAAAGATATGACTTCCTTGCCGGTAATCCGGTGGGAAGGTGAAGAAGCTCAAAGAATTCCGTACGCCGGAATGATTGTTGTGACTATAGTAATTTCCTAGGCGAATGCCAAGGGTTTTCCAAGAACACGAGATTTCGGATCGCCGGGTACATCCACGGCACCGGGAGGGGATCGGATGACGAAGGGTTCTGCGTCCGCCGTCGACAAAGCGCTGGATCTACTCGAGGCCATCGCGCGCTCGACCACGCCGATGAAGCTCAGCGAACTGGCAGAAGAAGTCGGGATGCTCCGCCCGACTGCGCACCGAGTGCTCGGAGAACTCGCGAACCGTGGTTGGGTCTTCCGCTACGACGGTCGCTATCTCCCCGGCCCGGCTGCACTGCAGGTTTCCCACGAAGCGGCAGCGCATTCGTTGGCGGCCTTGTGCGATCCGACCATGCGGGTGCTGTCCGAGAGCACGGACATGATGGTGAATCTGCAGGTTCTCGAGAGCGGCGGGACGCGGATCATCGCGGCGCTGCGTCCCGAGAGACTCAAGATGATCACTCGGATGCTCGGGGATCTGCTTCCGCCGCACCGGTTCGCGGGTCCGCTCGCGTTGGTGGCGGCACTCGAGGACAACACCCGGGCGCCCTACCTGGCGATGGTGGAGAAAAGCGGCTATCCGCTGGAAGGACCCACCGGCTTTCTCGCCGACATCGCCGAGACGCAGAAAACCGGATTCGCCGTTGTCCACAAACGATCTCAGGACATCATCGGTTCGGTCTCGCGTGCAGTGTCTTCCCGCAAGGGGTCTCCGCTCTGTGCGTTGACGGTGATCGGTTTCGATACCGACTTCGATGCGAAGACGACGCGAATGGTCGAAGAACACCTGCTGCGGGCCACCGATGAAGTGCAGCAACTCCTCACTGACCACACTTCGGGCAAGCGCCCGTCCGACACAGGAGAATAAGGATGATTTCACGGACCGAGGGCTTCATCACCGTCGCAGACGGCGAACGGGTCTGGTACGAGACTGCCGGCGAGGGCCCGGATCTGATTCTCACGCACGGTCTCGGCGGAAATGCGGCCGTCTGGTACCAGCAGGTGCCCTATTTCGCTCAGCACTATCGGGTGATCAGCTGGGATCAGCGAGGATTCGGCCGCTCTACCAACGAGAACGGCAACCACGGCCCGGTAGCGGCAGTCTCTGATCTGATCGAAATCATGGACCTGTTGGCGGTTGATCGAGCGCACGTGGTCGGCCAGTCGATGGGCGGTTGGGCCGCATTGGGGACCGCGATCGCTGTTCCGGACCGGGTGGAGTCGGTAGTCCTGGCCTGCACGACCGGCGGCATTCCCGTCGGATTCGGTCCGGACAGCGCACCTCCCCTCACCGCAGCACCCGTCACCGCGCGGCCCCTGGGGGAGCATCCCGCTGTGGGCGGACGGTTGCCGAGCTTGGACATGGCGAGGGCATACCTGTACCAAGCTCTCGGCACCTTCGGTCATCGCCCACCTGACACCGAGTTCTTCCGAATTCTCAAGGCCCACAACTACTCGCCGAGCGATCTTGCCGCGGTGACGGCGCCGGTTCTGCTGATCGCGGGTGAGCTGGACGATTTGATGACACCCGAGCGGATTCGCAGCGCCGCCGAGTTCCTGCCCCACGCCGAAGTGGTCGAACTTGCCGACCGCGGCCACTCCCCCTATTTCGAGGACCCACACGCGTGGAACGAGTTGGTGGCGCACTTCCTGGCCGATGTTCGTGCGCGCCCAGTGCGCTGAAACGCCAACTCGTCACGCATATTCCAACTCCGAGGAGATCTAATGGATTCATCTCAGACCGTCGAGTTCATCCCACCCGCTTTCGATACGCCGTTCTCCACCGGAGTGCGCGTCGGAGACGTTCTGTATCTGTCGGGTCAGATCGGCATGCTCCCGGACGGGACTTTGGCCGACGGCTTCGAAGCGCAGGCTCGTCAGACCATGGAGAACATCGTGGCTTCGTTGATCGCTTACGGTTCCGGCGTCGAAGCAATCTTCAAATGTACTGTCATGCTTGACGACATGTCTCGTTGGCAGGAGTTCAACAAGGTCTACCTCGAGTACTTCCCGGCGTCGAGACTGCCGGCCCGCAGTGCGTTCGGAACAGACGGACTGGCACTGGGTGCGCACATGGAGGTCGAATGCATGGCCTACACCCCGCGGTTCTGACTGCTCGCGGGCACTAACCGTCCCAATCCACACGTTCAGCCAGGCGCAGCAATGTGCGTCGGCGTGTCGTGCTGGTTTCGCCGATGTGCGCGATCCGGCCGTAGATGTGGGCGCGGAAGTTCTCCACGCCATCCCGATTCTGTTCCTGCGCAGAAGTAGTGGCGGCATTGTGCAGCAGGGCGCGCAAGCGATCGTAGTCGTCGCGCGGATACGAGGGTTGGTCGTTGATCACCAGCCCGGTGAGGTGTTGGCGTCGATGAGGGCGCATCACCTTGGTCTTTCGTGGATGGATGGCAAACCCTTCGTCTCTGGCGATCTGCTCGACCGTCCAGAGGAGGGTGCCGACGTCGGCTACTTCGATTCCGGAGAACGCGAGGTCGTCGGCGTATCGGGTGTAGGTGAGCCAGTTCGCTTGTGCGAGTCCACTCAAGCGGATGTCGAGTTTGCGTGCGACGAGATTCGCCAGTGCAGGAGAAGTGGGTGCGCCTTGCGGAAGATGCGCGGTGCGTAGCTGTGATGCCTGTGCATACGGTAGGCCGCGCAGGGTATCGGCAGGCGTTGCAACAGTGCACAATCCGGTGAGAACGCCTGCCACTGCGGGTGGATAGCCGAGGGCGGCGAAGACGGCATGAACGCGGCTGCCGCTGATCGAAGGGAAGAACTGCGCGAGGTCCGCGCCGATCACGATTTCCGACTGTGCGTGCGGCGCTGCAAAAGTCAGAGGGCTTCGACCACGGACAAATCCGTGTGCCGCGTCGTGCGGGGGCACCAGGTCGAGGATGCGGCGCAGGATCTTCCGCTGAATTTCGCGCAATCGGGGTTTCGGTACCTCGAGGAGGCGAGCGCCGGCCTTCTTGCTGATCTGCATCGGCCGGTAGTGGCGTAGCGGTCGGGGTTTCGTGCGGAGCCATTCCCCTCGGTCGGCGAACCACTCGAGTTCGGAGATCGTCAGATCCAGTGAACGAGCCAGGTCCACACTGGTGTTGTAGCGGGGAACGTCGAACCGCCACACCGAGGTTTCATTGGTGTCCAGTGAGAGAGGAACAGGCCGCAGGCGAGGTAGTTCGCGAAGCAATCGATACAGAGTCTGCGGTTCGAACGGTGGAGCGGGCATGAGGTCGAGAACGCGCACGGCCAGGAGCGTCGGGGAAACGCCGAAGACGGTTCCGAATGCCTCCTCGAGGCCGCTGAGGGTCCACGGAGCGTCAGCGGCCGCAACGGCCAGACGACGCGCCAACTCGGGATCGAGCTCGAAGTCACGCATGATTCGACTCCGGGATGCGACGGGGCGGGGTGACCAAATCCTTTGTCCGGTGCGGCGGCAAGCACGCGGAGCGTGCCGAACGCCGGTGGACGCAGTATCCAATTCTTCTGGCCGACCCAGGGGTTACCCCTGAGACTGGTCGCGTGGACCAACTCTCACCCACGCGCCGCCGCATTCCTTCACAATGGCAGACCGTTCGGTATCTGTCACGTGTGAAGCGGATCTGTCAGGAGTGGGTCCTCAGATCGACGAACGATCCGAACCGACGAACTCGCTGATCCACGGCACGACTGCTTCGCGGACGGTGACCGCTTTCGGCAGTAGTCCGTTGCTCAGCAGGAGATCGGCCGCGCGCTGCTGCTCGTCCAGGAACTCGTCGGTGACAGGGTTGACGCCGAAAGGACGTCCGCGCAGTGCAGCTTCCCAGGCATCGAGGCTCGCGGACCCGCCACGCTTCTCGACGTCGTCGACGAAGACCTGGGCGGCTTCGCGGGGGTTGGCTTCGATCCAGGCGTCGGATTCCTGCAGGGCCTCGATGATCGCCTGGAGGGCCTCCGGGTTGGTATCCGCGAAATCGCGCCGGGTGAACCACAGTGAGGGGTGGCTGAAGAGTCCGTCGGTGGCGATCAGCGTGCGCAGTTCGTGGTTCGCTTCGATGTCCGTCAGCCCCGGGTACGCGCCAACCCAGGCATCGATGGTGCCGTCGACGAGGTCCGCTCCACCACCGCGTACGTCGGTGTCGACAGGGACGATGTCGGACCAGGTCAGCCCCGCCTGATCCAGGGCGAACAACAGAAGTGTGGTCTGCCACGATCCGTGCGCGATGCCGACGCGCTTGCCGCGCAGGTCCTCAACCGTGTTGATCTCGGACTCTGCCTTGACTACCAGGCGCCCGTTCTCCACACGTGGGCCGGAGATTCCGATGTAGACGAGATCGCGGCCCTGAGCCAATCCGGTGACGGGCGGCGTGAATCCGGTTCCGATCACGTCGTATCCGCCCTCCTCGAACAGCCAGTCCGAGTGCAGGGTCGGCAAGGCGTTTTCCGGGTTCACTGCAGGCTTGGCGGGAAGCTCACGCAGGTCCACCCACTCGACATCGGGGAGACGGCGTTCGAGGATTCCGGTGTGGCGCAGTACGAACAGCGAATTGTTGTGTGGGAAGTATCCGACGCGAACGGTCATGAGATCTACGGTTTCCTGTTCTGAATCAGTGATGGGGGTGGCTAGATGAGGCCGCGTCGACGCGCCTCGTCGGCGAGTCCGCTACGGCCCCACTGCACGACGAGGTTGGATGGATCGAATTCAACCGAACCGCCGAGGGATTCGGCGATCGCCTGGAACTGTGCGCCCTCCTCGAGGAGGACGACGAACTTCGCGAGGTCGAGCAACCCGCTGCGGCCGATGACGTTGACCCCGCCGTTGGCTTCGAAGATCGCCACCAGATCGGGATCGTGTTCGAGACGCTCGAGAATGAAATCGCCTGCAGAACGGGACCGATCGATGTGCGGCGGAATCTCTCGGGAGAGCGTCAGCCTCTGCGAAGCCGCATAGCGGATGGGTAGCGTCCGATGTGTCTGTGCCCAACCGCCGAGCCACGGTGTGTGGATGTGGACAACGCTGGTGATTTCCGGATGTTGACGGAAGACCGATGCGTAGCCGGTGACAAATCCGGCAGATCCGTTGCCGGACAGCACCTCTCCATCGAAGGTGGCGACAACCGGTGACACCGACGGATCGTTCGCCCACGGTCCCGGATCGTTCAGGGCGACCGCGATTTCGGTGCCGGGTACTCGTTCGACGAAGTTGACGGTCCCGTTGGCTGCAACGGTTCCGGTCTTGCGGAAGACGTCGAATGCTTTGTCTGCTGCTTTGCGAGCTTCTTCGACGAATGCTGCGGTATCGGTGTCGAGTCGAGTTTCGGTGGTGGTCATCGAGTCTCCAGTCCAGAAGGTGTGATCGGGGTGCGCTGCAGGAGGGGAAGAACTTCTTCGCCGACGCGGTATGCCTCTTCGAGATGCGGGTTACCGGCGAGGATGAAGGCGTCGACGCCCAGTTCGCGCAGCTCGTCGAGTCTTTCGGCGACCTGCTCGTAACTGCCGACCAGTCCGAACGCCGGTCCGCCGCGGATGAGGCTGAAGCCGCACCACACGTTGGGTTGCACTTCCAGATCTCGGTAGCCGGTGATGTGTTCGGGTACCCAGCCTTTGATGCGGGCGGCGCCCACCGAGTCACCCTGGGCTGCACGGTCGGCGGCCCCCTTGTCGACGAAGGCCCAGCCTTTCTCGATCTCGGCCCACGCGGCTTCTTCGGTGTGCCGGGCTACGACGTCGATGCGTACGGCGAATTTCGGCGTGCGTCCCAGTTTGGCCGAGTTCTCCCGCACCCCGTCGATCTTGGCTCTGAGATCGGCGTACGGCTCCAGCCAGGAAAGGTAGTAATCGGAGTGCAGTCCGGCGGCGGCGACGGCTGCGGCCGAAGATCCGGAGAAGTACACCTCGGGAAACGGTTGGCCGGCCAGTCCGGTTGGCAGTGCGGCGCCGTGGGTCTGGAAGAAGCGACCGTCGAAGTCGAAAGGTTCACCGTCCCACACACCCTTGAGGACATCGAGGAATTCGGATGTCCTGGTGTAGCGATCGTCGTGGTCGACCTTGTCGCCCCACCACAGCTGAGGCGCTCCACCTCCGCCGCTGATGATGTTGTAGACCAGACGTCCACCGGTTGCGCGCTGCAGACTGGCCGACATTCGCGCTGCCTGTACCGGGTGAAGGAACCCCGGTTGGAACGCGACCATGAAACGGTATGTGGTGGTCTCGGCGGCCAACGCTGCTGCGGTCGCCCACGGATCCTCGGTCATCGGGAAAGACGGCAGAAGTCCACCGAGGAACCCTGCGGACTCGGAAGCCTTTGCCACCGCTGCCATGTGGTCGATGTAGCTGTATCCGTCCAATTCGCCGCCGCGGATCGCGGGAGCAATGTTGCCCGGCCCGTATCCACCGGCATCGCCGCGGTTGTAGCGACGCGGAGTACGCAGCGACGCGTGGTCGCCTTCCATCCCGATCCGCCAATAGAAATCGATGCTCATGCGGTGGCCTTCTCTTCTGTGGTGGCCTTCTCTTCCTTGCGGATCCGACCCTCGGGATCGACCAGGTGCAGGAGATGCTCGCCCGCCCGGTGCAGCTCTTCGATGTGTGGCCGACCGGACAGGACGAAACCGTCCACGCCGAGATCGCGATACGACGACAATCGCTGCGCCACTTCCTCGTAGCTTCCGACGAGGCCGATACTGTGCTCGTAGCCGATGCGGTCGAATCCGGACCACAGGATGCCGCCCCGATCGATCTCGAGTGCCGCGGAATCGGATTCTCTCAGTTGCCGTTCGACGCGAGCCCAGGCTTCGTCCGCTGTTTCCCTCGCGATGATCGGGATGCGCAGGACCTTCTCGACGGTCCTGCCGAGTTCGGATGCTCGGTCGTTGAGGGTGGTGATCCGTGTCGACAACTCGTCGCCGGCAAGGGTGAACTGATGGACATCGGCATGGTGGGCCGAGAGTTCCAGAGCTTCCGGCGAGTCCCCGGTCAGATGTACTCGGGGAAAACGGAGTCCCGACAAGATGCCTCGGAATCCGCCGCCGAGTACGTCGTAGTATTCGCCGTCGAAGTCGTAACCCGTGCCGCCGAATCCGCCAGGGAGAATCTGCTCCTCGTTCCATACGCCACGGGCCACGGTCAGGAACTCCGCGGCGCGCGCGTAGCGGTCGGCTCCTCGAACCACGTCGCCGCGAGCAGCGGCGTCTTCGGGGTCCGTCTCTACCTTCACTCGCCATTCGAGACGACCTGCCGACAGGCGCTGAAGTGTCGCCGACATTTTGGCGGCGTAGACGGGGGTGCCGAAAGTGGGGTGAAACTCCACGACCACTCGCGAATGACGCGTCTGACGTAGGGCGGCGGCAGCAACGATCCAGGATTCTTCGCCATTCGGATCGTACGGTGCAACAACGCCGTCGACGCCCGACAGTTCGGCGGCGAGAACGATCTGTGCCAATTCGTCGAAGGGCCCGAAGTTTCCGGGACGAACATCGGTCGCGACGGTAGTCGGTCGCTGCGGCCCGAAGCCGCCGCGACTGTTCAGTGCGGCCACCGCCCGGCGTCCGTCACCGCGAGACGGTAGCTCCCAGTAGACGTCCGTCATTCTGCTGTGCCCTTCTGCGCAACGAGGTTGCGTGCCTGTTCCAGTGGTTCGTGCGCCACCCAGGACTGCAGGTCGAAGTCGGCGGCAAGGAAGCCGTGCGCATACAGGAATTGTTTCTGCACGCCGAGCAGGTCCACACGCTCGTCAGACAGGCTCAAATGCAGTCCGGTGTGGAAGTTCTCGCCGTACGCTGCCACCACACCTTCGGGCCCCGACTGTGTTTCGGTCTGCAGAACGGCTCGGACCTCGTCGATGTTGGCTGCGGCCCAGTCCGCCGCTCTCAGGCTCTCGGCGAGGAAACCCACGACGATGTCCGGGCGTTGTTCGAGTAGGTCGGCATGAACTGTGATCGGTCGTGGGGTGCCGTTGTTGACGCGATCACGTAGCGATGCAGTGGAATCGAGATCGACGGCCACGGCGAGGCCATGTTCGCGGGCAACTTCCTGGGCGCGGGCACCCTTGACGTAGATGGCGTCGACGTCGCCGCGTAGCAGGGATTCGACGCCCCACGTCGTGTTGCGGGTGGACGAGGCGGTGCGGACCTCGGGGGCTGCCGTCGTCGCAACCTCGACGAGAGTGACGTCGGCAAAACTCAACTCGCCGAGTCGAAGTGCGGAGGCGAAGCCGTGCAGGGCCATGGCACGGGGGCAGCTCCTGGCCTGATCTGCCGCCCAGGCCGGGATGCCGATCCGAGCGCCTGCCAGAAGACCGGCTTCTCGGATGTCGGAGTCTCCGCGCACCAGGATTGCCTGGGCCTCGTCGATCCAGGTGAGCCCGATGAGCCTCGTCGGAGAACCACTGGCACGCGCGGCCAGTGCGGGGACGTTGCCGCCTTCGCGAATGAGTCCGGAGAGGTGGTGATCGAAATGGCGCACTGCCAATTCCGGTCCGGCATCTTGCAGTACGCCGAAACGCACTCCGGATTCGTTTGCCGTCCGGTCGAGCCAACCGAGACTGTTGGCGAGGCCGCTGGCGGTGGGAACGGGGCAGCGGGTGTACCAGAGTGTGTCGATTGCGGAATCAGCGATCAATGTCATGACTGTCCTGTCCGTCGGGGAAGGTGCGACCGACGCCGAGTTCCTTCAGGAAACTCGCTCGGTAGCGCAGAGATTCGGGATCGTTCCGATCGCGGGGGCGTGGCAGGTCGATGTCGACGTCCACGGCAAACCCGCCCTTGTCGAGGATGAGCACACGGTCGGCAAGTCGTACGGCTTCGTCGACGTCGTGCGTGACGAGCAGTACTGCCGGACGGTGGCGGGCGACCAGATCGCCTACCAGGTCTTGCATTTGGAGCCGTGTCAGAGCGTCGAGGGCTGCGAACGGTTCGTCGAGTAGCAGCAGTTCAGGTTCACGGACGAGAGCGCGCGCCAATGCGACGCGTTGGGCCTCGCCGCCGGAGAGGGTGGCCGGCCAGGCGCGGTGCTTGTCCGCGAGGTTGACCTCGGCGAGTGCGTTGCGTGCATTGTCGGTCACCTGACGTGACCGTTTCTGTCCGACTGTGACATTGGCCAGAACTCGCTTCGACGGTATCAATCGCGGTTCCTGGTAGACGACCGTGCGGTCGCGTGGGACCAGCACATCACCGCTGTCCGGTGCTTCCAAACCGGAAAGCACTCGCAGCAGGGTCGTCTTGCCGGTACCGCTGGGGCCGAGGAGAACGACGAACTCGCCGCGCGTGATCTCGAGGTCGATACCACCTAGAACAGTCTTGTCACCGAACGACTTACGCACTCCGGTGAGCGAGACCGCTACCGGTGATCCGGCACGTCGCTCGGCCGCGGTGGTGCCGGTCCGCTCACGGGCTGCCAACGGCGGCAGAGGTGCTTCGGTGGATGGCAGCGAGCCGATGGTTGTATTCGTCATCGCGCCACCGACAATCTCCGCCACGGCATGGAGTACCGCTCGATCAGTCTGACGATTGCGTCGAAGATGAGTCCCAGTGCCGCGTACATGACGATGCACAGAACCATGTAGTCGGTGCGGTTGTACTCCTGCGCCAGGGTGACCAGATATCCGATGCCCTCACGTGTGCCGACCTGCTCGGCGGCGATCAATCCGGTGATGCTGAGCGACAGGCAGATTCGAAGCCCCATCAGAACACCGGGGAGGGCGGTCGGAAGAATTGCTCCGAACACCAGTCGCCAACCCGTCAGGCCGAAACCTTGTGCCGCTTCCACCATCTTGCGATCGACTCCGCGCACTCCCAGGTAGGTGTACGCGTACATGGGGGCGACGGTCGCGACGGCGATCAGGACTACCTTGAAGGTTTCGTCGATACCGAACCAGGCGATGAACAACGGAACGAGCGCGAGGAACGGAACCGCGCGGTTGATCTGCATGGTCGAGTCGATCAGTTCTTCGCCGAGCGAGGAGAGACCGGACAGAACCCCGAGCACCAATCCGACGATCACACCGACCGAAACACCGAGTGCGGCACGTTGAAGCGACGCGAGACCGAAGTCGACCAACTGACCCGACTGGTACAGCTCGGCGAATGCCGTCCACACCGCCGGAGGTCCGGCCAGGATCTCTTCGCGGATCAGTCCGGTAGCGGATCCGATCCACCATCCGGCAACCAGCAGCGCGGGCACGAGGAAGCGGAGTGGGATCGAGACCCACTTGGGCCTGCTGCGGTTGCGGCGGTAGCGGGGCGTTTCGAGTTGCGGATGCTCCACTGACGGCGACGCAGTTCGTGCGGGCCGGGTCAGCGTCACCATCGGGTCACTTCCCCTCAGTGGTGGGTGCTGCCGCTGCCGAACCTGCCACAGCACCCTGGAGGTCGAAGATCACGTCACTGCCTTTGATCGGCTGCTGGATCACCTTGTTGTCGGCGAACAACGTGGAGATCGATTCGAGGTCGGTAGCGTCGGCTGCAGTCGGGTAGCGGAAGTTGGTGATCTGGCCGCCCAGGGTGATCGCGTCGTCGAGTCGCTGTCCGGAGAGTGCGCGCGGACCGGTCTGTTCGAAGACGTTCTCGAATGCTGCCGGGTCGGCCTGCTGCTTCGCGGTGAGTTCCTGGGTGACCTCGAGGAACTTCTGGACCACTTCGGGATGCTCTTCGAGTACTACGGTGCGGCCGGCGATGATGGTGCTGTCCACGGAGTCGATGCTCGCCTCGGTTGCGATCTCGACCGCGCCCTTGGCCTTGGCCTCCTGATACGGAATCAGGAACGATGCCCAGGCGTCGACCTGCCCGGTGGAGAACGCCGACGCCGCGTCAGCCTGTTGCAGCGGAACACGTTCGACGGAATCGATCGGCACTCCGGCCTGCGTCAGGGCCTTGAGCGTGATGTACTCGCCCTTGCCTGCAGGGTTGACGGCAATGCGCTTGCCGGCCAGATCTGTGACGGTCTTGATGCCGGACTCCGGAGTGGCGATGATGCCGGCCTGGTCCTTGTTGTACGGGTCGGACGTGGCGAAGATGCGGACACCCACGTCCTTGGACAGTGCGCCGACGACGGGACTGTATGCGCCGGTTTGGATGTCGAGTTCACTGCTGTTGAAGAGTTTGAGGTTGGAGCTGAATCCCGGTGTGGTCTTGACCCATTCGATCTTTGCGCCCAGCGGTGCCAGAGCCTCGTCGTAGGTTCCGTCACGCTTGCCGACGGCGATGGCACCGGAGTTTCCGGGATCGAAGACTTTGAGCGTGAAGTCTGCGCTGGAATTGCCTGCGGCGCTGTCGGAATCGGAAGACCCACACGCCACCGCCAACCCGGCCAGCGGGATCATGGCGAGCGCAGCGGCAGCTCGTGGCAGTCGGCGGAAGCGGGACATGTATGTGGCTCCTTCAGGCGTTGAATCGTCAGAACTGACGACGATGACGCTATTGGGTGCCTGTCCGTTTTACCCCCGTTTGTTTTCTGGAGATTGGAAATCTTGACAACATCGGAAGTCTGTTCATCTGGGCTTTTGCAGGTCCACGTTCGGTTCCTTTCCATCTGATGGAAAGGATGGCCGGACTGCTGGGTCCGTGTTAGCGTCCGATTCTCAGGTCGATCAGGCCACAGCGAAAGGATCGTTCGTGACGGACGCACGCGGCGCGGGAGTTCAGACGGTAACCCGTGCCCTGACCATGCTCACATGTTTTCGCAGTGGCGAAGAACTGGGAGTCTCGGAAGTTGCGCGGCGACAAGAGCTTGCGGTCAGCACCACGCATCGATTGCTGCAGTCGCTCGTCGACGCGGGATTTCTCGAGAAGGACGACGCAACCAGTCGGTATCGCATCGGCGCGGCGCTGGCGGCTTACGGACAGGTCTCCTACCGGCAGCATCGGATCTATCTGTCCGAGCCCTATTTGGAGCAATTGGCCGCGACGACAGGAGCATCCGCCTCCCTGGCAGTGCGAAGCGGAAGTGAGGTGGTGTTGCTCGGATTCAGTCGGTGGCGCGAGGCCGACGGGCACGTGCTGCAGGGTGTCCGCCTTCCCTTGCATGCGAGCGCACTGGGGAAAGCCTTTCTGGCTTGGTCCGATGTCGACGATTCCGAGCTGGCTGCGCTGCCACGTGAAGCGACCACTCAGCGTGCGATCACCGATGTCGCCGGTATCCGCCGGGAACTGGAACTGACTCGTGAGCGAGGATACGGATTCAACGACGAGGAGTTGACCCCGGATTTCCGAACGATCGGAATTCCGATCATCGATGGATCTGGCACTGTGCGTTACGCTCTCGGGCTTCGTGGTCCGGTCGAGCTGATGATCGACGAACGGATTCCGTTTCTCGCCGACCTTGCCAAGGTGACTGCACGACAGATCGGTGAGGTCCTTCTCTGACGTGATGTGAAAGCGCTTGTGGCAGATCCGGCCGAACGTGATTACCGTTGAAGTCGAGGGCGCGATCGCACAATGGCTACGCGACGTGACCGCGTCCTCGCGAGCGTGGAGACGAGTGATGACGACGATCGGTGTCGTTGCCCTGTTGCTGGGCGTCCTGTTGATTGTGGTCGAGGCGCATGCCCCAACCGCGGGGGTGCTCGGTGCGCTTGGAGCACTCATGATCGGTGCCGGCGTCTGGATGCTCTTCACATCCGACGGTATCGGCCAATTGATCGCGATCCCGGTGACGGCGGGGGTCGCGGTAGTCGGCCTGGGCGTGGTGGCGGTAGCGAGTCGAAAAGCGCTTACCGCGCGCCGCGCTCCCGTGCGTACGGGGACGGAATCTCTTGTCGGCTCGGACGCGACCGTTCGCAGTTGGACCGGTGCGCAGGGTCAGGTCGAGCTCGACGGCGGATTATGGCGTGCTCGAATGGAATTCGGGTACGACGATTCTGTGCCCGCCGTGGGCGAATCCGTCGTCGTAGAGCAGGTTCGAGGCCTGACTCTGAAAGTGCGCCGTCGTGAACCGTGGGAGCTGCCGCTATGACCACCGTGCTTGTCGTGTTGTCCGTGTTTGTCGTGCTGATTGCAGTCCTTGTGGGCATGTCGGTGAGAGTTCTGCGCGAGTACGAGCGCGCGGTGGTGTTCCGCCTCGGTCGACTGATCACCTTGAAGGGTCCTGGTCTGGTGATTCTGGTGCCGGCGATCGATCGCATGGAGCGGGTCAGTCTGCGAACCGTCACGCTGAAGATACCGGTCCAAGAAGTGATCACTCGCGACAACGTCCCCGTGAAGGTCACCGCCGTCACGTACTTTCGGGTCGTCGACGCTGACCGTTCGATAGTCGAGGTCGAGGATTTTCTGGCCGCCACCTCACAGATCGCCCAGACCACACTGCGCTCCATTCTCGGTAAAGCTGAGTTGGACTCGCTGCTCTCCGAACGTGAACGCCTCAACGAGGACTTGCAGAAGGTAATCGATCAGCAGACCGAGCCGTGGGGAGTCAAGGTCACGACCGTCGAGATCAAGGACGTCGAGATTCCGGCCAACATGCAGCGCGCCATCGCCAGGCAAGCAGAGGCCGAACGAGAGCGGCGAGCCAAGATCATCAACGCCGACGCAGAGTTTCAGGCTTCGGCCAAGCTCGCCGAGGCGGCCGAGGTGATCAGCCGCAATCCGACCACCCTGCAGTTGCGTTATCTACAGACGCTTCACGAGATCGGTAGTGAGAACAACTCCACCGTTGTCTTCCCCTTGCCGCTGGATCTTGTCCGGCCCTTTATCGGTGGCGGAGTTGCGGCAACTCCCGCGACCCAAGAACCTGCCCGTTTCGCCTGGAATGCGAAAGTTGTTGATTAGCATCTAGTTTCGGTTCTCCATCCCTTGTATTCGAAACTATGTTCGATTAAACTTTGAGCATGGACAGTCGGGATGCGTGGCAACTGGATGGCGAGGACCTCAAGGGTGAGGTTCTGGATCTGGTGCGTGTCCGGCACGAGTTGCAGTCGCGGATGGTGTTGCTGATCGTGGAGATGTTTTCCCGGGAGGTTCTCGGTGGGAAGGGTTTTCGGGCGATCGCGCAGTGGTTGCATGGTTCGACGAATCTGGAGATCGGTGAGTGCAGTCTGCTGGTCGGGTTGGCGCGGTTGTTGATGCTCGAACCCGTTGTGGGCGATGCGTTTCATCGCGGTGACGTGGATGCGTTGAAAGCCCGTCAGGTGGCGTCGTTTTGTCAGCATCCGCCCAAGAACATGACCCTGGCGGATGTGGACAAGGCCCGCGGGATCTTGCTTGGCCTGGCGTCGAAGAACATCGCGGATTGTGATGCGGTGCGGGCGGCGATCCGGCGGATCGAGAAGCAGTACGGAAAACGCGAGGACGGCGTTCCGGTTGGTGAGGATTCGGAGCGTAACGAGTTTTACGCCTCGAAAGGCTTGTACGGGCGAGTGTCGGTGAAGGGTGATTTGGATGCGATCAACGGGGCCCGTCTGATCACGTTGCTGTCGAGCCTGTCGGCGCCGACGCCGGAGAAGGACGGCGTCAAGGACACCCGCACGCCGGCGCTACGGCGCGCGGACGGGTTTTGCGAACTACTGCGGCGGTACGAGCGGGCGGGGTTGGGTCCGATCGAGGGCGGGGTGAAACCGCACATCACCGTTACCGCGTCCGCGAAAGACATGACGGACCTGCAAGCGTTGAAAGACCTCCTGCCGTCCACGGAGGAGTTGGGTTTCGCGTGGACGGATTGGGTGGGCCCGATCAGTATCGATACCGCCCGGATGTTGGCCTGCGACTGCACCGTGACGCGAATTTTGTTGGATGAGAATGGTGTTCCGCTCGACTGCGGTAAGGAAGCGAGAACGGCGACGGTGCCGCAGCGGCGGGCTCTTGCGGTTCGGGATGGTGGGTGTGCGTTTCCGGGGTGCGGGACACCGTCGGGGTGGTGCGATGCCCATCATATTGTTCACTGGAACGATGGCGGCCCAACAGATCTCGATAATCTGGTCTTGTTGTGTGGTCATCATCATCGGACACTGCACCACACCGAATGGCGGGTGGAGATCGAGCCGGATCGGAAGACAGTGTTCTATCCACCGATGTCGATCGACCCGTATCAACAGCCGATCGGCGGGAACAGCCCACCCACAGCAGCCTGAACGGGCGCAACTGAATACGTACACACCGGGGCTTAGCCATGCCCCGGTGTGTACGGCGTGTGCGGTCAGAGCATCGTCGAGATATGGTCCGGCAGCGCGACACCGGAGTCGAGATCCTCGGACGGGATCGGTTCACCGAAGTGCGTAGCTGCGGGAACTACTCCAGCCCAAACGGTTTCGATACCGATGTCGGCGGCATCGTCACCGGGGCCGCCGGTGCGAGCCTTGACGGAAGCCTCGTACAACGGCAGCGCAAGAACGATGGTTGCCACCATTTCCTTGCGCGTGTGATCCCGCAAGTGTTGGGAACGTCCGGGAACCACCTGGTCGACGATCAGATTCAAAGCCTTCACGCGTTCGTCGCCGTCGGTCACGACTCGAGGTGATCCGATGATGACGCCGCTGCGGTAGTTCATCGAGTGGTGGAAGCCCGACCGAGCCAACACGAGCCCGTCGAGGATCGTGATGGTGATGCAGATTTCGCTGTCGGGAGCCAAGCTCCGTGAAGCGACTGAACCGTGAACATAAATAGATCCGCCGCGGTCGGGGCCGTCGAGGTCGAACCCGTAGGCGGTGGGAAACACCATGGGAACTCCGCCGACGGTCACACCCATGTGGCACAGCTTCGCGGACTGCAAGACGTCGACGAGTGCCGCGCGTTCTGCGACGCCGTGGTGGCGGGCGCGCTTGTGCGTCGTACGTGCTGTCGGGGACAGCGGAACAGGTGCAGTGGGGGCAGGAGCAGGGGCAGCAAAGACAACGGAATCTGTCATGCAGACAATGCTGGTGGCAAAGTGGCTTCAAGTCATGGTCCAATCAGTGGAGACTTCGATAGGCCACTTCGATTTGCCACTTCCGGGAGGGTTCTGAATGTTTCTGCCTTCGGCGGTAGCCGTGGTCCTCGATCGGACAGATCGGCGGGCGCTCCCGGTCCAGATTGCCGACCACCTGAGAGCTGATATCCGCAGTGGTAAGGCGGCAGTGGGTCTGAGGTTACCCAGTTCCCGGAAGCTGGCGGCGGAGCTCGAGGTGGCGCGGGGCGTCGTGGAACGGGCGTATGAGCAGTTGATCGCCGAGGGTTGGCTTGTCGCTGTGCACGGCTCAGGCACCTTCGTTGCCGAGGCGCCCTCTCCCGCGCCCTCTCCCACGACTACACCGAAGAAGGCCGCCGACAAGATGTCACCCAGAGTGCAGCTCCGGCCGGGCGTGCCGTGGACGCCGCCGCGTGCATCGGCAGCGTGGCGGCGGGCGTGGCGTGACGTCGGGTCCAAACCGCCACCTTTCGAGGATCCCGATCCTGCGGGTGACTACGAATTGCGTTCGGCACTATCGGAATTGCTGGCAAGAGCCCGCGGAATGTCGGTTGAACCCGAGAGAATCCTGATCACCTCAGGTGCCACGCATGGTCTCGGCCTCGCCCTGTCGGCTCTGCGTACCCGTGGTGCTGTTCTGGCGATGGAAGATCCCGGATACCGGTATGCGTCCTCGGCCGCAACAGCCTGTGGATGGTCGCTGCTCGACGTGCCCGTCGACGCTCATGGTCTCTGTGTCGACCAACTCGAAACTGCGTCGGAGAGCGTCCGTGGCGTGTATGTGACACCGTCCCATCAGTATCCGACGGGTGGGCTGCTTCCGGTAGGTCGGCGCAACCAGTTGATCGAGTTCGCCCGCGTCCGCGACGTCGTCCTGTTCGAGGACGACTACGACTCCGAATTCCGTTACGACGTAGCGCCTTTGCCTGCGCTTGCCCAGTTGGCTCCTGATCGGGTGGTGTATCTCGGAACAGTTGCCAAGACGCTCGGCGCCGGAATTCGATTGGGCTGGTTGGTAGCTCCCCTCGACCTGGTCGACCGCATAGCAGTACACCGCAAGCGAATCGGCGACTTCCCGTCGGTTCCGCTGCAGCAAGCACTCCTGTCCCTGCTCCGTGACGGCGAATGGGATCGAGCGGTGCGTACCGCCCGGCGCAGGTACCGGGAGCGTGATCGGGCGGTCGAGGAAGCGCTGTCATCGTTCGGTGAACTGCGGGGTCTCGGCGCCGGCATGCACACGACGCTCATGCTCGACGCGGATCTGGCAGCCGCCGTCGCTCGCGAGGCACTTGAACACGGCGTCGAAGTGCCCACCCTGGTCGAGTCCACCCGAACGCACGGAGACCCCGGCGGATTGGTCATCGGCTACGGACGGGTGGAATCCGCGGACCTCGAATATGCGCTCGAGGTGATAGCCGAGTGCCTCGCACGTCACAGCGCGTGAAGTCTCGTTGATCGGGAGTGCGGCAACGGATGGGCGTGGTCCAGTTCTAGCGTCTGCTCGTGACGATCCGAAGCCAGACCTTTCCGCACCTGCTCGCACCAGGCACCATCGGCCCGATGACCGTGCCCAATCGCGTGGTTCTCCCTGCGATGGACATGAACCTGTGTGAAGACGGGGAAATCGAAAAGGGCGACATCGACCACTTCGTGGCGCGTGCAGCTGGTGGAACGGGTCTGATCATCACCGGTTGCTGCGCTGTTGCGTATCCGCTGGGCTGCACCAGCCGCAAGGAACCGGGGCTTTCGGAAGACCGGTTCATCCCCGGTCTCAAGGCGTTGGCCGACGCAGTCCACGACGCAGGCAGCAAGCTCTGTGTGCAGATGACACACCACGGCAAGGTGGCGCGCATCGATACCCTCGACGGCCGACCGCAGTTGGTCCCGTCCACGCCGAAGCCGCCGGGTGACATGAGCGCGATGGCCGATTGCACGCCAGAAGAACTGGGCAAGATGGCTGCCATCAACGAGGGCAAGAGGGCTACGTACCACGAGGCAACCAAGGAAGATCTTGATTGGCTGGTTCGCATGTTCGCCGAGGCTGCCGGACGGGTGAAGGCGGCGGGCGGCGACGCCGTCGAGATTCACTGTGCCCACAACTACGTCCTCGGAGCGTTCCTGAGTCGGTACACGAATCAGCGCAGCGACGAGTACGGAGGTTCCATGGAGAACCGTGCTCGCCTCGCTTGTGAGGTCATTCGGGCGGTCAAGGAGGAGGTCGGTGGTGCGCTCGCCGTCATCGTGCGTCTGGCCGGTCAAGAGTACGGCGAAACCGACGGGCTGACGGTCGACGAGGCTGCTGCGGCCGCGAAGATGTTCGAAGAGGCCGGCGCTGACGCCATTCACGTCACCGGTACCGCGCTGAATGCTTTTGCCAACTTCACCGACGGCCCCCTGCCCGACAAGGTCGGCTACTACACCGACAATGCAACGCGAATCAAGCAGGCGATATCGATCCCCGTGATCACGGTCGGACGTATGCTCCCCGAGGTCGGCGAGAAGATGATCGCGGAAGGTCGCACGGACTTCGCCGCAATGGGCCGCCAGCTCCTGGCCGATCCACAGTTGGTGAACAAACTCAAAGACGGTTTACCCGAGCGGGTTCGGCCTTGCATCAATTGCTACGTCTGCGTGCAGGAGAACTTCTGGGACGAGACCCCGCTGTGCGCGGTGAACCCTGCCCTGGGCAACGAAGCGCTTCTCCCCTTCGTTCGGACCAGCACTCCGAAACACATTGTTGTGGTCGGAGCGGGCCCCGGTGGTCTCGAAACGGCTCGCGTGGCCGCTGAACGTGGGCACCGAGTCACGGTGTTGGACAAATCCGATCGCCTCGGCGGCACCCTGTGGTTCTCGAGCCTCACTACCCCGGACAACGGGCGTCTGCTCAGCTGGTTGAAAGTGGAAATCGAGCGTCTCGGTGTCGATGTTCGACTGAAGACCGAAGCCTCGGTTGCCTCGATCCGGGCACTGAACCCCGACGCCGTAGTCGTGGCCACCGGTGCAGTCCGTGAGCGGCCTAGCGTTCCGGGCGGTGATCTCCCGCACGTGCACACCGGTGATTCGTTGCGCGCGTTGATGACCGGAGCGGGAGACGTCTCACAGGTACCGCCGTTCCTGCGGACGATGGCCAAGTTGGGCAAGCTGTCCGGTATCACCAAGAGCCCCGCGGCGATCCGAGCTGTGACCCGCAAGTTCCTGCCCATGGGTAAGGACGTTGTCGTGATCGGTGGTTCGCTTGTCGGACTCGAGCTCGCGGAGTTCCTGGCCGAGCGAGGTCGCAATGTGACGCTGATCGAAGAAGGCCAGCAGTTGGGCATTCCGATGGCGATGCCGCGCCGCTGGACGGCGGTGCGGCACGCCAAGCATGTCGGCGTGAACATTCACCGCAATTCAACGGTGCAGGGCATCACCAAGGAGCACGTCGAATTCCGTTCCGGTGACAAGACACTGACCGCTCCGGCCGACATGGTTGTCGTCGCCTCGGGAGTGTCGGCGCAGGCGCCACTGGCCGACGCTCTGATCGGCGTCGTCTCCGACGTGCACGTGGTCGGTGACGCGGTGAACGTCGACTACATCGAGGGCGCGATGCACACGGCGTGGAAAGTCGCGATGGATCTTTGACCCATCCCCTAGGTAGCGCTTTGTGCCGCAACGATGTCCGGCCACCAGCGGGCCGCGACATCGGGGTGCGCACGTAGTCGACTCTTGAGGGCGTTCGCCCCGTAGGAATCGTGGATCGGGTTGTTCGCGTCCACGGTGACGCCGGTGGCGCGCGCCGCGAGCTCAGGCGGTAGGTCGAACTCCGGGATCTGCGCTGCGTAGTTCGGGTTGAAGAAGAACGGCACCGAGATACGTTCACCGTCGCCCTCGGGTGAAACTACCCGGTGCACAGTCGCTTTCAAGTAGCCACCGGTAGCGACCTCGAGCAGTTCGCCGATGTTGACCACCAGCGCCCCGTCGATCGGCGGCGCGTCGATCCAGTCGCCGTCGTGCTCGACCTGCAGACCGCCTTTGCCCGGTTCGACATAGAGCAGAGTCAGCACACCCGCGTCCTTGTGTCCGCCGACGCCCTGGGAGCCGGCACCTTTCGGGCGGCCCGGGTAACGCACCACCTTGATGAGGATCGACGGATCGTGAGCGAACGCGTCGTCGAAGATGTTCGCATCCTGGCCCAGGGCTACCGCCCATTCGCGTAAGAGGCTCAATGCGATCGAGGTGAGTGTGTCGTTCCACTCGGTGATGACGTCGCGAAGTTCGGGAAGGGCGTCGGGCCACTGGTTGGGGCCCTGCAGGATCGCCCAGGCCGGTGAGGTGTCGGTGCGCTCGGCCGCGGGCTGTTCGGCCCCGATGTCGATCTGCTCGCGCCAGTCCTGCTTGCCTTCGGTCAGTTCGCCGCCGAGCCGGGTGTACCCACGGAAGTGCGGGCTGCGGACGTTCTCGATCGCGAGCTTCTCGGCAGTGGGAAGCGCGAAGAACTCGCGGGCGACGTCGAGGAGGCGTCGCTGCAGTTCGTCGGGAATCCCGTGGCCGACCAGGTAGAAGAATCCGACCTCGTGGGTGGCCTCGCGGAGCTGAGTGCGGAACTGCTCGGCGGTGTCGGGGTTCTGCGCAAGCGACAGATCGAGCACTGGCAGCGACGTAATCGACATGGGGTCCTCGATCCGTGTGATGGTTCTGATGTCCATCATTCCACGCTGAGCGGCACCCGGACCCGCACGGCAATTCGGCAGCCGCAGGCGTGATTACCCGCGCGGATGCGGAAACACCCTGCGGATAACAGAATCGGGGCCTTGCGCCGTTGGCGCAAGACCCCGAATCAGTGTGAGTCGAATTAAGCTTCGTCTGCGCCGATGATGAACGCTTCGAGCTCGATGCGAGCCTTGTCGTCGGCCATCTGGACCGGCGGGGACTTCATCAGGTAAGCGGAAGCCGGGTAAACCGGTCCACCGATGCCGCGGTCCTTGGCGATCTTGGCTGCACGGACGGCGTCGATGATGATGCCGGCAGAGTTGGGCGAATCCCAGACCTCGAGCTTGTACTCCAGGTTCAGGGGAGCGTCGCCGAAGGCGCGGCCTTCGAGGCGGACGTATGCCCACTTGCGGTCGTCGAGCCACTCCACGTAGTCCGAGGGACCGATGTGGACGTTGCGGTCGTGAACCTTGCCGGCAAGTGCGCCGGTCAGGTTGGACGTCACAGCCTGGGTCTTGGAAACCTTCTTGGACTCCAGGCGATCACGCTCGAGCATGTTCTTGAAGTCCATGTTTCCACCGACGTTGAGCTGGTAGGTGCGGTCCAGCACGACGCCGCGGTCTTCGAACAGCTTCGCCATCACGCGGTGGGTGATGGTGGCGCCGACCTGGCTCTTGATGTCGTCACCGACGATCGGGACGCCGGCGTCCTTGAACTTGGCAGCCCACTCCGGGTCGGAAGCGATGAAGACGGGCAGAGCGTTGACGAATGCAACGCCTGCGTCGATCGCGCACTGTGCGTAGAACTTGTCAGCGTCGTCGGAACCGACGGGCAGGTAGGAGACGAGGACGTCGACCTGAGCGTCCTTGAGTGCCTTGACGACGTCGACGGGCTCGGCGTCGGACAGCTCGATGGTCTCGGCGTAGTACTTGCCGATGCCGTCGAGGGTCGGGCCACGCTGAACGGGAACGTCCAGGGGCGGGACGTCGGCGATCTTGATGGTGTTGTTCTCGCTCGCGAGGATCGCCTCGGAGAGGTCGAAGCCGACCTTCTTGGCGTCGACGTCGAACGCAGCGACGAACTGCACGTCGCGGACGTGGTACTTACCGAACTTGACGTGCATGAGGCCGGGGACCGTCTGGGTCTCGTCGGCATCCTTGTAGTAGTGGACGCCCTGAACCAGGGACGAGGCGCAGTTACCCACGCCCACAATGGCTACGCGCACCGCGGTGCTGTTCTCACCCATGGTCGGGTTCTCCTTCTTTCCGGGATGTTCCTGTTGTCGATTGCTCGGCTGCGATCAATTCGTTGAGCCAACGCACTTCGCGTTCACTCGATTCGAGTCCGAGCTGATGGAGCTGACGGGTATAGCGGTCCAGCGATCCGCTGGCCCGACCGACGGCCTCGCGGAGCCCCTCACGGCGCTCCTCGACCTGGCGTCGCCTGCCTTCGAGGATCCGCATCCGCGCTTCTGCGGGGGTGCGGCTGAAGAAGGCGAGGTGAACGCCGAAACCGTCGTCGGTGTAGTTCTGCGGCCCGGTGTCGGCGACCAGTTCGGTGAACCGTTGCCGACCTTCCGGAGTGAGCTGGTAGACGCGACGCGCCCGACGCTTGAGCGTGCCGGTGGCAGTGTCGACGTCTTCTGAGATCAATCCGTCGGCTTGCATGCGCCGCAGTGCCGGGTACAGCGATCCGTACGAGAACGCGCGGAATGCGCCGAGCAGACCAGTGAGCCGCTTACGCAGCTCGTATCCGTGCATCGGTGACTCGAGGAGCAGCCCGAGGATTGCGAGTTCGAGCAACTGACAAACCTCCCGAGTCGTTGAACCTAACCGCTTGATGCGATAACCAACTATATCGCGCCGATATATAAAACCACACTGCGGACCGTTACGTGTACCAGGGTGTCACGGCTAGATCAGGGGGTGAACGGGTAGATCGACATGATTTCGCCATCGAGGGCAGCGGTCAGGTACCCGCTCTCGTCGAGGTCGTTGCCGACGTGAATCTGGATGGTCGGAAAATTTTCGGTGCTGTCGACAGAGACGTACCGAGTGGTCGGATTTTGCACGGAGGTGGTGGTTCCGGCGCCGTCGAGCAGGGCGATCACGATGCGAGGATCGAGCTGTCTGACGTCGATCTGTGTCACGTCGGGTTCGCGTGATCCTCCTGAAGTCGTGTCCTCGAGGTCGCCTCGGTAGTAGCTGTCCAGGCTCTTGCGCGGCGCGGCGGGATCGGCGCGCGTTACGCGTGCATAAGTGGGATAGATGGTCATCTCGTCGACCAGTCCGCTGCCGTACTCCGTTTCGATGGCATGGAACATCGCCCCCAGGCCGTCGACGGTGTGTAACTGTGGCTCGGGGCTCGAGAAGATCGTGACGTCGGACGCGGCGTATTTGATTCCGAAACCGACAGCCGAGACCAGTGACAGCGCGATGATCACAACGGCGATCCAACGCGTGTCGAGCGAAGGTTCTTTCCGAAGAATGGGTAGGGACGCCTCGGTCTGCAGATCGGACGTCAAATCTTCGAGATCGCCGAGAGTGACTGCCACCGCGGCGAGTTCGGTCAATTCGTCGTGCTCGGTCGCCGTGAGTTGTCCGTCGGCGAAGGCGGAGTCCAGCACTGCGCAGGTAGCCTCGCGATCGGCATTGCGAGCGCGGGTGGTCCTGGTCAGATCGTTCGGCATGTCCGGGGCCTATCGAGGAGTGAAGGGAGACAAGCGGATCGGGCGGCCATCCGGGGTCAAATCCATTGAGCCGCTCGCGCCGAGGTTGTTGCTGGCGTAGATGGAGACGCGTGGATCGTCGCTCGACGAACTCATGCTGATGTGTGTGATCTCGGCGTCGGGGACGTTGAGATTTGCGGACACTCCTGCCAGATATCCGGCGAGTTTGTCGATGTCGACGGCAGCGAGGTCGAAGGTGACGGTGCTGGCTGCTCGAGTCGACGTGCTGTCGCGTGGTGTGAAACCGCCTCGAAAGTCGATGTCTTCCTCCAGGTTCGGCGAGACAGCGGCGGCGCGAGTGACGCTTGCATAGCCGTCGTAGAAGTTGGCGGAATCGATTATCGTCGTGCCGTACTTGGCGCTGTATCTGGTGATGAATTCCCCGATCCCGCTTGCGGTGACCGTGTTCAACGTCGAACTCACAATGGGGGCAAGCGGTTCGACGTTTTCGGCTGCCGCCGGTGGAGGCGGTGGGGGTGAAGGGTCGGCGGACAAGGTGAGGTACCCGATCAGGCCGGCGAAGATAGTCGATGCGGCTGCGAGGTACCAGATCTTGTCGATACGGCGAACTTTGGCGACGGCGTTGCGCAGCGTTGCTTTCTGCAGATCGCGGACCAGCAGATCGAGCTGTCCGAGCGTGGTCGCGGTCATGGCCGCAGCCGTCCGGTTCGCGTGCTCGTCGACCGTGATCTGGCCGTCGGACAGAGCCGTATCGAGAACGGCGCAGGTATCGGAACGGTCGACGTCGCGCGCACGGGTGCGCGTAGAGGTAGTAGTCGGGGACCCACTCACCGGCTCACCCTAGCTCCCGTACGGGTAGGAACGAGAGATCTCGCCCCACGGCGTGACCTCGATGCGTCCTTGGTGGCCGAGTCCGTTCTCTGCATAGATCGCGATCTCCGGGACGCCGTAGTTCGCGTCCACGATCAAGTGGGTGATCGCGGCGTCCGAAACATTGACATAGTCGCCGATGTTCACCATGTACGGCGCGAGCTTGTCGATCTGGATGGAACCGAGGTCGAAGGTCGGCTGGCCCGTTCGCCGCGGAATGGACGTCACTTCCCTCTCGAAGCCGTCGCGAAAACTGATGGACTCGGTGAGAGCGGGAGCATCGGGGACCGCCCGGCTCACTGATGAGTAGTCGCCGTGGAAGCTGGCGTCGTCTACGAACATGTCACCGAACTCTTCTCGATACCTCTCGATGAATGCGCCGATTCCTTCCGGCGTCAACGTGTCGATGTGTGCGATCAGGATCGGTTCGACGGTCGGCTCCGGCACCGGGGTGGTGGTCGGCAACGGCGGAGCGAGGGAAGTAGTGCTGGCATAACTGGCTGTGATGTCTTCCGAGGGCGTCAACGGTGACCGACTCCACGCCACTGCTGCGATCGCGCCGACGACGATCAGAGCAGCAGCACCGACGAACACGGCCTTTCGTGCCGTCGACGTCCGAGGCACCGTTTTGGTCTCGATCTTTGGCACCTGCAGATCGTTGACCAGGCGTGCGAGTGCGAGCAGGGTCTTCGCGGACTTCGCCTTCTCGGTCCGGTCGAAGTAGTCCTCCGCGCTCAACTGCCCTTCGGCGTACGCGGCGTCCAACACATTGCACGTTTCGACGCGATCAAGATCACGAGCGCGCGTCATCGGAGAACGAGAAGACTTCACAGGAAGTGATCGTAATGGCTGGTCGCCATGCCCCCAGCCCCCGAAATGTGTTCATCGTGACCCTCCCGAACCGTCCGTCGCGGCACGGACGCACGTACGCTGGTCAGGTGCGGATACAGCGGCAAGTTGTGGACTACGCGCTCGCGCGTCGGTCTGTGCTGGCCGAAGTGTCTGCGGGTCGGACCGACGTCAAGCAGGTGTGTGACGCCGATCCGTACCTACTCAGAGCCGCGAAGTTCCACGGCCGGGGCAGCGACGTCGTCTGCCCCATTTGCCGCAAGGAACAGTTGACGCTCGTGTCCTGGGTGTTCGGCGACAAGCTCGGTCAGGTTTCGGGATCGGCCCGAACCTCGGACGAGCTCGCTCGGCTTGCGGAAACAGCAGAGGAGTTCACGGTGCACGTTGTAGAGGTGTGCCGTACCTGCAGTTGGAACCACTTGGTGCAGTCCTATGTGCTCGGCGCAGTACCTGCGCCGCCGCGACCGCGGCGAGCACGCCCACCAAGCCGGCGCACCGCCAGCGAGTAACGCCACACCCGAAGAAGGGCCCGATCGAAGTCTGCACGTGATCGGTCCGTGACCACTGGAGATTTGATTCGTGAGTTCCCCCAGCAACAACAACCCGGGCGGCAACAACCCGGGTGGCCGTCCCGTCGGTCCCAACCGTCCCGCCGGACCTCCTCAGGGTCGTCCGCCGCAGGGACGTCCCATGGGCCCACCACCGCAGGGACGCCCTCCGATGGGTCCGCCCCCTCAGGGTCGTCCGCCGCAAGGTCGTCCGATGGGACCCCCGCCCCAGGGTCGTCCGCCGCAAGCCCGACCTTCGGGCCCGCCTCCTCAGGGCCGCCCCGCCGGTCCCCCTCCTCAGGGTCGTCCGCCGCAAGGCCGACCTGCCGGCCCGCCGCCTCGAGATCGCGCCGTAGGCGCTCAAGGAGATCGCGCCTCCGGCACTCAGGCGAACGAACCGACCCAGCGCGTCGCGGCAGCAGCAGCGACCACCCGTAGCAACGCGGGCACCCGCCCGCCGGTCGGACCTCCACCGACGAAGCCACCGACAGGTGGCTCCGGTGGCGGTGGCAACGACGGACAACCCCCGAAGGGAAGAAAGAGCACCGTGAAGAAGAAGTCCAAGTGGCGCACAGTTCGCCGCTCGGCCTACGTCTTGGTGGCGCTCGGTCTTGTTCTGCCCGTCCTTGCCTTCATGGCGGCGTACATCGTGCAGGACGTCCCCAAGCCCGGCGACCTCAAGACCAATCAGGTGGCGACGGTCTTTGCCGCCGACGGCACCACGGTGATCAGCACTGTCGTCCCGCCAGATGGCAACCGCGTCGAGGTCTCGCTCGATCAGGTACCGCCGCACGTTCGCAACGCTGTTCTGGCCGCAGAGGACCGCGATTTCTACTCGAACCCGGGCTTCTCGATCTCCGGTTTCGCACGCGCGGCCCGAGACAACGTCCTCGGTCGCGACAGCGCCGGTGGTGGCTCGACCATCACGCAGCAGTACGTCAAGAAGGCGCTTGTCGGCTCGGAGCGTTCGCTGACGCGAAAGATGAAGGAACTCGTCATCTCCTCGAAGATGGCCAACGAGTGGTCCAAGGACGACATCCTCGCCGCGTATCTGAACACCATTTACTTCGGTCGCGGCGCATACGGCATCGGCGCAGCATCCAAGGCTTACTTCGGTAAGCCCGTCGACCAGCTGTCCATCGAAGAAGGCGCCGTCCTGGCGTCGTCGATCCAGCTTCCGTCGCTCCTCGATCCCGAGACCAACCCGACCGGCGCGAAGTCCCGTTGGGATTACGTGCTCGACGGCATGGTGTCCGCCGGCACGCTGGATCAGGCCGCGCGCACGCCGATGCAGTACCCCGCCTACATCCCGCTCGCCCAGGTCGACAACAGCAGCCAGGGCTCGACCGGACCCGAAGGCCTGATCAAGCGTCAGGTGCTCAAGGAGATCGGCGACGCTGGAATCAGCGAGCAGTTGCTCAACACCGAGGGCTTGCAGATCACCACGACCATCGACCCGCAGGCTCAGGCCGCAGCGGTCGAGGCAGCCCGTTCCAACATGGAGGGTGAGCCGGAGAATCTGCGTACCGCAGTTGTCTCGGTCGATCCGAAGACCGGAGCCGTCAAGGCGTACTACGGCGGTGAGGACGGCGCGGGATACGACTTCGCGAATGCCGGACTTCAGACTGGTTCCTCGTTCAAGGTGTTCGGCCTCGCAGCCGCCCTGGATCAGGGAATCCCGCTCTCGCAGATGTATGACAGCTCACCGCTGACCGTCAACGGCATCTCCATCGGCAACGTCGAAGGTGAAAGCTGCGGCACCTGCACCATCGCAGAGGCGCTCAAGCGTTCGCTGAACACCAGCTTCTACCGTCAGATGCTCAGCCTCGACGGCAACGGCCCGCAGGAAATCGCGGACATCGCTCACAAGGCAGGCATCCCGAAGGACATCCCGGGCGTCGGCCCGTCGCTCACCGAGGCTGACGGTTCCGGCCCCAACAACGGCATCGTGCTCGGCCAGTACCAGGCCCGCGTGCTCGACATGGCGTCGTCGTACGCGACACTCGCCGCGTCCGGTACGTATCACGCACCGCACTTCGTGCAGAAGGTCGTCGCGGCCGACGGCACCGTGCTGCTGGACCGCGGCGCGCCCGCCGGTGAAGACCGCATCGACGCTGCCGTGGCGGACAACGTGACGGCTGCGATGCAGCCGATCGCGGCGTACTCGCGCGGCCACAACCTGGCCGGCGGACGTCTGTCGGCGTCGAAGACAGGTACTGCGCAGCTCGGTGACACCGGAGCCAACAAGGACGCGTGGATGGTCGGCTACACGCCGTCTCTCTCGACCGCGGTCTGGGTCGGAACTCCCGACGGTGAAGCGATCACCAACTCGGGCGGCGCGATGATCTACGGCTCGGGTCTGCCTTCGGACATCTGGAAGGACACGATGGACGGCGCCCTCGAGGGCACCGACAACGAGAAGTTCCCGACGCCGGGCAAGATCAACGGTCAAGCCGGTGGTGTTCCGGAGTACACGGCTCCCGCACCGCCCAAGACGTCGGCGCCGCCGACCACCGCACCGACGACGACGGAAACCACTCCGCCGCCCGTGGTGACAACGACGCAGGTCGAGGTTCTGCCGGGCATCACGATCCCGATTCCGGGCATCTCCCGGCCGACGACAACCACGCCACAGGTACCAGGGGCAGGCGAGACCACCGAGGAAGAACCGGCAGGTGTGAGCCCCGGCCAGTAGTTGGAGGGTGGTCGGTTCGAAAGACGGTAACCTCGCGGAGTGGCCGCGAATGCTGATGATGCCGAACCGACCTCCCCCGCTCCGCTGGCCGAAGATCTTCGTTCGGCGGATTGGCGGGACGTTCCCAGTCGCAACGACGCGATGGTGTCTGCGCTGTCGGGAACCGTCGGCGGTCCGGTAGGTCGTCACGCACTGATCGGGCGCACTCGCTTCTTCACACCGATGCGAGTGATCCTTCTGCTCGCCGTGGTGTTCTTGGCTTTCGGCTGGTTCGCCAAGGCGGGCTGTATTCAGCAGGCGCCGGTCGGCGAGAGCGGGCAGGTCGGCCTCGACTGGAGTGGCAGCCGTCAGTACGTGGCGATGTGTTACTCCGATACCGTTCCGCTGTACGGAGCCGAGCGCCTCGATCAGGGAGCATTCCCGTACAAGACGTCGTGGGAAGAAGTACGCGGCGACGGTTCGATCCAGATGCGGTACATGGAGTATCCGGTCATCTCGGGGCTCTACCAGTACGGCGCAATGAAAGTCGCGAAGGCGTGGGATTCGATCACCTGGCTGCCGGGCGCGATTCAGGTGGCGCTCTATTTCAACGTCGTGGCGTTCGGGTTGGCGTTGGCGTGGCTGGTCACCGTGTGGGCGAGCACCCTGCTGGCCGGACGACGAGTGTGGGACGGCGCTCTGATCGCGTGCTCCCCTTTGGTGATCGTGCACGTGTTCACGAACTTCGATCCTCTGGCGACGGCGTTCGCGGCGGGTGGGTTGTTGGCGTGGGCACGCAAGCGGCCCGTGCTCGCGGGAATCCTGCTCGGCCTGGGCGGCGCCGCAAAGCTCTACCCGCTGCTCCTACTGGGACCGCTCTTGGTCCTGTGTCTGCGCGCGGGCAAGACGAGGGACTGGCTGGTGACCGCTCTCAGCGCGGTCGCGGCATGGCTTGCGGTGAACCTGCCCATTGCCGCGCTGTACCCCCATGGTTGGTACGAGTTCTTCCGGCTCAACTCCGAACGCGGGGCCGATCCGGATTCGCTCTACAACGTGATCGCGTCGTTCACGTCGTGGAAGGGCCTCGACGGTCCTCTCGCACAGGGTGAGTCGCCGTCGAATCTCAACGCCGTCTCTCTGCTTTTGTTCGTGGCCGTCTGCATCGGTGTCGGATACGTCGCCCTGACGGCGCAGCGTCGTCCGCGAGTTGCGCAGCTGTGCTTCCTGTTGGTGGCGGGCTTCCTGCTCACGAACAAGGTGTGGAGCCCGCAGTATTCTCTGTGGCTGGTGCCGCTGGCCGTGTTGGCCTTGCCGCACCGCAGACTCCTGCTCGCGTGGATGACCATCGACGCCCTGGTCTGGGTTCCACGAATGATGTATTACCTCGGTGTGTCCAACAAGGGGCTGCCCGAGCAGTGGTTCACCGGAACCGTCGTGATCCGGGACATCGCGGTACTCGTTCTGTGCGCGCTGGTGCTCCGGCAGATCTACCGGCCGTCGGAGGATCTCGTGCGGTACGGGTTCATCGACGATCCGGCGGGCGGTGTTCTCGATCAAGCACCGGACAAACAACCCGCCTGGCTACCCGGTTGGTTGAAGCCGTCCAAGGCGAAGGAACCGGAACCCGTCGCGGTCTGAGGTCACCACTCGTCGAGGGTGGTGTACCCGTCCTGAACCGCGCGGGCGAACAACGCTGCCTTCGTGGGAGCCGGCCGCCCGACGTCGCTGTACTTCGTGCGGATCCGAGTGATGTGTGTGTTGACGGTGCAGACGCGTAGGCCGAGTGTCTCGGCGACCTCGGACTTGGAATCCGAACGTAGCCAGGCAAGAAGTACTTCGATCTCACGGACGCTCAGCTTCGGCTTGTGCTTGCCGTGCTTGGGGTTGCCGACTCGGGACACGTTTGCCTCGATCTTCGGAGAAATGCCGATTGAAGACATGCGAGTAGCGCCTTTCGACGGAGGGGATGGGCGTCGACTGCCGTATTTGCAGAAGGGCTGCTGGCTCAGGGTGCGACTGAGACGAGTATTTCGATCGAGGTGTCTCAGTGGAACGGGTGCAACTCTCTCGATACAGAGTCCATACAACGGACAAATCCCCTACCTGCTCCGATAGAGTGCGTCGCTATGAACTCGAAGGCGGAAGCCGGTACGCACAATCAAGTCGATCCCGCCCGGATCGAGTCGCGTGGGCAGTTTGCTGAGACGCTCACTGCACTGCGGAACGCAGCCGGACTGACGGTCCGCGAAGCCGTCGAGCGTTCGGGTGGTTTGCACGGAACCGTCAGCGGATGGTTTGCCGGCCAACACCTGCCGACGCCGGCGAGTACCCCGATGTTTTTCGCGCTCCTCGAGGCCTGCGGCGTCGATTCCGAGGATGAGCGGCAGCGCTGGATCAGTGCGGTGCAACGAGTGAGACAGCTGACGGCCAGACGACGCGGCGACGCCACCGTTCCGTATCGAGGTCTCGAGTCGTTCCGGCAAGAGGACGCCGAGTGGTTCTTCGGTCGAGACGAACTCACTGCCAACTTGGTCGAGCGGGTGGCGTCGGCGATACGAGGTGTCGGTCGCCGTCAGTTCATGGTGATCGGTGCCTCCGGATCGGGTAAGTCGTCGTTGCTGCGGGCCGGGCTCGCCCCCAAGATCGCCGGGGACGATCCACGGTTCGACGGTTGGCGGGTGGAAACCCTGCAGCCGGGTACGGGAGGAATTCCGTCGTCGATCTCCGACGAACCAACCGTCTTGATCCTCGACCAGTTCGAGGAACTGTGGACGCAGTGCGACGGTGATCGGCGCGAGGAAATACTGCGGACCCTCGCGGAACTCGGTGAGAACACGATCGCAATCATCGGAATGCGCGCCGACTTCTACGGGCTCGCGGCGGAGGAACCACTTTTGGTGCCGCTGCTCGACGATTCGCCGATGGTGGTCGGGCCGCTGACCGACGAACAATTGCGCGAGGTGATCGTCGAGCCGGCGGTCAAGGCCGGGATGACCGTGCAGAGCGAATTGGTTCAGGTTCTGGTCTCCGAGCTGACACCACGCGGCTCGCGCACGGCGAGCGACCCCGGAGCTTTGCCCTTGCTGTCACACGCACTGTTGGGGACCTGGCAACGGTCGACGCGTAAAACTCTGACCGTCTCGGATTACTACGCCACCGACGGGATCGCCGGAGCTGTCCAGCAAAGCGCGGAGGAAGTGTACGGCGAGCTCACAGAGAGGCAGCAGCAGTTGGCGCGCAGGATCTTCCTGCGATTGGTCAACGTCGACGAAGTGACGCAGACGCGTCGGCGGGCACCGCGCACCGAACTTTTCCTCGGTGACGACGTCGACGACGTGAATACCGTCATCGACCGGTTCGCCTTACGCCGCCTTCTCACCGTCGACGAGGAGACCGTCGAGGTTTCGCACGAGGTCTTACTGTCAGCGTGGAGTCGGCTTCGCGATTGGATCGACTCGGACCGCGCCGGCCTGGCGGTTCATCGCCGGTTCACGTACGCGGCGCAGGTGTGGGAAGACAGTGGACGCGACCCCGGCGCGCTGCTCGGACCCGCACGTCTTCACCTGACGGAAGAATGGCTGAACTCGGGTGAACTCGGTCTCCCACTGGAACCGAGTCGGACCCGCGCCGCCGACCTCAACGCCACCGAGCGGGAGTACCTCGCCGCGAGTATCGAGCATCGTGATCAGCAGGAATTTGCCGATCGCCGACGTACACGCGTGCTACGACGGCTCGTGACTGCGCTGGCAGCCGCGTCGGTGATCGCTCTGGTGTTGGCGGTGGTTGCCACCGTCGCCGGTATCGGCGCCAATCGTCAACGTGTCCAAGCAGATACTGCGCGCGACGAGGCGATGTCGCGTCAGGTGGCCACCGAGTCGATCAGGATGCGTGAGCGGGATCCGTCGCTGGCGTCGCAGCTTGCTCTGGCGGCATTTGCGGTCAACGAAACGACCGAAGCCCGCTCGGCATTGCTGGATGCGTCGGGCGTTCATTCGGCTACTCGCATCATCGGACCGCCCGGCGCGATGAAGGCCCGGATCAACCCAGCTGGAACTGTTGTGGCGGTGGGTGGTTCGGACGGGAAGGTCAGGCTTTATCCGATGGTGGACGGTGTTGCCTCAGCCGTTCCGCAGGCGGAGTTCCTCGGAGTCTCGGAGGGCACGGCCCTCTTTGCCGTCGCCTACAGCCCGGACGGACGGCTCCTTGCGACCGGTGGTGCCGGCGGCGCTGCACTCTGGGATGTGTCGGACCCGAAGAATCCGGTCCGTGGAACACTTCCCGTCGACGGTGAACGCGTAGTGCAGGACATGGAGTTCAGCCCAGACGGAACCAAGCTGGTCGCCGGTACCTCGACGCCCGACGTCCTGCGATGGAACATCGACACCTCCACGAATGCCGTTGCTTTGCCTGCTCTTCCGCATCCAGCTGACGGCATTGTCACCGCGACGTTCAGCCCCGACGGACGTTTCCTCGTGACGGGCGGGCGTCAAGCGACTCTGCGCGTGTGGGACGTCGCGAAGTGGGGTGAGGAATCGGCGCCGATCTTCGCGACCGAGCCCAACGGCACCACCGTCCACTACCTCGGCGTCGCCTTCAGTCCGGACGGACGCGAGCTCGCGGCGGGAACCACTGGCAGGGAGGTGGTTCGGTGGGACATGAGCGATCCGGCGCGCCCCACTCCCCTGCCGGCACTGACGGGATTTTCCAGCTACGTCAACGAACTCAACTACGGCAAAGACGGAACACGTCTTGCCGCAGGAAGTTCCGACAACTCCGTGCGCGTGTGGGACCCCCGAACCGGGGCATTGATCGAAACACTTCCGGACAGTGGGGCGGTGACCACCGTCGACTACAGCGATGACGGCCGCAATCTGGTCACCGGGGGACTCAACGGTGTGACTCGCGTGTGGGCTCTTCCGGGTCCGGTCTGGGCGGGAGCTCGGGACACGATCTTCACCAGTCCCTTTGCCGCGGACGGCTCGCGTCTGGTGGCCGGCGTCGGTGCCAGGGGTGGCGCGATGTTGGCGTGGAACACCGAGGATCTCGATCGCCCCGCGGTGATGCCGGAGTTGAAACCGCAAGGGGCCGACTCTTTCAGCGGTGCATCGGCGGTGTCGGCAGACGGGAACCTGGCTGTGAGCGGCACCGGCGGCGGCGGTGCCTATCTTTGGGACCTGAGTGATCCGGCGTCGCCACGGATCTACAGCGAACCCGCGGTGTACGTGAAGGGCATCGTGGCGGTCGTCGCGTTGAATCCCGCCGGAGATCTGCTGGCGGTGTCCTCGCAGGACGACAACAGCATTGCGTTGGTCGACGTTTCCGATCCATCGGAACCGAAGCTGCTGTCGTCGACCGATGTCGGCTCTTACCCGCAGATGATGGCATTTCAACCGGGCACCGACATCTTGGCGATCGCGAACGCCAAGAACGAAGTGGATCTGTGGGACGTGTCGAACGCAGCGTCGCCCCGGGTGGCGGCGACGGTGGGTGGATTCGAAAGCTACGCATTAGCAGTGTCTTTCAGCGCCGACGGAACGCTGTTGGCCGCTGGAAGTGCGGATCACGGTGTCGCCGTGTGGGACGTACGCACACCGTCGGCACCCGAGGAACTCGCTCGTCTCGTCGGCCCCGAGGGCGCAATCTATTCGATCTCGTTCAACCGCGCCGGTGATCGGCTCGCTGCCGGTGTCGGCGACGGAACCGTCTGGCTCTGGGACATCGAGACTCCCTCGCAGGCAACACGATTTGCGACGCTGTCCGCCTACCCGGGTCGCGTCAACGACGCTCAGTTCGCCGGCGAGAGTGACATGATCGCGGGTAGCGGGTCGGACAAGACCGTTCGCTTGTGGGGAATCGACCCCGACGGCGTCGTTGATCGATTGTGCCGCACAGCAGGATCTCCCATCACGGAAGCCGAATGGGAGCGGTACCTGCCCGGTGTTCCCTATCAGGATCCGTGTGCCGGCTGACGCGCTTCAGTTCATCCAGAACTCGAGCGCCGGTTCCCGACCCAGCTCGCCTCCGCTGCCGGTGATCACCAGTCCGGCGGAGGTGAGCTTGTACGTCACGTCCTTGTTGGTGACGGTGAATCCGTTGCCGGTGGGCGTCGGATCGTCGAGTTCGATGGTGGCGCCGTCGCTCAGCCGTTGACCCTTGTAGTAGTAACGCCCGACTCCGGTTTCGCAGATGACGATTCGTGATCCGGTCGTGACGGCGATGGCGACGGCAGGATTGGTGGAGTTGCAGCTGGGGCCGCCGGAGATGAAACCCTGACGGTTGGTGCCCGAGACGGTCGGCGCTGGTCCGATCGAGGTTGTGACGCGTGGGGGCGTCGTCGTTTTCGGCGCTGTGGTGGGTGCACTCGGCGCCCGAGTCGTGGTCGTGGAGTACGAGTACGGCGTCGTATAGGTGAGACTCCGCGAACTCGCTTCATTGGCGGCGTTGCCGAAAGCGGCGGCGAGCAGCCCGAAGAACGCGATCCACACGATCACGGCCAGGATGCCGAGTGCGGTGAAGATGTAGCCGATGATCAGTCCGGCAAGGGCGAGTCCGTCGCCTTCTTCGCCGGTCCGTTTGATCTGGCCGCGAGCGATGTGCCCGAAGACGATCCCCAACGGCGCGATGAGGAACGCGAAGACGAGGGCGAGTACCGCGAGTGTGTTCGTCGGCCGCCTGCCGTACGGATCGGGCTGCCCGTACGGAGCCGGTTGCCAATTCTGATTGCCCTGGTACCCGTACCCACCCTGATCGCTCATGAGGTGAATCTTGGCATGGACTTCGTCGAAGAGTGCAGGTGATGGCTAGTTTCGGGTACGTGTCTCGAGCTGAGGTGCGATGGTCGGCCAATCGTCGTCGGTCATCGCGAACAGCGCTGTTGTACGCCAACTGCCGTCGACACGGCGTCGGTGCTTGCGCAGCAGGCCCTCGAACTGGGCGCCGAGCTTTGCGATCGCGGCCCTGGACTGTTCGTTGAACTCGTCCGTGTGCCACTCGACGCGTACGGCTTCGAGCTGGTCGAAGGCGTGACGAAGCAGGAGCAGCTTCGATTCGGGATTGATCCCGGTTCCCTGAACCGATCGCGACAACCACGTGTATCCGATTGCAAGACTGCGGTTTACCGGGTCGATCTGGTACATGGACGTGGTGCCGACCACGGCGTTCGTCACGATGTTCACCTGCGCAAAGGCGATCCGATTAGGGTCGTCGGTTGCTGCAGCGATGTACTTCTGTGCCTGTTCCCGATCGGTGATGGGCGATGCGGTCCAACGAAAGATCGCCGGGTCGTCGGCAGCAGCGAGCAGAGCGTCGGTGTGCGCGACGCCCAGGGGTTCGAGTCGGACACGATCACCGGTCAGCGTCGGTGATTCGAACCATGATGCAGTCATCAGGCGTGCTCCCGTGAGTGAGTCGGAAGGTTGTTGTCGGAGTTCGCAATCTGATCGGTCCCACCGGCAAGCGGATACCGCAACGGGACTCGCAGGAACAAGAAGAAGAACACGGCGAGCAGGACGACGTGGCCCCACACACTCGCCTGGACGACGGCTTCGTACTTGCTCGGATCGAGATTCATGTCCAGTTGGTAGAAGTACCGGAAGATGCCGATACCCAACGCAGCGTCGGCGACCAGATAGGCGACGATCCAGAACCACCGGATCTTGAACAGTACGAGGAAAGGCAGGATCCACAGTGTGTACTGCGGTGAATTGACCTTGTGCAGCAACACGAATCCGCACAGCATCGCGGCACTGACTGCAATCCACGGAAAGTAGCCGTCGCGGACGTAGCGGCGCCAACCCAGATACATCGCGAGCGCGAATGACAACAGGATCATCACCGGAGACAGGATGCTCACCAGTGCGTCGTAGTCGGCGTTGAGCTCGCGAACTCCGAAACCGTAGAACGGGCGCAAACCCCAGAACCACACCGAGTTGGTGGTGATGTCCGCGCTTCGCTTCTCCTGGAAGCTGAACGACGCGCGCCAGCCTTCGTAGGAAATGAGGGCGAACGGCAGGTTGACGAGGACGACGGTGACGATCGCCGCGCCCGCCGTCATCAGCGCTCCACGAACGTCGTAGCGCTTGCCTTCGGTGCCGCGTAGAAGCACGTAGGCCATGAGCGGCAGCACGAACATTCCCGGGTACAGCTTCAAACAGAAACCGATCGCCAGGATGACGGCCGCCAGAACCGCGCGAGTTCGCAGCGGGATCCGCTCGAACGTCATCAGGAAGATCGCGCCGACGCTGGTGGCCACCACCGGGAGCTCCCAGTTGTGGAATGCGTACAGAACCAGGGGCGGAGTCGCCGACCACACGAGCGCGTACGCGCCGCTCATCTTGCCGAGCATCCACGCCGTGAGCAGTCCGAAAGGAGCCAGGATCAGGGCCGAGTGCAGAAGGAAATCGGTGTCGGTGTGTGAGCCGATACCGCCCAGCCACATCAGAATTCCGCTGAGCACCGGGTATTCGACGGTTCCGCCGGTCAGGAATCCTTCGGGCGTTATCCCTCCGGTGACGAAGGGGAACAGATGCTGATCGATACCTCGTCCGAGCCAGAGCAACTGAATGTCGGAGTAGCAGACGTCGATGTTCTTGTTGACGTCGAAGTTCAGGCTTCGTCCGTCGGGCGCGAACGGTGCACCGCCGCATCTGGCCTTGTTGAAATAGCCCAGCGCCATCGTCAGCCCGCACAATCCGACGACCAACGCCAGGATCGACGCCGGGGTCTTGCGGTCTGTTCGCATGATTCTCACCCTAGGGGGCGCAGTGGCTCGCGGGGTGATGCGTCTGCACCACGCGTCGCGCATCGACCTGGCGGTCTTCCCGGAGGGCCGGGACGATTTCCCTGGTCAAGGCCCCTCGTGTAACCTACGAGGGTTGCTGACGCAACGACCCTCCTGCCACGGATAGTCCGTGGCCGTTTTCACTTAGTCCACAGGAGGTGATGAGGTCTTATGCGTCATTACGAATTGATGGTCATCCTTGACCCCAGCCTGGACGAGCGCACTGTCGCTCCTTCACTGGATACGTTCCTCAATGTTGTGCGCCAGCACGGCGGCACGATCGACAAGGTCGATGTCTGGGGTAAGCGTCGTCTCGCCTACGAGATCCTGAAGCATGCTGAAGGTATCTACGCGGTGATCGACATCAACGCCACTCCCGCCACCGTCGCTGAGCTCGATCGTCAGCTCGGTCTGAACGAGTCGGTTCTGCGCACGAAGGTTCTGCGCCACAACAAGTAATTACTGTCGGTAGCGAGCTCTACTCTCGCGCCCAACGGTCTTACATCAATGCAGGAGGAACCACATGGCTGGCGACACCATCATCACCGTCATCGGAAACCTGACGGCTGATCCTGAACTTCGTTTCACCCCGGCGGGTGCCGCGGTTGCAAACTTCACGGTTGCTTCCACGCCCCGCACCTTCGACCGTAATTCCAATGAATGGAAAGACGGCGATGCGCTGTTCATGCGTTGCAACATCTGGCGCGAAGCAGCCGAGAACGTCGCGGAGAGCTTGACCCGTGGTTCACGAGTAATCGTGAGCGGCCGGCTCAAGCAGCGTTCGTACGAAACTCGCGAGGGCGAAAAGCGAACTGTCGTCGAGCTCGAAGTCGATGAAATCGGTCCTTCACTGAAGTACGCCACGGCAAAGGTCAACAAGGCCAACCGTGGTGGCGGCGGTGGAGGCGGCAACTTCGGCGGTTCCTCCGGCGGATCGGGTGGCGGACGTCCGAGCGCTGCACCTTCGGGTGGAGACGATCCTTGGGGCAGTGCGCCTCAGGCTTCGGGCTCCTTCGGTGGTGCGGGCAGCGACGAACCGCCCTTCTGATCCGTACCTGATCAGGAACATCCAGAAAAGAGCAAAGACATGCCGAAGCCGCCCTTGCGCGACAAGGTTATGAAGAAGAAGGTCTGCACCTTCTGCAAAGAGAAGAACACGCAGATCAACTACAAGGACACGACGTTGCTTCGTAAGTACGTCAGCGATCGCGGAAAGATCCGTGCTCGCCGTGTCACCGGCAATTGCGTCCAGCACCAGCGCGACGTTGCCATTGCCGTCAAGAACTCACGTGAGGTAGCACTGCTGCCTTACGCCACCGTGGCTCGCTAAGGAAAGGGAGGAAAGAACATGAAGCTCATCCTCACCGCTGACGTGGACAACCTCGGTGCGCCTGGCGACACCGTGGAGGTCAAGGACGGCTACGGCCGTAACTACCTGCTCCCCCGCGGACTGGCAATCGTCGCCACCCGTGGCGCCGAGAAGCAGGTCGAGGGCATCCGTCGTGCACAGGAAGCGCGCGCTGTGCGCGGCCTGGATCACGCCAAGGAGCTCAAGGCAGCTATCGAGGGCCTCGAGTCCGTAACGCTGACGGTCAAGACCGCCGGTGGCTCGGGCAAGCTCTTCGGTTCGGTTACCGTCGCTGACGTCGCTGCTGCGATCAAGGCTGCCGGTGGACCGGTTGTCGACAAGCGCTCCATCGTGTTGCCGAAGGCTCACATCAAGAACACGGGCAAGCACGCCGTGGTCGTGAACCTGCACCCCGATGTGGTTGCCAAGTTCAACCTGAACGTCGTCGGCGCATAGTCGACTGTTCGTCTCGCCGGGCCCCGCACACTTCGGTGTGCGGGGCCCGACGTTTTGTTTCGGGGTGCGGTGTGCCGCCTGACAGCGTCCCGAATCGGACCTGGGGATAACTCTCACACTGTGATGTTCGACTTGGTGATCAGTGGCGAATCGGGCGAGGCAACACGCCCGACACACCGACGCGCCGACTGTGGAAAAACTATTTTCATCAACAGGCCTGTGAAATTGTGGATAGCCATCTACCTGGTCTTATGTAGTTACTATGCAAAGTAGTCCCCAAATGCTCCACAGGCGGTGCACACCGTGGGGCGGGAGTTTCCACAAAGCATCCACAGGTTTATCCACAGTCCGGTTTGTATGCGGACCTACTAGTCCCTAACGTCATCTCGGCGTCTATCTACAGCCCGGCCGAATGCGGCTAGGGGATGTCGGTGGGGGCAGGTACAAATGATGAGGGCGCTGCGGTTTCTGGCAGTGTCGTCGAGTGTTTTACGGGAAGGTCTCGCTTGTGGCTGTTGTAGATGATCGAGGACCTTCCGACTTCTCGGGGCCGGACTACCCGGGCCCTCCCGAGGCCGAGCCCGACCAGGAGTTCGGACGCCAGCCACCTCAGGACATGACTGCCGAGCAGTCGGTGCTCGGCGGCATGCTGCTGAGCAAGGACGCCATCGCTGACGTCCTCGAGGTACTGCGCCCGGGTGACTTCTACCGGCCCGCTCACCAGTCCGTCTACGACGTGATCCTGGACCTCTACAGCCGTGGCGAGCCCGCCGACCCGGTGACGGTCTCCGCCGAGCTCGACCGTCGAGGTGAGCTCCGCCGTATCGGTGGTGCTGCCTACCTGGTGACGCTGACCCAGACAGTGCCCACAGCCGCCAACGCCGCCTTCTATGCCGAGATCGTGGCCGAGAAGTCCGTGCTGCGTCGTCTGGTCGACGCCGGTACGCGCATCGTCCAGTACGGCTACGCCGGCACCGAGGGCCAGGACGTGGCCGAGGTTGTCGACCGCGCGCAGGCCGAGATCTTCGAGGTCACCGAGCGTCGAACCACCGAGGACTTCGTACCCCTCACCGAGCTCCTCCAGCCCACGATGGACGAGATCGACTCCATCGCCAGCCGCGGCGGAATTTCCCTCGGTGTGCCCACCGGATTCAAGGATCTCGACGAGATCACCAACGGCCTTCACGCTGGTCAGATGATTATCGTCGCGGCCCGTCCTGGTGTGGGCAAGGCGCTTGCCCTCGATACTCCCCTCGCGACGCCCAGTGGCTGGACCACGATGGGTGACGTTGCTGTCGGCGATCTGTTGATCGACAACCACGGCAAGCCGACGCGGGTTGTTGCCGCTACCGACGTGATGGTTGACCGTCCTTGCTACGAGGTCGAGTTTTCCGATGGAACAGTGTTGGTGGCCGACGAGCAGCATCAGTGGTTGACGGAGACGCGTGCTTCGCGCCGTTCAGCGCAGAACGCCAAGACAGGTTACAACCGCTATAAGAATCAAAAGACATTCGCCGAGGTCCGAACCACGGCGGAGATCGCATCGACGGTGCGATGCGCAACGGCGGATGGCCGCGTTAATCACTCTGTCGTGAATGCCAAGCCGCTCGACCTACCAACGCAGGATCTCCTTGTCCCGCCCTACACACTTGGCGCTTGGCTAGGTGACGGTTCTACTGCCTGCGCACAATTCACCACTGCTGATCCTGAGATCATCATGTTGATCGAGGCCGAAGGCCTGGTTGCAGTTCCGTCCAAGTCGGCGCATTTGCGCTACAGCCTTCAATTAGCCCCGGAAGATCCCGTCGCTCCGCGCGATTGCGTTGTGTGCGGAAAGAGCTTCGTGCCGTTCACCAGTCACGTGCGAACGTGCGGTCAATCATGCGGCGGCAAAGCACGTTTCATGTCTGACCCTGTACCTGCGCCAACTTGTTCACACTGTGGTGGACCTTCGATCGGGCTGCGACTGTGCCAGAAGTGCCGCAATGAGTACGGCACGGTTCAAGGACGCCTACGTACGGTCGGTGTTCTGGGCAACAAGCACATCCCTGTCCAGTATCTCCGTGGGTCCGAGGCGCAGCGTCGTGCGGTTCTTGCGGGACTTCTCGACACTGATGGAACTGTGACTGCCGGTGGCTCCGTTCAGTTTTCGGTAACCAACGAGCGCCTCGTCCGCGACGCCCAGGAATTAGTGGTCAGTCTTGGCTATCGCTGCCAAATGAGCACAAAGCGAGTCAACGGTCGCACCGAGGCTTCGTCGACTGCATTCACCTTGACCTTCTCGACTGATGACGAAGTGTTCGGTCTTACGCGGAAAGCGATGCTGCACAAGGAGCGTCGAGCGAGTAAAAGCACTACGCGCAGCGGATCGCGCTACATTGTCGATGTTCGACCAATTGCGAGTGTTCCGGTTCGCTGCGTCGAGGTCGACAACGCCGACCACATGTACCTGGCCGGTCATTCGATGGTCCCGACGCACAATTCCACGCTCGGAATGGATTTCCTGCGTTCCTGCTCCATCACGCACGGCATGGCCAGCGTCATGTTCTCGTTGGAAATGAGCAAAACCGAGATCGTCATGCGTCTGCTGTCCGCAGAGGCAAAGATCAAGCTCGGCGACATGCGCTCCGGAAAGATGACCGACGACGACTGGACCAAGCTCGCGCGTCGTATGAGTGAGATCAGCGAGGCGCCGCTCTTCATCGACGACTCCCCCAACCTCACCATGATGGAAATTCGCGCAAAAGCGCGGCGGCTCAAGCAGAAACACGACATTCGCCTGATCGTCATCGACTACCTCCAGCTGATGAGCTCCGGTAAAAAGGTCGAGTCCCGTCAGCAGGAAGTCTCCGAATTCTCACGTAGCCTAAAGCTTTTGGCGAAGGAGCTCGAAGTTCCGGTTGTCGCGATCTGTCAGCTCAACCGTGGTCCCGAGCAGCGAACCGACAAGCGTCCGCAGGTCGCCGACCTTCGTGAGTCCGGATCGCTCGAGCAGGACGCCGACATGGTGATTCTGCTGTACCGCCCCGACGCGACCGAGCGAGACGATCCCCGTGGCGGTGAAGCCGACCTGATTCTGGGTAAGCACCGTAACGGCCCGACCGCGACAATCACTGTGGCGCACCAACTTCACCTCTCGAAATTCGTCGATATGGCGCGGGGATAGTGGCTGCCGCCATCGCCTGAAGGTGGGACGGATTTCAGATCTTGTGAGATCCTGCTACAAGCACCAATTCGATTCCACTAGTGCAAAATTCGGTTTTTCTACAGGTGGGGTAGTGCTGCAGTGAGGAAGACGGCGCCGAAGGCGATTCCGGCAATGCCGGTGAGGATCCCGACCACGCCGGCGGTGTTGTCGCCCAGATCGCGTCCGGGGGTGTCGGGTCGGCGCGCTGCCAGGGCGGTTCCGATGGCGGCGGCACCGAGGAGGATGCCGAGGCCGAACATCCAGAACGTCAGTATCGAGAGTGCACCGAGCATCAACGCCATGTCGCTGTATTCATCGCTGGTGATCGGACGGTGGTGATCCCACCAATCGGGTGGAGTGTGCGCGCGGGATTCGGTGTTGTCGGTGTTGTCGGATTGTTCGTGCGGGGGGATAGTGGATGCAGTCATGGCAGCTAAAGGGTTCTCGCGCTGATTCTTTCGTGTGGTGGATGTACCGGTGTGCGCCACGGGTGTGCAGTGGGAGATCGAAACGATGGTGGGTGAGGCCCGAGAACCCATCGCGTGTCCTCGGGAGTCACCCCACCATCAAAGCGGTGTTCGGGCCAGGCGGATCAGGCTTCGATCTGCACCTGTGTTGTCGATCCGGCGTTATCGGTTCGGGAGGGTGGTCCGGAGGAGACCTCGATCCTCCGCGGTTTCGCCTTCTCTGCGATCGGCAACGTCACCGTCAACACGCCGTTGTCGTACGAGGCCTCGATCTGTTGGGCGTCGATGTCGTCGCTGATGGACAGCTGCCGTTTGTATGTTCCAGCGAAACGCTCACTCGCCAGCCAGCTCACACCCTCTTCGGAGAGGGCGGTGCGGTGCGCGGTCAACGTCAGGGTCGAGCCGTCGATGCGGACGTCCACTGATCCTGGGTCGACGCCGGGAAGATCGGCGTGCAGGACGTACTGGTCCTCGACCTTGTAGAGGTCCATCGGCATGAGCCGTGGACTGCGTCCGTTGCCGGTTCCCGCGGCGAGTACGGACTTGGTGATCGCGTCGATGTCGGTGAAAGGATCGAAACGAAGCACAGCAACACACCTCCCATGTCGTGAAAAGAAAAGTCACCGCCACTGTGGCGGTTGACCGAACTTACTGTGCGAGAACATGATAACCACACGAATTAGCACTCTGCAACCGAGAGTGCCAGAAGCTTTGGGGAAGTGTTCCGGTCCCTGAAGATCGCTGCTTTGCCTGGTCCCGACAAAAGCGGTGGCCGCCTTCGGCCTCGATTCGAAGCGGGCGGCGCGGTACGGCACTTCGTCAGTAGCGGCGGCGCGGCAACGGATCCGCCGGAGCCCCGACTCTGCGTGTGCGAGTCGGGGCGTATGACCGACGTCGGCATTGAGCACACAACACCGATGACCCACTATCCGTGCGAAGTAGACGTTCATGTCGTCCGCACATCTTCAACCATAAACAGTGCGATCGGTATAAATCATGTTCAGTCGCCTTCGATGCCAAGAAGTGACATGGCCGTTTGCATGGCAAGGTGAACATCTTGGTCGTCACGCTAGCGGCGCAGTAGCCGCGGTGCCTGGAAAGGTGGCCCGTGCCTGGTATTTGGTTTGCAGACGTCTGTTCCGAATGCTTTTGCAAAATAGGTCTTTTCCCGATGTTTGCGGGTGGATCGGGCATCGAACATCGCGGGTGCTCGTTCGTCGGAGTCGCTGCGAACGATGTCGGTGTTCGTGCACACACCGAACCGGCTGTAAGGGAGAACACTTCGGCTACCGTCAAAGCTTGCTCATCACAATGGAACTGGGACTTTCGACCCTGTCGTCTACAAGCAGTGCGCAATAACCTTCGTCGGGTCGGGGGCACCCGTTCCGTTCGAGGGGGCAAACAATCGGGCGGGTGTTCGTCAAGGCAAGGCCATATCACCCTCACTGGTCTCCTTGCCGGGCCTTGAGCTGTGCGCGCCCAGAAGTGCTCAGGGCCCGCCCGATGCGGGGATCGAGAAAGTGAAGACGAAAGGTTCTCAGATGAGCCGAAGGAGTGATCGGCGATCGACAAGTTCTGCTCGCCGCCTGGCCACGCGGACTACCGGTGTCAGAGGTTCGGCGTGTAAGCCGAACTCGCTCACGGCAGAAGATCTGAGGGCTGTAATCGAGTCCCTCACTGGAGTTCTCGCTGCTCGAGAATCGAGCGCGGAAACCGCACCTCTCGCCGGAAATCCTCCGTTGTCGACGCCAACTGACAGGCAGTTCTGAATCGCACCGGTATTTTCGCAGCCGCACAGCATATTCGAACTCGGACGCGCTGTCAGCCGGGACGGGTGGTAATCACAGAAGGAGGTGGAAGATCTCGAAGGCGACTGTCCATTGGGCTGTGCCGGGGTTCTTGCGGTCCGGTTCGACCGTGGCGAAGGTTTGCGCCAGCGCTACGCTCAACCCTCCTGCGATCAGCGGCAGTCGTTGCTCTGTCTCCTCTGAGAGGGCCACGTCCAAGGGCGGGCGGGCCGTGAGCTGATCGAGCAGCGGTTGAAGTTCGATCTCCTCGTCGAGTTTTTCGAACCGGTGGATGCTCTCCTGTAATCCCTTGGTGATCGGCAGGTCCCACGGTTCGATCACGTCGCGCAAGTTTGCTTTCGCGGAGGCTTTCCCGATCAGGATCACGTCGTAGATCTTGTCGTCGATGAAATCGGTATAGCGCTTGAGATCGTTCCGGTCGA
>NZ_LPNQ01000083.1:0-425 GCF_019266085.1 Rhodococcus sp. FH8 | reverse complement strand
CGCTCCTTCACCGACGGCGGATGCGACTCGTTTCACCGAACCGCGGCGGATGTCGCCCGCCGCGAACAGGCCGGGCAGGCTGGTTTCGAGCGTCCTGGACAGGCCGCCGTTGATTGGCAGGCTGCCGTCCGCTCGTGCGTGGATCGCGTCCACACCGGTGAGGACGAAGCCGTGGTCGTCGAGTGCGATCGCGTCGGCAAGCCACCCTGTGTGCGGTACCGCCCCGATGAAGACGAACAGGGCGCGCACCCGAATCGTGTCCTGGTCGCCGGTGCGATTGTCCTCGACTGCAATTGCCTCGAGGTATTTCTCGCCGTGGACCGCACGAATCTCGGTGTGCCGGTGCACGGTGACCCGCGGATGGTGTTCGATCTGGTCGACCAGGTATCGGGACATGCTCTTCCCGAGGTCATCGCCGCGGATGA
>NZ_LPNQ01000082.1:496-4671 GCF_019266085.1 Rhodococcus sp. FH8 | reverse complement strand
AACCGTCGGGAGGGGTAACCCGGGCTACGCCCGGGTCCCGGACGCACGGGCGGCAAGCCGCCCTGTAACGGAAATTCCCGCCGCTGCGCGGCCGGGGTTGCGGGTATTTCGTTGCGCTAAAACGCAATTTAGAAAATCGCGGCGAAACGAGAATCGTCGCTCGGCTCCATTGGCGCAGGGCAAGAAAATCGGTGGCGCAGTCACGAAATGCATTGCGCCACCGATTCGTTATCTACTGCGCCTGGGTTTGATGTGCCAGAACTGCCGCAGTCCGCAATTGTTCCCAGATCGCGGGGTGCAGACCGTTGTCGAGAACCTGCTCGAACATTTTCCCGAAGCTGTGGGACGGGTCGAGTCGGCGGCCACTCGTCAGTGCTTCACGTGCCAGCGCAGAGCGGCGATTGACCCAGTTGAAGACTCCGGCGAACACCATGAGCGGACCGGCCAAATCCTCGGGTAAAAGTGCGCCGACCTGCCGCATTACCTCGGCGGCTGCATCGGCATTGTTTTCGTCGATGTGTGCGAACAACAGATCGCGCACCGTCACGTCATGCATGGCAGCAGCAATAACGGCTGCGTGCTCATCGGTAACGGTAATGCCGTGCTGTGACGTGCCGTCCAGGTAGTGCGAAAGTGCCAGATCGAATACCCGATCGGCCGCTCGCTGTGGCTCCATGGCGCGTAGAACGATGCGCTTGGCGCCGAAGGCCCGTGAGGCCGCGGCAGCGCGTTCCGGGCCGTGCTGCGCGGCGGTAAACCCTGCTCGGATCTCGCTGCGGGTCTTGAGAATCGTTGTGCCCTCGAACAACGCTTCGGTGATCAGTGGGTGTGCTGCAAGATCGACAGGTGTACCCGACTGTGCGGCAAGTGATCCCGCGCCCGTCCATTGACGTACCAGACCATCGGTGAAAACGAACACAGGCGGAACTGAATCGGGCCGAAATGTTTCGAGCGCTTCGGCTACGTCATTGCCCCGTTCGAGCGTGCCAAAGACAACCACAAGCATCGATTGGCACTCTTCCAGAGCTGGTGTCACACGCAAGGAACTCAGAATTCCCTCCGACACGCCAGGGAGCAGATTGAGGAGGGGGAGCATGGCGACCCTGCACGGGTGCACATCGAGGGTGATGATGACCAACTCGTCCTCGGGAAGATGGCCACCCATAGCCACGGCACCGGCGACAACATCGGACGGGCTGGTCATTCGGAAAGCTGGCATTACGGAACCCCTTTGGGTCGGTGGGCGAACTGGTCAGATTCACCCGATGGATTGGACTGACGAACACTTGAAAGCTACCCCACGCCTACGACAAAAAGGCACTTTGACCTGTGTCTATGTCCCCGGCACACCCGGTGCCGGGGACATAGACACAGGAGGCGACGCAAAGCGCCGGCCTCCCGTAGTCTTAGCTGCTAAGGGGCAGTGATCACCTCGGCTGTGAATCTGCCGATCCGGGTGCGTGACAGACGAGAATTGGTGCCGCGCACATGCTCGAACCAGGCTTCGCGCTGATCGTCCGGCAGAGCGTCCCACGAGCTCGCCGTCAGAGTTTCGTAATCGAGAGCGGCGACAGTCTCGAGCGGTGTGAGCAGACGCCAGCTGGCGAGGCGGTACACGTCCGCGAAGTGGCCGTTAACCGGTGGCCACTCGGTCTCGGGGTGGAGTCGCATAAATGTTTGGGCAGCAACACGTTCCACGGAACGTGCAACCGGATAGTGGCGCGACTGCCGAAACTCTCCGCTGTGAATCTCGTCCCGGAGACTGTTCACGACCGAACCTCCTTGATGGAAGATGAACTGGCCGAAGCTGTTTCGGCTTCCTTCGCCTGCCTGTGTCCAGCAAGTTTGTGATACGGAATAGTGTCCGTCCAATCGCCGCCAATCCTCGCCGGAACAGTGACAGATTTCTTATTGACCCGAACCACCGAATACCAGACACCCGAGCACCTGACCAGATCTCCTTTCGCGATCGTGTCCGGCCCGAAATTGTTGGCCTGACCTGACGCGATCTGCTGGGCGCGGATTCCTTCCCAATAGGTGATCTGGTCGGCCCGCTCGGCGATACGGGTAATCAACGCCTGACGGTAGGTGCCCTCGGCCGGAGGAAATTTCTCGATCAGCTTCACGCCACGCACCACGAAGAGCGTCCGCTCGTGACCGTCGAGCTCGCGTTGGTCCGCGCGCTGCTCTGCGTGCATTTTGTCGATCCGATTCTTCACGGTCACCGGGCTGTAGCGAGCCGCTGTGGTCACCGCTGTCGCCTCCGCGCGCCTACGTGCTTCCTCCGCATTCCCCTCGGCTGCCACAGCCTGTCCCAGGCGCTGATGGACTTTCTTGAGCGCTCGCCGATGCCGCCCCTCCGAATGGTGCCCGACCTTGATCGGCTCACCCCCAGGAGGAAGCTGGGCAGCCGCGCGCTGCTCTGCCTCCCAAGCCGACTCCGCCTGTTCTGACCGGCGCCCCGCCTTCAGCGCGAGCGCTTCCACCCGAGCAGTTTGACGATCAATGCGATCGGCCTCGACCTCGGCCGTCGGCCGCGCTGTCGAGTCGATATCAATCTCGACATCGAAACCACTCGCGCGCAACGCCTCTGCAGTCAACTCAATCAGGCGAACCTTCGGAGCCCGATCCCTACTGCTCCGGATCCCCCAGAAACCGATACTGCGAAACCACCTCCACCCGTGCGCCGCCAATACATCTCCGGAACCATCACCGCGAGAGGTCCCGTCAATTAGCGTTCCATCCGCGGCAGTGTGCGAAATCGTCAACGTCACTTCGAATCTCCGACCTAACAGTGGGGCAGGTAGTCAGTCCGCCCGTCAGCAATTGGACACCTCCAAACCTACCCTCGATATCCGACAAAAACATGCATTCACCTGCGTGTATGTCCCCGCCGCACCCGGTGCCGGGGACATACACGCAGGTTGTGATTGTCTATAGACAGGAACCATCAGGGAACGCGGCAGATGAGGCGAAACAATGATAAAAGCCAGTAGTACCGTCCAAACCGGAAACATTGGGGAATTAGCCATCGGCTACCAGTTCACGAAATTGAATTGGCACGTAGCCCCCAACCCTGCCGGCGAAGTCGGTACAGATGTCTTTCTGCAGCCGCGGACGGCAACAGGCATTGATTCTGGTGCACTCATCGCTGGTCAGGTGAAGAACGGGGACACGTGGTTCGATTATCCGGAATTCGATGCGGACGGAAAACTTGTTGGATGGTGGTTCCGTGATACCAACAGTGAGCATTTGAAGTATTGGCTCGAATACTCTGTGCCGTTCATCCTGTTCCTGCATGAGGAGTCCACCGAAAAATCGTATTGGGTTCATGTGACACAGGATTCAGTTAAAAGTACCGGCAAAGGTGCCAAGATTCTGGTCCGCGTTGATTCAACTGTCGACAAACACCACATAGGAGACCTCCTGGAAATCGCGACCAAAGGCCGAATCCACTCACAATGGGAAGGGACTGCGTGGGGTAGTGCAGATGTGTTGTCGACTGATCGTTACCGCTATGCGATGTTGACGCCGCGCCTGGTGGCCCCCCACCCGAACTCGCCAGTGACGAAACTGGAACCCCACGAAGCCATCGCATTGTTGATCAAAATGCGGCTGAGGCACCTGACACCGCGCACGGCGGTTGACGCGCTGGCCAAAAGTACTAAGGATCCGGCACCGGACCTCGCGGAATGCCGAAGCTCGACCACGTGGGGGTGGCGATTTTATGCTGCAGCGCACGACATTCTGGGCGGTGACGCCAACATTGACGCGCTCGAAAAACTGGTCAAGGACGCCAAGGCGCCATCGGAACGGGCTGCAGCCGCAGTGTTCGCCTGTGCTCTTTCCGTCGAAGACGGAAACCCACAAGGCGGATTGGACGTCGTAGACGGCGCTCTGACCCATAGCGATTACAGCGACGTCGATCGGGCGTGGCTCCTCCTGCACAGAGGCCGTTGTCTAGCTGTTGCGGGTACGGACGTTGATGACGCGGGACTGAAGTAGACGGGCTGGTCCTCGGCGCGAGAATAGGAATTGCGACATAGCCGTTCTCGACCAAGAAGGACCAGCCCTGTGACACACCGTAATGCTCCACTCACCGTCGAGGGAAGACGACGCCTGATCGAGCGGTGTCACGACCGCCCGATCGCCCACGTCGCCGCCGAAATGGGTAT
>NZ_LPNQ01000082.1:0-421 GCF_019266085.1 Rhodococcus sp. FH8 | reverse complement strand
GGGTGGCGTGCCCACGGCCGCGGCTCCGAGCAGGCCAAACGATCGCAACGCCGGAAAACGAAGAACAAGCAAGCCCGGGTCGGGTACACCTATTTGCATTCCGCGATCGACGGGAACACCCGCCTGGCGTACACCGAAGCCCGCGACAACGAAACCGCAGCAACAGCCATCGATTTCATGAACAACGCCCGCGTCTTCTTCGCGGCGCATGGCATCACCCGTATCGAGCGCGTGATCACCGACAACGGATCATGCTACCGGGCAGCAGATTTCACCGTTTCATTACGCGAAGCGCGGCACTACCGGATCAAGCCGTACACCCCGAAACATAACGGGAAGGTCGAACGCTACAACCGTATCCTCGCCGAAGAACTGCTGTACTCCCGCGAGTACACCAGCGAAGCTGAGCGGCGCACTGCCG
>NZ_LPNQ01000081.1:0-89104 GCF_019266085.1 Rhodococcus sp. FH8 | reverse complement strand
GGCGAGGTTGGGCAGGTTGCAACCGAAGGTGTTGGTCTCGACGGCATCGGCACCAGCGGCGAAGTACGCACGGTGGATGTCTTTGAGCACGTCGGGACGGGTGTCGTTGAGGATCTCATTGCACCCCTCGAGGCCGAGGAAGTCGTCCAGGGTGAGGTCCGCGGCCTGCAACATGGTGCCCATCGCTCCGTCGCCGATGACAACGCGCTGTTTCAGCGCATCAAGCAGGGCAGAGTTAAATGGGGCAGACATGCCGTCCAGAGTAGTGGGCGCACCGACAAGCTCTGGCCGTAGGCTGGGTGGGTGAGTCCAAGTGAGTTCCCCGTCACTCCCGACGGCCCGGTCGATTTCGATGATTCCGCGGCCTTCGAGAGCCCTGACGGCTTTGCCGTCGACAGCAGCGACCGCCTCGAGGGCGACATCCCTGTCCTACGTGATCCCATCCTCGTTGCAGCTTTCGAGGGCTGGAACGACGCCGGTGACGCAGCCAGCGGTGCGGTCGAACATCTCGAGCTGATCTGGGATGCCCAGCCGCTCGCCGAACTCGATTCAGAGGACTACTACGACTATCAGGTCAACCGCCCCACGGTCCGGCAGGTCGACGGTGTCACTCGCGAAATCGTTTGGCCGGCAACACGTTTGTCGGTCTGTTCGCCTCCTGGCAGCGAGAGCGACATCGTCCTGCTTCGCGGGATCGAACCCAACATGCGGTGGCGCAGTTTCTGCGAGGATCTGCTCGAGCTGATCGACCAGCTGAACGTCAAGACGGTCGTCATCCTCGGCGCCCTGCTCGCCGATACTCCGCACACCCGGCCGGTCCCGGTGACGGGCACGGCCTACAGCAGTGAATCCGCCGCCCGATTCAACCTGGAACAGACGCGGTACGAAGGCCCGACGGGCATCACCGGGGTTCTTCAGGACGAGTGCGTTCGTGCTGGTGTACCCGCTATTTCGTTCTGGGCGGCGGTTCCGCACTACGTCTCGCAGCCACCCAACCCGAAGGCCACAGTGGCCCTACTTCAACGAGTCGAGGATGTTCTCGACATCGAGGTCCCACTCGGGGAGCTCCCGGCTCAGTCGGAGGATTGGGAGGAAGCGGTCAACGAAATGACCGCGGACGACGAGGAAATCGGCGAATACGTGCGCACCCTGGAAGAACGGGGAGACGCCGAAACCGACATCAGCGAAGCAATCTCCAAGATCGACGGCGACGCCATCGCCGCGGAATTCGAGCGCTACCTCAGACGGCGAGGCCCCGGCAGCTTCGGACTGTGAGCAAGAACACTCCAGAAGAAGGTGGAAGTACGCAGCGCCCACTGCGCCTCCGGCTTCAACTGATCGCGCTGTACGCCGGCGGGTTCCTCGGCCCGTTCGGCGGCGGCGTGGTTGCTTCGATCCTCCCCGAGATCGGTGACGATCTAGGGGTCGGCCCGTCGGCGGCCGCCTCTTCCCTCACCGCGTACCTGCTCCCCTTCGCCGCTCTGATGTTGGTGTCCGGGACGCTCGGGACACGGTGGGGCAAGGTCCGGACGGTGCGCATCGCATACGGCGTCTATGTCTTCGCGTCGTTGGCATGCTTCCTCGCCCCGACACTCGAGATCTTCCTTGCCGCCCGGGTACTGCAGGGCTCCGCGAACGCATTCACCACGCCGCTGCTGCTTGCTTCGTTGGCGGCCGCAACTCCGCAGGCCCGATTGGGTCGAGCCCTTGGAGCCTTCGGCGCATTCCAGGCCGCAGGGCAGTCGTCGGCTCCGTTGATCGGCGGACTGGCGGCCGAATTCGACTGGCGTCTGGCCTTTCTCGTCATCGCAGTGGTCGCGGGCATCCTGGGAGCCGTCGGACTTCCGAAGTCCGACGCACCGGCAGCGACTACTCCTGCACGCCTTCGCGACGCACTACGCCCTGAAGTGCTCCGCATCGGTATCGCTGCATTGCTCGGCTGGGGCGCCCTCGGTGGACTGAGCTTCCTGCTTGCCTTCCGCTTCGAAGACGAGTTCGGGCTGTCCCCCACCGTCCGCGGCCTACTGCTCACCGTCTTCGGCGTGGCCGGCATCCTCTCGGCCCGGCGCATCGGAATCCTCATCGATCGCATCGGCGCACGCTCCTCCGTGATGATCGGCGCCCTGGGCGGAGCAGTTCTGGTCTCCGTCGTCGGCCTTGCCGGCTTGGTGCCGGTGATCGCGATCGCATGGTTTGTCGCAGGCGTCGCGAGCCAGTTCGTGCTGGTCGGCGTCAACGCGGCGGTCCTCGGATCCGCGGGGCCGAACCGTGGCGGCGCCGTGTCCGTCGTCCAAGCGATGCGCTTCGGCGGCGCCGCTCTTGCTCCCCTGGCCCTGACACCGATTTACGACTCTTCGCCTGCCGCGAGCTTCCTGATCCCCGCACTACTGCTCGCCGTCGTCGCTCCCCTGATCATGCCGAAGCAACGCTGATCGGTCTCGGCAATTTCGAATTTGAAGTTGTGTAGGTAGTGAGTTTCTCGGCGAAAGCGACCACCGTTGTCGCGAGGCTGTCAGGGCGAACATTATTCGGAAAATCGTGTGTTTCCGTCGTTGACAGATATTGATACCATTGGAACATGAGCGAATCTGAGTCGGAACCGGAACGGCCGATCGACATTTTTCGGCGATCGGTTGCCGTCATCGAAGAAAATTTGCCTCCTACCTGGTCTTTGTCGACACAGCGCTCCCCCGACCTGTCCGAGGCGCCACTCCGACTCGACCTCCGCTCCCCTGACGGCGCGGTGGCCAAATTCGGCGTCTACGCCGCTCACGGTGTCCTGAGCAGCGACGTTCCCGGTATCGCCGATCGCTTCCCCACCGGTCAACCCGGCTTCGTGTGCGCAAAATATCTGTCCGAGCCGGTCCGCCGGCAGCTCGATTCCCACGCGATCTCGTACGCAGACGCCACGGGCAACGTGTCGTTGACCGCTGATCGACCCGCCGTCTGGGTGCGTGGACGCGGAGCCGACGCCGATCCGTGGCGGGGGCCCGGACGTCCTTCCGGACAGCTGACGGGTGATCCGTCAGCTCGCGTCGTGCGTGCGCTTGCCGATTTCGCGGCGCCACTGGCGATCACTGCCTTGGTGCGCCTGGCCGGTGCATCGACGGGAGCAACCTACCGGGTGGTTCAGACACTGTCGGATCGCGAACTGGTCACCCGGCTCCCCCGCGGCGGAATCGGTGACGTCCGCTGGCCGAAGATGCTTCGTGAATGGGCGGCTGAGGCCGGGGCCAAAGCGCCGACGCCTCACGGCTTTCACGCGCCGGACGGGTTGGAAGCACTCTTCGATCAACTGCGTCAGCTCAGCGGTCACATCTACGCCGGTACCGCCTCGGTGGCCGCCGCACCCTTTGCTCGGTACGCGCCCACTCGACGTGCCCACTTCCATGCCGACAACGTCGATCAGTTCGCCGACGCTCTCGGACTACGGCGTGTGGAATCCGGCGGTGACGTGTGGATCACCGCTCCCCTCTCACCGTCTGCCTTCGACCGATTGCTCACCCGCGACGGCATCCGCATCGTCGCCCCCAGCCAAGCGTTCGCCGATCTGCTGGTCGGCCCGGACTCCGACGAGGCGGCGGCCGAGCACCTGCTCACATGGATGATCGAGAACGAATCGCAGTGGCGACGCGCCGCATCCCCTGCTACGGATCGCCCGTAGGAAAAAGAGGGGGCGTCTCTCGCCTACCCTGTCATGGTGGAAGAAACGAGTGCGCCCGATTACGCCGCGTACGCCGACACCAATCGACTGAAGCTGTTTTCGTTCACGATCGCGGAAAAACGGGCCGAGTACCTCTGGGTACTTCGTGCCTTCGACCATGCTCGCGCCAACTACACCGTCCTGCTGCATGCCGGAGCCGTCGCGCACATCCTCGAGAAGATCGGTGGATCGGATCCGGCGGCCGATCTGTCGGCAGCAGAGGTCACTCCCCTGTTGGATCAGCTCCACGTGTGGGAGATCCTCGAGCGCAGCTACGACGGCACCCGCGCGGCCACGCTGGCCGAGTACCGCAATCGCCACTTCGTCTACCAGTTCGGTCAGGCCGGATACCAGGTCTATCGATCAGTCGAAGACGTTCTCGCCGCACGCCTGGACTCGGCGTCGCTCTCGCGTCTCGCTCTGCCGGACCTGCTCGCAGACATGTCCGAACTCGCCGAGGCCAACCGAAGCTCCGACGGCGATCTGATCTTCCGCAAGCTCAAGCGCCTCGACTCGACACTCTCCGACATGGCTGATCGAGCCGCGCACTTCTATCTGACCCTCGGGGACCTCGTACGGACCACGGAGATCACTCCGCAGGCTTTCCTCACGCACAAGGACGCTCTGCTCACGCACATGCGGGAGTTCAGCTCCGATCTGGCTCGCTACGCCCCCAAGCTCAAGGAAGCGATCGAGCACGTCGAATCCACCGGGGTCGATCGCATGATCCGCCTCGCCGCCGCCAGTGACGAACGGGTGTTCGTCCCGATCACCGAACGCGAAGACGACTGGGCTGCGCGTTGGCGAGGATTGACCGCCTGGTTCGTCTCCGCGGAATCGGGGATCAGCGAGTCCGAGCGTCTACGTGAGGGCACGATGAGCGCGATCGCCGCGGTTCTGGCGCTCCTTCGCCGCGTCACGGAAACCCGTCGCGGCGGCGTCAGCCGTGAGAGCCAGCTCCGGCACCTCGCCGGCTGGTTCGCCGCCACGCCGTCCGAAGACGCAGCTCATGCTCTGTTCCAGGCAGTGTTCGACCTCGGTCGTCCACGCCATCTCTCGATGGTGCATCCGGACGCCGACATCATTTCGCACTCACGCTCGTGGTGGGAGGCACCGCCGGTCGAGATCGCGCGAACACTCGCCGAAACCGGCCGCCCGCCCTCACCCGGCTTGCCGAGCAAGGTCGCCCGCAACGACGGCAGCATCCGCCGCCTGCGCGAAGAGCAGTTGGCGGCGCAACGTACGCGCAGTGCCGCGGCGCAATCCCTCGCGTCGAACGGTGTTTATCAGCGCGAACTCAACGAGCAGGAGACCGAAGTTTTGCTGAGTCTGCTCAATGCAGCACTGACCGCGCGCGTTCCGGTGGTGGGACGCGTCAAGAGCTCCACCGGTAGCGAGAACGGGGTGAAGCTGACACTCAGTCCCTCGGACGGTTCGACCACCATCAAGACTGCTCGCGGACGAATGCATCTCGACGGCATCGAGGTCAGTGTTCGATGAGAGCTCGCGAGATCACGCCCCTTGCCCTCGACTCGTATCAACGCGCGGCGCGAGTGATCCTGTCCAACCACCTGATCACCTCGACGTACCCGGATCGAATTGCGTTGCCGCTCTTGCGCCGTTGGGCCACCGAACTGCGTGACGACCTTCTCGAACTGTTCGGCTACCGCCTCGAGGTGACGGAGACCACCGCGCGCCTGTTCACGGTGTCGGATCGGCTCAACCCGTCGGCACCGGCCAGAACTGCCTCCGAGCGAACCTTCGATCGCACGCGCTACGCGTACCTGGCGTTGTGCCTGGCCGCATTGGGCCGCGCCGGAAACCAGATCACGTTGTCGGAGTTGGCCGATCACGTCGCGGCTGACGCAGGGCAGGTCGACGGCGTGGAACTCTCCACCGATCGTGCGTCCGACCGCGACGCCTTCGTCGACGCAGTGGGCTGGCTCGGAGTCAGAGGCGCCATCGCCCTCGCCGACGGTGACGCAAACGGCTGGGCGTCCAATCCCGAAGCGGGAGAAGCGCTCTACGACATCGACCGTTCCGTCGTCGTAGCGCTGTTCCGTCCACCGCGCGCCCTGCAACACCTACACTCCATCCGCGGACTCCTGGCCGTCGAGACCTCGAGCGCCTCCGAGGACGACGGAATTCCCGTGGACGCGAAAGAGATCGGACGCCGAGTACGTCGGGCACTCGTCGAGCGCCCGGTCGTACTGGCCGGTGAACTCGATCAGCACGAATTGATCGCGTTGGCGCAGCCCAAGACCGCGTCGGAAGTCGAACTACTGACGGGGTTGGTGGCCGAGCGCCGCGCCGAGGGAATCGCGATGATCGATCCCACCGGTCGCCTCTCCGACGTCCGCTTCCCGAGCACCGGAACGATCGCTCAGGTGGCACTTCTCCTGGCCGGCGAGATTGCCGATCGCGTACTCGACGTCGACGCTCCTGAACTGCCGAAACTTCCGATCCCGCACGTGTCGGACGATCATCTGATCGAACAACTCGATGCCGCCATCCCCGAGGCCGGGATCTTCGAGGACCTCGCCGACGAGGACGACGACTTCGTGCTGCCCGCCGGCGAACCGGCCGAGCCACCGCCACCCGTCACGTACCCGAAAATCGACGACGACTGGCTCGCTGACAAGGTCACCGAGTTGGTGGACCAGTTCGGGCGAACTTTCGCGGCGCAGTGGCAGGCCGATCACAACGGGCTGCGCAAGCAGGCGCTCGGGTTGCTGCAACGTCTGCGCCTGACGCATGCGGTCGACGGCGGCGTACTGGTGTTGCCCGTCCTTGCCCGGTACCGCGACGTCGTGGTCTCCGTGCGCGAACGCGATCCTCAGATCGACTTCGCGGTGGACAACTCCGCACCGGATCCGGTCGACGAATTCGGCCCCGAACCTTCCCCCAACGGCGAACTATCAGAGGTAGAGAACGTATGAGCAACGCCCGCTTCCGACCTACTCGGGCTGGAATCATCAACCTCTGGGATTACCGAGACCAAGAGTTCTCGTTCGCCGACGGTCGACTGGTTCTGCGGGGACCCAACGGATCCGGCAAGACCAAGGCCCTCGAGGTCCTGTTCCCGTTCGTCTTCGACGGCCGCATCGAACCGCGGCGCCTCAACCCGTTCGCCGGTGAAGAGCGCACGATGAAGTCCAACCTGCTCTACCGGGGCCAGGACAGCGCGCACTCCTACGTGTGGATGGAGTTCTGCCGCGGCTCCCTCGAAGATCCCGAGTCGGTGACCGTGGGTATCGGCATGCGGGCAACCCGAACCAACGACAAGGTCACCCGCTGGTACTTCGTCGCCGACGGCCGCGTCGGAGTCGACTTCTCGCTGATCGGCAACGACGATCGTCCTCTCACCAAGAAGCAGTTGGCCGAACAACTCGGCAGCGATTCCATCACCGACCGTCCCCTCGACTACCGCACAGCCATCGACGCGCGAATGTTCGGTCTCGGAGTGCAGCGCTACGACCAGCTGATCAATCTCATTCTCACGCTTCGCCGTCCCCAGCTCGCGAAGAACCTCGACCCGAAGGGCCTTTCGCAGGCACTCACCGACGGTCTCCGTCCACTCGACGATCAGTTGGTCCTCGAAGCTGCGCGTTCGTTCAGCGACATGGAGGAAGTCGGCCGCGCGCTCGAGGGGCTCGCGGCCGCCGATCAGGCAGCCCAGAGTTTCATCGGGGTCTACACCAAGTACCTGCGTCAGCAGTCTCGCGGAGAGATCGAACAGGTCAGCACCCGCCTCGCAGCGGTCACCAGAGGTGTTGCCGCCATGGACGAGTCGTCGCTCGCCCAGACCCGCAGCCGTGAGGCGCGGGCAGCAGCCGAGGAGCGCTTCAACCAGGCCGAGCAGGCACTCGAGAACGCGCGCGCCAATGTCGAAGCACTGCAACGCTCGAGCGCGTACGAAGGCAAACAGCAACTCGACGACCTCGCCCAGGCCGTCGCGACGCTCAAGCTCTCGACCGAGCAGCAGGCAGACAAGTCCCGGAAAGCGCAGGCCGCACTCGCTCAACGCGGCGACGAAGCCGACAAGGCTGCATCGTCGGTCAAGCGTGCGGCCGAAGCACTCTCGCGCGCCGAGGACGAACTGCAGGCGGCCGCTGAGGACGCCGGCATCGTCTGGACTCCCCTGCCCGACGGCTCACGCAGTGACCAGATCACGGCAGCAGTCCGTGGCCATGCCGAGGAGCGTGACGGTGACGTACGCGTCGTCCGCACCGCACTGGCGACCGTCGAGAAGGCGGCGACCGAACGAACCCGGGCCGAAAACAGCTCTCGCCGTGGACAAGAGCTGCTCGAAGCGTCCAAGGCGGCTGTACTCGAGGGCGAAGCTGCCGTGGAACTCGCACGCAGTCAGTGCGCCAGCGGGCTGCGCGCGTGGTGGACCGATCACTCCTCCCTGTTTTCGGCTGTCGGCGCCGACACGTCGCTGTTCGAAGCTCTCGACGCGGCGCTCGCCGAAGTCGGCGACGAAGACGCTCCGGCGCTGTCCGCAGTTCTCGCCGAGCACACCGAAGCCGGCACCGAGACGCTGCGCGAGCGTCGACGTGAGGCCGAAGCTGAAATATCTGCCTCACACGCCTCCATCGCGGCTCTCAAATCCGAGCGCAAGGCCGTCTCGGCGGAACACGACGACGCTCCGCCTGCCTTCCACGCACGCACCGACAACCGCAGTGAACTGGGTGGTGCACCGCTGTGGCAGTTGGTGCGCTTCGCCGACTCCGTCGAACCAGACGTGGCCACGGGAATCGAATCCGCACTCCAGGCGGCAAATCTGCTCGACGGCTGGGTCTGCCCGGACGAGAAGATTCCCGAGCACGTCAGCGAGCAGTTCCTGACGGCTCCGCCCGTCAAGCAGCGTCCGAAGGGACGAACGCTGGCGGACGTCCTCGAGGTCGAAGGCAATGCCGACGTACCCGACGCTCGGGTACAGGACATTCTCGCGTCGATCAGTCTCGTCGAGGCACCGGGAGACTCCGATGCAAGCGTCGCGATCGGCGTCGACGGCCGCTTCTGGCAGGGCGTCGCGCGTGGCCGGCACGTCAAGGCCGACGCCGAGTACATCGGCACCACAGCACGGGCGCGTCGACGCGAGGCTCGGATCACCGAGATCGACGCGGCTCTGGAAGAACTTGCCGCGGCAGTCGATACGGCCAAGGCACTGGTGGCGCAGACCAACGAGCAACTGAGCCGGATCAACTCTGCGGCAAAGGAATTGCCGAAGACAGGTTCGATCCTGCGCGCACTCAAGACGGTCACCGAATCCGCCGGCGCACTCCGTACTCGCTCGGAGGCCACGGAAACGGCACAACGCGAACTCGATGCGGCGATCGCTGATCTCGCGGCGAAGGAAAAGCAACTCCGAGCGACGGCGTCGCAGCACCGGACGCCGCATATCGGCCGTGAACTCGACTCCCTCGCGGCGGCGATCCGCCATTTCGAGAAGCAGGGCGAACTGGCGCTGCGCTGCCGACGGGAGCATGCCAAGGAAGTCGAACTCGAACGCGAGTCTCGCGACCGTCTCGACGAATCACGTGCCAATGCGGAGGAATTCGCCGAGGAAGCCGCCATCGCCGAGGAGAGTCTGCTCCAGCAGGTGCAGCGTCTCGAGACGCTGCGCGACACCCTCGGTGCCAGCGCCGAGCAGATCGACCTGGACCTGGCAAAAGCCCGCGCGAAGATCGAAGAATGCAAGGTCGAACAGCGTGCGGCGCGAAAGGCGTACGACGCCGCCGTCCTCCAGATCGGCACGGCGGAGGGTGCGTACAACACCGCCGTGGAGACCTTGCGTCACACCCTGACCGAAACCCGCAGTGATGCAGAGCGACTCGCACCCTACGCGCGCCCGGACCTTCTCGAGTTGTTGGGCGTCAAGGATCACCTGAACTGGCCGGCCAGTTCAGCGGCGTGGATGAGCCCCGATCAGTTGGTCTACCGCATACAGAACGAAGATCGCAGCGAGGACGCAGCCCACCCGCCCGTCCTCCCCGAAGACGTCGACAAGTTGTACCGAGCGCTCGAGGCTGCGACCTCGGCAGTCCGAGTCACCGACGGCGCCCGCAAGGCAACCCGCACGGCACTGACCTCGGCGCTGCAGGACTTCGACGCGCAACTCGCCGCCGCCGGACAGGACTACCGTCTGCAATGGGATGCACCGGACGGACTGACCGTCGTACGAGTCCAGGACGATCAGGGCTATTCGTCGATCGGCGAGTTCGCAACGCGGATCCACGACGCTCGCGGCGATCAGGAGCAGTTGCTCACCGAATCCGAGCGTCGCATTCTCGAAGATGCCCTGTTGACCGGATTGGCTCAGCAGATCCACGAGCGCACGGTCGACGCACGCGAGTTGATCGCACAGATGGGCACCGAGATGCGTGAGCGTCGGATGTCCTCAGGCAATACCATCGGCGTTCACTGGGTGCTCGCCGACAACCTCGACGACAGCTCGCGGGCGATCTCCAAGCTGCTGGATCGAGACGCGTCGGCCCTCGGCGTCGATGAACTAGCTACTCTGCGAGCACATTTCGCGACGCAGATCCGTACCGCCCGCGCGGCGCACCCCGAACGCTCGTACCCGGAGATTCTGTCCTCGGCGCTCGACTACCGTCAATGGCGCGTGTTCTCGTTCACCCTCATCAGCGGTGAGGGCAAGGAAGACCGTCTTACCGTCGCGCGGCACAGCGCGCTGTCCGGTGGCGAGCAGTCCGTCTCGCTGCACCTTCCTTTGTTCGCCGCGGCGCACGTCATGTTGGACTCGGCCGACCCGCACGCCCCGCGTCTGCTGGCACTCGACGAGGCTTTCGCCGGTGTCGACGACAACGGTCGCAGCGAGCTTCTCGGCTTGAGCGTTCAGTTCGACCTGGACCTCTTCATGACCGGCTACGACCTGTGGATCACGTACGCAGACGTCCCCGGCTGTGCGCACTACGACCTCGCGCACTCCACGGCCGAACAGGCTGTCAGCGCCGCGCTGCTGGTCTGGTCGAACGGTGAACTGCTTGCCGAGCACGACGGAACGGATCTGGCGAGGGCATTGGGCTCGCCGCTACGGCGCCGGGTGCCGACACCCGCCGAAGGTGCGTTGGACTACGCCTAGAAACTGCTGTGCGCCTTTATTAACCGCGGGCGGTTAATAAAGGCGCACAGCAGGGGTTCAGCGAAGCGAAATACCCAGTAGGGCGTCGACGGCATCGGCGAAATCGCCGGGTGCCTGCGTGTCGGATCCGCCGCCCTCGATGGCGCGGCGGGCCCAACCGTCGAGCGCGTCGAGCGCCTTCGGGGTGTCGAGATCGTCGGCCAGGTGCTGACGCAAACGCGCAACAGTGTCGGTGGCAGACGGCGCAGAACCGAGAGCAGCGGCCTCGCGCCACACCTTCAGGCGCGACTGAGCATCCGCGAGGACCTGATCGGTCCACGCGCGATCCTGGCGGTAGTGGCCGGACAGCAGTCCGAGACGGATTGCCGCTGGGTCCACCCCCTCGCCGCGCAGCTTGGAGACGAAGACCAGGTTTCCCCGACTCTTCGACATCTTTTCGCCGTCGAGACCGATCATGCCGGTATGCACATAGTGACGCGCGAAACGGCGGTCACCCGTTGCCGATTCGGCATGCGCGGCCGAGAACTCGTGGTGCGGGAAGATCAGATCGCTGCCACCGCCCTGGACGTCGAAGCCGGAGCCGATGCGGTTGAGTGCAATGGCCGCGCATTCGATGTGCCAGCCGGGGCGCCCCGGCCCGAAGGGTGAGGTCCACGAGGGCTCGCCCGGACGCTCCGCACGCCAGACGAGTGCGTCGAGCGGATTGCGCTTTCCGACGCGATCGGGATCTCCGCCGCGTTCGGCAAAGAACTTCTCCATCGTCGCGCGGTCGTAGCCCGACTCGTAGCCGAACTGCTCGGTCGCGTCGGCACGGAAGTAGACGTCGGGGAACTCCGCGTCGTCGACGATGTACGCGGCGCCGGACGCCACGAACTTCTCCACCAACTCGACTACTTCGTTCACCGATTCGACGGCGCCGATGTAGTCCTTCGGCGGAAGCACACGCAGCGCTTCCATGTCCTCGCGGAAGAGTGCCGTCTCACGCATGCCGAGGACGATCCAGTCCTCGCCGTCGCGATTGGCTCGCTCGAACAGCGGGTCGTCCACGTCGGTCACGTTCTGGACGTAGTGGACATCGTGTCCGGCGTCGCGCCAGATGCGGTTCACGAGGTCGAACGTGAGGTACGTGGCCGCGTGGCCGAGGTGGGTGGCGTCGTACGGGGTGATGCCGCAGACGTACATCGTCGCCTTCTCGCCCGGGGTGACGGGGCGAACCTGACGGTCGGCTGTGTCGTACAGCCGCAACGGCGGCCCCTGACCGGGAACGGACGGGAGTGCGGTATCGGACCAAGACTGCATGCTGCCGAGCCTAGTGGAGACTGCTCTGAGGCTGGGAAGGTGCTGGCTGATCCTGCTCCGGTTCGGGCGTCGACGCGAGCTTGCTCGGCCACCAGATCTTCTGACCGATGTCGTAGGTCAAGGCCGGGACCAGCAAGGATCGGACGATCAGAGCGTCGAGCAGGACACCGAACGCCACGATGAACGCGATCTGGGCGAGGAACAACAGAGGGATCACCGCCAACGCCGAGAAGGTTGCTGCCAGAACAACTCCGGCAGATGTGATCACCCCGCCGGTCACCGTGAGTCCCCGCAGAGCGCCCGCCCTGGTGCCGATCTTCAGCGCTTCCTCACGCACCCTCGTCATGAGGAAGATGTTGTAGTCGATTCCCAGAGCCACGAGGAACACGAACGCAAAGAGCGGGACCACCGGATCCGCGCCGGGGAAACCGAAGATGTGGTCGAACACCAGCGACGAAATGCCCAGTGTCGCAGCAAACGAGAGCACAACGGTGCCCATGAGAAGCAGCGGTGCGAGAAGCGAACGCAGCAAGAGCGAGAGAATCACGAACACCACGATGATCACCACGGGAATGATGAGTGTCCGGTCCCGTGTCGAGGTGGTCTTCGTGTCGAGGTCGGTCGCAGTGACGCCACCGACCAATGCGTCGGCGCCCTCCACTGAGTGAACTGCATCACGCAGTCGCACGATGGTGTCTTCGGCCTCGAGCGAGTCGGCAGCGTCAGTCAACGTCGCCTGCAGGGAGACTCGCCCGTCGACAACCAGAGGCGCTCCCCCGTTCTGCACGACGCTCACGTCGCTGACACCCTCCACGCGACTGGCTGCCGCAACGGCATCCACTTGGTCTGCATTCGCGATGACCACGGCCGGTGAACCCGAACCCGCGTCGAAGTGCTCGCCGAGAATCTCCTGGCCTGCAACCGAATCGACATCGAGCAAGAAGATGTCGGACGACGAGACACCGCTGGCTTTGAACTGCGGCATCATCATCGCGAAGATCACCAGCACCAGCGTCGACGCCACCCAGAAGCGGCGCGGATGCCTACCGATTCGAGCAGCGAGCCCGGCCCAGAACCGGTGATCGTTCGCCTCGTCGTGGTGCTCGCGGTCGGCATCGAACTTCGGCTTGGTCGGCCAGTACGCCGTCCTCCCGAACAGAACCAGGACAGCAGGTAGGAAGGTCATCGATGCGAGGAAGGACGCGGCGATACCGATGGCGGCCACCGGACCGAGTCCGCGGTTCGAGTTCAGGTCGGAGAGCAACAGGCACAGAACGCCCGCGATGACCGTTCCTGCAGACGCTGCGACAGGTTCGAGCGTCGCGCGCCACGCAGTGCGCATTGCTGCGTACTTGTCCTTCTCGATCCGCAATTCTTCCCGGTAGCGAGAGACCAGCAGTAGCGCGTAGTCGGTGGCGGCACCGAACACGAGGATGAACAGGATGCCCTGGCTCTGACCGTTCAGTGCAATGACGTCCGCGTCCGCGAGCAGATACACGAGCAAGCTCGACAATCCGAGTGCGAAGATCGCCGAAAAGATCACCACGAACGGCAGGATCGGGCTTCGGTAGACGATGATCAGGATCACGATCACGACGGATCCGGCTACCAACAACAGCAATCCGTCGATACCGGCGAATGCTGCCGACAGATCCGCAACCTGCCCAGCGGGGCCGGTGACCTTGACTGTCAGTCCGTCAGGGCTCGACTCCAGCGCCGCGCGCAGCGCTTTCACGCTGTCCTTGACTTCGAGGGTGCTGTCGACCGGCAGGAACATCTGGAGTGCCTGGCCGTCGGCCGACGGGATCGGCGGCGATGAGGCGTCGCCGAATCCTTCGGTACCGACAAACGAATCGACGGTCTGGGACAGGAAGGTGGAGTCGGCGGGCTCGAGGCCACCCGGTCGTTCCGCCACGATGATGGCCGGCACGAAGCGCGTGTCCGTGAAGCTCTCCTGAAGCTTTGCCACCTCGGTCGCTTCGGCCGACGCGGGCAGGAACGACGTGTTGTCGTTCTGCTGCACCGTGCTGAGCTTTCCGGCGAACGGACCGCCGAATCCTCCGATTGCCAGCCAGCCGATCACGAGGAGAGCTGGCACAATCCATCGAAGGCGACGAACAGGACGATTTTGTACTGGTGTGCTCACTGGGTCTCCAGGGATCGGCAGCAGAGGACTTGCCGACTATTTTGTTCAGCATGCTGAGTAATTGCAAACGGAAGGCAGAAAAATGAGCAGCGACGGCCTGGACGACTGGCCCACCGGCCGGCTGTTGTCCACCGCTGCACGCCTGGTGGAGCACTCGTGGGAGAAGGTCTTGCGGTCTCAGGACATGACGCACGCGGGCCTGATCGTGCTCCACTCGATCGCCGGTGGGGCGGCGTCTCAACGCGACATCGCGAAGAACGCCCGAGTCACCGATCAGACGATGAGCCGCACGATCGACCGTCTCGAACGAGCGGGTTACGTCACTCGTGACACCGATCCGAGGGACGAGCGTCGGCGCGTGATCGCGATAACCGACGCCGGAAGACTGACGTACGAGCGACTACTGACGCTCGAGAAGGAAGATGCGGCGTTGACCGTCGGCGTCGGGGATGTCGCCGCGCTGCGCGAACAACTACTGCGATTGGTTCGCTCACCCGGATTGAAGACGGCAACTCGCGAACAGCAGGAAACGTCTCGCGACTAGAAGGCCGGCCAGGGAATCGTTCGATGGCCGTTCGGTTCGGGCATCACAGCGGACTCGGCGAACTGCATCGCCCGCACCGCCAAAGCCACGATCTCTTCCTCGGTGATCAGTTCGGACAACTCGTCGCCGAGATCCCCGTCGAGAGTTGTCGCGAATTCGGCGACGTCGGCGATCAAAGCACCGGGTACGGGCTGCCCGGCCCACCCCCACAACACCGTCCGCAGCTTGTTCTCCGAGTGAAGACAGATTCCGTGATCAACGCCGTACACCGAGCCGTCGACGCCCTCGAGGGCGTGACCACCTTTACGGTCGGCATTGTTGATGAGGACGTCCAGAACGGCCATTCGCTGCAGCCGTGGATCGTCCGCATGGATCAGAGAGACTGGTTCACCCTCCGAGTCGAAGGCCTGCAGGACCTCGAACCACCCCGGCGGAACGTTGCCGGGACTGCACAGGTCCACCATCTCGAGTCCACCAGATCCATCCGCGCGGCGATCGACGGTGTCGATCCATCGCTGCACCATGCCTGGACCGAAGGGGCCGTCCCGCAACACTGTTCGCGGAATCACTCCCCAACCCAGCGCCTCGGACACGCGGTACGACGCGACCTCACGCCCCGCCAGAGTGCCGTCCGGGAAATCCCACAGTGGGCGTTCACCCCGCACCGGCTTGTAGACCACACGGGTGGACTGCTCCCCCAGAGTCGACTCACATACCAGCGTGGCGTTGCTCGCCGTGGTGATCTGACCGATCAGAGTCAGATCACCCTCGAGCAGAACGTCCGGCACACCAGGTTCGGACACGACGTCAGACCTCGTCGTCGTCTGCGTCGTCGATCGCGAAACCGAAGGACTCGCCGCGTCGGTACCCATTGGTGCGGATGCAGACGTGTCCCTCGGGCGCCAACGGTTCACCACACAGCGGGCACGGCGCGCGTCCCGCCGCGATGACGCGTTCGGACCGCAGCGAAAACTCGCGCGCTTGCTCCGGAGTCAGGAACACACGGACCGCGTCCGGACCGTCGTCGGCGTCGTCGAGGACAACCGATTCGTCGAACTCCGTCTCGCTGACGGCAAGCAGCTCCACGACGACCGCCCCGGCATCGGCGTCCCAACCGAGCCCCATCGTGCCGACCCGGAACTCCGCGTCGAGCGGTGTGACCAGCGGGCTGAGGTCGGAGACGTCGTCGGCTTGTGGCGGAACCTCGGTTCCGAAGCGTCGATGTACCTCTTCGAGGAGTAAGCCCATGCGATCGGCGAGGACCTGAACCTGCTGCTTCTCGAGCAGCACACTCACCACCCGTGATTCGTGCACGGCCTGGAGATAGAAAGACCTGTCACCGGGTTCGCCCACCGTTCCTGCGACAAATCGGTCAGGAGTGCGAAATACGTGAATCGCGCGCGACATTGCACCTCCTCGAGTTCGAGCAGAACATCACTGAATACCCATTATCCGTCACAGCTCACGCACCGACCTCTCCGCCGGGGACGGACTCCTGCGCGGGAGCCGAACCGTTGGTCGCGGCCTTCGCCGCACCGATCGCGGCGAGCACGTCTCCGGTGTCGTTGACGCGAAGAACGAACGGCAGTGTCGCCGTGTAGCGAATCACACTGACCGAGGCGGGCTCGGCGACGATGCGCTGGAACGAATCGAGATGCATCGCAAACGCGTCGGCGAGAACCGATTTGATGACGTCACCGTGCGTGCACGCGATCCAGACGACGTCCTTGCCGTGTTCTTCGGCCAGCCGTGCGTCGTGCTCTCGGATCGCGGCAACGGCTCGCGCCTGTACCTGGGCCAGCCCTTCACCGCCGGGAAACACTGCACCGGAAGCGTGGCGCTGCACCACTTTCCAGAGCGGTTCTTCCAAGAGTTCCTTGAGCGGGCGACCCGTCCAGTCGCCGTAATCGACCTCGATGAGGCGATCCTCGACCACCGGCGTAAGACCACGGTCGACGGCAATGGGGCCGACCGTCTGCTCACACCGCAACAGCGGCGAGCGGACGATCTCCGCGATGTCCAGACCGACCAGCCGATCGACGACGCCTTCGGCCTGTTTCCGGCCGTGGTCGTCGAGTTCCACACCCGGCGTTCGACCGGCCAGGGTATGGGCAGTGTTGGACGTCGACCGCCCGTGCCGCAGTAGGACAACTGTCATTCCACAACCCTAATGGGGCGGTGGCCGCACGGACGGGTGGTCGACGTCGAAACGGGCCCTATGTCGCGGACACGACCCCTGTGGCCAGCAACGCAAGGACGACTACGCCGAGAGCGATTCTGTATCCGACGAACCAGTACATGGAGTGATCGACAACAAATCGAAGCAGCCAGGCGATCGCTGCGTAACCGACCGCGAAGGCGATGACGGTTGCCACCAGCAACTGCGGACCGCTCGCGTTCAGACCCTCACCAGCCGGCTCGAAGGCATCCGGGAGGCTGAACAAACCGGAGGCGAGAACTGCCGGAATCGCCAACAGGAACGAGTAACGGGCTGCGGCCTCACGGGTGAGTCCGAGGAAAAGGCCGGCACTGATCGTGCCACCCGAACGTGAGACACCCGGGATGAGCGCGAGCGCCTGAGCCGAACCCATGATGATGCCGTCGCGTGCTGTGAGCGATTCGATCGGGCGCGTCTTGCGTCCGTAGTACTCGGCAGCAGCGATGACGAGCGCGAACACGATCAACATCGTGGCAATCAGCCACAGATTGCGTGCGCCGGTACGGATCTGGTCTTTGAAGAAGAACCCGAGGATGCCGACCGGGATGGTGCCGATGATGACGTACCAGCCCATCCGGTAATCGAGATCGCCCCGGTGCTCGGCATTGAACACACCTCGGAACCAGGCAGTGATGATCCTCACGATGTCGCGTGCGAAGTAGATCAGGACCGCCAACTCGGTGCCGAGCTGCGTCACGGCGGTGAACGACGCGCCGGCGTCACTGCCGAAGAATATCTCCGACACGATTCGCAAATGTCCGGAAGACGAGATGGGCAGGAACTCGGTCAAGCCCTGCACGAGGCCCAGGATCACGGCCTGGAGCCAGGTCATCGCTTCGCCCATCACTCACCGATCCCGGCTGATTCGAATGGGGTTACTGCACACAGGTTTCGTGTGTCGGGTTCACGTTTCACCGGCGCCACGCTACCGGGGCCCACGGCGCCGCGCCGCGCCCGGCACGTCCGTGTCCGAATACCCCGACTCGAGGCGAGCGCCTACTAGTCTGCACGTGGTGAGATCTCTCGGGTGCCGCACTTGCGCACACGAGTCGGGCGCGAGATGCAGGCGGTTATGAAGCACAGATCTGTCGGAACGAGCGGACTTCGGGTCTCGCGACTTGGGCTCGGCACACTGACATGGGGACGCGACACGGACGGCGACGAGGCTGCTGCACAGCTACTTGCGTTCGCCGAGGCCGGCGGAACCCTGGTCGACACCTCGCCCGCCTACGGCGCCGGTGCGGCGCAACGGATCCTCGCCGAGTTGCTCGACGACGTCGTTCCACGTGACGAACTCATCATCAGCTCGAGCGCCGGCATCGACCCCACACCGATCGGCACCGACCGCGTCGACTGCTCGCGGCGCGGATTGCTCCGCCAGCTCGACGCGACTCTTCGTGAACTCGGAACCGACTTCCTCGACATGTGGCAGGTCGCAACCTGGGATCCGCTCACGCCCGTCGACGAGGTTGCAGCAACCCTCGACTACGCCGTCTCGAGCGGCAAGGTGCGGTACGTCGGAGTTCGCGGCTACCTCGGCTGGCAGCTCGCGACGGCCGTAGGAGCCGGTGGCGCAACAACACTCGCCGCGACGCAGGCCGAGTACTCGTTGCTCGCACGCGGCGTCGAGGAAGAATTGTTCGCAGCGGCGGCCCATCACGGCGTCGGAGTGTTCGCCGCAGTACCCCTCGCGGGCGGTGTGCTGACCGGCAAGTACCGCGACGGCATTCCCGTCGATTCCCGCGGCGCCGACGAAGCACATTCGCAGGATGTGCAGAGCTATCTGACCGATTCCTCGATCCGGGTGGTCGACGCAGTCGTTACCGCTGCCGACGGTCTGGGTACTTCCCCACTGGCGGTGGCACTGGCCTGGGCGCGCGATCGCGCCGGGGTGGCCAGCGCCGTCGTCGGCACGCGTGATCTCGCCCAGTTGACAGGAGTACTGGCAACCGAAGAATTGGAACTTCCGAAAGCGATTGCCGCGGCTCTCGACGATGTGAGCGCTTGATCTGTCCCGCTGATCGAAATACCGGAGGTATCGTGTTGGCGAGGGCAGGCTAACCTAGTAGGCAACGCTTGACTACAGCCTCAGGAGAATCAATGACCACGCTCGACGTAGACAGCCTTTCCGCAGACGCAGGCCCAGCCTTCTCCGAACGAATCAAGACCGAGACGGACGCAGCACACCGCGAGACGGAGCAGTCGCGATTCGTAGGCGCACTACTCGGCGGTGAGCTGACCACGGCTGGCTACGCCGCACTTCTGGGACAGACGTACCTCGTCTACACGAGCCTCGAAGAGGCCGGCCGCACACACGCCGACAACGAGTTGGTCGCCCCGTTCCTGTCCGAGGATCTGTTGCGCGTGGCTTCACTCGAAGCCGATCTCGAGTTCCTCGGCGGACCGAACTGGCGCGACGAACTCGTGGCCCTGCCGGCAACCGAGCGCTACATCGCCCGCCTGAAGGAGGTGGCGTTCGACTGGCCTGCCGGTTTCGTCGCCCATCACTACCTTCGGTACATGGGCGATCTCTCGGGCGGACAGATCATCCGCCGGATGCTCGAGCGCGCCTACGGATTCGAGACCGACGGACTTCGCTTCTACATCTTCGAAGGCATCCCCAAGCCGAAGCCTTTCAAGGACGACTACCGCTCGAATCTGGATGCACTGCAGATTCCTGCCGAGGAACAGCAGCGTTTCATCGACGAGGTGAATCTGGCGTACCGCCTCAACGGCGACCTGTTCGCCGACCTCGAAGGCGACATCGAGAGCTACCTCGTCAAATGATGAAGCGCTTGGCCGCGGCGGCTCTGGTCGCAGCAGCCGGTTTCGGTCTGGTGGCTTGCGGTCCCAGCGACAATTCCACGACATCTCAGGGTGCCAGGACCGCGGTACTCGAAGATTCCAGCCCGGTTCCCGTGTCCGACAACCCGACCGCGACACTGCCCGTGACGGTGAAGAGCTTCGACGGCGTCGACGTGACCATCACCGACAACAGCCGGATCGTTGCGGCCGACCGCTACGGGACGCTCGCGACGACGACGGTGGCGCTCGGCCTCGGTGACAATCTCGTCGGCCGCGACACCGCCGCCAAGTTTCCTGCAGTCGCGGACGTGCCGGTTGTCACGGTCGGCGGCCAATCGCTCAACACCGAGGCAATTCTCGACCTCAATCCCACCGTTGTTCTCACCGACACGAGTATCGGGCCCAAGAGCGTCCAGGATCAGTTGCGCGCCGCCGGTGTTCCCGTCGTCTTCTTCGATCCGACACGGACACTCGAGGGTGTGCCGGGACAACTCCAGGCCGTCGCCGACGCGCTCGGCGTCCCCGCCCAGGGCGCGGCGCTGGTCGATCGGACCGAATCGGAAATCGCTGGAGCTCGCGATCTGGTCCCCACCGAGGGCGATCCACTGAAAATCGCGTTCCTCTACATGCGCGGATCGGCCATCACCATGATCGGCGGTGAAGGGTCCGGAGCAGATTCCTTGATCGAGGCACTCGGCGCCACCGATGCAGGAACCGCCTCGGGCATCACACAACAGTTCGTGCCCATCACCAGCGAAGCGCTCATCGCCGCAGCGCCTGACGCCCTGCTGATGATGACGGACGGATTGGCATCGATCGGCGGAATCGACGGCCTCGAAAAGGTCCCTGGCATCGCTCAGACGCCGGCTGGAAAGAACAAACGAGTAGTCGACATGGCGGACGGTGTACTGCTCAGCTTCGGGCCGAACACCGGACGCGTCATGGCGGCACTCGCCGAAGCGATCTACGAGCCCGGTGGATCGTGAGCAAAGATTCGTGAGTGCTGATTCGTGAGTACAGAGACAGGTAGTTCCGAAGCAGGTAAGACTGTGTCCGCAGCCGAGGATTCCCATGACGTCGGGGGCGCCGACAAGTCGGCGTCTGGCCCCGCGTCGCGGTCGCGGGTGAGTGCGGTTCTGGTCAGCTTGACTCTCGCCCTCGTGATCGTCGCGGTGCTGTCGGCGTGCATCGGTCAAGTTCCGACGTCGCCTCTCGAGGTTTTGGGCAGCATCCTGCATCGCATCGGGCTCGACCTCGGTCCGATGCCCGCCCATCCCAGCGGTGAAGTGACTTTGTGGGAGGTTCGTTTCCCCCGCGTCGTGCTCGCCATCTGTGTCGGCGCGGCGCTGGGATGTTCCGGTGCGCTCCTGCAGGGTGTGTTCTCCAATCCGCTCGCAGAACCCGGAGTGATCGGAGTGTCTGCGGGCGCGGCAGTTGGCGCGAGTGCTGTCATCGTCGTCGGGGGAACGTTCGTGGCCGGCTGGGCCGTTGCTGCGGCTGCGTTCGTCGCCGGGCTGGTCACCACCGCGGCGGTCTACCTGCTGGCTCGGCACGAAGGCCGAACCGAAGTAGTGACGTTGGTGCTGACGGGCGTCGCGATCAACGCGTTCGCCGGCGGGCTCATCGCGTTCTTCACCTTCGTCGCCAGCCCGTCCGCTCGCGATCAGATCGTGTTCTGGCAACTCGGCTCACTCAACGGCGCTTCCTGGAACGCAGTCCTGATCGTGGCGCCGATGACCGTCGTCGGGATCGCCGCGACCATGATGATCGCCCCACGTCTCGACCTGCTGGCGCTCGGTGAACACGCGGCCCGTCACCTGGGCGTCAACGTCGAACGGCTGCGCCAGTTCGCGGTACTGATCGTCGCTCTCCTGGTCTCGGCGAGTGTTGCCTTCACCGGCATCATCCTCTTCGTCGGTCTGGTCGTTCCGCACCTGATGCGCATTCTCGTCGGACCTGGCCACCGCGCGCTGATTCCGGCGAGCGCCCTCGCCGGCGCACTGGTTCTGCTTGTCGCAGATCTGGGCTCGCGGTCGCTGATCGACAACGCAGACCTGCCCCTCGGAATGCTGACCGCTCTGGTGGGCGGCCCCTTCTTCTTCTGGCTTCTCCGACGCACGCGCGCGCAACAGGGCGGGTGGGCATGAGCAGCCTCGTAAGAAACTGGCGCGAACTGTTCGGCCGCGTCACCCCCGAACCGGAAAGCCCTGGCGTCGGTGATGTCACCCTCGAGGCGCGCGACATCACCGTTGAACGCGGTGGTCGGCAGATTCTGGAAGGCGTGTCCATCGAAGTCCGGGCAGGCGAGCTAGTCGTTCTCGTCGGACCGAACGGCGCCGGTAAGTCGACTCTTCTTGCGGCGTTGGCCGGTGATCAGCCCGTCATCGCTGGGCGGGTGGACGTTGACGGCACCGACCTCACTCAGTGGTCGCCGATCGACATGGCGCGCCGACGCGCGGTGCTCCCCCAGAAACACACCATCGGATTTTCGTTCAGCGCTCGCCAGGTGGTTCGTATGGGACGTGCGCCATGGACCGGAACTCGCCGAGAAGACCGCGACGGCGCTGCTATCACCGCGGCGATGAAGACCTGCGATGTCGAGGGGTTCGCCAATCGGCCGTTCGCCGTGCTGTCCGGCGGCGAGCAGGCGCGGGTCGCGCTGGCCCGGGTACTGGCACAGGAAACGTCGACCATCCTGCTGGACGAGCCGACTGCAGCTCTCGACCTCGGACACCAGGAAGCGGTGATGTCCGTGGCGCGCGCTCGCGCTGCGGACGGCGATGCCGTCGTCGTCGTTTTGCACGACCTCGCGTTGGCAGCGGCGTACGCGGATCGGATCGTCGTGCTCGAAAACGGCCGCATCGCCGCTGACGGTCCCCCGGAATCGGTGTTGCACGAAGAGCTTCTGACCCGCGTCTACGGTTATCCGGTCGAGGTCTTCCCGCATCCGACAACCGGAGCAACGCTGGTCATCCCGCGCCGAGAATTCACCGAACAGAATCGATGATCGATCCCAGCCTGTTCAGGACGGCTCTCACCGTCGGCAGGCTGCGACCGTCGCTCTCACGAACTCCGTCACCGGGACCGGGCTGTGACCAATCAGCCTCCGTGGACAGAACTGCGTCGCGGACCACACCGGCGATGCTTCGCTCGTCGGTCAGATCGATGTCGGTCACCGATCGCTCCGCGGTGGCGACAACGTCTGCAGGGGTCGGCACACTGTGCTCGCAGTATTCGCCGTATACCTCGACGAACAGCATGCTCTTTCGTACGCGGAACGCGAAAGTTCGACCGTCGGACCTGCCGAAACCGTGTGCATGGGCGCCGACGGTGAGGTCCTCGATCTCGAAGCCCGGCCGCGCCGGTTCGGGCGACTGCGCGCCGGAATCGGTGGGTTCTGTGGGAATCACAATGATCTCCTCGGTGATTGCAGCGTCAACCGCAATCGCTGTTCGTACGGTATCGCGTCAAGGGTGTGAGCGGAATGGTCGGTAGTTCCTCGACGCGATGAACGGCGCCCGACTGCGATCAGGGATGATCGATGACAGTCGCACTGCGTGAAGAACAGATGACAAGAAAAAGAGGAACTACACATGGCTCGCCTAGGGATCCGCACCACTGCAGCAGCAATGGGGGCGGCGGTTCTGCTGGTCACAGGATGTTCTTCCGGAGATGGCGGAGACGACCTCATCACGATCGATCCCGCAACGGCAGCGGTCTCACCGGCCACCACCAGTACCCCGGACGGCGTGGTTCACCCGTATTCAGGTCTGATCGATTCCATCACATTCGACCCGATCACGCGCAGCGCTGTAGTGGTTGCCAGCGACCCCCGTTCGGTGCTGGTCGTTCCTTCGGACAGTTTGGCCGGCGCCGACCCCGCCTCTGCAGGTCGTCCAACAGCCCTGGATTCCGACGTACGCGACGTTTCGATCGGCTCTGACGGTAGCGCTCTTCTGTCGATGGATCGCCAGGTCGTGAAGCTGAATCTGACTTCGGGCGAACAGACGTCCATCCCGGTAGACGGGCAGGCGAATTCAGCGGTCGAACTCAACGACGGCCGCATCGCGATCGGCACGGACAATGGCTCAGTTCACATCGTCGACCCGAAGAACGATCAGTCACAGACAGTTTCGGGATTCGCATCGGTCGACGAACTCGCGGTCACCGGCGACAACCTGAGCGCCCTCGATCACCGTCAGACCTCGCTGACGGCGATCAACCTCGAAGACGGCAAACTCGGCGTCGCTCTCCGCGCCGGTGAGGGCGCAACTCATCTGGCCACCGATCGCTTCGGACGCATTCTGGTCACCGACACCACCGGCAACGAACTGCTCGTCTTCACTGCCGATCCGCTCCTGATGCACCAGCGCTACCCCGTCGGCGAGTCGCCGTACGCCGTTGCCTACGACGAGGCCGCGGATCGGGTGTGGGTCACGCTGACCGCGACCAACGAAGTGGTCGGCTTCGATCTGTCGTCCGGCATCCCCGTGGAGACCGGACGGTTCAAGACGGTGCGACAGCCGAATTCGTTGGCCGTAGACTCTTCCAACGGCAATCTGATCGTCGGATCGGCAACCGGTGACGGGCTGCAGGTCATCCCGTCACGGGAGAACTGATGGAAAAGCGTACGCGCGGGATCCCCGCGCAGTGGGAGACGTCGGACGACAAGTTCGACTACGTGCCGCTCCGGCTACCGCCGAACGTTTCGCGGGTAACGGCGTCGATGCGCCTGGCGATCTCCGCCGAGTTCGGCGGATGGGAACTCTCCCGAGTCCGTCTCTACCCCGACGGCAGTCGTCGCGTGCTCCTCAAGCGAAAGAAGACGCCGCTGCACGTGACCGATCCGGACGGCATTCAGCACTGATCGTCCAACAGACGACCAGGGCCCGCCGCTGTCGAAACCGCTGACAAAATCACACCATCGAAGAGCTGGAGAATCGTGTACCAACTGCTGCTGAGCCTGATGTTCCGGGTCCCACCGGAACGCATCCACCACATTGCCTTCACCGCGATGAAACTGGTGACACGGTTCGCTCCCCTTCGCTGGCTGGTCGCAAAAGTCCTTGTCGTCGACGACCCGGTTCTGCGGAGTCAGGCATTCGGTCTGACGTTCCCGGCACCTCTCGGCCTCGCCGCAGGATTCGACAAGGACGCCACCGGAGTCGACGCCTGGGGCCCGTTGGGATTCGGTTTCGCCGAGGTCGGAACAGTGACGGCCCAGGCTCAGCCCGGTAACCCCGCACCGCGTCTCTTCCGTCTTCCGGCCGACCGCGCTCTGATCAACCGGATGGGCTTCAACAACCACGGCGCTGGTCACGCGGCGAATTTCCTGCGACAGCGCCGCGTCACGGTCCCGATCGGTGCCAACATCGGCAAGACCAAGATCGTCGAAGCCGCCGACGCCGCTGCCGACTACACCGCCAGCGCGCAGCTTCTGGGTCCGCTGGCCGACTTCATGGTCGTGAATGTCAGCTCGCCGAACACGCCCGGACTCCGTGATCTGCAGGCCGTCGAATCACTGCGCCCGATCCTGCAGGCCGTGCTCGACACCGTCAGCGTGCCGGTACTGGTGAAGATCGCGCCCGATCTCTCGGACGAGGACGTCGACGCGGTCGCCGATCTGGCAATCGAACTCGGGCTTGCCGGAATCGTCGCGACCAACACCACGATCCGTCGCGACGGTTTGAAGACCCCGGACGCCGAGGTAGCTGCACTCGGCGCAGGCGGGCTGTCCGGTGCACCGGTCGCCGAGCGCTCGCTCGAAGTACTTCGGCGCCTGTACGCCCGAGTGGGCGACAAGATGACCATCATCTCGGTCGGCGGTATCGAGACAGCCGACCAGGCGTGGGAACGCATCCTCGCCGGCGCGACGCTGGTGCAGGGATACACCGGCTTCATCTACGGCGGACCGTTCTGGGCTCGCAGCATCCACAAGGGCATAGCCAAGCGGGTCCGCGCAGCCGGCTTCTCGTCGATCGCCCAGGCTGTGGGAGCTGAGAACCCTCGCTAGAAACTGCTGTGCGCCTTTATTAACCGCGGGCGGTTAATAAAAGGCGCACAGCATAGTGACTATTCGACCTCGAACGTCCCGGTCAAGGTTGCACGCGCAATCGCGTGATGGAACACGTTGAAACCGAGGAACGCCGGCGACGAGTCAGGGGTGACTCCGTCGAGCGTCTCCACGTCGAGGGCATGCACCGCCACGATGTAGCGATGCGGACCGTGCCCGGGAGGCGGGCCTGCACCGATGAAACCGAACCCGCCACCGTCGTGGCGGAGGGTGACGGTTCCGGCGGGCAGGACATCGCTGTCCGCCGCGCCGGCACCGGCGGGGAGCTCGGTGACGGAAGCGGGGATGTTCGCCACGGCCCAGTGCCAGAACCCCGACGCAGTCGGTGCGTCCGGATCGAACACCGTCACGACGAAGCTCTTCGTCTCGGCCGGAAAGCCGGACCACGAGAGCTGCGGTGAGATGTCTTCGCCACCGGGGACACCGAAGGCTCCACTCGCCTGAGCAAGCTTCAGCGGCTGGCCCGCAGTGATGTCGTCACTGGTCAGCTCGAAACTCGGCAACTTCGGCAATGGTTCGTACGGATCGTGCGCCATGCGAATCCTTTCTGTGACAAGAGAGCTCGATGTGCGTCGAGCTCACGGATCTATCTACGTGCTCGTCAGGAATTGAGCAGGAAATGTTCCAGAACACGTGTCCCGAACAGTAGTGCGTCCACCGGAACTCGCTCGTCGACGCCGTGGAACAGCGCGCTGAAATCCAGCTCGGGCGGCAACTGCAACGGCGCGAAGCCGAAGCAGCGAATGCCCAGTTTCGCGAATGCCTTCGCGTCGGTTCCGCCGGAGAGCATGTACGGAACTGTGCGAGCCTCCGGATCGTGGGCGAGGATCGCCTCGTTCATGGCGTCTACGAGGTGGCCGTCGAACGTTGTTTCGTACGAATCCAGCTTGGTGATCCACTCGCGGGTCACGTCGGGACCGATCAGTTGGTCCACCGTGCGCTCGAATTCGGCCTGCCGTCCCGGCAGCACACGGCAGTCGAAGACCGCCTCGGCCGTCTGCGGAATGACGTTCGCCTTGTATCCGGCCTTGAGCATCGTCGGGTTCGCGGTGTCACGGAACGTCGCGCCGATGATGTTGGCGATCGTGCCCAGCTTCGCGAGGGTTCCGTCGATGTCGGGTGATCCCGGATCGAAGTCCAATCCGGTCTCCTCGCCGACGGCGGTCAGGAACTCCGCGACCGAATCCGAGATCACGATCGGGAACTGGTGGGCAGCAAGCCTCGAGACCGCGCCGGCGAGTGTCGCGACTGCGTTGTCGTCGTGGAGGAAGGAGCCGTGTCCGGCGCGTCCCTTGGCAGTCAGACGCATCCAACCGAGGCCCTTTTCCGCAGTCTCCACGAGGTAGAGCCGGCGGTCGGTTCCGTCAGGCCGCGGAACCGTCAGCGAGAAACCGCCGACCTCACCCACAGCCTCGGTCACTCCCTCGAACAGATCCGGGCGGTGCTCGACCAGCCACTGGCATCCGTACTTTCCGCCCGCTTCCTCGTCCGCCACGAAGGCGAACACCAGATCACGCGGCGGTACGACGCCTTCCGCCTTGAACTGTCTGGCGAGGGCCAGGATCATCCCGACCATGTCCTTCATGTCCACGGCGCCGCGCCCCCAGACGTAACCGTCCTGGACGGTGCCGGCAAAGGGATGGACGCTCCAGTCGGCGGGCTCGGCCGGAACTACGTCGAGGTGACCGTGAAGCATCAACGCACCACGACCCGACTCGGCTCCCTTCAAGCGAGCAAAGACATTCCCACGGCCGGGTGCTCCGGACTCGACGTATTCCGTCTCGTAACCGACTTCTTGAAGCTGCGCGGCAACCCACTCCGCGCACGCACGCTCGCCTTTGGTGGTTTCGAGTTCTCCCGTGTTCGAGGTGTCGAAGCGGATGAGGGAACTGACCAGTTCGACTACTTCTGCTTCGGCTCTGCTCGGATTCGGATTATTCGGGGTTGTGGTCATTCCACTTTCCTACCATCGAATCAAACGACGCGGGCGACCGGAATGCCCCGCAACCTGGCGATTTGGGGCAGCTCACCTANGGAATGCCCCGCAACCTGGCGATTTGGGGCAGCTCACCTAATCGGATACTCTTTCCCAGCACCGAGAAATCGGGGCCGAGTCCGAGTGGCGGAATGGCAGACGCGCTAGCTTGAGGTGCTAGTGTCCTATTAACGGACGTGGGGGTTCAAGTCCCCCCTCGGACACTCGAATACAGCAGAAAGACCCCAGCCTGATCAGGCTGGGGTCTTTTTGCTGTGCGCCTTTATTAACCCCCGGCGGTTAATAAAGGCGCACAGCAGTGGGGCGATTTGGGACCTGGGGATGGCATCGGATACTCTTTCCCAGCACCGAGAAATCGGGGCCGAGTCCGAGTGGCGGAATGGCAGACGCGCTAGCTTGAGGTGCTAGTGTCCTATTAACGGACGTGGGGGTTCAAGTCCCCCCTCGGACACTCTGTGTTGAGACAGACAGGAAAAGCTCCGGTTCATCGAACCGGAGCTTTTCTCGTAATTGGCGAAGTTCCCGCACCAGGGAACAGTCCGCGCGAGCGGCGATCGAGATGGAACAGAAGTTCGAAGTGGATACAGACACCAAGAAGTCGGATGCACTGCAGGCAGATTCGCTGGAAACAGCCGATTCAGAATCTGCTCGAGCCGAACTCACCGGACTCGACCCCGCAGAACTCGAAATCTGCCTGAAGGTCCTTTCCGAAGCCGCCGAACTCGACGACGAGCATCCCGATTCGATCACCATGCAGCGCGCTGTCGGCCATCTGTTCAAGCGACTCAAGAAGAAGCGTCGCCTCGCCTCGCGCGCAGCCGTCAACGAAGCCGACCGCCAAGTGGTCGCTGCGACTGCCACCGGTTCACCCGATCGCATCGACGACGAGACCGCAGGCATTCCGATCAAGTCGAACACCGCCGGCGCCTCCGCCGGCACGCTCATCAAGGCGCGGCCGTGCTACATCTGCAAGCAGCGCTACACCGCAGTCGACGCCTTCTACCACCAACTGTGCCCCGAATGCGCTGCCACCAGCCGCAGCAAACGTGATGCCAGCACTGATCTCACCGGCCGACGCGCACTTCTGACCGGCGGCCGCGCGAAAATCGGTATGTACATCGCGTTGCGCCTGTTGCGTGACGGTGCACATCTGACCATCACGACGCGATTCCCCAACGACGCGATCCGCCGATTCAAGGCGATGGAAGACAGCAACGACTGGATTCATCGTCTGCGCATCGTCGGCATCGACCTCCGCGACCCCGCCCAGGTTGTTGCACTCGCGGATTCCGTTGCCGCACAGGGTCCGCTCGACATCCTGATCAACAACGCCGCACAAACTGTTCGACGGTCCCCCGGTGCTTACGGCGCCTTGGTCGACGCCGAGTCCGGTGCGCTTCCCGCCGGTGACCTGCCTGATGTCCTGACCTTCGGCAAGACGAGCGACGCTCACCCCGCTGCTCTGGCCGGATCGCTGTCGGACGTCGCAAGCATCACCTCCGGAAATCTGTCCGCCGACGCGGTCAGTTCACTCGCCCTCGTCGCCAAGTCGGCGTCACCCGATCGCATCGAGCAGGGCATCGCCATCGACGCGGGCGGGCTGCTGCCCGACCTCGCGCACACCAACAGTTGGGTTCAGACCGTCGAAGAGGTCGATCCGATCGAGCTTCTCGAAGTCCAGCTCTGCAACTCGGTCGCGCCCTTCATCCTCGTTTCGCGCTTGCGCCCGTCGATGGCTGCGGCCGCTGCGCGACGCAAGTACGTCGTGAACGTTTCCGCCATGGAAGGCCAGTTCAGCCGCGCGTACAAGGGCCCTGGCCACCCGCACACCAACATGGCCAAGGCAGCACTGAACATGCTGACCCGCACCAGCTCCAAGGAAATGCTCGACGACGGCATCCTCATGACCGCCGTCGACACCGGCTGGATCACCGACGAACGCCCACACTTCACCAAGATGCGTCTGGCCGACGAAGGTTTTCACGCACCACTCGACCTCGTCGACGGTGCCGCCCGCGTCTACGACCCCATCGTTCAGGGTGAACTGGGCGTCGACCTGCACGGCTGCTTCCTCAAGGACTACAAACCCTCGCCGTGGTGATGGGCGGCACAGCCGCGGTGGTGATGGGCGGCACAGCCGCGGTGGTGACAGGCAGCACCTAGCCGCCCCGATGTGGCGATCTCGTCACCCCCAAACCCCCGTGTCGAGTAGCTCATTTCAGGTAGAGCACAGCATTGCAGGCGATAATGGAGTGCGTACCTGCTCACCGACTCGGAGGAACCATGACGATCGCCGTCGTACACAAGGACAGCCCGGAAGGCCGCGCCGCAATCGTGGCCGCTGCACGGGAATCCGTGGGTCGAAGCGAGGAACTGCTGGTTCTGCACGTCCTGGACGACGTCAACATCGGAGGCACGGTCAACCTCGGAGACACCGAGGACGATCGGGCCGCTCTTCGCGGCGAGATCCAGTCAGCGCTCGACGCCGGTGGATTCTCGGAGACGAAGTGGGATCTGCGCACCACCGAGCACGACGGCGATCCGGTTACCGCGCTCGTCGACCTGGTCCACGACGCGGGTGTCGATCTCCTGATCGTCGGAACACGCCGGATGTCCCCCATCGGCAAGTTCCTCCTCGAACGCCCGCTGCAGCGTCTCCTGCTCGAAGTGGAGGCTCCGATACTCGTCGTCAAGGAACCCCTCCCCGCCGAGTGACCTCGGTCACATCACTTTCGGGTGCTCGTTTGTAGGCTGGCTTCATGACTGGAACCTCGCCCGCCCGAGAACTCGACATCATCGTCTACGGAGCGAGCGGCTTCGTCGGTAAGCTACTCGCCGACTACCTCGTCAAACATGCTCCCGAAGGCACGAAGATCGGCCTCGGTGGCCGTTCCCTCGAGAAGTTGGCAGCCACTCGCGCCGATCTGGGTACCGCCGCGGCCGATCTCCCCCTGATCATTGCCGACGCCGACGACGCCACCGCATTGAAGGCGCTCGCGCAGCGAACTCGGGTCGTCGCCACCACGGTCGGCCCGTATGCCAAGTACGGCCACGCCCTCGTTCACGAATGCGCCTCCGCCGGAACTCATTACGTCGACCTCACCGGTGAGGTGCTGTTCCACCGCGAGAGCATCGACGACAACCATGAGCTGGCGGTCTCGACCGGTGCCAAGATCGTCCATTCCTGCGGATTCGATTCCATCCCTTCCGATCTCGGAGTTCACGTCCTGCACGAGAAGGTCGCCGCCGACGGCGCCGGCGAGCTCACGGACACCACCCTGGTGGTCACGGCCCTGCGCGGCGGCGTGAGCGGTGGCACCATCGATTCGCTTCGCAACCAGATCGACGTGTCGAAAGACGATGCGCGCCTGCGGAAACTTGCTGCCTCGCCGTACTCGCTGAGCCCCGATCGTGATCGGGAGCCCGAACTCGGACGCCAGAGCGACGTGAGCGTGGTCGACGGCAAGAAGATCGATCCTTCGCTGAAGGGGTGGAAAGCGCCGTTCGTGATGGCGTCGTACAACACACGAGTCGTCCGTCGCAGCAATGCGCTCCGAGAGTGGGCGTACGGCAAGAAGTTCAAGTACAGCGAGGTGATGAGTGTCGGCTCTTCGGTGGTGTCACCGGTGATTGCGGGCGGCGTGGCGGTCGGCCTCGGTGCGCTGGTCGCCGGACTCGCCCTTCCCCCGACGCGCTTCCTTCTCGACAAGGTATTGCCGGCTCCCGGTGAAGGTCCGAGCGAGAGCACCCAGAAGAAGGGCCACTTCACGCTCGACGTGTTCACCACGACCACGACCGGCGCCCGATACACCTCACGAGTGAAGGCGAAGGGCGACCCGGGATACAGCGCGACGGCGGTAATGCTCGGCGAATCTGCGTTGTCGTTGGCGAAGGACCACAAGGCTCTTCCCCCGGCCACCGGCGTTTTGACTCCAGCGACAGCGCTCGGCGACGTCCTGGTCGAGCGTCTGCGCGCGGCTGGTTTCGAGATTTCCGCGCGCAAACTCTAGACAGAACGAATTTCACTTGATCGTTTCAGCTCTTCGCGCCCGATTATCGCAGCTCAGGGCGCGGACAGCGGTGGGAATACTCCCAGGTAACATTGATGTTGGTTCATGGCATCCATATGTGATGCTCCGCTTTCGGAAAAGTGAGGCTATTCATGACTGAGCGCGTTCAGGTCGGCAGTCTTCAGGTTGCCAAGGTTCTCTACGACTTCGTGGTCGAGGAGGCTCTTCCCGGCACCGGTGTAGACGCCGAAACGTTCTGGGCCGGCGCCGACAAGGTCATCACCGAGCTCGCACCGAAGAACCGCGACTTGCTTGCCAAGCGTGACGATCTGCAGGCTCAGATCGATCAGTGGCATCGCGATCACGCCGGCGCTCCCATCGACGCCGCTGCATACAAGGCGTTCCTGCAGGAAATCGGCTACCTCCTGCCGACGCCTGCCGAATTCTCGGTCACCACCGCGAACGTCGACACCGAGATCACCTCGACGGCCGGCCCGCAGTTGGTCGTGCCGATCCTCAACGCGCGCTTCGCACTCAACGCGTCCAACGCCCGCTGGGGTTCGTTGTACGACGCGCTGTACGGCACCAACGCCATCTCCGAGGAGAACGGCGCCGAGAAGGGTTCCGGCTACAACAAGGTCCGCGGCGACAAGGTCATCGCCTGGGCGCGTGAATTCCTCGATGCGGCAGCACCTCTCGCGTCGGGATCGCATGCAGATTCAACCAAGTACGTTGTCGACGGCAGTGAACTGAAGATCACGTTGGCAGACGGTGCTGTCACCACGCTCGCCCAGCCGGAGAAGTTCGTCGGCTACCTCGGCGAGAAGGACGCACCGACGAGCATCCTGCTGCTGAACAACGGATTGCACGCCGAGATCCAGATCGACGCCTCGTCCCCGATCGGCAGCACCGACGCCGCCGGCGTCAAGGACGTCGTTCTCGAATCCGCCGTCACCACGATCATGGACTTCGAGGACTCGGTCGCCGCTGTCGACGCCGACGACAAGGTTGTCGGCTACCGAAACTGGTTGGGTCTCAACCGCGGTGACTTGTCCGAGGAGATCAAGAAGGGCGCCAAGTCCTTCACCCGCACGCTCAACGGCGACCGTAAGTACACCGCAGTCGACGGCAGCGAACTCAGCCTGCACGGTCGTTCGCTCCTGTTCGTCCGCAACGTCGGTCACCTCATGACCAACCCTGCGATCCTCGACGCCGACGGCAACGAGGTCCCCGAGGGCATCCTCGACGCCTTGATCACCAGTGCCTGTGCAGTGCACGGCCTCTCGATCAGTGACGCCAACGGACCGCTCGACAACAGCCGCACCGGCTCGATCTACATCGTCAAGCCCAAGCAGCACGGTCCCGAGGAAGTTGCCTTCACCACCGAACTGTTCGGCCGTGTCGAGCAGGTCCTCGGGCTTCCGGAGAACACGCTCAAGGTCGGCATCATGGACGAGGAGCGTCGTACGACGGTCAACCTCGCCGCCTGCATCAAGGAAGCCGTCGACCGCGTGGTGTTCATCAACACCGGCTTCCTCGACCGCACCGGCGACGAGATCCACACCTCCATGGAAGCCGGCGCGATGGTGCGCAAGGGCGAGATGAAGAAGCAGAAGTGGATCGGCGCCTACGAGGACTGGAACGTCGACACCGGTCTGGCCTGCGGTCTGCAGGGCAAGGCCCAGATCGGCAAGGGCATGTGGGCCATGACCGAGTTGATGGCAGACATGCTCGAGCAGAAGATCGGTCACCCCAAGGCCGGCGCCAACACCGCATGGGTACCTTCGCCGACCGGCGCAACGCTGCACGCGACGCACTACCACCGCGTCGACGTGTTCGCAGTTCAGGACAGCCTGAAGGGCAAGCCTCGCGCGAGCGTCGACGACATCCTGACCATCCCGCTCGCTCCCAGCACCGACTGGACGGACGCGGAGAAGAAGGAAGAGCTCGACAACAACTGCCAGTCCATCCTCGGCTACGTGGTCCGTTGGATCGACGCGGGCGTCGGCTGCTCCAAGGTTCCCGACATCCACGATGTCGCGCTCATGGAGGATCGCGCCACGCTGCGCATCTCGAGCCAGCTGCTCGCCAACTGGCTGCGTCACGGCATCGTCAGCGAGAGCGACGTTGTCAGTGCACTCGAACGCATGGCCCCGGTTGTCGACCGTCAGAACGAGGGCGACGCCGAGTACCGCAACATGGCACCTGATTTCGATTCCAACATCGCGTTCCAGGCTGCCAAGGAACTCATCCTCGAAGGCGCGAAGCAGCCCAGCGGATACACGGAGCCGATCCTGCATCGCCGCCGCCGCGAGTACAAGGCTGCCAACGCCTGATTTCACCTTCTTCGAACTCGAAGCTGAACCCGAACAGCCTCGGCACCGCTCCCGGTGTCGAGGCTGTTCGCGTAGGCCCCGAAGTTTCGTCACTAGACTGGCCGAGGACACAGTCCGTTCAACAGACATTCTTCGAGTGACCAAGGTAGGGCAAGGTACGTGGGCGAACATCGCGGCGGGTCAGGCGCCAGAGGTATCAGTAAGGGGCCGATTCTCGTCGTCGTGCTGATCGTCTTGATCGTGGCAGGCTTCTTCGGATGGAAGGCCCTCAGCAACCGGATCGACGATCAGGGACAGCAGGCAGCCGGTACGTGCGTCGAGGGCAACAAGACACTCGACGTCACCGCGGATCCGTCCATAGCCCCACAGGTCGAGGAACTGGCGAAGCGGTACACCCAGACCTCGCCGGTGGTGCGTGATCACTGCATCGCCGTCGTGGTGCACGGTGCGCCGTCCGCGTCGGTCTCGACTGCACTCGAAGCCGGTCCGGCGGCCCCCTGGGACGACGCAGCATTGGGACCGCGTCCCTCCCTGTGGATCCCGACGAGTTCGTTCGAACTCGCGCCACTGTCGGGCAAGGCCGTGATCAACGGTGATCCTCGCTCGCTCGCGAGTTCCCCGATCGTTCTGGCAGCCGGTCCCGAGACCGCGGCAGCATTGGCCGGCGCAGCATCGAGTTGGAAGTCTTTGCCTTCCGATCTGACGGTCGCCCTGCCGGTCGGAAGTACCGAAACCTCGATGGCTGCACAGGCGATCGCTGCCGACGTCGCCGATGCGGGTGCCGGTCCGGTCACGACGGATCAGGCGAAGTCCGCTCAGGTCAACGCTGCGCTCAGTGCACGGGCGTTGCAGTTCCAATCCTTGCCGACTCCCCCCTCGTCCACCGCCGAAGCCCTCGGAGCACTGAGCGCCGGAACACCGGATTCGGTGAAGGCCGTTCCGGCCACGGAACAGTCGATAGCGCAGAGCGCGAACGCGGCGATGACGACGTACTCCCCGGTTGGCGCAACGCCAGTCGCGGACTATCCGGCGGTAATCGTCTCGGGCAGCGGGATCGACGAAACCGCGTCGCGCGCAGCGGCACAGCTTGCCGATTTCATGCGTGAGCCGAATCAGTCACAGTTGTTCGTCGGCGCCGGTTTCCGGGTCGAGGGCCAAGACCTTCCCGATCTCGGAGCGGTGTCCCCGGCCAAGATCTCGTCCACGTTGAAACCGGCTTCGGCGGAGACCGCAGCGGCGCTCGGTGACATAGTCGCCAACCCGGTCTCGCCGCGTAGTGCCACCATCCTGATGGACACGTCGGCGTCGATGGGTACCGACGACGGTGGCACTACCCGCTTGGCGAACGTTGCCTCGGCGGTGAATACCCAATTGGGTCGCAGCCCTGACGCTTCGGACATCGGCCTTCGCGAGTTCAGCACGGGCACCGACGGAAAACCGTCCGAGCGCATCCTGGTTCCGGGCGGTTCACTGTCCGAGCCGAATCGGCGTGCCACGATCACCGATTTCCTCAACGGGCTTCGGGCCGGCGGAAAGACCTCCAAGTACCCGGCGCTTGCCAGCTCCTACAAATCCGCCGTGGACGGTTTCGACGCGGGACGAGTCAACTCGGTGCTGCTGATCACCTCGAGTACACCTGACGAATCCACCACGACGCGAGCCGAACTGCTCAGCGCGATCGCCGCTGCGGGCAATCCGTCGCGTCCGGTACAGGTCGACGTGATCGTCGTCGGTGCGGGCGACGACGTCTCCACACTCCAAGACGTCTCGGATCGGACGGGCGGAACATTGGTTCGGGTCGATTCGACGTCCGACCCCGCTCTCGCGGCCGCAGTGACCAAGATGCTGTCCTGATGGGGCGCGTCGCGGTTTTTGCGGTCCTTCTCGCCCTTCTGACCTGGTTCCTGCATCGCCGGCTCGTTCGCGCCACCGGCATCCCGAGGCGATGGGCTCGTCTCGCCGACACTGCGCTTGTCGTCTTGGCGGTCTCGACGCTCATCGGGGTCGGCAGCGGCGAAGTCTTTCCGACATCGTGGGCGCGACCGATCGGATTTGTCGGATGGGTCTGGCTGGCTTCGTGGCTGTATCTGATTCCCGGACTGCTCGTGATCGGCCTGTTCGCCGGGATCGGTCGACTACGTGCACGCCACACGGATACCACGACCGAAGTCGACCCAGCCAAGCGTCGTACGTTGCAGTTGGCTACAGCAGCAGTCACTCTCGCGGCGATCGGCACTGCCGGCTACGGCGTCTACGAGGCGTCGGGCCCCAAGATTTCCCGCGTCCGTGTGCCGCTCGCTCGCCTACCTGAGGGCTTCAACGGATACCGGATCGCCTTGATCACCGACCTGCACGTGGGACCGGCCCGCGGGGTCGACTTCACCCGCAAGGTGGTCGATATCGTGAACTCGCAGAATGTCGATCTGATCGCGATCGGCGGCGACCTCGTGGACGGAACCGTCGCGAAAGTTGCTCCCGATCTTGCTCCGCTCGCCAATCTTCGCGCGCCCGACGGAATCTTCGGAGTCAGCGGAAACCACGAGTTCTACGCCGATGACGGCGGCAAATGGCTCGACGTGTGGGAGACATTGGGGATCACCACACTTCGCAACAGCCGCACCTCGATCCAGCATGGCGGCGATACCATCGACATCGTGGGCATCCACGACTACACGTCGCCGGCCCCGTACGAGCCGAACCTGACTGCCGCGCTCGCAGGTCGCGATCCGAATACTGTCGCCTTGCTTCTCGCGCACGAACCGCGTCAAGCGATCGAGGCGTCCGAGATGGGTATCGATCTGCAACTGTCCGGGCACACTCACGGCGGTCAGATGTGGCCGCTGCGGTATCTCGTTCCGCTGCAGCAGCCTTCGGTGCAAGGCTTGGACAGGGTCGGAAACACAGTGCTGTACACGACGCGTGGCGCCGGGGCTTGGGGTCCGCCGGTACGCGTCGGCGCCCCGCCGGAGATCACTGTTCTCGAACTCGTACGCGAGAGGTGATGATCTCCGGCGGGCACACGCCTTAGTTGCCTGCGAACGCTTCGATCGGCGGGCAGGAGCAGACCAGGTTGCGGTCGCCATGTGCACCGTCGATACGACGCACGGACGGCCACACCTTCGGGCGAGCCTTGCCACGCGGGAAGACGGCGATCTCACGCGAGTACGGGTGATCCCACTGCGCTGCAATGCTTCCCGCAGTGTGGGGAGCACCGCGTAGCGGGTTGTCCTCCACCGTCCACTCGCCCGCTCCGACGCGATCGATTTCGCCGCGAATGGCGATCATCGCTTCGCAGAACTCGTCGATCTCTTCGAGGTTCTCGCTCTCGGTGGGCTCGACCATCAGTGTGCCGACCACGGGGAAGCTCATGGTCGGAGCATGGAAACCGTAGTCGGCCAGACGCTTTGCGACGTCGTCGACGGTGACGCCGGTGTCCTTGGTCAACCCACGGAGGTCGAGGATGCACTCGTGCGCGACCATGCCGTTCTCGCCGGTGTAGAGAACCGGGAAGTACTCGTCGAGTCGACGCGCGATGTGGTTGGCCGACGCGATGGCGGTCAGGCTGGCGCGGCGCAGGCCCGCAGCTCCCATCATCCGGATGTAGGTCCAGGTGATGGGCAGAATGGACGCACTGCCGTAGGGCGCTGCCGAGATCGTTCCTCTACCACCGAGTTCGGGGGCCATCGGGTGTCCGGGCAAAAATGGCGTCAAGTGTGAACGCACACCGATCGGTCCGACGCCGGGTCCCCCGCCGCCGTGCGGGATACAGAAGGTCTTGTGCAGGTTCAGGTGGCTGACGTCGCCGCCGAATCGGCCCGGACGGGCAAGGCCGACAAGCGCATTGAGGTTGGCGCCGTCGACGTACACCTGGCCACCGGCGTCGTGTACCGCTGCGCAGATGTCGGCGATCTCGTGCTCGTAGACACCGTGCGTGGACGGGTAGGTGATCATGATCGCGGCGAGACGCTCGGCGTGATCGGCGATCTTCGCACGCAGATCGTCGACGTCGACGTCACCGTTGGGACGGCAGGCGACAACCTCGACGCGCATCCCGGCCATGACAGCCGAAGCCGCGTTGGTGCCGTGAGCACTCGAGGGAATCAGGCAGGTGTCGCGGTGATCGTCGCCGCGACTGAGGTGGTAGTTGCGGATCGCGAGCAAGCCCGCGTACTCCCCCTGGCTGCCGGCGTTGGGCTGGAGGCTCACGTTGTCATAGCCGGTGACCGCGACCAGCCAGTCTTCGAGATCCTTGATGATCTTCAGCAGACCGGGCGCATCCGACGTGGGCGCGAACGGGTGGATCGCGTTGAACGCGGGCCAGGTGATGGATTCCATCTCGGCGGTCGCGTTGAGCTTCATGGTGCACGAACCCAGCGGGATCATGCTGCGATCGAGCGCGATGTCCTTGTCGGACAGCGCGCGCAGGTAGCGAAGCATTGCCGTTTCCGTGCGGTAACGGGTGAAGGCTTCGTGCTGCAGGTAGTCGGAGGTGCGCTCCTGAGCAGCCGGAACCGAATTGCCCTCGGCTTCGATGGCGACAACAGCATCCTCGATCCCGAACGCGTCGAGCACGGCAAGGACGTGGTCGGCGGTCGTGGCCTCGTCGCAGGAGATACCGACATGATCGGCATCGACCAGACGCAGGTTGATCCCGGATTCCTTGGCCGCAGCGACGACGTCGGCCGCCTTGCCCGGAACCTGAGCGAGCACGGTGTCGAAGAACGAATCGTGGACTACGGTCACGCCGCCTTCGCGCAGGCCGTTTGCCAACGCGTGTGCGCGGGCAGCGACGCGCAACGCGATCGCCTTGAGTCCCTCGGCGCCGTGGTAGCTCGCGTACATCGCGGCGAGGATGGCGAGGAGCACCTGAGCGGTACAGATGTTGGATGTCGCCTTCTCTCGGCGAATGTGCTGCTCACGTGTCTGCAGCGCGAGGCGGTATGCCTTGTCTCCGTCGGCGTCGATCGAGACGCCGACCAAGCGGCCGGGTAGCTGACGCGCATGCTTGGAGTGCACCGCCAGGTAACCGGCGTGCGGTCCGCCGTATCCCATGGGGACACCGAAACGCTGGGTGGTTCCGAAGCACGCATCCGCGCCGAGCTCACCGGGTGAGGTGATGAGCGTCATCGCGAGGAGGTCGGCGCCGACGGCAACCAGTGCGCCGCGCTCGTGAGCTTCCGCGATGATCGAGGTGTAATCGACGACTCGTCCCGAGGCACCTGGGATCTGGGCGATGACGCCGAAGAAGTCACCTTCCGGAAGACCAGCGGTGAGGTCCGCGGAGACGATCTCGATGCCGAGCGGCTCGGCGCGAGTCTCGATGACGGCGAGGGTCTGCGGGTAGAGATCGGCGTCGACGACAAATCGTGGGGACTTGCTGCGGTTCGCGCGGCGCAGGAGCGTCATGGCTTCGGCAGCGGCGGTGGCCTCGTCGAGCATCGACGAGTTTGCCAGTTCCATGCCGGAGAGATCGGCGACCATGGTCTGGAAGTTGAGGAGGGCTTCGAGACGGCCCTGGCTGATCTCCGGCTGATATGGAGTGTACGCGGTGTACCAGGCCGGGTTCTCGATGATGTTGCGCAACAACACCGGCGGCGTCAACGTGTCGAAGTAGCCGAGGCCGATCATCGACGTCGCGACGGTGTTCTGGGCTGCGAGTGCAGTCAGTTCGGCAAGTGCCTCGTGCTCTCCGACCGGAAGCGGCAGAGCGTCGAGTCCGGCAGCGATGCCGTTCGGGGCAGCGTCGAGGATGACGGAGGGAACGGCCTTGGTTGCCAGTTCGTCGAGTGAATCGACCCCGACGAGTTCGAGGATGCGCGCGAGTTCCGCGGCGTTCGGACCGACATGGCGGTCGGCAAATATACGGCTTGCAGCGTCGATCACGACAACTCCCAGACAGATCGGAGGATCAGGACACACACCGAACTGCGGTGTGTTCCTCCCCCTCTGTCGCATGCTCGATTCCCGAGCGCCTGAGAGATTCGGTAGTGATCCGCCGAAGGCGGAAGCCACAGCCTTTCCCCGTCGGCGGGTGGGTTGTCCCACCGCTTTCCAGAGGCGTCGGAGCCCGTACGGTCCTTGGTGCCTGAGAGATTGACGGGGAGGTATTGCTCCTTCGGCGCCCTGATCCCGCTCACGACTGACCTTTGAGACAAAGACTGAAACAAAGACAAGTTCGGTGAATCGGTATCCGAGGCTCTCCCGTACGCCGGCGACGCAGGCCCAGTCTAGTTGACCGAAACGCCTACCTGCACCGTGGCATCCTCCAAAGAGATGTGACGTACGTTATCCGGTTTTGCGGCTGGCGCGATTCTTGCGTCGCGAAGCCAACTCGTCTTCCGGGTTGGGATCACTTTCGCCGCCGTCGGCCCGCTCGGCGGGGAAGTCGGCGATCGTTCCGGTGAGTTCACGCATCGCGCCACTGACTGCGATGCCGAATACGCCCTGCCCACCCTGGAGGAGGTCGACGACCTCTTCGGGGGACGTGCATTCGTACACGGTGGTGCCGTCGGAGAACAGAGTGATGTTGGCAAGATCGCGGACGCCACGCTTACGGAGGTGATCGACGGCAACGCGGATGTTCTGCAGTGAGATGCCGGTATCGAGCAGACGCTTCACGATCTTCAGAACGAGAATGTCCTTGAAGGAGTACAGACGTTGGCTTCCGGATCCGGCAGCGCCACGGATCGACGGAACAACCAACGACGTCCGTGCCCAGTAGTCGAGTTGACGGTACGTGATCCCGGCGATCTGGCACGCACTGGGTACTCGATATCCGACGAGGTCGTCGGGGATGGAATCGTCCGGGAACAAGCCCGGCTGCAGCTCTTCGGAAGACATTTCTGCAGTCGCGGCACTACCGGCTATGCCCGTCCCGCGCTCATTCGACTGTTCTTCCACTGCCGTCTCCCTCTCGCTTCGCCATCATGTAACCAACCTGTGCTATCAGCAGTCACGAGAATCCCGTGCCGACCGAACTTTCAGATGTGAATCCAAGGCAGGTAATTCCATGAGTGGACTTACCCAGAGTACGCCTCGATCGACAAGGCGAGAAGATCTCCACCGCACGCAACGGTAAGTCCAGGAGGGTGCATGGTCAACGCAACACGCCGACCGAGACTCAACCTCTACTTGAGAGTTGAAGACTAAAGTCCGCAACCAGTCAATTCAGGCTAACCATCAGTGGCTTTGAAATCGTCCGGCGAGATGGTGTCGAGGAATTCCTTGAACTTCTCGACCTCGTCTTCGCGCTCGTCGGGAATGACCAGACCGGCCTCGGCGAGAACAGCCTCCGACGCGAAGATCGGAACGCCGATGCGCAGGGCCAATGCAATCGAGTCCGACGGACGTGCCGAGACAGTGGTCTGCTCGTCGAAGACGAGATCCGCGTAGAAAGTGCCCTCTTGCAGGTCCACGATCCGAACTTCCTTGAGGCTCCGACCGAAAGATTCGATCAAGATCTTGATCAGGTCGTGAGTCAGCGGCCGCGCCGGCTCGACTCCCTGTTGTTCGAGAACAATCGCGGTAGCTTCGGTTTGCCCGATCCAGATCGGCAGGTACCGATCGCCGTCGGACTCTCGCAGCAACAGGACCGGCTGATTCTGAGGCTGCTCGACACGAACTCCGATCACACGCATTTCGCCCATCGAGCTTGCCTCCAACCTGACGTGATCCAGCCGACCGACTCCGATGCGGTCGTACTGAAATTCTATTCGAGTGTGCCCCGCTGATCGAGGAACTCAGCGATCGAGACTTCCCCGAACTGCCGATTTGACCAGACACGTGTGCAAAGTCAGTGACAGAGCGGCCAGCTCCCGCACCATTTCCTCGGCACGATCACGTGCTCCGGCGTCACGACCCTTGGCAACCGGTCCGGCGATCTGAGTCACCAGTCCCGCTTCGCGATCAGCAGCCAACTTGAACGCGCGCAGATGGCGAACCTCCAAGCCGTACTCGGACATCGCCTTAGCGGTGCGCGCCAACGTCACGGCATCCTCGTCGAAGAAGCCCGCCGCGCCGGGAACGACCAAACCGGTGCGGATCAGATCGGTCAGAAACCGATCGTCGATGTCGGCGCGCGCGAGAAGATCCTGACGACCTACTCGAACTTCGCGATCGACCCGGAACGCCTCGGGTGAGACATCGCCCGTAGCGATCGACAGGACGCGAGCACGACGTGGCGCAGGAACTTCTGCACTCACCGTCGCTGCGCCACTGTCGATCGCTTCGAGTTGTTCTTTGATCACTTTGAGCGGCAGGTACTGATCGCGTTGAGCGGTCAGTACGAAGCGAAGACGCTCGCAGTCCTCGACAGAGAATCTGCGGTATCCCGACGGTGTCCGTTGCGGGCTGATCAAGCCCTCGGACTCGAGGAAACGGATCTTCGAAATCGTCACGTCGGGAAAATCTGGACGCAACCGATCCAGCACGGAACCAATCGACATTCCGGGCTGGCTCTGCTGCCGCACTGCCGTCATTAGCTACCCGCACCTGCTGACGACTCGCCGACCTGCGAACCGCCGGCACGAGGGCCGGTGAGGAACACCAGACGGAACTTGCCGATCTGAACCTCGTCACCATTCGCGAGAACTGCCGAATCGACAGGCTCACGGTTGACGTAGGTGCCGTTGAGGCTTCCGACGTCGACGACGTGGAAATCTGCATCTTCCTGACGGAACTCGGCGTGACGACGGCTGACGGTCACGTCGTCGAGGAAGATGTCGCTGTCCGGGTGCCGACCTGCCGACGTCGTCGGCTGATCGAGCAAGAAGCGGGATCCTGCATTCGGTCCCCGCTTGACCACCAGAAGTGCGGCTCCGGCGGGAAGGCCTTCCACGCCCGAAACCGGCTGCTCGGCGGCCGGTGCTGCAGAGGAGGTGTTGTCGAGCTCATTGAGGAAGTCCGCGCGGAAAACCGAAGTGGTCTCCGCCGGCGACTCCCCATAGCCCGCGTCGTTACCGTTCTCGCTCACTGTTTCTCCTCCTGGGTCAATCATCCAGATCATGAATCACTGGACTACGCAGTGCACTTTCTTCACGAGCATCTTTCACAGTCACGTTCGATACGGCCCTGCGCCCCGACTCGGCACATGCGTACCTAACGACCGTACCCTGCGCAGACCGCCGTGTGCAGCGAGACAGGCCGCGACACAACACGAGTTGGCCGGTCCACGCGCAGGTTTTCTACTCGGACGTGAGTCCCTTGTATGCCTCCGCGTCCAGAGTTGCCGCGAGTGCGGCGTCGAGTGTGGCCTCGTCGGCAACCTCGAGTTCGACCAACCAACCCGTGTCGTACGGGTCGGTGTTGACGAGGTCGGGCTGTCCGTCCAATTCACCGTTCGCTGCAAGAACTTTCGCAGTGAACGGAGCAAAGATGTCGGAGACGCTCTTGGTCGACTCGACCTCACCGAGCGATTCACCGGCGGTCACGTCTTCGTCGACAGCGGGAAGCTGGACGAACACGACGTCACCGAGCTGCGACTGAGCAAAGTCGGTGATACCGACTCGAACTGAGGTCGGGCCGGTTCGCTTCACCCACTCGTGCTCCGCGGTGTAGCGCAGATCGGTAGGTGTATCGAGCTCACTCACAGTGGCTTCCTTTCACAGGCCGTCCGAAAGTCGGACGCAAAAAGATCAATTTCCGGGTTGAGCGTATTGGCGCGGATTCAATTGTCGCAAGACGGAGATCGTGACCTGCTGCGATTGCTCGACGGACGACGTTCCGCCATTGCGTGCGACATTGTCGAAGACGCCTCCGGGAATGTTCAACGCTGCCGCCAATGTCGGCGGATCTCCGATCGCGGTCACAGTGTACGGCTGCTCGATCCGGGTTCCGTCCAATTCGATCTCGCCGCCGCGCCCACTCACCCACGAGTTCACGCCGATACGAATGGGTTCGCCGTTCGCACCTGCGATCGAGATGGCTTCGGCACCGGCAGCACGCAGTTCCTGGATGAGATCGAGAACCACTTCCGATCCGACGCCGCCCGCCGGATCTGTCAGGGTCATCGTCACACCCGGTCCAGTGGCCGGAGCGGTCCCCACTTGAATGGAGAGTGAGGTCAGCCGCGCCCGCGCCTCGTCCAGCGCTGCTCCCGTGTTGCCACCGGCTTCCAAAGTGGCAAGCGATTCCTGAAGATTCGCGACTTCCTGCCTCAGCGCGGCTTCGCGCCGATTCAAATTGTCGAGAACCACCAGGAGGTCGGCAGGGCGCGCGGCGTCGAGTGAATCTCCGGCCACTGTGCTGCGTACCTGTGTGGCAATCGCAACGCCGAGCACGCCCAACAGCACAGCAGCGAGGATTGCGAAGACGACGTTGGTGCGGTGTTTGGACGGTGAACGCAACTCGTGACGACCTTCACCCGCAGTGGTGACGGGAGGTTCTTCTTCCGGTTCGGTCGTGGAATGTTCCGCCATTACTCACGCTCCGAACAGTCGGCGTCGCAATGCCGCTGCGTTGCCGAAGATCCGGATACCCAACACGACGACGATCGCCGTCGAGAGTTGAGTACCGACACCCAACTGATCACCGAGCCAGACGATCAACGACGCGACGAGCACGTTGAAGACGAAGGAAACCACGAACACCTTCGCGTCGAAGATTTCGTCCAGATACGCGCGTAGTCCACCGAAGACGGCGTCGAGCGCCGCAACGACAGCGATCGGAAGATAGGGCTGGATCACGTCGGGCACCTGCGGGCTGAAAACTACGCCCAGGACGATGCCGACGACCAGTGCTGCGAGTCCGTACAGGGCGGAACCGGCCTTCATCGAACTCCTTCTGTCACTTGGGTTCTGTGGGTTCTGTTGCCACTCGGACGGCGCGAGGCGCCGCAGGCGGCAGAGTCAACGAATCGTCTTCGGCCACCGCGAAACCGACTCCGTACAGTTGCGAGACGCTAGACATTCTCACGTAGGCGTCGCTGACGACGAATTTCCGCTGCAGTGCTCGCGTGTCTCCGATCGCCTCGACGAGGTACGGGGAGAAAACAGGTTGGTTGTCGACGAGCATCGCGCCGCCCGCCTGACGGATGGTCACCGTCGGCCCGATTCGCACGCCGCCGACGGCGATCGCCTCGGCGCCGCCCGCCCATAATGCGTTGACGACGGTCTGCAGATCGCGATCGAGAACGACGGTCTTGCCGCCGACACTCCGTTGCGACGCATCCGAGAGGTTCGGGCGTCCGGCCGGGTCCGTCAACGTCACCACCAGTCCCTCCCCGTGAACAGCTTCGGCTCCTGCGCCGGATTCGACCGCTCGCAGTTGGTCGAGGACGGCGCTGCCGCGTGCATCGCCCTCGAGCGCCACGCCGCGCGCGGCGTCGACGGCTCCGCCGAGTGAATCGCGGGACGCGGCCAGCGAATCGATTCGATCCTCCGCATCACGGACCTTCGCCACCAACTCGCTTCGAACCTCTTCGGTGCCGGTCACCTGCTTCGTCGCCTGAACAGCCGAGACCGTGACGATGAACCCGATCAACAGTGCGCCGAGGGCCAGCCACGGCCCCGTCTTCGAGGATCTGTTCTTGGTGTGCTCGTGCTGGCGTTCGAATGCAGTTGCCTCGTAGCCCGGGTCGAGATGTTCGGTCATGAGTGACCGAAGCAGCGACGGTACCGGGTTACGACGGACGTCCTCCCCGGTCGACTTCATCGGGGCACGACCTCGTGGGTTCGCGCAACGTCAACGGCCTTGAGCACGTAGATCGCGGCAGTCCACACGTACAGGACGGTTCCCCAGATCAGGAAAGCGAAACCGAAGGCATGGGTGAACGGTCCGATGGCCCAGTCTCCGTGCCCGGCAAGAATCAACGGCAGAGCGAACATCAGTAGGAAGGTCGCAGCCTTGCCGAGATAAACCACCTCGGGCGGTGGCAGGCCACGCCTGCGGTAGATCGGCAGCGTCAACGCAAGCAGAAGATCACGGCCGATGAGTATCGCTGCGACCCACCAGGGAATGAAATCGCGGGCGACGAAGGTGACCAGTGTCGTCACGACGTACAGACGATCGACCAGCGGGTCGAGAAGCGCTCCCAGACGCGAGGTCTGTCCGAGCACTCTGGCCAGCTTGCCGTCGAGCCAGTCGGTGAACCCGCTGAGCATCAGCAGCGCCAATGCCCAGCCGTCCGAGTGCGTGACGAGCAGCAGGTAGGCGAACAGCGGCAGAGCGAGTAGACGCACGATACTGAGCACGTTGGGAACAGTGAGAATCCGGTCCGTGGGGACCAGTTCTTGTTCGCCAGAGTTCACTGCACACACCTCGCGTCGTTCGATTGCCGTGCGGCCAGCTTTCCACAGCACGACGGACTATTCGCCGAGGCGCCGTAGCCTGAACTGTCCCGAGCGTGTCGAGCTGCCCTTATCTCCAGGCGAACACCGGCTGCTCGAGCTTGTCGATGCGCGTGTGCCGTCCGTTCAGCACTTCGCGGAACTGATAGATGACGGCTCCGGTCGGCGCATGGATCAGGCTCGTTCGGAACGGCCATTGGATCACCGGGTTCGGTGACTCCTCGATGGTGACGAAGCGCGAGTCCACGTCGAGCTCCTCCGACGTGACGGCATACACCTGGGCCACCTCGTCGGGATTGGGTACCAGTCCCCCGATGTCCTCGCCCGACCACATGACGAACGGCCGGATCACGAATCCCGAACGAGTGACGTAGTCGTCGAGCCGGCCGATGATCTTCGACTCGGGAACGTCGACACCCAGCTCCTCGGAAAGTTCCCGAACCGCTGCCTGTTCGGACGACTCGCCCGGGTCGACGCTTCCGCCCGGCAACGCGAATTGACCGGGGTGGGCGCGCATCTTGCTCGGCCGCTTCGTCACCGGGAACACTGGTGTTCCGTCCGCAGTCCGCATGACGACGATGACCACCGACGCCGAGCGCCTTCCGTCCAATTCGACCGACCGAGGTTCGAAAGCGGCAAGTGAGGCGACCACGTGGTCCCGATTCAGTAAATCTCCGTTCACCATGGCTCGACAGTAGCGCCACGAGACTGAGACCCTCAGCCAGTCTGGTCCATTTTGGCCGCTTCGCCTGATTATCGGTCTGTATTCCTGTCATGCTGAACAGGCAGAATCCACCGTGCGGCATGGCGAGAAGAGAACCTCGATGGCTGAGCAGTCCCAGACCCCCACCCCGCAGACCGACCGGAGCGCGCCGGGTGCGCCGAATCGGGCCTCTCGCTTTGCTTCCGACGCACTGAGCGTCCTGCGGCGCGTGCCGTTCACTTCGATCGTCGTCCTCACCATCACCGTCGTCGGGATCGCGACCGGCGCCCTGTGGAATCACGTCCGTACCTACTCGTGGTTCGACGACATCGCCTACGGCGTTCCTGCCTTGCAGGAAGGCAAGTGGTGGACTCTCGTCACGGGGTGGTTCTTCGGATTGACACCGGGTCAGTATGTTTCGATCATCGTCGTTTTTGCCTTGGCGGTCGGCTGGTGCGAATGGCGCCTGGGAACCAAGAACGCGGCCATCGTCACGATCAGCGGTCAGTTGGCGGGCGAACTCAGTGCATCGCTCCTCCTCTGGGCGGGCAGCCACACCGACTGGGATTGGGCTCGCAACCTCGCCACCCACCGCGACGTCGGCGTGACCACCGCAATCATCGCCGCTCTCGCCGCGACCACGGCAACACTCCGCTCGCCCTGGCGAATGCGAGTGCGCGCCATTCTGTGCGCGTACATTGCGATCGCGTTCCTCTTCGAAGGCCGCCTCGCCGACGTGCAGCACCTCATCGCGGTCGCGATATTCCTGCCGGTGGGCGAGAAGTTCTTCGGCGACGGAGAGCGCGGGTTCATCCCCCGAACGCGACGCGAGATCCGCCTGCTCGGATTCATCGGCCTGCTCCTGATCGGCGTGGTCGAGATCGCCGTCTGGCTGTTCCCCGGAAGTGGACCGTTCGGGCCGACGGAAGCCGAAACCGGTTCGGGCTGGACGGCATTGATCGACGTGGTCATCGTTGCCCTGATCGCGGATCAGTTGCGACGAGGTCGCCGCTGGGCCTGGTGGGTTGCCGTGGTGTTCGGTTCACTGACGGTCTTGGCCACCGCCCTCGTCCTCGTTTCGGTCATCTTCTTCGACTACGAGAGCGCCGGCGCCGTCACGGTCGGTACCGCGCTGCTCTGGCTTCTCGAACTCATCTTGTTGATCAAGGGCCGCCACGCTTTTCACGTACCGATGCGGCGCAAGATTCGAGGCGGGCCGTTGTCCGGGAACGATCCGCGCGCCGCCGCTCGGGAACTGCTCAAACGGCACGGCGGCGGAACCATGTCGTGGATGACGACGTGGGACGGCAACAGTTACTACTTCGGCGAGTCGGGTGAGAGCGTCGTTGCATTCCAACGGCATGTCGGTGTCGTCGTGGTCCTGGCCGATCCGATAGCGAGCCCCGACCGACTTGCCGCAGCGGTGGACGAATTCACGACGATGTCCGAAGCCAATGGCCTCACTCCCTGCTTGTTCTCCGTGGGGAAGGAGACAGCCGATGCCGCCGCCCGGCGTGGCTGGCGCACCGTTCAGGTCGCCGAAGACACGATCGTCGACCTACCAGAACTGCAGTTCACCGGTAAATCCTGGCAGGACATCCGCTCGGCGCTCAACAAGGCCAAGAAGGACGACATCACCTTCCGGATGACAACATTGGCTGACGAGCCGTTCTCCGTATTGGCTCAGGTGCGCGCCATCTCCGAGGAATGGGTGGGCGACAAGGGGCTACCCGAGATGGGATTCACCCTCGGAAGCGTCGAGGAGGCGCTCGACCGCGACGTCCGGGTCGGCTTGGCCGTCGACCCGACCGGAAGCATTCACGGCGTCACCTCGTGGTTGCCGGTGTACGGCGAAGGCGGCGTGGTTCAGGGTTGGACACTCGACGTCATGCGTCGACGTCCCGACGGGTTCCGTCCGGTGGTCGAGTTCCTCATCGCATCGTCGGCCCTCGAGTTCAAAGAACAAGGTGCCCAATTCGTCTCACTGTCCGGAGCACCGCTCGCACGCAGCGACGACGGCGCCGACGCCGCATCGATGGACCGCCTGCTGGACATGCTCGGAGCCGCGATGGAACCGCTGTACGGCTTCCGGTCTCTTCACGCGTTCAAGAAGAAGTTCAAGCCGAGGTACGAACCCGTTTTCCTGTGTTTCCGCGACGAGGCCGACCTGCCTCGGATCGGAATCGCACTGACGCGTGCCTACCTGCCCGACGCAACGGCTCCTCAGCTGATCAAGCTCGCCACCAGCAAGAGTTGACGCCGTGCGGTCCTGGTTCGAGCACACGGTCGTCGACACCGGCAGGCTCCCGCTGTTCTTCCTCCTACTCGCCTTTGTCCTGACGTTCCTGTTCATCCGCTTCAGCGTCCGGATGATCCGGGCCGAGGTCTCGTGGTGGCCAGGCAATGTCACGCCCGGTGGAATGCACATCCACCACATGGTTTTCGGTTTGATGATGATGCTCGTGTCCGGCTTCGCCTTCATCGCTCTGGCCGACTATCACACCCCGATCGCCAATTGTGTTCTCGCGTCGGTGTTCGGCATCGGCAGCGCGTTGGTCCTCGACGAGTACGCGCTCGTGTTGCATCTGCGCGATGTCTACTGGGCCGAGGAAGGTCGCTCGTCCATCGACGCAGTGTTCGTTGCCATCGCGATCTCGTTCCTTTTCCTTCTCGGGGTCCACCCGATCGGGTTCGCGGGAGAGTTCGACCCGTACGAGCAGGACCGCAGCCTGGCGACGTTGATCGGCGTTGTCGTCGCGATCGTGATCCAACTCGGACTCGCCGTGATCACGTTGATGAAGGGCAAACTCTGGACCGGCCTGATCGGGCTGTTCTTCACCCCACTTCTGTTGATCGGAGCAATTCGGTTGAGTCGCCCGGGTGCGCCGTGGGCGCGCTCGCGTTACCGCGACAAGCCGGCGAAGATGAGCCGGGCAGTGGCCCGTGAACAGCGTTATCGCGAGCCGATGATCCACGCGAAGATCTACGTGCAGGAAACGGTGTCGGGAAGTTTCGGTTCCGCTCCCCCGCCCCCACCACCGCTCCCCGTCGTCGACACCACAACCCCCACGTCGAAGGTCGGATTGTCGCGGCGGCTCTCGGACAGAATTCGCTGGCGTCGAACTCGCCGACGACTACGAACAGTCCCCGTCTGGCGTCTCCCCGTGATCCTCGTCGTCCTGTCCGTCGTCACCGCGAACATCCTCGTCGGGATCGACGGAGACCTGGTCAGCGACGGCGACGTCGGTACCATTTCCGAGGGCGTGGACGCCGGGGCCACCGCGACGCTGCTCAGCGTCATCGCCGGCGGGATGATCACTCTCACCGGTTTGGTGTTCACCGCCATCACCCTCGCAATGCAGTTCGGCGCATCGCAGATTTCGGTGCGGGTGGTCCCGATGCTTGCGCAACAGCGAGTGATGCGGTGGTCGATCGGCATGTTTCTGGCCACGTTCGTCTTCTCCTTGATCATTGCGCTCGATCTGGCGCTCGATTCGGAGAATTCCTCACCGACCATCTCCACGGCGATCGCACTGCTTCTGGCATTGGCCAGTGCGATCCTGTTCATCGCGTTGGTGGCGAAGGTCGGGTCGATTCTCAATTCCAGTCGGTTGCTGCGTTGGATAGCGGCCCAGGGCCGGAGCGCGACGATTCGTGCCTATCCGCTGTACGAGGACCTGCCCTCTGGCGCACCGAAACCCAGTCAGCCGCTCCCCCTACCCCAACCGCGCGAGTCCGAGAACTCCGAGAGCGCCGACGCACTGGTGATTCGCCTGCGCCACCTCTCACCCGACGGCCGGATTCTGCTGGCGATCGATCTCGCACGACTGCAGCGGTTGGCCGGCCGCTGGGACGTCTCGGTCGAAGTCGTCCCCAGCATCGGCGAGTTCGTCGCCCAGAACGCGCCCCTCTTCGAGGTACGCGGACCCTCGCTGAAGGTACGCCCGGACACCTTGATGTCGTGCTTGATCTTCGGTGACACGCACAGCCCGGTCGTCAGCCCCGGTGCAGCGCTGCAGTCGATCGTGGACATCGCGCTCAAGGCGCTCTCACCCGCCATCAACGACCCGGGCCGAGCCGTCCAGGCACTCGATCACATCGAAGATCTTCTGGTACTTCTCGCCCCGCGGGTCCGCTTCGACACATCAACCTCGGATCTCACGCTGATCAGAGGGCAGCAACGCACCTGGACCGATTACGTGTCCGTCGCCACCGACGAGATCCGGCACTTCAGTACCAATTCCGCGCAGGTCCAGCGTCGTCTACGCGCGGTATTCGCGACCTTGCTCGAAGCCTGCCCGCCGGACCAGCACCCTCCGCTACTCGAGCGCGTCGACGCACTCGATGCGCAATTGACCCGAGAATGGACCGGCGCACTCGACCTTCGGCTCGCGAGTGTGGCAGATCCGCAGGGATTGGGCTCCGAAGCCGGGGCGACCGGAAGAATTCACCCGCTGATCATCGGGTCTTCGGAACTTCCGGACGATCGTTCATCCGGGCAGACCGAGTCGCGTTCCCAGCCAACCTAATTGACTCGCCAACCCAGCCGACCACACCTGGAAGCTGTGTCCTCCGTCTACCTCGGCGTACTGGACGTCCATCCCTGCGGCCTTTGCGGCTTCGTAGAGCGTTTGAAGACCTGGGCGGTAGTCGTTGTCCTGCTTGCCGACCACGAACACCCCGGCGCTGTCGGGGAACTTCTTCTCCCGGAGCAGATCCTGCGGATTCACTGCCACGAACGCGGCTTCATTGCCGCCGAACGCTGCATCGACCGTCTGCTTGCGATCGCCGAGTGTGGGTTCGATCTGACCGGACAGATCCAGGAACGTCGGATATACCGCGGGGAAGTTCGTTGCCATCTGGAACGCGCAGGTACCGCCGTAGGAAAGTCCCCCGATCGCCCACTTCCTCGGGTCGGGATCCACCTGGAGGTTCCCGCGCACCCAGTCGGGAACATCGCGCGAAAGGTACGTCGCGACGTTCCCGAGTTGGGAATCGACGCAGAGCGGATTCGCCAGTTCCGACCCGGTCCCGTCAGCAACGACGACAACGGGAGCCAAGCCCGAATGCGCAGCGGCGTAGGTGTCCATGGTCTGGACGAGACGTCCGCCCTGTAGCCAGTCCTCGGGCGCGCCTGGTTGGCCGGCAAGCAGGACCAACACCGGCAACTCCGGTCGTGGGTTGGTGAAATACGCGGGCGGTAAGTAGATCTCGGCGTCGCGGGCGCTGAATCCGGAGACCGTCCCCGCAATCGTGACCGTGCTGACCTTGCCGGCCGACGGCATGTCCGCGGGAGCCTTCCATTGCGAAACCGGTACCGCCCCGTCCTTGCCGTCGTCCAGGTCGGCGAGTGAAACCTTCTCCGCATCCGAGAGTCCCAGCGCTGTTCCCAACGTCGGATACGACTGGAACTGCAGATTCACGTGAGCCGCGCTCGACACGACCACCAGGAGCACGGAGACCACGGTGAGCACGCGACCGTCGATCCGCGTCGCCGCAAATACCCGCGAAACACCCAGCAGCACGCCGAGAATGCCCAACCCGATCCACACGTAGACCGGACGGGCAATCGGATCGGGGAACGGGTGCCACACCTTCTCGATCAGCCAGTACAGCACGAGAGTGATCGCGATTGCCGCGACGATGCAGACCGGAATCGAGATCAGCACGTGACGCCTCGATCTCGAGAAGATCAGCCACAGAAGTGCCAGAATTCCGAGCACCGTCACCACGGGCGGAACCGGGCCCGTGACCAGCGACAGATCCGTGATCGTGTGCACGTCGTCTCCCGTCGCAGCCCTGTTTAGACAATATCCAAGAACAGGACATTTCGGAGCTGATGGCGTCAGATCACTGCGTTCGATGCCTGGGCACGTAGGTCTCGGGCCAGGTGATCCCGACGCTCGAGAACAAGCCTCCGCAGCGACGCGGGCGCCTCCGCATTGGCCTGGATCCAGGAATCGACAGCAGAGGTGTCTTCAGCTGCCGGGAAGAGCCCGTTCACCAACCGTCGCGCGATCTCGATGCTGCGTTCGGACCACCACTTCCCCAGGGACGAGAAGTACTCTGCCGCATATCCCTCGATCAACGACGGGTCCGTGCCCGAACGGAATCCGGCGATCGTCGCATCCAGGCGGTCGTTCGAGAGTGAGCCGTCAGTGGTCGCCGACGCCCAGGCAGCCGCCTTGGTCTCGGCATCGGGAATCGACGCCACAGCGCGGACGTACGCCGTTCGACCCGCTGACGTGCTGTCCTTGCTCAGCTCACCGTCGAAGTCGCTCACACTCGCATGGCCGGTCGCCGACAGGGCGATCCACAATGCCCACCGCAGATCAGGATCGAGAGCCAGTCCGACCGGCCCCGGGCAGGTGCCGTCGAGTATCGACCGCACCTCGTCGGCGCGAGCATCGTTGACCGCTGCAGCGGCCGACAGAGCCCGTGCCCATGCCAGCTGTCTTCCGGACTCCGGTTCGGCTTCGAACACCGCCTTCCAGGTCGTTTCCAACCAGCCTGCACTTACATTGGGCCGCAAGCTTTTCGGAACGTAGTGAAGAACCGCGTATTGGGCATCGGTCAGGATCGAGCTGAGAATCGCAAGATCTGTCTCCGCGGGAGCGAATCGTTCCACCATGTCGAGGTACCGGAACACCGAGAGCTGCGCATCACGCACCGAGTTCCACAGCGACGACCAGATCACCCCGCGCGCAAGCGGATCGCTCACGCGGTCCAGGGATGCCTCGACAGTGGACAGAGATTCCGCGTCCAATCGCACCTTGGCGTAGGTGAGGTCTTCGTCGTTGAGCAGTGTGAGTGCTCCGGGCGGAAGGTCGACCGACGTGCGTGATTCGGTGATGTCGAGTTCGACACGTTCGGTGCGAACAAGGTCTCCGGACTCGTTGTAGTCGTAGATTCCGACTGCGAGCCGATGCGGCCTCGGGTCCGTCTGGACCAGGTCTGTTCCGTCGAGCGACAGCGTGGACACTCCGGTGGTCTGCAACCAGATTCGGGCCCATTCGCGCACATCACGTCCGGAAGTCTCCGCGAGCACGTCGAGCAGATCAACCAGCGTGGTGTTCCCGAAGGCGTGGGCCTTGAAGTACCGTCGTGCCGCTTCGAAGAACGCGTCACGGCCGACGAACGCCACGAGTTGCTTGAGGACACTGGCGCCCTTGGCGTAGGTGATTCCGTCGAAGTTCAGCTTCGCAGCTTCGAGATCGACGATGTCGGCGACGATAGGATGCGTGGTCGGCAGCTGATCTTGGAGGTACGCCCACGCCTTCCGCTTGATGGCAAATGCTACCCAGGCATCGGTGAAGCGAGTAGCTTCGGCGCTGACCAGCGATCCCATGAAGTCGGCGAAGGATTCCTTGAGCCACAAGTCGTCCCACCAGACCATGGTCACGAGATCGCCGAACCACATGTGCGCCATTTCGTGCAGGATCGTGTTGGCGCGGCGCTGATGCTGCTCGTCGGTTGCGGTGCCGCGGAACACGTATGCCTCGGTGAAGGTCACCAGTCCCGGGTTCTCCATGGCGCCGAGGTTGTACTCGGGGACAAAGATCTGGTCGTACTTGCCGAACGGATACGGATAGTCGAAGTACTCGGCGTAGAAGTCCAGCCCCTGACGGGTGATGTCGAAAACGTTCTCCGCATCGAGGTACGGAGCCAACGACGCCCGGCACAGCGCACCCAACTCGACAGTGAGTTCGCCGCGACTCCACGACGACGCCACGCGGTGATACGGCCCGGCCGCGATCGCGGTGATGTAGGTCGAGATCGGCAGCGTCGGGGCGAAAGTGACGCGTTGTGCACCGTCCACGGAGAGAGTCTGGGTCGCGGGCTGATTCGACAGGACTTCCCAGCCGTCAGGTGCTGTCACCTCGAATGTGAAGGGCGCCTTGAGGTCCGGCTGCTCGAAGCAGGCGAAAACACGCCTGGCATCGGCAGGCTCGTATTGCGTGTACAGATACGTCTGATCGTCAGCGTCGTCGACAAATCGGTGCAGCCCTTCGCCGGAACGGCTGTAGTGGCCGTGAGCTGCCACTCGCACGACGTTCGATCCGCCGAGTCCGCGCAGCACGATCCGGGATCCGTCGTACTCCACCGGAATCGACGCACCGTCGACGTCCACGGAATCGACTGCAGCACCGATGAAATCGAGCCACGTGGACTCCACCGAGGACGTCAGATCAATTGTCGTGACCGTCGAAAAGGTCTTCACGGCGGAGTCGACCGCCGATCGCAGATCCAACTCCACCCGGTAACCGGCGACGGAGATGGCTCGAGATCGTTCGGCGACTTCGCTTCGATTCAGGTTCGCAGTACTCACGCACTCGATCCTGCCAGGCCGCGCGCGGCGATGTGAGCCGCCGTGCGCCCTATCCCTTGAACGCGCCCTGCCAGACGGTGTCGAACGGCGTGTGTGCCGAGACGCGGCCTTCGATGCCCGCCGTGACGAACTTCTTTGCCAGAGCGACGGCTTCTCCCACGTCGGCGCCTTTTGCCAGCTCCGCGGTCACTGCGGCGGCCAGCGTGCAACCGGCACCCGAGACGCGCTCTTCGCCGACCTTGGGGGCGGAGAGAACAGTCACGTCGGTCCCGTCGAACAACACGTCGACGGCGTCGCCACCGGCGAGTTCGACACCGCCCTTTGCGAGCACGTACTTGGGTCCGAGATCATGGATACGACGTGCGGCCTCGATGAGGTCGTCGACGCTTTCGATGCTGTCCATTCCGGCGAGGGTGCGTGCCTCGAACAGGTTGGGTGTGACGACGGTGGCGAGCGGGAGGATCGAATCACGAAGTGCTGTATCGGTATCGAGAGCCGCGCCGGGCTCCTGGCCCTTGCAGATCAGGACCGGGTCGAGGACGACGTGGCGCCAGGACTGCCGACGCAGACCCTCTGCCACAACCTCGATCGTGGCAGGAGTTCCCAACATTCCGATCTTGACGACGTCCAGATCGTGAGCTGCCGTGGCAGCCTCGATCTGATCAGCGATCACGTCAGGAGCGATCGGTACGAAGCGATGACCCCAGTTGTTCTTGGGATCGAACGAGACGATACATGTGGTGGTCGCTACGCCGTAGACGTCCAATGCCTGGAACGTCTTCAGATCGACCTGCAGGCCGGCACCGCCAGTCGCTTCGGACCCAGCGATGACATAGGCGAGGTCAACCACAGCACAATCTCCTTCTTCGGACTTTCGAAACGTGCGTGGATGGCCACGAACGCGGGACCCAGTTTATCAACCGTTCCGACGTCTGGTTTTCGGCTATGCGGGCACCGGAGTTCCCCACGCGACGTCGTTGTCCTCGTATCCGAACGGCGGACCGACGAACTCGCCGCCGCAGGTGATCAGCGCGAGGGTTTCGGGTCCGTCGAGGCTGTTCAATCGCTCGACCGGCAGCTCGCCGTCCTTGCTGTAGTGATCGACCGCATCGATACGGTAGTTCCAGGTCTGTCCCCCGGCGCCCGCCACGGTCACGACCGAGCCGATTTCCAGTGTCGAGAACTTCTTTCCGAAACCGTCACCCTGATAGATGTCGTTGATGTGTCCGGTGATCACCACGGTGCCCGCGCCGGAGCCGGGAAATGCCGAATCTGCCCACCATCCGATCTCACTGACATCCTCGGGCGGAATGAGCGAGCCGTCCGTCGTCGTCTTGATCGGCAGGATGTCAGCGGTGCTGTTGCCTGTGCGCAGCGTGGTCGGGACATCCGGACCGTCGACCACCGCGCGAATCTCTGGCGGCAAATCTTGTTGGCCGGTCGCGAGGACGCGGGTCGGCGAGTCACCGTCGTCGGAACATCCGCCGATCAAGAGCATTGTCGCCACTACTGCAGCGGCCCACGTTCGGCTGGCCGTGGATCCAGGTGCCGCTGTCACGGACGAGAAGTCGGGCCGGACGGAATCTGGGCAATTGGTACTCGGTTTCCTACGTTTCGACCGGGAAGTGCGTCACCGGAATCCCCACCGTTCCCACCGGAACCGTCACCACCGCCGTTCCCGCCACCGCTTCCATTCCCGCCGCCGCCGGGGCCCGGGCCGGGGCCGGGGCATTCACCTCCCGGATCGGTGGTGTCTCCTGCCAAGACAATCTTGACTGCCGAGAGGTTGACCGTCTGGTTCTGTGCCACTTGTCCAGGAGTTGTGACGTCGAATGCGAGCTTGGCACGTACGGGGATGACCGAACCGTCGTCAGCGTCGGTGACCGTTGACCCTGACCGGCCGAGATCTTGGGTCAACGTCATTCTGGAGATCAAATCCTGATCTCCGGTCAAGCCGGCGCCGTCGATCCGAAGGGTCCCTCGGACGGGACTTCCGTGGGCTCTGATCGTCACCGATGCGCGAAACTCGAGGATGTCTCCCGGCACTGTCCGCCACGCCTCGATCGAGTTGATTTTCGTTCCAGGCGATCCAGTCGAGATGTCGTACCAACCGTCGATCACGGCCGGATCGAGTGACATCGAATTTTCGTTGATTTCCGAGTTGCACGCGCGGGTGAGCGAAACGGGGGCAGCCGATCCCACTGCGGGGAGTGCTGTCGACACAACGGTCGCCAAGACGAAGGCCGTCGCGGTGATGCCCGCGGTACGCCTGCCGAAGATCGTCATTCTCTCGCTACCTTTTTCCGCGGACCGTAGCTTCCGGTCAATTCAGTCAAAATACCAGTACAGCTGGACAAATAGGTCGAATTCCGTGCCGAATTCCTCTTGTTTTCTGTGAACTTCGGTTACGAGCAATTTCTCCGCACACGCGTTCCGGCAAGGGGTACATCGGATCAACAGGGGTCAGAAGTTACATTTCGCCCGCACATCGGAGCAGATCGCACTGATTTCTCACCGCATTGGACAGGTATTTCCGTTTCATAGCGGTCAGCCGGTGGAACAACGATCACTACAACGAGCGTGCCGGGCACGTGTCCGGTCGCCCCCCACCGAATCAAGGGAAACCGTCATGTCGGATACAACATCAGTCAAGCAGGGTTTCGCGGTAGGAACATCGATCGGGGCAGCCGTCATCTTGGTGACGGTCGGCATCGTGCAGTTCTTCCAAGGACTCGCTGCCGTCGCCGAAAACGAAGTGTTCGTAGTCGGGATCGACTACGTCTATCAGTTCGACCTGACGACGTGGGGTTGGATCCATCTCGTGCTGGGCGCGCTCGTCGCTCTCGTCGGGCTCGCACTGTTCACCGGAGCGGCCTGGGCGCGGGTGTCGGCAGTGGTGATCTGCGCGATCTCGATCATCGCGAACTTCTTGTGGCTGCCGTACTACCCCTGGTGGTCGACTCTCATCATCGCGCTGAACATCGTCGTGATCTGGGCTGTGTCGACATGGAAGCCCACCCAGACGACGCACGCCGCTGCGCATGCACCGTCAACGCCGACTCGATCTGCTTGAGTTGAAAGTATGTGTAGGTGGATGGCGTATTCCGGAGAGCCGATACTGGCCCATGACTTGCTGTTCAGGCCACAGCACTCGCTGATCGACCAGAGCCTGCATTCTCAACTCGGGGCCACGACGACAAATGGCGACGGCTTCGGAATCGGCTGGTACGGGGAAGGCCCCCAACCGGCAGTTTTCAAGAGCATCGAACCCGCGTGGAACGACTCGAACCTGCGCGAAGTCACCTCCCAATTGCGCACCCCTCTGCTGTTCGCTCACATCCGCGCCTCGACGGGAACTGCAGTGCAGCGCAGCAACTGTCACCCGTTCCGGCACCGGCAATGGTTGTGGATGCACAACGGTTCACTACACGGATTCCACGACATGAAACGGGAATTGGTGACTGCCATTGATCCGTCGCTCTTTCCGGATCTCGAAGGATCGACGGACTCGGAAACCTTGTTCTTCCTCGCGCTGACGTTCGGCCTGACCGACGATCCGTTCGAAGGTGTCGCGAGGGCCGTCGGATTCGTCGAGCACACGGCCCGCTCGCAGGGAATCGACAATCCGGTTCAGATGACCGTCGCCACGTCGGATGGCATCTCCACCTGGATCTTTCGCTATTCCAGCGAGCACCAGTCGAGGTCGTTGTTCTTCTCCACCGAGATTTCCATGTTGCGCAAGCTCCATCCTGAGGTGGATGCCCTGCACCATCTGAGTGAGGAGACCCGAATCGTCGTCTCCGAGCCTCTACGTGACCTTCCCGGCGCCTGGAACGAGGTTCCCGAATCCGCCGCAGGCGTCATCCGGCCCGGACGGGACGAGATGCGGAACTTTGTGCCGATCCCACTCCGGTAGGAAATGCAGTCAAAGACCGATTGTTGTGCCGAATTCTCGCCGCACTTAAGTGATGATGGCTTGATGTGGAAACAGGCACTCGGGTTTGCTTTGTTCGGGGCAGCCGTCGCCTTGGTCGCCGCGTCGCTGACACAGGGGTCCTTACAGGCATCGGCCACGATCACACTTTTTTCGGGTGGCACGACAATCTCGGGCTTCGCCGGTGAATCACAATGGAACTGGTCGATAGACGCTGCGGTGATCGGCGCCCTTCTGGGCGCGCTGACCGGGTTCGTGCTCCGCCTCGCGGGCGTGCGAATCTCCGGAAGCCAAGACAATCGACTGGTTCGAACTGTGGTGGCAGGCATCGCAGGCGTCACGCTTGGGCTGACGCCCCTGTTGGTCTTGATCGGCATGGCATTCACCGGGTCGGTTGATATGGGATGGTCCCCGCTCCTGGTCTACGCCGTCAGCGGTCTTCTGGCCTATGGCCTTTCGGTCGCCGCCGTGTTCGGAGTTCTTCGCGCTGCCGGGGATCGACTTACTGTTCGCACGACGCGAGCGGTCGCGGCGATGCTTCCGGTAGGGGCGTTGGCGGCGACTGCTGCGGGTGTCGGTACTGCGTGGAAGCTGGGCTTCTCCACCGCCGCTCCCACCTGGATTGCAGTCGTACTGCTGGTGGTGCTCGTATTGGCCGTGACGTTCGTTGCGGCCCGGGCGTGGGCACTACGGATGCAGGCTCGTGACTTTCCAGAAGTGGCATAGGCGGTGGAACGATTGATTTCGACGGGCGCATCGAGATGAGGGGCGAGCGAATCTTCGCGGGACTCGTCGTCGGCCTTCTGCTCGGGCTGTTCGGCTATCTGCCGTTGGTACTCCTGTGGCAACATTTCGCAGATGTCCCGCAGCCGCAGCTTTATCCGAACCGTTCGTTCACGTCGTTCGGCCCCAACCCGCCACCGCTCACCTACTGGATAAGTTGGGCGGCGCCTGCCGCCGTGTTCGTCATTCTCGGACTTATGACTATTCCCAGCCGCACCGGCAGGCAATTCGCGTTGCCATTGGTGCTCGCGTTCCTTTCTGTGGCGGCAATGGTGGCGTGGTTCTGGATCTCGATGGAGCTGTTCTTCAGCCCCGACTGATCACTCACTCGATCGCGTATTGCGAAGCCCGCCGCGAGCACGCGCAGTGGCGCGCTTGTTCTGCAAGGCGATCCCCTGATGCACCGCAGCAAGTACCAATGCCAGCACTGCCGCAGGGAGACTCCCCACCATCGACAGCAGAGACGACATATCGGAGCTGAACGCGGTAAAGAAGCCCACCACTGCAGTACAAAGCATTGTCGCCGAGACGATCCAGGAAACGAATGGTCGCGGGATCACGGCTGGAATGACGCGCAGTATGCCATGTCCTCGACGGGCAGGTCGGGCCGAACCTGCTCTGGTATTTCGGTTTCGATCATCCTTCGCACGAATTCGACCATCGTGCCCTGAATCGGCCCCAGTCCAGTTGTGAGTATGCACAACGCCGTTTGCGGTTCGCGAGTCAATTGACGGAAACACCCCAAAACCGCAGCCGGCACGAACGCTGCCAATGCTGCACCGATCCAATTACCCAGTACGACGTCGGCGTCGGACCCGGCGTCGCCAATGGATCAGCAATGTCCAACGCGCGGGAAGTGCGGGAGCGCCAGAACTGGAAATAGAAAGAGCCCCAACGCTAGTCCCAGGACGACGCCCCACCACACGCTCAATCTCCGGCGGCGAGGCGTCTCCTGGTTGCTCATGTTCTACCTGACTCCGGTTCCCGACTCGACAGTTCCGTCGCCGTAGACGAGGTACGGGCGGCCTGCCAGACGGCGTGGTCGACCTCCCACGCAGTGACTACCCGCCCTGTTTCCTCGCTCAGCACCTGAGCGATGTCACGAAGGAGCAAGCGCGCGGAATCCGGTGTTGTTTCCGCTCCGTGGCGAGCGAGCCACCGCAACACCATCCGATCGGGTTTGACCGTGTCCTGGTGCCCGATCAGCATCCACAGATAGCCGCGGCGCACACCCGCACCGCCCTCACCGGGAACTTTCCGCAACGCGGATTCGGCCGCGTCGAGCCGGACTGTGTCGGTCAGTAGCCGGCGGGCATCGTCGAGGGTGAGCACGCCGTGTTCACGCAACATCTCCGCGTACCGAAGAACCGCGTCAGCCTTACGTATGCCGCCACGTGTCGAGGTGTTCTGCCGGTTCTTCGTCGTCTCCACCAGTGCTTCCACCGAGGTGTAGCGATCGAGAAACGCATCGAGCGGGACCGGATCTGCCGCTTCCGGCACCGACATCTCCACGGACGGCGATTCCACATCGAAGTCCGCCGCAACTCGACGGACCACGGGCACAACATGATTGTCGTAGTGCGCACCGATGCTGTAGACCGCGTCGAGCACACAGAAGCTCACGCTCACCCACCGACGCTCCCGTGGCTTGGGGTCCAGCTCACGAACAGCGGCCACCAGCCGCGAAATGCCCTCATCACTGTGCATGCGCCGAACCGTAACCGACCAGGCAGACACACCTACACCCAACGCCTCACCGTTTCGCCTTTTGAACTGCACGTATAGCACGTGGCTCGCTGAGCTGTCGGCGATTCACGGCAGACTAACCGCCATGCACACCTCCCCGCCAGCGGCACCGCTCGATGCGGTCGGCACCATCACTGCGCTCAGTGCCTCAACTCGTAGGCTCGACGACCTGGCCGCGCTCCCCGCGTCATCGGGCTTGTACGCGTGGTGGGCAGCTCCAGAGGTGTTTCCTCAGCTCCCCAGCCCAACGCACCCGTCCGACACCGGGGTGCAGCTGCTCTATATCGGTCTCGCCACAAACCTGCGCCGGCGGGTCGTTAGGAACCACCTGCGCCGCAGCGGACAGTCCACCCTCCGCCGCACCCTTGCCGGACTCCTGCTCGATACCGAGCACTACCGGACCCGTCGCACCGACCGCGTCGTGCTCATCGACGAGGACGAGATTCGCCTGACCTCGTGGATGCACACACACTTACAACTGAGCTGGTGCCAACACCCCACACCAGACGCGGTCGAAGCCGCCGTCATCGCGCAGTGGGCGCCACCACTCAATGTCGCCCACGCCAGCGGACCTGCCCGTGCCGTGATCGAGGCTGCGCGGGCTGCCTATAGCGCCAGTGTAAAACCTGAAGACCCAGCGCCCATTTAGGCCGTTTGACATGGGCAAACGACAAGTCCCCCATGCGAAATGGTACGCGACATCTACAGCAGGAAGGCTCCCGTCTCGCGCCAGGGGCCTTTCCAGCTAGCGCACATCGCTCCGCCTAGAGCTGCCGGCGTCGTCTCGACCGCCGCCCGCACCATGGGTTTTCAGGAACGGTCGCCCCGGAAGAAGAACAGGCTCACTGCGAGGATCGCGAGAACGACGGCACCAGCGAGGATCACAGCCGCGATAGGGCTACCTGAAGCGATCGCAGTGAGCGCGGTCCCGGCCGATCCTGCGATCGCGATGGCGAGTCCCGAGTTGGCGGGCCGCGAGTCATCGGTATCCACGGGTGGGCCTTTCCTTGATGGTTGCAACACGGCAGATGAACCGGTTGTCACCCGTTCTGTGGGTACATAGGCCCTTTACCAGATTCTGTGGAAAAGCAGTTGTCGTGGGCGCCTCTGACCTGCGACGATGACATGTCCCCCGCAGGAGGCTTGCCTCTCGATCCGCAACGGCCTCCCGCCCCTCATCGGCTGACCGCCGCGACAACCCGTGCCGATTCCCTCCTCAGCTTGCGGCGGACTGCCTCACCCTTCGCAGCCGGTTTCCCGCAATCTTCTGCTGCCATCGCCCAGGTCATACGGTGCACTGTTCGCTACAGAGCGCCGCCAGCTCAGTGCAGCGAGAACTGAATTCCCATACTGAGCACGTCGTGGATCAGAATTCACGTGCGATCGGCGACAATCACGCGATCACTCTTTATTCGAGTTCGACCTAACCGCCCGGAGGCGAAGTCCTCCGTCACCATCGGCGACGATCGGTCGATGGCTCACCAGCGAGAATTTGTCGGGGTGCGTAACTACCCTGCCGGGTATGGGGAGGAAGAAGAGGGCCAAAAAGCGCGGTGCCGATGTCAGCGAGCATCAGGAGAACAATCCGCTGGGCAGCGGGCGCGCAATCCGGCGGATTCATGTACCGATCGTTCACGGCATCGGGGTGACCAATCATCGGGAGTGGTCGCAGAAGAGTACTGAAAAACTCCTGTCGTGGTGGCAGGCCACCACCACCGAGAAGTTGTCGGACATTGAATGCGACGGCTGTGGAGTTATGCGGCAACACAACCACGTACTTCTGAACGATGACCAATGCGAGGTCGTACTCGATCCCGTGCTGTGGGGAGCCGACGTGGGCGACCGCACCTGGAATGAGGCATTCGGATGGTTTCGCCATGCCCTATTTTCGCTCGGCTTAGTGAATGTCGCCGCAGCACTGCAATCGCTGATCCCTTCTCATGAGAACACGAAGAAGGGCCTTGCGAGGGCACTCGTCGCCGGAGTCCGTAGGTGTGTCGGTTTGATTGCCCGTGCAATTGCAATTGTGGTCCTACTCATTGTCGGATTCATCGCCCGGATCCTGGGTCGAGCGCTCGAACCCCTAGGTCGAGTGCTCGGCCTTCGGTGTCAGTGGCTGCACCGCATCAAGACAATGATCGTCCATGCCCTTTCATGGATCGAGGTCTCCGACGGCGGGAGGCGCGCTATCGCAGACCAGGTGTGGGCATCCATCACTTCAGTCGACAGTGATGAGCGCGTACTCGTCGGGCACTCCCAAGGAGGGTCGATACTGGCCGAACTCGCTAGGCGAGGGCAATTGGGCCGCCGCGACCAGCTCGTCACTCTCGGCTCCGGTCATGCTCTTCTCGCCACACAAAGAGTGCTCGAAACAAAACAAAATGTTGGAAAGTGGGGTTGCCTGCTTGTGTTCCTGTTCGCAGCTCCAATGTCACTGTTGACGATTTCGCTGACCTCATCGACTGCAGTAGCACTGCGGGGATTCGTTGTACTGTTGGCAACCATCGCATATTCCACGTCTGCGATGTTGTTCGCCGGATTGGACGCATCGGTGAGCGCTCATCAAACAGCAGCCGCTCTTTCCTACTACCGCAAACTGGGTGAAGTGACCGCCTCTGATACCGCGTTGGTATGGATGGGCCCCATCACTTTCCTGCTCGGATTGTTCATTGCTGTTGGGGTCGCAGTGACGAAAAACTGGCTCCCGGAGATCGCCGAGTCCAACGCGATTGACTGCCCAGGGGTTGATTTGGTCGCCCGTCACGATCCGGTGGCGTCAGCCATGTCGCTGCTCGGTAGTCCGCACCGCGTGGTGCGAATTGTGCAGACAGATTCTGTATTTTTCGATCACATCAAATATTTCGAGAATGGTCTCGTGCTCACTGACATTTGTCGGCGGATAGAGGCCGCAGCAAATTCCACCACAGGGCCTTCCGCTGTGCGCACCCGCGAGCTATTCGAGGTTGGAAGCCTGGAGTTGAACAACGCCCTGCTGGTGCGTCGATGGGCCGCATTCGGCTCAGGGGTTCTGGTCGTTATTTTCGGCATTCCGATATTGGCATCGACTGTCGGAATGCTGACGTCATTGTTAGTAGTCGTCATGGCTTTGTCGAGCATTTCGATCATTTCGGCCTGTCGACGTAACGCGACGTTGAACCGCTATGCAGAACGCCTCAAGAAGAAGGGGTACGGGCCCATGGCAGTTTTGGGCCAGAAAAGGTCGCGAATACGTAGTTGGAAATGGTCTGTCACAGCCCTACTGATCGCGGGAACGGCCGCGGGGCCAGCACTGGTCTTTCCCACAGAACTACAAGATCGAACACAAGACATGCATCGAATGTTCAATCTCCTCGGGCTCAACCTACTGGCCAGCCCGATCTTGGTGATCGGAGCAGCGATGGTCGCTGCAGGATTCCGGTGCAGCCGTTTGATAGTGGCCGCGGGACTGACGATCACCTCGATCCTCCTTGTCGCCATGCCTCAGCCCTTGAATCCTGCTCCTGGATTCTATGGCGCGGTAACATTCGGGCTGGCGGTTGCGGCTGTCCACCGACACCGCAAGCTAACGACGCAGGCTCTCAAATCCGTAGAGGCGCAGTGAGCCGCGCGCGTCTCTGAACTCTCAGATCCGACAGCTGGTTTTGACCCTTCGTGATTCCTCGGTCAGCACCATCGTAAGAGCATCCACCTGCGATCCCGGTCGCAGTGCTTGCCGGGGCCGGCACACCGCTCGACGTCAAGTGTGACCCGCCGAGCTTCACTTTTGCGGGTTTGACCTCAAAGTACGATCATTTTCTGGCTTGATCTGTGGGGCTGGCCCCTCCGGGGCCATCACCAAAATAGAGTCCCCTAGTGCCCCTAATGTTTGGCGTTCCGAGGATTGTCGTAGCCTCGACCATTCGGGATCGCACGGATGGCGCTCGGGGCCAGTGCGACGACAAGCGCTGCATTCGGATTTAAATCCCTCAGAGGTCAAGCCCTGGACCGCTATTGGAGTGAAATGGCTCCAACCAACGAAATCCGGATTGCGGATCAAGCACGACCATCCGAATGAGACCACCTACTCCGTCGCACCACTCTCCTTCAAATGAGGTTGGGGCATTAGGCCTCACCACGGAAAGGAATTTTCGCTTCAGCTCTGTTCGCAATTCATTTGCCGGACCGGCAATATCCAGGTCCAGCCCTACGCACTCAGGCACGGCCATCACCGCCGAGAATCTCACTTCCCGGTCATTGAGGACACTGCTGTAGTCGCTTCCTTCGACCCCCCATTTCCGCACATAACAAGCTGGACCCAGGACCCTGATAGCAACACCGACCATCCCACTCTGGCAACCGAGCATTCAGAGGGGACAACACCGGCCACATCTATACCAGTACTCGGTGCGCCGTCAGCGGCGGCCATGTCTGCTCCTCGTGGATGCGGTTTGGGTGCCATACACCTCGCCGTATGCAGACCATCTGATTGACACCTGGCACTCGCAATCCTGTGTCCGACAACGCCGATGCTTCAACCAATTCAACTCCGAATGATCAACGAAACATGAGAACGTCAAGAATCCCGGCCACAGGGGGTTCTGTGACAGATCGACAAATGACGATCAATATCGTTTCACCAAATCTTCGGAAAGATTCGTATTCTACTTGGCGGACCCGAGATGTCGATAACTGCTACACTGCATTATTCTAATCCGAAATATCTACCCATATTAATTACAGACTTCGTCGTACCCTCTAATTGTTGGCCATAATTATATGACGACACAACAATTGCTAAATCCTGATCTATCGATCCAGTTGACGAAACGACATCAAAGTTCGCCGAAAGCGCACGAAAAGTGTCTTCGCCCGATCCATGCTCCTCATACCTTACATAAAGTGCATCAATGGAAATCCCAAAACGCTCTTCAAGTGCCTCCATCCTTTCCACTCGATCGGTAACATCGATCACCTTCTTATTCTTTGACATTATTCACCAATCCTTAACATGAAGTTATAACTATTCTAGTTTTCCGAAATTCTGTACTGGGCATCGAACCTGTACTCGACACACTCCCATGCCCATTGCCTGCACTGCTTTACGAATTGCAACTTATCTCGCGGATTGGAAATAAACTGGATATGAGTCACAGATTTAGCCCTTAGCACCAACGCAAGAATGTATTTGTCACCCGAGTCTCTAGCATATGAGTCTTCGTTGGGGGTTAAGGAAAATGCTTGACCCGCATGGGAAATCGACTTAACTTCAACGAAGTAACGAACCGACCCGCGAACGGCCAGGAGATCGTATCCGACATTTTGACGACTATGATCTTCGGCTTCAAACCCCAGATCGTTCAGTAAGTTCAATACAGATAGTTCTGCTGATCGCCAAAACGACGTATTCGTAAGAATTGGATTAATAGATCTTTCAATTACATTAGAAGGTGAACCTACCGACGGAAGGAACGGGTCAGTCTCCTCAAATCCAAACACCGCAGATAGGTCCGAAGTGATGTCAAATTCTTCCGATTCCTGAGATTCGTCGAGTTTCACAACTTTCAGGCCATCGGGAAGGTGCTTCTTTATTTTGCCCTTTAGTTGGATTGCATCAACTCCACTATCGAGAATTTTCTTCACAAATTCCGGAGAAACTTCCCGATTGTCTCGAACTGCAGATTCAAGACTTGACAGCACCCCGTCAACTTCCCAAACTGGGGATGTAATAAAGTCTGCAAATGTGACGTCCACCGGGATGGGCGTCTTTGTAATGAATGCTATCAATTCCGCACATCCCTTCGCATTCACTGCACCGGATTCTGCCGCCTTCAGTACGGATTGAGCTGAAACCGACTTTACTCCAGCAAATCGGGCGATATCAGAAACCGGAGAATCTTCTACATGGAGGGAAGGAATCACGACCCTCTTAGCCAAACCTGAGAGAGCACGCGCATCCTGGGCATTTAGCCAGGTAGGGGCGAAGGCTAGGGTGTCGCGCAGATGTTGCAATCCATCGGATATTTTGGAAATAAGTTCAGAACGGAAACTTTTGTTCTGAAATCGCAAAGAAACTTCGTCCACATTTGGCTTCAAGCAAGCGATAATGCTTGCAGCTCCAGTCGTCTCCAAACGAGAGGATTCGATTATTTTGTCACATACTAGCGAGGATACTGCGTTCAACTTAGCTTCAGTCTGGTCGTCCAGAACAACTCTAGTACGTGAAGGGTCGGTGCTAAAATCTCCATTGATCCTGACGCCTATTCCAGCCTGTTCAAGCGTAGGAAGGAAAGCGTGGACGATGGACCCTGTAGGGGTTAACGGAATAAGGTTATCTCCCTCCATCGAGAACGCGATGGATACTCCGTCTCGGGATTCGATTTTCCATTTCTCATCCCCAGTGGGCGAGGACGTGGAGACTATACTCGCATGGCTCGACAGGTGACTCCTGTCGCATGTAAATACTTTTTCTTTCCGATTGTTCGAGACAACGATACGGACATTGTTGAGAAATATGAGATGATCCGAGTTAAACCGATCGAACTCATTATCAATTTGAGTCTGATTAATTCCTTCTAATATAAATAGAGTCGTATATCCCTGAGACAAGAGGAGGTTAGCCTCCACCATAGGCCCCGAAACCTCTTCGAGGTTTAGCAGATGGGGTATTCTAATAAGTGGAACCGCGGTATTTACTCCACCAACTAGTTGATCAGTCAGGTGTCGAGAGAACGTCACTCTTAGTGATTCACTGATGAGATGTACTTCATTGGCAATTCCTACTACAGATTTGAATCCGATTCCACGGTATCCAATACCTCGACCTCTCTCCTTATTGGAAGACGCACTTCTGCAAAGGCTCCTGAAATCACTGAGGTTGAATTCGCGACCAGAGTTTGCGCAGATAACCCAGCCGTCGCCTCTGACGAACTTGACACGGTCAGCTCCCGCGTCATCCGAGTTCTGTAGGAGTTCAATAAATGCTCGACTTGAATATGACTCGGCGATATACCGTTCCAAGCCCGCCAGGTCGGCAAGCATATGAGGAGAGTTAAGTGCCTCGGTCAACAGTTCATCTTGAACTTGCTTGAAAATATCCACCGATCCTCCTAATCCGTTAAGATTTCTTTGGAATTACTCGTATAAGTGAAGGCTGCGTGTCAATGTCATACATCACTTCACTGCAAGATTGAATTCCCATGAAATCGTCTGCACTTATCCACGCTTGATCAGTTCCTATCAATTGACGCTTCTCGTTGTATACAGATATCGTGATCATTAAATCTTGATCAAGTGTCCCATTAGGAGAGAGAACGTCGAAATTTACGGTTATCCGTCCGCCATCTTCGTCGTTACGAAACGTTGCATAGAAAGACTCTAGCGAAATTCCAAGACGATCCTCTATTGCTTCCATTCTTTCGATTCGGTCTGTGATGTCCATCTTGATCTCACGCATAGGGTTCTTCCGCTTTCCGACACAGGTAAGGGATCTCAGCAGATGCCGAGACCCCTACCGAGATTGGGTTTTGCCAGTGACATCCACTGTAGCAACTCGTGTCGTCAATTTTTGTGTAACGCGCGTTTTGATACGCGAGCAGGTTACGTTGTACTCTGGCTCATCCATTTTAAGTTTGTCTTTTCATGGCCGGCCGGAGGGGATCCGTGTCCACGGGAGCTAGTGGTCGAAGTTTCGGAATCCCCCCGATACCCGCAAATGCTCAAGCCGATATATTCCTCGCCGACCACCTGCCGCGGGCGTCCTCGCGCGTGAGCGCGGGGGCATCCCCCCGATTGAGCTGCCCGGAAAGCCCTGCCGTGCACGCCACCAGCCGATGAGATTGCTGAACGTCAGGCCATCGGCGGGGATCGGCTCGCAATAGATGAGACAGAACTCGCCATTCCGGACAATCTCGATGTCGTTGCGGTCCAGACCCGCGATGCGCGACAACCGATCTGGGTTCCGAACGCAGTGAGATCACCACCAGTGACAGCGAGGACTTCCGCTCCGAGCACCGGACTGGAGCCGACCATCGACTCGACCACCGCCGTATCGCCAGCGTCTGATGACCAGACAGCAAGATCAACGTCGCCTTGACACTAGTAAGGACCAGCGCCCGCTCCATCGACGGGAAATACGAGCAAAATCGCCAGACGGTGGATAAGCGCCGCAGAAATACTCGGTTTATCGGCCGGTCGACACCACGAACTTTGCAAGCTCTTGTGCTCGTGCTGCTAACCTTCCGCCCATGCCGGTTTCTGCGGATGTTCGCGAGCGCCTTCGGTCTTACTTGGATCCAGATGACGAGATCCGGTACGTATTTCCAGCGGACGTTCTGATGAGCGCGAAACCGAGTGTGATTGTCGTAGTGAGCCGAAAGGCGATCACCGTCTTCTCGACGAGCTTTCGGTCCAGAAAAGTGCCGAGGTCGATCCTCACCCAGTTTCCGAGAATGACCGTCCTCGGCCCGGTCGATACTGCGTCCACGCCGCACTTCACTTCGGCGGGCATAACGTACGAGATCGACGAAGAATATGTTGCAGTCGTGAACGCTGCCGACGCGGAGATCACGTCACCGCAGGACTTCCCGCATGATCCGTTGCCGAACCATTGAAGGCACAAACAAAAAGGCAGTTTCTCATTTCTGAGAAACTGCCTTTTTGATCTAACTTCGGTCGGGCTGACAGGATTTGAACCTGCGACCACTTGACCCCCAGTCAAGTGCGCTACCAAGCTGCGCCACAGCCCGTCCCACGCCCTTGTTTCGGGCGCTTGGAAAGATTACATCAGGGACGGGCCGAAGTACCAATCGGCTGGTCAGAGCCGTTTCAGTACCGAATTGGACGCAGAATCAGCGGCCCTTACGGTCACGCTTCTCGCGCACTCGGACGGATACGCGGATCGGGCTGCCGTCGAAGTTGAACTCTTCACGCAGACGCCGCTCGATGAAGCGGCGGTAGCCGGCCTCGAGGAAGCCCGTGGTGAAGAGAACGAATGTAGGCGGGCGCGTGCTTGCCTGCGTCGCGAACATGATGCGAGGAAGGCGACCACCACGCATCGGAGGCGGCGTTGCTGCCACAACTTCCTTGAGCCAGGTGTTCAGGCGACCCGTGGGGATGCGCTTGTCCCAGGACTCCAGAGCCGTGTCGAGAGCCGGCACGAGCTTCGCCACGGCGCGACCGGTGTGGGCGGAGATGTTGACTCGCTGAGCCCACGGAACGCGGACCAGATCGCGGTCCACTTCCTTGTCCAGCATGAGTCGACGGTCCTCGTCCACGAGGTCCCACTTGTTGAATGCGATCACCAATGCACGTCCCGTGTCGGCCACCATGCTCAGAACACGCAGGTCCTGCTCGGTGATCGGCTCGTGTGCGTCGATGAGCAGGATCGCGACCTCAGCGGCCTCGATCGCGCTCTTCGTACGCAGCGACGCATAGAACTCGGCACCGCTGGCATGGCTGACACGCTTGCGCAGACCAGCCGTGTCGACGAAACGCCAAGGGCGCCCGCCGAGTTCGACGATGGAGTCGACGGGGTCGACGGTGGTGCCGGCAACATTGTGCACGACGGACCGCTCGTCACCGGACAGCTTGTTGAGCAAGCTGGACTTTCCGACATTCGGCTTTCCGACGAGAGCAACACGACGCGGACCGCCGCCGGGGATACCTTCACGCGGGGTTTCCGGCAGCTTCTCGAGAACCTCGTCGAGCAGGTCGCCGGTGCCGCGGCCGTGGGTCGCACTCACGGAGTACGGCTGACCGAGGCCCAACGACCACAGCGCTGCAACCTCGGACTCGGTGCGTCCGTCGTCTACCTTGTTGGCAACGAGGATGACCGGAGTCTTCGAGCGGCGAAGCACGCGAGCCACAGCTTCGTCCGTCGCCGTAGCGCCGACAACAGCGTCGACGACCAGGAGAATGGCATCAGCCGTTCCCATGGCCAACTCGGCCTGCCGGGCAACGGCCTGCTGAAGACCCTTTGCGTCGGGCTCCCATCCGCCGGTGTCCTGGACGAGGAAGCGTCGTCCGGCCCAGTTCGCCTCGTACGAGACACGGTCACGGGTAACGCCGGGGATGTCCTCGACTACCGCTTCACGACGGCCGATGATGCGGTTGACGAGCGTCGACTTGCCGACGTTCGGTCGACCGACAACAGCCAAGGTCGGGACGGCAATGTGCGCTTCGCCTTCGCCGTCCGCTTCGAGATCGGCGTAATCCCACTCCGATTCCTCGGACCAAGTTCCGTCACCGGCATATTCGGTTACCAGATCGTCGCTCACTGCACTGCTCCAGTTCTGTCGCTGACCACCAACAGCAACTTGGCGATCACATCTTCAATTCCCAATTCGCTCGTATCCACCAGAATGGAGTCGTCGGCAGGGCGCAACGGCGACACTGCCCGAGTCGAATCGAGATGGTCACGGCGCTGCACATCAGCCAGCACCGCTTCGTAATTGTCTTCACGGCCTTGGCCGATGTTCTGCGTATTGCGCCGTGCCGCACGGGTTTCCGCCGATGCGGTCAAGAAGATCTTGACGTCTGCATCGGGGAGTACGACGGTTCCGATGTCGCGACCTTCCACGACGATCCGCTCCGCACCCGCCGCCAGCTCACGCTGAGTGGCGACCAGCAGGTCGCGAACCTCGGGCACAGCCGAGACCGCGGAGACAGCCTTGGTGACCGCGTCGCCGCGGATCTCCTCACCGACGTCCGCGCCGTCGAGATGCACCTGCTCACTGCTTGGATCGGTACCGATGGACCACGGCAATGCCGCAACGGCAGCGGTGATCGCGGCGGAATCAGCCAGATCGATTCCCTGACGAAGCACGTGCAGGGTCGCGATCCGGTAAATGGCTCCGGTGTCGAGGTAGCGAGCACCCAAACGCTGCGCCAACGCGCGAGAGACGCTGGACTTGCCGGTTCCGGACGGTCCGTCCATAGCGACTACCAGCGGCATGGACGAATCGGTCACAGGCCGACCGCCTCGTACAGTCCACCGACCTCGCTACGTCCGAGGACGCGCTGCGTTCCCGGACGCTGATCGCCGAGGGCGACAACTCCGACGTTGGTGCGAACCAGACGGACAACGGGGTGACCGACGGCATCGAGGAGGCGACGCACGATGTGCTTACGACCCTCGTGCAGAACCAGCTTGACGAGCGTCTTGCCCTCGTTGATCTCGAGCACGGTGAACGCGTCCACCTTGGCCGGACCGTCGTCGAGGGTGACACCGTCGCGCAACTGCTTGCCGGTGCTGCGCTCGACAACGCCGTGAACCGTGGCGAGGTACGTCTTCGGAACCTCGAACGACGGGTGCATCAGGCGGTGAGCCAGATCGCCGTCGTTGGTGAAGAGGAGCAAGCCTTCGGTGTCGGCGTCGAGGCGGCCGACGTGGAAGAGTCGCTGACCCGACTGAACGCGCTCGGAGACGATGTCGCCGACGCACGGACGACCGAGATCGTCGGACATGGTGCACTGCCAGCCACGCGGCTTGTTCATCGCGAGGTAGACGAGGTCCTTCTGCACGACGACGCGGACGCCGTCGACACGAACCACTGCGTTCTCGGGGTCGACACGCAGACCCTGTTCGACCACGATGCGGCCGTCGACCTCGACGCGACCCTGGTCGATCAGCTCTTCAGCTGCACGGCGTGATGCGACGCCGGCCTGAGCCAGCACCTTCTGCAAGCGGACGCCGTCGCCCTTCGGCGGGCCGTCGTGCTTGGTGATCTCGGCATGCTGGTGACGCGCCGGCTTGGCGTTGGAGACCAACGGGTTCTGAGAGACGACACGCTGCGGCTTCTCGGTCTTCGGCTTGCCACGCTTGTTGGTCGCCGGCGGTGTGGGAGCTGCCGGGCGCTTGCGCGGAGGTCCGTCGAACTTGGATCCACGAGGTGCGTTCGACCATGCGCCGCCACGAGGAGCGTCGGGGCGTGCGCCGCGCTGATCGTCACTACGACGGTCAGCGCCGCCACGCGGTGCGCGACGGGCGTCGACGTGGGGGGTACGGCGGTCATCGCTGCGGGGTCCGCGGCGATCGTCCGTGCGCGGGCCGCGCCGATCGTCGTTGTAGCCACCACGACGGTCGTCCGTACGTGCGGGGCGACGGTCGTCGCTGCGCGGCGGGCGACGGTCATCATTGAATCCACCGCGACGGTCGTCCGTGCGGGGACGGTCGGATCCGGCGTTGCGGTCGTATCCGGAGGTACTGCGGGAAGTGTTGCTGCGTCCACCACGGGGCGCTTCGCTACGTGCGCCGCGGGGGGCGTCGCTGCGACCACCACGGGGGGCATCGCTGCGTGCGCCGCGGTTGTCGCGGGAGTTGTTACGGTCCGGTGTGCCATCTCGGCGAGCGGGATTGTTCACTTTTTTCCTGTCAGTTTTCTACTGTTTCCCGAGCGTGGTCGGGTCTTTCTCGGTGCTGACGAGCGCCGGGATTCCGGTCAGTCGTCGACTTCGGTGTCCACTACGTCAGCGGGCACGTCTGCCTTGTTCATTCTCGCAAATCGCGGATCGGATTCCAGGCTTTCGCTGATGTCGTCGATGAGATCGACATCAGGCAAGAGCGGGGCCAACTCCGGGAGCTCGCTCAGCGAGGCCAGGCCGAGCCGTTCGAGGAACAGTTCGGTCGTGGAGTACCGTGTCGCGTTGGTGTCCGGGTCAGGCCCGGCTTCCGCGATCAGTCCGCGGGCAAGGAGGGTGCGTACCACCCCGTCCACGTTGACGCCTCGTACCGCACTGATCCGCGCACGAGTCAACGGTTGACGGTATGCGACTACGGCCAAAGTTTCCAATGCCGCCCTGGTCAATTTGGTGCGTGCGCCGTCCAATAGCAGCTTTTCCACGTACGGGGCAAACTCTTGTCGCGTATACAGACGCCATCCGTCGCCCGCGTAGCGCAGGTCCATTCCGCTGCCGCGAGCGGTCAATGCGGCCGACATCGACGTCAGGCGTTCTTCGACTCGTTCCGGTGCGGTTCCGGTGACAGATGCGAGCTGGTTCACTTCGGCCGGCGAATCCACGACAAGCAGAAGCGACTCCAGCACGGCGTCGAGTTGGTCGTCGTCGAGTTCGAAATCGGGGGCGGAAACTTCGGACTCCGAGGCGTGTTCGGTAGGCTCGATCATCTCGTCTAGCTGCGAAGACTCTGGTTCCGTCGGCTCGGCGTTCATCCGTAGTCCTCCTCTGTGACCGGCGCGGCCGGGTCGTCTCCGGTCCAACTCACCATCAGCGGTCCGAGTGCTTCGGGTTGCTCGAACACAATGACCTGCCGGCGATACAACTCGAGCAACGCGAGAAATCTTGCGACTATCTCGACGGTGATCTCACACTCGGCAACGAGGTCCCCGAAGGGGGTCCACTCCCCTATGCCTCGCTCGCGCAGCAACTCGAGAATTCGCTCGGCCTGCTCGGGTATCGAGATATTGGACACATGGAGGTGATCGAGGCCCACCGTCGGCACCGGACGTGGTGTGAACACAGTCGCCGCGATCTCCGCAAAACGCTGAGGGTCGACGCCCAACAACACCTCGGGCAGGAGTTCGGTGAACTGATCCTCGACGGCAACCGAGCGCGGATAGCGCCGCAGCGCTGCTTCCTCCAACTCACCGAACAGCGCCGCAACTTGTTTGTACGCCCGGTACTGCAGCAGTCGCGCGAAGAGAAGGTCGCGGGCTTCGAGAAGCGCCAGATCCTCCGCGTCCTCGACCTGCCCGGCGGGCAACAGCCTGGCCGCTTTCAGGTCCAGAAGCGTAGCTGCGACGACCAGAAACTCTGTTGTCTGATCGAGGCCCATCGCACTGCCAAGTTCCTTGGTGTATGCGATGAAATCGTCAGTGACGGTGTGCAGGGCGACTTCGGTGACATCGAGCTGTCGTTGATTGATCAGGTTCAACAGCAGATCGAACGGGCCTTCGAAGTTCCGGAGAGTGACTCGGAAACCGGCAGCCTTGGCTGCGGTCTGAGCGTCGGTCGGCACGTTCGGGTCGATCGAATCCGGCTCGACTTCGACCGAATCTTCTTGCGATGCAATCAGTTCCACTAACGACCAGACCGGTGAATGACCTCGCGGGCCAATGCTCGATATGCCTCGGCCCCAGCCGATTTCGGCGCCCACGTCGTGATCGGCTCACCGGCGACGCTGGTTTCGGGGAATCGCACGGTGCGGTTGATCACCGTGTCGTAGACGACGTCGCCGAACACCTCGACGACTCGCGCCATCACCTCACGAGCGTGCAGAGTCCGGGCGTCGAACATCGTGACGACGATACCGGCCAACTCGAGCTTGGGATTGAGACGATCGTGCACCTTTTCGACGGTGTCGTTGAGGAGTGCCAGGCCGCGCAGGCTGAAGTACTCGCATTCCATCGGAATGATGACCGAATCGGCGCAGGCCAGTGCATTCACCGTGAGCAGGCCAAGCGACGGCTGGCAGTCGATGAGCACGTAGTCGTACCGATCGAGAACAGGGTGCAACACGCGTCCCAAGGTCTGCTCACGTCCGACCTCGGTGACCAATTGGATCTCGGCGGCCGAAAGGTCGATGTTGCTGGGCAGCAGGTCGAGGCCGTCGACCCGAGTTCGCATCAACACATCGTCGATGGACACACGCGGTTCGACCAGAAGGTTATGGACGGTCAGTTCCAGGTCGTGATGCTGGACGCCCAGTCCAGCAGACAACGCGCCTTGGGGATCGAGATCCACCAGGAGCACTCGGCGACCGTATTCGGCCAACGACGCACCCAGGTTGATGGTCGACGTCGTCTTGCCGACGCCGCCCTTCTGGTTGCACATCGCGATGATCATCGCGGGTCCGTGGTGCGCCAACGGTGTCGGTTGGGGTACCTCGCGGACCGGTCGACCTGTCGGGCCGAGTTCTTCCGCGGAAACGGTGAGGGTTTCCGCAGGTGGAGAGGCTACTGGCGTCGTATCTATTTCGAACATCGCCTCTGGTTCGGAGGGTACAGCTGGTGCTGATTCGTTCACGCGCTCGAAGAGTTGGGCATTGACATGCGGCGGCGCGGACTCCGCCGCTGGTGGCTGCGATGTCGACACGGTCCGATGCTCCCCTACTCTTTCGGCGGTTGCTCTCGGCGCCGGCAAACCCCCGAAACTGCGGTGGAGGCCGCTCGCGCTCCTTGAACGCTACCGCTTACATCACCGAATGGTCTCGCAGACACGCATGAGCCAACCAACCCCTAACGGGCACGCGGGTGTGCCTGAGCCCACACTTCGCGCAACGCGGTGACGGTGACCAGTGTGTAGATCTGCGTCGTGGTTACCGAAGCGTGGCCAAGGAGTTCCTGCACGACACGTACGTCCGCGCCGCCGTCCAGCAGGTGTGTGGCAAACGAGTGCCTGAGCGTGTGGGGTGAGACGTCCGCCTTGATTCCAGCCGACGCCGCCGCATCCTGAAGTATCTGCCACGCGCTTTGACGCGAGAGGCGTCCACCGCGCGCGTTGAGAAAGAGGGCAGGAACACCGCGCGTCGCCAGGCTGGGGCGCCCGCGGACGAGATACGCGTCGACGGCGGCGATCGCCGGCCTGCCGACGGGGACGATCCGCTGCTTGCCGCCCTTGCCCTTGAGCAGCACGGAACGGGTTTCGGTGTCGATGTCGTCGACGTCCAGATCGATCGCCTCGGTGATGCGTGCTCCGGTCGAGTACAGAAGCTCGAGGAGAGCGCGATCCCTCAGGTCGCGGGGCCCGTCGCCGGCCGCACCGCCACCCGAAGCGTCGAGTAGGGCGATCACGTCGTCGAGCGGCAGAGCCTTCGGCAACTTGCGTCCGGGCGTCGGCGGCTTGACCGTTCGAGCCACATCGACACCGACCAGGCCCTCGGCGGCGGAGAACTTGTGGAATCCGCGGACCGCGATCAGGGTGCGTGCTGCCGAACTGGCCGCCAATGGTACGACGCCGGCATCTTTGTCACCCAGGCGCAGATGTGTCACGAATTCGGTGACGTCGTTCTCCGTCACGCCCGCGACGTCGTCGATGCCGCGTCCGTGCAGGTACTCCGCGTACCGATTCAGGTCGCGGCGATAGGAAAGTAGCGTATTGCGCGCAGATCCTCGCTCGACCGCTAGATGGTCGAGATACGAGTCCACCTGTCGGGCAAGCACTTCAGGCTCGCGACTTGCGTTCTCCGAATGCGCGAGGACGATCGGGCCACGGTGCGTCGGCGGGGCGTAGCGGCTTTCCCGTCGCGCGTGCGGTGGCGATCGCGAGAATGCCTGATACCGCTGTGGCATTGACGATGTCGCCGCGTAGCGCCATGTCGACGGCGTCGGCGAGCGGAACCCGCGAAATCTCGAGATCGGCTTCTTCGTGTTCGGGATCGTCGCGCTCCACCTCGTGCAACCCCTCGGCGAGGAAGACGCGAACCGCCTCGTCCGTGAACCCGGGTGAGAGAGCGACATCGACCAGCACCGACCACCGATCGGCGCCGAGTCCGGTTTCTTCGCCCAGCTCGCGCGCTGCCGCCTCGACCGGGCTCTCCCCCGCAGCGTCGAGCAGACCGGCAGGGATTTCCCACAACCGGTGCCCGAGCGGGTGACGGTACTGGTGAATCAGCACCAGGTTGTCGTGCTCGTCCAGTGCCACGACGGCAACGGCGCCGTGGTGTTCGACGACTTCCCGATCGGCACGCTGACCACCAGGCATCGCAACGGTGTCGACGCGCAACGCGATGATCGCGCCGGTGTAGACCGTCTTGGAGCCGAGGGTGTCGAATTCGTGCCGACCGGGATCGCTCATGTGTGGCTAGACCTTTTCCACGTTCTCGACTGCAGCGTCGAGCGCCGTCTCGGTGGCGGCGGTGTCGATCTTCTCGTCACCGTGGACGTCGACGGGCAGGCGCTCTTCGAGCTTGTACGTCAACGCTGCTTCGACGAAGGCGGCGAACAGCGGATGCGGGCGTGTCGGGCGGCTCTTGAGCTCCGGGTGTGCCTGGGTGGCAACGAAGAACGGATGCTGCTCACGCGGGTACTCGACGAACTCGACCAGGTGGCCGTCCGGTGAAGTTCCGCTGAACTGCAAGCCGGACTTGGCAATCCGGTCGCGGTAGGTGTTGTTGACCTCGTAGCGGTGACGGTGACGCTCGGAGACGTCCTCGGTTCCGTAGGCCTGAGCGACGACGGAACCCTTGGTCAGCACGGCCGGGTAGGCACCCAGACGCATGGTGCCACCGAGGTCGGCGTCACCAGCGATGACGTCTTCCTGATCGGCCATCGTGGAGATGACCGGGTGCTTGGTGTCCGGCTCGAACTCGGCCGAGTTGGCATCGTCGAGGCCGACGCTACGAGCTGCTTCGATGACGACGCACTGCAGACCCAGGCACAGACCCAGCAGCGGCAGCTTGCGCGAACGTGCGAAACGGATCGCGCCGAGCTTGCCTTCGATGCCGCGGATGCCGAAGCCGCCGGGGATCAGAACACCGTCGACGTCACCGAGAGCGGCCTGCGCTCCGGCTTCGGTCTCACAGGCGTCCGACGGGACCCAGGAGATCTCGACCTTGGACCGGTTCGCGAATCCACCGGCGCGCAGTGCCTCGGTGACGGATAGGTATGCGTCGGGCAGGTCGACATACTTGCCGACCAACGCGACCCGCACGGTCTCACGCGGCTGGTGAACACGATCGAGGAGGTTGCCCCACACGGTCCAGTCGACGTCGCGGAACGGGAGACCGAGCTGGCGAACGACGTAGGCGTCGAGGCCCTCACGGTGCAGAACCTTCGGGATGTCGTAGATCGAGGGAGCGTCGGGCGTCGAGATGCAGGCGTCGACGTCCACGTCGCACATCAGGGCGATCTTGTTCTTGAGGCCCTGCGGAACGTCACGATCGCAACGAAGGATCAGCGCGTCGGGCTGAATGCCGATGCTGCGCAACGACGCAACCGAGTGCTGCGTGGGCTTGGTCTTGAGTTCTCCGGAGGGGCCGAGGTACGGCACGAGGGAGACGTGCAGGAAGAAGACGTTGTCGCGGCCGACGTCGTGGCGGACCTGGCGAGCGGCTTCGAGGAAGGGCTGCGATTCGATGTCGCCGACGGTTCCACCGATTTCGGTGATCACGACATCCGGGCGGTGTCCCTGCAGATCCGGACCGCTCATCTCGAGGATGCGACGCTTGATCTCGTCGGTGATGTGCGGGATGACCTGAACGGTGTCACCGAGGTACTCGCCGCGGCGTTCCTTGGCGATGACCGTCGAGTACACCTGGCCGGTGGTGACGTTCGCCTGACCGGATAGGTCACGGTCGAGGAACCGCTCGTAGTGCCCGACATCGAGGTCGGTCTCGGCACCGTCTTCGGTGACGAAGACCTCGCCGTGCTGGAAGGGGTTCATGGTGCCCGGATCCACATTGAGATAGGGATCGAGCTTCTGCATGGTCACGCGCATTCCCCGCGCGGTCAACAACTGTCCCAGGCTCGAGGCGGTCAAACCTTTGCCGAGCGAGGAAGCTACACCTCCGCTGACGAAGATGTGCTTGGTGGCGGTACGCGTGTTAGTGCGTGACTGTGGCAAAGGGGCTCCCGTGACGACTGTGCAGGGCTTGGTCTGATGAAGCATGCTGGGGCCTGCCGACCCACGGGATTTCACGGTAACACCTATCGGGGGTCGGTGCCTACAACGCGCCGACTTTCCGCCCCCGATGTGACCGGCGTATCAATACCGGGGTGTTCAGTTGGTGGGTGCGCCGACGGTGACCGCCGCCGCTCCCGGTCCCGTGCCGTAGCGGCCGGCGCCGCCGTTCAACTGTTCCTGCAGCGCCAACGGCGTGGTGATCTTGCCCGACTCCCGATCGATGTTGTCGATGGTCGTCAAGCCCGCTGAGAGCGCCGCGTCCGCACGAGCGACGGCAACCGGACCACTGCCCTCGGCCGAGCCAGGCCGGCCCGCGAGAATCGTTCCGGCGCCGCGTCCGTCGAGAGCACCGGCAAACCGGGCGATGACGGCGCCGCGGTTACCGGTGGCTGCGTCGGATTCACTCTTGTTGTCGCCGGTGAGAACCACGGCGAGTTGAGCCGGCTTGACCGCTCCGTCGTCGTAGCTGATGAATCCGGCGCTACGCAGCGAGTCGAGCGCGAGATTCATCTCGTCCGGAGTGCTCTGCGGCTCGCTGTTCTGCCCGTTGAGAAGCAGAACCGAACCGAGCAGATCACCCGCGAGACTGCCCTGGTCGACCGCACCGGTCTTGAGTGTGATGCCCGCAGGGATGACATTGGTGACGACGGTCCGCAAGCGGTCACCGCCCGTGGCGTCGACAAACGAATCGGTGAGCGAGACGCGTCCGGTCACGGCACCGCCGGCGGCAGTGACGAGTCGGTTGACACCGTCGAGATCACCGGGATCGGCGTCCGGTGCCGTGATGACGACGACGGTGCGACCAGCGAGACTGTCGCGGACGACGCGACCGCCGACAGCGGCATCGAAGCCGTCCGCGGAATTGAGTTGCTGCTGAAGCTGATTGGACTGTTGATTGAGGTCTTCGATCTCGTTCTGCAGGTCCGCCTTGTCGTCGCGCAGACCCGAAAGCAATCCACTGGACAGCATTCCGGAACCGAGCACCACGCCGATCGCGAGTGCCAGGAAGATTGCCGCTATGGAAATTGCATGTTGACGCATCGAAATCACTTGAAGAGCCCCTGAACCCACAGCGCGAAGCTGTTCCACGTTGCGATTGCCCAGTCGAGAACTTCACTACCGGCATTGGACACGACCAGGGCGACGATCACTGCCACCAGGGCGGCGAGCACCAGGAGCGCGATCGCGCCGCCGGACACTCGACTTCGATACAGCGTTGCCACAGCCTTGGCGTCGACCAGTTTCGGTCCCACCTTGAGACGTGTCATGAACGCCGACGGATTGCTTTCACGACGCCCACGGTCGAAGAACTCGTCCAAGGACACCACGTTGCCGACCGTCACGATCAGTGAAGCTCCGTGGTGATCGGCGAGCAGCAACGCAAGGTCGGTCGGTGAGCAGGTCGCCGGGAACGTCATCGCCCCGATACCGAGATCCTGGATTCGGGAAAGCCCCGCCGCATGACCGTCCTGGTCTGCGGGCAGTACAACTTCCGCGCCGGACTTGAGGGTGGAACTGGTGATCTCTTCCGGGTCGCCCACGATCAGATCGGGGCGGTATCCGGCCTTGCTCAACACGTCCGCACCTGCGCCGACACCGATCAGGATCGGCGAATACTCCTTGATGAAGGGTTTGAGGTTCTTCAGATCGGCCTCGTGTTCGGGTCCGTCGGAGACGACCACGACGTGGCGATCCTTCAAGTCGATGTCGATGTCCGGAACACCGATTCCGTCGATCAGCAAAGGACTTTCGGTGCGGATGAACTCGATGGTGTTACCCGAGAACGCTTCCAGGTGATCGACCAGGCCGGTCTTGGCCTCGATCATCCGATCGGAGATCTCGGCCTCGGTCTGCTCTTCGCCCTTGACGAGGCTCTTCTCGCCGTTGAAGATCTCGCCCTCGTGCAGGCGGATCTTGCTGCCGTCCTTGACGTTCTTGAAGACGTCACCGTCTACGGCATCGATCAGAACGATGTCGTTGGCGACGATCACTTCCGGTCCGAGGTTGGGGTACCGCCCCGAAATCGACGGCGACGCGTTGACCACGGCCATGACTCCGGCTTTCACCAGAGCATCGGCGGTCCGGCGATCGATGTCGACTTCGTCGAGGATCACGATGTCTCCAGGACCGACGCGGCGTAGAAGCTTCGCCGTGTTCCGATCGGCCCTGGCGATGCCACTGATCCCAGGCAAGGATTCGGTGTTACGTGAGAGCAATCCGGGCATCTTCATGGCTTCGATGATGAACCTGAAACCGCGTTGACCGGTGGAGGCGCGCCGACAACTACCACATCAGTCACACCAACACCACAGAACCTTCAATCTGTGACGCGGGCCGCATTCGCGATCTCGAGCAGTTCTTCGGCGTGCGCACGACCGGTCTCGGTGTCGTCCAGCCCTGCCAACATACGGGCCAATTCGACCACCCGATCCGAATCCGACAAAGTCCGCACGCCACTGCTCACCACTCCGCCTTTGTCGTCGACCTTGTCCACCACGAGGTGGGTGTCGGCAAACGCAGCAACCTGCGGAAGGTGGGTGACGACGATAACCTGATGCGTACGAGCAAGTTTCGCCAATCGGCGGCCGATCTCGACAGCAGCGCGACCACCGACCCCCGCGTCCACTTCGTCGAAAACCATCGTCGCGCCGGTGTCGCTACCAGCGAGAACAACCTCGAGCGCCAGCATGACGCGTGACAGCTCGCCACCGGAAGCGCTCTTGCTGATCGGAAGTGACGGTGCCCCGCTGTGCGCAGACAGACGGAATTCCACCTCGTCGACGCCGGCAGACCCGGCATGAAGGTCTACTCCCCCGACGCTGAGCGGCGCCGAGTCCTGCGGGCCGGCAGGCTGAGAACGGACGGTCACCTCGAGACCCGCACGTCCCATCGCCAGACCGGCGAGTTCCGCGCTGACGGCTTTGGCGAGCTTTGCCGCTGCCTTGACTCGCGCGGCGCTCAGCTTTGTGGCGGCTTCCGCGGTGAGGCCAGCCGTCTCCTCGACCTGCTTGGCCAACAGCGACAACGCATCCGAGGACACGTCGAGTTTGGACAGACGAGCGCGAGCGGTATCTGCCCATTCGAGAACACCGTCGACATCGGCGGCGTACTTGCGAGTCAGAGTCTTCAGTTCCGATTGCCGCGACAGCAGCGAGTCCAGAGCACCCGGGTCTGCGGGCAGCCCGGACAGATAGGTGTTCAGGTCACCGGCAACATCGGTGACGACGGCAATAGCGTCGGCCAACCGGGAACCGAGGCCGTCCAGATCGGCGTCTGTGACCGACTCGATACGCGCCCGCGCTTCGGACATCAGGTCTAGCGCCGGCATTACCCCGACGTCGCCGCTGGCCATGTCGTCACTACCGGCGAGCGCAGCGTGCGCCTCTTCCGCAGCCGAGCGGAGCGAATCGAGTTCACTGAGTCGACGAACTTCGGCAACGATCGCCGTGTCCTCGCCTGGCTCGGGTGCCACGCCGTCGATTTCGTTCAGCGCGAAGGTCAACTGATCTGCTTCTTGCGCCAGTTCACGAGCCTTCGACGTGCGTTCGATCAACTCCGAACGAGCATCGAGCCATTCACGACGGTGTTTGCGGTACCTCGTCAGCAGCGTTCCGATTGCCTTGTCCCCGAAGCGGTCCAGCGCATTGCGTTGCTGGTCGGGACGAAGCAATCGCAGCTGATCGTTCTGCCCGTGGACAGTCAGAAGTGGGTCCGTGAATTCGGAGAGAACTCCCGCCGGCACGCTTCGTCCGCCGAGATGAGCCCGTGAGCGGCCGTCGCTGCCGACTGTCCGGACGGCGATGATGGTCCCGTCCTCGTCGCGCTCGGCGCCGGACGATTCCAGGATTCGGACGATCTCACGCTCGGTGGCCGGTGAGACGTCGTCGGCGATGAATCGTCCTTCGACGACGGCTCGCGACGCGCCCAACCGCACCCGACCGGCATCGGCTCGCGCTCCGCTGAGGAGGTGCAAGCTGGTGACGACCATCGTTTTACCTGCGCCGGTTTCACCGGTCAGGACAGTCAGGCCCTCGTGGAACTGGGCGCTGGCCTCGGAGATCACACCAAGACTGTCGATACGGATCTCTGCGAGCACGATTAGGGCTTCCTTCCTCGCCATCCGGTAACCGGAAGCTCGAACTTGCGAACCATCCGATCAGCGAAAGGCGCAGAGTCCAACCGGACCCACTTGACGGGAGTGGCGCCGCGAACGATCTCGACGCGAGCGCCGGCAGGCAGTTCCAAGGTACGACGCCCGTCGCAGAAGACCAGGCCGTCGTGGCTGCCTGCGACGGTCTCCACCGCGATTATCGAATTCGGGCTGGTGACCAACGGTCGCGCGAACAGCGCGTGCGCGTTGCTGGGTACGACGAGCAACGCTTCGAGTTCGGGCCACACGACGGGGCCGCCTGCGGAAAATGCGTAAGCGGTCGAGCCTGTGGGAGTTGACACGAGAACACCGTCGCAACCGAACGCAGACACCGGTCTGCCGTCGACTTCGAGGACAACTTCGAGAACTCCCAGACGCGAACGGTTCTCGATACTGGCCTCGTTGAGCGCCCACCCGCGGTCGATGATCTCGTCGTCCACCCGAATCACGACGTCGAGTGTCATACGGGACTCGACGCGATATTCCTTGCGAACTACCTGTGCGAGAGCCTCGTCGAGATGCTCGGCCTCGGTCTCTGCCAGAAATCCGATCCGTCCGAGGTTGATGCCCAGTACCGGAATGGACGCTTCTTGAGCGAGTTCGGCGGCGCGCAGAAATGTGCCGTCACCACCGAGAACCAGAACTAACTCGCATCCGACGGCAGCATCAGGGCCGGGATGAACAACCGTGACGTCGAGACCCGGCGCAGAGAAGCCCGCGGGTTCCGTCATTGCTTCGATGCGCGAGCTGTCTGCTTCGTCGACGAGGACTCGCAGCCCGATTCCCGCCCGTTCGAAAATCTTCCCGACTCGCTTGGCGGTTTCCGTGATGTCACGTCGACCAGGGTGTGCGACAAGAAGGATCTCGCGCGACTCGCCGTTCGTGACCGCGTTCACTGGGGCCCTTCCTCTACAGCCTTGCGAATCATGTCCTCCACCGAAGGAATTCCCTCGGTGTCCGGCTCGTGATCACCGGGCGAACCTGTCTTTCGAAGCCACAGGAAATACTCGACATTTCCCGACGGACCGGGCAATGGGCTGGCCACAACACCTAACGTCCGCAGACCTACCTTTGCAGCAGCCTCCGACACGTCGAGCACAGCCGAGATTCGCAATTCCGGATCTCGTACGACGCCACCAGCACCGACGCGGTCCTTGCCCACCTCGAACTGAGGCTTCACCATCGGAACCAGGTCCGCGCCGTCAGCAGTACAGGCGACAAACGCACCGAGTACGAGCTTGAGAGATATGAACGACAGATCCGCCACAACCAGATCGACGGTTCCGCCGATAGTCTCCGCATCAATCGCACGAACATTGGTTCGGTCGATGACGTGCACCCGGTCGTCGGACTGCAGCCGCCACACCAGTTGTCCGTAACCGACGTCGACTGCGACAACTTCTTTCGCACCACGCGTCAGCAGAACATCGGTGAACCCACCGGTGGATGCGCCGGCGTCGAGGCAACGGCGACCTTCGACCGTCAATCCTTCGGCACCGAAGGCGTCGAGTGCGCCGATCAGTTTGTGAGCACCTCGCGACGCCCACGAAACTTCCTGCTCCACCTCGACGACCCGAAGCGGAGTACCGGCTTCGATCGCCGTCGCAGGCTTGGTCGCAACGGCTCCCGAGATGAGAACTCGCCCGGCGGAAATCAGTTCTTGCGCATGATCTCGTGACCGTGCGAGTCCGCGACGGACAAGTTCGGCGTCCACCCGTGCTCTACGTGCCACGTCAAGCCCTGTCCACAGAGGCGAGTGCCTGGACGAGCACCTCGTGTGCCTGTTCCAAAATATGTGCCTTCTGCGGAATCACACCTGCTCCGTGCTGATCGTTCGGATCCTGTTCGATGCCGCCGAGGCGCGCCAGCAAACCGTCGACGTCAGAACGTATGCGTTCCGGATCGACGGAAGGGCGTGGCCCGGGCAACGGAGATCCGTTACTCGTGTTTCCGGGGTGCGGTGTCGGCGTGCTCATCGGGCACAACGTTAGTGCATGACTCTCGGTTACGCATACACCCACACCCCCGCGAGTCGAACACATTTGCGAGAGATCAGACGAGCCAGGATGCAAACAGATCCGCCACGCCGGCATCCGACGCTTCCAGGGTCCGGAACGACGGATTAGCCCATGCGACAGGCGCAACCGCACGTAGAAGCGACATCTCGTCCCCGACAACCGGGCCGTCGACAACCAGCGCCGACCCGTTCACTGAAACAGACCACTTGGAGTCCGCACCGACCAGCGATTCGACGGCCGGCTGATTGAGCGAATCCAGAGTTGCTGCAATGTAGGTGGGGCGCTGCTCAATCGGAGCCCGTAGTACGTCGCCCGGCGTGCTCACACCGGTGAGAACCAACAACGAGTCGATCGAAACAGCGTGTGCGCCTTCGATATCGGTGTCCAAACGATCACCGACCACCAGCGGACGTGAGCACCCACTGCGAGCGAGCGCGTCCTCCATCAGCGGTGCAGCAGGCTTACCTGCCACCAACGGTTCCCGCTTGGTCGCAGCGCGTAGAGCTGCCACCATCGAGCCGTTGCCCAGCACCAAACCCCGCTCCGACGGCAGCGTTGTGTCCAGGTTTGCCGCTACCCACAGCGCACCGGCCCGGATCGCCAAGCACGCCTCGGCAAGGATCGACCAGTTGGTCTCCGTCGAATGTCCTTGAACGACAGCAACCGGAGAATCCGCGAATTCGCGCACCGGAAGCAACCCGACGCGCGTCACCTCGTCGGCCAATGCGTCGGTACCGACGACGAGCACAGCGGCACCGGGTTCGAGACGCTCCGCCAACAGACGCACCGCCGTCTGAGAACTGGTGACGACACGATCGTCTTCGGAATCGAAACCGAGTTCGGTCAGATGCGCCGACACTGCCGAAGGTGAGCGACTCGCATTGTTGGTCACGTAGTACAAGGCCTGCGTGCCCTGACCGAGAGCTGCCTGGGTGCCGGGAATCGCATGAGCTCCGGCGTACAGCGTGCCGTCGAGATCGAGCAAAAGTACGTCGTACTGAGTACGAAGCACGGTCACTGATCTTCTCCGGTCAACTCGGCCACCCGTTCTTCAGCATCCGTGTCACCCTCGAGGTCAGCAGCTGCAGCGTTGAGGAACCACTTCAGTCCGTCTTCGACACGACCAGCTGCAACGAGGGCATCGGCGTAGGCGTAGAACAGCCGAGCCGCAGCTTCACCGGTACGCGCTGCGTCCAGATCCTTGGTCTGCAGTGTGACAACTGCCTGATCGAACTGACCGAGATCCATGCGGGCGCCTGCGACGACGATCCTCAACTCAGACGCCTCGTCGCCCGAAAGCAGGGCAGCCTCGTCGCTACGGCCGAGCTCGATCGCGCGTTCTGGTCGACCCAAACCGCGTTCGCAGTCGGCCATGACAGCGATCAGACCCGGTCCACCAGCCATTCGACGGGCAGCACGAAGCTCGGAGAGAGCTTCAGCCCATTCACCGGCGTGGTACGCGGTGATTCCGGCAGCTTCACGAACGACCGCAATTCGGCCGGCGCGCTGACGCGCAGCGCGAGCGTGGAGCAGTGCGAGTTCCGGATCTTCGTCGACGAGCTTGCCCGCCATGACGAGGTGACGCGCAACTGTGTTGGCGTTGTCCTTGTCGAGGCTGAGCAGATCCCGACGAACGGCCGGGTCCAACTCGGTGGGCTCTACGTTGTCGGGCAAATCCGGTTCGTCAGGTCGTGCTTGCTGACGGTTGCGGTCGCCGTCGCGTCCACGAGGGGTGAACCCACCCTCGCCGCCGCGACGCTGTCCGCCGTTGAATCCGCCGCCGCGGTTACTGTTTCCAGCACCGCCACGGTTGTTGTCTCCGGCACCACCGCGGCGGTCTCCGCCTGCAGCGCCGCGTGATCCACGCCCGTCGTTGTCACGACGGGGGCCACCTGATCGAGGCGCTCCTCCCCCACGGAAGGACCGACGCTCGTCGCCATTCTCCGACACAGTCATTCCTCTCATACAACGCACGAAAGGGGACCCAATATGTTGGGTCCCCTTTCGGTTAACGGGTGTTCGGCGGTGTCCTACTCTCCCACACCCTGTCGAGTGCAGTACCATCGGCGCTGAAGGGCTTAGCTTCCGGGTTCGGAATGGGACCGGGCGTTTCCCCTTCGCTATGACCGCCGTAACTCTATGAAACTGTCACAGTAACCTTCTTCTGATCACCTGGTTTCACCGTGCATCAACCCGAACCCGTTACGGGGTGGATGGATGACGGAGAAATCATGTTCTCATCAGTATCTGTGTGTTGTTTCAGATACCGCACAGTGGACGCGTAGCTTCTTTGTGGTAAGTCCTCGGCCTATTAGTACCAGTCACCTGCATGCATTACTGCACTTCCAGTTCTGGCCTATC
>NZ_LPNQ01000080.1:0-691244 GCF_019266085.1 Rhodococcus sp. FH8 | reverse complement strand
AACTCGGCCTCGACCCCGCCAAGGTCAACGTCAACGGCGGCGCCATCGCCGTCGGCCACCCCCTCGGCATGTCCGGCGCCCGCATCGCCCTGCACCTCGCCCTCGAACTGCAACGCCGCGGCGGCGGCATCGGCGCAGCCGCACTCTGCGGCGGCGGCGGACAAGGCGACGCACTCATCATCCGCGTCCCCAAGGCCTGATTACTTCCTGCTGACCAGACAGGTCGCCGAGCCCTCATCATGCTCGGCGACCTGTCTGTTTCGTGCCGGAGGTTATTGGTGATCGAGCGTCGTCGAGCGGTTACGCAGCAACGTCTCGATCTCCGATCGCCGGTACCTCCGATGCCCGCCAAGCGTTCTCAGAGTGCCGACTTTGCCCTCCCTCGCCCATCTGGACACCGTGGTCCTGTCGACGTGGAACAGTGCTGCAACCTGTTTGGTCGTCAGCCACTCGTCGACAGGTGCTGTGTGCTCTTCTTCTCGGCTCATTGACAGTCATTCGTAGCTGCCGACTGAAGGGATGGGTCCGACGATGAATTGGCAACCCCTGGCGTGCTGTGAAAGACTCGCTGCAAAACTTTACTATTCCTTGGGGAAATAATGTCGAAGTCGGTAACTCTGATCCGTTCCACGTCACTCTCTTCGGTGGCTGAATATGCCTATGCAGCAACGGCTCCCGCCGAGGCCCGACTGATCTTCCTGGCCGGATCCTGCCCGTTGAACGAGGACGGCTCTACTGCCGCCATCGGTGACTACGCAGGACAGGCAGCCAAGGCCGTCGACAACCTGAGAACAGCTCTCTCGGACGCGGGCGCGTCCATCACCGACGTGATCAACACCCGCGTTCTGGTGGCGTCGAGCAATCAAGCCGACCTGGTTGCGGCGTGGGAGGTAGTCCGCGACGCGTTCGGTGATCACGACGCCCCGAGCACTCTGATGGGTGTGACCGTTCTCGGTTACGACGATCAACTGGTCGAGATCGAGGCAATCGCGGCCGTCGTCGACTGAACTCGAACCGAACCGGGCGTTCCTACCGAGGATCTTCATGAGCAAGGGCCTGGTAGCCCTTTGCCCCCGCGCGATCCACTGCGGCTCGCACAACAGCGAAGATGGCTCCCTGCAGGGCTGCGGCGATCAGGACTTCCTTGCTCGACCTGCTCAAGTCTTTGGGCTCGGGCGCATTCTTGTCGTCACCGATGCGCTTCCACACCTGCTGGAAGACAGCGCCGGCCAAGATGCCGCCCAGGACGCTGGTCGCCAGTGAGAGTGGCTTGTACATCGCTTTCGATACTGCGCTCATTGCGCGGATCCTCCGTGGTTCGATACGTACCGCCTGAGCGGGCTGACCGACTCTCACTACCCGGCAGGCGAGGTGTCGAAACATTGCACCGGCGAGGCACGAAGACGACTGTCGCACGTTGTGTTCCACGGGTTTGCCACTTCTCGAGCCGGGTAGGATCGTCTTAGCGAAAGAAGGTTGTGTAAGTCATGGAAAACTACAGAATCGAACTACCGGACGGTACAACGGTGATGGAAGATTTCGTCTCGGATCGCGCCGCAATCGCATACGCGGTCGATCTGAATCACGGTTGTAGCGAGAAAGTCTCGGTATTCCGTATCACCGCCGAGGGAGAAACCATCCCGACTCGGATGTGCCCCAAGCCGAATCCTGGTTCTCGGCGTCGCGCGCGAAGCGTCCGATAGAAGCCGGTCAAGAAGCGTCGAGGCGCGGGAAGAGCGTCTCCCTTGCAAGCAGCAGCAAGGCCGCAGCGACCGGAATCGCCAGCAACGCACCGACAATACCGAGCAACGCTCCACCCAACAGAACCGCGACAACGGTCACCAGTGCCGGGACCGCCACCGTCTTCCCGATGATCTTCGGAACGAGCAGGTAGTCCTCGAGCAGACGTAACGCAATGAAGAACGCAACTGTCGCCAATGCCGTTGGGACAGAGACTGTCAGGGAGACCAGGGCGACGACAACCCCTGCGATCGTGGAACCGACTATCGGGATCAGATCGAGCAGAGCGACCAGCAGCGCCAGGATCAACGGATACGGCACGTCGAAGATCAACAACCACGCGAAGGTGCACACTGCGGTGATCACGGAGATCAGAACATTGCCGAGGACGTACCCACCCACACCTGCCAGTATCTGATCACCGATGGCGATTGCTCGTGGCCGCCGCGAATGTGGCACCAGCCGATACAGATTCGTGCGGATTCGTGGGTAGTCGATCAAGAAGTACGTCGTCAGTACAGCAACGATTCCAGCGTCGGCGACTGCGCTGAACACCGCCCGCCCCGCTCCGAGCAAACCCGTCGCAAGCGCAGACCCCGAACCGTCCAGTTGGGTGGTGAGGTGCTCCTCGAGGTGATACTTCTCGTCGAGGTCGCTGACGATCGGATACCGGTCACGAATGTGTGTCAGAAGTTCGGGAGCGTGTGATGCGAACTGACGTCCCTGCTCGACCAGCGGGGTGATCGCAGCAACCAGAAACAGCGCCAACATCACTGCAATTCCGAGGAGTACCACGGTGACTGCGATCCAGCGTCGGAAATGTCTCCGCTCCAGCCAGACGATCATCGGTTCGATGCCCACCGCGAGAAACAGCGCGACCACGATCAGGATCAGCATGCCTCGCGCCGCCAGGAGCACTTCGATCACCGCGTACGTCACGGCAACACCGGCCGCCGCGCTCAGACCGATGAAGAACGGTGAACGACGATCGAACCTCGGCCCCGGTTCGCCCAGCGGCCGGACGGGCGTCGCCAATGCTGCGGCTTCACGTTCGGCTTCCGCCATCGGATCTGCAGCTTTGACTTCACTGTCGGAATCCGGTGAGGTGTCCGCGGAACTGGGATCCATTCAAGCCACCTCACGATCCGCGCGACTTCCCGGCACGGGAGTGAGTACCCGTGCCGTGGCCGGATCAACCTCGAGGCTTCTCCGCTCCGCTTCGGGTCAGCGCGAGACCGGTTCCTACCACTCCGATGATCGACACAGCGATGGCGATGCTGGGCCAACCGTCGCTCTGCCAGTAGACGTCGTCGAGAGTGATCAGTAACGCAGCCTCGTCGACGATGAGCCCGAGTGCGATGCCCAACGCGATGCCCATCCATGTTCTTGCGCGAGGGCTTCGGTCTACGAGTCCGAAGATCGCCACCCCGGCCAACAGCAGAATTCCCCATAAATAGTGATGCAGATGAGTGCCACCGGCGCTGATGTCGCCGACGTCCCTGGTGTCGATCTGGATCAACCACGTCACCAGACGTGCTCCGCCGAACGTCAACGTGAAGGCCACCCACGCCAACACCAAACCGCGGCGCGATTCGTCAACCTGATTCCATCTGCGAGGGAATCTGAATCGCTCGGCAGATTTCTCTTCGTCATGGTCTCGAGAAAGCATCCTTCATGTTTACCCGATGCCGCTCAGATCGATAATTTGGGGTAGAGAGACCGAAAACCAGTTGGAGCACAAAAAGCGGTACCCGATCTCCGAAGAGATCGGGTACCGCCTTCTCAGCTACTCGCGCAGTATTGATCAATACCAGACTTTTCGTCCGCCCACTGCGCGCCCGGTAGCACCGAGGATGGACAAAACTGCACCTACGACGACCAAGATGATGCCGACGGTGGTCAGAATGCTCAACCCCGTGAAAAAGCCGATCAACGCCAGAATAATGCCGAGAACAATCATGTGAGAACCTCATCCGGTATGCGTATCAAAATGATCTACTCAACTGACGCTACTACAGAAACTTCACAATCGATAAATCCGATAAATACATTCATAAATGCGAAACTCGTATTACTACCCAATAGTGTCACCGTTAAAACATCAGCCTTTCTCTTATCTCTACGTCATAGTTCCACGTCCTCGATCTTCGCCTCGACCGCCGGCGTGATGTGGCTCAACACGCAGCACCAACGACCGTCTCGCCGCGCGAACACGTCGGTGGTCCACTCGTCGGCGTCGTATTGTCTGCCGCCGTAGTGCGCGGTATTGACGATCCGCGTGGTGAACAGTGCGACGTCACCGAAGAAACGCACGCGAGCGCTCCCGACGCGGTCCATCGCCGAATGAGTCAGGTCGCCCGAGGCCACGAAACCCAGGAACTCCGCTTTGGTCGACACTCCGGATTCCGAGACGATCACCCAGTCGTCTGCCATGAAATCGCCGATCCGTTCGGCGTCGTTCGAGCACATCGCGACGTTCCACTCGTCTGCGACAGCGACCAATGCCGCACTCTCCTGATCCGACATGTCTTCTCCCTCTACCGTCGTCACCCTCGGCGGGTGATGCCCCGACGGCAGGGTTCCCGCAGGGTGGACTTCGAACCGACGTGCACGACGAGAGGGCAGAGATGACAGACACCAGTCGCACCGAGCTTGCAGCTCAGGCGTATATCTACGGATTTCCCCTCGTTTTCAATCTCGACCAGGTCCATCGGTATGTTCACAACGGTGTCGGAGCGAACCCCGCCGCACCTTTCAACACCTTCAGCCACGCCCGAACACTGGCCGGGCCGGCAGACACTTTCGTCACGATCAACAACGACACCGTGTATTCCATGGCGCAGATCGATCTCTCTGTCGGCCCCGTTGCGCTGCACGTCCCCGATACCGATGGCCGTTACTACGTCCTCCAGTTCGTGGACGCCTGGACAAACAATTTCGCTTACGTCGGGCATCGGGCCACCGGCACGAAGAGCGGAGACTTCCTTCTCGTCCCACCCACCTGGACGGGAACCCCGGCGGACCAGACCACGGTGATCAGATTTCCCACGAACATTGCGTCGATCGTGGGCCGGTGGGCATGCGGTGGCGACGACGACCTCCCTGCGGTGCACGCCTTGCAGGACGCCACCACGCTGACCGTCGTCGACTCCACCGGAAACTCGGCGGGTCTCCCAGTGCCCGAACCCGGGGTAAGCCAGGACCTCCTGTTCCTCGAGAAACTCCGCATCTGGTCACAGGCGTTTCCGCCGGCCCCGCGAGATCGAGAACTCCAGGATTCCTTCTCCCTGATCGGAATCACCGAGCACGGGGCCTCTCCCTACGTATCGCTGTCTGCCGACGAGGCAGCCGCGTTGGCTGACGGATTGACGATCGGTGAGAAGAACCTGCTCGAGGCCCTCACGAAAGGCTCCAGCCCCGAAGTCAACGGATGGAAGCTCACATTCCACGCCTTCGACTACAACCTCGACTACTTCGAGGTCGGCACAATCGACGATTCACAATTCAAGATCGCCGATCCCAAGTTGCGCATCGTCGAACGCGCCGCGGCTGCCAAGGGCGGGCTGTGGGGCAACCACCCTTACGAAGCGGCGTACATCATGACCTACGTCGACGATCAGGGCGAGCAGTTGAACGGAACCCACACCTACACAATAAGACTCGACCCCACTCCGCCGGTGAGCGCCTTCTGGTCGCTGACGATGTACTCGGTGCCGGACTTCTTCCTCGTGGCGAACCCCGTCGACCGATACTCGATCGGCGACCGCACTCCAGGAATCGTCCACGACGCCGACGGTGCGTTGACGATCACGATCAGCCACGAGGAGCCGAAAGATCCCACGGCGAAGGCAAACTGGCTGCCCGCACCGCGCGGGGATTTCCGACCGGTACTGAGAATGTACGAACCTTCGCCCGCCGTGCTCGATCAGTCCTACGTCGTCCCCGCCATCACTCGCTCGCAAGAATGACGGCTCGCGTCTGACGGCCTGCCTGTGCGGGCCGTCAGACGGACTCAGAATCAGGCGTGTGTGCCGCCGTCGACACGGATCTCCGTGCCCGTGATGAAGGCACCATCGTCGGATGCCAACATCGCGATAACTCCCGCAACACTTTCCGGCCCGGCCATGGGGGCACCACCGGACTCCAGATCAGTGCTCAGAATCGGTGACAACTTGCCGAAGAGCGACCAGTCGGTGTCTTCCGGCAAGTACGACGCCGTAGTGTCGGTGATCCCGCTCTTCACACTGCCTGGAGCCACCGCGACGGCACGCAGACCCTGCTTGCCGTATTCGAGAGCCAGTGCGTGAGTGAAGGACTGGATTCCTCCCTTACTTGCGGCGTACGCGGCCATGTACGGGTGCGCGAAGGCCGCGGAGGTGGAACTGAAATTCACCACGACTGCGTTGGCGGTGGCGAGGAGAGCCGGCAGTGCCTGGCGGGTGACGAGGAAAGTGCCCGTCAAATTCACGGAGAGCACCTGATTCCACAGGTCCAGCGAGGTCTCGTGGGTGTGCCCACCACGCAGTATCCCGGCGGCGTTGACCAGTACGTCCAATCCCCCGAGAGTCGAAATCGCCTGACCCACAACCTTGATGACGGAACTCTCGTCACCGATATCGACGACGACGGTGTCGAGGCGATCCTCCGTCGAAGCATGTTCTGCCGATTTCCGGGTGTTCGCCAAACCCTGCTCGGAGATGTCTGCAGCGACCACGCGGCCACCTTCGGCGAGCAACCGCAGCGCGGTGGCCTGCCCGATTCCAGATCCTGCGCCGGTGACGAGAATACGACGACCTTCGAAACGATTCATTGCTGTGTACCTTTCACGAAAACGAGTTGGCTGGCATTCCAGGCTCGGTGGCGCCGACACTCACAACTCACCCGCGAGAAACTTCAGGTACGGGAAATGCGCAGCACTGCAACAGGTGTGGCACTGCGAAATCTCGGCGAGGCAATGCTCGCCGAAGTGGCGAATGTCAGACGGATCCGGCCGGTGCGGCCAAGGCTCTTTCGATCCAGACAAGACCGGACGGGCGGCGGTCGATCGCCTTACGCCCACGTCGGAAAGTCGCTACGCCGAATCGGGCCGTGCGCAGTGCACGGCCGGAAGCGAGAGAACAGCGGCGTATGGACATCACAGGCACGGTAGCAGCGCCGGCACCACTCGCTCAACCGCGTCGTTTCGAGACCCGAATCATTCAGGTAATCAGATGTCACTTCTGGACAACTCGCTCGACTTAGGCAGCACTAACCTGGCGGCATCCCGAAAACCCGATCCAGGAGCACAGTCGATGACACATGCAGACGCCTCGCGCACAACAACTCCCCCGACGACCGTCCTACGGACCGCTGACCACAATCGCGGACTCAACGACGTTCTCGCGATCGTCGAAGCGATGGAGCGACCGAGCGATCACCTGCTGCGGATCACGGCTCGTTTGACGGAGTCGACCGACGATCCGACCTGGTCACGCCCGAATGTGACCGTACGCATGAATCTCGGGCCGGCCTTCGACGACGCTTCGCGCGTGTACACGGTGCGTTCCTACGATTCAGCGAGCGGATCGATCGTCGTCGATGTGGTCCTGCACGGACAGACCAGTCCGATGATGAGGTGGGCAGCAGCGTTGGCCGTCGGTGACACCTTCGGCCTCACCGGTCCGCGGCCACACTTCTTGATCCCTGATGTTCCTGGTCGACGTATCGCACTTTTTCTGGACGGCACCGCAATACCCGCATTGCACTCAATCATCGAGCAGTTACCTACCGACGTCGTCGGAATCGGCTGGGTCACAACAGATAACGAGGTCGCCTTCGCCGAACTGCCCGCCCTCCCCGGCCTGGAGCTTCACCGCGTGAGCGCAGATCCGGCCGAGCCCGACGGCCCACTGGCGGTACGAGCACGCGAGCTCGCCAATCCCGCGAGCTACGTCGTGTGGGGCGCCGGTGAACGCAACGAGATGCGCGCAATCCGGAAGCACTTTCGATCGACCGTCGGACTCGACAAAAACGACGTCGCGATATTCGGATATTGGAAGGAGGGCGTCAGCAACACCGAAATCGACCTCCGTCGACGCGAGAACTACGAGCGCATCCTCGCCGACGGCGGAACCCTCACCGACATCGACGACCTGGCCATCGAGATCTGATTGCCTCACACCAGCCGACCTGACCGGCGGTGCACTGCGGTGATAAGTTCCTCTGTGCCAGCGGACCTCCACACAGGGGGTCAGGGAATCCGGTGTGAATCCGGAACTGACGCGCAGCGGTGAGGGTGACCGCCCGGGCTTACGCCACTGGATGAGAATCTGGGAAGGCGCTCGGGTGGGGCGATCTCGAGTCCGAATACCGGCTGGCAGCAGGGGTCAACAGGCGCCTGTTCACACGGTAACGGGCTCCGCGAACGAGCCTCTGCGAGAACGAGATTCCATGCGTCTGTCCAGACTTCACCTACCCGCCGCCGCCGTCGCTGCCCTGTTGTGCGCGTCGTTGGTTGCCTGCTCCTCCGACGACAGTGCTGCCCGACAATCCAACTCTTCCGAACAATCGCGCGTGACAGTCCAGAACTGTGGCCGAGACGTCACGGTGGAGCGACCGATCGAACGGGCAATCGCGGTAAATCAACCTGCAGCAGAGATGCTGTTCGCGCTGGGAGTGCAGGACCGGATGGCCGGGTACGCCATGAGCGATGACGATGTCCTCCCCGAACTGCGCGAGGCGCGTGGTCAGGTCCAGGCGTTGGACACCGAGTTCCCGTCATTCGAAAGTGTCCTCGAACGCGAACCGGACATGGTTTACACGACGTTCAACTACACGTTCACCTCGGAGGGCATCGCCGACCGGATCAAGTTCACCGACCTCGGTGTCGCGACATATCAGTCACCCAGCGAGTGCACCGGTCAGGATGCCGAGCAGAGCAAGGCCCTCACGCTCGACGACTTGTACGACGAAATCGACGACGTGGCAACACTGTTCGATGCCAAGGACAAAGGTGTCGAGCTCACCGAGAGTTTGAAGGATCGCGCGGCCACCGCCACGGCGGCACTGGGAGCTGAGAACGTGACGCTGGCGTGGTGGTACGCAGCCACGAAGACTCCGTACTTCGCCGGGTGCTGCGGTGCACCGGGAATCATGACCGACGCGGTGGGTGCGAAGAACGCCTTCGACGACAACAAGCAGTATTGGCCCGAAATCGGTTGGGAGAGTGTGCTCGATCGAGACCCGACCGTGCTGGTGCTCGCAGATCTCGACCGCGGTGGAGACGGCGACAGTGCCGCAGACAAGATCGCGTTCCTCGAATCGGACCCGGTCGCCAGCAAGCTCACCGCAGTGAAGAACAAGCGTTACATCATCCTCGAAGGAACGACGATGGATCCCTCGATCCGCAATGTCGGTGGCATCGAACAGCTCTCCGACGGGCTGCGCCAGTTGGGTGTGGTCTAGATGTCCGCGCAGATCAGTGAACTGGTGCGTCGGTGGGACGACCAGCAGGCGGCATACATCGCCGACCGTGAGAAGCGCTTCGACGTGATTCTCGACGTTCTCGAATTGCAGCACGCGCACGCCCCGTTCACGGTTGTCGACCTGGCCTGCGGGCCGGGTTCACTGAGCGCCCGGATTCTCGAGAAGTTCGAGCATGCGAGCGTTGTGGGGATCGATTACGACCCGATGCTGCTGGAGCTCGCCCGCCAGTCGTCGACGCGTTTCGGTGACCGACTGCAGCTGATCGACGCAGATCTGGCGGGAGCCGATTGGCCGAATTCGGTGGCTGCGCCGGTTCAGGCGATAGTGTCGACAACCGCGCTGCACTGGTTGCAACCGCAGCAGCTCGTCGAGGTGTACCGGCAGTGCCGCGAACTGCTGAGTCCGGACGGAGTCCTGCTCAATGGTGATCACTTTCGTTTCGACAGCCGCTTCCCTGTCATCGGGCGATGGGCGAAGGCTCACGACGAGCAGACGCAACACTCCGCCTTTGCTGCGGGCGCTCCCGAGTGGGAGAGCTGGTGGGACGAGTTGCGGGCCACTCACGGCATCGGGGCACTGACCGACGAGCGTGAGCGCAGATTCGCCGGACGTGACGCCACCGCGCCCACAGCCGTCGACTTCCAGTTGGCGGCGCTCGCGCAAGCAGGTTTTCGGGAGTCGGGGACGGTCTGGCAACTGTTCGACGACTACGTGGTCTACGGCGTGAGATGACGACAAGAGTTCGGCTGCGTGACAACCCGACGACCGTCACCCTGCTGTGGATGATCGGTGTTGTCACGCTGGCCGGATCAGCCGCCGTGGCGATCACGTTGGGGCCCGCCGGTCTGTCGGTCGGTGAGGTGGCTTCGATTGTCGTCGGCCATCTCGGCGGTACCGCGGCGGACGTCACCCCTATCCGTGACGGCATCGTGTGGGACCTCCGTCTGCCGCGCACCCTGCTCGCCGCGCTCTGCGGTGCCGGTCTCGGGCTGTGCGGTGCGATCATGCAATCGCTGCTTCGCAATCCGCTGGCCGATCCGTTTGTCCTCGGTATCTCGTCCGGCGCCTCGACCGGTGCCGTACTGATCGTGATCCTCGGAGTCGGGTCGGGACTGATCGGCCTGTCGAGCGGCGCCTTCATCGGCGCGGTGATCTCCTTCGCCCTTGTGCTGCTGCTCGCCCATGCGGCCGGCGGCACGCCGGACCGGGTGATCCTGGCCGGTGTCGCCGCGACCCAACTGTTCTCCGCGCTCACCTCGTTCATCGTCATCACCTCGGCCGATCCCGAGCAGACCCGCGGCGTGATGTTCTGGCTCCTGGGCTCACTCGGCGGCGCCGACTGGCTCGACGTCGCACTCTGCGCTGCGGTGGTCGCAGTCGGCCTCGTGGTCTGTCTGACTCACTCCCGCGCACTCGACGCCTTTGCCTTCGGCGAGGACGCGGCGTCGTCGCTGGGGGTGAACGTGTGGCGGGTGCGTGTGACCCTGTTGTTGGCAACAGCCTTGATGACCGCGGTGATCGTGAGCGTCGCAGGTGCCATCGGCTTCGTGGGCCTGGTCCTCCCGCACGCGGCGCGGGCTCTCGTCGGTTCGAACCACCGCCGACTCCTGCCCGCGTCCGCACTGATCGGCTCCATCTTCCTTGTCTGGGTCGACGCTGTGGCACGCACAGCCATTGCGCCGCAGGAACTCCCGGCCGGTGTGGTGACCGCGCTGGTCGGTGTGCCTGCGTTTGCCGTCATCCTCTGGAGACGGAAGGCCAGGCCATGACACTCGAAGCTACCGGCGTCAGTTGGCGGGTCGGCGGGGCGCTCATAGTCGACGACCTCGACGTCTCGCCTACAACCGGAAGTACGGTGGGGCTTCTCGGCCCCAACGGTTCGGGGAAATCGACGCTGCTGAAACTGCTTGCCGGGCACAATCGTCCGACATCCGGTGTCGTGACCCTGGACCGAACCCCGTTGTCCGACTGGAAACGCCGCGACATCGCGCGTCGGATCGCGACCGTTGATCAGCACAGCAACACCGAGATCGATCTGACGGTCGCGGAGGTAGTCGAACTCGGACGCACACCGCACCGCGGACTGTGGGGTGGGCAGTCGGATTCCGATCGCGACGCCGTCCGGGCAGCGATCGAACACACCGATCTCGCCGGCATGCTGGACCGGTCGTGGCACACCCTGTCCGGCGGGGAGCGCCAACGCGTCCAGATCGCGCGCGCCCTCGCTCAGGAACCCCACGAGTTGCTACTCGACGAGCCGACCAATCACCTGGACATCAATCACCAACTCGAACTGCTCGCGCTCGTGCGACGCCTCCCCACCACCACGATCATGGCATTGCACGATCTGAATCTGGCCGCCATGTTCTGCGATTCGATAGTGATGCTGAACCGTGGATCCATCGTTGCCCACGGAAGCCCGACCGAGGTCCTCACCGCCGACCTGATAGCCGAGGTCTACCAGGTCGACGCCGAGGTCCGCTTGGACGGTCCCGGCGGAGTACCTACCGTGAGATACCTTCCGCCCGGCACAGATTAGACGCACTCGGAACTGTCATTCACGCGAGAGCATCGCCACTGCTTCGCGTTCGAGGTCGACGTAAGGTTCACCACTGACGTCGATGGCCACCCGGTTGAGCGTTCCACCCGTGAACGCCCACGGCGACTTACCCGGGTAGTCGTCGGTTACGGGCTCCCCGCTGTCACGGCCTGCATTGAGCCCTTCGCCGCCGCCGATGCTGAACTTGCCTGGCTGAGTGCGGATTCTGCCCTCACCGACTTTCCGATCGCCGTAGTAGAGGCCGAGCACCCCGTGCGCAGTGCCCGGCGGATCCTCGCCTTCCTTCTCGAAAGTTGCTGCCAAGATTATATTTTCGCCGATCGGAAGGTCTTCGGTGGCATCGATCTTCTGCTGTTCACTGCCGAGGAAGTTGTACACGTAATGCAGGCGGTTGTCCTTGACGTACAGCGAATGCCCACCGAACCTGCCACCATGCGAGAAGAGCACACCGGTCGCACCTGGTTCGGCCAAATCGACAACTGCCCCGATCGAGAATGAACGATTACGAAGGTTGACAGCGACGGCTTCCGGTACCTCGGCTCCGCCCGGGCGGTAGACATACCGGTTTCGGGGCGGGGCCAACTGGGGGCGAGGCGTGGTGAGGAGTTCGACACCGGACCGATCGTCCAGTGGCAGAGCTTGATTGGCACCGGCCTCGTGGAACCACAACCCCACCAGCTCTGCCAGCCTGCCGGGTTCTTCATCCGCAAGGTTCCGGAGCTCGGCTCGGTCCAACTCTGTGTGGTAGAGCTCCCAGGTGTCTTCCGAGAAATGGCCCCACCCGCTCAGAGTCGGGTGCGTGGTGACGGCCTTCCAGCCGTCATGCCAAATTCCTCGTCCTCCGAGCATCGAATAGAACTGGGTGTGCTTGGCGGTGGGGATGTTGCCGGCATCGAAGCTGTACCGCATGCTCACGCCTTGAATCGGGTGCTGGGTGTACCCCTTCACCGTGTCAGGCAAGTCGACGCCGACGCAGTCGAGCAGAGTCGGGACGACGTCGATGGCGTGATGGTACTGATCTCGAATCTCGCCACGGGCATCGATGCCCTCCGGCCACGAGATGATGCATGGGTCGCAGGTTCCACCGTTGAACGAGTACCGCTTCCACATCTTGAAGGGCGTGTTGAACGCCATCGCCCACCCGTTGGGATAGTGGTTGTACGTCTCGGTGCTGCCCAACTCGTCCAGCTTCGCCAGGTTCTCGGCTAGGTCGTCGGGTACGCCGTTCGCAATCTTGTTCTCGTTGACAGACCCGTCGGGTCCGCCCTCACCGCTGGCACCGTTGTCGGAGACCACCACGATGATCGTGTTGTCGAGCTGCTCGATTTCTTCGAGGTACCCGAGCAGGCGTCCGATCTGATCGTCACAGTGCGAGAGGAAGCCCGCGTACACCTCCGCCATCCGTGAGAACAGTCGCTGCTCGTCAGCGGAGAGGGTGTCCCAGGGGCGGGTGAAATCCAGCGGCGGGAACGGTTCGCCGTCGGGCCCGGTGCGGGTCTCAGGAGTGCCTATCGGGTTGAGTGAGGGCAGGGTCGTGTCTTTCGGGACAAGTCCCATTTCCTTCTGTCTGGCCAGAATCTCGTCCCGCATGGCTTCGTACCCTGCGTCGAACCTGCCTGCGTAGCGATCGGCCCATTCGCGGGGCGCGTGATGCGGAGCGTGTGCGCACCCGGGTGCGTAGTAGAGAAATACAGGCCGGTCCGGAGCTATCGACTTCACGTCACCGATGTATTCGAGCGCTCTGTCGGTGATATCGACGCTGAAGTGATACCCCTCTTCGGGCGTCGACGGCTGTTCGACGGGGTGGTTGTCGTGGACGAGATCGGGATACCACTGATTGGTCTCGGCGCCGAGAAAGCCGTAGAACCGCTCGAATCCGCGGCCGACCGGCCAATTCCGTTTCGTGGAAGCAAGATTCATCTCGTCTTCTGCGCACAGATGCCATTTGCCGACCATCGCGGTGCTGAATCCCTGCTCGACCAGAACCTCGGCGAGCGTGGCACATTCGGGAGGGATGTGACCGTTTCCGCCGGGAAAACCGACCGCGCACTCGCTGATGCAGGCCATGCCGTTGGTCGTGTGGTTTCGCCCGGTGAGCAGACACGATCGCGTCGGGGAGCACAGCGCTGTGGTGTGCCACTGCCCGTACCGCAATCCGTTGCCCGCGATGCGGTCGATGTTCGGCGTCTCGATCGGACCCCCGTAACAACCCAAGGCGCCGTATCCGACGTCGTCGAGAACGATGTAAAGAATATTCGGTGTGCCGGCGGCGGCCTTCGGCTGCTCGTACGGGCTCCAGTCGGGAATCGAATCGCGAATATCGAGGTTGACGACGCCTTTGAATGCGTTGGCCATGATCTGGCTCCTTGTAGGTCATCTGATTTCCAGCCTCTACGGCCGCATGGTGAATCGCATACCCCGATTGTGGTCACCGAACCGCTGTCGCCCGAAATGGGCGATGCCATTTTCGGCAGGAGATCCGAGTATGAGAGTGCCGGATTTGTCATCGACTCACTGGAAGCCAGGGACCACATGAGCAGTCAATTCGTTGAAGCCTCCACCTCCGACACCTCCGACCCGCTGCCGAGCTGGCAAGACGGCCCGCCGAAGCAGGCCGTCAGGCAATTCGTCGAACGCGCGACGACTGAGGGAAGTCCGGACGAAATCGCACCGGAAGACAGGATCGCAGTCTTCGACAACGACGGAACCCTGTGGTGTGAGAAGCCGATGCCGATCCAACTCGACTTCATCTTGCGCCGCCTCGTCGAGATGACCGCCCAGGATCCGTCTCTTCGCAACCGTCAACCGTGGCAGGCGGCGTTCGAAAAGGACTACGCCTGGTTGAACGAAGTGATCTCGAAGCACTATCGCGGCGACGACAGCGCACTGAAGGTGCTTGCGGCCGGCGTCCTGGCGGCATTCGCCGAAGTCACGGTCGAAGAATTCGAAACCCACGCCGATACCTACCTGCGCACTGCTTCGCATCCCACTCTCGGTCGAGAGTATCTGCACTGCAGCTATGCACCCATGGTGGAGTTGCTCGATTACCTTGCAGCCAAGGGATTCTCGAACTACATAGTCTCTGGAGGCGGACGTGACTTCATGCGTCCGATCAGCCAGGAGGTCTACGGCATCCCCCGAGATCGCGTCATCGGCAGCGGCGTGGCCTTGACGTGGAAGGACGACGGGCACAGCGGCACAATTCTCCGTCAGCCCCAAACCGATGTCGTCGACGACGGGCCGGCCAAGCCCGTACAGATCTGGAACCGAATCGGCCGACGACCTGTCATCGCGGCCGGAAACAGCAACGGTGACCTACCTATGTTGAAGTTCGCCGAACACCCGAACGTTCCGGCACTTCGCCTTCTGGTGCTCCATGACGATCCGGAACGCGAGTTCGACTACGTGGACGGGGCCGAGCACGCACTCGACGTCTCGCGCGCAAACGGGTGGACGGTGGTGAGCATCAAGAACGACTGGAAGACAGTCTTCGAACGATTCGCCGAATGACAGTATTGATACGTGACCCTCGATGATGTCGCCGACGAACTCTACGGCCTCGACCCCGGCGAGTTCGTAGAGGCGCGTACAAAGCATGTGAAGGCTGCCCGGGACGACAACGACCGCGCACTGGCCGCAGAGATCGGAAAACTTCGGAAGCCGACCACCGTGGGGTGGTTGGTCAATCTCATCTCGCGCGATGCACCAGAGGATCTGGATGCACTTCTCGCGCTTGGCGAATCGCTACGCGACGCTCAACGCCATCTCTCGGGCCCGGACTTGCGACGGCTGACGACACAGAGGCAGCAGGTGGTGCGGAGTCTCGCCCACAAATCCGGTGAGATCGCCGCTTCACGGGGAAAAAGCGTCGGCGAGGATTCGTTGCGCGATGTCGCGCAGACTCTCAATGCCGCCCTGGCCGATGAGGAGACTGCCGCGCAGGTTCGACTCGGACGGGTCGTGACCGCTGCGAGTTACAGCGGTTTCGGACCGGCGGGACTTGCTGTAGTGGAGGAGGATTCTGCACAAGACGCCCCTGCGATCCACACCGAAGAACACACTCCGGCCAAGTCCACTGCTCCGGATCGCAAGGCCGAACAAGCCAAGGCGAAAGCAGAATTGAAGGAAGCCAGGGCAGGCGTCGAGAAGATCCGACGACGGGTCAAGGCCGAGACCGCCCAGTTCGAGGATGCCAGGTCCAAGCTGTCCGACCTCGACCGTCGCATCGAAGAACTCCGCGCCGATCTCGAACACGCAGAACAAGAACGACAGTTCGCCAAGAACACCGAGAGGGCTGCCCGCGTCGCAGTTCGAGAGTCCGAGGAGGAACTTCGCGAGGCCGAGTGGCGGGTCGACGAAGCAGAAGAGGCCCTCGACGAGATGGAATGAGTTGTACGTTCGGAGATCTTGACCTCTACAGCAGTTCAGGTTCTAGCGTGATTTCATGACATTCACCCGAATCGAACTCGACTACCTGGCCACACAGACTCTCGGTCGCCTCGCGACGGTTCAACGGAACGGAACGCTGCAAGTCAGTCCGGTCGGGTTCCACTACAACCCGGATACAGCCACGATCGACATCAGCGGTTACAACATGACGGGCAGCCGTAAGTTTCACAATGTCGCAGACAACGGTCGGGTCGCGTTCGTCGTGGACGACATCGCATCCGTAGATCCATGGCAGGTCAGGTGCGTCGAAATCCGTGGCCGGGCAGAGGCTTTGGATGCTACAGGTGCTGCTGCACATGGTCTCGACGCACCGATCATCCGTATCCACCCCGAACGCATCATCAGCTTCGGCCTCGACGACAAAGAACTGGACGTCCACCAGTTGGTCGTGAACGGACGTGACGTCGGAAGGCGCGAGTCGAATTGATCAGCCTGCGGCGGCTTCGAGCTCACTCAAGGATTCCTCGAGATGGCCGAGGAGCCGCTGCAAGTGCGGAACATTGCGGCGGCAGCCGACGAGCCCGAACTGCATGGTGTCCGCGTAGCCGATGACGGTGATGTTCATCGCCTGCCCGTCCAACGGAATCGATGCCGGGTAACAGCTCTCGAGTTTCGCGCCATTCCAATAGCGCGTCGTTGTCGGGCCGGGGACGTTGGAAATCACCAGATTGAAGACTGGACGCCCAGTGATCAGTCGGGATGAACCAGGGATCAGCGGCAGCCCGAGACCCGCGACGTTCAATGCACTGAGCGCCGTGATCTGCAGGGGCGTCAGGCCCGACATCAGGGACTTGGCGCTACTCATCGAGTCGTGAACTCTCTGAAGTCGGGCCGCCGGATCTGCCAATTCGGTTGCCAGATCACACAACACCGCACCCACGGCATTGCCGGAAGCCTCACCCTCTTCGCCTTTGCGAAGGGATACCGGCACCATCGCGATCAACGGTTTGTCCGGCAACTCGTCCAGTTCGATCAGGTATCGCCGTAGCGCACCCGCGCACATTGCCAACACCGCATCGTTGAGCGTCACGTCTGCAACGCAGCTGACCTTGCGCAGGCGCTCGATCGGCCACGACTGCGCGGCGACACGCCTCGCTCCGGTGATCGGGACGTTGAAGATCGATTTCGGGGCAGCAAACGGCAACGGTGCGACGTGGTCCTTCACTGCCGAGGCAGCGGCGTTCACTATCGCAGGGCCGACCCCGACCACATCTTGCACGGTCTCGATCACGGAGCCCACCCGCCTCTGCAGGTCCAGCCCGCGACCGGCACGAACCCGCCCCGAAGAAGGTCGTTGCGCCCACGGAGGCATCGAATGTCGATCGTGCGGATCCGACGAGAGGCTGCGGTACCACGCCTGAACAGCAGACACACCATCCATGAGCGCGTGGTGCGTCTTCATGTACACGGCAACTCGGCCGTCGGCGAGACCTTCGATCACGTACGCCTCCCACAGCGGCCGATGCCGATCGAGCAGCGTGCCGTGGAGCATGGAGGTCAGCTCGAGCAACTCGCGGACTCGACCCGGCTTGGGCAGCGCGAGCAACCGGACGTGATACTCGAGATCGACGTCTGCGTCCTCCGTCCAACGCACCGGCGCGAAGTTCGACAAGAACTGCACCGGCTTGCGACGGAAGAGGGGCCGAATCGAGTCGACGTCGGTGAGCGAACGGTAGAGCGACCTGGCGAATTCGCCGTCGTCCCCTTCCGGCGGAACGAAAAGCGACAGGCCACCGACGTGCATGGGATGCTCCCGTGACTCCATCAGAAGGAACATCGAGTCGAGCGGCAGCATCAGCGTCATGGCGATCCGTTCTCTCGGGCAGCTGCCCGGAGTACCGATCAGCCGCTGTTCGACAAAGTTACTCGCCCTGACTTCCCTCATTGGCGACTCCGACAAAACATTGCCCCCTCGATTTCGACAGGAGTCCGATATTCCCGTCGACGAACGCCTTTTCGGGTCGAAGCACCTCACAGCGATTCGCGGGTGAATGACGAGACACAGAGCACTGCAACAAATTTCAATCCTCACAGCCGCAAGTAGTAGCGGAGGCGATCGCAGTAATACTTTTGTCGGAATTGTTTCAAATTGTCTGTACATCCAAGTCACACGTGACTACCGTCACTCATCATCACAATCCCGACTGGTCGGTTGTACCCAAAGGAGAAATACATGTCCCGACGTTCGACGTCGCGTGGGCTTTTCGGCGCACTCGCCACCGCAACTGTGTTCGCCACCGCCGCTGCGGTGGGAAGCTTGTCAGCAAGCATTGCAGGAGCCGCCCCGGCAGCGGAGATCCCCTTCGGCGGTTGGGATTCATGTCCGATCGACAATCCCGAGACCAGCACCTGTATGGACGTCACGGTCACCGGCGGAAACATGAAGATCGGCAAGCTTTCCGTCAGCATTCCCGCCGGGGCGATGCGCATCGCAGGCGGAGTTGCATACCGGGAGAATCCAGAGGCTGAATTCGGATTCGACCAAGTATTCATCCCACCCAACGACAACAGTCGGGGGATCTACGCCAAACCCATCGACATCCCCGGGGGCGCACTCGGAATCGACCTGCCATTCAACAATCTCTTCGGACTGAACAAGGCTTCGGCCACCGTAGAGTCGACGTCTGCACTCCCCACCGTGGACGCATTTCAGCTTGGTGTGAAGCTACCCGTCAAATTGAAGATCGCGAACCCTCTCCTCGGCGGCAAATGCTACCTGGGCTCGGACAACAACCCCGTCCAACTCAACTTGGATGTGACCGAATACGGTGTCCTCGAGGAGGTTCCAGGTTTCCCGGATACTGCCGTCGTTCGAAACACCGGGCACACCGGACAGCCCTTCGCGGTCCCGACAGCTTCCGGATGTGGCCCGTTCGGCGTTCTGAATCCAATCGTCAACTGGCGCGCCGGGCTTCCCTCGTCCACCACGTCCAACTCCCTCGCCACGACGAGTGACGTCTACAACATCGGTGCCGACAGCCTCAGGCCCCAGCCGGCAGGCTCACCCGAACCCGCTGCCGTCGTTGCCGAACGTAGTGCCAACTAGCAATCCAACCCACTGCCACAGAACCGTCATCGACGACAGATTGCCACCTCGAAACGGAGTTCACTTGTCCATGCGCACAATACGATTCAGAGCCGCGCTCGCCGTCGTCGCAGCGGGAGTCCTCACTCTCGGGGCGGTGTCAACCGCGACGGCGGCCCCGCTGCCCAATGCGCCGTTCGGGGGCTGGGGAAAATGCCCGATAGCCAATCCGGAGACAAGCACCTGTGTCGATGTCGTCGTCAAAGGCGGCGAAATGAACATCAACGGGCTCAAAGTACCGATTCCTTCCGGCTCGTTGAATATCGCCGGCGGTGTCGCCTATCGCGAGAACCCCGACGCTGAATTCGGGTTCGACCAGATCTTCATTCCTCCCACTGACGGCACCAAAGGCGTCTATTCCACCCCCATCGAGGTACCAGGAGGAATCTTCGGGCTCGGTATACCGTTCCCCGGCGGCTTGACCACCATCAAGGCAACAGTCGAACCGGTCGCGTTGCCAACAGTCGACGCATTCCAACTCGGTGTCACACTTCCGGCAAGATTGAAGATCTCCAACCCCTTGCTGGGCGGCAACTGCTATCTGGGTTCTGCGAGCAACCCGATCATGTTCAAACTCGGAGTGTCCGAAAATGGTGTCCTGGAGGAAGTTCCAGGATTTCCGGATACCGCCGCCGTCAGAAACGTGACGCACGCCGACCAGACGTTCGCGGTACCGGGCGCATCTGGATGTGGACTGTTCGGCGCATTGAATTGGGCAGTCAATCTTCGCGCCAACGTTCCGTCTTCGAGTGGTCACAACTCGTTGACCACCACAAGCGATGTGTTCAACATCGGCGCCGACAGCCTGCGGACGCAGTAGAGCAAGCACCGGCGACTCACGAAGTATCACCGACAACAAGGAGATATCGATGACCCATGCAGTTCGCCGCACCACCATCGTCACAGCTGCCGCCGCAGCCGCGATTGCGGTCGCAGCCGGCACCGCTCTGGCTTCGACCGTCGTCACTCCAGCGGGTCAAGCCGTGACTGCTTCGAGCAGCAATCTCAGTATCAAGACAGGAACGATCACACTTACCTGCTCCAGTACGACGGGCTCCGGGACCATCCCATCCGCGCCGGGTAATTCCAACACCGGCACCGGCGGAGTCAACGTCAATATCGGCACCCCCAGCCTGACCGGGTGCAAGGCTAACGGCCTACCCGCTGTGGTCACGACCTCCGGCTCCTGGCTATTGAACGTCTCGGCAGACACCGGATCGGCTCAGGGATCCCTGGTCATTCCTGCAGGAGGCGCAGTCGTCACGATGCCCGGATCAACATGCACAGTCACCGTCGGGGCCAGCACTGTCGGACCGCTGCCATTCGATATTCCCAACCAGCGCGTCGTGGCAAGCAACACCGGCACCGTGAACTACACACGCACCGGCACCGGACCCGTCTGCCCCGCCGCAGCCACTGGCACGGCAACAATGTCGGGCACACTGCAGTTCGCATCGGCCACACCGATCAACGTGACACCGTGACGATCGACAGCTAGACAATAGGGCTCGTTGGGGGATCGACGCTTCCGTCGGTCCTCCAACGAACGTCCTGTGGACCGGGTCCGCACACGATCGCCTTCGGTTTCGCCACGAAGCGGACCGGCGCATTATCCATCTGCTGCTTCGGTGGCGTCGAGTAACGCGTCAAGGGCGCGGTGGAGCTCGGCGAGTTCCCGCCCTCCGGTTTTCGTCAGCACTTCCGTATTCTTTGCATCCAATTGGCGGACAATGTCTTTAGCGAGCTCTATGACTCGTTTGCCCTCGTCACTGAGATCGAGGCGAACGGCTCGCGCATCGCGTCTATCGCGTTCACTGACAACAAACCCGCTCTTCTCCAACGCTCGCACGAGCTTGGATATGTAGATTCGCTGCAATCCTGTGTGCGCTGAGAGTTCTCGCTGACTCGGCCTCTCCCCCGCACTCACCAGACCATGCAGAGACGCGAGCACTGAATACTGGGCGTGAGTCAACCCCAGGTGCGCGATCGCTCGGTCAACCCCCGCCCGCCAGCGCAAGCCAAGGTGCCACACCAGCGACCCTGTCGTCCATGTTTCTCGATCTTGCATACAAATAGAATACATGGCTACTATCTCAATTAGAGTATATGGAAACTATTTGAGGAGTCGCAATGCCCACAATTCCCGTGCTCGACTCGACCATGGCCTACCGCTCGCGCGGTGAAGGAACACCCTTCGTACTCATCCACGGAAACCCCACATCCTCGCACTTGTGGCGAAACATCCTGCCGCAGATAGGAAATCTAGGCCGCGCACTTGCCCCTGACCTCATCGGAATGGGGCAGTCAGGCAAACCGCCAATCAACTACGGCTTCCTCGACACCGCCCGCTACCTCGACGCCTGGTTCGACCAGATGGAACTCGACGACGTCGTACTCGTCGGACACGACTGGGGCGGGGCACTTGCACTGGACTGGGCTGCCCGCCACCCCGATCGCGTCCGAGGTGTGGCCTTCTTCGAAACGATCCTTCGTCCGATGACCTGGGACGAACACTTCCCGGGAGAGGCACGGGCACGGGTGGAAGCTCTGAGGGACTCCGACACAGGAGAGACGAAGGTACTCGACGAGAACTTCTTTCTCGAAATAGCGCTTCACAGAACGGTTCTCGGTGAAATGACCGAAACCGATGCCGAGGCCTATCGCTCCCCTTATCCGTCACGAGAGAGTCGCCGACCCCTTCTCGAGTGGCCACGATCCTTCCCCATCGAAGGAACTCCCGGTGACGTGAATGCACGTGTGGCGGCGTACAGCGATTGGCTCGCGGAAAGCACCGACGTACCCAAACTTCTTCTCACCTTCAGCGGCCCCGCAGAACTTCTCATGATCGGACCTGACGAAGTCACGTGGAGCCGATCGAATATCGCAAATCTCGAGGTGGAACAGTGCGGTCCCGCAGGACATCTCGCCCCCGAGGATCAGCCTGCGGCCATCGCGGCGGCGATCACCGAATGGACAGAGCGGCAACACTGTTTCAACCGCGAGTGACGTGGGACCGTCGCCAAGTACTCTGAGCGCCGGTTTCCCCGACCCATGCGGTAGCGATCCAGACGATGCTCCGAAATATGGGACCGACACCACCTCCGCCGGATTTGTCCGATATAACTAACTGGCGAGTACGCCGGTTGGGACGAGGTCGAGAACGAGGGGGCGTGTGTGGTGAACGAGGACGGGTTGGGGCGAACGTCAGGATCGGGGGCTCCACACCGGGTGGGCGGCTTTCTCTATCACCGCAACGGCGACCGGTGGGAGTGGTCGGACGAAGTTGCACGGATTCACGGATACGAACCCGACCAAGTAGCTCCGACGACAGAATTGATGCTCTCGCACAAGCATCCCGACGACCGAAGACACGTTGCCCAGACACTGCACGCCATCCGCACTTCAGGCGGACCGTTCAGCAGCCGCCACCGCATCATCGACACTGCAGGGGATACTCACTCGGTAATCGTCGTCGGCGACAGCGTCGTGGACGAGTCGGGTGCCGTGGTCGGCAGCTCAGGCTTCTACATCGACGTCACCGAAACCCTCGACAGCACGGTGAAAGCGTCTGTCGACGTGCTGGTCAACGAAATCACCGCTTCTCGCGGAGTAATCGAGCAAGCCAAAGGCATGCTCATGGTGATCTACGGCATTTCGGCCGATCGCGCCTTCGACATACTCGTGTGGCGTTCTCAAGAGACCAACGTGAAACTCCGGGATGTTGCCGAGCAGTTGATAGTTCGAACGCTTGACGACTTCCGGGTCCCGACACTACTGCGGACCCGATTCGATCACGTGCTGTTACAGGGTTGAATGACAACAGGGTTGAGGGATCTGCTCAAGGCGGTTCCCGTGGCTGGCTGCTCAACCTCGAGGAACCTCGCCCGCATTGATTCCGGGACGGTCCGATGCGGCCTATCCCCGTTGTTACCCAACGCGGAGTAAAAGGAAACTACTCGTCGTCAGACTTCTCGCCGGAGGTCTCCTCGACCAGTTCAGGCGCCTGTTCTCGCGTTGCCATTCCCCCGTCGCCGCCCTTGTCCACGGGTCCTGGGTGCCCACCCTTGGGCGACTGGTCGTTGTCGTCTTTGTCGGTCATGCGATCGTCCTCATCATCTCGTCGTCTCAGTCCTGGAGCCGGTGCAAAGAGACCGGGACCCAGCTCCATCTCAATCTAACGCGCTCAGGACTTCTCGCAACCCTCACCGATTTTGTTTGCATTTCAGTGCTTTCGGGCAGGTGACTGCGAACAGCATTTCCACGATGAGAGGTCGATCCCAGTGCGCGCAGTGACTTGGCAAGGCAAACGGAAAGTAAGCGTCGATACGGTTCCGGACCCGAAGATCGTCGAACCCACCGACGCGATCATCAAGGTCACCACGACGAATATCTGCGGATCCGATCTGCACCTGTACGAGACTCTGGGTGCGTTCATGAATGCCGGCGACATTCTCGGCCATGAACCGATGGGAATCGTCGAAGAAGTCGGTTCGGAAGTCACGAATCTCGAGATAGGTGACCGCGTCGTGATTCCGTTCCAGATCTCGTGTGGCAACTGTTTCATGTGCGATTCGAGCCTCTACACACAGTGCGAGACGACGCAGGTCCGCGATCAGGGAACGGGCGCAGCATTGTTCGGCTTCTCCGAGCTCTACGGCTCGGTGCCCGGCGGGCAGGCTGAGTACCTCCGAGTACCGCAAGCACATTTCACACACATCAAAGTTCCCGAAGGTCCCGCGGATTCGCGATTCGTCTACCTCTCCGACGTGCTCCCCACCGCTTGGCAGTCGGTCGAATACGCCGACATTCCGCCGGGTGGGTCCGTGACAATCCTCGGCCTCGGACCGATCGGTGACATGGCGGCTCGTATCGCCCACCACAAGGGGTTTCGAGTAATCGGTGTGGACCGTGTACCCGAACGCCTTGCGCGCCTTGCCGAACGCGGCATCGAGACCCTCAACCTGGACGACTACGGCAGCAAGATCGGCGATGCCATCAGAGACGCGACAAACGGCCGCGGAACCGATTCGGTGATCGACGCTGTCGGTATGGAAGCGCACGGGTCTCCGATCGGAAAGCTCGCGCAGCAGTTCGTCGGACTCCTTCCCGATGCTCTTGCCGCGCCTGCGATGCGTAACGCAGGAATCGATCGCCTTGGCGCTGTCTATTCGGCCATCGACATCGTTCGGCGCGGCGGAACCATTTCTTTGATCGGTGTCTACGGCGGAATGGTTGATCCGCTGCCGCTGATGACCATGTTCGACAAGCAGATTCAGCTCAGGATGGGCCAGGCGAACGTCAAGAAGTGGGTAGAGGACATCATGCCCCTGCTCACTGACGACGACCCACTCGGCGTCGACACCTTTTCCACCCATCAGCTGCCGCTCGATCAGGCGCCACACGCCTACGAGATCTTCCAGAAGAAGCAGGAAGGCGCGGTCAAGATCCAACTGAAACCGCACCTGTAGTTCAACGCCGATCAGGTCGACGGTTCATCCGCCACGTCCGCATCTTGTTCGCGAAACCACCGATCGTCATACTCACCTCACACACGCTCGACAGAAAGAACCTGAAACCGAAATGGCTCGCGAACTTACCGTCTCCGACAGCATCGTCGTCAGCTCCGACGCGCTTTCCCTCTACGAGGTCATCAGCGATCCCACTCGTATGGGTGCCTGGAGTCCCGAAAACACAGGCGCAACCTTGCGGGGAGACCGCGAAAGCGCTTTCCTGGGCATGGAGTTCGACGGGCACAACAAGCGTGGGCGCGCGCAGTGGACCACGCGATGCACAGTCACCGCTGCCGAGGCCGGGAAGCTCTTCGAATTCCGTGTTCACAAGATCGGCCTCAGTACTCCCCGGATCCCCGCCTCTATCGCAACCTGGCAGTACCGATTCTCGCCGGTGCCCGACGGAACCCGAGTTACCGAAACGTGGACCGACGACAGGCGCGGCTGGCCGGACTTCGCCGCCGACATGTTCGACAAAATTGCCACCGGAGGAAAAACCTTCGCCGATTTTCAGCGCGGCAACATCCGCAAGACGCTCCTGAACCTCAAGAACGCAGTTGAGCAGGAGGTTTCCGGAATCGAAGATAACGTCGGCTGACCGGCCGACACCATTTGTGGCAGTTTCTGCCACTTTTGGTACAGTGCGGATATGGCAACAGCCCGCCGCACTGCACTACTTCTCCGCGTCTCGCAGAGTTGTGCTGCCGCTTTCGTCGAACGCGGCGACACTTCGACGACCATCGCGGAGCTCGCCGAGCGGGCAGAAATCTCCGAGCGAACGTTCTACCGTTGCTTCGCCACCAAAGAGGAGAGCATCTGGCCGATGCTCGACGAGGGAAACCGCAGTCTGGCCACCGCACTCAGCGCGCAAGCCCGCGAATTCGGGCTCGCAGCGGCTGTGAAGAATGCCTTTATCGCATCGGTCGGCGAGTCCTTCGAGCCGATGACCCGGTCACTGATGCCCATCATCTTCGGTGATGCGGCACTCCGGAGAGTTTGGGAATCAGCAACTTTCGAGACGATGGAACTGATTCGCCCAGAAGTCGCACGCCTGATCGACCGTCCGGAAACCTCGCTCGACACCACAGCGGCTTCGGGCCAGGCAACACTTGCGGTAGTCGCCGCACTGCGTGAGATGGCAGACCTCCGGACGCCCGCACCCGAGGCCATCACCCGCGCGCTCGGGGCGTTCTCGAAGCCATATCTCGCAACACCTACAGGTAAGGAACAATCATGACTCAGGATCTCTCCGGAAAAATCGTTCTCGTCACCGGCGGCGCACGCGGCCTGGGCGAGGCGTTTGCCCGCGGCATCGTCGCGGGCAACGGCCGCGTCGTCATCGGCGACCTACTGGACGACGACGGTCGAGCAGTGGCCGAATCTCTCGGCGACGCAGCGCGTTACGTTCACCTCGACGTCACCGATCCAGCGTCTTGGAAGTCCGCCGCCGAGTACGCAGTATCCGAGTTCGGCGCGATCAACGGTTTGGTCAACAACGCCGGAATCTCGGCGTCCGGCCAGACAGTCGCCGAGGAACCACTCGAGACGTTCCAGCGCATCATCCAGATCAACCTGGTGTCCGTGCACACCGGTATCCACACGGTGGTGCCGTTCATGAAGGCAGCCGGCGGCGGATCCATCGTGAACATCTCCTCGGCCGCCGGCCTGATGGGCATGGCTCTGACCAGCGGTTACGGCGCAGCCAAGTGGGGCGTGCGTGGGCTGAGCAAGATCGCCGCCGTCGAACTCGGCCGCGACAAGATCCGGGTCAACTCGGTTCACCCCGGCATGGTCCTGACGCCCATGACTGCACCGACGGGCATCAGCCTCGAAGAGGGCGCATTCCCCAACAATCCGTATCGCCGTGTCGGTCGCCCGGAGGAGTTGGTCGGAGCGGTCACCTACCTGCTTTCCGACGATGCCTCGTACACAACGGGTTCCGAGATCGCCGTCGACGGCGGTTGGACTGCCGGCCCGTCGATCGAATACATCGCCGGCCAGTAAGGGAGGGATCCGTTCCCGCCCGAATCTGCGCATTCCGAACGCCCTCAGGTGAATACCAAGCTCTCCCTGATTGCATTCGAAGAAGACAACTTTCGCAGTCGCCGCAGCGCCCGATGCAGGTCGAGCGACACCTCGTCTGTCGTACGGGCAAGCGACGTTGCGGTCGCCTTTGTATCGAGCCCGACGATCAGCCGCAACACCAGGACATCGCGTTCGACAATCGGGAGCGTTGTCGGAGGCGGGAGCGATCCACCGCTGAACCCGTCGGATGCCGCCCGAGCAATCGCGATGCTTGTACTCGCGTACAGCACGCGTAGAAAAGGCTGATATGTCTCCGATCCGTCGCACACTGCCGTGAGAACGGCGACGCACGCGGCATCCGCGGCGGAATCGGAAACGGCCTGATCAAGCTCGGCGCGGCACCGCAGCACAACCATCGGACGAAACGCCGCATACAAACTGGCCATGGACTCACGGCTACCGCTCCGCGCCGCGGCGGCCAATACATTCAGCGAGCCTTCCTGCAACATGGGCTCACATCTCTCTTTCTCGACGGGACATTCGTTGTGCGGTCCGAGAGATCAACTGGAACCGAACGGTCCCACGAAGTGGTTCCGGCGGATGGTCATGCCACGATCAATCCCCTGCCCGAAGGATTCTCGAGGCTCTCTCTCAGCCCTGAGGCACACCCCAGTGAAGTCCTGCATCCTTGCCGCTCACTGGCACTGACCTGGCAAATTCCTGGCAGAATGCTGATTCAAACCGAACGCCTTGCACTGCAGAATTTTTCGATCCGGTCAGCGTGTATTTGCTGCTCCAAGTCCGACCGTTCCGTTCCAGGCGACGAGGGGTCACACGGGCGTAGGGTCGAGAGAGTTCGGCTCAGTCGTCAAGAGCGGAAGGACACCCAGACAATGCGGAGCGATGGAGATACGTGGGACATCGTCAGTAGCGTCGGACTTACCGCGCTGGCAGTGGCAACGTTCCGAGCACTGGAGAGCACCCGTCCGGACGCGATCATCGAAGACAAGTTCGCATCGTGGTTCGTAGAAGCTGCAGCCGAGCCGCATTTCACAGCTCTTCTGAAAGATCCCACGCTCCTCGAGGACACCCCCTTCGGCGGTTTCATGGGGTTGCGAACCAGGTTCTTCGACGAATTCTTCTCGTCGTCAACCGAATCCGGAGTAAGGCAGGCGGTAATCGTTGCAGCAGGGTTGGATTCGCGTGCGTACCGGCTGGATTGGAGCTCAGGATCGACGGTATTCGAAGTGGATCAGCCAAAGGTGCTGGAGTTCAAAGCCGAAGTGCTCGCTGCGCACGACGCCCAGCCGAAGACCGATAGACGCACTGTGCCTACTGATCTGCGAAACGACTGGCCGGCCGCACTCGAGGAGGCTGGTTTCGACCCGAACGAACCCACGGCCTGGTCGGCGGAAGGCCTGCTCGCCTATCTCCCCGGCCCGGCCCACGACGCCCTGTTCGAGCGGATCGACAAACTCTCGGCCACCGGTAGTCGCTTGGCGGTGAACGACTTTCCGGCCGGAACCGACCCGAGCAAGCTTGCGGCCATCAGATCCAAGTACTTCGCCAAGGACCCGTTCGGAGACCTGGACATTTCGCAACTGTTCTACAGCGACAAGCGATCCGATCCGGGCCAGTGGTTGGCTGAACACAATTGGACTGTCCGACGCTTCAGCTCGGTCGAGTTGGCAGAACTGTACGATCGCCGGATCCCCGAACTCCCCGAAGAAATCGCAGCGCTGTCAACGCAACCCTCCTTTTTGGCCGCGACCAAGAACTAGCTCTCTCAGTCATCACGAAAGTTCTTCGAGTGCAGCCTTTCTCCCATTTGTCCAGCTGCAAGGTGCGTGTCACCACTACAAGTGGTTGACGGTACTCCAGAATGAAGCGATTCAGTACCTCAGGCTGAGTATGTCTACACCTCAGACGGACGCGCGCCGAAGAAGATGCTGATGAAATAAGTCCATGAATCTCGAACACACACGCAGGAAAGGCCGCCCGCTCGCGCTGGTAGCACTTGCCTCCGCAGCGGTATTCGCCCTCGCCGCATGTACTTCCGGGACTGATTCCGCACAAACCTCTGAAAACAGCACAAAGACCTCCCCCACCGCGGCACCCGCTACGGTCACGATCCCTGACAGCTCCGTCGGCAAGCAGATCACCTGGCTTCTCAGTGCGTTCAACACGAGCACGCCGTTGACCCAGGAAGAAATCGCCGAACACTTCGGGCCCACTGCACCCGTCGTCCTGACACCTCCGGACTTCGACTCCATCCGAGCCGGACAGCCTTGGACAACAGTGAAGTACAAGGGAGGCGACTCCGACGGCACAGTTTCCATCACCAGCACCACCGGCGGTGCGTTCGACGTCAACGTCGTCGTCGACGGCAACGGGCTGATCCTCGGAATGGCGATCACACCGACCAAGGACGTTCATGTGCCGGCCGCATCTTGGCAAGAACTCGAGGCAGCCGTCAAAGCGCTTCCCGCGCCGACCAATCTGACCGTCACCGAGGTCACCGAAGGAAAGAACGCCGAAGTCTTCAGTGTCGGCGACACCTCACCACAGCCCACAGGGTCAACGATCAAGCTGTACGTTCTCGGCGCGGTCGCGACGGCCGTCCAGAACGGGACACTCTCCTGGGATCAGAAGCTCACCATCACCGACGACCTCAAATCGATGCCCGGCGGGACCATGCAGGACCTGCCATCGGGAACTGAAGTCACGGTCCGAGATACCGCCGGCAAGATGATCTCGATCAGCGACAACACCGCCACCGACATGCTGATCGCTGCTGTCGGGCGCGAGCAGGTAGAAGCCGAGTTCGCCCCGATGGGCATGGCAAATCCTTCGCTCAACATCCCGCTCAAGCCGACCCGCGCACTGTTCCAACTCGGCTGGGGTGACCAAGGCGCACAACGTATCGCTTGGCGCGACGGAACTCCGGACGAGCGTCGAGCGATACTCGCGGCACTACCTGGCGGCCTGGTGGACATCCCGGCGTCAGCATTCACCACCCCCGCATGGCCTTTCGACATCGATTGGTTCGCCTCGCCCGCCGACCTGCGTGCCGCGTTGGTCACGTTGCAAGAGAAGGCGAAGACCGAGAGCGGCGCACCGGTTCGAGACATTCTCGCCGAGGATCCGGCGCTCAGTGACGAGTCCGCGAAATGGTTCACTTACGGCGGATTCAAGGGCGGCAGTTCCATCGGGGTCCTCGCGGGTGCCTATTACGTGGAACACGACGATCGTGCCTGGGTTGTCACCATGCAAACTCATGGTGACGACGCTGCACTGGTTGCCGACCCGGCTCTGTACTTCGATCCGGTCGACGACGCGATGCTCTTGATCCAGACGGATGCAACCAGTTAGTGCCCAGTGGCGGGCCGAAACCACGCACGCCGATTCATTGCCTTCGCCGATGAAGGCGCCGGATACAGAGAAGCCGCTGCGCATCCAGTGTCATCCGGATGCACAGCGGCTTCGCTAAGTCTTAGCCCGTGGGGGTCTCGGTCTCGTCCGACGAGAATCCGTCGAAGAATGCGATGACCTTCTGAAGAAGTGCCGCGATGTCGAAATCTTCCAAGCTACCCATTGCGTTCGTCCTTTCGTTTAACACTGAGGATGAAACGTGCATCTTGCAATTTCCAATGTAAAGCATGAAAAGCATTATTTCTCGACCGCGCGACACTTCGGTCGCAAATACGTCACTCAGCAAGATATGGGCAAATCACCGGAAATAACAGCTCCCACCCGCAATATTTCGGTCTTCCGCAACCCGCTGAATTCCCCAATTAGCAAGTGGGTAAATCTTGAGAAAAATTTCCCGGCGCGTCGATCACGAAAGATATTCCTGGTGAAACTCTCAATCCAAGAACACAAAGGCAGAGGAAGCTCCGACACAGCTGACACGCAGTTTTGCCCGCCTTCAAGAGTCGTCATCCACGCACATAGTGGACACTCGTATGCGATAACGAACCGGTAGCAACACAATCCCAGGCACTTTCTCCCATCTTCTGACTTTTACTCATGACCACTGAAGATTTGCGCTGGTGAAACGCAATACCAGTTCGAAAGTTCCACAACTTCTCCGGATGCTGTGCACGCGATTAACTGATCAAATATCTGTTGACTCACCGAACCCACACACTCCGCCAGAACGTCACATCCGAATGCTGGACGTTAGTTTAGATGGGTTCGTATTCTCGGAATCTGCTCGATAACGGCGGCCCCACGGATAAAACCGAGACTGCACCACCGCAGGCCGCCAGGTCATGATCCGCGACTCGGCGAAGGGTGTGCGGACAAGTCCACACGAGGGTGAAATAGGGGGTGAGACATGCCTTGGGGTCTCGTTTTACCGAGTCCGACACAGTACGTTTTCCCAGGCACGCCAGTCCCCAGATTCATACGGTGTGCAAGGACTCGTTGACGCTTCCGAGATGTTGGCAAGGCCGACCACAGGCCCCGTTCTCCCGACGAGAACGGGGCTTCCTCGGGTCGGTTTCCGCCTTCGACCGACCGGGTAGACGCGAGCATGGGCGCCACCTGCTCGGCCGAATCCACCGCTGGCCGCCACGAATCGACGACCCCGACCGTCGGCGTCGAAGAAGAATTCATCCTCGTCGACCCAACCTCCTGGTTGCCGTCCACCGACAATGTTGCGGTTGCGGAAACCGCGTCGACACTGGGGTTGGATCTTCAGCTCGAGTTGTCCCGCTGCCAAGTCGAGACCAACTCTCCCGTGTGCCATGGCATCGACGAACTCCGAACCCACTTGATCGACATGCGTCGGCTCGCGGCAAAAGCTGCCGAGTTGAACGGCTGCAGGCTGTTGGCCGTCGGCGCACCGCTTTCGGGGCCTTCGCGTTTCGAGATCAGCGACTCGCCTCGCTACCGCCGGATGGGCGAACGCTTCGGCGCCCTCGCTGCCGAACAAAGCATCTGCGGTTGCCACATCCATGTGGGCGTCGCTGATCAAGTACAGGCCGTGCAGGTCTGCAATCACGTGCGCATCTGGTTGCCCGCCTTGTTGGCACTGAGCGCCAATTCCCGTGTCCACCAAGGAGTCGACACCGACTTCGCGAGTTGGCGGGCGATCCAATGGTCCAGGTGGCCAGTCGCCGGGCCGCCGCCGTACTTCGAGACCACCGGGGACTTCGACACCGCGGTTGCGAAGATGGTGGATTGCGGCGTGATGCTCGACAAGCGGATGGCCTACTGGGATATCCGACCTTCCTGCCACCTACCGACCGTCGAGATCCGAGTCTGCGACGTTCAGCCGACAGCAGAGGATGCAGCGCTACTTGCAACCCTTGGACGGGCTCTGGTGGCAACTGCGTTACGCGCGATAGACCGGGGCATCGAGGCTCCGAACATTTCCCTCGAGAGCCTCCGCCTCGCAACCTGGGTGTCCGCGAAGGAAGGCGTCCTGGGAGCGTCGATCGATCCGATTACCTCACAAAGAATTTCAGCCACGGAACTGTTGCACCGGCTCCTGATCCATGTCCGTGACTCCCTCGACGAGGGAGGCGAGTACGCGAGCGTGGAGTCGGCGCTGCAGCTCAAGTCAGTCACAGGCAACGGCAGCGACTGGCAACAGCGAACGCTGCGCCAGGTCTGCCTTCGGGAACTGATTGCGCGTGCCGTTCAGCGCACCGTACCGACCGCGCCGACTGGCACGGATACGCACGACGAGCCGATAACGGATCAGTAGTAATGCCGCCGACCACCGATGGCGTGCCCGGCCGCGCCCAGCGCGTACAGGATGATTCCGATCACCAGCAAGACGACACCAATCGTCCACAGGATCGGAATGTTCACCACGAAACCGATTATCAGCAGGATCACGCCGAGGATGATCATCACAAGCTCCTTCAGTGCGTTCACTCGGGCGGATACGCCCGCCTCGAGCCGCATACACCGTGGATACCCGTCGGCAGAGCGTTTCATACCCACTCTGACCGGGTATTTCGCTGGGCACCATAATATTTGAAGAATCGAGCCCGCCATGATGAGAATTGTGACTCTGATCGTTCTGATCTGGCTGATAGTCGGGGCCGTCGCGGCCGGCCAACGCGGCTACTACAGCAGTTCGCCGACCAACTGCGCCGGCGTCGGGACCATCGCGCTCACGGTCATCGCGGGTCCGCTGAACTACTTCGGCGTCAACCCCAAAGTCACCGATTGCACGCTCCCCCAGCCCACCGAGTGAGCTGCGGGAAATCCACGCTAAACCGACTAGTCGTTACCCTGGAGGTGAGTCGACACACATCGAAGTGAGGGGCCACCATGACCACTGCACCAGATCGCACCCGAATCGAGTTCCCGGACATCAGCTCGCGTGCGTGGGAACACCCAGCCGATCGGGCTGCATTGGTGACGCTCCGGACGCTTCGGGGGTTCGACACTGTCCTGCGGACGCTGTCCGGACTGCTCCAAGAACGTCAGCACCGCCTCATGTACCTGGCCACGTCGGTGCGAGTCGACGAACGCCAGTTCAGCGACCTGAACGACCTGCGCCGTGACTGCGTCGACATCCTGCAGGCCGACGAGACACCCGAGCTGTTCGTACTCCAGACCCCGATGGTCAACGCCTTCACCATCGGCATGGACAAGCCGTTCATGGTGGTCACTACCGGCCTATTGGACGTGATGAACTACGAGGAACAGCGGTTCATCATCGGCCACGAACTTGGCCACGCGCTGTCCGGTCATGCTGTGTATCGGACCATCCTGATGCATTTGATGCGACTGGCCGGAACCATCGGATGGCTGCCCGTCGGCGGATGGGCATTGCGCGCGATCATCGCCGCCCTCATGGAATGGCAGCGCAAGTCAGAACTGTCCGGTGATCGTGCCGGACTGTTGTGCGGGCAGGACGTACACACCGCGATTCGCGTCCAGATGAAATTGGCGGGCGGATCCCGAGTCAGTGAAATCGACATCGACGCGTTTCTTGCCCAGGCCGCCGAGTACGACGCCAGCGGCGACCTCCGCGACGGTGTACTCAAGCTCCTCAACATCGAACTGCTCTCTCACCCGTTCTCGGTGCTTCGCGCCGCCGAGCTCAAGAAGTGGGTGGACAGCGGAGACTACGCCGCGATTCTGCGCGGAAACTACCCCCGTCGCGGCGATGACGACGGAGCGAAGATCAGCGACGAGTTCAAGAATGCAGCCAAGACCTACAAGCAGAACTTCGACGAGTCGGAGGACCCTTTGATCCGCATGGTGCGCGACATCGGTAGCGGATTGGGCGGTGCGGTCGGCGCCGTGGGGAATGGCGTCGGCGATGTAGCGTCGGACATCAAGGAACGATTCACCCACTGGCGCAAGAGTTCCGACAGGTCGAAGGGCACCGACGACGCCGAGTAAGCAGAATCGGGACCTGCCGCCGAAGGCAGTCGGCGGCAGGTCCCGGGCTCTTGGCGTGAAGGTGATGCAGGCTTCCCTCTGCACCACCCTCACGTTCACAGACAGTACCAGCAGTCGAACAAACGTGCGAACTGAAAGCGGTCGTGTCGAATCACCGGTTGTCGGGTACGCGGCATAGGACCACTACAGAAGGGAGCCGACATGCATGCTGGGCGACTGAAGAAGGTCGGTTCGAGTGACGGCCCGTTTGCCTCCGTGTACTTCGAAGACGTCCGTAACCGGGAAGATGCGCGCGAGCGCTTCGAACTCGAATGGCGCTCGATGCGCAATCAACTCACGAAACAGGGAGCATCGGAATCGCTGATCGCACGACTGGACGAGGTGAAGGATAACCATCACGGCATCTCAGGTCGCGCCGGACGCGCGATCGTCGCCACTTCCGAGGCAGTGCTGATCGACGATATTCTGCTCGAACCTGCCGGCTCCACTATCGCGACCTTGGGCGAACTGCCCTACCTGATTCCACTGATCGCACACGGATACGACACCGAACCGTTCCTCATCGCCAAGGTCGACCACACTGGCGCGGACCTGTGCGTGCGCGATGCTCGCGGGCGTGACGTGTACGGCGAAACGGTAGACGGAGACGGCTTCCCGGTCCACAAGGCACACGTGGGCGGTCAGGAGCGATACACCGACAGCCAAAGCCTCGTGGAGGAGAATATCCGGAAGAACCTGACTCAGGCTGTGGAGCGCGCGGCGGCGCTCGCCCGTGAACACAAGGTCGCGCTGGTGGTTGTCATCGGAGAAGTACAATCCCGCAAAGCTTTTGCACAGCTTTTGCCGTCGACGCTACGGGTGGTGGACGTCGAAAAGGGTTCGCGTTCAGTCGGTTCGACACCCGCCGAGGTGTCCAAGTCGATTCGTGAACTGATCGACACGCAGCGACTGCGCAGAATGGATGTGGAAACCGAACGCTACGTCGCAGAGCAGGGCCGGGACTCCGGCCTCTCCATCGACGGGACCGCACGCGTCCTCGACGCCCTCGAACAGGGCAAGGTCGAGACGCTGCTGCTCACCGATCCTGACGACAAGGAAGTCACCAGTGGAGAGTTGATCGGGCCCGCCGATCGCGTACTCCCCTACATCGCAATCGGGACCGGCACCGAGTTGGTACAGATCGACGAACGCCTCGTTCTCGCCGACGGGTACGGCGCGATACTTCGGCACCCTTGAACGCCGGAGCCTGCTGATCAGATTCGGTGGCGAGCACGTTCTATCGAGAAGCGTGCTTGCCCACCGAGTCCGGGAACCCATCGGCAATTGCTGCGACGAGTTCCAGATATGCCCGTGCCGTGCGCTTGTTCAACAACTTCAAGTCGATCGGACCGCCTTCGCCCAGGTGATCGTCGTAGGGCAACGTCTTGACCGCTCGCACTCCACGCTGAGCGAAAACGTCCTCGAGTTGATCGAGGTCGAGCGAAGACGAACCCGGCCGCGTCGAATTGATCGCCACGACCGACCTGCTCACCAGATCTGCGTATCCGTGCTTGGTCAGCCAACTGAGCGTTGCTGCAGCACTACGGGCACCATCCTGAGCTGTCGGGCTGACGACAACCAAAGCATCTGCTTCGTCGAGAATTCCGTACATGGCCGAGTGCATGATTCCGGTGCCACAGTCGGTGATGACGATGTTGTAGTGCACCTCGAGAATTCGGAGAGTATCGAGGTAGTCCTGCTCGTTGAACGACTCCGAAGTTTCCGGATCTGCCTCACTCGCAAGGATTTCGAGTCGGCTGTCGCCTTGCGAGGTGTAGTAGCGAACATCGCTGTACGTACGAATGTCACCGTCGGCCAACAGATCACGAACGGTCAGGTGATGTTCACGTCGTTCGCGATCAGCCAGAGTCCCCAGGTCGGGATTGGCGTCGATGGCTACGATTCGATCCCCACGGATCGATGCGAACGTCGAACCGACAGTTTTGGCCGCCGTGGTTTTCCCCACTCCACCCTTGAGTGAGATGAAAGCAATCTTGTACACGCCGCGCACCGTTCGGTTGGCACGGCGCACGAGAGCCTGGTGTTCGAGTTCGGCAGCCGACTGCCCAGTGTTGATCCGGCCCCCGGTGAGTTTGAACAACACACTGCCCAAACCGCGTTCGGGTGGACGCTTCGCCCGCTTGATGATGTCCAGGTCGTCGACGGAGGTCATAGGCCTGGGCGTCGAGGTCCGGAAATCGGTCGGCTCTTCACGACGTTGCTGGCGCATCCGCTGACTGGGCAACGGTTTTGCTGCAGGCTCGTCGAATTGTGGTGTGAAGGTGACGGTTCGAATCGACGTTGCATAGCCGTCGTCGGACGCGTCGAAATGGCCGTCGCCCTGAGTCGTTCCGGAGTTGTTCCCCAGGACTCCGTTATTCGAACCGTTGTTATCGCTGCGCACCGTTTTCCTAGGTCGAGTTCGGAATCATTTCGGACATAGCCTCTCGGACGCTATCACTCTGGCGGGCTTGCCGTTCTCTGCTCAATACCGTCGTGGCACAACAGACCGTTACACCCGCACTTCGATGACTTTGGTCCCCAAGCTTGTGCCGATCTCAGCAAATACGAACGTCGTAACGATATGCGGCACAGATATCTTCATCTGCCGCTAGAAACAGCCTTCCGCAATGTCAGGGCAAATCCCTTGGTAACAAACGAGAAAAGGGAGGGCGATCGCCTCGGCGATCGCCCTCCCTTCATGGACAAGTGTTCAGCTGCTGCAGAATTCCGAACTACCGAGACTTCCGAAAATCGTCGACAGATCCACACTTCCGAACGAACTGCCCGTATCGCAGCCGTCGGCAGTGAGCGCGAAGTCGACACCGGTGACGTCATTCGTGCTCAGATTCACCGGAATTACTGCTGGATCGGCACCGCATCCGCTGCCGGGAACCACTTCTACGGAATAGCCGTCCTTGGCCGGCTTGTACTGAAAGAAGTAGTCACCGGAATCATCCGTCGTTGTCGTCGCGATTTGCGTGCCGGCATCGAGGAGATTCAACGTCACGTCAGACGCCCCGACCCCGTCGGCACCCGGACACCCAGTGACAGATCCGACGATGCTGAACACCTTCACCAACTCGAAGTCGATCCCGGTCGCGTCGGACGTCGTCAGATCTACCGCCGTCCTGTCGGGTACGGATCCGCATCCAGCCGGCGAGTATGGACTGACCGTGTAATTGCCCGGAGGAACGTTCGTGATCGTGTATGCGCCACCCACCCCGACAGTGGCCGAGGATATCTGCGTCGAGCCATCCCATACGACCATCCATATCCCGACCGGATCGCCAGTATCGCTACACGAGTTGACAAGGGTGCCCGACACGGAGCGTGTGACCGGGTCCGCCGAGGCCACCGAAGACAGGAAGAGACCGAACGCACCCATCAGGGCGAATATCGCAAAGAATCGACGCCTCATGAAACTCTCCTATGTGTTTGCCCTGCCGTCGACCCGTTGCCGGCGACCAGAGCCAAGTCTGGCACCGGAAAATGACCGTCACGTTTGTTTCACCCGGTCCTCGGCAAAGTTTGGCGAATCGGACAAATCCCCCACCTAACGCGTTCGTCGGTCGGCCACCGAAACGATCCCGACCGATCACCTACTAAGCCCGGTAGTAGGCGCCTGTATCCTTTCGCGTATGACGCCGGGTCCGAAAGATGTCGCGCAGCTGCGCGGTGCTTTCGTGGGCGGCACCTCCGGCGCGGTTTCCGTCGCAGCCCACGCGCTCGGTGGTGGCGGCATGGCCCCGTCCGAAAGCGCTGTCGTGTTGCTGATCCTCGCCTGCGCGAGCGTCGGCGCGGTGGTCACGTCCATCGACACCCGTCGCTCCCCCGCGCTCTTGCTCGCCCTCATGCTCGTTGCGGGTCAGGCCATCGGTCACGCGACGTTGACCATCGCTTCGGATCATCAACACGGCCTGCTCCTGTCCCTTCCGATGCTCGCAGCACACATCGCTGCCGTCGGAGTGTGCGCAGTGCTGATCCGCGGCGCAGAACGCGGATACGTCGTGGCCGCATCGACGGTAGCGGCAATCGTCGCCGTTCTATTGCGCCCGTGGGCAGCTGAACCGTCACCGTTCGCTGCACGTACTCGATACCGCGCCAAAGTTGTTCTACGTCAACTTCTCACCTCAGGCCTGGGCACTCGCGGCCCACCGGCATTCGTGTAACTCACCTCCCCTTTCCTTTCACGCACGTGATTACGTGCGCCACTTTGCTGTGCGCCTTTATTAACCGCCCGCGGTTAACAAAGGCGCACAGCGGGATCGAGTACACGCATGTCCGCACCCGAATTGGAGCGCGCACAGACGCGCGCGTCCAACGACAGTTCTCCCCCGAAGAAGCAGGTTGGCGGCGCCAGACCACTGATCCTGCGTCTGCACTTCTACGCCGGCGTCCTGATCGGACCGTTCATCCTCATCGCCGCTTTGAGCGGCGGCCTCTACGCGATGGCACCCACCATCGAGAAGTTCGTTTACAGCGACTACCTCCAGACCGACACCACCGGACAGATCGCGTCACTGAACGACCAGATCCGTTCCGCTCAGCAGTACCGCCCCGACTTGACCGTCTCGGCAGTACGTCCGTCCCCTGCTGCCGGCGAAACCACCCGAGTCCTGTTCACCGATCCGTCACTGGGCGAATCGGAGAGGCTCGCCGTCTTCGTCGATCCGGTGCTCGCACAGCCGGTCGGCGAGTTGGCGGTCTACGGAAGCAGTGGTTCGCTGCCACTGCGAACCTGGATCTCCCAACTGCATCGCCACCTTCATCTGGGCGAACCCGGCCGCCTCTACAGCGAATTGGCCGCGTCGTGGATGTGGGTGGTCGCACTCGGCGGTGTCTACCTCTGGTTCCGTCGTTACCGCACCGCCCGGAACGCTCGACTGCTCACGATCGACCGAGCATCCACCGGACGAAGCCGGACCCTGAACTGGCACGGTGTCGTCGGCATCTGGATAGCAGTTGCATTGGTCTTCCTCTCGGCGACCGGCCTCACGTGGTCGACCTACGCCGGAGAGAACGTCAGCAATCTGAGAACCGCGTTGAGTTGGACGACGCCCTCAGTTGTGAAAACTCTCGGCGACGCTCCCCCTCCGGCGACAGGCGGGCACGAGGGTCACGACATGGCCCCCGCCGCCACCGGCACGCTGACGGACACCAACGTCGGACGCGTCGACACCGTCCTCGGTATCGCCAGGTACAACGGGATCACCGGTCCTGTCGAAGTATCGATACCCGCGAACGCCGAGACGGCGTTCACCGTCGCCCAGACACGTCAGCCCTGGGTGTACAGCAACAACACCATCGCAATCGACGGAGCGACGCAAAAGGTCACCGACGAGTTGTGGTTCTCGGATTGGCCACTCGCAGCCAAACTTTCGGCCTGGGGAATCCAACTCCACATGGGCCTGCTGTTCGGTCTTGCCAACCAGATCGCACTCGCCGCACTGGCACTCGCACTGGTCAGCGTGGTCATTCGGGGCTACATCATGTGGTGGCGCCGACGCCCCACTCGTGGCTCCGACTGGGCAGCCGGCCGAGTTCCTGCCCGCGGCGGAATCCGCAACCTCTCCCCGGTCGGCCTCGTTGCGCTCGTCGCGATCACGGCGTTGGTCGGTTGGTTCGTTCCGCTACTCGGCATCAGCCTTCTCGCATTCCTGCTGATCGACCTGTGCATTGCGGCGTTCAAACGCCGTGCCACCACCTGACACTTCACGAATTACGGAGACACACATGACTGTTCGCACAAAGATATTCGCAGCTGTTGCACTGTCCGCAGCTCTCGCCCTGACCGGCTGTTCTTCCAACTCCGACAAGGAAACCGAAGCTGCACAATCCATCACAGTTCAGGATCAATGGGTCAAGGCCGCGCCGGAAGGAATGAGCGCGGCGTTCGCCGAACTCGTCAACTCCAGTGACAAGGACGTACGCGTGGTCTCGGCCACCAGCCCCGCGTCGTCTCGACTCGAACTGCACGAAGTCGTGACCGGCGACGGCGGAACGATGACGATGCGTCCCAAGGACGGCGGTTTCCTGGTCCCTGCCAACGGGTCCGCCTCCCTCACCCCGGGCGGTGACCACCTCATGTTCATGGACCTGTCCGCGCCGCTGCTCCCGGGCGCAGAAACCGACCTCACCTTGATCTACGACGACGGTTCCAGCACCACGTTCACAGCCCAGATTCGCGACTTCTCCGGTAATCAGGAGAACTACGACCCGAATCACGGTGGCTGAGAACACGAACCCGCCCAGCCGAGCAGTCAGTCGGCGGCGCCTTCTCGGAGGAGGCGCCGCCGCGCTCGGCGTGGCGGGAATAACCTGGGGCGCAACCACAGTGGTCGAGCGCAGCCAACAGGAGCAGCAAGCAGGCAAGCTGGTGGAACCGTTCTACGGAGTCCACCAAGCCGGCATCGACACCACGCCGCAAGCGCACGGCACCTTCATCGGGTTCGACCTCTTGCCTGGAACCGATCGAGCAGTCGTCGTCGGAATCATGAAGATGTGGTCCGAGGATGCGTCACGGCTCACCGCGGGCTACCCGGCGTTGGCGGACACCGAACGGGAACTGGCTGTGGATCCGGCACGCTTGACAGTGACCGTCGGCTACGGCCCTGGCCTGTTCACCAAGCTGGGATTGCAAGCACGTCAACCGGACTGGTTCGAGCCGTTGCCGAGCTACGCGATCGACCGACTTGACGATCGATGGGGCGGATCGGACCTGTTGTTGCAGATTTGTGGCGACGATCCGGTGACCATTGCTCATGCTGTGCGAGTTCTGACCAAGAACGTCCGATCACTGACGACCATCCGGTGGACGCAAAAGGGGTTCCGCAACGCTCGCGGCACCACGCCTGAGGGAACCACGATGCGCAATCTCATGGGCCAAGTGGACGGGACCGTCAATCCTGCTCCGGGAACAGTGGATTTCGATTCACTGATCTGGCACGACGGCGCGGGTCAGTCGTGGCTGGCGGGCGGAACCTCGTTGGTACTGCGACGCATTCGCATGGAAATGGATACCTGGGACGAACTCGACCGTTCGGGGCGCGAACTCACGATGGGGCGCACGTTGTCCAATGGCGCTCCGCTCAACGGAACCAACGAATTCGACGAAGCGGATTTCACACTCACGGACAAGTTCGGGATTCCGGTGATCCCGCCAGGATCACACATCGCGCGAGCCCACCAGACGCATGAGAAGGAGCAGTTCTTCCGTCGGGCATACAACTACGACGACGCACCCGAGAGCGGGCAGACCTCGAATTCGGGATTGATCTTCGCAGCATTCCAACGGGACATCGCCGAGCAATATCTACCGGTCCAACAGCGATTGAGTGACTTCGACGCACTCAACGAGTGGACGACGCCGATCGGTTCTGCGGTGTATCTCATTCCGCCGGGATGCACCGAGAACGACTATCTGGGAAGCGGATTGCTCGGCTGACAACCCCGGGCAACGATATTGTGGGGGCTGGATCCGAACGGATCCCGCCCCCACAATGCCTTCTACCTGAAGTTGTTGCGTTACTTGGACTTACGAGGTCCCGGCATGACCGCACCTGGACGGGCGGTAGTCAACCTCGTGACCCAACCACTGACGGGCCACTTCTTCAGTCCGACGTTGTGTGGGGTGACCTCGGTTCCGACGTACTTGGCAGCAAGCTCGTCGTCGACGGTTCCGTTGAACCGCCACAGTTGGCTTCCGTCGGCATTGCGGGTGGACACCTCCCATGACTGAGCACGGAAGGCACCACGAATGATGCTGTCGGCAAACACCAGAACGGGGATTCCGATCTCGGCACGAACGGCCGCACCGGCAGACCACTCGGCGCGCGCGAGTTCGTAGATCTCTTCCGGCGTTGCTCCCGGACGGGCGGAGGCCGGTACGTGGAGGACGATGCTCGGCGTCGGGAGTTCCGGCGCGGGATCAGCCGAGTAGCGCAATGCGAGTTCCTCGACGCGCGTCGCACGGGCGTCCTTGTCCGAGGTATCGCCTGCGAGATTGGTCAGACCCTCTCCCGCGTCGGTGATCCGCAAGGCTTCCACGATGCCTCGGACGACCTCGTCGGTAGTGGCGGCCGAATCCGTGGCGGCAGAGACCGAGCGGAGGAGTACGAAGTGCTCCACCGCCGAACCTGCGTCGTAGATCTCGCGGATCCGAGCGATCTTGGCTGCCGTCACAGCGGCATTCGACTCGACCGGAGCGTCCGCTCCTTCGAGGTTCGCGAGTTCACCGAGCGCTTCGAATACCGGCGCGAATACTTGATTTCCCGTGCCGTGCCCGACATGGAACACCTGGTCGTTACGCGGGTCACGCAAAGCAAAGACGTACTGCCCCAGTCTCTTACCGACCTTCTCGGAGAACGGCTGCGGAGCCGGCTTCCTGACGACGACCTCGGTGGACAGAGTGCGCATCACGGCCAGACGTAGTGCGTCTGGCACGCTGGTGGAACCGGCAGCACCGGAAAAGATTGCCGCCGAAGCAGCGCTGATCGAGGTGAACGTGCGGCCGACTTGCTTCTCGAGAGATGCAGAGACCGTACCGACCGCAGTCAGTTTTGCATCGAGGGTGCCGTCACCCTCGACAAGGAACTCCTTGATCAACGGAGCAACGAGCAAGGTGGAGCCGATAGCGCGAGGAACTGTCCAGACAATAGCCATGCCACGAGCCTAGGCGATCACCTCGAGACGCGAGGCGAACGCGACTCAGCCCGCCGCTGCCGGCCCGGCCAGTCCCTGCACAAGTAGGTTCCAGGCCGACTGCGCGACTTCTTTTCGCGAGCTCTCGGCAGTCCGTTCCATGATCGCGGCGAACATGGCGATCGCCAGGATCACGTCCTCAGCAGTCACGGACTCGCGTATCTTCCCAGCTCGACGCGCCTCCTCGAGCCGTCCTTCGAGGAGATCGGTCAGACGGGTGCCTGCCGAATTCAGTCGTGAGTCGCCGAAGGAGACGGGCTTGATGACCTCCACGAACACGATGGAGGTGGTGATCTGGTCTACCAACAATCGAAAAAGATCGTCGAGAGTCGAATCCGGATCGGCAGCCATATCTTGCAGCTCGACGATGTTCTCGTCGAACACCGCGAGTGCGAGGCTTTCGCGAGTGGGAAAGTGCCGGTAGAGGCTGCCCTGACCGACGCCGGCCGTGCGGGCGATCAGGCTGAGCGGAGCAGCAAAACCCTGAGTGGCGAACACCTCACGAGCTGCTGAGACGAGTGCCGCACGATTGCGCGCCGCATCTCTCGGCCCTCTGTTGAGAGATCCGCTATTGACGCGGCCAGACGATGTCACGCACACTACGATACCAACCGGACAGCATTGTCCGGTTGGTTGCGGCCCGACACCGGTTCACACCCCGACCCGATCGTCGTGAGCGCTCGAACACGCGCCTGCCCTCCGTGCTGCCTGTCCGTGAGATACGTCTGCCCGTGAGATACGAAAGGCAATCCCGCACCGGGAGTTGGACTCGATGAAATCGTTCACGACCATCAGAACCAGATCTGCCATCGCACTCGTCGCCTTGATCACCGTCCTTCCCGTGTGCGTCGCGTCGGCTGAGCCCGCCACTGCCCCGGGCTCGATCCACGAGAACCCGGGTGTCGCTTCCACCGCCGCAAGCCGCGCCGAATGCGGCCCGGGATCGATGCCCGAGACCGGGTTGCAGGGTGATGTTCCGGCCGAGGACCGAAACAGCGGACGCAGCCGAGACGGCTACAGCTGCAACATGTCTCAGATCGGCGGCTACTCGGGTCGCGGCGGCGGGATCACGTCCACCAACTTCGAACACTGCTCGTACGTCGGCAGTTTCTTCCCCGGGAACCTCCTGGGCCCCGCCCAGGGCGTCCAAGTTCTCGACGTGTCGGATCCTGCCAATCCCGCTCTCACCGCCACGCTGACCGAACCCGCGATGCTGGCCGGAACGTGGGAGAGCCTCAAGGTCAACACCGCGCGAAAGCTGCTGGTGGGCACGGGCGTTCCGCTCTTGACCGGCGTCGGCCTGATGTCGGTCTACGACATCTCCGATTGCGCGCACCCGAAACTGCTCAACCCCGGACCAGGAACCGATCTGGGGATGCTGCTGCCCATCACCAATCACGAGGGAGGATTTTCACCGGACGGGAACACCTACTGGTCTTCCGGCACCGCTCCCGGCGTGGTGAGCGCCGTCGATCTCACCGATCCCGCCGACCCGCGCGTCGTCTGGCAGGACCTCATCGGGTTGTCGACGCACGGCTTCGGAATCAGTCCCGACGGAAATCGCATGTACTTGTCGAACAATCTCGGCGGAATACATGTCCTCGACATCAGTGAGGTTCAGCGCCGGGTCCCGAATCCTCGGGTGCGCCAACTGTCCCAGCTCTCGTGGACCGACGGTTGGGCCACCCAACACAGCATTCCGGTCACCTACGACGGTTCGCCGTACCTGTTCACCGTCGACGAAGGTGGTTCCGGCGGAGTCAAATTGATCGACGTCTCCGATGACGACGAACCGTCGGTCGTCAATTCGGTGAAGCTCGAAATCAATCTGCCGGAGAATCAAGACGCTGCGCTGGCGTCTGCTGCCGGCGGATCGCTGTTCGCGTACGAATCTCACTACTGTTCGGCAGATCGCCCGGTCGACCCGACGGCGCTGGCATGTGGATGGATCTCGAGCGGGATTCGGGTCTTCGATGTTCGAGATCCCTTCGACGTCCACGAAATTGCGTACTTCAACCCACCTGCTCGGACCGGCGGCAATCTCGAACTCGCCAACTCGCCACACGCTCTCGCGTCGCTCATCGGGGTACCCGTTCTCAGCACCCCGGCAATCGCGCAGTCGATCGCGCAGGGCCAGTTCGACCCCGGCCAAGCACTGAGTTCGCGGTCGGGCATGGTCGCTCTCGGCGACATCTCGACCGATTGGTGCTTCTCCCCGCCCGAATGGCGAGGGACCACGTTGTGGGCGACGTGCGCCGACAACGGCTTTGTTGCCATGCAACTCGAAAACGGTGTCTACACACCACCGGCTGACCAGAAGACGACCGTGGGATCATGACGGCACCGCGAGCGGTCAAAGCCGTCGCACTCGTGGCTGCAGCACTGATGCTGCTCGTACTCGGCGCAGCACTACGTCCGCTGTTCGCACCCGAGAACCACACGCAGAGAGCTGTTCTGAGCGAAACCGAAATCGGATTCGTGCACGACATGGCGGCCCACCATCAACAGGCCCTCTTCATTCTCGCGCGTCTGAGTCCCGATGTGGACCCGGCGGTGACGAGACTGGCCCAACAGATCGACGATGTTCAACGAACGGAAATCGGTGTCATGCTCGGTTGGCTGAGGTTGGCCGGTGTCCCGCCGAACAGTAGAACGCCGATGGCGTGGATGGAGGCGTCGCCGAGCGGCGCGGGTGACTCTCGTCATCACCCGGCAACGCTGGACACCGAGACCGACTCCATGCCTGGTATGGCTACGACCGAAGAACTCGAGAAACTGAGCAGCGCTCGCGGGCTCGACGCCGAGGTCCTTTTCCTTCAACTGATGGAACGCCACCACCGTGGCGGGATCGCCATGGCGCAGGCCGCCGACGCCCTGCTCGAGAGCGGGCCGGTGAAACAGTCCGCCCGCGACATGATCAACACCCAGAGTCAGGAATCCGGGCTGATGACGCTGATGCTCGAACAACTTGGGGCACAACCACTGCACTGACCCGCATGTGCAGTGACTACCATAGGTGTCGACCTGCGAACTACAGAAGGAATCGACACTTCATCATGACCCTGCTTGTTCGCGGAATCGATTGGTCGAACCCGACAGCACCGCGGATCCGATGCGTCGACGACACCACTTCCGCTACGACCTTCTTCACTCACGACTCGGTGCTGCGATTCTCCGTCGACGAGACGAAGGGCCGCCGCTGCCTCGGCTGGCGAGATCTCACCGCCGAAGGTCCAGGACACTCGCCGTGCGACCGCGGGGCGACGGTCACCGCAGGACGCCAGTGCGACCGATGCCGAAATCGTGAGGGGTTCACCACGGTTCATCAGGCACACGTCAGCGGCGCGCACATTCATCCGAATGTGCGTACCTACCTCGCACAACCACAATGGCTCTACGTCGACGTATTCGCCGGCGGCCAGATGAAGGTGGGGACGGCGTCCGAGTTCCGCAAGCATCCGCGAGTCGCCGAACAAGGGGCAGTCTGCGCATTGTTCGTAGCGCGGTCGACGGACGGTTACAGCATTCGCGCCCTCGAAGCCCGAGTTTCGGAGCACTTCCACTTGAGCCAGGCAATACGTACGTCTCGGAAGATCGAAGCGTTGACAGGGCCCTTGGATCGAGAGAAACTACGAAAGTCGTTGCACCACTTCGTATCGTCGATCAAAGACGAGCTGAATGACATCGGATCGGACATCGACGGAATCGAGATCCTGGAGGCTCCCGAAGAATGGACGGCGCCGGCGTGCGCTGACGCGGTCTTCGATGCGGCACCGTTGATCGCGTATCCGCACACTTTCGAGTCCGGGGAACATTCCTTGTATCTGGAGGGCCTTGCCGGTTCGATCGCCTCGCTGCGGATCGACCCCGATCCTGAATCGCCACGCTTCGTCGCGGATGTGTCCGGACTGGTCGGTCGAACCATCACCGTCGGCGAGTTCGAGTCCCCTGGCGTGGCGATTCAGGAATCGTTGTTCTGAAAGTAGGTCAGCAACTTCCCGCGGTCGCTGCGGCGAATCCGCGAGTGACCTCGGCCTGCTCGTCGGCAGACAGGCTCGACCATTCGGGATAAGCCTGGATGGAGGTCAGCATGTCGTTTGCCAATGATTCACGCGTCATGCCCATTTCCTCTCCGGACTCGTCGATGGCCGGCTGGTATGCGTCGAGGTACCGGAGAACGTCGGAGCACGCCTGCGCGTAGGTCCGTGGCAGCGCCGAACTCACATTCGGGTCGGACGGGACCTCAGCCGGAGCACTCGAGTCGACCGAAGGGGTCTCGGTAGGTATTTCCGACGACGTCGCCGGAGCCTCGGATGACGTCGTCGACGTCGCCGTGGTGGTCGCCGAAGCAGAGGAAGTTAGTGTTCCGACCTCGGTCGGCTTGTCTCCGTCAGAACCGCAGGCAACCAGCGCCACCAGCGAGCAGGCACCGATGAACCCGGTGATCGTTTTCTTCATCCCTCAAGGATGCCAGAGGGCCACTGGCGCTCGAACGGACCGGCGTCGCCCGTCAGCGCCAATTGCCCGAGCATCCTGCCGAATCCGAGCGCCTCGCCCTCCCGACTGCGGGATTGGACTGTATGCCCCGTTCGCGAACCCATGCTACGGTGACTTAACTGCAAAATAACTACGGGTGGGATTGTCCGGTCTGCCGCGTTCATCCGGAACGCTCCGATCGGAAATAGTTCGTCTATAAGGGGCTGGAACGAGTGGGACTTTTTCGTCGACGAGGTTCCCGCGAGGAAGACGACGATCGCGGGCAAAACCTCGATCGCAGCGACCCCGGGTACGCCGCCTGGTTCGCGAACGTCGCCGACGCGGGTGGTCAGCCGATTCCGTACAAGCGACCGCTGACCGCACCGGTGTATCCGCAACTCCAGCCGCCGGCCCCGGACTACGAGACGGATACGAGACGGCCACTCAACGCACCCGCCGGAGACGGCTGGCTACCCGCAGACCGCATCGACGAATTCGAGTCGTCGAATGGCCGCCCATCTGCACCGAACGGAACGAGCCCACAAATCTCACAAACTGAAAAGTTGCCGCCCGACCCACTCCCGACGCCGCAACCAACGATTCCACCTCGAAATGTACCGATGACTTCACCACCGAAGCATCACCTGGAGTCGCCCCGCGCGACTCGGCCCTACCAAGGAGAAGCAATGAGCAACATCGACAAGATCCTCGGCGAATTGATGCGCATCGACGGTGCCAGCGGTGCAGCCGTCGTCGACGCCGACAGCGGAATGGTTCTCGGCATGAGCGGCAACCCGTCATTCAGCCTCGAGTACGCCGGCGCCGGCAACTCCGAGGTTGTGCGAGCAAAGCTCCGCACGATGAGTAACTTGGGGATTACCGACACCCTGGAAGACATCCTGATCACCCTGAGCAACCAGTACCACCTCATTCGCGTCCTCGAGACGCCCGGACTGTCGACGCTGTTCGTGTACCTCGTTTTGGACCGTGCGCGTGCGAACCTGGCGCTGGCCCGCCACAAGCTGGGCGAACAGACCCCCAAGATCGAGATCTGACGCTTCCACTCCCTTCCCGACAATGCCCGGTCCTCGCCAACGGCGAGGGCCGGGCATTGTTCGTTCCGAACACTCGATTGGTGAACCTCGCGCCGGCGCCGATACTGGGACCGTGACTATCGCGGATGCTCCTTGCGTGTGGTTGACCACCCTCCGAAGCGACGGCTCGCCGCACACGACTCCGGTCTGGTTCTTACTGCATCAGAACACATTCTGGATACCGAGCGCTGAGCAGAATCGTAAGGTTCGGAACCTGCTGGACGATCCTCGGGTCTCGTTGGCAGTCGACGGATCCGCTGGCGACCCGTGGGTCGCACAGGGCCTCGCGACAATTCATCACGATGTCGGCGAATTCGTCGACCTCCTGAGACTTTTCGGCGAGAAGTACGACGGCTGGGATGCCGCAGACGAAACTCGTGAAGGTCCGCGGGTCCTCGTCTCGGTCCCGGTGACTCGATGGTTCCTTCGACCGGACTGACAGACAGTGCCGGTTAGGCCCGAATTGTCGTGAATGACATACTTGTAGTTCATCTCTCGCAGAAATGGACTCTCACACATGGCACGCACGGCACATCACAGGCGCGGCATCACCGGCGTCACCATCGGCATTGCTGCCGTGATCGTGCTGGGAGGTTGCGCCAATTCCAACGCCGACGCGCCCGAAACATCTTCTCTCGGTTCGGGAATCGGATCCGGTGTCACCACGACGGTCGTGACCGAAGCCTCGGCTCCTTCGTCCGCCGCAATTGAACTGCTGGCACAGATCCCCGTCAAGGGACGCGCACCCAAGACCGGATACGACCGCGCGCTGTTCGGTACCGCCTGGACCGACGACGTCACCGTCGAATTCGGCCACAACGGCTGCGATACACGCATTATCTGCACGCAGTTTTGACATATCTCAAAACCTTGCTGGTAGGCCCCCATTGTTCGATGTCGACGGTGTGAGTTATGTGAGTGACGATGGTCAGTTCGTGTGACGGTCGACCGGTTCGACCGCACGGATAGGGACGATGGCATGTTCAATCACGCACGTGGCCGGTTGATTGGGTTCGGTGGATGTGTAGCACACCTGGTCTGATGTCGGGATTTCCCGACAATCATCCTCATGAGTTTTGTTGATAAGAGTGCAGATCCTCTGCACTGCATATGATTTAGGAGTTTCACGTTGCATAGTCGCTTGGTGCGTTCCCGTTCCCTCCTGGTTGCCGTCACTGCCTTGGTCGGGTTGTCGATTTCCGGTTGCAGTACGACGTTGGCGGATGTGATCCCAGCAGGATCGTTGTCTGTGGATAGCCCTGGTCAGCACGATGTTGATGTGGCTTCTTCCGTTGCGCTGTTGGAGACGCTTCCGGTGAAGGGGCGTGCTCCGAAAACTGGTTACAGCAGAGATCAGTTCGGTCAGGCATGGTCTGATGATGTCGATGTGGAGTTCGGGCATGACGGGTGCGATACGCGCAATAATCTGTTGGCTTCGCGGCTGACTGACGTGGTCTTCAAAGAAGGAAAGAAGCAATGTGTTGTTCTCTCTGGCACGTTGGCTGATCCTTACACTGGAAAGACGATCAATTTTGTTCGGGGACAGGATACTTCGACTGCAGTTCAGATTGACCATGTGGTCGCGTTGAGCGATTCGTGGCAGAAGGGTGCGCAACAATTGAGTCTTCAGGAGCGCACGAATCTGGCGAACGATCCCCGAAATCTGATCCCGGTGGATGGACCGACGAACGCGAAGAAGTCTGATTCCGATGCCGCATCCTGGCTTCCCCCGAACAAGGCGTACCGATGCACCTACGTCTCGAAGCAGATCACGGTGAAGTCGGTCTACCGCCTGTGGGTGACTCAAGCAGAGAAGGATGCGATGTCTGCCGTATTGTCCGCGTGTTGATTCACAGTTCCGCGTAGATTCCGATGCTTGCTGGGGTGTGTTCTTATGTGCCGATTGCTTCGATTCGTCGTGCTGGAGAAACGCTTTGAACCATCCTTTTGAGTGAGGCGCGGGCGGCGGTGAGCTCGTCCTGGAGTTCTTCGGTTCGTGTTGTCATGGTGTCGGCGCGTCTGCGTTCGGAGTCGAGGTCCGAGCGCAGCTCGGCTGCTATCTGTTCGAGCTCGTGGATACGGGCGAGCAGTGTGTCGTGCGGCAGGTGTTCGAGTTGGTTGCCGAGTAGTAGTTGCACTTTGGTCTCGAGCTTGGTTCGGTCCGTTCGTAGCGCCCGAACTTCCTCACGCGCCATCAACAGTTCGGCGTGAAGACTGTCCGCCGTAGCGGACGTGCGTCCGGCGCTGCTTCTGGTGGCGGTGTGGGAGTGCTCTTCTGTGGCGCGTTCGACGGCGGTTCGAATTGCTGCGGTGTTGTAGATGAACCATGGAGAAACGCCTGCGCGACGCGCTATTTCGCTGATGTTGATGCGTTCGCCAGCGGATGAGAGGTCGGCGATGACTGTCAGCGTTCTGCGTTGTTTGTCAGCGCTGTCACGTCGACGGGAGGCGATGAGCCGTTGGGTTCGTATGTCACGGTCATCGGCAGTCATCGTTGTTCGTCCTCGTTCGTGTGGGTGGTTACGGACTCGAGCGGTATGAAGGCAGCTGCGGTCCTCGCTTTCCTCAGTTCGCGGGAGGCGTTGTCGATGACCGCGCGTTGGTCTGCGGGCAGGTCGGCAAGCATTGCGTCCATCGACGAGATGACGTCCGTGAACGCGTGAATTTGGGCGTCGAAGTTGGTGATCACCCACGACGCGGAGTCGGTGGCGATTGCAGTTTCTTTGTCTGTGCGCAGCTCTGCGAGATGCTGCTCGATTGCGGGCCGGTAGGACGGGTCCGGTCGGTAGAAGGAGCATCCTGCGCACTGGAATCGGATCGGGCAGTGTTGGCCGCCGGCTTTGATGTTCGAGGGTTCGGTGCAGTTTCCGAAGGGCACGGCCACCGACTGTCGCTCGTACTCCGTTACCGACGTGAATCCCGCCGGTCGTCCGTGCCTGTCGATCGCGAACTTCGAAATCTCCTCGGTGGCTTGGCGTTTACGTTTGAGTGTGACGGAGAAGTATCCCATGGTCGTGTCGACGCTGCGGTGATCCATCAATTCGCGTAGGACGTCCACCGGTGTGCCGTTGTCAGCGTGCCGCTGAGCGTAGGAGTGCCGCAATCCGTAAGGAGTGATCATTGATCTGTCGTAGAGAGCTGGGTTTCCGTCATCGTCGAGTCTTTCGTCGACAAGTTCCGGGATTGCATCGATCCAGATGGCGAAGGCCCGGGACCCGAACTGCGCACCGCTCAAGTGCCCGCGGCGAATGTTGTTGCGGGTTCCCGGCGTGGGAAAGAGCCAGTCGCACAGTGTGTCCGGAACAGACAGCGATTGAAGGTGGTCGAGCCATTGGTCGATCACGGTTGCCGTTGCAGTGCTGATCGGCAATCTACGCCCCATTCTGCGACGTTTACGGTTGTCGTAGACGAGTGTGGGCTTGCCGTCGACCCAGTCCAGGCATGAGCGTTTGAGCCCGACGATCTCACTCGGGCGTCGACCGGTGTCCCGGATGATCTGGTAGACCGTCTGATACATCATGGCGTAGTCGTCAGGGTTCCAGCCCGGCGCGGAGTACGTGGAGTGCCTACCCAGCAGCTCGAGGTGTTGATCGAGTTGTGCGATGACATGTTCGGGGATCGTGCGTCCGAAGTCGTCCTCGCTGGTCTCGACCTGGGCAATTGTGTGCGAACGCAGATCGAGTGCGAAGGAGCCGGGGATGTCATCCATTGCGCCCGTGCGGCGTGAGAACTCGAGAAGTCGGCGCCACCACCCGAGCAATGATCGTCGATGGGTGAAGGAATGGGGCTTGCCCTCTCGATCGGCGCTGGTGCGGAAACCCTCGACGACAGCGCTCATGTCACCGTGGTCGAGTAGTTCGGGGTGATCGCCGTTCGTGCGCAGCGAGAGTTGCCGTGAAGCGATTTCGGCGGCATGAACGGTGTGCCGCAGTGTCGTCACGGGTGGGCGTACCTCGCGGCCGAATTGTTTGGTGATCTCTCGAAGCCATCGCTGTCTGATCTCTCGGAAGTCCACAACGCCACCGGCCGCACTGTATCGCCGGTCCGGAGCAGCTTGCAGGCCCACGACGGCAGGTTTCCACACGTCGGCCATGGTGGGATCAGTACCGGAGTACACGACGTGCGCCCGCTGCAGATGTGTGACCAACGACCGGAACACACCACCGGCTGCAGCTCCGAGTGCCTTCTCGAACTGGCGATTTCCGGCGACATCGAGCAGTGAGCGACAATCCGGTGGGAGGTGGGAAACTATGCTGCGGATCCGCATCGGAACCAAGATGATCTGATCACGGTCACGCTGCTGCACTCCGTAAATAATCTCCGCCGCAACAGTGCCGTTCACCTCACTGAGTTCGAAATCGACTTTCGAAAAGGCTTTTTCGTCTCTTCGTGGAACCGAATCGGGGTCGAATGTCCGGTCGAAGAATGAAGGTGAGGTCCCGTTGAGCTTGCGGTGGCGTTCGCACCGCCTGCAACGGCGGTCGAAGATTTCCACGACCGTCATGCATCGGTCGACTCGGCACAGATAGACCGCTGTCATTTCGTTGTCGACGTCTCCGGTGAATACCTGTCGGCGTGAATCCCATTCCGCGACTCGCCATTGCGGGTCGATTCGTTCGATCAACCACGCTTTCCAGGTCTGTTCGTTTCCAGTCGAGAGGGCTCTTGACTCGACGGGTAGAGCGGTGATGCTCATATGCCCACTCTTTCCACTGCCGCCCTCAGGTCCTCCGCGTCGGGGTGTTGATAGATCGCGGTCGATGCTCGGCTCACATGACCGAGCAACGACTGAACCACGTCGATACCGGTGCCGTTGCGCGTCCAGATTGTGGCTGCCGTATGCCGGAACATATGGGGCCGCAATCGGAAACCGGCACGGTTGCCGATCCTTTCCACAATCTGTTTTGCGTTCGAATACGACATCGGCGAACCGGCGTGATGCCCGAGAAGGTTGACGAACACGAAGTCCGAGGTCATTGCGGTGGGCACGCTGTCTCGTTCGAGAAGGTACTCGCGATACTGAGTGACCACCTCGTCGCTGACCGGTACGACTCGGGATTGTCCTTTAGCGCGGGCACCGTTCGAATTGCCTTCACGCCGAACAACATGAACATGAGGTCCACGTTCCTGGCATCCCAGATGAACCGAGGTCGGAAGGAAATGCAGGTCGCTACGGCGCGAACCCAATGCCTCTCCGATTCGGAGTCCGGAACGAACCAGCAACAGCACCAGAAAACGGTCTCGTTCGGTGTTCGCGGAGTTCAGAGCATGCGAAAACTGTTCTTCAGTAATAATTTCCGGAGGCTTTACGACTTCCGGCGCTTTGAGGGTTCTGGCACGAATCAGCCGATGCTGACCGGATTCACCTTCGTGGAAATCGCGGGGTGCGTAGGCCAGGTACTTGGGCTGGGACAGCCCAGAAACAACATCTGCGGAGACCAATCCACGCATTCCGCAGAACCTGAGGAATTCGACGACAGCGGTCATCACTGCGTTGACCGATCTGCCGGAGCGCAGCCGGTAGTGGACGGTTGGGGTGTGTTCGACGGCGAATTTGAAACGAGTGAGTTCACCTACACGAATCTCGTGCCAATCCAGTCCGCGACCGGCAGTCCAGTTCAAGAACCAACAGACCCGAGGAACGTATGCGCGGATTGTTTGAGGTGACCTTCCGGCGCCTTGCATGAACAGCACCCACTCGGAAGCCTCCGCGACCGGGCGCATGGATTCTTCGTCCACGATCACCCAACCCGACTGCCCCGTCGTCGGTGAAATGACCTTCTCTACAGCACACGACATCGCCACTCCTATGGCTGTCCCACCTGTGATATAGACGCTATTAGATAACCATGAGGGACAGGGCGACCGACACGCCGTGCCTACCGTGCCTTCATCCTGATGCGGCGCTAGAGATAACTCGCAACGACATCCTGCGGCGTGACCTCACCGACCTGACATTCAAGGACGGCTCCAAAAGCTGCTCGGTCCAAACCGGTACGCTCCGTGACCCGTACACGAACAAGACCATCGCGTTCACCCGCGGCCAGGACACGTCTTCTGCAGTCCAGATCGATCATGTCTTATCAGCAGCTTTGTCAAGGAGTCTTCCTCTTTCTGCTGGTCACTGTGTCGATGACATGCCGTTGAGTGCTGTGGTGGCCTTGTGATGTGCCAGAGCGTGAGCGGGGTCGCGGGGGTGGCTGCGGCGTTCGTTGTCGCTGTGTCTGGTTGCTCGGTCCTTCCTGCTGATGGTGGGTTGGTATTCGCCGCTCCGGTGTCGGGAACTTCTGCGCCTGGTGCGCAGGTCGATGAGGCACTGTCCGCGTTGGAGCAGCTTGCGGTGAAGGGTCGTGCGCCGAAGACGGGGTATGCGCGCAGCGAGTTCGGGGTCGCGTGGACTGATACGAACACCGTTATGTGGGGCGGGAACTCGCTGAGCACTCGTGAGGACATACTCTCCCGTGACCTCGTGGACGTCATGTGCAAGGGCCGCTCGGGTGTGGCCGCGCCGCCGTGCGTGGTGCAGTCGGGAGTCCTTCACGATCCGTATACCGGGACCACGGTGGATTTCGTTCGCGGGGAGACGACTTCGCCACTTGTCCCGATCGAGCATGTAGTCGCTCTTGGTGATTCGTGGCAGAAGGGCGCGCAGCAGTTGTCTGCCGCCGAGCGGATTGATCTGGCGAATGATCCGCTGAATCTCATCGCTACCACGCAGGCCCCGAACTCGGCGAAGAGTGACTCCGATGCTGCTACGTGGCTGCCGCCGAACAAGGCGTTCCGTTGTGCTTATGTGGCCCGTCAGGTCGCGGTCAAACTCCGGTATCGGTTGTGGGTGACCAAGGCGGAGAAAGACACGATCGCCGCCGTCCTGTCGACGTGTCCCGGCCAGGCGCTTCCCTCCAATGCCGAGGCGGCGGGTCGTGTTTCGTGAACGAGCAGCGAAATCGCTTACCCTCAGGGCGCTAGCGGGAGTCGGCGAGTCGTCGCCGCAGTGCGAGGTTCTCGCCGTGGGCGACCGTGAGCGCCTTGCGCAGCTCGCCGAGCTCTTCGGCGTGCCGGCGTTTGAGTTCCTTGAGCTGCGAGGACAGTGCTCTGACCGCGGACGATGCGGACTGCCGTTCGGGTTCGGTCATCTGTTCCGGAGTTGTTCGGTGGTGCGGGCGCCTGGTGCGGAGGTCGTTGATCTTTGTGCGCAGGTCGGGCTGGTTGTAGAGGAAGTCGGTGGAGACCGTGGCGCGGCGAGCGACGGCCGCGAAGGTGACCGGCTCGCCTGCATTGCTGAGTTCCAGCAGCGCCGCTTCCGCGCGCGCTCTGGTCTCGGTGTGGCGCGCTCGCGCTGCGGCGGTGAGGTGTTCGGGCACGGGCTGGTTCTCCTTGCTCTAGATGGTGGTTCCGGGGCCGCGAACGGCCTTGTCGGTGGCGGAGACGTCGTTGATCGAGAGCAGGATCCGGTTGAGCGAGTCGACCTCGATTTGGCGGCCGTGCAGCCAGATGTTCGTCTCGTCCATCGGGGCGCCGTACTTCGCGGTGAACACTGCTTGCCGGTGTTCGATCAGGGTTTCCGTGTCGGTGAGTTGGGTCCGCAACTGCGGGGCGTGAGTGGAGTCGGTGACGAATTTCGAGCAGGACAGGCAGGCGTTTCCCTTATCGCACAATTGTTTCGGTGGGAGCGTGCACCAGCCGTTGGGGAGGATGCGGTCGGCTCGCTTGTCGAGCTGGATCAGGTCGTAGAGGTCGGAGCTGTCGATCGAGGCGGTGCGGCCGTCGCGGGTGACTTTCTTGTATCGGAGGAATTCCTCCTCCATGGTCTGAGCGGAGGTCACGGCGTAGTGCAAGGTCATGTCCGGAGAGATGTGTCCGAAGTAGCGCATCACGACGTGCAGCGGCACTCCGGCGTTGATGAGGTTGGTCGCGGCGGTGTGCCGGAAGCGGTGTGTCTTGGAGACCGCGACCTGACGTCCGACGGAGTCTCTGATGTTGAGCAGGCTGGTGAGTCTGCTGAACCGCAGATGCATTGTCGGAAGCGGGTAAGGCTTGTCGCCCAGTCGGTTTCGGGTCGTGCGAAGGAACAGGTATTTTGGCGTGACGTCAGGGTTTCCGAAGTGTGCCATCATTTCTCGGGCGTGCTTTTGTTGGGCTCGGATGATCGTGACGATCTCCTCGTCCACGGGGATCGTGGGTGCGAGGTTCGATTCGATCTTGGTCTGTTGATACCGCATCCGGGCGACGAATCCCGCGCTGTCAGGATCACTGTCTGTGCGCGTGCGCAGGATCGGTTCGAGTGGGTCGAAGTCCATCATCAGCACCTCGTTGGCGCGACGTCCGGTGCGCAGCAGAAGCATCATGATGTGGAAGGCTTGCAGGTCGCCGAGTCCGCCCTCGTTCACGGGCTGTGCGAGCAGGCCGCTGCCTTCGGCGATCTGCGCCATGACATCGTCTTCGAGGACCATGCCGTCTGCCTTGACGTTGGCCAGGCGGGGCTTGTCCTCGGGGCGGAAGAGCACGCAGTGCTCGGGTCGCAGAGTGGCCCAGGCGCTGATGCCGAGTTCGGTGGCGGCTTCGTCCCGGTGGTCATACATGAACTGGTAGAACTGTTCGATCGCGGTCATGATCTGGCGGCGTGGGTTCGTCGCCAGCGGCTTGCCCGCGCGCGCCCCGGACTCGATGCGGTGTGCGAGGAGCAGGTCGCAGAAGCCGCGGATGAAGCCCCGCAGGCGGTGTGGATCGGTTGTCAGGCACGGGCCCTGATCGGCGGTGGTGTCGATGTAGCGTTGCAGCCATTTCAGAGCGTCCAGGCGCGATTTGATCGTGCTCCACGAGTACCTTTCCGTGGTCAGGCCCGCCGAGAGCCAGTACTTCGCTCCCTCGCGCAACCACATGCTGGTCAGGTTGGTGAAGTGCATGGTCGTGCGACCTTGCGGTTCGTGGTCGCGTTGGGGCACCCTCGGGTCGAGGCTGGGGTTCCAGACGTTCAGCTCCCACCACGGGCCGCGGTGATAGGCGTATCCGAGCACGGCGGCCATGTGCCCGAGGCGGTAGGTGCCGCCTTTGAACGCAGACTCGCCGATCTTCTCACCGCGCATCTGAGCCTTCCGTGCGGATCTCACCCACTCGTCCGGCGAACGGTGCAGCAGCGATTGCGCCGACCGGCACTCGTCGTCGTGATGCATCGCGGCGCGCAGCAGGGTGAAGACGGCATTCGTCTCGATGACGCGGACGAAGTGACCCAGCTCGATACGCCGATGAATGATCCAGGCGATTTCCCAGGTCATCGGCTCCGGCAAACCGCGGAAGTTCAGGTAGCAGGAGGTCCAGCCCCCACCGACGTTTACTTCGCGGATCGCCGGTCGGTAGTGCGCCGGCATCGTCTTCTTGTCGAAGTGATCGCTGCGGCATTCTTCGGGCAGAGAGTCCCAGAGCCTGCGGGCGATGGTGAGGTCGAACATGTCCGCTAGTGCCAAGCCCGGATCGATCTGGTGCAGTCTCTTGGGGCTGCGCGACCAGGACGTGATTGCGGGATCTGTTGCTGGGCTAAGCATTCGGATACTCCCATCCGGCGACGTATTCGCGCCAGTTCGCTACCGAGGCCAGCTCGGCGTCCTCGGTGACGTGGCCGTAGATGTTCATCGTGGTCTGCACGCTCGCGTGGCCGAGGCGGCGACTGACGGTGTGGACGGGGCTCCCTGCCAGCAACAGCGCAGTGGCGTGGGTGTGCCGAAACCAGTGCGGTGTCATCAGGTTCGGGAAGTCGTTGTCGCGGTGCTTCATCGAGCGCAGGTGCGCATAGACCGACTCGGTGCGCAGCGGCGCGAACAGCGGGTTCCGCATCACGTTGCAGAAGATGTAGCTGCTGTCCCAATCATCGAGGGCCACATCGGCGCCTCGATCGCACAGCCACCACACGTAGTCGGCGTAGAGCCGATCGAGCCGCGACCCGATGTGGACCTCGCGCTCCCCGGACTTGGCGGACAGGCCGTGCGGGTGCACCCTGCTCACGATCGCGACCCGGGCGCTCTTGCCACCGATCCCGGTGATCCAGTCGCGGTGCTGCAACGAGAGGGCTTCACCGATCCGCATGCCCGATTCCGCCAGGACTGCCCACAGGAACCGATATCGCAGGTCACCTCGCCACTCCTCGAGCACCGGGTCGTAGCTGGCCTCGGCATCTTGGAGGGCGTCGATCGTGGTCGGCGTCAGAACCGGGATGGCCTTGCGGGCGGCGCGGATTCGGATAGTTGCGCGCTTCTGCGGCGCTCGCCTGGCCACGTGCTCGAGGAACGAGAGGTAGCGGCCCGATCGGACCTGGGCTTGCTTCCACAGGAACGGCGCAGCGTCTGTTCCGCTGTCGGCCTGGTAGCGGTAGAAACTCATCACCGCGCGCATGCGGAGGTTCACCGTGCTGTCGCTGAGCGTCGGTCGGGGGCGGAGTTCGCGGACCGGCGAGTCCAGCTCGCCGTAGCGCAGGGCAGAGATGAAGTCGCCGAAGTCGTGCAGCTTCACCGCATCCCACGATGTGCCGGTCACTTCCAGGAACGACCACCACTGGGCCAGGCTCTGTGCGTAGGCGCGGGTCGTGTTCGGCCGGAAGTCGATTTGCCGCCCGTACTCGAGGTATGCCTCGACCGGCTCAACGAGACCGAACGATCTGTCGATCACCGTCCAGGTCGTTGCACCGTCGCTGAGAGTGACACGTTGCGCTGTAGCCATCAGCCCGCTCCCGTTCGCCTGAACTCGAAGCTACGCCCGACCCTGCCTGATTCGATGCACCCGAACGGTGCGTGTCGGCGGTGTCATCGGCGTACCTCGCTGCCTGCAGATAACACCGTCGCCCACATATCCCGAATCCGTGGAAGGAAGCCCAGGATGATGTCAACGGCACTACCTACTAGCTACGGATTACATGTAGTCGCACTCTCGGACGCCTGGCAGAAGGGCGCACAACAGCTCGATACACAGACGCGAACCAATCTGGCCAACGACCCTCGAAACCTGCGCGCTGTCGACGGGCCCACGAACCAGAAGAAGTCGGATTCCGACGCGGCGACCTGGCTGCCACCCAACAAGGCCTACCGCTGCCAGTACGTGACTGCTCAAGTGGAAGTCAAAGCGGCATACGGTTTGTGGGTCACCCAAGCCGAACACGACACCATCGCAGACATTCTCGCGACCTGCTGAACTCTTGCGGTGATCAGCGGCCCTTGATCAGATACCGCACAATCGCCATTCCGAGCGCGAGGCCCACTACGGTGGCGAGCGCTGCAACCAGACCGTGACCGGTCAGTGCGACGAACACACCGGTGATGACTGCGACGACGGCAATGATCCCCGCGTCCACTCTGCTTTGACCACGTTCAGGCATGGCACTCTCTCGTGCTGTCAGGTCCGTCCGCTCCCCTCGTAGCGGACGGACCCAGCGGCAATCTGTCGAAATGCGCGAACTCCGGTGGCCTCACCGGGCTGACTTTGCGGGCGGTCCTGCGAGGCCGGCACGTCCCCCGGAGCCAACTCACATCGGTTCACGAAGTCCGTACCTTCGCAGAATATACCGATTGGTAGGTAATTACCGAGGGCTAAAGTCCCTGGTCATGGACTCATGCGACGAGTGGTCGGAAACTCGAGACGAACGAGCACATCCGCGAGGCGAGCGTTAGCCGAGATAGCAGAGGTCCGTGGCCACGGCCAGAGGCCCATCTGGAATCAGAGCGGCGACGTCTATGACCCGAAAAGTGATCCGAGATCCAACGATCCGACTGACGACACTCGCTTCCAATCAGAGCAATATGCGGTGGTGAAGCGAGAATCCGTCAAGAGAATCGTGACTGTCGCCGGTTCGAGGGTGCTTTCGAACTCGAGGACATTCAATTCACCATCGCCGTCGACTTTTGCTCGGCCGTATATGCACGGCATGTCAGCTGATACGGGCCCAGACGTCGTGTAGGTTCCCGGCAACACCTCCCACGGCACGTCGAACAGCCCGTGACCGGGAATCGTTCCCGGCGCTGCTGAGGCCGCAGACGTCCCGATCATTGCCACACCGACAGCTACTGCTGCAGCGGACGCGAGCAAACTAACCTTGCGCATTTTCCCTACCTTGTTCATACCTGAACCGCAGCGGCGAGTTCGAAGGATTGTTGATGTAAGAACCCGCGGTTCGCGCAGTTCTTCAACTAACGGTAGTAAAAGGGCACGAGTTTTGGTGAGCTACCTTTTTGTGGTTCTGGCCCGATTTCCGTGACGGAGACTCCCATTGAGAAAAACTGGGAACGCCGGCGTTGCGGCTCTCGGCATGATTCGAACCTGTCATTCCAGTATTCGATCACACACCCGCATTCGAGCCGAAACGTCGACGCTCCCCTGCCGTTTGGGTGACTCAGCCTCCGAGTGAGCCCGTCGGCAGCTTCGAGAAGATGTCCCCGAGGCTTCCGGTTCCACCAGGAGTTTCCGGTTCCGTCGGATCCACCGGCTCGACGACGATGACACCAGGCACGGTGACGGTCACGGTCTTGTCCGCAGATTCCGAAGAACTGAACTTCTTGGTACCCAAGAACTTTGCGGTGATGCGATGCTCGCCCTGGTCGCGGAACGGCCAGACCAGTTCTGCATGGCCATTGGAATCGACTGTGGCGCTGCCGATCTTCGTATCGCCGTCGAAGAACTCGACCGGTCCCTCACCCGGGTTCGGGTCGATACTCGCCGCAATCTTGACGTCTTCGCCCGTCAGTGCCTCCAGTGCGACAGCGACCATCGTCTCGGTCTGGTTGGTCGTGAAGACCTCGGTAGTCGAGAGGGCGTTGCGTCCTTCCCCCGCAGCAACACAATACCCAGCGGCATTGACCCACCGGGACTCACCGAAACTCATGCTCGTGTCTTTGATCTTGATGCTCGGGCTCGTCGCCCCGGCGCGCAGGTGCGTCGTCGCATTTCCCTCGTCGGACCGAGCTTCGAGTTTCAATTCGACTGCCGGCAGACGAAAGTCCGTGTTCGCCTTGACTTGCAGCCCTTCCTTGGGCTTGTTGTCGTTCGCGCTCGGACCGTCGTTGACTGTCTTGTTGCCGGTACCGGTAATTCGCAGGTACTCACCCGCCAGGTTTGCGTTTCCGTCTGCGCCCACCCGGAGCAGCACCGCAGTCTCGCCGGTCAAGTTGGACGACGAATCACCGACGAGGGAGTACGAAACCAGGGTTGCCCCTTGCGGTAGTGCGATGTCGTACTTGATACGACCGGTGTCCGAATCCGAACTACGCATGGTGCCTGGATGCAATTTCACTGTGAACTGTTCGCCGGGACGCACGGACGTGGGCGCCGTTACCTCCATGTTGTCGGAGAACGACGAATCCCAATCGGTGGCGCCGTCGACCCGGCACTTGTGTTCGAAGGAAACTGTCCGCGTCACGGTATCGGAAGCCGCTGCCACCGGCGCGGACACAGCAAGGAGTCCGGCCGCGAGTGCTGGTACGACAGCGCAAACTGCCAGAGTGCGGGGGTTCATGTGTTGCCTTTCAGAAGAACTCGGCCATTGAAAGTTCAGTGAGGTAGGACCGTGATCACTTGCCACCGAGCGAACCCGTCGGCAACTGCGGCAGAACGGACTCGAGGCTGCCGAGACCACCCGGAGTGCCCGGATCGGTCGGGTCGGGATCGACCGGACCTGTGGTGTCACCGGTCACCGTGAGTACGTGTGCCGCCGACGTGTACTTCGCCTCGTCTCCGGTGGCGGTGAATACTGCAGTCACGGACTTGGTACCCGCCTTACCGAAGGTCAGATCCAGGCGCGCAATACCACGAACCACCGGCCGCGGGTCACCGACGGGTTTGCCGTCGACCATGAACTGTACTGTTCCCGTTGCGTTTTCCGGATCGACGTGAGAAGCAAAAGACACCTTGGTACCGGTCGCGGCGGTGGCCGGTCCTTCGAGCTTAGTCACGATGTCCGCGCCTGGCTCAGGATCAACGGGCCCCAGGTCCCCGTCGATCTTCGTGGATGCCAGGGCGCCGGCACCGGCATTGAGGGGGCCGGTCTCACCGTCGCGCGGCGAGCAGGATGTGGGCGCCCAGATGGTTCCCGCGAGCCAGTGACTGACCTGAGGGAGGAAGGTCAAAAATGACTCCGGCCCACCGAAAGTACCTGCAGCACCCGAAGTCCGGACATTGGTGTCGACTGCGCCGGAAGGCCCGGCTTTCACGGTGATTCTGATCTTCGGAAAGACGATGTTGGTCTCGGCTCCGGACTGAGCATTGATCGCAAGCCCGCCGTGCGCACCCGACGACGATGACGGACTGTTGCCGATCGCTTCGTTTGCGCCGGACAACCGGAGTATCGGACCGTCCGCTGCGGGAGTGCCGTCTTCGTTGACACGAATCACCGAAGCAGGTTTCCCGGCAATAACATTGCCCGGATCGGTGACCGTCGCCGAAACGAACTCCGCGTTGGTCGGAATCGGCAGATCAATCTTCAGACGCGAGATCTTCTTGACGCTTGCGCCGCTCACATCGTTCGGGATCTGGACGCTACCCGGATCCACGTCGATGTCGAAGACCTGACCTGGCGCGACTACCGCAGGAGCCGAAACCCGCACCGTAGCAGGCTTTCCGTCTGACGAAGGACCGGAGAACGCACTCGGAACTGCGCGGCACGTGACCTGGAACGTTGTCGACGTGGTTTCTGCAACGGGCGCCGCGGTTGCCGGAATCACGGCCACAGCGGCTCCACCGGCAAGGAGGCCGGTAAGGAGCGCAGCATTCAGTAGGCGTTTTGACATGATGTCCTCTCGGAACAACCTGATTGACGTTTGCCGCCGAACTGTAACGGAGCCAGCGCGCGAGTTGACCCTTTTTCAATAAACAAAAACCACACAGTAGGTAAATACTTGGTAAGGGTTACTGGTCGTCACATCTGACCGCCACCGCGAGCGTTGCCCCTCTCGATCAATCTCGCGATTCGAGATTCACTGCGGGGAAACGCAATTCGACCGAAATCCGCGCCGTAGTGAGAACTCCGTTCATACTCTACCCTTACAGGAGGGTAGAGTATGAGAACCTCGTCAGGACGGAATCTCATGGCAGTAACCATCGCTTCATCCACCAACGACAATTCGGTTCGGGCCGCGCTCCGGTCACCTCACCGTCTCAAAACGGAGGTTTTGGCCGGACTGGTCGTGGCGTTGGCACTGATTCCCGAGGCGATCTCGTTCTCGATCATCGCCGGCGTCGATCCGCGCGTAGGACTGTTCGCGTCGTTCACGATGGCAGTGACCATCGCCGTCGTCGGCGGACGACCCGCAATGATCTCCGCAGCTACCGGCGCCGTCGCACTGGTCGTCGCTCCACTGACGCGCGAGTACGGAATCGACTACCTGATTGCGACAGTCCTTCTGGCCGGCCTTCTCCAGATCGTGCTGAGCCTCCTGGGCGTCGCAAGGTTGATGCGCTTCATTCCGCGCAGCGTCATGGTGGGATTCGTCAACGCACTCGCCATCTTGATCTTCATCGCCCAACTCCCCCACCTGATCGATGTTCCGTGGCTCGTCTACCCACTCCTTGCAGTCGCACTTCTGATACTCGTATTCCTGCCGAAACTGACGAACGCCGTCCCGGCTCCACTGGTGGCAATCGTTCTACTGACAACCGCCACAGTCGTTTTCGCGTTCGATGTCCCCAACGTCGGCGACGAGGGCGAGCTTCCGTCGAGCCTACCGACGCTACTGTTCCCCGACGTCCCCCTGGACATGCACACACTGTCGATCATTGCGCCGTACGCATTGGCCATGGCGCTCGTCGGACTCCTCGAATCGTTGATGACGGCCAAACTCGTCGACGACGTCACGGATACTCACTCGAACAAGACCCGAGAAGGGTGGGGCCAAGGCGTCGCGAACATCGTCACCGGCTTCTTCGGGGGCATGGGAGGGTGCGCGATGATCGGCCAGACCATGATCAACGTCAAGGTCTCCGGCGCTCGCACTCGAATCTCGACTTTCCTGGCGGGCGTGTTCTTGCTGATACTCGTGGTCGGCCTCGGCGATGTCGTGGCGTTGATTCCCATGGCCGCATTGGTGGCCGTCATGATCATGGTCTCGGTCGGCACTTTCGATTGGCACAGCATCAATCCGAAGACCCTGCGCCGCATGCCGATCGGCGAGACAGCGGTCATGTTGGTCACCGTGGCAGTCACCGTCGCGACCCACAATCTTGCCTACGGCGTGATCATCGGAGTGATCACCGCGATGGTCATCTTCGCCCGCCGCGTCGCGCATCTCACCGAAGTGATCGACGTCGCGCATCCGGACGAGGACACCCGTGTCTATGCGGTTCGAGGCGAACTGTTCTTCGCATCCAGCAACGATCTGATCTACCAGTTCGACTACGCCGGCGACCCGAAGAACATTGTCATCGATCTGTCCGAGTCTCATGTCTGGGACGCGTCGACCGTCGCGACACTGGACGCCATCACCACCAAGTACGCGGCCAGAGGCAAGAATGTCGAGATCGTGGGGCTCGACGACGCATCGGCCGAGCGCCACCTGCGCCTGTCCGGTCGCCTGGGTGACGGTCACTGAGAGTATGGAAGCCAAGCGCGAGGAAAGTGGGAGTGATGTCTGAGCCGGAACATGCGGGCCAAGGGCCGAACATGCAGATCGGACAGGTTGCCGAACGCACCGAACTGTCGATCAAGACGATTCGTCATTACGACGAGGTCGGTCTGGTTACTCCGTCCGAGCGGAGCGCCGGAGGATTCCGCCTCTATACCGAGGCCGATGTCCAACGGCTACTGGTAATCCGACGAATGAAGCCGCTCGGATTCAGTCTCGAAGAAATGAAACAACTTCTCGATTCTCTGGCAGTGCTCAGAGACGAAGCTTCGGACGCGTCAACGCGCACCGCTGCAACCGAATTCGTCACCGACTGCCACACCCGGGCGGAAGAAAGCTGCACACACTTACGTAAGCAACTCGCCTACGCCGAAGAGCTGACGGGTTTGCTCGCCGACCACAGTCTCAACGGTGAACGGCATTCGTGATCTGCAAGCTGAACTAAGCTGAGTTGATGGCCCGATACTTCGACGTTCACCCGGAAAACCCGCAGCCGCGCGCGATCAGCCAGATCGTCGAAATGCTGCGCAACGACGCGGTCATCGCCTACCCCACCGACTCCTGCTACGCCCTGGGCGCCCGAATGGACAATCACTCGGGCACCGATCGGATCCGCGAGATCCGTCATCTGCGTTCGGACCATCACTTCACGCTGGTCTGTGCCGATTTCGCGCAGCTCGGGCACTTCGTCCACGTCACCAACTCGGCGTTCCGCGCGGTGAAAGCGGCTACGCCTGGGCAGTACACGTTCATCCTTCCCGCCACGAAGGAAGTTCCGCGTCGGCTGGCACACGCCAAGAAGAAGACCGTCGGAGTGCGTATCCCCAGCCACCCGGTAGTGCGGGCACTCTTGCAAGAGTTGGGTGAACCCATCCTCTCCAGCACCCTTCTCCTGCCCGGCGCCGAGGAACCGATGACGGACGGCTGGCAGATCAAGGAAGAACTCGACCACCAACTCGACGCCGTCATCGACTCGGGTGACTGTGGAACCGAACCCACCACAGTCGTCGACTATTCGTCCGGTGTTCCCGAAATCGTGCGGGTCGGCGCGGGAGATCCTTCTCGTTTCGAATGATCCCCCGCCCGGGCCACATCATGGAGTCGGCCAGTCACGGCGTGACGATATCGAACCACAGATCGAAGTCCTCCAGCAGCGAGATGAACGTCTCCAGTTCGGACTGATCTCCCACAGCTTTTGCCGTTCCGGCCTTGATGGATTCGGTGAGCGAGGTCGTTCCGAGATACACCTCGTTGAACACGGCACGGGTCAAGGTCAGAGTCAGGGCGGCCGAAACATCTGCCTTGTCCATGTCGTAGTTCAGCACGCCGTTGCGCACTGTGACCAGGACGTTGTCCGCGGTGTCCGACAACACGAATCGCAACGACAGGTCTACATCGGCCGCTTTGGGACCGTCGAGGCGAACTGCCCAGAAGTCCAGCATCTGCTCGAGCGGCATCACTGCGACCACGGCCGGGCCAGTGGGGTTGTTGGACGGCATCGGCGTCAGCGGATGCCGCAATTCCATCGCTCCGACCAGGTAGAAGTTGCGCCACGTACCGTTCTCGGCTTGGTAGCCGAGTTGTTCGTACGTGTCCGCCAACAACTCTCGCGCTTTCTGATTACTCGGATCGGCGAACACCAGATGGTTCACCAACTCCGCGGCCCAGCGGTAGTCTCCGTCGTCGAACGCCTGCTTGCCCTTGGTCAGAAGTGCGTCCGGCCCGCCGACGGCTTCGACGTAGCGCTTGCCGTTCTCCACCGGCGGATGGGGATTTAGGTGAGCGGGAACGCCGTCGAACCAACCGAGATAGAAGGTGTAGATCGCTTTGACGTTGTGACTGAGCGAGCCGTAGTACCCACGGTTGTACCACTGCTTTCCGATCGCGTCGGGTACCTCGATCTGGTCGGCAATCTCTACCGGTGTCAGTCCCTTGTTGGCAAGGCGCAACGTCTGATCGTGCAGATACTTGTACAGATCTGCCTGATCCGACATCAGCTTCAAGATCTTGTCGTTGCCCCACGTGGGCCAATGATGCTGCGCAAAGATGATTTCGACGTCGGGGAACAGTTCCATTGCCAGACGCACGTAGTGCGACCACGCTTTGGCGTCGCGAGTCTTGGCGCCGCGCAACGTGTATAGATTGTGCATCGTGTGCGTGACGTCCTCAGCTGACCCGAGCGCCTTGAAATCTGGTAAATAGAAGAGCATTTCGGATGGCGCTTCGGTTCCCGGCGCGAGCATGAACGTCACGCGCACACCGTCGATGACCTCTTCGTGCACCGGTTCGGTGATGACGTCGGTAGGCACGGCGAACGTCGAGGTGCCGTGCGAAGTGGACAGGCCGAGACCACCGGATACCTGCCCTTGTGGCCCCGGACGCAGGAACGATCCATACATGTACATTCCGCGACGTGTCATCGCCGTGCCGGCAAGTACGTTCTCGGAAATCGCTTCCTCCGTGAAACTGTCTGGTGCGTAGACCTTTACGGCACCGGACTCGATCTCTTCGTCGGTGACAAATCCTTTGACACCGCCGAAGTGATCGCCGTGGGAGTGCGTGAAGATGATTGCCTTGACCGGAACCTTCGGGCGGTGCTGGTAGTACAACTCCAGCGCGAGAGCGGCTGTTTCCGCGGACATCAGAGTGTCACCGATGATCAACCCGGTGTCGCCCTCGATGATCGTCGTGTTCGACAAGTCCTGGCCGATCACCTGGTACAGACGATCAGCCAGCTTGAACAGTCCACCGCCCTTTCCCATCAAAGTGGCTTGGCGCCACAGACTCGGGTTGACGGTATCCGGTGCATCGCCGTCGGCGAACCCGTAGGCGTCGTACGAGAAGATGAACTGCCCTTTGTCACCTTTGACCAGTCCGCCATCGATGAGCGGTGCCACGAGACCTCGAGAAATCAGTTCGAAGTCGAAGGTGTCGTCGAAAGGAAGGTCACGGAGAACCTGGGCATTTGCCAGGCAAGTCGCTTCGGTGGCGGGCTTGGGGTCGAGTTCGGACGGTGTAGTCATCTTCTCTTACGCTCCTCGGGAACTCGCGGTGACCTGTGTCGGGATATCGGTTCATCCTCGATCCCCACGCAGCCCTCGCGCATCACCCGGAAGGGATGATCAGGTGGCCCGTCCAGCAATCAACAGCGCAACGACGAACTCACGCACCAACGTCCGCTCGTCGTTCTCGTCCGCCCCCGGCACCATGAGCAGCGAGAGAATCACTCGCACGATCCAGCGCGCCCGCGACGCTGTGCCTGCTCCGAGTTCACCGAGCATCGCGACACCAAGTCCGTTGATGACGTCGGATGAATTGGCAAGTTCACCGGCAAGACTCGCATCACCCGGGGTGAACCATGCAGCCAACGTCGGAGTGCTACGCACCGCGGACACTGCAGTGAGTATGGCCGTCTCCAGACGCTCACTCGGATCGTCGATGGTCGCCACCGATTCCGCGATCGCAGTTCCCAGCCTGCGAGCTTCGCGGTGAACGAACGCAATGTGAAGAGCCTGCCGATTCTCGAAGTACCGATACAAGGTGGCCCGGGAACATCCTGCAGCAGAGGCTATCTCCGCCATACCGACCGCGTTGACGCCTTTCGCGACGAATAATTGTGCCGCGCTGTCGAGGATTTTCTCGGCTGCCGCCAAGGCGCGCCCCTCGCCGAGCCAGTCGTTGCTCATGGCCGAGTCACCGACATCGGAGCCGAGAGCGGACGGCGCACGTAGTTGCCCGGCGCGTATTGCATCGCGTCGATGTCGACATGGAAGTCGGGAATCCGGGAAAGCAACTCTTCCAAAGCAACTCGCGCCTGCATTCGAGCTGCCGATGCGCCCAGACAATGGTGGGCGCCATGGCTGAAGGTGAGGATCTTCTGCGGTCGACGCAAGACGTCCAACTCCGCCGCGTCGGGTCCGTACTTCTCGGGATCACGATTGGCCGCACCGTACATCAGCAGAACCTTACGTCCTGCCGGAATCACTTTGCCACCCAAGGCCACATCTCGCGTCGTGGTGCGTGCCAGTCCTTGGACCGGTGAGGTGAGTCGAAGCAACTCGTCGACCGCGTCGGTGATCAATGCGGGATCGTCCAGCAGGATCTGACGCTGGTCGAGGCGTTCGGTCAGCATCGCCGCCGAACCACCCAGCATTCCTGTCGTGGTGTCGTTTCCACCGGCCACCATGGTGAAGGCGAAGCCCAGAATCGACAGCAGGCCGGACATGTCGCCGTCTTCACCGAGTCCAGCGGCGAGTAGGTGCGAAATCGTGTCGTCACCCGGTTCGACCTTGCGGCGTTCGATCAGCGAAGCGAAGTACATCATCAGCTCACCGGTGGCGGCCTGCGCCGTCGTCGCTGCCGCGGCCACGCCACCTGCCGAATTGGCAGCGACAATGGCTTCGGTCCAGCCGTCGAACTGGTCACGGTCCGATTCCGGCACACCCAGATAGTGTGCGACAACCATCGACGGCAACGGTTTGAAGAGCTCGACGACGATATCGCCGCTGCCACGCGCTTTCAGCGCCTCGATACGTTCGACGACAAATTCGCGAACCATCGGCTCGACCGCCGATACCTGACGCGGAGTGAAACCCTTCGACACCATGCGCCGGAACTCCGACTGCGCTGGCGGATCCTGCATCACGAACGGCGGATTGTCCTGCATCCCGATCTGTTCGAGTTCTCCGTAGACAGTGGTCAATCCCTTTGCCGACGAATACGTCTCGTAGTCGCGAGCGGCGTTGTAGACGTCTTCGTGACGGGTGAGCACCCAGTAGTCGTCCTGCGGCGCAGCTTCCGGCACAACGTTGTGCACCGGGTCGTTCTCGCGCAATGCGTCGTACATGGCCCAGGGCGAACGCCAGGACTCCCCGGTGGAAGGTACAAACCGTGGCGAATGTGACACAGAAGTTGTCATGACTCGACTATGAGACAAATAGCCGAATGTGTCAACGTTCTACGATCAACCGTTCCCACGAGCAGCATTGAGTAACTCGCATCCACGCAGAGCACTATCGTGTGTCGGGTGATCACGGATCCGAAGAATCATCCGAACAGCTCTGACGCCGGGCGCCGCGCCGTGGTTGCGGTCCTGCTCCCCCGCGAACATCTCCCCTTCATCAGGGACTGGTGCCTGCACCACATCGAGCAAGGCTGGGAGGTTGTTCTCTACGACAACACCGGTTCCGTCGGGTCCACCCGCAAGACAAGCGCATTCAGCCTCAACCGTTGGCACGGCCGCAGCGAGGACAAGAGAGGCAACTCTTACGGCGCCTTCACCCGATCGATGTCGGACAGTGAAGTTCAGGTCGCATTCCGCAAAGAACTGCACGACCTTCCGGTGACGATCGTCGACTGGCAACCGCGCGACGCGGACGGTCGGATCGTGCACGGACAGGTAGAGGCGTACGTCGATTACGTGAGCCGGTACCGCGACACCGTGGCATGGGCAGCATTCATCGACGCCGACGAATACCTCCAACACGCACCAGGATTGGACTGGGAGGTTCTACTTGCCGGCGTTACTCAAGCGGGTTCGCACCGCGTCGTTCTCGATGCTCTGGTCTACGAATCCAGGTGGACGCGCGACGGGCAATTGCGAGACGTCGAGGAATTGAAATGCCTTGGGCTACAGAGCCATGGTTGCAAGAACATACTGAGGCTGTCGGAGATTTTGCGAGCAGACGTCCACTGGGGATGGAAGACAAGCGAACCGGACAGCCTGGTGCGGCCGGACAGATCGCTCTTCTACTTCCGCCATTACCGCGGTTCGGAGGCGATACTCGACTACACTCCGTTGCCGAACTTCGGACCCCAGGTCTACGAAGAAGGCGTGGATGTGCCGGCGACGATCGACACATCACAAGAATGAATGTGCCTGCATGACACAGGTATTCAGGTACAGATAGACCTCCGGCCCGCGTCCACGAAGGCAATACCTTCAGGACACGGGCCGAAAGGAGCGTAAAACTTGCAGATCAAGCCTTGGGTGCGGCGGTGCTGCCAGCGTTGCCAATTGCACCAGCGAACGTCGCGATAGCTGCGATGCCGGTGATGATGCCTGCGAGTCCCGCAAGGATCTTTGCGCCGTCAGCAAGGTTGCCTGCGGTGATCGGATCCATACTTCCAGTCTGTGCCATGTCTAGCTCCTCATCATGGTATTTACGCGGTCCGCGCGTACGGTGTGTAACGGCGCTCACAATATACGTAAGACGACCGAAATTTGAAGCGGCGCCACTGAGTGGGACGTAACTCACATCTCATCCAGCGGGAACCCACGAGTAACAATGCGCGATTCGGACAACGCTTCGGGAACCGTTGAATGACGAGCAGGAGAACAGCAGTGGGCAAGTTGGATGGAAAAGTGGCCCTGATCACTGGCGCAGGGCAAGGCGTCGGCCAGGGAGTTGCGTTTGCGCTCGCCAAGGAGGGCGCTTCCGTCGCGGTCGCGGGCCGCACTGAGTCGAAACTCGTCGTCACATGTAACGAGATCGCCGAACGCGGAGGCCGTGCAGAACCGGTGCTCATGGATATCGCCGACGCGGATTCCATCACCGGAGCCGTGGCGCGAACGGTGGAACTGTTCGGCGGCGTCGACATTCTGATCAACAACGCCAGCCTCAACCCGCTCGGCAACGTCCTCGACCTCACTCCGGAGCGCCTTGCCGACGGATTGACGTCCGGCCCCGTCGCGACTCTGCGAACCATGCAAGCCTGTTACCCGTTCATGAAGGAGCGCGGCGGCGGGGCAATCATCAACATGGTCAGCTCCGTGGCCGTCCGCTGGGACGCTGCCGGCTACGGCGGCTACGCGGCCGTGAAGGAATCCGTCCGAGCCCTCAGTCGCGCGGCAGCATGCGAATGGGGCGTCGACGGGATCCGGGTCAACGCGGTTGCTCCCCACGCGTCGTCGCCGGGGCTGCAGCGGTGGGCAGATGCACGCCCGGAAGAGGCTGCCGCCTTTGTTGCCGGGATTCCGCTACGGAGGATCGGCGACTGCGAAACGGACATCGGAACCGCGGTGGCTTTCCTGGTCGGCCCGGATGCCGCGTATCTGACTGGAGCAACAATTCCGCTCGACGGTGGTCAGTCGCGCTGGGGCTGAGAGCTGGCGTCGTCGAAGGCAAGCACCGCCGACTTGGCTTCGGCGATCGGGCGGCGGAAAACGAAACCGACCAGAACGGATGCCAAAACCAGCGCGGCCAGCACTATGAGCCCGACCATCCACCACATGGTTTTCAGTATGCCCGAACCGACCTCCGCCGGACGCGCGCCACGGCCGTCGGAAAGCGGCGACAGCCTCGAAAAGTGCTGAACACCAGTCAAATTCCGTTTTGCCCGTTTCCTGAGCTTCTTGAGAATCCGTGATCGATGACACATATTCGGATCCCGAACCGGAACGCGTGCGTGACTACGACGACACCTCGGTGCATCCTGGCAGGTATGGAATCCGCTGTTTCGGCCCAACTCACCGACGGAAGCACCCTCACACACCCGTGGGGCGGGACAAGCAACATCACCGATCTCGGCGGTGACGTTCACTGGATCGACTTCGGCGGTCCCAGCGGAGCGCCGCCCATCGTGCTCGTTCACGGTCTGGGCGGCTCGCACCTGAACTGGGTGCGGGTGGCACCGGCGCTGGCGGCGCGCACGCGCGTGTACGCACTTGACCTCGCCGGATTCGGACTCACCTCTGCCCGTGGGCGACACACCGGCGTCGACGCCAACGCAGTACTTCTGAATCGCTTTCTCGACACAGTGGTGGGTGAGCCCGCCGTCCTGTTCGGCAATTCCATGGGCGGAATGGTCTCGGCAATGTCGACCCATGCCAGTCCCGAATCAGTCGCCGGCCTGGTGCTGGTGGATCCGGCGCTCCCCCTGCCCGTCCAACTTCCCGATCTGACCGTCGCCGCCCAATTCGCGCTCTACTCGATGCCTTACGTCGGTGAGCAGGTTCTCGGCTTCGGACGCCGAAAGATGTCAGACCGGCAGTTGGCCGCTCAGATGACCAGATTGTGTTTTGCCGATCCGACGCGAGCCGACCCCGCGGTCCTCGACGCGGGCGCTGCCTTGACGGCGATTCGCCGCAACGAACCTACCCAGGATGCCGAATTCCTTCAGGCAGCACGGTCACTGCTGATGACCCTCGCCCGTCCTGCCTCCTATCGAAAGACATTGCGAGAGATCACGACTCCGACGCTCCTGATGCACGGCGATCGCGATCGGCTTGTCCCGGTCGAGGCCGCACGGGCAGCCGCTGCTGCACATCCACACTGGACCACCATCATTCTCGGCGACACCGGCCACACCCCACAATTGAAGATTCCGGACGAGTTCACCCGTCATGCGCTCGCGTGGCTCGATCGCACGGGGCTGATCAGGAGCTGACACGTACCGGCACTACACCCGCGGAACGGCCTCGCCGATCGAGCAAGTGCCCCATCAACTTCGGAGTATCAAGAACGATTCGGCGGTCGTCTGCGTTGGCAGGTCCGGTCCACCGGGGAACGCGAAACGGTCACATACCCCAAAGCTCTCGAACCCTGGGGATGTGTCGGGGTACGCGCGTAGCGTGAGATTCAGGCCTTCCTCGGCCAAGCATTTCCGCGTCCCCTGCTTGTGTATCCGTTTCGGTTAAGGAGAGTTTTCAGATGCCCGCACGCACAGCGCTCGACGGAACACCCTGTTGGATCGACCTCACCAGCTCCGACACCGAGGTTGCCAAATCCTTCTACACCAACGTGTTCGGCTGGCAGGCTGACACAAACGACGACCCGCAGTACGGCGGCTACGCGATCTTCAGCAAAGACGGGCAGCCCATCGCCGGGCTCGGACCCCAGCAGGAGGGAAACCCCTACGGCAACGTGTGGACCACCTACATCTCCTCGACTGATGCGGCAGCGTCGGCGTCCAAGGCCCAAGCCGCGGGCGGAACGATCATGATGCCGTCGATGCAGGTCGGTCCTCAGGGCAGCATGGCGATCGTGGGCGATCCGGCCGGTGCCGTCGTCGGCATCTGGCAGGCAGATCAGCATCACGGCTTCGGTTTGGTCGGCGAGGCCGGAGCGCCGGTCTGGCACGAGACCTTGTCCAAGAACTACGCCGCGGTCCTGCCGTTCTACACCGACGTGTTCGGCTGGACTTACGAGTCGATCGGTGACAGCGACGAGTTCCGGTACTCACAGGCCAAGCAGGGTGACACCGTCGTCGCCGGTTTGATGGATGCCAGCTCGTTCCTCCCGGCAGAGGCGCCGTCGTTCTGGCAGGTGTACTTCGGGGCGGACGACACCGATGCGGCCGTCGCCAAGGTCGTCGAATTCGGCGGCAGCGTCTTGCGCGATCCCGAGGACACGCCCTTCGGTCGTCTCGCGTCGGTGGCCGATCCACTAGGTGCCAAGTTCCAGATCTCCACGATCATGGAATGAATCTCCGCGCGGAGGCCGCACCGGTCCGCGGTCTCTGCGCGCTGATCATCTGGAAAGTCCGGATTTGACCGCACAGATTTGAACACTCGCCCAGAAGGTATGCAGTTTTCTGCGTCCAACGCCTAATCTCATGGGATGCCCGCCCCCGCCCCTCTCCTCGATGTGTACTCGCAGCCGACTCTGTCGACGCTTGCGCCGTCGGTACTCGCTTCTCTCGGAGTGAGCGGCGAAGCGAACCGTCTCGATCTACAGCCCAGCAAGAAGACCGTAATTCTGCTGGTAGACGGGATGGGCGCGAACTTGCTCGCCCGCAACGCCGAACACGCACCATTCCTGAATTCACTGATCGGAACGCCCATCCGGGCAGGCTTCCCCACGACGACGGCCACCAGCATCGTCTCACTGGGGACCGGTCTGCCTTCGGGAGCGCACGGCATCACCGGCTACCAGTCCTACGTCGAAGAAGCCGATTCGGTGTTCAACTGGCTGGGTTGGCACAGCGCGGGCAAGAAGGAATCTCAGACCGACTCCATCGTCCCGGAAACCCTGCAGCCGCAGGCCACGACGTTCGATCGCGCCGCCGCAGCCGGCATCACCGTTACAACCGTCGTACCGTCGAAGTTCGACGGCAGCGGCCTCACCCGTGCCGGGATGCGCGGTGCCCAGTTCGCCGGAATCCAGGCATACGGAGACCTCCTCGCTCGCACCGTGGCGGCGTCGAAATCTGCCGACCGCACGTTCACGTACTGCTACATCAGCGAGATCGATGCACTCGGCCACGTCTACGGACCCGAGTCCGAGCCGTGGATTTTCCAACTGATGCTGGTCGATCGACTGGTCGAGCAACTCGCCGCGGCTCTCGGTCCGGACGTGAGATTGCTGGTGACGGCAGACCACGGAATGGTCGACGTGTCGGACGAGAACAAGATCGACTTCGACAACACTCCGATTCTGTCCAAAGATGTACTCGCTCTTGCCGGTGAACCTAGATGTCGTCACATCCACACCCGAGAAGGCGCTGCACAAGATGTTGCGGACCGCTGGCGCGCCGAACTGGGTGACCGCATGTGGATCGGGACGAGGTCCGAGGGCATAGTCGCAGGATTGTTCGGGCCTGCAGTGCATTCCGAGTATCACGGCCGGATCGGTGATGTCATCGCCATTGCGTCCGGGGACGTGGCCGTCGTACGTCGATCTGTCGAATCGGGACTGTCCGGACTCCGTGGACAGCACGGCGCCCTCACTCCGGACGAACTGCTGGTACCGCTCTTGTCCTCAGGACAGCAGTAGGGTTCGCGCCCGGCGAATCTCGGGAACACCGACGACCTTGCATGCACCCAACAGGACGACGGCACCGACGGCCGCACCCGCCGACAATGAAATAACAGCAGCAAGCCTGGGCTCGGGAACTCGGTTCTGAACCGCCACCACCAAAGCGAGCGCACAACCACCTGCCAGAATTGCCGCCGCCGAAATCCTTCCGACGGTGGCCTGCACGCGACGGAATCCCAACAGCCCGTATCGCTTTCGAAGAAGGATGTGGCCGAGTACCGCTCCACACACGTAGGAGAACGAGCCGGCGGCACAGACGGCCAGGACCAGCCTTTCGTCACTCGCCGACAGTGACGCAAGAAGGACGAGCGCAGTCTTGGCGACCACCATCACCAGGGCGATCAGCGCGGGAGTTCGGGTGTTGTTGTCGGCGTAGAACACTCGCAGCTGAAGCATGACCATCGCAAAGGGCACCAGCCCGAATGCACTGACCGCAACGGCCGTCCCGATCAACCGGGCACTGCTGCCGTCGACCCGGCCGAAGAAGATCAAGGTGGTCAACGAGGGACCGAACACCATGAGCGCCACAGTGACCGGAATCAGCGCCACCACTGAATACCGGGCTCCCCGGCCGAGATCGGATACGACGCCGACGTCGTCACCCGCAGCAACCGACCTGGCGATCCGCGGCATCAGCACCGTCAACAACGACACACCGAGGATGCCGTACGCCACTTGAAACAGCAGATCCGCGTGCGTGTACATCGAGTAGACGTGACGGGAGAGAGTGACCTTCATCGTCACCCACACACCGATCTGGCCGGCAACGACGTACACAAGTACCCAGCCGAGCAACGGCGCCCCGACGCGCACCGGGCGCCAGGTGTGCGGTACGACGCGCACGCGAAGGCGCCACCGAAACCCGTTGCGGTGCAGCGCTCGAGCAACGACGGCGGTTTGCGCCACGATCCCGAGCAGAGTGCCGATACCGATCACCAGAACCTGCGCGGTGGTCATCGACTCGGGAGTCAGAGCCACCGGCCCCGGGATACACAGGAAGACCGCGACCGTCACCAGAAGGACGACGTTGTTGATCACCGGTGCCCAGGCCGGCGCGCCGAATACCGATCGAACGCTGAGCACAGCCGTCATCATCGCCGTGACGCCGTAGAAGAAGATCTCCGGAAGAAGCAAGTACGCGAAGAGCGTCGTGAGCTCTCGTTGAGCCGGATCATCGATCACGGCCGAGACCAGAGGCGGCGCGCACACCACGGCCACTACCGTCACGAGCGCAAGAGCCAGCGCTCCGACGGTGAGAACGCGCTGCGTCTGCTCTCGTTCGAGCGTCCGCCCACGGCTCCGTTGCCGCGTCAGATACGGAAGCAGGACGCTGGCGAGAATCCCGCCGAGGAGGAGCTGATAGACCATGTTCGGGAAGCTGTTGGCCGCGTTGTACGCATCACTGACGAGGGCGATGCCCAGGACCGCGGCAAGGGCAAGGGTGCGGACGAAGCCGGTGATCCGACTGACCGTGCTGGCGAGCGCCACTTGCCCGCCCATCTTCGCCAAGCTGCCGCCCGTCACACCATTACGTTCGGACTCCCGTTCGGACTCCCCCACGTTCTCGACCATCTCGCCAGAGTGCCACATCGCAGACGTTCGACGATCCGGACGGAAACGGAAGGGCGCCCCGAACCGTGGGTTCGAGGCGCCCTTGCGAAAGGAACAATCAGGCGGATTCTGCTCCAGCCAACGGCGGCATGACGACAACCTGACCGGCGAAGGACAGGCCCGCACCGAAGGCGAGAAGCAATGCCTTGTCGCCCGGCTTGCACTGGCCGTCGCGCAGCATCTGCTCCATGGCGAGCGGGATCGAGGCCGCGGACGTGTTGCCCGTCTCGGCGATGTCGTTGGAGACGGGGAAGCCCTCGGGCAGCTTCATGCTGCGAGCGATGACCTCGTTGATGCGCTGGTTTGCCTGGTGCGGCACAAAAGCGTCGATGTCCTCGATACCCAGCCCCGACTTCTCCAGGGTGCGAGTGGCGACCTTGCCCATCTCGAAGGCAGCCCAGCGGAACACCGCGGTGCCGGCCATCTTGATCCACGGACGAGGTCCGGTCGGGTTCTTGGTGTAGTCGAGCCAGCTGGGCTCCTGAACGATGGCGTCGGACTGGCTGCCGTCCGAACCCCACTCGACCGGGCCGATTCCGACGGTATCGCTCGGGCCGACGACAACTGCGCCTGCGCCGTCACCGAAGATGAAGCGCACGCTGCGATCGGTGGGCTCGGTGGCCTCGCTCATCAACTCGACGCCGACGACGAGTACGTGATCAACCGTGCCGCCGCGAACGAGGTCGCTGGCCACTGCAAGAGCGGTACAGAAACCGGCGCAGCCTGCCGCGACGTCGAATGCAGCCGGACCCTTGATGCCGAGTTCGTGGGCGACGATGGACGCAGCCTGGGGAGTCTGCAGGTCCCACGTCGACGTCGCGATGATCACGGCGCCGATCTGCTCGGGTGCAATGCCGCTGACGTCCAGTGCTTTACGGGCAGCGCTGATCGACATCGCGAGGATGCCTTCACCTTCGCCGGAGAACCGGCGCGACTTGATACCCGATCGCGTCTGGATCCACTCGTCGGTGGAATCGATCAGCTCGCAGATCTCGTCGTTGGTCACGACTCGCTCCGGGCGGTGAACGCCGAGCCCGAGAAGGACGGACTGCCGACCTCCGGCCACACTGGCAATCGGCTTACCCATTGATCGATCTCCTCGTTGGTTTCTGGTGATGACGCGCATTCGACATCACACGTTACGTACAGGACATAAGCCCCTGCCTCTCAGGTCACCGTTCGATCACGGCAACAACATGAGGCGGGCTCACATTACGCTTCGGTCAGGTATGTAGTCCAGATCCACGATCAGGCGCGCAAATGAGCTAGAACTGCCAAAACACGACGATGCCCGCTTTCGGAAGCCGACAGGCCGAGTTTTGCGAAGATATTTCCTATGTGCTTGCTCACAGCAGTGTCGCTGACGACCAGTTTCCTGGCGATTTCCTGATTTCCCAGCCCCTCCGCCATCAGTCCGAGAACCTCGGACTCGCGTGGAGTCAGCGATCTGATCGGATCGTCGGCGCGTCGACGGCTCATCAGTTGGGATACGACCTCGGGATCCATCACCGTTCCACCGTCGACGACCCGGTTCAATGCGTCGACGAACTCGGCTACCTTCCCGACCCGTTCCTTGAGCAGGTACCCGACCCCGCCGGCGCCTCCTGCCAACAATTCACCGGCGTAGCGATCCTCGACGTACGCGGAAAGGACCAGGACGGGAAAGCCCGGGCGAAGCTTGCGCACCTCGATCGCCGCTCGAAGTCCCTCGTTGGTGAAAGTAGGAGGCATCCGGACGTCGAGCACCGCGGCGTCGGGGGTTGTCTCCTCGAACACCGTGAGGAACTGTGCGGCGTCGGAGACGGCAGACACCTCGAAGCCCTCTCCGCGGAGCAGCAGTGCCAGCCCCTCTCGCAGGAGAGCGTCGTCCTCGGCAATCAGAATCCGCACGGTAGTTCCACCCTCATCGTTGTCGGTCCACCCTCCGGGCTCTCCAATACTGCGGTTCCTTCGAAAGCCTCGACCCGGCGTCGAATACCCGCCACGCCGCCGCCCGGGCGTTCGTTCGCGCCGCCGTGACCGTCGTCGATCACGTCGATGAGCATCGTCTCACCCGACGAGTCGTCCGACGTCTCCGTCCGTGCCGTGACGGTGACCCTGCGGGCTCCGCTGTGTTTTGCGACGTTGGTCAAGGCCTCGGCGACGACGAAGTACGCAGCAGCCTCGACGGCAGCCGGGGCACGGCGGAGCTCGTCGATCTCGAGTACGCAGGGCACGGCGGAGCGCCCGGCGAGCGCCGAGATCGCGCCCTCCAGACCCAACTCGTCGAGGATCGGCGGGTAGATGTCGTGCACCAACGTCCGGAGTTCGCTCAACGCCTCGGTGGCCGCATCCTGGGCCCGATGCAGTTGTGGCAGAGCCTGGTCCGGATTGTTCTGCAACGACCGCTCGGCCATCCCCAACATCATCACCACCGCGACCAGACGGTTTTGCGCTCCGTCGTGCAGATCCCGCTCGATGCGCTTGAGTTCGGCCGAATGCGCGTCGAGCGCCGCAGCGCGGCTGGCCGTCAGGGCGGTGACGCGCTTCGAGAGGTCCGAACGCGTATCCGGCGCAAGCAAAGTCGTGGTCGACCAGCTGATCCATTTCGCCATCGCGGGGATCAACCACCACGCGATCAGGAAGTACAGGATGCCGATCAACGGCATTCCGGCAGCGCCCAGCCACGACGTCACGGGGTACGGGTTGTTGACGGGTTCACCGGCGGGCATCTGCTGCCAGTACAGCGGGACGGCAATCGCATTGAGCGCACCGAGTGGCAGAGCAATGGTCAGCATCGCCGCGACGAAAGCACCCAGACCATGAATCGACAACCAGGCCGCGTCGCGCCTCGTCGACTGATCGGTGAGGAACCGGCTCCAGTCCCCGAATGTCGGATTGCTGGGCATCGGTGGGTATCGCTGCAGAACAGGGCGTCCGGTGTACGCAGCGGTGCGTTTGCGAGCCAGGCCGGCCCACCACCGGAGCACTCGCACGTACGACGGCAACAGCAACCAGCCGACGATCAGAATCGAGAGCGACAACAGAATGAGACCGACCATCAGCAAGAACAGGGAAACCACAGCTGCCGCGCCCTCGACGAGCACGTACACCGCAGCCCTGGTTCTCTTCTTCACTGCCCCAGCATGCCGCACCACACCGCACGATCCACTACAGCTGGCTACACCATTGATTCGGGACTCTGCTGGATGTCGACGAATGCCGAATCTCCATAGCGTTCTTCCCATGAAGAATCGACACTCGGTCCTCGCCTCGCCGGCCCCTGGTGCCACGGGAGCTCGAACATCTGCCGTGCGACTAGAAGGGGTCAGCAAGGTCTACGGCAACGGCCGCGGCGCCGTGACCGCCCTCGACAACGTCAGCCTCACTCTGCCGCGCAGCACCTTCACCGCAGTGATGGGCCCGTCCGGATCAGGTAAGAGCACTTTCCTGCACTGCGCCGCGGGCCTCGACCGACCGAGCAGCGGATCGGTGTGGCTGGGCGATACCGAAATTTCACAGCTGAAGCCGAAGGCCCGCAGCATCTTCCGTCGCGATCACATCGGTTTCGTCTTCCAGGCCTACAACCTGCTCGGCGCTCTCGACGTCGAGCAGAACGTCACGCTCCCCCTACTCCTCGCCGGGCGACGAGCCGACAAGCAGTACCTGACCTTCGTCCTCGAATCCGTCGGACTCGGATCGCACCGCAAGCGCAAACCCTCCGAGTTGTCCGGCGGTCAGCAGCAACGCGTCGCCATCGCACGCGCCCTCGTCACCCACCCCGACGCACTCTTTGCCGACGAACCGACCGGCGCCCTCGACTCCCGTAGCGCCAAGCAGGTTCTGGAGTTGTTGCGCCGGACAGCCGCCGAGTTCGACCAGACCATCGTCATGGTCACGCACGACCCGGTGGCCGCGTCGTACGCCGATCGTGTGCTGTTCCTCGCCGACGGGAAACTTGTCGGGCACATCGACCGCCCGACCCCGCAGCAGATCGCCGAGCGCATGACACACCTCGGGGACTGGTGATGATGAAAGCGCACACCTTTGCGCACCTGAAAGCGCATCGCTCCGGTCTCGTCGCCGTGTTCGTCTCCGTATTCTGCGCAGCGCTCCTCACCTGCGGTCTGGGTGTGCTGCTGGAATCGGGAGTGCGAGGCGGTGTCTCACCACATCTCTACGCCGGTGCCGACGCCATCGTGAGTGCGCCACAGGCGCTCGAGGTCAAGGAAGACGCCGATCAGCCCTTTGCCGAGCGAGTTCTCCTCGCCGGCGATACGGTCCGCAAGCTCGACGCACTCGATGTCACCGTGGTTCCCGACATCTCCGTCCCCGTCAGCACCGCCGAGGGCGTCGTACTCGATGCACATCCTTGGAACACAGCACAATTGGCGCCGTACTCGCTCACCGAGGGGCGCGCTCCGCAGAGCCGCGACGAGGTGGTCTCGACCACGGGCGCCGCGCTCGGCGAGCGAATCACGCTGGCTCACGGCGCGGTAACGGACGAGTACACCGTCGTCGGCACAGCTGATTCGGCTTCGGTGCCGTCACCCGACCGTCCGGCACTCGTCTTCCTCGACGACGCAGAGGCCGAACGGTTGTGGCCGCACCAGAACGCTGTCACCGCAGTCGGATTGATCGCTCCCGAAGGCGTGGATGCTGCCGCTCTCGCCCGCGATGCACTCGCCGGAACCGGTGCGGAGGTCTCGACCGGCACTGCACGCGGAGGCATCGAATTCCTCGACGCCGGTGCTGCGCGGACGCAGTTGATCGTGCTCTGCGCGTCGTTTGCCGGTCTCGCGTTGATGGTCAGTATGTTCGTCGTTTCCAGCACGCTGTCGCTCTCGATCAACGCCAGGCGCCGAGAGTTCGCTCTGTTGCGGGCAATCGGGGCCACCACGCGGCAAGTGCACGTCATGATCGGACGTGAAGTGCTGCTCGTTGCTGCTGCGGCGGCAGCTCTCGGCGCGGTGCCCGGATACCTGCTCGCCCGAGTGCTGGGCGCACAGTTCGCCGACGCCGGGGTCATGCCCACCGATTTCGCGCTGGCCTACAGCCCGCTTCCGGCGATCGCAGCTTTCCTGATCTGCGTACTCACTGCCCGCGCGGCAGCGGCGATCGCGGCACGACGACCGGCGAAGCTCGACCCCGTCGAAGCGCTTCGCGAATCCGAAAGCGGCCCGGCGAAACTGAGCCGCGGACGCATCGTCACCGGGCTGATCTTCGGCGCCGCCGGCCTCAGCGCCTGCGTCCTCCCTGCTTTCCTGCCCGGCAGCGTGGCGGCCGCTGGAGCCGGTTCGAGCGCACTGTTGTTGATCTTCTCGGTCGCGCTGCTCGGCCCCTTGTTGGTGCGCGGCATCATCAAGGTGATCGGCGGTCCGCTGCGCCGCAGTGGGTCGGCGTCCAAAGTTCTCGCTGCCGCCAACGCCGAATCCAATTCGAGACGGCTCTCGTCGGCGGTTGTTCCGTTGGCTCTCGCAATCGCGCTCGGCTCGGTGCAGTTCTTCAGCCAGAGCACCGTCGCCGCCGAGGCGACCAACCAGTCGATCAAGGGCGTCACCGCCGACCTGATCGTCGGCGCACCAGCCGGTATCGCTCCCTCGCTCCTCGAGTCGATCGCATCGGTGCCCGGAGTGAGTGCGGCAAACCCGGTGGTCCGCAGTCAAGTCCTCCCGGTACCCAGCGGTGAGGAAGGCGGCTCAGCCGACAGCGCGATCGCGGCCCAGGGCATCGACGCCGCCAGCGCCGACGCGACCCTCGATCTCGCGGTGACCGAGGGCGACCTCAGCGCTCTGACCGGCGATACCGTTGCCGTGAGCGAAGACGGCGCCTTCACCCTCGGAGCCAAGGTAGGCCAGCGCGTCGACCTCTATCTGGGTGACGGAACACTGGTACATCCCATGGTCGTCGCAAAATATGGTCGCGGCCTCGGATTCGGGGACGTGACCATGCCGATCGAGACTTTGCGTCAGCACTCCACCGACGCTCTGATCGACACCGTTCTGGTTGCTGCCGAACCCGGACGGTCGGCCGAAGTCCAGCAGTCGTTGCGCTCGTTCCCCTCGATCGCCGCGATGAACCAGGACCAGTTCGGGGCCGCGGGCGAAGATCAGCGTCGTATGCAGTCGTGGGTCAGCATCCTCGCCGTCCTCGTCCTGCTCGGCTATCTCGCAGTCGCAGTCGTGAACACCCTGGTCGCCGCCACTGCCGAGCGTTCCCGCGAGTTCGCGCTCCTTCAACTGGTGGGCTCGCGGACGAGGCAGGTCCGAGCAATGATGCGCATCGAGTCGTTGATGGTGGTGGGAATCGCCATCGTGGTCGGATCACTGATCGCCCTGCCGCCTCTGATGGGCATTGCCGTAGCGGTGTCCGGGCAGCCGATCCCGGCGATTTCACCGGCGATCTACGGTTCCATCGTCGCGGTGACCGCTGTTCTGGGATTTGTCTCCATCGCGATCCCGACGCGCGCCGCTCTACGCAAGAACCCGATGGACGGAGTGCGTAACCACTGAGTGGCACTACCGTCGTCATCTATGGATGCGGCGGCCTGGGACAAGAAGTACGAAGAAACCGAGCTCGTCTGGGGCGCTCCTCCCAACGAACTGCTGGTGGAATACGCGACGGCCCTCCCCCACGGCCAGGCACTGGACCTGGCGTGCGGCGAGGGCCGTAACGCGTTGTGGCTCGCGACCCGCGGTTGGGAGGTCACCGGGATCGACTACTCGGCCGTCGCGATCGAGAAAGCCCGCACGATCGCGGCCCGCTCGCCCCGATCGGTTCTCGACCGGCTCGACTACCGATGCGGCGACGTCACCGTCGCGGATTACGCCTCGAGGAACGGGCAGGGATACGACTTGGCCCTGCTTCTTTACCTTCATCTGCCCGCACCACAACGCACCCTGGTTGTGAACCGTGCCATAAATTCTCTGAAACCTGACGGAATCCTCATGATTTTGGGTCACGACCGAAGCAACATCGACTACGGCGTCGGCGGGCCGCAAGATCCCGAAATCCTTTACACACCAGAAGAATTGATGCAGGAGTTCCGCGGAAAGCTCGAGTTCGAGATCGCCGGAAATCCCCACAGGCACACCGAAACGGGAATCGCGGTCGACGCGCTTGTCATCGGACGCAAATCCGGTGTTGGCAATGCAAAGAACGGCTAGTAACATGTATTAAGTTACCGACGAGTAATAAACTTCGGGCGGTACTAGGAGTGCTGGACCGCACCACCTCACTGGGAGAAGCAGAAGACATGGGCCATTACAAGAGCAACGTTCGGGACCTGGAGTTCAACCTCTTCGAGGTTCTCGGACTGGAGAAGCCACTGAGCGAAGGCGCTTGGGGCGACCTGGATGCCGACACTGTCCGCAACATGCTGGCAGAGGTCGCACGCCTGGCCGAGGGACCGCTTGGCGAATCTTTCGCCGATGCGGACCGCAACCCCCCTGTCTTCGATCCCGAGACGCACACCGTTGCACTTCCGGAATCCTTCAAGAAGTCGTTCAAGGCTCTGTGGGATGCCGAGTGGTACCGCATGGGATTGAGCGAAGAGGTCGGCGGCGTGCCGGTTCCCCGCTCCGTCGTGTGGGCCATCGGTGAGCTGATCCTGGGCGCACAGCCTGCAGCGCACATGTACCAGGCCGGACCCGCCTTCGCGGACGTGCTGTTCAACAACGGCACCGAAGAGCAGAAGAAGTGGGCCGCCACCATCGTCGAACGAGGATGGGGCGCCACGATGGTCCTCACCGAGCCCGACGCCGGCTCCGACGTCGGTGCCGGACGCACCAAGGCGATCAAGCAGGACGACGGCTCCTGGCACATCGAGGGCGTCAAGCGCTTCATCACCTCGGCCGACTCGGACGACCTGTTCGAGAACATCTTCCACCTCGTTCTCGCTCGCCCCGAAGGCGCCGGACCGGGCACCAAGGGCCTGAGCCTGTTCTTCGTCCCGAAGACGCACTTCAACTTCGAGACCGAAGAGTTCGGCGAGCGTAACGGTGTCTTCGTCACCAACGTCGAGCACAAGATGGGCCTGAAGGTCTCCGCCACGTGTGAGGTCACCTTCGGCGGCCACGGCATCCCCGCACAGGGCTGGCTGGTCGGCGAGGTCCACAACGGCATCGCCCAGATGTTCGACGTCATCGAGCACGCTCGAATGATGGTCGGCACCAAGGCAATCGCCACCCTCTCCACCGGTTACCTCAACGCTCTCGATTACGCCAAGCAGCGCGTGCAGGGCGCAGACCTGACCCAGATGACCAACAAGGCAGCACCGCGCGTGACCATCACGCACCACCCCGACGTGCGTCGTAGCCTGGCAATGCAGAAGGCATACGCCGAAGGCCTGCGCGCGGTGTACCTCTACACCGCAGCTCACCAGGACGAGGTTGTCGCCCAGCTCGTCTCGGGCGCAGACAAGGACACCGCGTTCCGCGTCAACGACCTGCTGCTCCCGATCGTCAAGGGCGTCGGCTCCGAGCGTGCGTACCAGTACCTGACGGACAGCCTGCAGACCCTCGGTGGCTCCGGCTTCCTGCAGGACTACCCGATCGAGCAGTACATCCGCGACTCCAAGATCGACTCGCTGTACGAAGGCACGACGGCCATCCAGGCTCAGGACTTCTTCTTCCGCAAGATCGCTCGTGACCGCGGCGTCGCGCTCGCTCACGTTGCCGGACAGATCAAGACCTTCATCGACAGCGAAGCCGGCAACGGTCGTCTGAAGGCGGAGCGCGCACTGCTCGCCACCGCACTCGAAGACGTCCAGGCCATGGCCGCCACGCTCACCGGCTTCCTCATGGGAGCTCAGGAGCAGCCCACCGAGCTGTACAAGGTCGGCCTCGGCTCCGTCCGCTTCCTGATGTCCGTCGGCGACCTGCTCATCGGCTGGCAGCTGCTCCGCCAGTCCGAGATCGCTCTCGCAGCACTCGACAACGGCGCTTCCGACAAGGACAAGGGCTTCTACGAGGGCAAGGTCGCCATCGCTTCCTTCTTCGCCAAGAACGTCCTGCCCGAGCTCACCGCTTCACGCGAGATCATCGCGAACACCGAGAACGACATCATGGAGATCGACGAAGCAGCATTCTGATTCGTTCCTGATTCATGAAAAGTGCCGGTCCCGAGAACGTTTCGGGGCCGGCATTTTCATGCTCAGCAGTCCATGGAATCCGAGGTCATCTGCGCTCGACGGTCGGGCAACTGATCTGTGCGGACAGTACGGACGTCGTCGGTTGTTCGCCGGGCCGTGCCGCCGTTCCCACCAGGGAAAGCGCCACGCGCCTGCGGTCCGGAGAACTGACGATTTCGATGGAATTGTCGACGCCGCCGCCGAAGGACACGAACTGTCCGCTCTGATCCGAGAACATCATCGTCGCCCCGGACTGACCTGGTTCCGGTTTTTCGTTCACGTAGACCTGCAACTGGAAATCACGTCCCGGATATTCGCCGCCGCCGTCGTACTCGTAAAAGGAACTGGTGTGCACCTCGTAGGCCCACTGGCGGTGACCGGCGGGCAGCGAATCCGCCCAGTTGTGCTCGAAACACGTGACGGATCCGGGCAGCGAGACATTGGCTGCGCCGCTCCACCCACCGGACAGGGTGATGGCTCCGTACGGCGCTGCTTCGGACTCGTGCCGATCGGAAGGCAAGGGCGGAACGGTCACGGGTCCGACATTGCGACCGGTGAACTCGAAAAGCCTCTCGCTCGACACGAACGGGGGCGACTCGCGCTCGCCGGCACAGGAGACAACCGACAGGGTGGCCATGACCAGTAACGCACACATACCGCGTCTACGAACCGGCACCTCGACTCCCCCGTTCCGTTTCCAACAGAATACATACCGTTCGGTCTTCAAGTTGTCGAACGTGTCCGACACATCCCATTCATGGGACCGCTCGCCCGCTACCGATGTGATTGGGTGAGCACGAACGTCCACTGAACCAGCACTCGGTTCTTTCGCAGGCCGAGTAGATCAACAGACAGGTGATCATCGTGGTCGCACCAGAGCACGCACAACCCGATTACGCCCCTGACCTGGCATTGACCGCCACGGACTTGGCGCTCGACGGCCCATGGGGGCCGGTGTTCGGACCCGTCAATCTCGAGATTCGTGCGGGCGGTGTGACCATCCTCGAAGGCTCGGCCGGTTCAGGACGTACGTCCTTACTTCTGACACTCAGCGGACGAATGAAAGCCAGTTCCGGCTCACTGTCCGTCTTCGGTCGAACGCGTCCCCGCGAGATCTTCGAGATCGCCGGGGTCGCCGGGTTCGAGGACATCGACGAGCTTGCCGAATCCGTCACCGTCCGCGATCTGATCACCGAACAAATTCGCTGGGATGCGCCCTGGTACAAGCTCATCGGACGCGCCGGAGACCGCGAACTCGAAGCGGTGTGCGCTCCCGTCTTCGGCGATCATCCGTTACCTGCGCTCGGCCGGTACGTCAGCGATCTCGGGGAACTCGAGGCGATCCTGCTGCGTATCGCCGTCGCGAACACGAAAAAGCCGGCCCTGCTTGTCGTCGACGATCTCGAACAAGTGCGGCGCGACTCCGAACGTGCGTACCTCGTCGAGCGACTCGTCGAGATGGGGAGCTACCAGACCATCATCGCGTCGACCGTCAACCCGCTGCCAGACGGATCACCCATCGATGCCGTCACCCTGCTCCAAGAAGTCACCAATCCCGACCAAGAAGGGGCGAGGTAACCGCGATGCTCGCTGGAATGTCTCTCGGAACCGAACTCAAGCGGTTCTCCCGCGGCGCGATGCCCAGGATCGCACTCGTCACCATCATCTTGATGCCACTGCTGTACGGCGCGATGTACCTGTGGGCGTTCTGGAATCCGTTCGGTGAGGTCAACAAGGTCCCCGTCGCGCTGGTCAACACCGACCGCGGCGCGATGGTGCAGGGTCAGGAGCTCAACGCGGGCGACGAGGTAAGCCAAGCGCTGCTCGATTCCGGTGAGCTCGATCTCCACCTGGTCTCGCAGCAGGAAGCCGCTCAGGGAGTCTCGGACGGCACGTACTACTTCTCTCTCACATTGCCTGAGAATTTCAGCGAGGCCGTCGCCTCCCCGACGACCAAGGACCCCCACAAAGCTCAGTTGCAGTTCACCTTCAACGACGTCAACAACTACCTCGGCACCATCATCGGCCAAAACGCCGCCCAGCAGGTCCTCAGTCAGGTCAGCGACAAGATCGGCGCGCAGTCCGTCGAGACAGTTCTGGTCGGATTGACCGATGCGGGTGCTGGTTTGAAGCAGGCCGCCGACGGAGCGCTCCAGCTCTCGGCCGGAGTGAACACTGCCAACGCCGGAGCCGGCGAATTGGCGTCGGGCTCGAAAACTCTGGCCGACAACATGGTTACCGCACGTGACGGTGCAGCCACTCTTGCCGGCGGTACAGCGCAACTCTCGACCGGTATCAACACCGCCACGGACGGCGTCCTCGCACTGACCGACGGTCTGGGGCAGCTCGATCTCGGAGCTGTCCAACTTGGCGACGGCGCAAGCCAACTCAGTGGTGGCGTCACCCAGGTCGTCGACCAACTGAGTGTCCTCGGGAACACACAAGCAGACGTCGCACAGCTGGTCGGGCAGGCAGTGGCCAGCCTTCGACTGAACCCGGATCCCGTCAGCCAACAGATCGCCAATGCCCTCGCGCCTGCCCAGGACATGCTGCGCACTCAGGGTTTCGGTGAAGCGACCATGGGCCAACTGGGCGAACTCAAGAGCGGTGCACAACAACTCGCCTACCAACTCGACGATCCGTCGAGCACCTTCCGAGCCGGGCTCAGCGCCGCGGCCAACGGCGGTGGTGAACTCCGCAACGGCCTGGTACAGCTGCGTGACGGCGGTCAGCAAGTCAACGACGGCGCTCAAACCCTCAGCAGTGGACTGGTTCAACTCACCGACGGAAGCGTTCAACTCTCCGATGGTGCAGCCAAACTCGCAGACGGCACCGAGCAACTCCGTGCCGGGTCTGCCGAACTCGCGACCAAACTCACCGAGGGCGCCGGTCAGGTCCCCAGTTGGAGCGATCAGCAGCGAACCGCAACCGCTCAAACCCTCTCCAGCCCGGTCGAACTACAGGAGACGTACGAGAACCGGGCAAGCACGTTCGGTACCGGTTTTGCACCGTTCTTCCTGCCCCTCGCGCTGTTCGTGGGCGGCATCATCACCTGGATGCTGCTCAAGCCGCTCCAGAACCGGCCCATCGCAAACGGACTCGGCGCGCTGCGAGTGGTCCTCGCCTCGTACTGGCCGGCATTGCTCATCGGCATCTGCCAGGTGATCGTGATGTACCTGGTCGTGCACTTCGCCGTCGGCCTGCACCCCACACACGCCCTCGGCACCGTCGGATTCCTGATGCTCATCACCGCCACGTACATGGCGTTGATCCAGGCATTCAACGCCATCTTCGGAGTCTCCGTCGGACGCGTCATCACCCTGGCGTTCCTGATGCTGCAACTGGTTTCGGCCGGCGGCATCTATCCCGTCGAAACCACCGCGAAACCGTTCCAGATCATCCACCCGTTCGACCCGATGACCTACGCGGTGAACGGGCTACGACAACTCACCGTCGGCGGTATCGACTCGAGACTGTGGGTCTCGATCGCCGTCCTCGGCGGCCTTCTCGTCGCCTCACTCGGCGCCAGTTCACTTGCTGCACGCCGAAATCGGCAATGGACCATGGACAGGTTGCATCCGCCGATCGAGGTCTAGGTTTAGGTCTCAGGCCAAGGCTCCACGGTCAGTGCAGGCCATTCCCTGCGCCACCGTGCTGCCTTGGCCTCGTAAACCTCTCGCGGCGCCAGCACCGGGTTGGGGCGGACGATCATGTCGAAAAGATCGTCGTATCCATGCGGGGCATACACGTCCAAGGTCCCATCCGATCCCTTGGTGATCCCGAAACAGCAAGTTGTGGAAGCGAAGTGGTCGACAGCGTCGCGGCAACTGGTGAACGGAACGCCGGGAATCCCGAAATGCTGCTCGTACCACAGGTGCACGCGGGCTTCGTTGCGTACTTCGACATCGGCATCCACATCGGCGAACAGTTCTGCCGCCGAACGAATCACACGGTCCTCCGCGTCGTAGCTCAGATCGCCGGCGTCGAAGTAGAACAGGTCGTAGTCCTTGATTCCGGCGCCGAGATCACGGCCGTCGATGTGATTCCAGACGGTTTGGAAGAGCCCACCCGCCGTCAGGTACCACTCCGGCAATCCCAGCTTCGGCGCACGATCCACGATCGTTGCGACCACCGGATTGGCCAGGGCGATCTCGAGAAATCGTTCACGCATGCTCTTCAGCCTCTCATATGACAAGCAAACTTGACATCTAGTGACAAGTATTCTTTACTTTTTGCATGACTGGAAAGGCCGGCGACAACAACGTGCGGGAGCACCGACGCCTCGCCGGCCTCACCCAGGCGCAACTGGCCACGGCAGGTCAGGTGAGCAGACAGAGCATCGTCTCCGTCGAACGCGGTGACTATGCACCGAGTGTCTACCTGGCACTTCGCCTGGCCCTGGCGCTGGGGACCACCGTCGAAGCGCTCTTCCCCTTACCCGAATCGGAACTCACCACAGAAATTCCAGAGGAGACGGCATGAGCACCATGATGAAGGCAATGCGGTTCGTCGGAGATCTGGACGACGACTTCTACAAGGACGAGCGTCAGCGCGACGTCTGGAACGAAGCCTCGGCGGTGGGACTCCAGAGTGTCTTCTGGGCAATATTCGTCAGCTCGGCGATTCTGCCCTGGGTCGCCGGCCGAACAGGGGCGTGGATCTCGCTCGCCCTGCTGATCGTTGCGTTGTTCGGCTCGTTGATCACGATCATCTATGCACTTCGGTGCGACGTCGATGTCTACGTATTGTCCAACTACAACCGCCCCCGGGTCGTGATCGGCATCGCGCTGTACCTCGTCGCCGCAGTCGGCATCATGGCGCGTCTCAAATTCGATTCCTACGAAGAATCGTCTACCTGGGTCGGCGCTCTCGTCGGCGGAATTGTCGGTGGCGGCATCGCAATCGCGGCAGTCAAGCTTCACCAGCAGCGAGCCAAGCGACGCGAAGCGGCCGAAGAACTTCTCTGACTTCCGGAAGTCTGCCCAGCACAACGGAATCCATAGAGTTGGTAAAATCGTGCCAGGTCAACCGATCGCGAGTAACGTCGAAACGGTGAGCACTCGCCTCGGATACCAGATGCCCAACTTCAGCTACGGCGGTCCGGTCAAGGACCTCTTCCCCACCGTCATAGCGCAGGCCCGCGAAGCCGAAGCCGCAGGCTTCGACACTGCATTCGTGATGGATCACTTCTACCAACTCCCCGGAATCGGAGCGCCGGACGCCCCGATGCTCGAGGCCTACTCGGCGCTCTCCGCGCTGGCGACGGCCACCGAGACCATCCAGTTGTCTGCACTGGTCACGGGAAACACCTACCGCAATCCGCCCATGCTCGCCAAGACCGTCACCACCCTCGACGTGGTGAGCGGCGGTCGGGCCATCCTGGGCATCGGCGCCGGTTGGTTCGAACTCGAACACAATTCGTTCGGATACGAGTTCGGAACATTCACCGAGCGCTTCCAGAAACTCGACGAAGCACTGCAGATCATCGCGCCGATGCTCCGCGGTGATCGCCCCACCTTCGACGGCAAGTGGTACCACGTCAAGGACGCCATCAACGAGCCTCGCGTCCGCGACGACCTGCCGATCCTGCTCGGCGGTGGCGGTGAGAAAAAGACGTTCGGCCTCGCCGCTCGCTTCGCGGATCACCTCAACATCATCTGCGACCCGTCGGAACTGCCGCGCAAGATGGAAGCACTTGCGGCACGCTGCGACGAAGCCGGTCGCGATCCCGCAACCCTCGAGACCAGCTTCCTCACGTTCATGATGATCGACGAGGACGGCGACAAGGCTCGCGCCCATCAGCGAACGTTTCTCGCGGAGCGTGGCCTCGACATCACCACGGCGCCGGAAGACGTGGTCGCCAAGGCCACCGAACGCCATTTCGTCGGCAGCCCGGACGACGTCGCCGAGCAGGTTCAGACGCGCATCCTCGACCACGGCATCGACGGCGTCGTGATCAACCTGATCACCAACGGCGAAGAGCCAGGCATCGTCGACCTCGCGGGCCGCACCCTCGGCCCACTCGTCGGCAAGTAGTTCCCTACTCGCACTTCACGATCGGCACCGGGTCGTACTTGACGGTTCGGGTGTTCGAGGAAATCTCGGCGCCACTCGCGTGGTCGGTGATCACGCGAGTGTCGCTGACCGTGAACCCGGGCGCACCGCTCGAAGCCACACAGCCAGGCCCCTCCGGCAAGGTCACGGTGTTCGGCGACGTCGGCGACGTCCGCGGGCCGGTCGTCGACGTGACATCGACAGTTTTGGTTCCCCAGATCCGAACGGTGATGTTCGACGACGTCGCAATCGTCTCGATCATCACGCCGGTCTTCGCCGGATTACGGAACTGCAGGTCGATCGCACCATCGAAGATGGTCGCCTCACGAGCCTCGGGGTACCGCGAGATGTAGTAACTGTGCTCGGTGTGCGCGACGTCCTCCATACCTGCGAAATACGTCGCGTTGTAGAGCGTCGTCGCGAGCTGGCTGATACCGCCGCCGACAGCCTTGTCCGGGCGACCGTTGTTGATGATCCCCGACTCGATGTATCCCTGCGCCGCACCGCGCGGGCCCGTGTACTCGTTGAGCGAGAACGTGTCACCGGGCTTGATCACGGCCCCGTCGATCTCCGACGCGGCCAGGCCGATGTTCACACCAGACGCGTATTCGAAACCACCGGTAGTGAATTCGCCGATCACCTCGTTGATGCCGAGGGCCTCCGCGGCTTCGGTGGTCAACGCCGGCGGGACCGGTCCGTACACGGCGGGCGTTGCCCGAGAAGCCGTGCTGCCCAACAGAACCGGAAGTTCCTTGACCGTGTCCGGCCAGTTGATCAGATCACCGACGACACCGGGCACAACCGACGGTTTGCCACCGGCGAAGGTGAACGACGCGTCCTTGGGTTGTACTTCCGTCGACGCCAACTGCGGAGTCAGAATCTTGATCGCAGCATCCGTGTTGTACTGCGGAGTCAGCCCACCCGAGCCGTCGGGCGTGAAGGTCAGAACCTCGCCGATCTGATCGACGCCGAGTGTCGCGACCTTGCCGTCACGGCCGTTGACCACGACGTCACCCGAGACAGCTGGAATAGCGATCTCCTGCAGCGCACGATCGACACCGGCCTGAGTGACCGTCACCGGAACCTCGTCGACCGGAAGATCGACGACGCCACCATCGGACCATTCAGCGGCGAAGGTCGAACCCGCCTGCTGCGTTTCGAGCGCCTGACCGGCAGCGGGCGAAACACCAGTCGCCTTCCCGTTCTCGAACACGACTGCACCTTCGACGGGCGCACGATCGCTGTTCGCCGCGAGCTGCGCCATCGACGCATCCAACGCACCCTGGTCGATTGCCGACACCACGGGCACCTCGCGGGAGCCGAAGAACGACGTGATGCGGGTGATCGGGTTGATGGGCTGAGCGTTCACGCCCGACAGCGTCGCCGACCAGTCGACGTCCACACCCGCAGACGCGGGAACGATCTCGGAGTCGACGCCGCCTGCATGTACCGCTACCGGTTCGACGAGCCTCGGGCCGAGTTGGGCGCGCAGCGTGGCCTCCGCGTCGGCGGGCGTGAGATCACCGATGTCCACCCCGGCGACCTGAGTGCCGCGTGGTGTCTTCCCGGACGAGGTGAAGATGTCCACTCCGTAGGCAATCGCTGCGACGGCAAAGATGGCGCCGACTGCTATCGCCGGTTTGACCCACTTGCGGGAAGACTGCGAAGCGGGCGCCACCGGTTGTTGCGGCGCCGGGGGTGCAACTACCTCTGGTTCTCGGACAACAGGCTCGTACTGCTGCTGGATGGGTTCGAGTTGCTGGGTGTCGTACTGCTGCACGAACTCGGGACGCGGCGGCTTCGGGGGAACCACCACTGCCGGGGGCTCGAACTGCTCTGTCTGCTCGTCGATGGCTTCTGTCGCCGGAGCCGAGTCGACCACTTCCGTCGGCGGTGCGTCCTCCGCTGGGACGACAGGGATGACGGTGGTGACCTCGTTTGCCGATTCGTCGACTGTCGCTTCCGTGGAATCGCTTGCTTCTTCGTCGACAGGCCTTGGTGCTTCGGCTGGTTCAGGTTCTACTGATTCAGCCTCGACAACGGCCTCGGTGTCCTCAGTGGCCTTGGGTTCCTCGACCGACTGGGTTTCCTCGACCGACTCGGTCTCTTCGACCGCCTGAGGTTCCTCGACCGACTCGAGTTCCTGTTCCGGGAGGGACGAGTCCTCGCTGTTCGTCTTCTCGACGGACGGACCCTCTTCGTCACTCACCTGTTGGCTCCTCGCTGCATCAACCGTCGCTGCGGCGCTCACCGACAACTCAATACAGGATATCCGGACATACGAGAGCCCCGCGCTGCTGCCAGGTCGGGGGTCAGGCAGCAACACGGGGCTGTCATGAATATCGGTAGCTATTCTGCAGCGTTACACGCCTGCGCGAAAAAGTTTGCAAAGAGTTCGGGGATCCGGCCACCCCTCGTGGCCGGATCCCCGATTACGCATCCCCTCGCGACGATCACTGCAGGTGAGCGCAGTTTTCAGTCGCATGGGGAGATTGTGGAGCGGTTACCGCTCGATGATCGCCGTGACACCCTGGCCACCGGCCGCACAGATCGAGATCAGGCCGCGGCCCGAACCCTTCTCCGCGAGCATCTTTGCGAGGGAAGCCACAATACGTCCGCCGGTCGCCGCGAACGGGTGACCTGCAGCCAAGGACGATCCGTTGACATTGAGCTTGCTTCGGTCGATCGATCCCAATGCGCCGTCGAGGCCGAGGCGTTCCTTGCAGTACTCGTCGGACTCGAAGGCCTGCAGGGTTGCCAGAACCACCGAAGCGAAGGCTTCGTGGATCTCGTAGTAATCGAAGTCCTGCAAGGTCAGACCGTTGCGGGCCAGCAAACGCGGGATCGCGTACGTGGGAGCCATGAGCAACCCGTCTTTGCCGTGGACGTAGTCGACGGCAGCGGTTTCGGAATCGACGAGGTGCGCCAGAACCGGAAGATTGCGCTCGGCTGCCCACTCGTCGGTGGAGAGGAGCACTGCAGAAGCACCGTCGGTGAGCGGCGTCGAGTTGCCTGCCGTCATCGTCGCGTCGCCGAGCTTGGTACCGAAGACGGGCTTGAGCGTCGACAGCTTCTCGACGGTCGAACCGGGACGGAGGTTGTCGTCGCGGGTCAGGCCGAGGAACGGGGTGACGAGGTCGTCGAAGAAACCGCGGTCGTAGGCAGCTGCCATGTTCTTGTGGCTGGCAGCGGCAAGTTCGTCCTGGTCCTCGCGCTTGATGCCGAATTCCTTGGCAGTGATCGCAGCGTGGTCACCCATCGACTTGCCGGTGCGAGGCTCGCCGTTGCGCGGAATTTCCAGGCCGAGCATGCCCGCACGGACGTTGCCGAGCAGCTTGATGCGGTCGCCCGTGGACTTCGCGCGATTGAGGGAGAGCAGGAACTCGCGCGCCTGATCGTTGACGCCGATCGGGGCGTCGGACGTGGTGTCCGTGCCGCCGCCGATGCCCGAATCGATGCGGCCGGCCGAAATGGCGTCGCCGACGGCGATGATCGACTGCAGTCCCGTGCCACACGCCTGCTGAAGGTCGTACGCCGACGTGTACGGGCTCAGCGCGCTGCCGAGAACGGACTCGCGAATGAGATTGAAATCACGGCTGTGCTTGAGCACCGCACCGCCGACGACCATGCCGAGCTTCTCGCCCTGCAGATTGAATCGGCTCACCAGACCGTCGAGCGTCGCAGTGAACATGTCCTGGTTGGACGCCTGTGCGTACGCCTTGTCCGAGCGTGCGAACGGAATGCGATTTCCGCCGACGATCGCAACCGGACGGCGCTGACCTGCAGAATTTGCAGCGGCTGCGGCCGGTGCAGTGCGCGGTGCGGCGGGCTTTGCATTTGAACGGGCTTTGCTTGTCACTTGCGTCTCCAAGGATGGTGCGATTACCTGTTGAAGACTATTCTTACTCAGTAGTAAGTTACTTGTCTATCGCCGCATTCTTTCGATTGCCCGGTGAGAGACAACCCGAAACACAACAGAAGGTAGGACCGTGGCAGCCAGCAAGGGAGCTCCCGACCTCTATTCACAGTTCCTCTCGTCCGCCCCCGGCGCATTCATCGCGTCGAAGGCCGGCCTGCCCAGGCCCGAGAACCTGCGTCGATACAAAGCAGGAGAACCCGCACTCGCCGGACCTGTCCTCATCGGCGGCAAGGGTCGACTCGCAGAACCACTTCGCGTACTGCTCTCCGACTACCCGGCGGCTCAGGCACACGACAGCAGCTTCGGTGGACTCGTGTTCGACGCCACCGGAATCACTCAGGTCAGCGAGCTCGAGCAGCTGTTCGAGTTCTTCCAGCCCGTGATCCGCAACCTCGCACCGTCGGCTCGCGTCGTCGTTCTCGGCACGACGCCGGAAGAAACGTCGAGCGTCGACGAGCATGTCGCGCAGCGCGCTCTGGAAGGCTTCACCCGCAGCGTCGGCAAGGAGATCAAGCGCGGCTCCACCGCTCAGCTGGTCTACGTCTCCCCCAAGGCATCCACCGGACTCTCCGGCGTGGAATCGACTCTGCGCTTTCTCCTTTCGGCAAAGTCCGCCTTCGTCGACGGCCAGGTCATCGTCGTCGGCGCTGAAGATTCCGTCGCGCCCGCAAGCTGGGACAAGCCGCTCGAAGGCAAGGTTGCCGTCGTCACCGGCGCAGCCCGCGGTATCGGCGCCACCATCGCCGAGGTCCTGGCCCGCGACGGCGCGCACGTCGTCTGCGCTGACATCCCGGCCGCCGGCGAAGCGCTGTCCGAGACCGCGAACAAGGTCGGCGGCACGTCCCTCGCCCTCGACGTCACGGCAGCCGACGCAGCCGAGGTCCTCGCAGCTCACCTCCTCGAGCGTCACGGTGGAGCGGACATCATCGTCCACAACGCCGGCATCACCCGCGACAAGACCCTCGCCAACATGGACGAGGGCCGCTGGAACATGGTCATGAACGTCAATCTTCTTGCACCGCAGAAGATCACCGAGCACCTCGTCGAGAAGGGCGCCCTCAAGGAAGGCGGCCGCGTCGTCGACGTCTCCTCCATCGCCGGCATCGCGGGCAACCGCGGCCAGACCAACTACGGCACCTCCAAGGCCGGCGTCATCGGCCTCGTACACGCCGAAGCTCCCGTCCTGGCGAAGAAGAACATCACCATCAACGCCGTCGCACCGGGCTTCATCGAGACCGCCATGACCGCAGCCATCCCCTTCGCCACCCGCGAAGCCGGCCGCCGCATGAGCTCGCTCCTGCAGGGCGGCGAGACCGTCGACGTCGCCGAGACCGTCGCATACTTCGCCAGCCCGGCCTCCAATGCCGTTACGGGACAGGTCGTTCGCGTCTGCGGCCAGAGCCTCCTGGGCGCATGATGGCAACAAAGACCGTCGCGCTCACCGAGCAGCCGAAGACCCTCGACATCTACTCCCGCGCGGTACTGGGATTGTTGCCGTGGAACAAGTCCAACTCGCGCTCGGTGCCACAGCAGACCTTCACCCTCACCGGACTGAAGGTCGACACCGACAATCTGGCGGCGTACTGCCGCGTGACCGGACTGCGGTTCGGCGACACTCTGCCGATCACGTACCCCTTCACCTTGGCCTTCCCGACCGTGATGAAGCTGATGGTGTCGAAGGACTTCCCCTTCGCCGCCGTCGGCTCCGTTCACGCCGAGAACGTCATCGAATCACTGCGGCCCATCTCCGTCAGCGAACCGCTGGACCTCTCGGTGCATGCCGAGAACCTGCGTGAGCACCGCAAGGGCCTGCTGATCGACGTGATCACCGAAATTCGGGTGGGACGGGAACTGGTCTGGCGACAGACCTCGAGCTTCCTGAACCAGCAGAAGACCTCCCTGTCCGGCCAGCCCGGTCCGGAGCCCAAGGCCGACGAGGTCCCGCCGATGCCGATGAGCACCATCCGCGTCGACCAGACCACGATCAGCAAGTACGCCGCTGTCTCCGGCGACCGCAATCCGATTCACGTCTCGTCTCTGGGCGCGAAGGCTTTCGGTTTCCCGAAGACCATTGCTCACGGAATGTGGAGTGCCGCGGCAGTTCTGCGGACCGTCGAGGGGTCCGTCGCGGACAAGGTCACCTACAGCGTGCGTTTCGGCAAGCCGATTCTGCTACCGGCGACGCTGAATGCCTACGCTGATCGCACCGACGACGGCTGGGATCTGTCACTGCGTCACCCGAAGAAGGGTTACCCGCACGTCACTGCGACGCTGCGCTGACCTAGGACTGAACTGGGTTGGGCTGGTGCGTTTCCGACCCCGCCCCGACAGTGTGAACGTATCGCTCCCCTTGTTCAACAAGGGGAGCGATACGTTCACGCGATGTGACTGGGAGGGCTATTCGGACTTCTTCTTGCCCGACAGACCGCGCCACGCGAGGGATTCGAGTAGATCCGCTGCGGCATCCACTTCGATTTCCCCACCCGCGACCCGGTCCGCTACCGCCTCACCGGCGCCGACGAGCGCGATGGCGATGATCCCGTAATCGTGCGCGGCATCAGGATCCTTGGTGCTGGACTCGAGCAGATGCGCGGTCAACTCGATCAACCGATCACGGCTGGACTGCACGGTTCCCGCAAAAGCCTGCTGCCCGACGGCCTGACGGTAGAGCACCATCCACGACTTGCGGTTTGCGCCCACGAACCCGAGGAAGCCCTCGAGAGCGGCGCGCAATTGTTCACGCGGAGTCAGGTTCGGCGCGCCGGCCGGGGCGAGGGCCTCGAGGAAGCGGAGCCCTTCACGATGAATGCACGCCGCGAACAACTCTTCCTTCGAGCCGTAGTACAGGTACAGCATCGGCTTCGAGATCTCGGCCTTGGCTGCGATGGTGTCCATCGAAGTTTCGTGAAACCCCCTGTCGGAGAACACGTCCACAGCCGCGTCGAGCATCTGCTGCTCACGCACTGCGCGTGGCAGTCGCTTGGTACCGCCGGCCATGCTTCCTCCAACCACAGGGTAAATGTCGATCTTACTCTACGGTAAGATTGCGCGTCGAATCCTGACTTCGACTCAGCAGGTCACGGCACCTTTGGCAGCGGCAACTGTGACCACAGCCTGATCGACCCGCGTCTGCGGAAGCTCACCCGACGCGACGGCCTGCTCGAGATGATCGAGAACCCGCGGAACGTCGTCGGTGGTCAGCCACAATGCCTGATCGACTCCAGCCACCAGCGCAGCCTGAACCGCGTCGGCAATATCGTATCGGTCGGTGATCGCCTGCATTCCGCTGAGGTCGTCGGTGAATACCGGGCCGGTGAACGGCGCTGCGCCGTAACCCACTCCGTCGCGAAGCAACGCAACGGCTGCGGGGCTGATGCTGGCAGGGGTACCGGGCTCGGTCAGACCGGGAACCTCGAGGTGACCCATCATGACGCCGACTCCGGTTCCCGACAGCTCGCGGAAGGGAATCAGGTCCGACGCGATCAGATCCTGTAGCGGCGGCGTTGTCACCTCACCCCGGTGCGAGTCACCCGACGCGCTGCCGTGCCCCGGAAAGTGCTTGATCACCGGGAAGATTCCGGCGTCGCGCATCCCCTGCGCGTACGCACCGGCGTAGGCAACCACGGTCTGGGGGTCGTCGGAGTACGAGCGGTCCCCGATCACGGAGTCGTCGGGTTGGCTGCTGACGTCGACGTCGGGGGCGTAGTTGACGGTGATCCCGAGATCCTTCAAACCGCGTCCACGCTCGAGTGCCATCTGGTACGTCTGTTCCACTGTCATGGTCTGCGCCGTTTCCCTGGCCGACGGATCGGGCCCGAGGATGTCCGCGACGCGCGAAACCCGTCCACCTTCTTCGTCGATCGTCACCATCAACGGCAACTTCGACGCCGAAGCAACCTGCGGCACTTCACGATTGGTGAGCATCGACTGATCGGTCCAACTTCCGACGAAGATGCCGCCGATCTCCTCGTTCTGGACTATCGACAATGCGTCGTCGGTCCCGGTGACGCCGACGTTGAGCAGCTGGGCAAGTTTCTGACGCAGGGACAGCGAAGCCAGAAGGTCGCTACCGCACGATGCGGCGACGGGTGCGGAGCTCGATGCCGCAGGCGTCGACGTGATCTCGGTGCTGGTGCTGGTCGGGGCGCTCGAAACCGGATCAGCGGTCCCGTTCTCGCCCGAGCATCCCGCAACCAACCCTCCGCACAATGCAATGGTCGTTGCAGCCTTCAGAAACTTGATCCGCATACCTCGACCGTAACGGACCCGGTACCCATACACTCCCTCACGGGCACATCGGGACGGTAGCCTGGAAGAGAACCGATTCCCCCGCTGACGAGGAGGTCGTGATGCCACAAGGTCTGATGCTCATCGCGTACGACGGTTCCGACAACGCCAAGCGTGCAGTCGACTATGCGGGGCGTTTCCTCTCCGCCAATCGTGCTGTTCTCGTCACTGCCTGGGAGCCCATGGTTCGCCAGGCCGCTCGCATGTCCGGCCTGTCCGGGGTGATGCAACCAGAGTGGGTTCCCGACGACGACGTCGAGGACATCGCGTACACCGACGCCAAAGTCACCCTCGCCGAGGGCGTCGCACTGGCCGAGGCCGCAGGCCTGACCGTCGAAGGCAGAAGCGCCGAGTGCCGATCCGCGATCTGGTCTGCAATCTGCGAAACCGCAGACGAATTGGACGTCGACATCATCGTGACCGGCACCCGTGGCACCACGGGTTTGCGGTCGCTACTGCAGAGCAGCGTCGCGGATCATGTTCTGCGTCACAGTCATCGGCCGGTGTTGATCGTCCCTCCGGGGAAGTGACCTTCGCGCATTCCTGATCCGTGGCCGACTAGTGTCGAAAGCACCATGGACGGTTTTGTTCTCTCGCGCCCCGATCACAGCGTGGTCACCCGCGGCGTACGACGCAGCTTCGACAGCTCCGACGCGGCCACCAACGCTCTGTCGGCAGGTACGACAAAGCTGATCGTCGGAGCGCTCCCCTTCGACCCCGCTGCCGCAACGGCGTTGTACGAACCCGCCGAGGCGACGATCGCGTCGCGGCCGTGGCAACCGCGCGATCCCCAGGCCCTGCCCACGACCCGAGTTGACCGGGAGATCCCGTCGTCGTCGGAGCATCTTCGTCGAGTGGAAAAGTTGATCGGACGCCTCCGCAGTGGAGAGATCGACAAGGTTGTCGCGGCTCGCACTGTGGAACTTCGCACGCAGACCCCGATCTCCCCAACCGCGCTCGCCGCACGCATGGCGGCGCTCAATCCCGTCGCCAACACCTTTGCCGTCGACCTCTCTGCTGCGGGAGCCGAATTCGAGGGCCACAGCCTGGTCGGCGCGACGCCCGAAGTATTGGTCAGTCGACGCGGGCGCGTCGTGACGTGTCGCCCGTTGGCCGGGACCACCAAGCGATCCGCCGACGCCGATCAAGACCGCGAGGCAGGCGAAAGCCTTCTGCATTCGACGAAGAATCTGGCCGAGCACGCCTTCGTGACGTCGTGGATCCGCGAGGTCCTGCAACCGATGTGCAGTGATCTGTCGGTGCCGGCAACTCCCGAACTGACCAATACTCAAGAGGTCTGGCACTTGGCCAGCCCGATCCGCGGCACGCTGCGAAACGACACCACTGCGCTCGACCTCGCCATCGCGCTGCATCCGACGCCCGCGCTGTGCGGAACACCCACCGACGCGGCACTGAAAGTCATCCGCGAGACCGAGGAGCCGCGCCGTTTCTACGGCGGCGCCGTGGGATGGTGCGACGAGGCCGGTGACGGCGATTGGGTGGTTGCCATCCGCTGCGCCGAGATCGGTGCAGACGGCTTCACTGCCTGGGCCAGCGCGGGTGGCGGAATCGTCGCCGAATCGGATCCGCAGGACGAACTCGACGAGACGTCCACGAAACTGCGCACTCTGTTGACCGCGCTTGGCGCCGAAACCCTCGACTGACCAGCACGTCACGAGGGTAATCGTCCGGATTCTCGAGTGCGGGTGATACCTTGACCCGAGCAGTTCGTACGGGCCGGTAAGTCCGTCCGACCGCGAACGACCGACTAACGACCAATTGGGAGATCCGCGATGACGAAGTTCCTTGTCCCCGGTGTGGCCAGCGCTGTCATCGGTGCCGTTCTGGGTGCCGGCGTCATCTTCGGTGTCACGGCCGCCGCGTCGGACAACACTCGTCCCGAGATCGACCGCAGCGGAAACGCAGATTCTTCCGTGCTGAACCAGGTTGAGTACGGCAGCCGCTGAGAGCGCAGGCCTCGCGAGTTCCCGTTCTTCCGCCGACGCAGCGGTGTCTTCGGTAGACACCGCCCCGTCGGCAGAGCCCCTGTCGAAGCGGTGGCTGTTCGGCGCCTCCGTCGTAGCGTTTCTTCTCACTTTTCTGCAATCGCCGGGTCTGATCACCGCTGACACCAAGTACGACCTGACGCAGAATCCGTTCGGTTTTCTCGAACGCGCCTCGCATCAGTGGAGTAGTCAGGCCCCGCTCGGCCAGGTTCAAAACCAGGCCTACGGATATTTCTTTCCGCACGGGCCGTTCTTCGCGCTCGGCGAGTTGGCGAACGTTCCGCCGTGGGTCACCCAGCGCATCTGGTGGGCGCTGCTTCTGATCGCAGGTTTCTGGGGCATCATCCGAGTTGCCGAGGCTCTCGGCATCGGCAGCCGTAGTTCGCGCGTGATCGCAGCGGTTGCCTTTGTTCTTTCTCCCCGCGTGCTGACCACGCTCGGTTCGATTTCCTCGGAAACCCTTCCGATGATGTTGGCGCCGTGGGTGTTGTTGCCGGTGGTTTTGGCCTTCGGCCCTGTGCGTGGAAAAGGAGTCCCTGGACTCCCTGACCGCTCACGGGGGTTGAGGCGGTTGGCCGCACAATCCGCGCTTGCCGTCGCACTCATGGGTTCGATCAACGCCGTCGCCACCGCCGCGGCCTGCCTGGTCGCGATCATCTGGTGGCTCTCGCACAAACCCAACCGAACATGGCTGACGTTCACCGCGTGGTGGGCGCTGTTCGTCGCTCTCGGCACCCTCTGGTGGATCGTGCCGCTACTTCTGCTCGGCAAGATCAGCCCACCGTTTCTCGACTACATCGAGTCCGCCGGTGTCACCACTCAGTGGGCATCGCTCGCCGAGATACTTCGCGGCACGGACAGTTGGACCCCGTTCGTCTCCCCCGAACGCATTGCCGGCGCCGTCCTGGTCACCCAACCCGCAGCAGTCGTCGCCACCGGCCTGGTTGCCGCCGCCGGCCTCGCCGGGCTCTGCATGCGGTCCATGCCTGCTCGCGGCCGGCTGACGCTCATCCTGTTCGTCGGTATCACCGGCCTGGCCGCGGGTTACGTGGGTGAACTCAGCTCGCCGGTGTCGGAGTCGGTGCGCCTGTTCCTCGACTCGGCAGGCGCGCCGCTGCGCAACGTCCACAAGCTCGAGCCGTTGGTCCGTCTGCCGCTGGTGCTCGGACTCGCACACCTGCTGGCCAAAGTGCCACTGCCGGGATCGGTTCCACTCGCCCGATGGCGCCGCGCGTTCGCCCATCCCGAGCGCGAACCGATGGTCGCACTGACCAGCCTGATCCTCGTTGCCCTCACCCTCTCGACCGCCTTGGCCTGGACGGGAAAGCTCGCTCCCCGCGGTGCGTATCCGGACGTCCCCTCGTACTGGAACGAAGCAGCGCAGTGGCTCGAGGACAACACCTCCCCCGGATCGGAAGCCGAACGTGCCCTGGTCGTCCCGGGAGCGCCCTTCGGCAGCCAAGTCTGGGGTCTGACGCGTGACGAACCGCTTCAGGCGTTGGCGAGTACGCCGTGGGCAGTACGTGACTCGGTCCCGCTGACCCCTCCCGGCGCCATCCGAGCGCTCGATTCGGTGCAACGTCTCATCGCCGACGGACGTCCGTCGGACGGCCTCGCACAGACCTTGCTGGGGCAGGGCATCCACTACCTGGTGATGCGCAACGACCTCGACGGCGAAACGTCGCGCTCGGCCAGGCCGATACTCGTGCACCAGGCGGTCGAAGGCTCGCCGGGGATCAAGCGAGTCGCCCACTTCGGTGAAGACGACAGCCCCGAACCGATCGAAGGGCTGGTCGCGGACAGCGATCTGCGTCCCGGTTACCCAGCCATCGAGATCTTCGAGGTCACCCCGCCCGACGGCACCCCGGCGGTCAGCGGCCCGTACTCCGTCGACCTGAACCAGGTTCCGCGTGTACAAGGTGGGCCGGAATCGTCTGTGCGACTTCACGAAAGCGGGCTGGTTCCGGGGACCGGGCCGATGATTCTTGCCGCCGACGCCGAAGCTGCGGGACTGCCCGTCGATTCGGTCACCGTCACCGACACACCGCGCGATCGAGAAACCGATTTCGGTCAGGTCGACAACCACAGTTCCGCCCTGCGCACCCCCGACGACGCTCGTCGTACCTACAATCTGGTGCCCGACTACCCGGTTGCGAACACGCCTCTCGTGGAAGGCCGTTGGATCGGAGCTTCGATCACCGTCTCCAGCGCCGCCTCGGATGCCACCCAGCTGGGCGGCACTTCACCGTCGAGCAGTCCCGCGTCGACGGTCGACGGCGATCCCGCCACCGGCTGGTTCAGCAACGGCATCGAGCGCGCACTGGGCCAGTGGTTGCAGATCGACTTCGACACACCGATTTCCAGTGGGTTGCTTCATCTGACCACCAGTGCCGCGGCAATCGGAGCTCCCGTCAAATGGCTCGAGGTCTCGACACCGAACGGCAGCACAGCGGTGAAGGTGGAGCGTCCCGGTGAGCCCATCACCGTCTCGATCCCGGGCGGCACCACTCCGTGGGTACGCATCACAGCGACTCACACCGAAAACGGATCGCCTGGAACACAGTTCGGCATCAGCGAACTCTCCGTCGAAGACTTCTCCGATCGCAGCGCACCGAAGACCGTACCGATCCGTTTCGACACGGTCCTGCCGAATACGCCGACGGGCGCATCCGTGAACGCCTGGAATCTGAGCCAGGAGTTCCCCGGTCGCAACGCGTGCGCGGACTCGACCGACCGCGTGCGGTGCAGCAATGCATTCATGGCGATACCGGAAGAGCCGAGCCGCTTCCAGCGCACGCTCACGGTGCCCGAAAACACAGTCGTTACACCGACACTGACTGTCCGAGCGCGTCAGGGCAACGCCCTCGAAGATCTGCTTGCCGTCCCAGGCCGAATCACGGCTTCGGGTTCGAGCGACATCGGCGACACACGCGGATCTGCCTTCGCTGCCACCGACGGCGACGCACGCACCACGTGGTCGGCGCCGCAGAGCACCACAGAACCGGGCGGCCCGAAACCGACGCTGACTCTCAATCTTCCCGAGCCCACCCTGGTCACCGGCCTGGACATCACCCGGGGACTCGGCACCCTGCCGTCGCTGCCGACCAGCGTCGCGGTGAATCTCGGCAACGGGCCGCAGGTGCGAGAGCTGCCCGAACCCTCGGACGACACGCCTCGAACCAGTCGAATTACCCTCTCCCCCTTCGCCACCGACAAGATCGTCCTGAGCATCACCGATTGGGAACCGGTCCTCGATCAGACGGCGCTCGGCTTCGCCCAGGCGCAGCCCACCGGCCTCGCCGAGGTCGGCGTCATCGGTGCCGACGGAACCCCGATCGCCGGTTCGGGAGTGCAGGGCTCGGACTCATTCGACAACCGCACCGTCACCGTCACCTGTGGCGACGGCCCGACCATTTCGGTTGCCGGACAGCAATTCCCCACCTCGATCACGGCGACGGCGACGCAACTTCGGACCGGCGCACCCGTCGAGGCACGTGTGTGCGGTCTGGACGCTTCGGCGACTTTGCCGGCGGGACAGCCTGAAGTGGTCGTCGAACCAGGCCCCGCATTCTCGGTCGACAATCTCGACCTGGCGGCGGTCGGTCCTTCAGCCGCGCAGCGGAATACACCGCTCGAATCGACCGCGTGGACGGCGAATCACCGCGAACTCACCGTCACGAACTCGTCCGCCGATCAGCTGATCGTCAATCCCGAGAGCACCAGCATCGGTTGGATCGCCACGGCGCCGGACGGTTCCGAGCTGACGCCGGTGGTCGTGAACGGTTGGCAGCAGGGCTGGATCGTACCGGCAGGCACCGCGGGAACCGTCACCATCGACTTCCCCAGCGACCGTTGGTACCGCCTCGGCATATTCGGCGGGCTCGTGTTGCTGATCCCGCTGCTGTTCGCGGCACTTGTCCCTACGCGCCGAGAGCCCAAGTCCCTCACACCACCCCGTCCGTGGCGCAGCGTCGCGGCAGGATGGGTGGGCGTGCTCGCGGCGGCCACCGTCATCGGCGGCGGAGTGGGAGCGGCGATCGCAGTTGTGTGCTCGATCCTCGGACTTGCCGCGCTGCGAATCTTCGGCCCGGCGCGGACCGCACGCATTCTCGTCGGCACCGCCGGCGTGGCCGCGATGATCGGCATCACGCTGCTCTCGACCGGACCGTGGCGGGCACCGGGCGGCTACGTGGGCGACTCGTTCGCGATTCAGTTCTCGATGTTGGTGGCCTTGGTCGTGACTGGGTTGGCCGCGTTGCCCTTTGCCGGTTCACCGATGTGGCGACGCTTCTCCCAGCGCGTCACCGCGACGCGCGCCGGTTCCTCCACCAAGGCGTAACTGGCCGAGGCCACAGCGACGCTCAGGACGACCGTCAGGGCCAGGACGTAGAAGAAGCTGCCCGAGAACGGAACTATGCCGAACACGGGGAACACAGCGTTCAATACGGCCAGGTGCCAGATGAACAGGCCGTAGGACCAGCGTCCGATTGCCAGCGCCAGCGGGCTCGCCAGGAATCGATGCTGCGATTGATCGCGCAACACCAATGGCGCGATCAACGAAAAACTGATGATCGCGCCGAGTGCAATCTTGATCGCGTACTGCCACGGCTCCGGCCGCACCAGACCTTCGGGCCCGGCCAGATCGGTGCACGAGAGAACGAAGGCCACAAACGCAACAAAAGTCAGGAGCACCCGCCGGTGCGCGAGGCGATGCATCCACGTCGACGGGCCCACGGCCAACTCGGCCAGCACCATGCCTGCGCCGAACCACGGCAGGTAGCCCGGCAGCCAGTTGTCGTGGTGAATGGCGTCCGGAGTCGGGATCGGAATGAAAGCCCACGTCAGCGCCAACACCGACACCCCGAGCAGAAGCGGTAGCCGGAACCGGGCCGAGTTTCCGCGTAGTCGCACCATCAGATACGCGAACAGCGGCAGCAGAACATAGAACGCCACCTCGACCGACAGGCTCCACATCTGCGTGAGGCCCTCGGTGAGTGTCAACGGCACGAAGACCTGCGCCAACCCGAGATTCGCCAACCACACTTGGTAGCCCCCGCCGGCACCGGGCAGGAACAGCAGGATCAGGACCACTGCCACCCAGTACGCCGGCAGAATGCGCGTCGCGCGGGAGATCCAGTACCGGACGGTCGACTGCGGCTGCCCGATTCCGCGGGCCTTTGCCGCGTGGGGGCGCCACAGGAGAAATCCGGACAAGGCAAAGAACACCGCTACGGCGAGATCGAGTCGACCGAACGCGCGCCCGATCGCGCCGGACTGCGCTTCACCGGTTTGGAACGCGACATGGGTGACGAGGACACCGAGCGCCGCCAATCCACGCATACCGTCCAAAGCCGGAACGAAGCCCCGAGCCTGTGGCGGGACCGTCTGAGGGGAATTCGTGGAACTGATCATCACGGATAAGTGTGCACCCCAGGCCGATTGAGGGAAACCACCAGGGACTCACAACAAAATGCCTGGCCAATTCATGCCCTCATGCGACAAACCGGGCCGGTGGACTGTTAGTGTTCTGCCACACATGGTGTCCATCGGGGGCCCCATGCGATCTGCGCAGCTCATATTGTGCCGGTTGGGGAACCTCGAAAGACTTAACGGGTTAGGAGTCACAGCATGGCGGAACGCTCAGGGCCGAGCCGGATACTTCCTTGCATTCTGGTGGGCCTCGGTGCCTTCCTTTTGGCCATCGCCATCCTCATTCCTACCTACACGGTAGGCAAGCTGGAGAAGACGCCACTCGACCTCGAGGTGACCACTGTCGCCACAGGCACCGGTAGCGTCCTCAACTCGGCGGCCCTCCTCGGCGGAAAGGCACAGGTCGACACCAACGTGCCGATCGTCGCTCAGCGCTACGTCACCACGCAGGACCCGTCCGACGCCGACATCATCACCGTCGAAGCCGGCCAGACCGTCCGTCGTACCGACAAGCAGGGTGACACCGGACTGCTGACCGCAACCCTGGACCGCGTCACGCTCGATCGCGTCAGCTCGATGCCGACCAACGATCCGGTCGGAACCGTCCAGACGTCCAGCGACCAGCCCGCCGAAGAAGTTTCCCGCGACGGTCTGCAGTACAAGTTCCCGTTCAACACGGAACAGAAGAGCTACCCCTACTTCGACCTGAACGCTCGCGCCACGAAGGACATCGACTTCGTCGAAGAGACCGAGATCAACGGTCTGAAGGTGTACCACTTCCAGCAGACGATCGATCCCGTCGACCTGTCGAAGGTCGTCAACTCCCCCACCAACAAGCTGAGCCTGCCCGCCGACACCTGGGGCGTTCCCGGTGGCGCTACTCCGATCACGATGACGCGTTGGTACACCAACGTCCGTGACCTGTGGGTCGAGCCCAAGACCGGCGTCGTCGTCAAGGGCCAGGAGCAGTTGCACCAGTACTACGGACGCAACAAGGACTCGGTCGACGTCGAGGTTCTCAAGGTCACGCTGCCCTTCGACGAAGCAACCATCGAGTACCAGGTCCAGCAGGCACGTGACGGCATGGACAAGCTCTCGCTGTTCGGCCGCACAGTCCCGATCGTGGCAGGTGTGCTCGGCGTCATCGCGCTGATCGCCGGTATCTTCCTCGGCATTCGCGGCGGCAAGGGCGGAACTCCGGCCCGCGCTGCACACGGCGGAACGAACCAGAATCCCAGCGGCCAGGGCTCGCCCGAGCCGGCTCCGGGTGAGCACGACTGGACCTCGGACGACACTCAGGTGATTCCGCGTCCGGATCTGCGCAAGGACTGATTCAGACAGTAAGCAGAGCGCCCCTTCCACACGGAAGGGGCGCTCTGCTGCGTTTCGGGGCTTTGTTGCCGGATCGGCGTACGGATTGGCGCAACGGGTCGTTCCCTCCGCGTGGTTGCGGGCTTAGCGTTTTCTGGAAGTCCAGACCACCCCGAACACGAGGAGCCACATGCCCGCATCAACAGTTCTGGGTTCGCACATCTGTGTCAGCGATCTGACGCGACGGAGATTTGTTGTCGGCACGGCTGCATTCTCCGGGCTGTTCGCCGCCGGTTGCGCGAGGTCCGCCGGTACCGAGGGCGATTCGGCCGGGATGCGCACGGTCACGACCTCGCTCGGAACCTACGACATTCCGGTCACCCCGAAGCGCGTCGTCGCCATCGACTCCAGACTCGACCTCGAACCAGCCGTCGCGATGGGCCTGCCGGTCATCGCGTACAGCTTCGACGCCGCCGAGCCGTGGGTTCCGGCCGATCCCACGGCACAGGTGTTCGAGGCACCGGTCAACGTCGAGGCAATTCTCGCGCTGGAACCGGACCTGATCATCTGCACCGACATCGGTGAGGCCTCCGACATGTGGCCGCTACAGCAGTTGAGCCAGACAGCGCCTGTGCTTCCGATGGACTTCACGCGTCCGTGGCGCGAGAACATCGATCAGCTGGCGAGTTGGCTGAATCGCACCGAGAACCCCGACGTCCGTCAGGTCATCGGAGCGTACGAGGACAAGGCAGCCGGATTGAAGGAACGCCACGCCCCGAGCTTGGCGAGCAAGCAGATCGTGCTGCTGAACTACGTGAATCAGAAGGTCAACGGCGTCAACCGCAAGGGCATCTCCACACAGGTGGCCGAAGACCTCGGCGTCCAGCTCCAGTGGCCGGTCGAGGGACAGAAGGAGATCTCTACCGAAAACCTCGTGACTGCCCTCGACTCGGCCGACGGAATGATCGTCACCACCGCGCCCGGCGTGGATCCCGTCACCGACGACCGCGCGATGTGGAACCGTATCCGCGCAGTACAAGGCGACAACGTCGTCTACACGGGCGGGAACATCAACTACGGATCCGTCTACACCGCGATGCGTACGCTCGACTACTTCGACGATTTGTTCACGCGTCTGGAGAACTGACGTCGCTGTGAGGTGCCGGCCGGGCGCGGTCGGCACTTCGCACTGCGGCGACGGACACCGCCAAGGCCGTCGTCGACGCAACCACCACGGCGACGCCAATCAACTCTCCCGGCGTCTTCGCCCACACCAGCATGACCGTCGCCTCCACAACCAGTCCTGCCCACGCCAGAAGGGCCACTCGCGTGCGTTCTGACGCGATTGCGGACAGCAAGGCACCCTGGAGTACCGCTAGCGCTGCACCGTGCAGGGCGAAGGCCCACAGCATCGGAGCCACGGCGGCGTACGCGTCGCCCACGAGCATCGGCACCAGCGGGCCGGCAACCGCCGCCCCCAGAACCAACACGGCGCCGATACCGACGAGCACCGCCAACGCCGAGCGAACCGCTTGCGCCGAGTGCGCCGGATTCGCCATCTTCGGGTACAGCACGACGCCCACTGCCTGTGGCAGCCAGAACGCCACCTTCGTCGCGACGGCGCCGAGTGCGTAGACACCGGCGTCGTACTCACTGAGGACGACGCGGACGATCAGCAGGTCCAGCGAAGACAACGCGATCAGCGCGAGCTGAACCTGAGACGCCGCGAGCACGGAGACGACGCCGATACGCACCGGCCGGTCCTCGCTCACCGTGACGGTTCGGTCGACCACTCGAACTATCGCCACCAGCAACGCAGTTCCGGCCGCGCCCGCGACCAATGCCGCGCCTGCTCCGCCGCCGAAAGCCAGAACGATCACTGCCGGAAGGACTTTCATCACCCCGGCCCCGGCCAGTACGGCGCTGAGAGTGCCGAATCGACCGTGTCCTTGCAACAACCCCTGCTCCGTGGCCAGCAGAACCAACATGGGCGCAGTCACCAATGCCGAGAACGACGCCACGATTCCGGTGTCGAGCAGCCACGCCATCGCCGGAGTGAGCGCCACCGCGAGGACGGCGACGATCGCGGTGCATCGATACCCCAACGACCGCAACGCATCTGTGCTCTTGCCACGCACCGCCTCGCGAGCGACCACCGTCTGCAACGCCAAAGCCGGAACCGCAAGTACCAACTGGGCGGCAAGCAGACTCGCGAACTCTCCGTAGCCGACCGGACCCAACCATCGGCTGGCCAACCATGCCAACAGGTACGACGCGACATTGGCCGTCATCGATCCCACCAAAACCATGCCGACCCCGGCCGCGGCGGCGCGATCGAGTGGTTGGCGAGGCATGGCAGTAATGATGCACCACGTATCGTGCGCGTCATGACAGTGCAAGCCGGATACCGCCGTTACCTGCCTGCGGCGTACAGCCTGGCGCTGGCACTGTTGATCCTCGGACCGCTGCTCGGCCCCGGCTACCTCCTGCTGCGCGACGCCGTCAGCACGCCGCGCTCGTACTTGACCGACTCCGCCCTCGGACTCACCGACGCCGCAGCCCGCGCCGTTCCCCAGGACGCGCTGATCGCAGCGTTGAGCACCGTGATCGACGGCGGACTGGTGGTCAAGTTCATCCTGCTCGTGGCGCTCTGGCTCGCCGGTTGGGGTGCGGCGCGCATGGTCGCCGTCCTGCTGCCGACGGCCGGTCTCGGTCCACAACTGGTCGCGTCGACGGTGATGCTCTGGAACCCCTACGTGGCCGAGCGCCTGTTACAAGGACATTGGAGCCTGCTGACCGGTTATGCCGCACTGCCGTGGATCGTGTGTGCCGGAATCGGAGTTCGCCGAGCCACGCCCGGGTCCTGGTGGGCGTTGGCCGCGTCACTGGCATTCGCGGGTCTGACACCTACCGGCGCTCTGCTCGCTCTGACGGCCGCGCTGGTGGTGGTAGCCACCCCAGGAGGCCGAACCTCGGCCATGCGGCGTGTCTGCGGCACTATCGGGCTGTTCCTCGTCGCCGCCTCGCCGTGGTTGGTCGCCACCTTCGTATCCGGAGCAGCAGGCGACGGTTCCGATCCGGCGGGAGTCGCCGCCTTTGCCGCCCGAGCAGAACCGGGACTCGCGACGCTGGGCAGCCTCGCCGGTCTCGGCGGTATCTGGAACTCGGCAGCGGTACCGTCCACGCGCACAACACTCTTCGCATTGGTGGGAACAGTTCTTCTGCTTGTCGTGGTGTTCGCCGGTATGCCCGCTCTGTGGCGCCGACGCCGGAATCCTGTTGTCAGTGGACTCGGACTGCTGGCCCTGTTCGCGGTGCTGGCTCCGACCATGAGCGCTACCCCGTGGGGTCTCGACGCCGGCCGATGGTCGGTCGAGGTGTTCACCGGCGCCGGTCTACTGCGTGACGCGCAGAAGTGGGTCGCGCTGGCCGTCCCGTTCTACGCACTTGCTGCGGCCGCCGCGGTGATGTGGGCAGGCAATCGGTTCTCCCTCCCCCGCCCGGCATTCTCGGTTGCCGCCGTCGTGGTGACGATCGTGGCACTGCCGGATCTGGTGTGGGGTGTCGGCGGCGCGTTGAAGCCCGTGCACTACCCCGGGTCCTGGACCGTGGTGACCGAGCAACTGCGAGACGAAACCGGTGACGTTGCAGTGCTTCCCGCCGGAATGTTCCGCGCGTTCCCCTACAGCGGTGATGCGCCGGTACTCGACCCTGCACCACGCTTCCTGCCCCTCGACGTTCTGCAGACCGGCCAACTGGTGGTTGCCGGTGGTGCTGTCGGCGGCGAGGGGACTCGGGCAACTCGGGTCGAGGACCTACTGCTGGCCGGCGGAAGTCCTACGCAGTTGGCCGATCTCGGAGTCGGATGGGTACTGATCGAGCGCGGGACACCAGGTCAACTCGGCAACTCGGCAACCACGCTCGACGGCTTGGAACAGGTCTTCGCCGACGACGATCTCGCGCTATTCCGAGTACCGGGAGACATTGCCGCGCAGGAAGCCTCGACCGGTGCCCGAACTGCCGTCCTAGTTGCGCATCTCGCGTGGATACTGATGGGTGCGATCGCGCTGATCTCAGTCGGACTGAACCAGAACCGAATTCGACTCGCGTGGCGCGGCCAGTCCTGAGACCCACCGACCGTCCTTGTGCGCGGTCAGCACCTCGAGCACTCCGGTGCCGGTCTGCTCCCAGGAGAACTCACCGGACCACACCCGAGCTTTCTCACCGAGCACCATGCGAAGTTCGTGGTCGCGGAGCAGAGTGCCGGCAGCCTGCGTCAGATCGGCGATGTCGCCGTCGCCTGCGTGCTCACCGCCGACCAACAGCCCGGTCACTCCGTCGACGATCGAATCGGTCAAGCCCTTGGAACTGCGGTAACCGATCGTCGGAACACCGTGCTGCGCAGCCTCGATGACCGCCAGGCCCCACCCTTCCTTCCGCGAAGGCATGAGGTGAATCCACGACTGCGCAAGGAGTTCATGTTTACGAGCCTCGTCGACGTGACCGTAGAACGAGACGGCGTCACCGATTCCCAACTCGGCGGCGCGATCTCGCAGGTTCTGCTCCCACCAACCACCACCGATGACGTCGAGATGGATGCCCGGAAGCGTCGGACGCAGGGCTGCGACGGCCTCGAGTGCGTCCTCGATCTGCTTGTGCGGCACCAGTCGTGAGAGTACCGAGATGGTGGGGCGCTCGGCCCTGGTGATCGATCCACCCGCGTCGACGCCGACGGGGAGCCGATCGGCACCGTTGCGCACCACGGCAATTCGTTCGCGCTCGACACCGAGGTCCACCAATTCTTCGGCCGAAGGAAGCGACACCGTCAGATACTGACTACGTCGATGGGTGCGCGGTGACAATCGCGATTCGACCCACCAGCCGATCCGGCCGACGAGCTTGCCTGCCACCGGCCATTGTTCACGATGGCAGTGATGGACCAGAAGCGTGACCGGCGCACCCGCCACGGTCTTCGAGAAGAAGGGGATGCCGTTCTGGGTGTCGATCACCGCGTCGGGGCGGATGCCCTTGAGCGATCCGAAACCCAGACGTCCGGCGGCAATGGCGGCCAGAGCGCGGGGGTACACGCTGAAACGTCCACCGGCCCGGCTGATCGTGATGCCGTCTCGAACCTCCGACGCGGGCGCCCCGGGATACGACGCCGTCCGCAGCGTCACCTTGATACCGCGCTCGGCCAACTGGGATCCGACCTGCTCGAGGTAACGCTCGCTTCCACCGCCCTGGGGATGCCCGGTATCGCGCCAGCAGAGCAACAGAACCTCGCGCACGTGCGTTACTCCCTGAGTTGGTCGGTGGCCACCCCGGTTCGGGCGATCCTGCGGGATGCCCCGCCTGACCGGCCGGTAACCCTGCCGAACACCCTAACTGTTCGAGCGTCCGTATTGCCGCGCTCCTGACGGTGTTCGTGGACCGGGTGCCCCAGTGGCTAAAGTTGCTACCCGTGACCAAGCCCGCAGTGACCCGCATTTTCGGCCGACGGGCAACCCTGAAACGCTCGTTCGGCCTGCTCAGCGACTTCCGCCACGAGCAGTCCGCGCCCGACATCTTCTACGGCGCGCTCGCGCGCGACTCCGTCGAATTGATCTCGGACCTGCACGAAGGTCACACCGGGCGCTCCCTCGACGGTCTCACCGTCCTCGACGTGGGCGGCGGTCCGGGCTATTTCGCGGAGGTCTTCCAGGCCGCAGGTGCCCGCTACATTCCCGTCGAACCCGATCCGTCGGAGATGCACGCAGCAGGTCTGACGGTGGGCGGCGCGGTGCGTGGATCCGGTTTGGCACTGCCGTTCCTGGACTCGTCCGTGGACATCTGCTTCTCCTCCAACGTGGCCGAACACGTCAGCGAGCCCTGGCTGATGGCCGAGGAAATGCTGCGCGTGACCAAGCCCGGCGGCTTGATGGTTCTCTCGTACACCCTGTGGTGGGGTCCGTTCGGCGGCCACGAAACCGGACCGTGGCACGCGCTGGGTGGCGAGTACGCAGCCAAGCGGTACCTACGCAAGACCGGACGCGAACCGAAGAACAGATTCGGGGTGTCGTTGTTCAAAGTCGGCGCCACGGACGGCTTACGCTGGGCCCGTGGAACCAGCCAGGGCACGTTGCTCGCCGCGATCCCGCGCTACCACCCGTCGTGGGCGTGGTGGATGGTCCGAGTCCCCGGTCTGCGGGAGTTCCTGGTGAGCAACCTCGTCGTGGTTCTCGAAAAGCGATAGCGACATGCGCCTCGCAGTCGACATCGGTGGTACCAAGATGGCTGCCGGGGTCGTGTCCGAGGACGGCCGCGTTCCCGTGTTCGACAGCGTTCCGACGCCGCAGACCGACCCGTGGGGATCCTGTGCGGCGCTGCTCGAACGAGTCGCAGACGGCCGAGAGGTCGACGGTGTCGGCATCGCGTGCGCCGGGCCGGTGGACACCGTCGCCGGCGTCGTCGCTCCCATCAACATCACCGAGTGGGCACAGGGATTCGAGCTCGTAGCGGGCGTCCGCAGCCTCTTTCCCGATGCCGGAACCGCCCTCGCAATGGACGGAGCCGCAGCGGCATTGGCGGAGTTCCACCACGGCGCCGGACGCGGAACCCCGAACCTCCTGAACCTGGTCGTCTCGACGGGAATCGGCGGAGGAATCGTTCTCGGCGGTGAGATTGCTCGGGGTCGCACGGGGAACGCCGGTCACATCGGCCACCTCGTCGTTCCAGGATCTGCCGAACCGTGCAGCTGCGGGGGCGTCGGCTGCCTCGAGACGGTGGCAAGTGGACCGTCCGCGGTGCGATGGGCTCGTAGCCAGGGCTGGTCGGGGAACACCGGCCGTGAACTAGCCGAGGGTGCACGCAGCGGCGACGCGATCGCCGTGGACGCGCTTCACCGTGCAGGCACGGCGCTCGGTGGTGCCATCGCCTCGGCGGCTGCCCTCCTGGACGTGGACCTCGCGGTGATCGGCGGCGGTTTCGCCCAGTCGGGTACACCGCTGTGGGAACCGATGCTCGACGCGGCTGCCCGACATGCCCGTTTGTCGTTCGTCGCCGGGCTCCGGATCGTTCCCGCCGAGCTGGGTGGCGCCGGAACTCTGACCGGTGCGGGCTTGCTCGCGCTCACCGCCGTTATCTGACACGCGTTCTTCCCCGATAAATCCGCAGGGAGTCCCACTAAACGGGTGCCACCTGTTCCCAATTTCTGTAACGTGTTTTAGTGTTCTGACTCACACCGTTACGGGCATTGCACGTGACGCCTACGGGAAGGAGGTGACCGTGAGCCCAGACGCTTCCTCATCTGACGTTGCCTCGACTGCTTCTTCGACCGATGAAACCGAGCATCACGCCCAGGTCGCCCGACCAAGCGATTCCCTCCGCGACACCGAAGACCTCCGTGAGCGCCTGGAACGGTGGATGGCCGGCAAGGTGCCGAGCGGATCCACTGTGACCGTCGCCGACGTCACCTTGCCCGCAGCCAACGGCATGTCCAGCGAAACCATCCTCTTCGACGCCACCTGGGACGGCGAACATCATCCCTTGGTCGCTCGGGTGGCGCCGACGGAATCGACCATGCCGGTCTTTCCTGCCTACGACCTCGAATCCCAGTTCCGCACCATGGCTCAGGTGCGCGAGCACTCGGCAGTGCCCGTACCCGCGGTGTACTGGTCAGAATCCGACCCGGACGCGTTGGGTGCGCCGTTCTTCGTGATGGAACGCATCTCCGGCGACGTGCCACCGGACGTCATGCCGTACAACTTCGGATCGTGGGTCACCGAAGCGTCACCCGAGCAGCGAAAGACCCTGCAGCGCAGCTCGGTCGACGTCCTGGCTCAGTTGCATGCCATCGACAAACCTGGTGAGCGTTTCGACTTCCTCCGACTCCCGAATTCGGGAACGACTGCACGAGAAGCATTCACGGCGCACATCGCCGAGCAGCGCGCGTACTACGAGTGGGTGGTCTCCGACGGGATCAGATCACCGCTCATCGAACGTGCCCTCGACTGGATCGAGGAGAACAATCCCGCGGACGATTCGCCGGCAGTGCTCTGTTGGGGCGACTCGCGCATCGGCAACGTCATGTACCAGGACTTCGCGCCGGTAGCCGTACTGGACTGGGAAATGGCAACTCTCGGCCCGCGGGAGATGGATCTGGGCTGGATGGCATTCCTGCACAGGTTCTTCGAGGACATCGCCGGACTGGCGAACCTACCCGGTCTTCCCGACTTCCTTCGACTGCCGGATCTCGCGCAGACCTACGCCGAGATCACCGGCCACACCCCACACGATCTGGAGTTCTACGTTACCTATGCCGCACTGCGTCAGGCGGTCATCATGTGGCGAATCCAGGCTCGCGCCATAGCTTTCGGCCAGTCACAGCGACCCGAAGACCCCGACGACATGATCATGCACCGCGCTTCGCTCGCCGCGATGCTCGACGGTACCTACTGGGAGAGGTTGGCCTGACATGCTCTCACCGATGGACGACTATCCCGTTCACCAGATCGCCGAACCGATCCGTCACGTAGCCACCTCGGATCGAAACTTCTACGACCGCTACTACTTCAACTGCTACCCCACCGAATCCCCCGACGTGTTCCTCATCGTCGGACTCGGCCAGTACCCCAACCTCGGCGTCATGGACGCCTTCGCGGTACTGCGCCGCGGTGACGACCACATCGTTGCTCGAATGTCGAAGGCTCTGGGCGCCGACCGCACCGACACCACCGTCGGGCCTTTGCGCATCGAAGTGCTCGAAGGGCTGCAGAAGCTCCGCGTCGTCCTCGAACCGGGCAGCGAATACGATCTCTCCTTCGACATCACCTTCGATGCCACCATCCCCGCGGCGCTCGAGCCCAAGCACTTTCGCCGTCAACTCGAACGAGTCACGTTCGACACCTCACGCTTCCTGCAGACCGGCACGTGGACCGGATCGCTCACCGTCGACGGGGAGGACTTCGCGATCGACCCGAAGACGTGGCGAGGTAACCGCGACCGCTCGTGGGGTGTGCGTCCGGTCGGTGAAGCCGAACCGCAAGGCAGACGCGCCGTCGACGGAATCCAGAACTTCTTCTGGATCTACGCGGTCATGCAGTTCGACGAGTTCACGATCTCGGTGATCATGCAGGAAGACGAGCAAGGCAGGCGCATCGTCGAAGAAGCCATGCGAGTGTGGCCGGACGAAGCCAGGGACAACGAATGGCTCGGCCGACCCGAACACGAACTGACGTTCTGCCCCGACACCCGCGACGTCACCGGAGCGACCATCACCTTCCACCGGCCAGGCGGTGAAGTCCTGACCGTCGCCTGCGAACTGCTGCTGGCCAACTACATCGGAATCGGCACCGGCTACGGGCTCGAACAGGACTGGCGTCACGGAATGTGGCAGGGCGAACTCGTCGTACAAGGGCTCCGCCACAAGGTCCACGAGATCGAACCGTTCCAACGCATGTTCTCCCCCGTCGACAACCTCGCGTCCTTCACGCTCACCGAAGGCACGAACACCAACACCGGCACCGGTCTTTTCGAGGTAGCCGCCATCGGACCGCACGAGAAATACGGATTCACCAGTTTCACCGACACCGCACAGGCAGACGACGCGTATGCCCTCGCGGCGACCGACAACACCGAGGAATGAATTGATGACTGACTACGACAAGCTCTACATCGGTGGAGCATGGGTGGCCCCGGCCACCGACCAGGTACTCGAAGTGTTCTCTCCCGCAACGGAGGAGCGCGTCGGCAGCTGTCCCATCGCAGCACCGGCAGACATCGACGCGGCCGTGTCCGCAGCCCGCGCGGCGTTCGAGGGACCGTGGTCACGCACCACCCCCGCCGAGCGCGGCGCGATCCTCGCCAAGGCCGCCAAGCTGATCGAAGAGCGCAGCGCGGAGATCAACCAGCTCATCTCCAACGAGATGGGCCAGCCGCCCGCCATGGTCGGCATGATGCAGCAGACCCCGTCGATGGCGACGCTGGGCTACTACGCCGAGCTGGCCGACAAGTTCGCGTGGGAAGAGAAGCGCACCGGCGCATTCGGGCAGACCAAGGTGACCCGTGAGCCCGTCGGCGTCGTCGCCGCCGTGCTGGCCTGGAACGTCCCGCTGTTCCTGGCGATCAACAAGCTGGCCCCCGCACTGCTCGCCGGCTGCACCGTACTGCTCAAGCCCGCACCCGAATCCCCTCTCTCCGTCCACGTGATCGCCGAGATCTTCACCGAGGCAGGTGTTCCCGAAGGCGTCATCTCCGTGCTCCCCGGCGGAGCCGAGACCGGCGAATATCTGGTCTCTCATGCGGGCATCGACAAGATCACGTTCACCGGATCCAGTGCCGTCGGCCGCAAGATCGGTGCCATCGCCGCACAGAACCTCAAGCGCTGCTCCCTCGAACTGGGTGGCAAGTCCGCCGCGATCATCCTCGAGGACGCCGACATCGCCGCCGGAATGCCGATGCTCGTCATGTCCGGCCTGATGAACACCGGTCAGGCCTGTGTCGCTCAGACCCGAATCCTCGCTCCCCGTTCGCGTTACGACGAGGTCATCGAGGGAATGAAGACCGCCGCAGGCTTCATGACCGTCGGCGATCCGTCCGATCCCGCAGCACAACTCGGCCCGCTGATCTCCGAGAAGCAGCGCGAGCGCGTCGAGGGTTACATCGCCAAGGGTAAGGAAGAAGGCGCGCGCGTCGTACTCGGTGGTGGACGCCCCGCCGGCCTGGACAAGGGCTGGTACGTCGAGCCGACCATCTTCGCCGACGTGGACAACTCGATGACCATCGCACGCGAGGAGATCTTCGGACCCGTTCTCTCGGTGATTCCGTACGACTCCGAGGACGAGGCCATCAAGATCGCCAACGATTCGGATTACGGCCTCGCCGGATCGGTGTGGACCACCGACATCGATCACGGACTCGAAGTTGCTGCGCAGATCCGCACGGGTACCTACGCGATCAACTGGTACGCCTTCGATCCCGGATCGCCGTTCGGTGGTTACAAGAACTCCGGTATCGGGCGCGAGAACGGACCTGAGGGCCTCGAAGCCTTCTGCGAGACCAAGTCCGTACTCATGCCGCCCGGCTACGTGGGCTGACCCACCCGGGAGTTGGCACCCTTTGCTGACAGTTGGCACCCGTTCCGACCTGCCGGAACGGGTGCCAGCCCCATGAAATGGGTGCCAACTCCCAGCGAATCCACAGATCCACCCGGTACCGTCGAAAACGAATCAGTCATCTCACAAAGGACATTCATATGCTCACCAACGCCATCAACGCTTTCCTCGCACTCTGGGGCAGCGCCTCCGTCGGCAGCAGTGGATACCAGATCCCGCCGGGAACCCTTCCCTTCGGTTCCTGAGACAAGACAACAGAACCCGCTGAGCGCACTTCGCGCTCAGCGGGTTCTCTGTTTCGCCGACCTATATCTACCGGTCCAGAACGTGATCCACCAATTGATTCTCCTGACCTGCGACCAATGCTTCAGCGTCACCGGCGTCCACATGACCGAACCAGGTGCCACCGGGGTTCGCGATCACCAACGGGCCCAGGTTGCACGGGCTCAGACAACCGGTTCCGGTCACCTTTGCCGAAGTGCCTTTGGCCGCCGCACTCATGGCCCGGTGAAGCGGTCCTGCTCCGTACGCCATACAGCGAGGGCCCTTGCACACCAACAGATGCCTATCGTGCTGCTCGATCACGGACCAAGCCGGACTGCGATACGACGCCGGACTCGCGGTGATCGGCTTTCCCGCCGAGTCGAGTTCGTCGATCAACTGCGCGGCCACCGCACCTTCGAGCGTTTCCGATTCGTGGAGCGTCACTTCCAGTTCGGCGTCGATTCGGGTTTCGCGCCAGTTCGCAACCGCCTTGCTTGTCCACGTGAGCAGGTACCGATCCCTCGGCACCGCAACTGGAATCAACACGACCTTGTCGACGTCATCGACATGGGCTCGATCGAGTTCCTCGTGAAGGCTCGGCGAGGAGACATCGAGGTACGCAACGCGAACGTCGGCGTCGGTGCCCGCCTGAACAGCGTCGAACATCCGTCGCGCGGCCGACTCGTCGAGGCCGCTGACGGTCGGCCGTAAGACGACAATCACCCGACGCGAGCACCGGTTGTTGCTCATGCCGACGGCGCGGTTGTCCAGTCGATGCTGCTCGACGGAGCCAGCCCGAACTCTTCGATCTTCGCGCGCAGCTGTTCCGCGCCGTAGATATTGGGGAACCCACTGGTGAACATGGCGAGCGGGAGTACGACGAATCGGTTCTGCTTGACGGCGTCGAGGTCGCGTAGTCCTTCTCGGCTCTTGATCGCGTCGATCTTGCCCTGTACTTCGTCGGCACTCTTCTTGTAGTCCATGATCACGATGACGTCGGGTTCGGACTTCGCGACGGTCTCCCAGCTCGCCTTGAACCAGGTGTTGTCGACGTCGGCGAACACATTGGTTCCCCCGGCCGCGTCGATGATTCCGTTGGGGGCTCCGTTGCCTCCACTGGTGTACAGATCTTCCTCACCGCTGTCGTAGATCAAAACCTTCGGCTTGTCGGCGGCATCTGGCGCCGACTCCAGACGCGCCAAACGCGAATCCAATTCGGTCAATGCCTCGGCGGCGGTTTCCTCGGTTCCGAACAGCTTTCCGTAATTGGTCACGTCCGCACGAAGGGCATCCCACGGACCCATCGTGCCGAGCGCGGAATCCGCTGCGGCACTCTGCCGACAACTATCGGAGATCACATATGCATCGATGTTGTTGCTCTGCAGCGATTCCGGCGTCACACCGGAGGCTCCCTTGAACAAGCCACTGTAGGAGCCGACCACCAGGTCCGCCTGCTTACCCAGAATCGTCTCCATCGTGATCGTTCCGTCCAGGTGTGGGACATCCGCAATTCCAGGGCCGAACATCGACTCCATGACCGCGTCGTTGTTCGTGTTCAACACGACTGCCGCGAGACGATCCAAACCGCCGACTCGGAGAATGGTGCCGATATTGGCCGCATTGCTTGTCGCAACGACGTTCTCGATCGGAAGCTGGAAAGTGCTTTCGGTCCCGCAGTTCTCCAATGTCACCGAAGTCTTGTCTGCAGCTTCGTCCACCGGTGCAGTTGCCGAGCAGCCGGCAACTGTCAACAACGCTGTCGCGGCTACAACCGCACCGAACGACGCGCGGGTCTTGACATGTATCAAAGTGCACTCTCCGAAAATGATTGTTGTAGTTGAGAATTTCGTGATTCGAATACGAGGTGTGAACGGCCTGTCGCGGGGTTCACGAGCTCGAAAGTCTCGACGCCGAAGACAGTTGCCACCACCGAGGTGGTGAGTACGTCGGATGGATGTCCGAACGCCCTGGCCACTCCATCCGCGAGCACGAGCACCCGATCGCACACTGCCGCAGCCAAATCGAGGTCGTGCAGTGCCATGATCACCGTCCGGTCCAACGACCGGACCAGATCGAGCAGTTCGAGTTGATGCCGGATGTCGAGATGATTGGTCGGCTCGTCGAGGATGAGCACACCGGCGTCCTGCGCGCGACCTCGGGCGAGAAACACCCGCCGGCGCTCACCGCCGGAAAGCGTGTCCATCGAAGAGAACCGGTGCTCGATCATTCCGACCTCGCCCAGAGCACGATCGACGACGGCATTCTCGTGCTTTCCACCGACGCTCCAGGGCTTTGCATGTGGCGTGCGGCCCAGACTCACGTACTCGTGAACCAACAAATCGGCGGGACTCTGCTCTTCCTGCGCCACAAAGGAAATGGCTTTGGCCCTCGACCGCGCGGACATCGCGTGCACGGAGTCGCCGCCGACACGAATGTCACCGCCGGCGATCGGCCCGAGACCCGCGAGAGCACGCAAGAACGTCGACTTGCCCGATCCGTTCGGACCGACGACGCCGACTACTGCACCGGCGTCGGCCGCGATGTCGACGCCTTTGACGATGGTTCGACGGTCGATGCGGACAACTACTCCGGACGCGGTCAGCGCCAGGGCTCGGGCGCTCACGAACTGCCACCGAATCGGTAGCGCCGACGGCCGAGAAGCAGGAGAAACAGCGGGGCCCCGATCACCCCGGTCACCACGCTCAGCGGGATCTCGGTCGGCCGCAACGAGGTCCGCGCCACGACGTCGACCCACACCAGGAAGGACGCGCCGATCAGTGCTGCCGCCGGTAACACCACTCGATGTCTGGCTCCGACGAGCATGCGTGTGACGTGCGGTATGACCAAGCCTACGAAGGCAATCGCGCCGGACACTGCAACCATCGTGCCGACCAACGCTGCCAGCACGCCGAACAGCACGTTTCGCAGGGTTCGGACGGGAATACCGAGCGAAGCCGCGACGTCCGGTCCGGCCGCCAGCGCATCCAGCCAACCGTGCAGGGCGAACACCGCTGCCGTCAGCAGGAACACAACGATGACCGGCGCCCACAACTTGTCCCAGGATGCCCCGGCCAAACTTCCCAGGAGCCAGAACAATACGGACTGCGCGGCCTGGGAATCATTGGTACGCAGCACCAGAAAACTCGCGATCGCCGACAGGGCGGATGCGGTAACGGTGCCGGTCAGAACCAATCGCAGTGGAGTGATACCGCCTTGCAGCGTCGCGATGGTGAAGACGAGAATCGCAGCTCCCAACGCCCCGATCATCGCGCCGAAACTGAGCGCCCACACTCCCGCTCCGGCGAACAGTCCGGTGGTGATGACGGCGGTGGCACCGACACTCGCGCCGGACGACACTCCCAGCAGGTGGGGATCGGCAAGAGCGTTACGGACGAGGGTTTGCACCACCGCGCCGGCGACGGCAAGACCAGCGCCGACGGCCAGACCGAGCAGTACCCGAGGTGCTCTGATCCCCCACACGATCGCAAGTTCGGAACGCGTGACGGGTGGGCCTCCGAAGCGCGAGTGCACCACGTCCACCACAGTGGACACGGGGAGCATCTCGGATCCGAACGCCAACGCGCACACAGCAGAGAGCACGGTGACGACCAGCAGAGCGGGCAGCACGATACCCGGACTGAGCCGTCCTCGAGGCGCACCAGCCTTCGGCGAAGGCAGGTGGGTAGGTGGAGACAGAGCTCCGCCAACAGCATTCATGGTGTGACCGATCCATCCTCGTGGCATGACACAACGTCAACGAGGGTGGTATCTGGCTACGGTCGACGCAGGGACGACCTCACAGTGGCGGGACCGCGCCGGAATTGCACCGACTTCCCATTACCTCGATGATGACGTCAGAACCATAACGGACTGTGGTCACCATTCCGCACACCGGATCAGGATTCCGACGCGATCATCGATCTCGCGTGCCGTACGACGGCTTCCGTTCGCACTCGAAGTTCTTCGGGTGAATCCGATTCCAGCACAACCCGATGCACCTGACTGTCCACGGCAGTCACGGTCAGCCGCGACGTCAACAACGCATCCTCCGCACTGAAACCGTGGCTCTGGAGGCACTCCGAAAAGCCTAGTACCAGTTGCCGATTCATTCCTTCGACCTGCTCGATGAGCTCACGCGTACGCGGAACCTGATCGTAGAGCAGGTGAAAGAACTCTCGCGGCTTACTGTTCACTTCGACCGCGCACTCCACCAACATCCTCACGGCCTCGTCCAGGGAGAGTTCGCGCTCGACGATGTCGGCAAGGCAGAGCGCAAAACTCTCCCGCGCAGCACTCACGTGACGGTTCGCCAACTCCGAGAGGATCTCGTACTTGTCGCCGAAATACTGGTAGAGCGAGCCCACCGACACCCCTGCTTCGTCAGCGATCCGGTTGGTGGTCGCTGCCATGGCTTCCGAAGCGAAAACGCGAGTAGCTGCCTCCAGGATCGCGTCGTAGGTAGCCCTCGAGCGCTGCTGGGAGGGCCTTTTCCGCCGAGTCGACACGGTCCTCCGATGCGAGTTGTCAGCCGCGACGCCGATACCGAGAATTGTGTAGGTGACCAGCGCCGATTACTCGAAGTTTATGCCCGACCGGTACACCGACCACATGCCGGCGCCGACCCCGACGTGGTGGGAGTGGAACGGCAACACCGTCCACGTCGCACGGGCCGTGGTTCCAGACGCGCCGGTTCGTGTTCTCGGCATCCACGGCGCCGGCGGCTACTCGGGCGCGTTGTGGCCGTTCGCCGGGATCGGCGTGAAACTCGGAGCCGAAGTCCTCTTCCCTGACCTTCCGCTGTACGGCGACACCGTCGTAGCCGATCCCGCCGGCGTCCGGTACGAGCAGTGGGTCGATCTCCTCTGCGATCTCGTCCGGGCCGAGAAGGCAGCCGACGATCGGCCGCTGGTGTTGTTGGGAGCCAGCATCGGCGGTCTGCTGGCCTACGAGGTAGCCGCGCGGACCGGTCTGGCCGACGCCGTCGTCGCTACCTGCCTGCTCGATCCCTCGGATCCATCGGCCAGAGCTGCCGCGGCGCGGTTCGGCCCGATGGGTGTCTACGGCACTCCCCTGATGCGGCGCACCGAACGACTGGTGGGCCGTATCCGCGTGCCCATCCGTTGGGTCGCCGACGTGGCGAACATGAGCAGCAATCGGGAGCTCGCAACGCTGTGCGCAACCGATCCGCGCGGTGGCGGTGTTCGGTTGCCACTCGGATTCCTCAGCAGCTACTTCTCGTTCGAGCACACCGCACCCGAAGCATTTCGGACGACGCCCGTTCTGCTCACCCACCCGGCCGACGACCGATGGACGCCACCCGAACTGAGCCTGCAGTTCCTCCGCCGCATCAACGCACCCACCGAATTCGTGATGCTGGACGGGTGCGGGCACTTTCCCGTCGAAGAGCCGGGCCTGACGCAGTTCCACGACGCCGTCGCCACACTGCTGCACTCCGTCGCCGAGCGTCACCGCACGAAACCGTCGTCACCCGCCTAGCCTGAGAATCGTGAGCACCGAAACGGAAGCATCGGCCGACGAGAGCACCACGACGGTCGTACTGGCGTTTGCGGCGAACGCGCTGATCGCCGGTGCCAAGACGGCGGCCGCCATCGTCACCGGATCTGCATCGATGGTCGCAGAGGCCACCCACTCCTGGGCCGATACCGGCAACGAAGTGCTGCTGCTGATCGCGAACCGCCGCTCGAAAAGGGTTCCCGACCGAGACCAGCCACTCGGCTACGGCCGGGAGGCATACATCTGGTCGATGTTCGCCGCTCTCGGACTGTTTGCACTCGGCGCGGGTGTCTCGATCACTCATGGCATCCAGGAACTGTTCCATTCCGAACCGGCGTCCGACTTCGGTGTCGCCTACGCCGTCCTCGGCGTCTCGTTCATCCTCGAAGGCATCTCGTTCCGGCAGGCGTACAAACAACTCCGAAACGAAGCGTCCGCCGTGAACCGCGACGTCATGACCCAGGCACTCAACACATCCGACCCGACGACTCGGGCCGTGTTCGCCGAAGATGCTGCGGCACTTATCGGTTTGGTCATCGCGTTCGTCGGTGTTCTGTTGCACCAGGTCACCGGTTCGCCGATCCCCGACGCCCTCGGCTCCATCTTCGTCGGCATTCTCCTCGGGGTCATCGCAATCATTCTGATAGATCGGAACCGCCGCTTCCTGGTCGGCGAAGAGGCCTCACCGACGCTGCGGGCAGCAGCCGTCGAAGCTCTCACTCAACTACCCGAAATCAACCGAATCACGTTCCTACGCATGGAATACCTCGGGCCGCGGCAGGTCTACCTGGTGGCCAGCGTCGACCTGGTCGGTGACTACGCGGAATCCCGTGTGGCCCACACGTTGCGCGAACTCGAGCGCTCACTCGAGCAGAGCCCACGTGTCGTGCGGGCGATCCTGACCCTCTCGACCCCCGAAGAACCGTCGATCACAGTCTGAACTTCCTGCCGGGCGATAGGCTCGGGCGATGCGCACACTGATCGTGATTCTGGCGGTTCTGGGATTTGTCGTCGGGGGAATTCCCCTGGTGGGCAGTCTGATCGACGTGATGACCAGCCCTGACGAGACCATCGTCTATCAGGGTTCCTACGTACCGTTCCGGGACGTGCAGATGGCTCGGGACTACGAGTCGACAATAGCCACCGCCTACGAACCCTTAGACGGACCGCGCTGGCTCGTCCTGGCCTGCTATCCCTTGATCGGAGCAGCACTGGGCGCTCTGACTGCCGTCGTACTGGGACGTCGCGGGTGGCACTTGACGCGAGCCTGAACAGACGCCGATGGCCACCCGCCGTCTACACGAGGGTGGCCATCGAAGAAGGAGCGCTTCAGATGTACATCGCAGGATCGATGTAGCTGTTCGGGTCCACCAGTTTTTCCTTGGTGGTCCGTGGCCGCGCCACCGCCGGGATACCCGTCGCGATGGATTCGGCCGGAACATCTCTGGTGACAACGGCATTAGCGCCGATAGCGCTACCTTCACCGATGACGACAGGTCCGAGGATCTTGGCACCAGCGCCGACGGTGACCCGGTCTCCCAGCGTCGGGTGACGCTTGACCTGCTCGAGTGAGCGACCACCGAGAGTGACGCCGTGATAGAGCATCACGTCGTTACCGACCTCGGCCGTCTCCCCGATCACGACGCCCATGCCGTGATCGATGAAAAACCGCCGACCGATGGTGGCACCGGGATGAATCTCGATGCCGGTGACGAAGCGTGTCAGCTGCGAGAGCACTCGCGCCGGGCCGCGTAGCGCGGGGACGGCCCACATGCGATGCGCAACCCGATGTGCCCAAATGGCATGCAGCCCTGAATAAACGAGCGCGTTCTCCACATTGCTGCGCGCGGCAGGATCCTGACCGCGCGCAGCCTGCAGGTCCTCGCGAATTGTCCCGAGGATACTCACCAGTCTCAGTCCCGGATGTGTTCGAACAGCGGGGTGGAGATGTAACGCTCGCCGAAGTCGCACACGACAGCCACGATCAGCTTGCCGGCGTTTTCCGGACGCTTCGCCAACTCGAGTGCTGCCCAGACGATGGCGCCGGACGAGATGCCGCCCAGGATGCCTTCCTTGGTGCCGAGTGCGCGAGCGACCTCGATGGAATCGGGGAACGAGACGTCGATGATCTCGTCGTAGATCTCGCGATCGAGGACGTCGGGCACGAAGTTCGCGCCGATTCCCTGGATCTTGTGGGGGCCGGGCTGGCCACCGTTGAGGATCGGCGAGTCGATGGGCTCGACGCCCACGATCTTGACCTCGGGCTTGTACTTGCGAAGAGTGCGTCCGACGCCGGTGATTGTGCCGCCGGTGCCGATGCCGGACACGAAGATGTCGACGGCGCCGTCGGTGTCGGCCCAGACCTCTTCGCCCGTCGTTGCCTCGTGGATGGCCGGGTTGGCCGGGTTCGCGAACTGGCTGGCCGAGACAGCGTTCTCGGTCTGCTCGACGATTTCCTTGGCCTTGGCGACCGCACCGGCCATGCCCTCGGATCCCGGGGTCAGCACGATCTCGGCGCCGTAAGCACGCAGCATCACGCGACGCTCGGTGGACATGGTCTCGGGCATGGTCAGGATGACCTTGTAGCCACGAGCAGCACCGACCATGGCGAGTGCGATACCCGTGTTACCGCTGGTTCCCTCGACGATCGTGCCACCGGGCTTGAGTGCTCCGGACTTCTCGGCGGCGTCGATGATCGCCACGCCGATCCGGTCCTTGACGCTGTTGGCCGGGTTGTAGAACTCGAGCTTGACGGCGACCTGTGCGTCCAGGCCCTCGGTCAGACGGTTGAGCCGCACGATCGGGGTGCGCCCGACCAATTCGGTCACGTTGTTGTAGATCCCGCTCATATCTGGTCCTCCTGAGGATCGAGTGTGTCGACCCGCTCGCTGATCACTGCTTTACGGCTGAACTGCATAACGGCTGAACTGCTTAACGGCTACAGGCAAGGGCATACAGACGACCGATGCCGCATCGGTTCATCAAATTGAACCAATGCGGCATCAGGCCACTACATACGGGGGCGGTTTATCAGGCCAACCGCTGCTTCAGAGCTTCGAACTCGTCGCGAATGCCGGTCGGCAGCTTCTCGCCGACGAAGTCGAACCACTCTTCGATGAGCGGGATCTCGGCCTTCCACTCGTCGATGTTGACCGCGAGGGCCTCGGTGATGTCGGCGTCCGACACGTCCAGGCCTTCGATGTCGAGTGCCGATCCGGTGGGAACGACGCCGATCGGGGTGTCGATACCGGCAGCCTTGTGCTCGATACGCTCGACGATCCACTTCAGGACGCGAGAGTTCTCGCCGAAGCCTGGCCACAGGAAGCGTCCGTCGTCGCCGCGGCGGAACCAGTTGACGTAGAAGACCTTGGGGAGCTTGGACGCGTCCGCGGACTTGCCGAGGTCGATCCAGTGCTGGAAGTAGTCACCGACGTTGTAGCCGAGGAACGGCAGCATTGCCATCGGATCGCGGCGAACCGTACCGACCTGGCCTTCGGCTGCTGCGGTCTGCTCGGAGCCGACCGTTGCACCCATGAAGACGCCGTGCTGCCAGTCGCGAGCCTCGGTGACCAGCGGAACCGTCGTCTTGCGGCGTCCGCCGAACAGGATTGCCGAGATCGGCACGCCCTTCGGGTCGTCCCACTCGGGAGCCATGATCGGGCACTGCGACATCGGGGTGCAGTAACGCGAGTTGGGATGAGCCGCATGGGTGCCCGACTCGGGCGTCCACTCGTTGCCCTTCCAGTCGATCAGGTGCTGCGGGTCGCCTTCGAGGCCTTCCCACCAGACGTCACCGTCGTCAGTCAGAGCGACGTTGGTGAAGACCGTGTTGCCCTGGTCGATGGTGCGCATGGCGTTGGGGTTCGAGGACCAGTTGGTGCCGGGAGCCACGCCGAAGAAACCGAATTCCGGGTTGACGGCGTACAGCTGTCCGTCCTCACCGAAACGCATCCAGGCGATGTCGTCACCGAGGGTCTCGGCGCGCCACCCGGGGATGGTCGGCTGGATCATCGCGAGGTTGGTCTTGCCACAAGCGGAGGGGAATGCCGCCGCGATGTAGTAGGCCTTGTCCTCGGGCGAGATGAGCTTGAGGATGAGCATGTGCTCGGCCAGCCAGCCCTCGTCGTGCGCCATTGCCGAGGCGATACGCAGCGAGTAGCACTTCTTGCCCAGGAGAGCGTTTCCGCCGTAGCCGGAACCGAAGCTCCAGATCTCACGATCCTCGGGGAAGTGGGTGATGTACTTGGTGTCGTTGCACGGCCACGCGACGTCTTCCTGGCCTTCGGCCAGCGGAGCGCCCAGCGAGTGCAGCGCCTTGACGAAGAATCCGTCGGTGCCGAGCTTGTCGAGAACCTTGCTGCCCATGCGGGTCATGACGCGCATGGATACGACGACGTACTCGGAATCGGTGAGCTCGACGCCCAGCTTCGGGTCCTCGGCGTCGAGGGGGCCCATGCAGAACGGCACGACGTACATGGTGCGTCCACGCATGCAACCGCGGTACAGGTCACCCATGAGGGTGCGCATCTCCGCCGGGTCCATCCAGTTGTTGGTGGGACCTGCGTCGATTTCTTCCTTCGAGCAGATGTACGTACGCGATTCGACTCGCGCGACATCGGACGGATCGGAGTTGCCGAGGAAAGAGTTCGGCTTCTTCTCGTCGTTGAGGCGGGTGAAGGTTCCTGCCTCGACCAACTTCGTTGTCAGTCGGTCCCATTCTTCGTCCGAGCCGTCTGCGAAGACGACGCGATCAGGCTGGGTGAGTTCGGCAACCTCTTGCACCCATGCAAGCAGTTCCTTGTGCTGCGTGGGGGGCGTGCCGTCAGTTCCATTGAGACCGGGAATGGTCGCTGAGGTCATCAAACTCTCCTGGGGTGAGCCGGAACCGGGTTCTCGTGACACCGGATGCGAACTGCAGCGCCCCGATACCAGTCGATCCCGGTGTCCCCCTCTCGACGGGGTCCAGCCGCGTCATCCACTCACGTGGATTTCACGGACGCCGGGTGTCCTATGTATTGAGGTTAACGCTGGCTGTTCACCTGCAGGTAATCGGGTGCGGTCAGAAATGTCACAGAAACGATTCAGTTGGTGTGTTCAGGTGCCTACCCGGCGCTCAGAGCACATAAACGGAAGCTTTTCAGAGCGCTCCGGCATCGATTTTCTGCCACACGAGGGCGCCTTCGTCGTCTCGACTGCATTCCCAGGCCGAGTAGTCGCCGTCCGACTCGATCATCGTGAGGCGATCGGCGCTACCGTCGCGATCGAAATCGGACACGATCACGACGGCGTCGTCGGAGTGGACGACACGGCTGTCGACCGTTCCGTCACCGTCCAAGTCGAAGGCGTCGAAGTTCAGGTCGCCGGCATCGACCGGTCCCGACGCGGGCCCGAAGGTCTCGGGCTCGATACGCCCAGGATCGAGCGCTTCGGCTTCGTGCCCGTCGATGTGTCCGGCCGTGATCAGAAATGCTTCCATTACTCCCCCTACTGGATGGTGACCTACTGCTTCGGCAACCCCTACCGAAACCGTCCGCTCAGTATTACCAGACCCCGACGATCAGACGTGGCCGAAATTGCCGCACTGTGGAGAACTCTGCACTCGCGAAATGATCAGTAGGCGGTGTTCAAAACGGCGAGGTCGCGCTCGCACGACGCGAGCTGACCCGATCTGGCCGCGGCGAGCTCACGAAGTTCACCGTCGATCTCCACGATTCGGGCCTGCGCCGACGCCAACTGCTCGCGACTCTCCGCCATGATCGCCGCTCCCAGATCCGCCTCGGCCTCGAGCAGCACGCTCTGCACTCGCTGCTCCCACTGAGCGCGAACCGCCGACATCGATTCGACGATCCACGACCTGGAGTGGGCACGATCGGCCGTCAGCCCGCGAGTTCGCGCCAACCACCACGCCGCGGCGCCACCCAGAATCAACGTCACGGGGATACTTGCGAACTCCAAGGCCGGAATCATTTCCAGCGGAGTCACTGCGATACGGCCGAGGCCGAGACCCGCGGACGCGCCGACAAGAATTGTCACCCGGTCCTCGTTTCCGCGCTGACGGCCCGGCAGGCCCTCCGGAATCTGCGGGGAAGGCATGTATCCGTTCGTCCCCGCAGATTCCACCGCTGCCGCCATCGCGGCGTCGAACACCCGGGTGTGGTGGTCGACCTCGTGCTGCAGTCGCGTCGGCACGCTGCCCAATTCGGCTCGCGAGGCCGTGTCGACCCAGGCACGTGCCCCGGCGACCGTCGCCCGGGTTGCCTCGGCGATTTGTTGTGACAGATCCCCGCGCGCTCGTTGCAGTCGGCTTCGCACCTGCACCAGGCGTTCGCCTCGCCGGCCGTCACGGTCTGCGAGCAGCTGCGATCGCTCTGCCCGCAGTTCGGCACCAGGAACACCGTCACGTAGATTCCGGATCTCCATCTCGATCATCCGGCGCGTCTGTGCGATGACTCCGGAATCCGAACCACCTGCTTCCCTCTCCCGTGCCGCCCGGCTCACGACCGCAACGAGTGACTGCTCCTGACCAGGCGCAATCGGGACCACGGGAGCCTGCGCAAAAGCGGTGCAGTGCGAAGCGAGAATCTCGGCATCACGCCGGCGCACCGCCTGCCAGTCTCGATAGACGTCGACGCGGGTCAGCGCCACCACCACCGGGGTTCCGCTCGCCGCAGCGTCGCCGAGGAGAAGGAGATCCTCGCGTCCGATCACACTGGCAGCGTCGACGACCAGAAGTACGACGTCGGCGTCCACCTCGCGTGTCACTGTCGAACAGTCATCCGAAGCATCGAACATCTGCGCGACGTCTTCCCGTCCACACCGTGGTGGACCGACAACGTAAATGCGAGTGCCCCTGCATGTTTCGGCGGCGACCCGGCGACCCGGATCGGATGCCGGATTCCATCGCTGCACCACGCGGAGCACCGAATCCGGAAGTACCGAAACGCTATTCATCGGTCACCGCCGGGGCAGAGCGATCGCCTCCGAGCTGCGCCCACCGACGCACATACCCGCGTCGAATCAGTGAGACCCTTTGTTGCGGACACTGTTCCGACTCGTCCACGAGCTCGCCCCACCACCGGCTGCACGTGCCCGCGTCGTCAGCGGTACGAGGATCGGGAGGCTCGCCTTGACGCAGGGCTCGAATTTCGGGGCTCATCATCGCCGCCGCAGCGCCGAACAACACCGCGGAGTCCGAACTCAGATACAACTCGATCTCGTCCCTGCCCGCAATGCTGCGCGAGGCAGATCGCCTCAGCGCCGGGCCGATCTGCTCGACCCGGCCCCACCACTGCGCCTCCAGAACAGGTCCGAGAGCCGCGAACAACTCTTCGACGCCGCGCCCGGTCAGTGTCTCCACCGGAACCGTGGGCACGCCGACGTTCTCCGAGATTTCCGCCGCCCGTCCCAGCGCCTCGTCCCAGCGCGGACCGAACAAGTCAGCCTTGTTCGCAGCGACGACCACACGATCGGAAACTCGAGCAATGGCTCGGCCGTCGACGTCGCGGACCGCGTCGACCACCACGTAGACAACGCAACGACGACCCAGATCGGGGTTCGACGTTCCAGGGACATCGAATGCCCTCGACTCGGTCACCACAACCGGTGCGCCGACAACTCTGCGCGAGAACCGGTCGTCGCGCCTCAGGATTCGCGCCAACGACGACCGCCCCACCCCGGCCCGTCCGGCGACCACCAGCTCGAGCGGCGCAGTCAGCGATCCGAGCACGGAGTGAACCACCTCTGCGGCTCCCGAATCGATCGACGTCAGCCGATATGCCAGAGCGCGCAACTGATCGATCGGCTCCGAGCAGGCGTCGTCGATCGATTCTGCGGGCAACATTCGTGACCAATTACTGCATGCAAATCCTGTGTTCATCCCCACCCCACGTCCCCATCGTGTCGGTGAGATTCTGTCAGGTTCTCGGCAAGGACGGCAGGTGACACCACCCTTTCGCCGACAGTCCGAAGTCGACGGTTTCAGGACTTTCCGTGGAAAGTCTCAACTCAAACTTCAGACCCGTCTGCGCTAAACGGGGGTCATGCGTGACAATGGGTTCGTGAACGAAGCCGATCAGCATGCACCGCAGACCCCTGACACGGGGCAGACGGACCACACCAAGGGGTCCCGTCTCCATCCGAGAGTGACCAGCTTTCGCTCTCGCCGGGGTGCGCTGACCGACGCACAGCAGCAGGCTTGGGACCGTCAGTGGCCGCTCATCGGCGCCGACGTCTCGGACACACCGCTCGACGCGAACGCCTGGTTCGGACGTGAAGCACCCCTGATCATCGAGATCGGTTCGGGTACCGGCACCGCGACGGCCGCAATGGCCAAGGCGGAACCGCACGTGAACCTGATCGCGATCGAGGTGTACCGCCCCGGGCTGGCGCAGCTTCTCCAGCAGGTCGAACGCGAAGAAATTCCCAACGTCCGCGTACTGCGCGGTGACGCGATGGACGTACTCGAGAACATGGTCGCCCCCGAGTCCCTGACGGGCGTCCGGGTGTTCTTCCCGGATCCGTGGCCCAAGGCCCGCCATCACAAGCGTCGCCTCCTGCAGGGGCCGACGTTCTCGCTGATCGCCAACCGCCTCAAGCCCGGCGGAGTCCTGCACGTGGCAACCGATCACGCCGAGTACGCCGAATGGATCGAAGAAGCCGGCAATGCCGAGCCGCTGCTGACCGCACTCGACTGGGAGTCTCCGATGACCCACGAGCGTCCGGTCACCAAGTTCGAGGACAAAGCCCATAAGGTCGGAAGTGCAATCACCGAGCTTATATGGGGGAAGATCAGAGCATGAGCGTCAGCGAACAGCTATCCGACGACGTGACGTCGTCGGAATCTCCTCTCGACTTCGGTCGTGACTCCCGCCACCCCAAGCGGGTGCTTCTGGTCTGGGACGCCCCTAACCTCGACATGGGCCTCGGCGCCATCCTCGGTGGCCGGCCTACCGCCGCCTACCGGCCACGATTCGACGCTTTGGGTCGTTGGCTGCTCTCTCGCACCGCCGAACTGTCCGCACAGAACAGCGGCACGCTCGAGCCTGAAGCGACCGTCTTCACCAACATCGCGTCCGGCAGCGCCGACGTCGTTCGTCCTTGGGTCGAAGCCTTGCGTAACGTGGGTTTCGCGGTGTTCGCCAAGCCGAAGGTCGATGAAGACAGCGATGTCGATTCGGACATGCTCGAGCACATCGCGCTCCGGTACGGCGAGGGCCTCGCCGGAATCATGGTCGCCTCCGCCGACGGCCAAGCGTTCCGCGAACCTCTCGAGGACATCGCAGCAACCGGTATCCCGGTCCAGGTTCTCGGGTTCCGTGAACACGCCAGCTGGGCTGTGTCGTCCGATATCTTGGACTTCGTCGATCTCGAGGACATCCCAGGTGTCTTCCGTGAGCCTCTGCCACGGGTAAGCCTGGACACCCTGCCCGACGAGGGCGCCTGGTTGCAGCCGTTCCGACCGCTTTCTGCCCTGCTCATCGGGCGAAAAAGTGTTGCCGAGTAGGAGTTGATCAGTGTTCGCCAGCTGGGGAAGCATCGTCTATCGAGCCCGCTTCACCGTCATCGCTGTCATGGTGGCGGGGCTCCTCGGGCTCGCTGCGTACGGCCTGAGCCTGCAGGATCATCTCAGCCAGAGCGGCTGGGACGATCCGGGGTCGGAATCGGTAGAGGCTGCCAAACTCGCTGACGGCACGTTCGGACGCAGCACGACGGGTGACGTTCTGGCGCTGTACACGGCGCCGGAGGGCAAGACCGTCGACGACCCCGAGTTCCAAGCGAAGGTCATCGACAATCTGCAGCGACTCGTCGCCGACAACCCCGACCAGATCATGAAGATCAACGGCTCGTACTTCAAGGTCGACAACGGTCTCTCGGTGGCGGCCCTGGCGGACAAGACCAAGCAACACGCGGTCACCAGCATCGCGATCGCCGGAGACAACGACACCGCGGTGTCCAACAACTTCCGCGACGTCGAGTCGCAGTTCTACATCGACGGCGTCGACGTGCAACTCGCCGGCCTGCAACCTGTCGCGAATTCGCTCAACGACACGATGGCCAACGACATCAAGCGCATGGAAATGCTCGCGATTCCTGCTGTCGGTGTCCTGCTGTTCTTCGTCTTCGGTGGCGTCGTCGCTGCTGCCCTCCCGTTGATCGTCGGCGGTCTGACCGTCATCGGCGCCAACGGCATCATTCGACTGATCACCAACTTCACCGAGGTCAACGCGTTTGTTGCGCCCGTGGTCTCTCTGGTCGGCCTGGGTCTCGCGATCGACTACGGACTGTTCATCGTCAGCCGTTTCCGAGAAGAGATAGCCGAGGGGTACGACACCCCGACCGCTGTACGCCGAACGGTCATGACGGCGGGTAGAACGGTCATGTTCTCGGCGACCATGGTTGCCGTCAGCCTCGGCGGTCTGCTGTTGTTCCCGCAGGGCTTCCTCAAATCGGTGGCTTACGGCGCCATTGCTGCCGTCATGCTTGCCGCGATCTCGTCCATCACGATTCTTCCCGCGATTCTCGGCATTCTCGGCAAGCGGATCGACGCGCTGACCTTCAAGAAGCTGCGTCAGACCAAGACCAACGAGGAAATCGAGAACGGTTTCTGGGGCAAGCTCACCCGCTGGGTCATGCAGCATCCGCTCAAGGTCGCGGTCCCGATCGTCGCGGCTCTACTGCTGATGATCATTCCGCTGACGGGCATCAAGTTCGGCGGTATCAACGAGACGTACCTGCCCCCGGACAGCCCCACGCGTGTCGCGCAGGCGCAGTTCGACGAACTCTTCCCCGGCAATCGCACCGAGCCCGTTCGACTCGTCATCGAGGGAGCCGACAACACCACCCTCGGTCAGATTTCCAAGACCGCAAATGCTGCGCCGGGTCTGGTCGAGAAGTTCACCCCGGAGGTTGCGACGAAGGACGGTGTCAACGTCCTCAAGGCCGGTCTGACGGAGCGGAACGAGGCACGTCCCACCATCGACTATCTGCGGTCCGCGGACTGGCCCGAGGGCACAACTGTGCTGGTCGGCGGTACTCCGGCCATCGAGCAGGACAGCGTCGACGCATTGCTCGATCGTCTGCCGCTGATGGTCGTATCCGTCATCCTGCTGACGACCTTGCTGATGTTCTTGACGTTCGGCTCGCTCGTCCTGCCCATCAAGGCCGCATTGATGAGCGCGCTCGGACTGGGTTCGACGCTCGGAATCTTGACCTGGATCTTCATCGACGGGCACGGTTCCGGTCTGTTGAACTTCACACCGGGGCCGATCATGTCTCCCGTCCTGGTGTTGATCATCGCGATCGTCTACGGCCTGTCGACCGACTACGAAGTGTTCCTGCTCTCCCGCATGGTCGAAGCGCGAGCGCAGGGCGCGAGTACTACCGAATCCATCCGTATCGGCACGGCACATACCGGACGAATCATCACCGCTGCCGCACTGATTCTGATCGTGGTCACCGGCGCATTCGGCTTGTCCGATCTGGTGATGATGAAATACATCTCCTACGGCATGATCTCCGCGCTGATCATCGACGCGACTCTCATCCGAATGTTCCTGGTCCCCGCGACCATGAAACTGCTCGGCGACGACTGCTGGTGGGCTCCGGCCTGGATGAAGCGGATCCAGCAGAAGATCGGGCTGGGCGAGCCGATCCTCGACAACGAGCTGGTACTCGCGAACGTCCCGCAGATCGCGCCTGTCGGTGCGATCGCCGGACCGGGTCAGCCGCGCAAGATCGAAGCGGCCTCGCGGGTCATGCCGCCGCCTGCCCCGGCTGCACAGCCGGAAAGCGGACCTCGCGTTCCCGATCCTCTCACCGAGCCCATTCCGCTCAGCGAAATGGCGATCAAGGCACCCAACACGGAGGCTCCCGCCGCGGAGAAGCCGGCACCGCGACGTCGTCTCGATATCGGGAGTGCAGCCAGCGCCCCCCAGAACCTGATCGAGGCACCGGTACCCAATCCCTCGTACCGGCCGCAACCGAATGCCAGCGACAAGCGCAGAAACCCCACGCCCGCTGCGCCGGCCGAGCGTCCCATCGAGAGTTGGTTGTCGGACCTGCGGGCCCGGGAACAGACTCCCCCGGCCTCACGTCCACTGCCGGTGGTCCGGACGCCTTCGCGGACAAACGGTTCGGCGACCAACGGTGCTGCCAGCAGCAGTTCCGGCTCCAACGGCGCGAGCCGGAACGGCTCCGCAAACGGTGCTACCAACGGCTCTGCAACAAACGGTTCAGCCCCGACCTCGGTGGAGGCGACCCCCCAGTCGCCGCCTCCACCGACCGCTCCGGAGCGTCGTAACGGGGTTTTCACGGATTCGCCTTCGCCTACCAACGAGCCCCGAGTCTCGGACGCCACCCCTGACGGCGACGGCGACGACAACGCCACCGGCAGGCACCGGCCTGACGACGCAGGCGCCATCAGCGTGAGCGAGCTCATCGCTCGCCAGAAGCGAAGCTGACCTGCTCCTGCTCCTGCTCCTGCTTGGCGAAGGCTCGTGCATAACGTGTCCCGACCAGCAGGAGCAGCAAGCCGACCACCAGGAAGGCAACGCTACGCACCAGCCCACTGAGTGTGGCCAGGTCGAAGAGGAACAGCTTTGCCACGGCCGCACTGGTGAGAGCAAGCCCGGCTCCGAGCAAGACGCGAGCGTGCTGGCGGTTGTTCAATCCGAGCACCAGCGCTGACGTGGCGGCGAGCATCCAGACGATGGTTGCAACGCTGTGCCCGGCAACGAATCCGGTTGCACTGTCGAAAATTTCGACGCCGGATGAGACGAGCGCGCACGTCACCGCGTAGAGGACACCGAACCCTGCGCCCGCCCATAGAACCGCTGCATTCGAATCGGCAATCAACTTCAGTCGGTGAATCGCCCAGACCAGCATCACCACCGCGCCTATCGCCGTCAGGCTCGAGAGCGCCGTGATCGCACCGAGTTGCCTGGATGCGGCGCGAGCGGTCGTCAACGCTTCCGGCGGAACCATCGTGAGGTATCCGATCGATCCGATTGCCGCAAAGGCGGTTCCGAGTGCGAAGACGAAGCGCGAACCCGCATACAGCGAGACTCCGAGGAAGATCATTCCGACCGTGAGGATCAGCGGTACGACCAGAGATTCAGTCGCCCCGGAGAAGCAGCAGAGCAACAATGCGAGGGCGCCGGTTGCGCCCAGTCCGAATCGCAGTTGCGTCGGCAAAGGCTTGGCCGCCGCTGCAGCCGAAAGAAGTAGTGCCGCAGCAATTCCGTACAGCACTGCGGATTCGGTGCGCCCGAGCACGGCTCCGACGCTCATCAGCGGAAGGGACGAGACGACAAAGGTAGCAGTGGACCACGCCCCTGCAATGCCGTCACGCGAGGGCGAACCCGTCCACTGCATAACCATCGCGCAGCCGACCCCCACGATTGCAACCACGCCGGCACTGATCACCAATTGCACTGCACTGTTACCGGATTCGTCGAAGATGGACTCCGACGCTATCGCTGCGAGCAGTGCAAGAACCACCGGTACGGTGCGCGCCATGCCCAGGTACTTCCAGTCACGACCGAGCTGGGCGGAGAATGTCGCCGATTGGATCGCGAAGAGGAAACCGATGAGGGTCAACGATATTCCCGACGTCAACACGGGAGCCAGCAGCGCTGCTCCCAGAACGATCATGAGCGCCAGCGATTCGGAATCCCACTTCACGGCGAGGGCAACGCCGGCGGCGGCTATTCCGAAGGCAATCACCATCGCGAGCGGTGTCGTCACCCAACCGTAGAGAACGGAGGCTGCGACGACATCGAGATACATCCCTGCAAAACCGGTGGCAGCCAGGGCAATTGCCCCAACTTTGCCCCCTGGTCGTCCGTGGACCCGCACACCGGCAAACACCAAGGCGCCGGAAAGGAGCGCACCGCCGAGCACCCGCAGCGGAGGTCCGAAGAATCCGGCCTGCGCTGCAAGTACCAGCAGCATCACGACGCCGATCAGTGTGACGGCAACACCGGCCGCGGCCAGGAGTCGACTGATGACACCGTCGCGTTGCCACCAGGGCTGGCGAGGTGCGGCAACCGGATACGTCGGCGGCTGCCACGCGGGCACGCTCTGCTGAGGACGCATTGGCGGCATCTGCGGCACCTGTGGCACCGGAGATGCGGGTGCCGGAACTACCGGCATGGGCGGGGTCGCAGTAGCCGAGGACAGCTGAGTCTGCAGGATCGACAGGTTCTGGCCCATGTGACGCAACTGCCGGCCGATGCTGTCGCACTCGGCCGAGAGGGCGGTCACCAGTCGCGGATCGACGGCGGAAGAGCTCGGTGTGGTCATGGCTTCGAGCTTGCTGCGTGGCCGAACCGATCAGATGAGTAGTACTACTCGATCAGCCTGGGGACTTCTCGTACTCAACTGAGGACACCTTCGACTGACAGCACCCTCGACTGACTGCATCATCGACTGACAGGGCACTAACGCCGAGGTGCCGCGTTCCGCAATCGTTCGGACAGAAGCCGACCCGAAGTGTGAAGCGGAGCGGGATCCTGACGCGCCCGAGCAAGGACCAGCGCGCCCTCGAGTGCGGACAGAGCGAGAATTGCCTCGGACTCGGAGTCTTCGCGGGACCAACCGTCTGCCTCGAGGCGCTGAGCCAGCAGTGCGAGCCACGAGTTGTACCCGTCCGCGCAAGCACCGCGGATGACCTCGGATTCGGTTGCGGCATCCAGTGTTGCCGTAGCCAGGGCGCATCCACGTTCGTAGTCCGAATCCGACAAACGCGCAGCCAATGCGGCGGCGAATGCCGAGATCGCGGTGGCTGCATCGGGTGAGCTCTCCAGCAGGTGCCGGATGAAATCGGCCATTGCCTCGCCACGTCGCCTCAGAGCCTCGCCTGCGAGTTCTTCCTTGCCGCCGGGAAAGTGAAAGTACAAGGAACCTTTGGTAGTCGCACTAGCCGAGAGAACTTCCGACACCCCCGTTCCGGCGTAGCCCTTCCGCTGCAACAAATCGGCAGCGGCATCGACCAACAAATCCCTCGTAGACATACGTTCAATATACCGATCAGTACACATATCGACAACACTTGAAGTGCATAAATTGTCAAAACCTTGCATCACTAGACCGATTGGTACATGATTCGGGAATCAACAAACCGGAGCGCGGCCAACGACGCTCACGACGACGAAGGACTGAATCGATGTCACCGAATTCCCCGAACAACACCACCACGACCGTCCTCGGACCGGACGAAGACCTCGCCGGGACCCTCGCGGCCACCGGCGTCCGGATGATGGTTCGTAGCAAACAAACCGAGGGAGGTTTCTCTCTTGTACAACACCGCATCGCTCCGCATTCGATGACCTCACCGGTCCATCGCCACAGCCGGGAAGACGAGTACACGGTGGTTCAAAGTGGCCGCGTCGCAGCGATGGTCGGAGACGAGGTCGTCTACGCGGAGACCGGCGCCATGATCTTCAAACCGCGTGGCCAGTGGCACGCCGTGTGGAATCCCGACGACGCTCCAGCGCGGATTCTCGAAATCATCACGCCCGGAGGAATGGAAGACCTGTTCGAACTGATGCCGAAACTACTGGCCGAAGCAGGTTCCGCCGCGGAATCGGTTGCAGCGCGGGTAGAAGCAGACTTCGGGATCGAATTCGATCTCGTTGCCACCGCCGAGATCGCACAGACACACGGTGTGGGATTCGGCATCGAAAGTCACTGACCGACTGTCAGCACCTACCGATCGAAGGAAAATTCATGCTTGTACTCACCGGAGCAGAAGACCTCAGCGCCAACCTGAACCAAGAGCTGGGCGTCAGCGACTGGCACGATGTCACCCAGGAGTCCATCGACGAGTTCGCCCGGGTCACCGGCGACGATCAGTGGATTCACGTCGATGTGGATCGCGCGAAGGAGTCACCGTTCGGCGGAACCATCGCGCACGGCAACTACACGCTCTCACTCGGCCCCAAGTTCTCGTACGCAATGTTCTCGCTCGAAGGTTTTGCGTTTGCTCTCAACTGCGGATTCGACAAGGTCAGGTTGCCCGCTCCGCTTCCGGTCGGCTCTCGTGTCCGCATGTGCGCGACGTTGAGCAAAGTCGAACCGATCAACGGCGGTGTCCAGATCACGGTGACGCAGACGTTCGAACGAGAACACGGTGACAAGCCCGTGTGCGTCGCCGAGATGTTGACCCGCGCGTATCACTGAAAGGTCAGGAGCCGAACATCTTTCGGATCGTGGTACCGAAGGGATGCTTCGCGGTGACACTGCCGAATCGCACCTTGCCGTGCACCACCAGATGCAGCGGGCCCATCTGTGGGCCGGACCGAACCTTGTTCGACGCGCTTCCCCCGACTGCCTCGACACCGTTCATGTCCACCGTCGCCTCTTCGGGAACGATCAGTGAAATCGAGCTGGCGTAGTCGTCGATCGAGATGTTCACGACCTGCGTCTGCATCACCGCACGCGTGAAATCGATAGTCACACTGGACATTCTGGTGTCGACCACGACAGCTGGTGGAACGATCCAGGCACCGTTCCGCGTCACCGTCGCCATTCGTCCACGGATCACGGCAGCATTTGCCGCTCCGTAAGTACCTACAACCGGAGCCCCGACGGGAGCGCGGTAAGGCGGGCTCGGGTGAACCGGCGGCGGTTGGGGTTGGTACGTCGGCGCCGGGTAGGGCTGGCCTTGGTACATCGGCTGACCCGCGTTGGGATACGCGGGTGGGTCGTAGTCGGAGATCAGTGTGATGCCCGGAAGATCGGCGAGAACCGAGTTGAGCTCACCTCGTGTCTTTGCGGCCAAGGCAGTGTCCATGCGCTCGGTGAACTCACCGAGCGAGAGCATCCCTTGACCGACAGCTTTCTGCAGCAGCTCGCCGACATGCTCTCGTTCGGCATCGGATACGCGTAGATTCCTGGCCTCCATGATTTCCAGGATAAACGTTATTCGAGACCTTGTTCTATCGCGTATCGCGTGAGCTCGACGCGATTGGCCAACTGAAGCTTCCGAAGCGTTGCCTGCACATGGTTTTCGACGGTCCGGTGGCTGAGCGAGAGCCTCGTGGCGATCTGTTTTGCGCTCAGCCCCTTGGCGACAAGACGGAGCACTTCGGTCTCACGGTCGGTGAGCCGAGGCAGCTCGGGTGCGCGATCGTCGGCCGGTGCCGTCGACATCCGGCGGTACTCACCGAGCACCAATCCGGCGAGGCCGGGGGTGAAGACGGCTTGTCCGTCGAAAGTCGCTCGCACGGCCTCGAGCAGTTCCGCCACCGAAGCACTCTTGACCAGGTAACCCGACGCTCCGGCTTTGACCGCGTCGAGGACGTCGTCACGTTCGGCAGAGGCCGAAAGCACCAGTACCTTGCTCTTCGGCGAAACCTCGAGAACTGCGGTGGTGGCGTCGGCACCGTTTCCGTCCGGCAGGTTCATGTCCATCAGAACCACCGCCGGTTGCACGGCGGCGGCCCGGCGGCGCGCACTCTCGACACCCTCCGCCGTGGCGCTCACGGTGAAGCCGGCAGCTTCGAGGTCCCGGGAGACACCGTCGCGCCACATCGGGTGATCGTCGACGACCATCACCGTCACCGGATTCTCGCCATGTTCGTCAGCCGCGCTCACTTTTCCCCTTCGGAACGTTGATCTCCCATTCGGTGCCCTCCCCCGGCCCGGTTTGCAGGACTGCAGTGCCGCCGAGCACCTGCACTCGGCCGAGAATGGACTTCGATACTCCCATGCGGCCTTCGGCTTCGGCCTGCGCCAAGCGACCCTCGGGGATTCCGACGCCGTCGTCGCGGATGCTGACGATCACCTCGTCCGGCAAATCTTCGAGCAATACGTATGCCTTCGCCGCGGGCCCGGCGTGCAGCCCGACATTGGACAGAGCATTGTCGACGATGGCTGCCAGTTCGATGGCTCGATCACGCTCGATCACGACGGGGTGCGCGGGCGTCGACACCGACACCGACGTGCTTGCCTGCGTGGTCAGCAGCGGACACAGATCCACTGTCTGTCCGCCGACGTCTGCCGCGGCGCCCGAAACCTGCTCGGAGATCAGCATTCTCAAGGCGACCTCCTGCTCACCGGCCAGAGCAGCCAGTTCAGCTGCCTCGCCGCCGAGTGCCGCACCTCGCCTGCGCACCATCGCCAGCACCTGCAGAACGCCGTCGTGTACTTCGCGTGCCAAACGCTCGCGCTCTTCGGTGGCCGCCGCCAGACGGACGGCTTGCTCGAGTTGTCGATGCGAGCGCCGAGCGGTGGTGGTGGCCAAGCCCAACGCCAGGCCGACCGATACGAGCACGGGAGCCGTCGCATCGCGCCAGAGGTCCAGGTTGACCTGGTCGCGGATGATCGCGCTGGCCGCCGAGATGACAACTCCGGACGCCATACCGAGCCACGGCCCGCCGAGAATTGCCGCGGAGATGACCGCGTTGGTGGCCCACAGCGTGGTGGGCAGCGTCTGGTGATTCTGATACCACTCGTGGTCGGAGACCAGCCTCGTCGACGCCATCAGCAAGATGACGACCACCTGATCGGCGATCACCACCTGATACCGCGGCAGCTTCTTCCCGAACAAAGCACCGGATGTCCCGAGCAACAGTGCCGACACCCCGGTCCACACGGCCATCAGAGCGACGAAGAACCAGCTGAGCCGAGAGTTGGTGTAGTCGGAGGCCGAGGCGAACTGGTAGCTGATCGCGTACACCAGCGTGACGAGCCGAAATGCCTGCGCCGCCCGCCACAGCGGGGCATCAGGGTCGGTGTCGACGCCCGACGCCTCGCGAACGGTCGGCTGATAGTGCAGCCGACGACGGCGGGTGGGCTCAGTCATCGGGAGGAGTGGGGTTCACGATGCGAGGCTCGGCGCGCGGCTCGTCGGGTTCGGCGGGGAACAGTGGGGTTTCCGGATCTTCGACGTGCAGTTCGGCGTACGCGATGTCCGGGTCGTCGGCGAGGAGGGAACGAATAGCGGTATTCAGGACCGCGACGATCGGGACAGCCAAGAGCCCGCCGACGATTCCAGCGAGAACGATGCCCGTTGTAATGGCGAGAACGACTGCCAGCGGATGCAGGCGAACAGCGCGACCCAACAACAGCGGTTGCATCACGTGCGCTTCGAGCTGCATGACGCCGATGATGATGCCGAGGACGATCAGCGCCGTCAGGAAACCCTTCGTGACCAGAGCGACAAGCACCGCGAGAAAACCGGTCAGAAATGCACCGACGATCGGAATGAACGCGCCGATGAACACCAACGACGCCAGCGGCAGGGCGAGCGGCACCCCGAGGATCGCCAGGCCGGCACCGATACCGATCGCGTCGGCGGCGGCAACCGCGACCGTGGCGCGCACGTAGCCGATCAGCGACCCGAAACCTGCAGAACCGGCGATCCGTACGCGACGACGCGCGTCGGTGGGAACGATCCGGGTGACGAACTGCCAGATCTGGTCGCCGCCGTAGAGGAAGAAGATGAGAGTGAACAGCGTCAGCAATGCCCCGGTGAAGATCTCGCCGATGACTGTCGCCGTGGTCAAGGCGCCGCTGGTCAGGGACTCACGATTGGATTGCACCGACTTGACGACCGAATCACCTGCCTGGCGGATCTGATCCTCGCTGAAGTGCAGCGGACCGCTGGTGAGCCAGTTCTGAATTTGCGTGACGCTGGCCGTGAACTGGTCGGTGAGCTGGGGCAACCCGTCGATGAACTGCTCGACGACAAACGTCATGATTCCCGCGACCAGTCCGATCGAGGCAAGCAGAACGACGATGACGGCCGCCGAGCGGGGAACACCCCACACCTGTAGCCGATCGACAATCGGGATCAGCAGAGCTGATGCCAGCAGAGCCAGCCCCACCGGGATGAGCACGGTTTCGAGGCGGAGTACGACGTACCCGAGAACCAACAGTCCGGCGAAGATCACAATGAGGCGCCACGACCATTCCGCCGCGATGCGCACGCCGGGATGCACCGCCCGAGCGTCGGCGGAGATGGGTTTGTTCATCCTCGATGCTCGCTCCGCACGCCCCCTGTTTGCGTTCACATCGCGAGCCTAACCGGCCCGGCCGACACAGGTGAGCGGACGAATAATCGGACGCGCGTACCAACACTTCGACCTCTGCCAGCTAAATTGAACCCTGTGCGGGCCTCATACAGAGCAATAGCGGTGACCATCCGCAGCCGGTGGCCCCTCTATATGCTCTCCATGCTCGCAGCCAATCTGATCGGCGCGGTACTGGTCTTTGCCTTCGTCCGGTACGGCGTGCCGATCCAGGAGTCCGACGCGATAGTTGCCGACCGGGTCCGCAACTTCGCGATCTTCGGCGTGTACCTGGCATTCGCCGGCGCCGTCAGCCTTACGGCGGCGGCGATGATGTTGAAGTCGGTCATTCGCTGGCGGCTGCGCGGGGGTCCACCGACGAGGTCCGAGCAGATGGCGGCACTGCACGCGCCGCTTCGCCAGGCCATCGTCCACCTGGTGCTGTGGATTCTGGGCGGCATCATCTTCGTGTTCCTGACCATCACCGAGATGCCCGGTCTCGCGATCGCCGTGATCGTGACGGTCTGCATGGCCGCGACCACGACCTTCGGGTTCACCTACATGCTCGGTGAGCGCATTTTGCGTCCGGTCGCCGCCCAGGCCTTGAGCGAGGGCGAATTCGATCGGACCATGGCGCCTGGCGTCGGAACCCGGCTGGCGATGACCTGGGGACTCGGCACGCTGATGCCCGTCGCAGGCATCATCTTGCTGTGCTCGACGCAGCTCACGACCGATCTCGAGTTCTCCCCCGACTCGCTCGCGTGGGCGATCCTGCTCATCTCGATCATGGCGATCGTGCAGGCCTTTGCGCTGTCGATGCTGACGGCTACCCAGATCTCCGATCCGATCCGCCAACTGCGACGCGCCATCGAGCGGGTGCAGCGCGGCGCCACCGACGTACGCGTCGAGGTGTTCGACGGCAGTGAGATCGGCCGGCTGCAGGTCGGCTTCAACCGCATGATGAAAGAGTCCGACGAGCGTCGTCTGCTGCGTGAGCTGTTCGGTCAGCACGTCGGCGAGGACGTCGCCCGGCGCGCGTTGAAGTTCGGTACCGAGCTGGGCGGCGAAACTCGATTCGTGGCAGTTCTGTTCGTCGACATGGTCGGATCCACCGGTGCCGCGGCCGAGCGCCCGCCGGGTGAAGTGGTCGAACTGCTCAACGAGTTCTTCCGTGTGGTCGTCGACGTCATCGATCGTCACCATGGTTTTGTCAACAAGTTCATGGGTGATGCGGCACTCGCCATCTTCGGTGCACCACTCGATCGGCCCGACGCTCCGACTGCGGCCTTGGCGGCGGCTCGCGAGCTGCGGTTCAAGCTCAACGACATCACCGGCCTCGACGTCGGAATCGGTGTGAGCGCGGGGCTCGCGGTCGCCGGCAACATCGGTGCTGCCGAACGTTTCGAGTACACCGTGATCGGTGATCCGGTCAACGAGGCGTCACGGCTCACCGAGCTCGCGAAACTTCGGCCCAGCCGGGTGCTGGCGTCGACGAGCGCGTTGTACTTCGCCGACGAAGAGGAACAGGCCGAGTGGGAACTCGGAGAGCAAGTCCAACTGCGTGGGCGCCGACGACTGACGCATCTGGCGTGGCCGGAAAAGTATCCAGAGGTCGATCCGGATCAAATTGGTTAGGGTGAGTCGATGGCTCAGCCTGGAAACACCCCACGGCGACTGAGACGACCACGCTCGCCCGTGGCCGAGACCAGTCGGGTCAGAGGGCGCTTCTGGTGGCTGAAGTGGCTGCTCGGGGTGGCTCTGATCGCTCTTCTGATCGTCGAAGGTGCAATTCTGTGGTCCAAGCTCAGTGAGTCCTGGCAAGCCTTGACCGAAATCCATTGGGGTTGGGTGGCCGCGTGCGTCGCGGCGCAACTCATTTCGCTCAGCGGATACGCGTCCGTTCAGCAACGTCTTCTCAATGCCGCCGGTGTGATTGCCGGTCACCTCAAGAACCTCTCGGTCATCTACGCCAGCACCGCGATGGCGCTGACGTTGCCAGCCGGCCAGGTCTTCTCGACCGCATTCACCTACAAGCAGACTCGGAAGTGGGGCGCTACACCAGTTGTCGCGTCTTGGCAGTTGGCGGTGTGTGGAGTGATCGCTGCGGCGACTTTGGCGCTGTTGGGTGCCGCGGGCGCGTTTGCCTTCGGCACCAAGGTCAGCCCTATAACGCTCACGATCTCGATCATCGGCATGGCGGCACTGTTCCTGGCGTTGCGATACATAGCCCAGAATCCCGGCAGTATCGAGCGAATCGGGCATCGAGTCCTAGCCCGCTACAACCGAATTCGCAAGAATCCGCTCGGCCACGGGATGCGACGCTGGTCCGAGATCCTGAAGCAACTGGATACGGTCGAGCTCAGCCGCACCGACTCGGTCATCGCATTCGGGTGGTCGGCCATCCATCGTGTCGCCGATGTCGCTTGTTTGGGTTTCGCATGTTGGGCTGTTGGCGCGGAGCCCTCTTTTGCTGGGCTCCTGATCGCTTTCGCCGCCGCAAAAGCAGTCGGCAGCATTCCGCTGGTTCCCGGCGGGCTGGGTTACGTCGACGCTGCTCTGGTCACCGCGCTGACGATCGCAGGGGCCGGCGGAGCGCAGGCAATCGCGTCGGTGTTCGTGTATCGGATGGTCAGCCTCGTCATGGTCGCTGTCGTCGGTTGGATCGTCTTCTTGATCACTTTCCGTGCAACCCACCACGAAGACCTCGAGATGGACCTCGAGTTCGAACGCCGAGAACAACCCGGCGTCTAGCGTCGCAACGCTGCTGCCATGTCGTCGAGGTGTGCCCGACTGATCCGTACGGCTGCCTCCGCGTCGCCGGCTTCGATGGCGTCCACCAACATTCGATGTTCGTCCGCGTCGGGCTGGCTGTGGGGATGCAGGTCCAGAACCGCGATCAACTCGATCAACGCCGCCCGCAGACGCGGTACAAAGGTCTCGAAGAGTTCCGACAGCACGGGATTGTGTGCCGCGTCCACCACTGCTCGGTGGACGGCGATGTCGGCGTCGACGAACGCTGCGTCGCCAGAGTGCGCTGCGGCAGTTCTACCGTCGAGCGCTTGCCGCAGAGCCGCGACGTCAACGGCATCGCGCCGCTGCGCGGCGAGGCGAGCTGCTTCGATCTCGACCGCGTTGCGCACCTCGACGACGTGAAGGATCGCCTCGGCTTCGAGCACTCGGGGCCACTGATCCGGAGGCGTCGTACTCCGTAGGAAGACCCCGGCGCCCTGCCGCGATTCGAGCATGCCGAGGCCCGCGAGAGTCCGCACTGCTTCCCTGATAGTGGACCGCCCGATACCCAACTGCGCAGCAAGAGTGGTTTCACCTGGAAGTTTGGCGCCGACTTCCCATTCACCGCTCACGATCCGCGCGCGTAGCAACTCCGCGGCCTGGTCGGTGAGCAGCCGACGCTCGACGATCGGGGACACGTGAACTCCTCAGGTTGTCTGATAAGTGATTTCGTTCTAGTGTAGCCCGCATGGCTACAGGAGCACTCCTTCTCGACTGCCGCGGCGGGGCCTGAAAGACCGGCACCCCTCCGCGGGGTTTCGCCATGCCGGTCTCTCGACTCGACCGCAGGAGAAACCGAAGATGAGTACTACCCGAGCCAACCGCTGGAACAACCAGAAGCCGTCACCCATGCCGTCCGAGCGCTATCGCGCCGCGTGGGATCGCGTCGACATTCCGACTTTCGAGCGGACGTGGCCGTCCAATCGCACCACCGCGGCGCCCCTGTGGGTGCCCGTCGATCTGCGTGACGGCAACCAAGCCCTCGCAGAACCGATGGACCCCGAACGCAAGCGTCGAATGTTCGAACTGATGGTGGCAATCGGCTACAAGGAAATCGAGGTCGGCTACCCCTCCGCGAGTCAGACCGATTTCGATTTCGTTCGCGACCTGGTGCGCTTCGATCTCGTTCCCGACGACGTCACTATCGTCGTATTCACTGCCGCGCGTACGGATTTGATCGAACGGACATATCAATCGATCGAGGGGCTGCCTGACGCGGTCGTCCACATGTACACGGCGACTGCGCCGACGTGGAGAAACGTCGTTCTCGGCAAGGAGCGAGAAGAGTTGCACGACATGATTTTCCGCGCCGCGCAAGACGTTGCTCGTGGCGGCGAAGGCCACGACGGCTGGCGATTCGAGTTCTCACCCGAGGTCTTCAACCTCACCGAACCCGACTACATCCTGCAGGTCTGCAACAGTCTCACCGAACTCTGGGACGCCAGCCCCGATCGCCCGGTCATCCACAACCTCCCTGCCACAGTCGAAATCGCCACCCCCAACATCTATGCCGATCAGATCGAATACATGCACCAGAATCTGGCCCGACGCGATTCGGTGATCCTCTCGGTCCACCCGCACAACGACCGCGGCACCGGCGTTGCGTGCGCCGAACTGGCAGTGCTGGCCGGCGCGCAGCGCGTCGAGGGATGCCTGTTCGGCAACGGCGAGCGGACGGGCAACGTCGACCTGGTCACACTGGGGCTGAATCTGCATGCACAGGGCGTCGATCCGAAAATCGACTTCTCCGACATCGACAAGATCCGTCGAACGGTGGAGTACTGCAACAGAATTCCCGTCCACGAACGCCACCCGTACGGCGGCGATCTCGTGTACACGGCATTTTCCGGAACCCACCAGGACGCGATCAAGAAGGGCTTCGCGCATCACTACGAGAGCGCGGAGGCTGCCGGCGTCGATCCGGGATCGGCGCCGTGGGCGGTCCCTTACCTGCCGATCGACCCCGCCGACGTCGGCCGCGACTACCAGGCGGTCATTCGTGTGAACAGCCAGTCGGGCAAGGGCGGAATCGCATATCTGCTGCAGACCGAGTACGGGGTCGAACTCCCCCGGCGCCTGCAGATCGACTTCGCCTCGCGGGTGCAGCTCGAAACCGACGACTCGGGCACCGAAATGACTGCCGACCAACTGTGGAAACTGCTGCTGCGCGAGTACGGGTACAACGGAGGAGTGCGTCGGTACTCACTGGAACACACCGCCGACGGTGATCAGTTGTTCGTTGCCATCGATCGCGACGGGCGCGAGGTCACCGCCGCGGCCAGTGCGTCCGGGCCGGTCGAGGCATTGAGCAAAATCCTGACCGAACAGGGCTCGGCCGTCGAGGTTGTCTCGCTCACCCAGCATTCACTGCCCCGCAACCCGAATTCTTCCGGGAGTGCGAATTCGGCAGTCACCATTGCAGAGTGCGTGGTGAACGGTGAAGGACGCTGGGGCATTGCGGTGCATCAGTCGGTGACAGCGTCGGCGCTTCACGCGGTCTATGCCGCAAGCACAAACACTGTGATGCAGCTCACATGATCTTGCGGAAGGATTTCCTGGGGTCCATAGTTGAAGCTACAAGAACTTGAACATTCAACTACTTATTCAGGAGCTTCCATGACCACCGCAACCTTGCCCGCATTGACTGCCGGAACCTGGGTCATCGACACCGTCCACTCCACTGTCGGATTCTCGGTTCGCCACCTCATGGTTTCCAAGGTTCGTGGAACGTTCGACGAGTTCTCCGGAACGATCACCGTTGCCGAAGACGGAACCCCGGCCGTCGAGGCCGAGATCTCCGTGGACTCCATCAACACCAAGAACGAGCAGCGCGACGGCCACATCAAGTCCGCTGACTTCTTCGACGTCGAGAAGTTCCCGAAGGCCACCTTCAAGTCCACCGCAGTGCGCTCCAAGGGCAGCGACTTCGTCCTCGCCGGCGACTTCACGCTCCACGGCGTCACCCGCGAGGTCGAGCTGAACCTCGAGTTCAACGGCGTCAACCCGGGCATGGGCCAGGGCCCCGTCGCCGGATTCGAGGCCACCACCGTCATCAACCGCAAGGACTTCGACATCTCCATCGAGATGCCCCTCGAAGGCGGCGGAGCAGTTGTCGGCGACAAGATCACGATCACCCTCGAGATCGAAGCCGGCCTCCAGGCCTAACAGCACTGTGCGCCTTTATTAACCGCCCGCGGTTAATAAAGGCGCACAGTCGTATGGTGTGAGCGTGAAGAAGTACGCACCATTCCTGCTGATCGACGCCATTCTTGTCATAATCTTCTGCGCGATAGGGCGCCGTACCCACGAAGAAGCCAATGCGCTCGCCGGTCTGGCGAAGACATCCTGGCCCTTCCTGACCGGCCTGGTGATCGGATGGGCTGCCACGTTCGCGCTCTACCGCGACAAGTTCAACGCCGTTCTCCTTGTTCCCACCGGCGTTGTCGTTTGGCTCGGCGCCGTCGTCATCGGGATGATCCTGCGAGTGTTGAGTGGCCAGGGCACCCAGTTCAGCTTCATCGTCGTCGCGACGCTGGTCCTCGGCGCGTTCCTTCTCGGTTGGCGCGCACTCGCTCCGCTGGTAGTGAAAATCCGCACCAAGTCGTAACCAAACTCCACGGCTCGGAACCACCCGAAATGCCCGAGCACGTAGGACACTTTTCGGATGAGCAACACTACGGAGCCCGTCGAACGTAGCGAGAAGGAAGACCGGGGGTTCTTCGGCCAACCCTTTGCGCTGGCGAACCTGTTCGGCGTCGAGATGTGGGAGAGGTTCTCCTTCTACGGGATGCAAGGCATCCTCATCTATTACCTGTACTACAGCGTCAGCGACGGCGGCCTCGGCATCAGTCAGGCGGCAGCGACCAGCATCGTCGGCGCGTACGGCGGCACCGTCTACCTGTCGACGATTCTCGGGGCGTGGGTGGCCGACCGACTGCTCGGCTCCGAGCGCACGCTCTTCTACAGTGCTTCGCTGGTGATGGCCGGCCACATCGCACTGTCGGTTCTTCCCGGCATGTGGGGTGTCGGCGTCGGCCTCGTCATGGTCGCCTTCGGCAGCGGCGGCTTGAAGGCCAATGCGACCTCTCTGGTCGGAGATCTCTATTCCGAACAGGATGTTCGCCGCGACGCCGGATTCTCCATCTTCTACATGGGCATCAACATCGGCGGTCTTGTCGGCCCGCTGCTCACCGGAGCTGTCCAGGACGCCTGGGGATTCCACGCCGGTTTTGCTCTCGCTGCCGTCGGCATGGCACTCGGCCTGATCCAGTATACGCTGGGCCGCAAGCATCTTCACGGAATCGGTGCCGAACCCGGCAACCCGTTGCCGGCGGACAAGCGCGCACTCTACATCGGGATCGGCATTGCCGCGATCGTCGTCGTCGCGGTCGCCTCCGTCACCGGCTTGATCACGGCGGACAACATGTCCGACGTCGTTGTCGGACTCACGATCGTCGCGTCGGTCGGTTACTTCCTCCTCATGCTCACCAGCAAGAAGGTCACCAAGGTCGAACGCAGTCGAGTCTTTGCATTCATCCCGATGTTCATCGCGAGCGCGGCCTTCTGGTCGCTGTTTCAGCAGCAGTTCACCACCGTGCCGGTGATCTCAGACAAGCTCCTGGACCGCAATCTCTTCGGTTGGGACTTCCCGCCGACGTGGGTACAGTCGATCAATCCGGTGTTCATCATCATCTTTGCCGGTGTGTTCGCAGCGATGTGGACCAAACTCGGTGACCGTCAGCCGTCGTCGCCGATCAAGTTCGCGCTCGGTACCGGCACGATGGGTCTGGCGTTCCTGGCGTTCATCCCGATCACCGGGGGCGGACCGAACAGTGCACCGCTCCTCGGCCTTGCCGGTGTGCTTCTGCTCTTCACCTTCGCGGAACTCTTCCTGTCCCCCGTCGGCCTTTCCCTTGCAACCAAACTCGCGCCCGAGCATTTTCACACTCAGATGGTGGCGTTGTTCTTCTTGTCCGTTGCATTGGGTTCCTCGATGGCGGGAACCTTGGCCGGTTACTTCGACATCGACGACAGTCGCCCGTTCTTCCTGATCATCGGTTTCTCGTCGATCGGAATCGGAGTGATTCTTGCTCTTGCCTCGCCGTGGATCAAGAAGCTGATGCAGGGCGTGAAGTAGACGGGCTCACTTCACCCACAACCACAGAGCCAACACGAATCCCGCTATCGCTACTGCCACACGCAGTACCGATGGCGGGATTTTCTTGACGACGGGCGGGCCACACCAACCTCCGGCCAACGCGCCGAGCGCCATCGCCAACGCGGCCACCCAATGCACCTGTCCAGAGAAGGCGAAGATGAGTGCAGCCACAAGATTGGCGATGCCGAGAAAGAAACTCTTCAGGATCGTTGCACGCCACACCGTTTCGGAAGTGAGGATGAGCGTCGCAGCCAGGAAGATGACGCCGGCACCGGCACCGAAATAGCCGCCGTATACCGCGACGGCGAACAGTGCTGCGGAGTAGATTCCGGGGCGGTCACCGCCGCCGGACAACTCACGAATCTTCGGTTGCAGCAGCAGCGCGAGCGAGGCGAACACGACCATCGCCGGCACAACGGATTCGAACGAACCTTCCGGTGCCAGCCACAGTATGAGGGCACCGATGATGCCACCGGCCGCCGAATAGAGAGACCAGCGAACAAGTTTCGGACCGGTATCGGCAACTTCACGGGACGAGTTCGCCAACGCTCCGACGCCGACGGCCACCAACGCGACGGTATTGGTCATGTTCGCGCTGACCGGTGAGAGCCCGACGCTCAGCAGCGCCGGATACGAAACGATCGATGCAAGACCGGTGACAAAACCGACTAGACCGCTGAAGAATCCCGCTACGACGAGGAAAAGGAAATCGAGCAGGTTCACGAACCAGGAATCTACTCGCGGTGCCCGGTACTACTTGTCGGCAGGCTTGCCGAGTTCCTGGAAGAGCTTGTCCGTCATCTGCATTGCTCGATCGCCGCCGTCGGCGTCTGCGACGAACACTGCGAATGCGAAGTCTCCGCGTGATCCGTAGAACCAGCGATCATCACCGCTCGCTGCACCGGCCGCCATCATGTCCGGGTACCCAGCCAGTCCGCCGGCGCCTCGCATGGCGTCACGCAGACGATTGTTGACGTCGCCGGGCAACGCCGTCGGCGTGACGTCGGCGGTAGCCGGTTGTCCGAAGACCATCATCGGCATCGGGGCACTGCCGCGGGCGATCGATGCCGCGAGCATCGCCATTCCGAACGGAGTTACCGTCGGCGCGCTCGCGTCGTTGGACGTCTTGTTGGCCATGACGTTGTTCATCGCCTGGTCCACGCCGGGGCGGTTCGCGGCAAGCACTGCTGTCTGCTGTTCGAGTCCCTGAATGTGGAAGCCGTTGCCGAGTCCGAGTTGCTGCCCGGTGTCGGCCAACTGCTCGGCTGACACGGCGCCGGGGTCGACGCCGTTCTGCATCGACGATGCGAGACGGACCAGATCGAGGGCGCCGCCGGCCGGGCGCAACCCGGTGAAGGCGATCGGGCCCTGTTCGATGGCCTGATTGTTCTGTGCGGCAGCCAGAATGGCGCCGTCCGACGGGCGGATCGCGACGATGGCCGCAGGAGTACCTGCACTGACGACAGCTTCGATCGCGGCGAGTTGAGCGTGCGAGTCGAGGGTCGCGGCGACGTCGGGGCCGGGAGGTCCTTGGAAGCCGGCTTGCTTGATCGGGAATCCGTTGGGCTCTACCAGATTGACCGCCCAACCGGCGGTGGCGTCGCGATTGGCCTGCCACACGGTCCGCAGTGGGTCCAGCAACGGCGAGTTGATTCGACGGTCGGAGGCGATCAGCTTGGGTGTCTTGACCACGACGACACCGGGGATCGCAAAATCGCTTTCCAGGTAGGCGTAGTCGGGATCGCGGAGCAGTACGGCGGTGACGGGCTTGCCGGGGTTTGCGGCGAGGTCGGCCAACATCGACTCCGAAGTGACCAACGGGGCGACAGGTTCGAGCACCGTGGCGAGGCGACGAGTGGTGTCGACGGGGTCCGGCATGGTGGCCGGGTCGAGAGTGATCGCGTTGATGGTCTGCTCGTTCATGAGCAGGGTGCCGGTGCTGTCGACTACCTTCGGCGGCGCTGCGTCCGTGCGGGTGTACGAAACGGTGCGACCGTTGCCGAGGTCGGGGACGAGGACCGACGGGTCCCAGGACACACGCCAGCCGACCGACAGATCACGAACCTCACCCTGCGACTGGTAGCTCCAGTCCTTGCCTTCGCCGAAGTTCCAGGACGCGTCGAGTGTGAAGAGTCCGGAGTCGCTACCCAGATCCATGACCTGAGCGACGTCGAAGTCGGTGGACTTGGCGGCCAGTCCGTCGAACATCTGCTGGATCGACGGCCGCGCCGCGTTGGGGTACGACGTGAGCGCCGCGGCAGCTTCGGCGTCGTGGTTGTTGAGGGCGGTGACGAAGTCCTCCACCACCGAGGCGGCGTCGGATTTCTTCTCCCCACCGATGACACACGACGCGAGCGCCACTGTCAGAACGACAGCAGTTATCGACGCAACGACATATTTTCCACGACGGTTGTGCTGTCCTCCGGGCCCCATGCATGTAACTCTTTACTTCTGTCACACGAGTAACAAGCACGGGATGCCTACGAACGTGTCACGGTTGAGCTACGACGGTGTGATCCAACTGCAACGGAAAACAGGTTTCAGCGCAGAAAAGTGCCCGCTACCTGCACTGCAGGCGAAGAGCTGTCCGCACCCGCGATGAATACCGCAAATGCGAGGTCTCCCTTGATTCCGACGAACCACCCATGTGCCGGGCCACCCTCGGTTTCGGCCGTGCCGGTCTTGCCGAGAAGCCCCGGAATGTCCTGCAACGACGTCGCCGTACCGCCTGTGACGGTCTCGCGCATCATCACCCGCAACTGTTCGGTCACCTCCGCGGGAGCCGGTACAACGGTCTGATCTGCCACGCCGGGCTGTCCCTTGACCAACATCGGCGCGGGTGTCGTTCCGTTGGCGATCGAGGCCGCCACGAGAGCCATCCCGAAGGGCGTGGCGGTCACCGTGCCCTGTCCGATCGCGGACTCGACGCGTTCGGCGGGGGTGTTCGCGTCAGGGACGTTGCCCGTCACCGTCGTGAGTCCGGGGGTGACGTAGTCGACGCCGAGCCCGAACTGCAGCGCCGCTTTGTGCAGAGCATCGGCGGGCAGACCGACGGCCATCCTCGCCATTGTGGTGTTGCACGACTTCGCGAACGCGGTGTGCAGCGGAACCGATCCGAGGTCGAACTCGTCGTCGTTGGGAATCTGACGGCCCTCGATGTTCTCGGTACCCGGGCACGGCAGAACGGTGTCCGGTGTAGCGACGCCGGCTTGCAGGGCCGCGGACGTCGTCACGGTCTTGAACGTCGAACCCGGTGGGTACAGGCCGGTCAGAGCGATCGGGCCCTGTGCGTCGGCGGGGGCGTTCTGGGCCACCGCCAACACCGCTCCGGTCGACGGCTGCAGCGCAACGATCGCCGCCTGTTGTGTCACCCCGGCGAGCGCATTCTCGGCCGCGAGTTGCATCGGTCGGTCGATCGTTGTCGCGATGTTCGGAGCAACCGGCCCGTCTTGGCCGGCGACGGTGGTGACGGTTCCGTTCTGCTTCACCTGCTGTACCGCCCAGCCCGCGGACTTGTCCTGCCCCTCCTGCCACAGATCGGACAACCCACTGAAAGTCGGCGACGCCAGAGTTTTGTCCACCGAGAGCAACCGAGCCTGCGGCGCCAAGCTCACTCCGGGAATCGCCGCCAACCTCTCCTCGATCGGTGCAAGATCCTCGGCCCGCAAAGTGATTGCGGTGACCGGCTTCCCACTTGCCGACGCAAGATCGCCGCTCAGCGATGCCGCCGTGATCGTCGGTGCGATGGGCGAGAGAAGGGCCGCCACGGCTGCCGTGTCCACCGGGGGCACCGCGGCGGAATCGAGATTGACCAGCGTCACCACCTGCTGCTCCATGATCGGCTGGCCCGCCGCGTCCAGCACCGACGGCGGAGCACCGGTGGTGGGTGTGTAGCGCAAGGTCGTCGAGGAGGTCAGGTCCGGAGCCAACAGCGCCGGGTCCCACTGAATCAGCCAGTTGTCCCCGCTTTTCGACGCGTTTCCCTGCGTCGAGTAGTTCCAGTCCTGACCTTCACCGAACTTCCACGCCGCATCGAGTGTGAACGTCCCCGCAGAATCACCGGACTCGGTGGCGTCGGAGACGGTGAATGTTCCCTCGTCCTTGCCCAGCCCGTCGATCAGAGCCGAAATTGCAGTCGCCGCCGCCGCCGGATCGGTGGTCAGGGCTGCCGCCGCTTGCACGTCATCGGACGTGAGCGCGGACGCGAACTCCTCTGCCACTGATTTCGGCTGGTCAGGGCCAGAACTGCAGGCAACTACCGATCCTGCGGCCAATACCCCCAGAGCCACGGCAGCCACGGGACGACGGAAAGTTCGGAAGCTCTGACGAGCGTGTGAAAGGCGCACGACTCCGATCATGCCCGAATTTGTGGCGCCAGTTCGACTCTCGGTGTAATCATGTAATCAGTGCAATAAACGCACGCCACACTCCACCAGCTCTCCGAGGAGAACGCCATGAAGAACTCACAAAACTCCGGCGACCGCAGGTTCGGCCGTCCCGGAGGTTGGCAACAGGCGTCGGTTCCCGACGCGAGTGATGCGTCCGACTGGTTTGCCGGTCGACTTCCAGATGACTGGTTCACCGGAACGGCCGACGTCCAGGTCGACCGCGAAGAAATCGTCGTGATCGGTGAACTCCCGGCAGTCGACGGTGGCGAGGCCGCCGCGGACGGAAGGATCTCACGCTTTCGCGAAACCACGCGCGCCGACCGGATGCGCATCGCCGACGAGGCCGAGGCTCGCTACGGGCGCAAGGTCGCCTGGGGTGTACGTCTGGACGAAAAGACCGTCCTGTTCACACATCTCGCAGTTCCGGTGATGACACGACTACGTCAGCCCGAACGCAAGGTTCTCGACACCTTGGTGGACGCGGGAGTTGCTCGCTCCCGAGCGGACGCTCTCATGTGGACAGTCCGGTTGGCGGGCAAGCACAGCGAACAATGGCTCACCGAACTCCGCGAAGCGATGTCGAAGGTCGACGACCTCCGATCCGAGGGTCCGAAAATCTGACGGCCCGAAAATCTGAGCACCGAACACCGACGAGACCGACAGCACAGAATAATTCGATTGCACGGGACCGTTCGAGTGTTCTAACCTGGAACACGAATCATTCCCGACAGAACAGGAAACGGGCCGTTGCTCCTCTAGAGGTTCATCACGCGAAGGCACTCGCACCCATCAGCACTTGCTGAGCCGGGCGCACAGTCCAAGCACCCTCTGGAGTACTCATGACCCAATCCCATCTTTCTCTGTCGCTCTCGGATCTCACCTTCATCTGGCCGGACGGCGAATCAGTCTTTTCCCACACCAATTTTGTATTCCCCAGTGGCCGTGTCGGTCTCGTGGGACTCAACGGATCGGGAAAGTCGACTCTGCTGCGATTGATCGCAGGAGAGCTCTCACCGGAATCCGGATCCGTGACCGCTTCCGGCGAGGTCGGCTACCTCCGTCAGGACATCACACTCGATCCGAGCGTTCGGGTGGATGACATCCTCGGTATCCACGAACTCCGAAACGCATTGCACCGCATCGAAACCGGCGACGGCTCCGAATCCGACTTTGCGCTCGTGGACAACAACTGGGATATCGAGGAGAGCGCTCTCTCCACCTTGCATCGACTCGGCCTCGAGAAGGTGGCTCCGGATACCGCAGCATTGAGCCGAACTGTCGGCACCCTCTCCGGCGGAGAGACCGTCCTACTCGGCCTGACCGCAACGCTGCTGAAGAATCCACAGGTACTGCTCCTGGACGAGCCGACCAACAACCTGGACCGCGACGCTCGATCACGAGTTCATGCTGCAGTCCAACAGTTTCCGGGAACCGTACTGATCGTCAGCCACGACCGGGAACTGCTCGACACCGCGGAGTACACGATCGAACTACGTCGGGGGGATCTACGCGTGTTCGGCGGCAACTACTCGCACTACCAGGAGGTCGTGACCGCTGAGCAGGAAAACGCACTCGCCACCGTTCGCGACGCCAAGGCCGATCTGGCAAAGCAGAGCCGCGAGCTGATCGACGCTCGAACGAAACTGGACCGGCGTAAGCGCTATGGGCAGAAGATGTTCGAGAACAAGCGGATGCCGCCGATCATCGCGCAGACACGAAAACGTCAGGCCCAAGTTTCGGCGGGAAAGCTGGCCCTCAACCATATCGGGAAGGTGGACGAGGCCAAGTCTGTCCTGTCGGAGGCAGAGGAACTCCTTCGAGACGATCGCGAGATTCGTCTGGATCTGCCTGCTACAGAGGTTCATCCGGGGCAGCAGGTTGCGCGGCTCGACGAGGTGACGTTGCAGAGCGGCCAAGTGGTATCGCTCCAGATCACCGGGCCGGAGCGGATTGCGATAGTGGGACGCAACGGAATCGGCAAGACGACGTTGCTCGATGCACTCGCCGCGTCGACTCCGTTCGTAGCCTCTCGTGCGCTCCCCCAACGTCTCGACGTGTTCGACGAGGACCTCTCGGTGGCGGACAACGTCGCGTTGGCCGCGCCACACGCGACAGCCGAGGAAATTCGCGGGCAGTTGGCACGGTTCCTTTTCCGGGGAACGGATTCCGACGTATCGGCATCCGCGCTCTCCGGCGGTGAACGATTGCGTGCGGCGTTAGCCACGATCCTGCTGGCCGAGCCCGCGCCCCAGCTGCTTCTTCTCGACGAGCCGACCAACAACCTGGACCTACCGAGTCTCGCCCACCTCACGCAGGCACTTTCCGATTTTCGCGGCGCCATGGTGGTGGTGAGTCACGATCTGCCGTTCCTTCGCGGCATCGGCATAACGCGATGGATCAGCATGGACGAGACTGGTATTCGAGACATCGATCCCGAGTAGGCCGACGGTTGACGCTATCGGTGCTCGACGGTCTGGCCTACCGTGGGGCGATGTACCTTCACCTCGACGCAACCGCCGCGCTGTCGCTCGCAGGTTGGGTTCGCGAAGAACCTACTCGATCGGCCTCTGCCCCAGTTCCGCAACCACTGGTCGGCGGTTGTGACCAACTCGTAGTGTGGGCGAGTTCGTTCTCCGTACTTGCCAGTTCCGACGACCAGGTGTGGTTTCTCTCGGCGGAGAACTATGCCGGTGGCGTTGGCGTCAGCGATGAGGCGTTTCCCTGGAATGCGTTCCGGCACGAGAGCCTGGCGGTCGCTTCCGGGCCGGCGGAGCGCGCGGCGATCAACGCCTTCTGGTCCACTCACCTCCCGGTCCTGATGTCGGTGCGCAATGGGTACGAGTACTTGGCGCTCGCACCCGACGGTCAGGTTGTCCGTGGAGGAGAGCCGGAGTTCGAGGAGGTCACCATCGTCGCCGCTGATTTCGAGGCTCTGATTCGGGGCATAGCCGCAGGCGTCAGCACTGCAGACCCCTCCACCGATGCATTGCTTGGAACAGTGGGTACTGCCCCGCCGGGCAGTGACCGGTAGCTCTGAGGGAGGCCGAGTTGACGGCCCGACTGTTCGTGAGAGTCCACGCCATCCGTCGAATGGGTCCGGACGACTACTCGAGTTCACGTGCGTAGCAACTGGCACCCATACTGGACGGGTGTTGCACGACGTGAGAAATCCGGTGGACGGTGCGCGGATCACCTATCAGATCGTGGGCGATGGCCCACCCCTGTTGATGGTGCACGGCACAGCGTTGTCGCGCTCCATCTGGCGTGGCTTCGGGTACGTCAAGGCACTTCAGGAGCAATATCGTCTGATCCTCGTCGACATGCGGGGTCACGGACGCAGTGACAAACCACACGACTCCGATTCGTATGCAATGGATCTGGTGGTCGGCGATCTCCTGGAGATCCTCGACACGGAGTCTCCGTTCGAACCGGCACACGTCCTCGGATACTCGTTCGGCGGACGCTCGGTGATGTCGCTGACAGTCGAGCACTCCGAACGGGTGCGATCGCTGACCGTCGGGGGCGGTAGCAGCCGACCGATGACGGGCGCGTTCGACGCATTGTTCTTCCCGGGTTGCATCGACGTACTCGAAAGCGGCGGTATCGAGGGATTTCTGACCGGTTGGGGCGTGAGGCGCGGCAAACCGGTGGATCCTCAGACTGCGACTGCCTTCCGAATCAATGATGCCCTCGCGCTCGCTGCCTACATGCGCCGCGCAGAGAAGGAGCACGGCATCGACGACGCCGTGCTGCAACGGATCACCACACCGGCGTTGTTGTTCGTCGGATCGAGAGATCGCGAGCGCCTGCCGGATACCGAGCATCTCGCGTCGCTGATCCCGGACAGTGCCTTGACTGTGATCGAAGGGGCTGACCACGCAAGCGCAGTCGCAGACTCCGATGCTGTACTGCGTGCGCTCATTCCGTTCCTGAGCCGACAGTAGTCCGCCTTCAACCTCTCGCTACTGCGATGTGAGCACTCTCGACTCCAACGCGGTCACCGGTGGTTGCCGCAAGTCCAAGCGCCTCAACAACTGGGCATTCGCGGCAACGACCACAGTGGATACCGACATCAGGATTGCTCCGACCTCCATCGGCAGCACGAACCCGACGGGCGCCAGCACTCCCGCAGCGAGGGGAACCGAGATCGCGTTGTATCCCGCTGCCCACCAAAGGTTCTGAACCATCTTCCGGTAGGTGGCGCGGGACAGCTCGATGACCGAGCTCACCGAACGCGGATCATCGCTGGCCAGAACAACTCCCGCCGACGCGATCGCCACGTCGGTTCCGGCACCGATCGCGATGCCCACATCCGCCTGGGCGAGTGCCGGCGCATCGTTGACCCCGTCACCGACCATCGCCACGCGGTGGCCCGCAGCCTGAAGCCGAGATACGTGCGCTCCCTTGTCCTGCGGAAGCACTTCGGCGAAAACTTCGTCGATCCCGAGCCTGCGAGCCACCGAATGAGCCACGGCCTCCGCGTCTCCGGTGACCATGGCCACCCGCACACCGCGAGCATGGAGGGCGTCGACGGCCAATGCTGATTCCGGGCGAATCTCGTCGGCCAATGCCAATGCGCCGATTACCTTCTCGTCACGCACTACATGCAGGACGGTCGACCCGTCACTGAGCCACTCTTCGGTCCCCGGGATCGCGGTGGCCCCGACCGATCGCAGCATCCCCGGTCCACCGACACCGACGCGTGCACCGGCGACGTCCGCAGCAACCCCGATCCCGTTGTGCGCCTGAAAGTCGGAACCCGAAGTGAATTCGAGCGACAACTCCCGCGCCGCCGCGACGACGGCGCGCCCGAGTGGATGTTCGCTGTCGAACTCGACGGCAGCCGCTGCGCTGAGAACGTCGTCATCGGAATACCCGTCGACACCGCGTACACCGACCACTGCGGGCTCCCCCTTGGTGAGAGTGCCGGTCTTGTCGAAGAGAACGGTGTCTACGTTACGCATCGCCTCGAGGGCCATGCGGTCGGTGATCAAGATCCCAGCCCGAGCCGCCCGTTCCGTCGCGATCGAGACGACCAGTGGAATCGCCAACCCGAGCGCGTGCGGGCAGGCGATCACCAGAACGGTGATCGTCCGGGTGACTGCGCTCTCCGGGGTGCCCCAGATACTCCAGGCGATCGCGGTCAGCACTGCCGCGCCGAGTGCGTACCAGAACAGCAGAGCAGCGGCCTTGTCCGCCAACACCTGCGCGCGACTCGACGAGTTCTGGGCTTGCTCGACCAGGCGCCGGATACCGGCGAGCGCGGTGTCTTCTCCCACGGCGGTGACTCGAAGCCGAAGTGCCGAGTCGGTGGCTACCGTGCCGGCCACCACCTGATCTCCGACAGTCCGGCGGACGGTCTTCGACTCGCCCGTAATCATGGATTCGTCCATGTCGGCGCTTCCCTCGACCACCGTTCCGTCCGAGGGAACACGGGCGCCGGGACGAACTATCACCAGGTCGCCGGTCGCCAGAGCTGCGGTGGGCACGGTTTCCACCGATTCCCCCACCACCCGTTCTGCCTCGTCGGGCAGCAAAGCGGCAAGTGAATCCAAGGCGCTCGATGTCTGACTGAGCGAACGCATCTCGATCCAGTGGCCCAACAACATGATCACGATCAGAAGCGCGAGCTCCCACCAGAAATCGAGAGTGTGATCCACCCAGTGCAGACTCGCAGCCCATGACGCGAAGAAGGCCACGGTGATCGCGAGCGCGATCAACAGCATCATTCCCGGCTGCCGAGAACGGATTTCGGCAACAGCGCCGGTGAGGAACGGCTTGCCACCCCAGAAGTACATCACCGTGCCGAGTACCGGTGAGATCCATTCCACCAGAGAGTTTTCCGGCAGTGTGTACCCGACCAGATCAGCGAACATCGCGTCTGCCGCAACGACCGGAACCGCGATGACCAGCATGACTGCAAACAACGTCCGGAACTGTGCGACGTGATCCCCGTGACCACCGTGTGCCCCATGCTCCATCTGGCCATGGCTCATCTCGCTATGCTCCATCTGGCCATGGTCCATCTGACTGTGATCCATGTGGCGGTCATCCCCTCGCGTGTGATTGCAGCACAGCACCGGTCAAGCCATCAGCCTCGAACGTATGCCCAGGTAGCCACCCGAGCAAGGTCACGCGGCCAAGGCCTCCTGTTCAACTCCCCTTCAACATCGCTTCCATCTGAGTGATTTCCGCCTGCTGACCGGCAATGATCGCTTCTGCCATCTTCTCCGCCGACGGGTCGAGCCCGTTGTCGAGTTCGGTCTGGGACATGGTGATGGCACCCTTGTGGTGCTCGATCATCATCGTCAGCCACAACTTGTCGAACTCCGCGCCACTGGCATCGGTGAGGGCGGTCATGTCGTCGGCCGACATCATTCCCGGCATCTCGGCCATCCCGACGCCGTGTCCCGCGTGCGCCGACTCATCCATGCCCTCCATCGAACTCGACGAAGGCTCGGGGCGTCCCCACTCCGTCAACAATTCGGTCATCTGAGCCATCTCCGGGCCTTGCGCTGCCTCTATCTGCGCTGCAAGAGAGAGAAGTTCGGCATTGTCGGTTCGACCGTCGACCATCCTGGCCATGTCCAATGCCTGCGCGTGATGCGGGTACATCCCTTCGAGAAACTCGATGTCGGCGGCATTGACACCCGCAGGAATCTCCGACTGCGCTGCAACACTGGTTGTTTCGGAAGAATGGTTGATGCTCTCCCCGGAGTTGTCCGAGCATCCGGCAATCAACAGTGCTGCCGCTGCCACAACCGGAACGAACCGCGCGGCGCTCTTCCTGACCGTCAAAGACATGTTTTCACTCCCGAGAATAGATTCTGTTCGATATGCACTGCACCACAATTGATTTGACAAGAATGCTGCAAATGCACAGTTGCCACGTTACCGGCGAAAATCCACCGCGAAGCCCGATAACCGGCTCGAACAGGCTTCCTTCATCGAATCTTCACAGTCGAGTGGAAACCACCACGCGCCAGCAATGCAGACACGCAGTCGACTAACCTCGGTCTGATGAGCGCCGAACTACGACCTGGCGAGGAACCGGGGCGCGTTCTTGTCGTCGACGACGAGACTGCCCTCGCCAAGGTTGTCGCCAACTATCTGACACGCGAAGGATTCACCGTGCGCCTCGCCCACGACGGGCCGAGCGCAGTACGTTCGGTGCGCGAATTCGAGCCCGCGCTGATCGTGCTCGACCTGATGCTCCCGGGCTTCGACGGTCTGGAAGTCTGCCGGCGGATCCGTACGTTTTCCGACGCGTACGTCCTGATGCTCTCCGCCCGCGGTGACGAGTCGGACAAGGTGACCGGACTGGCAGCTGGCGCAGATGACTACGTGGTCAAACCCTTCGGCCCCCGCGAGTTGGTTGCGCGAGTGAAAGCACTGCTCAGACGGCCACGTGCGTCGAGCATGCTGCCGGAAGCGCTGCCGACGCCACCCGGTCTCGACATCGACGTCCTCGCCCGCACCGTGCATGTCGACAACCGCCCGGTCGATCTCACACCCACCGAGTTCGCGTTGCTCTCCGCCCTCGCTACCCGACCTGACGCGGCCTGGAGTCGAGCAGACATCATCGCCTCGGTGTGGGGGTCGCCCTGGTTCGGGGACCAACACATCGTCGACGTCCACGTGCGTGCATTACGCCGCAAACTCGGCGACGACGCGACCGATCCTCGGTTCATCAGAACCGTCAGGGGCGTCGGATACTCCCTGAGGTCGTCATGAACGCGGTCGTCATGAAGAAACTCGGGCTACGCGGAAAACTGCTGCTGGCGCAGCTTGTCGTCCTGTTCGTCTCCTGCCTCGCCATCGCCGCAGTCGCCATTGCCGTCGCTGCCCCGCTCTTTCACAACCACCTCATGATGGCCGGCATCGAAGACTCGAATGTCCGTACCCACACCGAAGAGGCATTCGCTCAGACCATGACCATTGCACTGTTGTGCGGGATCGCGGTCGCACTGGTGGGCGCAAGCATCGCCGCGGTCTACATCGTCCGACGCATCACGGCCCCGATCTCAACGCTGGCGGAGGCGGCTCAAAGCGTCGCAGACGGGAACTTCGACGTGACTATCGACAGGTCTGACGTGGACGCAGATTTCACGCGTCTCGAAACTGCCTTTGCCGACATGGCGGCACGCCTTGATCATTCGGATCGGGTCCGCAAACGCCTGCTTGCCGATCTTGCCCACGAATTACGCACTCCGGTATCGACTTTGGCTGCGTACGTGGACGGCATCGAGGATGGCGTCCTCCCCACGGACAACTCTTCATGGTCGGTCATGCGCGATCAACTCGAAAGACTGCGTCGGCTCTCTTGCGATCTGGCGGACGTCTCCGCGGCCGACGAACACGCTCTCGAACTCGATCGCCGAGATGAGAAGATCGACGACATCGTTTGCAGCGCAACGGCAGCAGCGGCGCCACGTTTCGCCGAGCGTGGAGTCGAATTGACGACCGCTCTGTCTCCGCAACCGATCACGGCCGAGGTCGATCGCCAACGAATCGAACAGATCCTCGCCAATCTGCTCGAAAACGCGTTGCGGCACACTCCGAGCGGAGGTTCGGTGACGGTGACACTCGCACGGGAAGGTGACCACCTCTCGGTGTCCGTCACCGACACCGGTGACGGAATTCCCGCAGACCAACTCGAATCAGTCTTCGACCGTTTCCATCGCGGTGATCGATCCGACGGTTCCGGTTTGGGGCTCACGATTGCGCGCAGCCTCGCGCTCGCACACGGCGGCGATCTGTCGGCGCTCCGAAACGAGCAACCTCTCGGCAGCACGCTGATCCTCACCTTGCCGACAGGTTTCAGGCTGCCGCTTTGAACGGATCGTGCTCGGCGATCAGCTTCTCGAGTCGAGCCTCGTCCACTCGAACCCTGACAGTGGATGCCTCCTGCTGATCACGAATCACCTTGGCCAACGTGAACGTACTGGTGACCAAGAACAGCAAGGACATTCCGAGAAATCCGCGTTGCCACGCATCGATCGGAAGATACGCAATTCCGAGGAGGGTGCCGACAAAACTGACGGCAAAGGCTATTCCGGCCTGAAGATAGAAGGCTGCAGTGGTCTTCGAGGGTGTTGTCGGTGTGCTCATGCTTCGAAGTCTGCTCGCCCATCCCGGCACTCGGATGCGTAGTCCTACTCGAGTGCGCACGGTACTTCCCCGGCAAAAATCAGATGCCGTCACCCATCCTGGTGGATAGTCTCGGTCCGGTATCCGGAGTTGTTCCAGAACAGTCAGACGGCAGGAGTGATCGATGACCCGCAGACATATCGCCATGGTGAGCATTCCGGCACCGGGCCACGTCAATCCGAGCCTGGCGATCATCGCGCGTCTCGTCGCCGCCGGTCACCGCGTCACCTATGCCAACGACGAGTCGATGCGTGAGATCATCGAGGCGACCGGGGCCGAATTCGCACCGTACGTCTCCACGCTGCCCAGCCTCGTCCCTTCTCCCGACGGCGCCGAACCGGAGAAGAGCTGGGACGGGGATCTGATCGATCAGTTGACGATTTTCCAGGACGATTACGAGTCGATGCTGCCGCAGCTACGCCGAATCTACGAAGACGATCGCCCTGACCTCTTTCTCTACGACATCGCCGGCATTCCGGCACGAATACTGGCTCAGCAGTGGGGCGTTCCCATCATCCAGTTGTCGCCGACGTACGTTGCCTGGGACGGTTACGAAGCCGACGCCGCACCGATGTACGACGAAATTCGTTCCGATCCGAGAGGCGTCGACCTGCTCGATCGGGAGACCCGGTTCTTCCGCGCCGAAGGCGTCGAGGTCGATCCACGTGAGTTCACCGGACGCCCACCCCGTGCAATCGTGCTGATCGCAGAATCGATGCAGCCCAACGCCGATCGCGTGAACCGCGACGTCTACACGTTCGTCGGCCCCGCACTCGAACCGAGCAGTCAACCTTGGGTGAACCCGGATCCCGAACGCAAGCTCTTGTTGATCTCGCTGGGTTCAGCATTCACCGATCATCCGGATTTCTACCGCACCTGCGTCGAGGCTTTCGGCCAGATGGACGGCTGGCACGTCGTCCTCCAGATCGGAAAGCAGGTGCAGATCTCAGATCTCGGACCATTGCCCGACAACGTCGAAATACACCGTTGGGTACCGCAGTTCGCGATTCTGCAGCAGGCCGACGCGTTCGTGACCCACGCGGGTATGGGCGGATCCAGCGAGGGACTCGTGACCGGGACACCCATGATCGCAGTGCCGCAAGCCGTCGATCAGTTCGGCAACGCCGACTCGCTCGTCGACGCCGGTGTCGCAGTACGCGTCGACAGCGCTACCGTCACGGCAGTAGAGCTTCGTGAGGCGCTGACGCTGGTGAGCGCCGACGAGTTCCGCCGACGCAGCGCGGAGTTGGCAGAAGAACTCGCAGCGGCGGGCGGTGTGTCCCGTGCCGTCGAATTGATCGAAGCCGCTCTACCCGGCAGCGGGCCCAGATAATGTCTGCTACCAGTGCCAGGCGTCGCCGCCCACGTTCTTGATGGTTCGCTGCAGCACAGTGATGGTGGTGACAAACTCCTCTTCGGTGATTCCCTGCATCCGCTCTTCCTGCAGCATCTGCTGTACCCGCGCGGCGCGATCGAACTGCTCGGAGCCCGCATCAGTCGGGCGAAGGACAGACCCGTCTTCGCGCGCCCACCCCAGTTCGAGGGCAGAGTCGACGGCGTCATCGATCACGTCGGTGGATTCGTTCGGACCGATCGTCCGCAAGAGGACAGCGCGCTCCACCCCTTCAGGGTGCAGCGAAAGTTGGTGCAGGACCCACCACCCCGGCTGGGTGACGCCGATCGCTTCGAGTGCTCCGCGCGTGCGCGCGCGAATCGCTTCACCGGCTCGCGCGGTCCAGAATCCGATCGGCTGGTTGGCCGGTGGCTGCATCGCTTGTTTGTTCATGCACACGACGATAAAACCTCAACGGAAGTTAAGGTCAACCACCAGCGAGGTGAAGTTCTACATATGTTGCGTGATTGCTCTGCCGATAATGCGGGCGGCGTCGGGGAACTCACCCGGGTTCGGTCCGGCGTAGTTGAGCCGCAAGAACTTTCCAGTCGGTTCTGCCGGGAACCAATCGTCACCGGCTCCGACGATGACGCCGGCCGACCGGCAGTCCTGCACTACACGTTCGAGGTTCGTGGTGTCCGGGAGCCGAAGCCAGAGGTTGAGTCCACCTTGCGGTACGGCATCGAGGTGAGCGTCCGGCGCATGCTCGCGCAGACTCGAGACGAGGAGGTCGCGTCTGGCCTCGAGTTGGTGACGAAGCCTGCGCAAGTGCGTTCGCCAGGCCGGTTGGGTCACGACGTCGAGCGCTACCGCTTGCAGCATCCCGCTGACGTACATCGAATCTGCCTGTGTATCAGCCAGAATCCGCTCGTACGCCGGACCCCGAGCGATCAATCCGGCAACTCGCACCGATGGGGACACGCTCTTGGTCAGCGCACGAAGGTAGACGACGTGACCGCTGTCGTCTCGTGCAGCGATGGGGCTGGGATCTGCGGTGATTCCGAAGTCGAGCGCCGAACTGTCCTCGATGAGGAATGCGCCGTGCCGACGGACGGTGTCGAGAACCTTGTCAGCCAACGACGGCGACCACAGCGCTCCCGTCGGACTCGCGAAGCTCGGTTGTGCGTAGAACGCACGGGCACCGGTCTGTTCGAATGCACGCGAAAGCTCTTCAGGATCAGGCCCGTTGGCGCCGCTGGAGATCGGAATGACCGTGACTCCTGCCTGCGCGGCGGCCAGGATCGCACCCCAGTAGGTCGGCGATTCCATGAGCAACGGACGCCCCTCCCCCACCAATGCGCGGAAGGACGTCGCAAGCCCGCCCTGACTGCCCGGAAGTACAACCACGTCGTTCGGCCCCGGCGGCGTGATCCCGGCAGGAGTGGCGGAACCCAATTCGGAGGCAAACCAGGACTGCAGTTCCGGAAGCCCGGCAGCGAGGGGCCGATTGAACACGGCGTCGGTTCGCGTCGCCCTGGTGAAGGCTGCACGAACCAGACCTTCCGGCAACAGCTCTCGGGCCGGATAGCCGGAATGCAGCGCGATCACGTCGTTGGAGGTGGACTGCAGCGCCATGGGCAACTGCAGACGATAGTTCGGCGATCCGAGCGCCGCTGTCTGCCACCCGTAGTCGTTGGGTCGCACGACGCGCGCCGCGCGCACGAAGGTCCCCACACCGGGACGAGCCTCCACAACCCCCTGAGATACCAGTGTTCGCAGCGCCTTCTGCACGGTGACCGGACTCGCCCCGTGCAGGCTGACGAGCGACCGAGTGGACGGAAGCTTCGCGCCTGGAGGAGCCGTCGCGATCCACTCACGCAAGGCTGCGACAATCCTCGAACTGCTATCATTGGACATGTCGAATCATAGTAGCGCTACTCTTCTTTCGCCGCTAGCGCTATCGCGAATCAATGTCCGTTTCCAGACCGAACCCTGAGGCGCCCTTCTCATCTGAAACACAACTCACCCACCCGAACCGGAGAGGTACGTAACCGCGTGAACACACCCATCGATCAGGCCCGCAAGCTCGAGAATGTCAGGTACGACATCAGAGGGCGAATTCTCGACAAGACCGAAGAACTCGAGGATCAGGGGCACACGATCCTGCGACTCAACGTCGGCAATCCGGCCCCCTTCGGGTTCGAAGCTCCGGACGAAATCATGATGGCCATGATCCGCAATCTCCCTACCGCGCAGGGATATTGCGATTCTCGCGGACTGTATTCGGCGCGCACTGCGGTGGTCCAGTACTACCAGACGCGGGGCATCACCGACGTCACCGTCGACGAGATCTATCTCGGAAACGGTGTGTCCGAACTGATCACCCTGACGATGCAGGCCCTCTGCAATCCAGAGGACGAGATCCTGATTCCCGCTCCCGACTATCCCTTGTGGACGGCTTCGGTTTCACTTGCCGGCGGCACGCCCGTCCACTACCTCACCGATGAAAGCCAAGGCTGGGCACCGGACTTCGACGATCTGGAAGCCCGGATCACGCCGCGCACCCGAGGGATTGTCGTCATCAATCCCAACAATCCGACGGGCGCCGTCTACTCGACGGAGGTGCTGCAACGCTTCGTGGATCTAGCGCGCAAACACGATCTGATGCTCTTCGCCGACGAGATCTACGAAAAGATCGTCTACGACGGCCGATCCATGACAAACCTTGCGACGATGACCGGGCGAGACGTTCTGTGTCTGACGTATTCGGGACTGTCCAAGGCCTACCGCGTGTGCGGATTCCGAGCCGGATGGCTGGCCATCACCGGACCACTCGAGCGGGCGTCGAGCTTCATCGAAGGCATCAAATTGCTGGCCAACATGCGAATGTGTGCCAACGTGCCGGCGCAGCACGCTATCCAGACTGCACTCGGCGGACGACAGTCCATCGAGGACCTGTTGCTTCCACAAGGTCGGCTGACGGCCCAGCGCGATCTCGCACACACCACGCTCAACAGCATCGACGGGATCAGTTGCCAACAGGCCGACGGGGCGCTGTACCTGTTCCCCAAGCTCGACGTCGACAAGTTCGGCATCGTCGACGACGAGAGGTTCGTTCTCGATCTACTGGAATCGGAGAAGATTCTTGTCAGCCACGGTCGCGCGTTCAATTGGATCGAACCCGATCACTTCCGGTTGGTGACTCTCCCCAACACCGACGATCTCTCGACGGCACTCGAGCGACTCGGCAACTTCCTCAGTTCCTACAGCCAGTAGCTCTGGGTACCGGGCCCACATACGACTGAACGCCGACCGGATTTCCGGTCGGCGTTCAGTGGTGAAAATCAGCAGGCGATCAGGCAGTGACGATCGCGTCGAGGGCCGAGTAGAACAAGCCCAATCCGTCGTCACTGGGACCGGTGAGAGCCTCGGTGGCGTGCTCGGGGTGCGGCATCAAACCGACGACCCGGCCGTTGGCCGAGGAGATGCCGGCGATACGACGCTGCGAGCCGTTGGGGTTCTCCTCCGAGTAACGGAAGACGACGCGGCCTTCGCCCTCGAGTTCGTCGAGAACCTTCTCGGACGCCTGGAAGCGACCTTCACCCGACTTCAGGGGGATGAGGATCTGCGCGCCGGCCTCGTATCGCGAGGACCACGCCGTGTTGTTGGCTTCGACCGTCAACCACTCGTCGCGGCAGATGAAGTGCAGACCCTGGTTACGGGTCAGGGCACCGGGCAGCAATCCTGCTTCGCAGAGGATCTGGAAACCGTTGCAGATGCCCAGGACCGGCATGCCGCCCTTGGCTGCTTCCACAACCTTGCCCATCGCGGGAGCAAAACGTGCGATCGCGCCGCAACGAAGGTAATCGCCGTACGAGAATCCGCCGGGCACGATGACCGCGTCGACACCCTTGAGGTCTGCATCGCCGTGCCAGAGTTCGACAGCTTCACCGCCGGCCAGGTTCACTGCCCGAGCCGCGTCGATGTCGTCGAGCGTGCCGGGGAAAGTGATTACTCCGATACGTGCGCTCATGCCTCGACTCGCCTGACGGTCCAATCCTCGATCACCGTGTTGGCCAGCAGGCCTTCGGCGATCTTCTCGAGTTCGGCGTCTTCGACACTGCCGTCGATCTCCAACTCGAACCGCTTGCCCTGACGGACATCGGATACTCCTGCAAAGCCCAGGCGAGACAGTGCCCCGACAATTGCCTGTCCCTGGGGGTCGAGAATCTCGGCCTTGGGCATGACTTCGACGACGACACGGGCCACGTGCTGCTCCTCGGTACTAGTGCGCGAACCCGGAGTGAAACGCTCGGGTGATGGCCAGTTTACCGGGCGGACCCGAGATGGTTCGCATCGAGTGATCGGGGCGTGACGGCCACCACCTGTGAAACCCGCCTGCGAGCCCCTTCGGGGCGGCGCATACTCGAAATCATGCGACTGACACATTTTGGCCATTCCTGTGTGCTCGTGGAGTTGAACGGCTCGAAGATCCTCTTCGATCCCGGCAACTTCTCGCACGGATTCGAAGGCATCACCGACCTCGACGCCATCCTCGTGACACATCAACACCCCGATCACGCCGACCCTGCGCGGCTGCCCGAACTGGCCGAAGCGAATCCCGACGCCGTGCTCTACAGCGATCCGCAGACGGCTGAAAAGCTCGGTGGGCGCTGGACCGGCGTCCGGCCGGGCGACCGGTTCAGCATCGGCGACGTCGAGGTGACCGGAACGGGCGGAGAGCACGCAATCATCCATCCGGACCTACCGATGATCGACAACACCGCGTTCCTCCTCGGTGACGCCACCAACCCGGCACGGTTCATGCATCCCGGCGATTCCCTCTACGTCCCCGAACAAAAGATCGACGTTCTCGCCCTCCCCGCCGCCGCACCGTGGCTCAAGATCTCGGAGGCCATCGACTACCTCCGCGCGGTGGCGCCGCGCGTTGCGGTTCCCATTCATCAAGCGATCATCCGCGACGAGGCCGCAGGCATCTTCTACGGTCGCTACTCGGAAATGGCTGCCGACGGCACCGAGTTCCGAGTTCTCGGCGAGGAGTCGAGCGTCGAAGTCGCCTGATTCGGTTCTCACGCACTCACATCGACGATGATCCAGCCGGTGCTCGTGCCACCGGCTGCGTCGGTGAGTGTGTAGAGAATCCTGTCGGTGCCTGCCTTCGTTCCGGCTTCGAACACCACTTCGCCGTTTTCGAGCTTCACGGTGCCACCGAGAAGTGACGTCGCCCCGACGCCGGTCACTTTGATCGAATCTCCGTTGCTGTCATGATCATTCGCGACGGCGTCGACGGTGACTGTGCCGCCTGAGCGGACCCGCGCGGTGTCGAGTGCGGCGTACGGCGGGATTGGGCTTGCCGTGTACCGACCGACGTCGTCGAGTCGAGCCGAGGCAACCTCCGCCGCATCGACGATGGCAGCGAATTCGGTGCCGTCGAAGCGCGAGAGGTCGTTGCCGTTCATGATGGTCGATCCCTCGGCGCCGCCGCCGTGGTAGTCGTCGGCATAGAAGTTGTGGCCCAACTCGTGGCGGAGAACGCGGCTGAAGTTGCCGTCGGACTCGGCACCGACATGCGCGTAGCTGTGGTCGAGTTCGAACTTCGAGTAGTAGGCATTTCCGCCACCGGATGCGCACACGACGGTCGCCTGATCAACACTCGACCCGACCTGATCGGACCACAGATCTTCCAACTGCTCGAGATTTTCACAACTGCTCGAGTACGGATCGCTGGCGGAATCTGCCCGTAGGACAACTCGACCGAGGACCGGCCGAATCCCGACGTCTCTGATCCAGATGGCAGCGGTGCGGGCCATTGATTCCTCGGCCCGATCCAGAGCGACGGCGGGACTGCCTGCGCCGTGCGCGGAGTACCACTCGCCACTGAGGTCCAGTCCCACCACGAACTGCTTCACAGTCTTGCCGACGCTTGCAGCCGAGGCCGGCGCAATGGCCGCGGTGGGCCATTTGGGCTTTGCGTCGATCGGCGCCGTGCTGCGACCGACCACGTCGGATCCGACGAACTCTATCGAAGCACCACGATCGAAAATCACCTGCCCGCGCAGTGTTCCGGCGGAGTCGACGATGGCCGAGACTATTGCGTCCGGACGCCCTTCCACGCTGCCGATGTACGAACGGGGCGCCGGGATCACCGCGTCGGTCAGCTCTCCGTCGCTGTCTTGCACAGCCATCGAGAACTCGGATCCCCGCAGGTTCATCTTGTGAAGGCGCAGTGTGAGTTGCTCACCTTGATCGTCGACGGTTGCGGTGCGGACGCCATCGCTCGACCCGCTCGACCCGCCGTCGACACTGCCCGTCGGCAGCGTGTGAACCGCGCCGGTCGGAGCGGCAGACGCGAGCGCCGGAACGAACGCAGCACAGACGACTGCGCCCACAGCCACGGCGACAAGACCCTCGGCCGACTTGGAGAACACTCTCGTGCGCATGGCGAGATTCCGATCCCATCTACTAGCGGCAGATTAACTGCACGCACTCTAGCAGTGGGAGAGTTGGCTGACCCAGCGCTCTAACTGAACGTCCGTTTTATGCGATTTTGACCCACTCTACACTACTACCAGCAAGGAAGTGGAGAAACGCGAAGAGTCTGCCCGCTCGGACAACCCGGACAGACGACATAGTCTCGTAGCTATCAAATAGTTGCCAACTGCCGAATTCAGGCAGCGCCGAGCTCCTGAGACGGGGAGTTCCACCGATACACCTGCGAGTCGGCTTCGTGGAAGAGGGCAAGGTCGACGGCGTCGAGGACGGCCTGACGTGGGCCCTCGTTTCCCAACTGCTTGGCCGTGATCGACAATCTGACCAGTCCCCCACGTTTGGCGGCACGCCCGGCTCCGAGAACCAATGCGCGACACCACCACGGCTCGGCCTTGAAGCCTTCGCCGATCCCGAAAACCCTTCCCCGTTGCAAGGTTCCGCGGGTCAGATCATGTACTGCCCCGAGGCCTGCCATCGTGCGAAAGCCCGTCTCCGGCAACACCGACATGGCACCGGGCGATGCCACCCAGCGCGGCGGTGCGAACACCCGCGTCCGAAGGCCTGCATGCTCGAGAACGCGGTCCGCAGCGAGTAGTCGCAGTTTCGCTTCGTGCTTCGACAGAGTGGCGAACTCGGCTCGGCGACGCTTGGTCGCGGCCTGGTCGTAGCCGTGCAGAACGATGGCATCGCCGTGCTCGCGACGCTCACGCAGCCAAGCCGTCGTCACCGCGTCGTCGGCCAGTCGGTATTTGTCCTTCAGTCGCGGCGCCACCAGGAGCGACAAGCGGACACCTCGAGTGTCCATCTCGTCTGCGAATCCGGCAGCGAGATAACATGTCTCGTCTCTGATTCCGGATACCGACACGATCAGTTCTGCGGACATACTCCGATAGTGGCAGCTGTGGGTGAACAGCACACTGCCGCCGGATGATCATCCGGCGGCAGTTTTCAGCGCACCTACTGGTTCTTGGAAACCTCTAGTTCTTGGGAAGCGCAGCTTCGATCGCGGCGACAACCTCGGGTGCGTCAGGCTCGGTCCGCGGACGGAAGCGGTTGACGACGGTGCCGTCCGGTCCGATCAGGAACTTCTCGAAGTTCCACTGAATGTCTCCCGCAGCGCCTTCGGCGTCGGCCGCCTTGGTGAGCTCGGCGTACAGCGGATGCTGGTTTTCGCCGTTCACCTCGATCTTCTCGAGAAGCGGGAACGTGACGCCGTAGGTAGTGGAGCAGAACGTCTCGATCTCTTCGGCGGTACCCGGTTCCTGCCCCATGAACTGGTTGCACGGGATACCGATCACGGTCAGACCGCGATCGGCGTACTCGCTGGCCAGCTTCTCGAGCGCCGAGTACTGCGGGGTCAGTCCACACTTGGACGCGACGTTGACCACGAGGACGGCGCGGCCGTCGTATTCACCCAAAGAGGTGGGCACGCCACCGAGGGTGTTGATCGCGATGTTCTGTACTGGAGTTGTCATAGGCTCCAACTTAGCGACTCTCTCCCGCACTGCTCCTTCGCGCACTGCTAATTCGACGCTCCGAGAATGCGATCGAGGTCGTCCAGAACGGTGAGGCCGCCGAGCGGTCCGACGCCGGTGATCCAGTAGGACATGTCCACCAGATGCGGGTTCGGGAAGAATCCGGCGTTGTCTGCCACGGCCTTCGGCATCGTGCCGGCATCGGCCGGTTTCGCGGAGGTGACCAGGATGAGGTCGGCGTTGGCTCCGGAGACGAATTCCGGGGAGAGGTCGACGGAGATCGAGTTCTCCCAGTCGCGTGCGGGAATCGTGAGTCCAGCACATTCGAGAGTGCTTCCGGCAAACGACGTGGGTCCGTACAGCGTCAGAACGTCGTCGCGTGGGCGGATCAGCTGAGCGGTCTTGCCCTCGGTGCTGTGCTTGCTCGCCACTTCCTCGCAGCGTGCCGTGTAGTCACCGAGCAGTTCACCTGCCTGATCGGTCTTGTTCAACGCCTCTGCGACGAACTGGACGTTGTCCTGCCACGGATCGGTCTGAGTTGCCATGTAGACGGTCGGCGCGATGGCAGCGAGCTGCTCGTACATATCACCGTGCCGCGATTCCGTTCCGATGATCAGGTCCGGGCTCAGTGCGACGATCTTCTCGAGGTTCGGTGCCGCGACGGTTCCGACCATCTCGATCTCCGCCGCCTTCTCACCGAGGTACGCCGGAACGCCGGTCGTCTCGCTGAGTACCGCGGTGCCCACGGGAACCACGCCCAGCGCTACCGACGTGTCGAGCTGAACCGGCTCGAGCACGACAACTCGCTGTGGATCCGTCGGTACGTCGGTGGTTCCGCGGGCGTGGGTGACCGCGTGCACGGTGTCGGCAGACTGACTGCCGGTATCCGTCTTGTCGTCACTGCCACACGCCGTTGTCGTTGCCACGATGGCGGCGAGGACGAAACCACCCAGCACGTACTTCGCCCGCGAGTTACTGCGTTTCATTCCCAACACTCCTGTTACCGACTGCTTCCGACCGTCACAGCCACGCGCATTCACCACGGCTGAGCAAAGGATTCACCATCCAATAGTCTGGTGAGCCTAACCTACGAGACTGGAGCCTCATCATGTCTTCCCTCCCCTGCCACAGCGACGGTGTCCTGGGGAAAGGATCTATGCAGTGCCTTTCGGAATTTGTCGCCAATCCGCAAACCAGTCGACGCCCTCACGCCTGTACACGGCAGTCGTCGACCGCCGGCGAACCGATGGTCGGTCGCGCCGGAATGACACATCTGTGGGTATTGATCGAGCACCCCGGCCCCTGGCCGGCGTCCGCCCCTGACGACATTCTCCCCGTCGCGCTCACCGAAAAAATCTACGCAGCGCAGGGCCGTATCCGTGTCGTGGTGATCCGGCGGACCCGCAACCGCCGAGTCCTCACCCCGACGTGCGTACTCGCCTGGACGGACGGCACACGCCAATGGATGCGGGAAGGGGCGGTCGACCGATACGAGGACCTGTCGGTACTGCCGTTCGAATCGATGTTCACCGGAGCGGAACCCGACTTCGGCCGCTCCCGCACGGAACCGCTCTTCGCAGTCTGCACACATGGAAAGAAAGATGCGTGCTGCGCGGAACTCGGCCGCCCGGTCGTGTCTGCGCTGAACGCGGCACAGATCGCAGATGTGTGGGAGTGCAGCCACATCGGCGGAGATCGTTTCGCGGCCAACATGATTGCGTGGCCTGCCGCAGTCTATTTCAGCCGACTGGACGGCAACTCCGCAATCGGTGCTGCCGAGAAATACCTAGCCGGAGAATTGGAGCTGCTGCACCTGCGCGGCCGGGCGGCACTGTCACAGGCCGCTCAGGCAGCCGAACATGCTGTCCGACGCGCCACCGACATCGTCGCCACGGACGCACTCGAGAGCATCAGCGAGAGTGTCGACGGAGAACACACAACTGTCGATCTTCGGTTGGAGGGGAGAGACTTTCGCGTCGTCGTTCGCTCCGGTCCTCCAGGGCTGCCGTTCCGACATGATTGTGGTGCCGGAGGGACCGTCGAATGGAGCGGATGGACCGTCGAGCACGTTCACGAGCAACCTCACTGACCACTCGATTTCGACAAGAGTGCCCGGCAGGCCATCGAACCGAGATTTGCGCGGACTGACAACACTTCGAATCAGGTCGCGATGAAGGATCGACGCCCCTGGTGTTTACAGCTTGCATTCTTCCCATGACCACCGCACTGACGCCGAATGCCGTACCCCGGTCTGCTGATCCGATCAAAAGTGAGGTCGACTACGAAACACTGGCAGAGAAATTCCGTCCGATCTTCGCGGACATCGCACAAGGCGTCGTCGAACGCGAACGCGATCACGTGCTTCCCTTCCAACAGATCGACGCACTCAAGAATGCAGGCTTCGGCGCCGTTCGGGTGCCGACAACACACGGTGGATCGGGTGCGAGCATCCCGCAATTGATCCGCTTACTAGTCGAGCTGTCGAGCGCCGATTCCAATATCACCCAGGCCCTGCGCGGACATTTCGCGTTTGTCGAAGACCGACTGGTCGCCGACCCCGGCCCGGAGCGTGACATCTGGCTCCGACGCTTCGCGGAGGGACAGTTGGTCGGCAACGCATGGACCGAAATCGGCGACGTTGCATTGGGCGAAGCCAACACCAAGGTCTCGCCCGCACCCGATGCCGACCATTTCCTGGCGAACGGGGCAAAGTTCTACAGCACGGGTTCCATCTTCGCCGACTGGATCGACCTGTACTCGCAGCGCACCGACACCGGCGCATTCGTGATCGCGGCGGTCGAGGCGAGACAACCCGGTGTCACACACAGTGACGATTGGAACGGATTCGGTCAGCAGACGACTGGCTCCGGTTCGTCCGCCTACGAGGACGCAATTGTACAGCCGGAGAACATCTTCGACTTCTCGACGCGATTCAAATACCAGACCGCGTTCTACCAACTGTTCCATCTCGCCACTCTCGCCGGCATCGCCAAGGCTGCGACAACCGAGATCTCTCGTCGAGTCGCCGCTCGCACTCGAACCTTCAGTCACGGCAACGATCCGAGATACGCGCAGGATTCGCAGATCCAGCAAGTTGTCGGCGAGGTGTCCTCTGCTGCCTTTGCAGCCGAGGCCGTGGCACTGCACGCAGCACAGTCGTCCCAATGGGCATACGAAGCTGCATTCTCCGGCTCGCCGGAGGAAGAGAAGGCCGCCAACATCGCAGCCGAAATCGATTCGGGGCGAGGGCAGGTCGCCTCGATCGGACTCGTCGTTCCGGCCACGGCCAAGATCTTCGACGCACTCGGTGCTTCCGGAGTGAGCCGCGACCTCGATCTCGATCGGTTCTGGCGCAACGCCCGCACCGTGGCCAGTCATAATCCGGTCGTCTTCAAATCCAAAGTTGTCGGCGACTACGAAATCAACGGAACCGAACCGATTTACGTGTGGGCCATCGGGACCGCACCGACCGAAAAGGATGAACAGGCATGACCGTGACCAGTGAAACCGAAGTCTTCGTCGGCGTTCCCGACACATCCGAGGGCTGGATCGACCGGGCTCGCGAGGTGAGCAACATCCTTGCCGCCGACGCACTCGCCCGCGACCGAGCCGGCGAACCACCGTTCCGAGAAGTTCAGCTGCTCAAGGACAGTGGTCTTGTGACGCTCCTGGGCCCGGTCGAGTTCGGCGGCGGCGGGCAGCGATGGGAGACCGCCTACAAGGTGGTTCGGGAGATCGCCCGCGCCGACGGCTCCATCGGACAACTGCTCGGATACCACTACCTGTGGGCATGGGCAGCCAGATTGGTCGGAACCGATCCGCAGATCTCCGCTGTCGAGGAGCTGTACACGAGCAACCGATTCTTCTTCGGCGGCGCAGTCAACCCTCGAGACACCGACCTCACCGTCGCGGACCGCGGAGACACCCTGGTGTTCAACGGTGTCAAGTCGTTTTCCACCGGCGGCCGAGTCACCGACCTCACGGTGCTCGAAGGAATCATCGACGGAACTGCGACGCATGTGTTCGCTATCGTGCCGACTGCTCAGGACGGCATAGTCTTCCGCGGTGATTGGGACAATCTCGGACAGCGCCTCACCGATTCCGGCAGTGTCGAGATCAACGACGTCGAGGTCGACTGGGCAAGTGCGGCAGGCTTTGTCGACAAGGAATTCCAACCTCTGGTCTACAACACCCTGAACTTCCCCGCGATCGAGATCGTGTTCGCGAACTTCTACCTCGGGATCGCCCGTGGCGCACTGGACACTGCGGCCGAGTACACCCGAACCCGTACGCGTCCATGGCCGTACGGCGGTGACAACCGCGAAATCGCAACCGACGAGTGGTACCTCCGTGAGGGCTACGGCGACTTGCAATCGAAGCTGTGGGCGGCGGAGGCCTTCGTGGATCAGGTCAGCCGTGAGGCCGACGCAGTGCTCCACGACGCTCGCGAAAACCTCACCGAGCAGGCTCGCGGCGACCTCGCCGTACGCATCGCGGCCGCAAAACTTCGCGCCGCCGACGTCTCCTTGGAGATCAGCAACAAGATCTTCGAACTGACCGGTGCCAGAGCCACGTCCAACGATGTCGGCCTGGATATCTACTGGCGCAACATCCGGACGCATACCCTTCACGATCCGCTCGCGTACAAGCGCCGTGAAGTCGGTAGTCGTTTTCTGACCGGCGAGATTCCCGAACCCACCTGGTACACATAGCACCCACGAACAGAAAGAGACCGTCGCACGGTTGGTGCGGCGGTCTCTTTCATCGTTACGACCAGGATCACTGATCGTAGATCGGGTTCCGCGCCTGCTGTGCGGTCAAACGTTCAGCAGCGCGGAAGTATCTAGTGATGGCTCACAAATGACTGCTTGGTGCCGGTCGGAGCCGTTTCGAGTTTGTGCTGCTCTTCTTCGTCCTCGTCGTCGAGCATCGTGGCTTCGTTGAACGGAATCTTCCCGTCGAGCACCTCGATGACGCGTTCCTTGTCGATCGTCTTGGTCCACGCGCCGACCAGGAGAGTCGCGACCGCATTGCCCGAGAAGTTGGTGATCGCTCGCGCTTCCGACATGAAGCGGTCGATTCCGACGATGAGTCCGACGCCGTCGAGAAGTTCGGGGCGATGGCTCTGCAGTCCGCCGGCCAGCGTGGCCAGACCGGCGCCGCTGACTCCCGCAGCGCCCTTGGAGGCGATGATCATGAACACCAGCAGCGAGAGCTGTTCACCGAAGGCGAGCGGCTGTCCCATGGCGTCGGCGATGAAGATCGAGGCCATCGTCAGGTAGATCGCGGTGCCGTCGAGGTTGAACGAGTAGCCGGTGGGAACGACGATGCCCACCGTGGTGCGCTCGACGCCTACGTGCTCCATCTTGGCGATCAGACGCGGCAGTGCCGATTCGGAGGACGACGTGGCGAAGATGAGCAGGTACTCACGGGCCAAGTACTTGACCAGCTTGAAGATGTTGAATCCGGTGACCGCGCGCAGCAGCGTTCCGAGAACACCGAAAACGAAGATCAGGCAGGTCAGGTAGAAGCCGATCATCAGGGTTCCGAGCTGGACGACGGCGTTCAAACCGGTCTGGCCGACGACGCTGGCGATGGCGCCGAAAGCACCGATCGGGGCGAGCCAGAGAATCATCGTCAGGATCTTGAACACGAGCTTCTGGATGTATCCGACAGCCTTGAGGATCGGTTCACCCGACTTGCCGAGCGACTGGATCGCGAAGCCGACCAGAAGGGCGACGAACAGAGTCTGCAGCACGCTGCCGGCTGTGAGGGAGGACAGCATCGACGTCGGAATGATGGACGCGATGAAGTCCCAGGTACCGCCCGCGCTGTGGGCCTGATCTGCAAGCTTGGCCACGGAGGCCGCATTGGGCGTGATGTTCAGGCCACTGCCCGGGTTGAGCAGGTTGCCGACGCCCAGGCCGATCGCGAGTGCGATGGTGGACATCCCGATGAAGTAGGCGAGTGCGAGGCCGCCGACCTTGCCGACCTTGGCCGCCGCTCGAACCGAGCCGATGCCGAGCACGATGGTGCAGAAGATGACCGGGCTGATCATCATCTTGATCAGGCTGACGAACAACGTGCCGAGTACACCGACGGACTTACCGAACTCGGGTGCGAGCCAACCGACGAGGATGCCGCCGATGACCGCGACGATGACGCTCATGTAGAGCCAATGCGTCTTGTCGCGCTTTGCCTTGGTGCCCTCGGGCTGTGGGGAACCGTCTACTGTCCCTGTTGCCGTGCTGCTCATGGGGTGTCCTTTGGATCGGATATCTGTGAAGTGATCGGGATCACTTCGAGTCGTGGAGAATTCTTGTTGCAAACAGGTGGGCCCGGAAGTTTGTGTTCATTACGTTCAGGAGGCGCTCGATGGTCGAACGAAAGACCGGCCGACGTATGAGCGTCGCCAGGCAGATCCTGCTCCTGCAATTGGCGTTGTTGGCGCTGGTCATCGGTGCGGGAGCCGCGCTCGCAGTTGTCGACGAACGCCGAGACAGCGACGACGCGATCCGCAGGCAGGTGAGCTCGATAGCGCAGACTCTCGCCCTGTCGGATTCGACGGCGGCAGCCCTGACGAGTCCGGACCCGACCGCGATTCTGCAACCACAGACCGAGAAGATCCGACAGGCCACCGGCGTCGATTTCATCGTGGTGATGGCGCCTGATCGCACTCGGTTCACCCACACGAGCCCGGAGCTGATCGGTCAACTCTTCACCGGGAACATCGACCGCGCACTTGCCGGCGCGACCTTCACGGAGACGTACGCCGGGTCGCTGGGGCCGTCGATCCGCGCAGTCACTCCTGTCTACGATTCCGGCGGAACCCTGGTCGGTCTGGTTTCTGCCGGTGTCACCCGCGAGCAGATCAGCAAGCAGTTCGCCCAAAGTGTTCCGGTCATCCTGTTCGTTGCCGGCGGGGGTCTTCTTGCCGCCCTCCTGAGTTCACTTCTGGTGAGTCGGCGTATCAGGCGACAGACCTTGGGGATGGCGCCGGATGAACTGCGCACCATGTACGAACACCACGACGCCGTCCTGCACAGCATCGGTGAGGGTCTGGTGGTGATCGGGCGAGGCCGAAGCAGAGATGCGCGAGTGGATATCGTCAACGACGAAGCGCGTCGCCTCCTCGATCTACCGGACGGGCCCGTGCCACTTTCGTCCATCCCCGAGACCATGCGAGTCGACGACGCCTCTCCCGCGAAGGATCAAGTGCACCTCACCGACAAGCGTGTGCTGGTGGTCAACCAACACCCGGTTGAGTGGGAGGGCAACAGAATTGGCACCGTGCTGACAATTCGCGATCACACCGAATTGCAGAACGTACTCGGGGAATTGGATTCGGTACGCAGTTTTGCCGAGTCGCTTCGATCGCAAGCCCACGAGAGTGCAAATCGTCTGCACACGATCATCACGATGGTCGAGTTGGGCCGGAACGACGACGCAGTGGCCTTCGCCACCAATGAATTGCGAGTGTCCCAACAGTTGATAGATCGTCTGATGAATGCGGTCCACGAGCCGGCGCTCGCCGCACTGCTGCTCGGGAAAATGAGTGAAGCGACCGAACGCGGGGTCGACCTGACCATCACCGAAGACACCGCGCTCGGTCCGGTTCCTTCGCTCAATGCACGCGAGTTGGTCACGCTGGTCGGCAATCTCGTGGACAATGCTATTGACGCATCGCGCGCGAGCGAGTCTCCGTGGGTGGAAGTGACGGTAATGGAAGAGGATTCGATGATGGTTGTTGCCGTCGCCGACAGCGGCCCGGGAATGACACCCGAAGCACTCGAAAAGGCCAAGGGCCGTGGCTACTCCACAAAATCCGGCTCTCGCGGACTCGGGCTCGCACTCGTCTCTCAAGTGGTGAAACGGCACGGCGGCACGCTCACCAGCGAACCGGCGATGGGCTCCATGCTGGTTGTCCGAATCCCGCTGCGCGAGGCGGAAGCACCGCGATGATCCGTGTACTGATAGTCGACGACGAACCGTTGATCGCCCAGGCGCACCGTTCGTACGTCGAGCGAGTGCCGGAATTCGTGGTCCACGGCGTGGTTCATTCCGGGAACGCCGCCGTGCGTGCAGTTACGGCGGCCAACGCCACCGACCAGCCCATCGACCTGGTCCTGCTCGACATCGGGTTGCCCGACGCCAGCGGTCTCGACGTGGCTTCCGCCCTGGGCGGTTTGCGGCCCAGTCCGGACATCATCGCGGTTACCTCGGCGCGCGATCTGGAGGTGGTCCGAAGCGCCGTGGCTCGCGGGATCGTCCTCTATCTTCTCAAGCCGTTCACTTTCGCAGCATTCCGCGACAAGCTCGAGCGCTACCTCGAATATCGTGCAGCGCTTCCCGCTGGAGAGTCTGCGGTCAGTCAACACGACATCGACCGCGCGATGTCCGCGCTACGAACGTCCGACGATCGAGCAGCGGCACCGAAAGGCTTTGCGTCTCAAACACTCGGACTCGTCGCAGCGTCAGTCCGGGATTCGGAAGGTCCTGTGACCGCCGCCGAGGTGGCAGCATCGGTCGGCGTGTCCCGGGTGACAGCCTGGCGCTACCTCGAAAAACTGGCAGACGACGGCATGCTCACCCGGGAGACCGAGTACGGGCGCGCTGGGCGCCCTCAAGTTCGTTACCGCAGAACCTGATTGACACAGAACCTGACAGTCACCGAACCTGATTGACACAGAAGCTAGTTTGCGCCAACCGTGTCGAGAACCCAGGCGAACTCGAACGCGACCTCTTTCCACTTCTCGTACCGACCGCTGACACCGCCGTGTCCGGCGCTCATCTCGGTCTTGAGAAGTAGCGGAGCATCACCGGTCTTGGTGGCGCGCAGTTTTGCGACCCACTTGGCCGGCTCCACGTACAGAACACGGGTGTCGTTGATGCTCGTGATCGCAAGAATGGCGGGATAGTCCTTGGCTTCCACGTTCTCGTACGGGCTGTACGAGCGCATGTAGTCGTAGACGTCCTTGTTGTGCAGCGGATCTCCCCATTCGTCCCACTCGATGACCGTCAACGGCAGTGACGGATCGAGAATCGACGTCAACGGGTCGACAAACGGAACGTTGGCGAGAATGCCGGCAAACAGTTCCGGAGCGAGGTTGGCGACAGCGCCCATCAGCAGTCCACCCGCACTACCGCCGTCGGCAACCATCCGGTCGGCCGACGTTACACCGGTGTCGATCAAATGCTTTGCGCAAGAGACAAAATCGGTGAAGGTGTTCTTCTTGGTGAGCGTCTTGCCGTTTTCGTACCAGTGACGACCCATCTCGCCGCCGCCGCGCACGTGTGCGACGACGAAGACGACACCGCGATCGAGCAACGACAAGCGGGCAACCGAGAACGACGGGTCGATGCTCGCCTCGTAGGAACCGTAGCCGTACAACAGCAGCGGCGCGGGACCTTCCGGCGCACCTACGCGCCTCACGATCGAGAGCGGAATGCGGGTTCCGTCGTCGGCCACTGCCCAGTCGCGACGCTGCTCGTAGTTACTCGCATCGAAGTCACCGAGAACGGGCTGCGACTTACGCAGTGCCAGTTCACCACTGGCGACGTAGTAGTCGTACACCTGCCCGGGAGTGATGAATGAGGTGAATCCGAGCCGGATGGTGGGCTGCGCCCATTCCGGGTTGGACCCCATGCCGATGCTGAAGAGTTCTTCGTCGAAGTCGATTTCGTGACGTTCGCCGTAGCCGTCATCCGTCAACGGCCACACGGCAACCCGAGTGAGCGCCTCGCGGCGGTAGCTCAGGACGAGGTGTCCGGCAAAGGCTTCGGCTTCTTCCAGACGAACGTCTGCGCTGTGCTCGATCAGCGTCGTCATGTTCGTCGGATCCGACACGGGAGCTTCCACCAACACGAAGTTCTCTGCCTTGATGCCGTCGACGACGTCGTTGTGGAGGATCAGGAAGCGGTCCTCTCCCCCGATCACGGCGTGCTCGGCCCCGTACTCGACGCCCTCGCGACGCGGGATGATGACGCGGAAGTCGCCTTCCGGGTTCGCCGATTCCAGCATCCAGCCTTCGCTGGTCACCTTGGAACCGACCCAGATCATCAGGTACTTCTCGCTGCGGGTGGACCCCACCGAAACCCAGTACCGTTCGTCGGGCTCGTGGAACACCGAAACATCTTGACTCTGCGGCGTTCCCAGCTTGTGACGCCACACCGTGTCCGGACGCCAGGAGTCGTCGACCGTCATGTAGAAGACGTGACTGTGGTCGATCGCCCAGGTGGCGCCAGGCGCGGTATCGGGAATCTCGTCGGCGAGCATCTCACCGGTCTCGAGGTTCTTGAACCGCAAGGTGTACCGCTCGTCGCCGACGATGTCCACCGAGTACGCGAGCAACGTGCCGTCCTCGCTGATGGAGAACGCGCCGAGCGAAAAGAACTCGTGCCCTTCGGCTTCGACGTTGCCGTCCATGAGGATCTGCTCGTCGGCCAGCTCGACGCCGGGCGTCAGGTCGGGCGGAGTCCAGTCGTCTTCACCGGCGATGGGGCACCGGCACTGGACGGTGTACGACTTGCCTTCCACGCTGCGCGAGTAGTACCACCACTTACCCATGCGAGTGGGCACCGACATGTCGGTTTCCTGCGTCCGCGACTTGATCTCCTGGAAGATCTTCTCGCGCAACGGCTCGAGCGCGGCCGTCTGCTCGTCGGTGTACGCGTTTTCGGCTTCGAGGTATGCGACTACCTCGGCGTTGTCCTTGTCCCGCAGCCACTCGTAGTCATCGACGAACGTGTGTCCGTGATGGGTACGTTCGGTGGGGACCTTCTTTGCGACCGGCGGGATCAGGCTCATGCGCTGGGACCGACCCAATCGTCGAAGGACAGACCGGAAATGCGCTCGTACGCCTCGATGTAGCGTGCACGGGTCGCGTCGACGATCTCCTGCGGCAACGGCGGCGGTGTCGTGTCCGAGCTACGGTCCCAGCCGGATTCAGGGCTCGTGAGCCAGTCGCGCACGAACTGCTTGTCGAAACTGGGCTGCACCTTGCCCGCTTCGTAGCCTTCGAGAGGCCAGTAGCGCGACGAGTCGGGGGTGAGCACCTCGTCGGCGAGCACGAGGTTTCCAGCGGAGTCGAGACCGAATTCGAGCTTGGTGTCGGCAAGGATGATTCCGCGATCGGCTGCGAAGTTGGAGGCGCGGGCATAGACGTCGAGAGTGTCCTCGCGAAGCTGCACTGCCAGCTTCTGGCCGACCTTCTCCACTACCTGATCGAAGCTGATGTTCTCGTCGTGATCCCCGAGAGCCGCCTTGGACGCCGGGGTGAAGATCGGGTCGGGCAGACGCGACGCCTCGACGAGGCCCTCGGGCAACGCGACGCCGCACACTGCGCCGGTGTTGTTGTAGTCGACCAAGCCGGAGCCGGTGAGGAAGCCACGAACGACGCATTCGACGGGAACCATGTCGAGGGAGCGCACGACGAGAGCGCGGCCGAGTACCTCTTCCGGGATACGATCGTCGTCGGGCTCGCCGGCCAGGTGGTTGGTGCCACCGAGGACGTTGAAGAAGAACACGCTCATCGCGGTGAGCACGCGACCCTTGTCCGGGATCGGCGTGCTGAGCACGTGGTCGTAGGCCGAGATCCGATCACTCGCGACAAGCAGCAGATGCTCGTCGTCGATCGTGTAAAGGTCACGGACCTTGCCACCGGCCAGATGAGTGTAGGAATCAAGTGTAGGACGCACCCGGTCACCCTATCGGGCGTTCGCAGTTCGTACAGAACCCCGGTAGCCGGGACAGGTAAGCGTCCTCGCCGATCGGAGAGCTGTCCGCCCTGCTCATCCGGATATGCAGGTGGCCCCTCGCCATCAGGCGAGAGGCCACCGTCACAGTCGATGAACTACTGGTTTGCGGGCAGCTTCGACAGGCCCTCGTCGATCGAATCCAGCGTCAGAAGGGCCGTCTGATAGGTCGCGGCCAACGAATGCTGAACCTGGACGACGTTGCCGGCCTTCACTGCGGGCAATTCCTTCCACAGCTCGGAATTGACCAGCTCCTGCAACTGGGGCGACATCGAGCCGTCGGCATTGAGGCCGTAGACGATCACGTCGACATTTCCGAGATTTTCACCGATCTTCTCGATGGATACCTGTTCGACGTGGATGTCGGCAGGGTCTGCGGGGGTGCCGGGGAACTGCAGTCCGAGTCCGTCGAAGAGATTGGTCGTGTACGAGGACGCGTACTCGCGTGAGAAGGTGCCGGCTTCCGGCTTGCAGACGTTGCACACGCCGCCGAAGGTCAGCGAGCCGAGCTTGTCCTTGTACTTCGCGGCCAGTTCGGCGGTTTTGGCGTCGTAGTCGTCCTTGAACTCGCCGTAGTTGTCGGAGACATTCGCGGCATCGGCGAACTGCTCGCCCAGCACTCGCCAATCAGCAGGAACCGTCGGTCCCAGGAAGACGACGGGAGCGGCCGCCTCGAGCTGCGCCATGTCCAGCTGGCTTTCGACTCGAGCGGGAACGCCCATGATGATCAGATCGGGCTCGGCAGCGACGATTCCCTCGTAGTTGAGCTGGGAGACGTTGCCGTCGGGTGCGACCTTCGGCAGAGCTTCGTAAGCGGCCTTGGTCTTGTCGTCCATGTTGCCGAGTTCACGGGTCCACTCACATACTGCTGCCAGGTTCGCTCCCGCCTGAATCAGCGGCAGAACTGCGTATCCGCAGGCCACGATCCGTTGCGGGTCGCTCGGGATCTCGATGGATCCGTTCTGTGCCTCGAAGACACGGGTCTGCGAGCTCGCGGCTGACGTCGACGATTCGGACGACGCCTCCTCGGAGTTGCTGCAGCCGGCGACGCCGACCGCCAGCGCAGCTGCTGCGCCGATCACCACTGCGCGGCGAAACCGCGACAGACCTTGAACCCGCATGTTGAACTCCATCTGAACGCACCGGACTGCTCCGGAATTGATTTGGTGAGGCTAACCAATATCAGGGCAGTGGACCTTTACACAAACACAGCTCCCGAGGAATGAACTGCGCCTCCCGAGCCGCCCACGCTCACAGCAGCACGCCTCCCACTGAGAGGGAGCAAAGCAAGATTCCTCTCGAATCGGACACGCGAACTCGCTACCTTGCCTTCGCGATACCTCATCGACTCGCCACTCTCTCCGCTCGACGAAGGGCTCACACATGTCCCGATCCACCCGTACCTGCTCACTACGGTCTGCCGCGGCCATTGCGTTGACCAGTAGCTTTCTCATCACCGGTTTCGGCGCCTCGATCGCGCAGGCAGAACCTGGCCCCTCGGCTCCGCTGTTCGGCTCGCTGGATTTCGGATCCAGCAACTTCGGCAGTTCCGAGCAGACCCCAGATGCGCCGCGGCTGACCGGGATCGACAATTTCCGCGACGTCGCAGGCACCGGTGCCGGATACTCGGGAACTTTCGGCCGGCCCGTGAACAAGGGAGTCTTCTACCGCGCGAACGCGATCACGCCCAAGGGCGATGACATGAGCAATCTCGAAAAGCTGAGACTGACAAAGGTTTACGATCTGCGCACGGAACCCGAGATCGCCAGTAAGCCCGATGTCTTGCCCGACGGGGTTGCGTACGAGAACATTCCGATCCTGTCCGGGAACATCGCCGAGATGGTCGCGAAGATCAAGTCCCCCGAGGACTCACGATCGATGATGCAGGACATGAACCGCGCCTTCGTCACCGGAGCGACGGAGCGAGCCGGGTTCGCGCAGTTGCTCACGGGTCTCGCGGAAACCGAAGGTGCACAGGTCTTCCACTGCACCGCAGGCAAAGACCGCACCGGCTGGACGTCGTTTCTGCTGCTGAGTATCGCCGGTGTCGACCGCGCGGTGATCATGAACGACTACTTGCTGACCAACGAGTACACAGCCGAAGGCATGAAGGCCACGCGCGCGGGCATCGCGGCGAGCCTGGGCGAACAGATGGCCGTCAACATGGAGCCCCTGTTGGGTGTCGAGGCAAGCTATCTCGATGCCGGTCTCGCCCAGTTGGACCAGACCTACGGGTCGGTCGATCGATACCTGACCGAGGGCTTGGGTCTGAGCCCGGCGACTGTCATGACGCTCAAAGCCAAACTGCTGGGCTGAGTGGCACGGATGCCCCGGGTTCGACGAGGGATCGGACCCGGGGCACGTGTACTTCTCTGCCCGTGCCGCGGCGGATGCGCCGCAGCGTCCCGTGCGTCAGCGCGATACGGCGATCACATTGTTTCGGTACGCCCAGATGACGATCTGCACACGGGTACGCACCTGCAGCTTCTTGCAGATGTTGCTGATGTGCGACTTCACCGTGCTCTGTTCGAGGCTGAGGGAATCTGCGATGTCGTTGTTTCCCAAGCCTTGTGACAGCAACTGCACCACATCCATTTCACGCGCACTGAGACCGTGATCCGATCCGGAGCGCGCCGTGGACATCGGTGCCGGCTTACGCCTCGCGAACTCCACGATCAGTCTCGACGTCAATCTCGGCGAGAGCACCGAACCGCCTTCGGCCACGGTCAACACTGCCGACGAGAGCTCTTCGGGATCGGCATCTTTGAGCAGGAACCCTGCGGCACCGCTGTCGAGCGCCTCGAAAACGTACTCGTCGAGATCGAACGTGGTGATCACGATGACGCGGGTCCCGGGAAACTCGGCAAGGACCTCCCGGGTCGCAGTCAACCCGTCGCCGTGCGGCATTCGGATATCCATCAGCACGACGTCCGGACGCAGTGCACGCACCTGCTCGTACGCCTCGACTCCCGTCTTGGCATGCCCGACGACGCGAATCTCGGGGTGACCGGAGAGAAACAGCTCGAACCCCTGCCGTACCACCTGCTGGTCGTCTGCAATAAGGACATCGATCATGCGTTGATCCTCCCGTTCACCGGCACCAGTGCCTGCACAGCCCACTCACCTTCCGAATTCGGTCCGGCGTCCAGTTGACCACCCATGAGCGTCGCGCGTTCGCGCATTCCCACAATTCCGAGGTTTTGCCCGTCGGAGGCCGGGCGAGCATTCCCGAGAGTATTGACCACCCGTACCCTCACCGCACCGGCTTCTCGACTCAGACACACCTTGGACTCGCTACCCGGCGCATGGCGAAGGACGTTCGACAACGCCTCCTGCACGATGCGGTAACACGTCAACTGGACTCCGCTGTCCAGGTCGTCGAAGCGGCCGACCTTCTCCAGCGAGATCGACGAGATGGTGCGCCTGCAGTCGTCCACCAACTCGTCGATGTCGGAGACCATGGGCGTCGGGAAATCGGGGTCTTCCTCACCCAGGCGAAGTATCCCCACAATCTGCCGCAAGCTGTTGAGGGCCCGCTGTCCCTGCTCGATGACGCCACCCAGAAGGGCTTGCGCTTGTTCGGGATTGCTCGAGAAGAACTTGTCGGCGGCACGAGCCTGGATGATCATGCCCGTCATGTGGTGGGCAGCGACGTCGTGCAGTTCACGTGCCATGTCCTGCCGTTCGGCGACAACGGCATTCGCGATCTTGCGTTCGCGGTCCCGGTGCAGATCCGCTACTGCCTGACTGTTCTCCACTGCTTGTTTTCGCAGGCGCGCGACGATCTTTCCCATGGCTGCGACGACCAGGAAACTCGTGACGGTGTTTGCCGCCGGTTCGAGGAACAAGTGAGGCAACTCCCCCACCTGAACCTCGGCGACCGTCAGCCCGTCCCGTTCGGTGAGATACATCGCCAAGATCACGTCCATCGCCATTCCGAGGACCAGCAGTCCGACCAGGCGCATGCCTGTCACTCGGATGGACACTGCCATGATCGCGAACCAGAAAAGCGGCGTGGCCCCCAGCGATCGACTGCCGAGGAAGAGCATCAATCCGCCGGATCCTGCCAACGTCAGGAGGTAGTACGCGATCGGGTACCGCCGGCGCGCACACGCCACAACGGTCAACACCGTCAGGAAACCCATGATGCCGACGACGGTTCCCGGATCGCTCAGCACTCGATTGCTCGTCTCGGGTTCAGTCTTGAGACTGGCGAGACCGAACACCCACGGCACACTCAGCAGGCCGACGATCACGGCCGCCGTGGCCGGGTTGTTCAGGTTGAAACGTCCCCACCCTCGCGATGCCAGGGCTTGCCCCGGGGCATTCTGACCAGCCGAGTCGAACATCCACTCCCCATTCCGCATCCGATGATTGACGTTCATGGTGGCATGCGCGCACCACTTGGTCCCACATTCGGCGAACGTGAAGGGAATGTTCGATTCCCGACTCCTACCAAAGCACTAGTTGAAGGTGAAAGGCCTAGTACTTATGGCTCAGCTGAACTGCTCGACCAACCGGTTCACCATGTTGGTTGCGCTGTAGTAGTCGAGACGGAAAGTGTCCAGACCCACGGCATAGACGTGGTGATCACGAATTGCCGGATGCTGGGCCAACAGTGGAAGTGCCTCGACCGCTTTCACCGCACCGTCGTCGGCACTGACCAAGATCAGGGTGTTGCCCGCGATACCGTCGTAGAGGTTCTCCGCCGAGACCTGAATGATGTCCTTGCGCTTACCCATGGATTCACTGCTCTTCGCGGACTCGGGAATGTCGGCGACCGTGAAACCCATCGCCGTGAGCAACTTCGCCTGCCCCGACTCGTGCGTCCAGATGTTGGCACCGCTGCCGTCCTCGTAGTAGACCAGCGCAGTGGTCGGCTGCGGGGGAAGTGTGATCTTGGCCTTCGCGGCCTCTACTGCGCTGTCGAACTTCGCGACCGTGGCCGCCGCGTTGTCTTCGAGACCTGTCGCCTTACCCAGCACAGCGGCGACTTCCTGCCAACTACTTCCGCCGTAGTCCACCACGATTGTCGGCGCGATGGCCGTGAACTGTTCGTACAGATCGACGACGGAGTCACCTCCAGTTGCCGAGACGACGATCAGGTCCGGGTTCTGCGCCAGAACGGATTCCGCGTTCGCACCGCCCATCGGCAACACTGCAAGTCCGCGTTCTTCTGCTATGTCGCCCCACTGTGTGAACAACCCCTGCGCATCCGAGACGTCGGTGTTCGGTCCCGTCGATGCGGTAGCCACCACCGGAGCGTCGATCGACAACAGCGTGCCCGTCAGCGTCACACTGGTCGAGACGATCCTCTCCGGCTTCGACGTGATCTCCACCGGCCCCTTCGGCGTTTCCACGGTACGCGGCCAATTACCCTGCGATGCAGCTGAGTCAGCATCGGAATCGGCATCCGCAGAACTACAACCGACGAGGGCGAACCCTGCTACCAAGACTGCGGAGAGCACCTTCAGGGTGCGTGATTTTTTCATTGTGACGCCCACTGGCGGACCACTCCTCGAATTCAAAAGCCCATCAAATTAGGTTAGGCTGTGCTCATGCTAACTCAGGCGGTGACCGAATTGTCCGCTACCCTCGCAGCCTCGCCCGACATCGAGACGTCCTGGAATCGGATAGTGCAACAAGGAACGCCGATCATCGAAAGCGTTGATACACAGACTGTTCGAGTTACGTTCCTCTGGCGTCAGCCCGAGGAGACCGAGGTCGAGCGCGTTTACCTGGATGCAAATTCGCTGACCGACCATCACGCAGAACAACTCAGCGTGATGCAGCGACTCGGCGACAGTCCGGTGTGGTTCTACACCGCCGAAGTCTCGAACACCTGGCGTAGCAGTTACAGCATCATCCCGGTACCGAAGTCCGTAGTCGACGAGTTCGACTATCCGGGAGCAGGCAAGGAAGACTCGACCCGCCGCACCCGCTGGTTGGGGTTGCTCGAGCACCGAATTGCCGACCCACTCAATCCGCTTTCCGCAGGTGCGGACACAAGGCGTTCCGTCGCCGAGATGCCCTCGGCGCCGGTCCAGTTCGGTTGGGATGCTCCAGTTTTCAGGAAGTCGATACAGCTCACCTGGGCCAGTTCGACGTTGGACGTCGAGCGGCCGGTGTGGATCTACGAGACCGTGGACGACGGATTGACACCGCTCGAAGAACGGCCGCTCGTGATACTTCTCGACGGGCGTCACTGGGCCGAGGTCATGCCGGCAGGCGCCGCGTTCGATCGTGCGGTCCAGACCGGCAAACTGAAATCCTGCGTTCTGCTTGCCATCGATTCCGTTGACAATCAACGCCGTTCGCAGGAATTGCCGTGCAACCGCGGCTACTGGAGTGCAGTCGTCGACGAACTGCTTCCGCAGGTGCGCGCCGTCACACCCTTCTCGTCTGATCGAACGCGAACGGTGGTCTCGGGGCAGAGCTTCGGCGGCCTGGCTTCGATGTTCGCAGCACTCGAATTCCCCGAACACTTCGCGCTGGTCGCCAGCGGGTCCGGTTCGTTCTGGTGGCCAACCGGCTTGAAGCGCGGGGAAGACGGCCCGCCGGGTGGAGACATAGCCGCACGCATCGAGCGCGATGGCGTGCCGGACGGTTTACGCGTTGTCCTCGAAGTAGGTAAGCACGAGTCCGACATGGTCGGGCACAGCGCAGCGGTCGCACAGGCACTGGAGGCCGCAGGAGCGCAAGTGTCGTGTCGGATCTTCGACGGAGGCCACGACTGGTTGTGCTGGCGCAGTGTCCTTCTGGACTCCGTTGTCGAACTGATCGGCAGTCCGTGAGACAGACCACGCTCTAGGCCGGCTCGATGTCACCAAGCTTCCAAGTCCGATCGAAATACGGTTCGAGCGGTCCGTAGAAGCGGAAGTACGAGAACCAGTGCTGACCCGCAATGGTCTGAACCCAATTGGGTTCCTTCCCTACCGGAGCTGTAGGTCCGTAGTAGAGATCCACCGAACCGTCCTCGTTGACAACAAGATCGGGATCTCGCGAGCCACGGTCGCCTCGGCCCTGCTCGTTGTCGACAAGGCAGCGTGTGTCGACCGAGTAGACCGTCGCGGACCAGAACAACTTTGCCGGGACATCGGCGGGTACGTGGAGTGTGTAACTCTTTCCTCCGTCCAACCAGTGCCCCTCGGCGTCGGCGTAGCTACCCAGATACGCCTGCCCGAGTCCGGGCGTCGTACTCTTCATCGCCTCGGAGAAGCTGACCGCCTCGTAGAACCACGACGCGCGTTCATAGAACTCGTCGTAGTTGTCCCCTCGCTGAGCTGAGTTGTCCAGGACAATCGCCAAGTCCCACTGGCGATCCGGCCAGTAGCGCGAACCGGGGAAGCGTTTGACGAACGCATTCGCCTGGGCGAACACCTCCCCCACTTCGACGGCCCGTTGCAAGATCTTTCTCGCTCGATCATCCGGGGCGAATGGCTTGCCCTTCTCAATCCCCAGCTGCCGAAGCCACGCCATCGGGAAGCGGTCGCGCTCTTCGACAGGTTCGTCCTGCACGATGTCGTGCAGGAGTTCCCAGTATCGAAGGTCTCGCGGCTGAATTCCGCTCCAGGGCTTGCCGTCCGGTGAGACCAGACGCGTCGGAGTCGGATTCTCACGATCGGAGTACGGGTACACCCGGACGGCGTCGACCAACGCGCCCGAGCGCGCCGGGTCGGGATCGAGCGTGCGGAAGCCGAACATGATGTGCATCATCGGGGAGTGGACAACGGTGTAATCACCTGTGTCCTCGGCACTCTGGCCTGGGCCGACTACCAGGGTCTTGCCACCCTTGCCTGCATCGGGGCCCATCTCACCGAGCACCGCGAATTCTCGTTGCCAGAAATCTGCGATGCCCCCGGCGGTCGGCCCTGGCGGCAATTCGATCACCAACGGCCCCGTTGCACCGAGATCGAAAAAGTTCAAGATGTACGGAGTCGTCGCGTTGGCGGTGATCAGGCCTAGTCGGTCACGATATGAGCGGTAGACGACGATATCGGAGGCAGTTGCTCCGAAGATGTTGGTATGCACGTCCATCCACTGAGCCCAGGACACGATGGGTATGGCCCACAAGTACGCCTGCACTGCTGTCTGGAAGTCGAGCTCGTCGAAGACCGTTGCGATGGTTTCGCGAGCGGGAAGCTCTCCGTCCCTCGGGACAAGTCCGGAGGAATACGTCAGTTCGATGTCGGCCATACCCAGATAGTGCTGGGAGAAACCTCGGCGCGAATCACCCACACCGGGTGAACCTCTAGTTCAGTGCGCCTCGAATGACGGCAGCCGTGCTGTCGAGGATTGTCCGATTGGGCGTGCGAGGTAGGGCGCGCAGGCCGAAGCCGTCGCCGCGATTTCGCGGAATGACATGCAGATGAACATGGAAGACTTCCTGCCCCGCAACAGCTCCGTCGGAGAGGTGCAGATTCACTCCGTCGACGGGAAGAGATCCGGTACGCATCGCCGCGGCGATCTTCTGCGCGACGGCGAAGATCCTGGCACCGTCGTCGGGATCGAGCGTGGACAATCCACTGGCATGGCGCTTCGGCACGACCAGGAGATGGCCGGATGTGAACGGCCGAATATCCATGAAGGCAAGAACGTTCGCATCGTCGTAGACGACACTGGCCTCGGCCTCACCGGCGATGATGGAACAGAAGATGCAGTCCATGGTCTCGGGCCCCTGTGCGCCTTTTCGGTAGTGGTGACCACCGAAAAGGCGCACGGGGGCGTATCCCTTACAGAATCGGCGACGGCGCGTACGCCGCAGCTTCGGGGTTGGCGTCGACAAGTTTCTGCACCTCGGCGACAACGGCATCGACCTGAGCCGAAGCGGCACCGACAAAAGCAGCCTTGTCGGCCAGGGCCTCGTCGAGTGCAACGCGGTCGAGCGGCAAACGGTCGTCGGCGGCAAGGCGATCGAGCAGGTCGGGCTCCTTGCCCTCTTCACGCATCGCCAGCGCAACTGCGACGGCGTTCTCCTTGATCGCCTCGTGTGCGGTCTCGCGTCCGACGCCGGCGCGGACGGCGGCCATGAGCACGCGCGTCGTGGCGAGGAACGGCAGATACCTGGTCAGTTCCTTCTCGATGACGGCCGGGTACGCGCCCATCTCGATCAGCACGGTCAGGAAGGTCTCGAACATGCCGTCGATCGCGAAGAACGCGTCCGGGAGCGCGACGCGGCGCACGACGGAGCAGAAGACGTCGCCCTCGTTCCACTGTGCACCCGCAAGCTCGGCTGCCATGGAGCCGTATCCGCGCAGGATCACCTGAAGTCCGTTGACTCGCTCGCACGAGCGGGTGTTCATCTTGTGCGGCATCGCCGAGCTGCCGACCTGGCCGGGCTGGAAGCCTTCGGTGACCAACTCGTGGCCGGCCATCAGGCGGATCGTGTGTGCAAACGACGACGGGCCCGCGCCGACCTGAACGAGCGCGGAGATGACGTCGTGGTCGAGGGAACGCGGGTACACCTGGCCGACGCTGGTCAACACGTGAGCGAATCCGAGGTGCTCCGCAACCTTCGCTTCGAGCTGCTCGAGCTTGGCCGCATCGCCGTCGAGGAGGTCGAGCATGTCCTGAGCGGTCCCCATCGGGCCCTTGATCCCGCGCAGCGGGTACCGGTCGATCAGCTGGCGCAGACGCGTCAGTGCAACCAGCAGCTCGTCGGCGGCCGAAGCGAAACGCTTGCCCAAGGTGGTGGCCTGAGCTGCGACGTTGTGCGAGCGGCCGGCCATAACGATGGACGAGTACTCGGCAGCGCGCTCACCCAGACGGGCGGCGACGGCGATGCCGTGGTTGTAGACGTGTTCGAGAGAACGCACGATCTGCAGCTGCTCGACGTTCTCGGTGAGGTCGCGGCTGGTCATGCCCTTGTGGACCTGCTCGTGCCCGGCAAGTGCGTTGAATTCCTCGATGCGTGCCTTCACGTCGTGGCGGGTGACCCGCTCGCGGTCCGCGATGGACTCGAGGTCGACGTTGTCGATGACACGCTCGTAGTCGTCGATGGCGTCGGCCGGAATGTCGATGCCCAGCTCTGCCTGCGCACGCAACACCGCCACCCACAATTGACGCTCGAGCACGATCTTGTACTCGGGAGACCACAGAGCAACGAGCTCCGGGCTGGCGTAGCGGTTGGCAAGGACATTCGGGATGCGGCTCACGAGGCCTCAGTCTAACGGGGGCCAAGCAGTGCCGTTACCCCCGATAGAGACCGAGCTAGACCGGCGGCGCCATCACGTCGATCGATTCCAAGAGCATTCCCCTGGCCAACCCCCGTGGGTCCGGGTCGTACTCCCCCAGAGCCGTGATCATCGCACCGTCGACCATCGCGACAAGACGGCGCAATTGCCCCTCGGGAGCCGACCGGCCCGAGCGTCGAAGCGCATCGGTCAACAGGTCGTCGAGCTGGGCTCGTAGGCGCAACTGCACGTCACGAAGTGCGGGATGACGGGCACACGCGACGAATCGTTCGTAGCGCGAGATCAAACGCTCGCGGCTCTCCGGCCGCTTCTCTTCGTCTCCGAGCAGCAGCTCGACCAACAGTTCGACGGTTGATTCCGCGCCCCGCCGACGTTGGGTCACCGCAGCCACTCTGGCGCGCATCGCTTCCATGTCGGCGTTGCCGTTGAGCTCGACGGCACACGCGATCAGATCGTCGAGTGAGTCGAAGTAATAGGTCGTCGAAGCCAGTGGAAGGTCAGCTCTGGTTGCCACCGCTCGGTGACGAACGGCGTCGAACCCGCCCTCCAGCAAAAGTTCAGCAGCGGACGCCACCAGAGCTTGGCGACGTCGTTCGCCCTTGGGCGTAGCTGCAGAAGACACCACGACATCGTGCCAGCAGAGGGCACCTCCGCATGGCGAAACAGCTCGAAGACCCTGCTGTTTGTTACCCGAGCCACTTCTCGAGGCGGGCCAGTGCCTCCTGGATGTCGGCTGTCGCACCTGCGAACGAGAGTCTGACCATCCGGTTTCCGTGGACGGTGTCGAAATCGATTCCAGGTGCCAGCGCGACCCCGGTATCTGTCAGCAACCGGGCACACCACGCGGTGGCGCCCTCGTCGCCACACAGATGGCCGATGTCCGCGTAGACGTAGAACGCACCGTCGGCGGGAGCCAACTCGGTGATGCCCAGTTTCGGCAACCCGGTCAACAACAGTTCACGATTGACGGCGTACCGCTGAACGTGCCCGTCCAACTCGACCTTCGCCTCGTCCGAGAACGCCTCGACGGCGGCGTACTGAGAGATCGCGGGCGGACACACGGTCATGTTCGACGCGAGTCTCTGCAGCGGGCGCCGAAGATAGGTCGGCACCAACATCCACCCGAGTCGCCAACCCGTCATCGAGAAGTACTTGGACACCGAGCCGATCACGACGGATTCGCGTGAGGTCTCCCAGGCGCTCGACGTGTGCTGATCGCCGTATCCGATGCCGTGGTAGATCTCGTCCGAGATCAGAAGAGTTCCGTGCTGCTCGCACCACGTCGCCAATGCAGCGAGCTCCTCGGGCGAGATCACCGTGCCCGTGGGATTTGCCGGGCTCGCGACGATCAGACCGGCAGGCGGCGACGGCAAAGCCTCGAGCATTTCCACTGTCGGCTGGTATCGAGTTGCCGGCCCGCAGTCGAGTTCGACGACGTTGCAGCCGAGAGCGGCAAGGGTATTGCGGTACGCGGGATATCCGGGTCGAGCAACCACCACGGTGTCGCCCTCGTCGAACGCGGCCAGGAAGAGCAAGGTGAACGCCCCGGACGAACCGGTCGTCACCACCACGTCTTCGGCGTCGACGGCGATTCCCGATCGCTCGCTGTGGTAGCGCGCAATAGCCTCGCGTAGCTGCAGGATCCCGAAAGTCTCGGTATACCCGAGTAGTTCGGTGCCCAGAATCTCTCGCGTCGCACGTAGCACCGGTGCCGGCGCGGGCGTCGACGGTTGACCTGCCGCCAAGGTCAGGACGTCACCATGTGTCCGCTGACGTTCGGTCGCGGCCTTCCATACATCCATGACATGGAAGGTCTGGATATCTGATCGACGAGATTCTGAGCGCACACTCCGACGGTAGTCGAACCGTGGTGCGACAAGAAACGACGACCACCCATTGTGACGATCCGACAGATTCAGGCGCTCAGCATGAGTCGATTCAACGAGACCTGGGCCACGTCCCTCGCGCAACATTGATCAACGACTTCCTTCGATCAAAAGGTGCATCAGATGAAAGCTCGCTCAGTGCCCACTGCGGCTCTGGTCACGATCGGCGTTCTCACGGTTGCCTCGTGCGGAAGCACCTCTGATCCTGGCGGCAATTCTTCCGGCGACTACGCGAAGGACGGCAGTTTCACCACGATCGTGAACACCGATCCCGGCAACCTTCATCCCCTGATCACCAATCTGACTGCCACGCAGGCGATCAACAGCTATACGAATGACTCGTTGTTGGCCATCGACCCCAAAACCCGCGCAGCGGGCACGTATCTGGCCGAAAAATGGAGCGAGAACGGAACTTCGCTGAACTTCACCCTCAAAAAGGGGATCACGTGTGAAGACGGCACGACCTTCACTGCCCAGACAGCGGCAAACAACATCAACTGGGTCGTCGACACGACCAACGGCTCGCCGTGGTTGGGAGCATCCGTACCCGAAACTGCGGTAGCAACCGCTGATGGTGACGAGCTCACGATCAAGACAACGGAACCCGCGCCCTTCCTCCTCGAGCGCATCGGCGCTCTCAAGATGGCGTGCCAGGCAGCCCTCGACGACCCTGCCAGTGTTCGAGGCAGCAGCAACGGAACCGGACTGTTCAAGATCACCGAAGTAGTGGCCAACGATCACGTCACGCTCGAACGCCGCGACGGATACAACTGGGGGCCGAACGGCGAAACCACGTCGGACACGCTCGGAGTGCCCAAGACGGTCACGATCAAGGTCGTGACCGACGCCGCGACGACGGCGAATCTCGTCCTCACCGGAACGGTCAACGCGGCCCCGGTTGCCGGCGCGGATATCGAACGTGTGGAAGCTTCAGGCCTCGAGTCGATGACGTCCAACACCCTGAGCGGACAGTTCATCTTCAACCACAATGCGGCTCTCCCCACCAAGGACGAGGCCGTACGCACCGCACTCGTGCAGGCGATCGATCTCGACGATTACACGGACATCAACACCGGTGGCAAAGGCTCACGAGCTACGGCACTGGCAGTAGTCGATCCGCGGGCGTGTGACTTCGACAGCGTTACCGGTGTAGTTCCGAAGTTCGACATGGCCGCTGCGAAAAAGACTCTTGCGGACGCCGGTTGGAAGCCCGGATCCGACGGTGTCCTGACCAAGGACGGTCAAGCGCTGCAATTGACGGTCATCTTTGCCAACTACCGCGACACCACCTCTGCAGCAGCAGAATACGCGATGAAGCAGTGGCAGGAGCTCGGTGCGAAGGTAGAGCTTCGTGGTGGTGACAACAACTTCATCATTTCCAACACATTCGCAGCGAAAGACCTGACGTCATGGTCGATCTCGATCGGACTGACCGTCCAGAGCGATACCCCCAGCATCTTCGTTCCGTACTTCGCCGGCCCCACCCCACCGTCGGGTGTCAACTTCGCATCGATCGACAATCAAAAGTACGCCGAACTGGCGGCGAAGGCCTCGGTTCTGCCCGGGCAGGAATCCTGCTCGGTGTGGAAGGAAGCGGAACAAGCACTGTTCACCTCGTCCGACGTCATTCCGGTGTCCACGTCGCCGAACTTCATGTTCTTCAACGGCGCAACGGCCCTGTATGCACCAGTTGGCGGCACCCTGGCCGGCCCTGGCATTCGCGTTCTGAAATAAGCCGGAAGACAAAGCTTTACGTCTGCATCTATTTCTCCGATTCGAAGGATCTACATGACTGACCGTCCATTTGTTCTCGACGACCTCCACCGTGTGGTCACACCCACTGAGACCTCAATCTCTCCCGACGGCACCGTGGTCGTCTTCGTTCGCTCGGAAATTGTTGCCGGAAAGGCAACTACATCGCTCTGGGCGGTGTCCCGCGATTCCCAGGCTCGCCGCCTCACCGCAGGGCCCGCCGATTCTGCCCCTCGGTTCTCTCCGGACGGAACCTCGATTGCCTTCCTGCGTAAGGTCGGCGACTCCGCGCAGCTGCACCTGATCCCGCTCGCCGGTGGCGAGGCCGAAACTCTCACCACATCAGCATCACTCCCCCTCGGCGCCGGTGCAGCAGCCTGGAGCCCGGACGGAAATGCCATCGCGTTCGCCGCTGTGGTCTCACGCTCGGACTCCGCCGATCCGAATGCTCCCATCGTCACCGACCGACTCGGATACAAGGTGGACGGTGCCGGTTGGCTCGGCACCTTCCGTCGCCACCTTCACACCGTCGATCTGGAGACGAAGGCAGTTCGACGGCTCACCGACGGTGATTGGAATGCCGACGTTCCGTCCTGGTCGCCCGACGGCACGGCCCTTGCCTTCACCGCGAATCTCGAACCGGACAGCGATCTGAACCTCACGTTCAGCGCTTACCGCATCCTCGTCGACGATCTGTCGGTTCCCCCGCAGCGACTCGGTCATGCCACCGGAGTGCAGGGCTCCACACTGTGGCATCCGCAGGGAGATTCGGTCGTCGCCATCGGCACTCCCGAGGTCCGTGTCGGAACTGCAGACCTGATCCGGCTGTCCGTCCCCGGCCCAACCGAGACACCGGTCGACGTCACCCTCACAGCTCATCTCGATCGCAACGTGATGCCCGGTGCACCCGGTTACCCCGGCGGCACACCGGCACTGTCGAATACTCGCGACGAAATCGTGTTCTGCCTACGCGATCGTGGATGGACGCATCTGTACGCGGCCGACATCGAAACCGGCACCTCTCGATCCCTCGTCGCCAATCCCAACGAGGTCGTCTCGGCGCTCTCCGTTGCCCGTGACGCCCGCGTCGCCTCCGTCATCGTCACCACGCAGCAGTCCTTCGGCGAGATCGCACTCGTCGATCTCGACAGCGGCGCGGTCACCACGCTGACGAAATTCACCGCAGAAGCACTCCCCGAGGTGACACTGTTTGCCGCCGAGGAACGCGAGTTCACCATCTCCGACGGCCGCACCGTGCATGGTTGGTTACTGTCCGCTCCCGAAACCAGTGGTGCCGCACCCCTTCTGCTCGACATTCACGGCGGACCGCACAACGCGTGGACCGGCGTTGCAGATACCTATCACCCCGCCCACCAGGTTCTCGCCGCCCAGGGTTGGCGCATCCTGACCCTCAACCCACGTGGGTCGGACGGGTACGGCGCAGACTTCATGTACGCCGTCAACGGCGCCTGGGGTACCTCCGACCAAGCCGACTTCCTCGAGCCGATCGACGCGCTTGTCGCCGAGGGACTTGTCGACGGGGACCGTCTGGCGATCACCGGGTACAGCTACGGCGGATACAGTACGTGTCACCTGACGTCCGCGACGGATCGTTTTGCCGCTGCGGTTGCCGGCGGGCTGATCTGCGATTTCAACGCCATGGCCGGAGTCTGCGATTTCGGTCCGCACCTCGCGTCACTCGCCACCGGCACGACTGTTCCCGAGAACTCCGCGGGGCTCCTGGCAGCCTCACCGCTCGCCGCCGTGAAGAACGTGGTGACCCCGACGCTGATCCTGCACGGAAAGTCGGACGAGCGGTGCCCGCTGGGTCAAGCCGAGGCCTGGTTCGCCGCACTGCGCCAGCAGCACGTACCCACCCGTCTGGTGGCGTATCCCGGTGCAAGCCACGGGTTCCTCGTCAACGGCTCGATCTCGCACCGAATCGACTACAGCACACGACTCATCGAATGGGTCAAGCGATACACCTCCGCGAAGCTGCCCAAGACCGGCCTGGCCAACGCGTCTGCCGGAGCCGACGCGTGGAAGCGTTCGCTGGACGTACTGTGTGAGCGTTACGGCGTCACCGGTGCTCAATTCGGTATTCTCACACTCGATTCCAACGGCAAGGAAATCACCCGTACGACGGTGGCTTCCGGCGTGATCAATGCAGACACCGGGGTCGAGGTATCCACCGACTCCCTGTTCCAGATCGGATCCATCACCAAGGTATGGACCGCGATGCTGGTCATGCAGCTTGTCGACGAAGGCTTGCTCGACCTGGACGCGACCGTCCGGTCGATCCTGCCCGATTTCGCACTGCAGGACGAGGAAACAGCTGCCCGCATCACGGTTCGCGCACTTCTGAACCATCGCAACGGAATCGACGGTGACCTGTTCATCGACAAGGGTCGCGGCGACGACGTCGTCGAACGCTACGTCGAGGGCCTGCGTGACTTCCGTCAGGTTCATCCACTCGAGGACGGCTTCGCGTACTCGAACTCCGCGTACGTCCTTGCAGCTCGTATCGTCGAGGTTCTTCGCGGCGGCATCTGGGACGACATCCTCAAGGAGCGGATCATCGATCCGCTCGGCCTCGCGCACACACTCACGTTGACCGGAGATACACCGAGATACTCTGTGGCAGCGGGTCATACGGGGAACTCCGTCGTGATGCCCGTCTGGCCGATCACCCGCTCGATGGGGCCCGCCGGCTGCATCACTGCCAGCATCGGAGATCTACTCACGTTCGCGGAACTCGGTCTTCTCGAAGGACAGAGCGTCGACGGCGTACGGATCGTGTCGGAAAAATCGGCCGCCGCGATGCGCACACCGGAAATCGACATCAGTGAACTGTTCCCGGACAAGTCGGGTTGGGGCTTGGGCTGGTTCCACGAAACCTGGTCGAGCGAAGAGATTTTCGGGCACGACGGCAGCACCATCGGGCAACACGCATATCTGCGTATCTTCCCCCGCCACAATGTCGCGATCGCACTGCTGACCAGCGGCGGCAAGGCCGACGGCCTCTACCGTGATCTCTTCACCGAAGCCGCGGCCGCGTTGGTCGGACTCGAACCTCCGCAAGCCCTCGCCCCGAACCCCGCGAGTGTGGAGTCGATTCCGGATTCGGTTCTGGGAAAGTACAGCTCGGGCGGGATAGCAATCGAGTTCCGTCGTGGAGAGTCCGCTGACGAGGCCGTGATCACCGTCATCGGCGACGTAATCCCGAATCCCGAGGAAGACGAAACAGCTCCGAAGAAGCCTGCAACGGTAGCCACTCTCGTACCGTCGCAGATCCCGGGGACCTGGACCACCCGTCAACCCGGGGCCGCCGGTTGGACGACGGTACGGCCGCACCGAGACGGAGTGTACGTCGGATTCCGCTTCCTACCACGGGTTAACGCGTGACGATGACCGATACACATACGATGACGGAAACACAGAACGCCGAAACACAGAACGCCAGCGAACTCGAGGAATCAAAGATGCAAGAACAGCTTCAAGAACTCGTCGATCAGTGGAGGGTCGAGGCAAACATCCCCGGCGTCTCGGTCGGCATCGTTCACGGCGACAAGGACATCGTCGTCACCAGTGGCATCGAGAGCGTCGAAACCCAACTCCCGGTCACCGACAAGACGATGTTCATGATCGGCTCCACCACAAAGGTGTTCGCCGCAACAGCCGCGATGGCACTCGTCGAGGACGGCCTACTCGATCTCGACACCCCTTTGGTCGAGTACGTCCCCGAACTGACCTTCGCCGACGAAACAGCCACGCGCACAGTCACGATGCGTCACCTCCTCACCCACACCGGCGGATTCACCGGCGACGCGGGCCTCTCGGCAGGCTGGGGCGAAGACGCCCTGGGACGCTCGGTTTCACGGCTGAACGAACTGCGACAAGAATTTCCCGTCGGAGAAGTCTTCTCCTACAGCAACTCCGGATTCGTTCTCGCCGGACATGTCGTGGCCAAGATCAGCGGACTGACCTTCGAAGAGCTGGTCAAGCAGCGCGTGCTCGACCCCCTCGAAATGAAGAACTCGGCCTTCCTGCCCTGGGACGTGATGACCCACCGGTTCGCACTCGGTCACTACATCCGCGACGGTGTGCCGTTCGTGTCCAACGAAACCGGACTGGACCGCGGCATGATCCCTTGCGGCGGAATGTGGTCCTCGGTGCGAGACCAACTCGTCTGGGCACGTTACGCACTGTCTGGCGAACACCCCGGCGAAGGACAGCCACTCGACGAGTCCACCCGGTTGTTGATGCAGAAGCCGCAGCGTCCCGCCGCGATGATGTTCGAAGAAGTCGGCCTGGGATGGCTGTTGACTCGATACGGAACCACACAGGTAGTCCGGCACGGCGGAAACGTGAGCAACCTCCAGGTCTCCGAGTTCATGACAGTGCCCGAGAAGAACTTCGCCGTCACCGTGCTGACCAACGCCCTCGGCGGCGGAATCGGCAAGAAGATCGTCGACTGGTGCATGGCCAACCTCACTGAACTACCCACGCCGGCATCCCTGGACGTGGTCGAGCCCGAACCCGCTGCCGTCGACGCAGTCCTGGGCAAGTATCAGGCCGGCTCACTGACGATGACCGTCGCCCCCGGTGACGAGGGAATCGGCATCCGGATGGGCAGCGCGCAGGATCTCGGTGAATACGAGGACATCGTCTGGCCGCCGGCAATCCCGATCGCCTTCCTCAACGACCGTGACTTCGCTGCTCGCGCCGACACCACCCGGGCGTTGGGCCGCTTCGTCACCGACGACACCGGTCGCGCCGTGATGCTCGAATTCGGCGGCCGCACCGCCAAGCGAGTGGCCTGATCCTCTAGACGGGTGACGCGGTCCGATTACGGGACCGCGTCACCCGTCTTCGTAAATGCACAGCCGAGAAGGTACAGACTGGACGCCATGAACTTCATCGGCGAGTCGATTCTGCACCCCTCCCGGTGGAGCGTGCGTGCCCGTTCGACCGTGGCTTCGACACTCGTGATCGCCTTCTGCCTGGTGATCGCCGGGCTTGCACTGGTTTTCGTGCTGGCAAACTCCCTGCATCTGTCCGCGCTGAACAGCTCCGACGCTCGCGCCACGCAATTGGTCCAGCAGCTCAACGGAAAGAATCCGGCCGATCTCGACCCTTCGCTTCTGTCCACAGACAGTCAGATCGGAATCGTGCAGATCGTCGACGCCGATCACCGAATAGTCGCCCAATCACCGGGAACCGACAGCGACCTCCTGTCCGAACGTTTTCTCGGCCCTGACGAGTCGGACGCTCTCGGAAGGGTCAAGAAGTCCGACGACGAGGACTACTGGCTGATCGGGCGAGGCGCTCAGACGCCGACCGGACCAGTCACCGTCTTCGTCGGCGCCGACCGCGAACCGGTTGAAACCGTGGTGACGACCGTTGCCGTTCTGCTGGCCATAGTCGGACCTCTGGTCCTGGGGCTGGCAGCGTTTGCCACCTACCGCCTTGTCGGTTCGGCCCTCGCTCCCGTCGAACGCATCCGCGCTCGGGTAGCGTCGATTTCGAGTGGGCGTCAAGGTGAACGAGTGCCTGTCCCGTCAGGGAACGACGAGATAGCCCGACTGGCAACAACAATGAACGACATGCTGGCGCGCCTCGACGAAGGTGCGCTGGCCCAGCAACGATTTGTCAGCGATGCCTCACACGAGTTACGCAGTCCGCTTTCGACGATCACGACGGCCCTCGAACTGGCACACCGACGCCCGGATCTCCTCGACGACGCGTTGATCGAAGACGCACTACTTCCCGAGGCGCGCCGAATGCGGCAGTTGATCGAAGACCTGTTGATTCTCGCGCGCTCTGACGAAAGCGAACTCGAAAAGTTCGGCGTCGTCGTCGACGTCGACCTCGATGACATCTTGTTCGCCGAGCAGAAAAGGATCGACGGTATCTCCGCAGTTACGGTCGCCGCTGCCGTGGCTCCGGTTCGGGTCTCCGGAGACCCGAGAGCATTGACGCGGATGGTGCGAAACCTCGTGGACAATGCAGTGCGGCATGCGGAGACCCTCGTGTATCTGGAGTGCTCCGAAGCCGGAAACGAAGCCCACATCGTGATCGAGGACGACGGGCCCGGAATCCCTGAAGCAGAACGCGAACGAATCTTCGGACGCTTCGTCCGCCTGGACCAGCCGCGGTCGAGGCAGGGAGGCGGGTCCGGACTTGGACTCGCCATCGCGTCGGAAATAGTTGCGGCGCACCACGGAACCATTTCCGTCAGCGAGAGGGCGGGCGGTGGAAGTCGATTCGAGGTGACGATTCCGGTACCGAACGACTGAAGATCAGGCAGTGCCGACAAAGCGGTACCCGACGCCTCGGACCGTTTCGATGCTCTGAGTTCCGAACGGGAGGTCGAGCTTCTTACGAAGGTAACCGATATACACCTCGACGATGTTCTCGTCACCTTCGTAGTTGGTGTCCCAGACAGAGCGAACGATCTCGGTCTTCGTGACCACCACACCATTGTTGCGCATCAAGAATTCGAGAACGCTGTACTCCCTTGGCGTCAGGGTCAATTCGATTCCCGCTCTGCTCACCTGATGTTTGGCCGGGTCGAGGGACAGGTCTCCAACGGAGAGTATCGCCGGACGTTGTGGAGCGCCGCGACGCACCAGTGCGCGCAGCCGAGCGAGAAGCACGACAAACGAGAATGGCTTGACCAGGTAGTCGTCGGCGCCGAGATCGAATGCATCAGCCAGGTCGTATTCGCCGTCCTTTGCCGAGAGCATGAGGATCGGCGTCCAGATCTCCCGGGCGCGTAGATCCCGCACGATGTCGTACCCGTGTTTGCCCGGCAACATGATGTCGAGAACGATCACGTCGAATTCGTCACTGCACGCAGTCGCGAATCCGTCGTCACCGTTGAGTTCGACGGCGGTCACGAATCCCTCGGCCACCAATCCCCGCCGGATCGTCTCGGCCAGGCGCACTTCGTCTTCGACCACCAGTACTCGCACCACCGGCCCCGTTTCGTCGCCACGCAGTTGTTCGGATGCACCCAGTAGAGCAGACGGTAGACCCAGAGCCGAGTTCCGTTCAGCGTTTCTTCAGCTTCGGCTCGTCACACTGCATTCATGCCTGCAACTGTGTCGACCGTGCGAAACGTGGTCACCGAAGTCCTGACCGAGAGCACCACCGCAGAGATCGCGGTTGCCGCAATCGTGGTGGCCGCAGCTCTGTTCGCGTTCGGTTCGATCTACCGAGCTTCCGGCGTTCGGTCTACAGCCCTTCGCACGTGCGGACTCGTGCTTGCACTGGTGACGCTGTCGATCCAGGTGTATGGAAGCGGGTGGTTGACGAGCTTCGACGGGCCGGTGACCGACTGGATGGTCGATCATCGGAGCGGCGCCCTGAACCAGATCGCGGTCGCCGTCACAGATCTCGGTAGCCCGGTCGCCACCGCGCTACTCGGGATCACCTGCGGAGTGCTCATCTCATGGCGAGCGCGTTCGGTCGTTCCGGGCTTGATCGTGATCGGAACCGTTGGCGGGGCGGCGGTCGCCAGCACGGTAATCAAAGCGCTCGTCGGTCGCGAACGTCCGCCGACCAACATCCAGGTTCTTCTCGAGACCGGCCACTCGTTCCCCTCCGGTCACGTGACGGGCACAGCAGCGCTGTTCGGCATTGCCGTTCTCGTTGTGAGCGTCGACCGAACACCGGCCGTCAAACGCCTTCTGATGCTCCTCGCCGTGACGGTCACCGTCGTCGTCGCGCTGACTCGCCTCTACTTGGGTGCGCACTGGCTCACCGACGTCATCGCCGGAGCTATTCTCGCGACGCTTGCAGTCACGGTGGGTGGAGCCCTCTTCCGATTCGTCGGCACTCACAACCAAGCTGAATCGACTACTGCTGCAATGCGCTCTGCAGAACCTTCAGCACTTCACGAGCCGCAGTCGGCCCGGTATTGAGGTAAAAGACGTCATCGTCAACAGCGACGGCGTGGTTGGCGACCACACCACGTAACTGCGCCCACAACGGCGCGTTCGTCAATGTCGCCGGGTCCCCGCCCTGCACGCCGTAGAAGATCCAGTCGGCGTCCGCCACGTTCAACTCTTCTTCACTGATGTCTCGGGAAGTGTCGTCGAACTGCTGCGACTGCGGACGGGTCAAGCCGGCATCCTCGGCGATACTGCCGGTGAACGAAGGAATACCGAAGATGCGCAGACGATTTCCGTTCTGGCGCGTGAACGACACCGTCGGCGGCGACGAGAGGGAAGCACCGAGGGCCGCGGCATCGGTATTGAAGGTATCCAGCAGTACCGTCGCCTGCTGCGTCTTACCTACCCCGTCGGCAACCAGCAGGAAGTCCTGCTTCCAGTAGACGCCGGTTCCCTGTGTTGCCACCGTGGGTGCGATGGCAGAAAGCTGGTCGTACAGCGAATCAGCGTCCTTTCCTGCAACATTCATCAAGATCAGGTCAGGATCGAGCGTGACGATCGCTTCGAAATTCGGTGTGAAGCGTCCACCTGCGTCAACGACATCACTTAGCTGAGTACGGAATTCGGGGTATGCAGACAACAAGTACGGAGGCACCAGGTCCGCACCGTCACCACGCGTCGAACCTGCGGGCACGACACCGAGCGACAGGAGAGCATCTGCTTGCCCGGTCGAGATGACGACAACCTTTTCGGGCTGCGATTCGATCGTGGTGTCCCCTTTGAAGTGTGAGACGGTACGAGGGAACTCGCCGTCCGACTTTCCGCTCCCCATTCCAACCGGGACTTCTCGCGGAGCGACAAACGCAGAGTCCGCCGGAGCCGACGCACTGATCTCGGCATCTGTGGGCGAGGCGTCCTCGCTCGAGCAGCCACTGAGAGCTGCCACCAATGTCAGTGCGCCGATCAGCATTACACTGCGTGACTTCTTTCGAAAATTCATGATCGTGTCCCGTACGTCGTGAAGCATGACAGCTTCATCTTCCGTCATGGTTAGGTGACCCTACCCTTTGAAGAACTGTAAACTATATCTGTGTCAGATACAGTTCCAGGGCGTGGATCACACGAGGTCGATCGCTACTCCGATCGCGTGCCCACCGCGGAAGAAGCATCGAGATCACTCATCGCTGCGGCGTTCGAATTGCGTCGAGCGCTGCGGGAATACATGGATACGTCGGGTACCGACGCGACTCTGCCAGAGGCACAATCCGAAGTACTTCACGATGTCGCACACCATCCGGGCACTCGCATCGGGGCCGTGGCCGATCGCCTCTCCAGACGCCCGAACACCGTCAGCACGCTGGTGCGCATCCTCTCCGACAAAGACCTGATCGAGCGGCGACCCGATCCCACGGACGGCCGAGTGAGCACACTTTTCGTGAAGGACGAGCGAAGCGCGCGACGAGACCGTCGATCCGAACTACGCATCGGCGTTCTCGCCGAAGAATTGGCGGCCCTCGACGAGGGCGACCTCGACACATTGACCACTGCCGTCGGTATCCTCGACCGAGTCAATCGATCATTGCGAGATCACGCACCGCGATGACACTCCGGGACATACAGAAGCGGTGCGGTGCAGCACCTGCCGCACCGCACCGCACCTGCTGACGAGTTACCGCCCTAGTTCATGTCGTTCGCAATGATGTTCTCGATATTCCGTTCGGCCAGAGCGGTGATGGTGACGAACGGATTGACTCCCACATTGCCCGGTACGAGGGATCCGTCCATGACGTACAGACCCGGGTACTCCGGCAGACGACCGTAGCCGTCGGTCGCCTTGCCGAGCACACAACCGCCGAGGGGGTGGTACGTCAACTGATCGCCCCACGTCTGCGTCGGGCCGAAGAGGTCGGTCCGGTAGATCGTGCCTTCCTTCTTGTTGATCTTGTCGAAGAGCTTCTTCGCCATGTCGATCGACGGCTGGTTCTGCGAGCGCTGCCAGTTCAATCCGACCTTGCCTGTTGCCGAGTTGAATTGGAACTGAGCACGTTGCGGATTCTTGGCAATCGCCAAGTACAGGCTGACCCACAGTTCGGTACCGGCCGGGAAGGGTGCGATTTCCGCAAAGACGGGAGCGGATGTGTCGGCCCAGTTGTCGATACCCATCACGGGGATCGCCGACTGCTTCGCACCGGTGGCGTCCCACATGTGATTGGCGCGGCCCACCATCACGTTGCCGTTGTGACCCCATTCCTGTCCAACTGCACCCGGCAAATTCGCCAGCTGCCCTTGCGCTTTCATCGCGACCAGGAGCTTGCTGGTCCCGATACTGCCGGCCGCGAAGAAGACCTTGTCCGCCGTCACTGTCTTGGTGCCGACGGTATTGCCCTGCTCGTTGATCTGGTTCATCACCACTTGATAGCCACCGCCGGTCGCGGCCGGGGAAACCGAGGTCACGACGTGCAGAGCTGAAATGGTGAGCTTGCCGGTGGCGGATGCCGCAGCGAGGTACGTCTTGTCCAGAGATTTCTTTCCGGCATTGTTGCCGTAGATGACCTCACTGACCAGAGCGGACTTGGTGACCTGGCCGGCAGCTTCTTGCTTCATGTAGTTGAAGTCGTAGACATTCGGCACGAACGTTGTTGTGTAACCGGATCTCTCAGCGGTCTTTCGCCCCGTCCGCGCGAACTTGTAGTACTCGGTCGATTCGAACCAGGCCGGGTCGATGTTGTTGACTCCGAGCGCAGCGTTCGCGCGCGGGAAATACGTCGAGTACATCTCGTTGGAATCGACACCGGGCAGGATCTCTTCGAAATAGTTACGCTTGGGTGTGACGGCCATACCGCCGTTGACCAGCGACCCACCGCCGACCCCTCGGCCCTGGTAGACCTTGATCCCGCCGAAGTCCTCGGCGTCGAGAACACCGACGTAGCGGCTGATGTTCTTGTCCACCGAGCCGCCGGAGAAGTGTGAAACCGGTTGAACTGTACGGTCTCTGAGCCAGAAGGACCGACCGTCGGGCGAGAGCATCGGGCAGAAGATCTTGCCGTCGGACCCTGGTGTGGTCCACGACTTCCCCATCTCGACCATGTGCGTGTCGATACCGGCCTGTGTCAGGCGAAGTGCCGCAACGGCACCGCCGTATCCACTGCCGATCACGAGCGCGGGGACACGGTCTCCGTCGTTCAATGCTCGTCTGGGCGCAGCGGCCGCCGTGGTCCACGAGGACGAGAGTGCGGCGGCCCCCACAGCTAATCCTGTTGCTGCCAAGAAGTTTCTACGCGAGAGCGTGGAATTGGTACGTGCGTGCCGTTCGTTGGATCCAGCGCGAATGCTCAAGTGTGCCCTTCTCTTTCCGTGACCCCCGCGCTGAGATATACCGGGAGAAACCGAACGAGAAGTCCATACTCGTGGGTAACTTCGAGGAACCGTTGATTTTCCATGAAAAGGGCCGATGAACAGAAAGTTCACCGGCCCTCCGAAAGAACGAGTCAGGGAATTGAGATGCGACCTTCGACGGCGCCGAGCCCGATGTCCTTGCGGAAATGACCGCCGGGAAGCTTGACGTCGGCGATCTTTGCGTAGGCGTCGTCGCGAGCTTCGGTCAGATCCTTGCCCACTCCGACAACACTCAGCACACGCCCGCCGGCCGAGACGACGGCACCGTCTTCACGCTTCTTGGTACCGGCGTGCAGGACTCCGTCGGCGTCGGCTCCGGTGATCACGTCGCCGGTGCGTGGGGTTGACGGGTAGTTCTCCGCGGCAATCACGACCGTGACAGCGGAACCGTCGCGCCACTGCAACGGACCGACCGAATCGAGTGTTCCGGTCGAGGCTGCATTGAGTAGACCGCCCAGCGGCGTTTCGAGGAGAGCAAGCACGGCCTGAGTTTCGGGGTCACCGAACCGGCAGTTGAATTCGACGACGGCCGGGCCGTCGACACCGATCGCCAGACCGGCGTAGAGAAGGCCGGAGAAACTGCTACCGCGCGCGACCAACTCGGCAGCGACAGGCTTGACGACGTCGTCGACAATCTGCGTGACCATCTCGTCGGGCAGCCACGGCAATGGGGTGTACGCGCCCATGCCGCCGGTGTTGGGTCCGGAGTCTCCGTCGCCGACTCGCTTGTGGTCCTGAGCCGGGAGCAGCGGGATCACGGTTTCGCCGTCGACGAGGCAGAAGAGCGAAACTTCCGGACCGTCGAGGAAGGACTCGAGGAGAACCGGGTGTCCGGTCTCGAGCAGTTCTGCGGCATGATCGCGCGCGGCGAGACGATCCGTCGTGACGACTACGCCCTTACCCGCGGCCAGTCCGTCGTCCTTGACCACCCAGTTGGGACCGAAGCGGTCGAGTGCTTCGTCGAGCTTGGCCGGATTGTCGACGATCTCGCTGTGAGCGGTCTTGACGCCGGCGACAGCCATCACGTCCTTGGCGAAAGCCTTCGATCCCTCGATGCGGGCGGCGTCGGCCGAAGGCCCGAAGCAGGCGATACCTGCTGCGCGCACCGCGTCTGCGACACCGAGGACCAGCGGAACCTCGGGTCCGATGACGACGAGGTCGGCTTCGACCTTCTGGGCCAGCGCGGTAACCGCGTCACCCGAAGCGACGTCGATGGGGTGCTGCTCGGCGATTTTTGCGATCCCGGCATTGCCAGGCGCGCAGATCAGGGCCGTGACACCTGGATCGCGAGCAAGAGAGAGAAGGAGGGCATGTTCACGGGCTCCGGAGCCGATTACTAGTACGCGCACGGTGAACAGACTACGGCCTGCGATAACAGGGCTCTCGGAGTGCCACTGGCGGGGCCAAGGTCCCAGCGTTCGGCCTTTGTGCGAAATATCCGTTTCGAGATGAGATCATATGAATACCTGAATAGGTGAACAGATGTTTTCGTACACCTGTCCACCAAGGAAAGGACACCCGTGAAACTCCACAAACCAGGCGTTCTGACGCTCACCGCAACCGCCGCAATCGGCGCACTTCTGATCACGTCGTGCAGTAGCCCGACTGGCACCGACTCCTCGGGCAACAACGACGGCCTGGTCTTGGCCGACGGCTACGAGCTGGGCGGCTACAACCCGGTCGCAGGCTTCGGCGCTGCCGGTGAGGCCAAGATGTACGACGGCCTCGTCCGACTCACCGGAGGTACCGGCATGCCGGGATTCGAGCCGTCTCTGGCCGCGGAGATGCCCACTGCCAACGCCGACGCGACAGTCTGGACGGTCAAACTCCGCAACGGGGTCACCTTCTCCGACGGATCGACCTTCGACGCCGACGACGTGGTTGCCACGTACAAGGCGATCCTCGATCCGGCTTCCGCCTCCGAAGCGCGGTCGTCGTACGACATGATCAGCGACGTCGCGGCCGTCGACGACAGCACAGTCGAGTTTCGTCTCGCCTACTCGTATGCGCCCCTGCTGACGAAGATGCTGATCGGCATGGTCCCGTCGGAATCCCTCGCGACACCCGGACTTGCCGCCGAATCGCCGTTGAACACCGCGCCTGTCGGTACGGGTCCGTACACACTCGTCGATCTCTCACCGGATCGAGCGGTCTTCGAGGCGAACGAGAACTACTGGGACGGTGCACCGGAGATCAAGAAGCTCACTCTCCTCTACGTTCCGGACGACAACACCCGCGCCCAACGTATGGTGTCGGGCGAGATCGACGGAACCAATCTCCCTCCACTGCTTGCCAATACGTTCTCAGGCAAAGACAACATGTCGGTGACTGCCCATCAGTCAGCGGACTGGCGCGGTCTCTCACTTCCGACGAACAATCCCGTGGCAGGCGACAAAGCCGTACGGATGGCGCTCAACCTCGCCGCCGATCGCCAGTCGATGATCGACAACGTCCTGGGCGGACACGGCCGCGTCGCCGCCACTCCGATCCCCGAGGTCTACGGCGATTCGTACAACCCGAAAGCAACCTTCGCCTACGACCCGGCCGAGGCCGAGCGAATTCTCACCGAAGCGGGCTGGATCGAAGGTGCCGACGGAATCCGTTCGAAAGACGGTCAGCGGGCGCAGTTCACGATCATGTACAACTCCGTCGACACCGTTCGACGTGATCTCGCTCAGGCATTTGCCTCCGATGCTCTCGCTGTCGGCATCGAGGTGGATCTCGAAGCGCTCTCCTGGGACCGCATAGACCCTCGAATCAACCAGGATTCGACGCTTCTCGGTGGTGGAGACGAACCTTTCGATCCAGACACGCAGGCGTACGACGCGCTGAACTCGAAGTACATAGCGCCCGGGGTCGGCAGCATCTACGACAACGCCAGCGACTACTCCAATCCAGCAGTCGACGCAGGCTTGGAAGTAGGACGCCGCAGCCTGGATCAGGCAACGCGTGACGCCGCGTATCGCGACGTGCAGCAGGCGTACGTCGAGGATCCCGGATTTGTCATCCTCGTATTCCTCGACCATACGTACGTTTCGAAGGATTCCGACTGGCAGATGTCCGGACCTGTACTCGAGCCACACTCACACGGTGTGACCTGGGGCCCGTGGTGGTCACTGCAGACGTGGGCCAGAGGGCAATGACAGCGGTCGACGTTCGGGTAGACGCGCGGCAATCGCTCGACCACCGTGGCAACTCCCGCCGAAAGGCCATCCTCACGATGGTCGGTCGGCGGGCGTTGTTCATCGTGCCGGTGATCGCCGTGGTGTCCGCGGGACTCTTTGCCGCCGCCGCGATCTCACCGTTCGATCCACTTGTCGGCTACCTGGGCACGCGATATATGACGACCAGCGACGCGGACAAAGCGTTGATCGCCGATCAGATGGGTTTCGACAACCCCTGGTACAGCACGTACTGGAATTGGCTCCAGGGCGTGTTCACCGGTGATCTCGGGATCTCCAGATCGTTCAATCAGCCTGTTTCCCAAGTTATCTCCGAGCGTCTGCCATGGACCCTGCTGCTGGTCGGTATCTCACTCCTCATCGCGATTCTCGCCTCGCTGACACTCGGTGTTCTCGCCGGAATCCGCAGTGGAGGATTCTTGGACAAGACCGTGTCCGGGCTGAGCGTCGTGGTCCAAGGACTTCCGCCGTTTGTCTTGTCGCTGGGTGCCATCGCGCTCTTCGCGTTGACTCTCGGCTGGCTCCCGGTCGCCGGGTTGACCGACGGGGGTGCCGATCCCACACCGGGACAGGTGATCCGGCACTTGGTGCTACCGGTGACGGTCCTCTCCATCTCGCAGATGCCGTGGCTCCTACTCGCGGTCCGAGAATCCGTCGTGGGTTCGAAAAGTGAGGGATTTGTCGCGGGCGCCGTAGCACGCGGAATCCCGACGCCGACCATCACGAAACGCCACATACTGCCGACCTCACTGGCGCCTTTCGTGAACATCGTCGGCGTGCGACTGCCCGAGCTGATAGTCGGGGCAGTGCTGGTGGAAGAGGTCTTCAGTTGGCCAGGGATCGCCGGCGCCATCGTCTCGTCAGCCCGTGACCTCGACATGGCACTGCTCGCGTTCCTCACCGTCGGTACGACATTGACGGTCATGCTCGGCTCACTGATTGCCGACGTCCTCGTTGCAGTACTCGACCCGAGAGTGAGTACCGATGGCTGAACGACGCTTCAAGATCGCCGTCGGCGTGCTGATCCTCGTGGCGCTGTACGCGGCGTTGGTCCCATGGTTGGCCGACGTCGACGACCGAGTCACAGACTTCTCGGCAGCTCGCCTGGCTCCGTCGTTCGATCACCCGTTCGGAACTGACTCGGCGGGCCGAGATCTATTCGTGCGCATAGCTGCAGGCATCAGAACCTCACTTCTGATCGCACTCGCCTGCGCGCTGCTCGCCACGGTGATCGGCGTCGCCGTCGGCACTACGGCCGGACTGGTCGGTGGCTGGGTGGACAGGTTCGTCATGCGCGGCACCGATGCCGTCAACGCACTCCCCCACCTGTTGCTCGGCATCGTCATCGTCGCGATGTTCCGTGGAAGCATTGCCGCCATCGTGCTTTCGATCGCACTGACCCACTGGACCCAAGTGGCCCGGATCATCCGCTCCGAGATCTTGAGTCTGCGCGAGCGTCCCTACATCGACGCCGCCATTCTCGCGGGAGCCAGTCGACGTCACGTGATCATGCGCCACCTCGTGCCGGCGACGGCGCCGCAGGCTTTGATCGCAGTCGTTCTCCTGCTGCCCCACGCCGTCTGGCACGAATCGACGTTGTCCTTCCTGGGATTCGGCCTTCCCCCGCACAAGCCCAGTCTCGGGACGCTTCTCGAAGAGGCACGCAGTTCTCTGCTCCTCGGCGGTTGGTGGACGCTGGTATTCCCCGCCGCAGTTCTCGTGATCGCCACCGTCGCAGTTGCCGTCGCCGGTTCGGCCCTGCGGTCGATGCTCACGCCCCCTCGACCTTCGGAGTTGCGACTGTGAACCACGGCCTGCGCATCGAATCTCTCACCGTCAGGATCCCTCTACTCGGAGGATCGGTAGTTCACGCTGCGAGCGACATCGACCTCGACGTTCAAGCTGGCACGGTGACCGCACTTGTCGGGGAATCGGGGTGTGGCAAGTCGATCATCGCCACCTCGGTCATGAACATGTTGCCGCCGAATGCTTCTCGAACCGGAACGGTCACCGTCGGAACACCGGACCTCGAGATCGACGTCTTCTCCGGCGCCGCGTTCCGTGGGCGGCACGTGGCTCTCGTTCCACAATCCGCCGCAACACATCTCACCCCCGTCCGCACTGCGCGATCGCAGCTACAGGAGACGATCGACGCACTCGGCAGCGATCACACTTGCGATGCCTTGGCACTTCGCGTCGGACTCGAACCGTCGGCCCTGGACTGCTACCCGCACGAACTGTCGGGCGGCATGGCGCAACGCGTGGCCATTGCCGGTGCGCTGGCCGGGAATCCGTCGGTGATCGTCGCAGACGAACCCACCGCCAACCTCGACCGCGAACTCACCGACCACGTCATGGGATTACTTCGAGAGTGCGCGGACGCCGGAGCGGCGGTCCTGCTCATCACCCATGACCTGGCATCCCTCACCCGCAGCGGTGTCGCTGATCGACTTGCCGTCATGTACGCATCACGCATCATGGAGACCGGCCCGGCCGCGCTGGTGTTCAAAGATCCGCTTCACGATTACACCCGAGACCTTCTCGGCGCCTTACCTTCCAGAGGTTTGACTCCCATGCCGGGATCGCCACCGCAACTCACCGATCTCCCCGAGGAGTGCGTCTATCACCTACGACGCCCGGAGTCGAAACAATCCGGTGGCCCGACCGAACTCGTCACATTGGGTGACCGCACGTACCGAACGCTGCGGAAGGTGGGCTGACATGAGTTTGCAAGCTCTGGGAATTACCAGCGGTTACCACCGGAACCGACCGGTGCTCGAGAACGTCTCGCTCGAAATTCCGCCGAGAAGGCTGATCGGCCTGAGCGGGACTTCGGGCACCGGAAAAACAACACTTGCAAGGATTCTCGCCACGTTGGACGCACCGTGGTCAGGCGAGGTGCGGATCGACGGATCACCCGTTGTGGGTACCAAATTCTCGGTACCCGCGGCACTACGCGGGACGGTGTCCATGCTGTTTCAGTCACCTCGCGCATCAACCGACCCTCGGCAGACGCTCGCCTCGATCATCGGTCAACCCAGCGATATTGCCAGTAGGTCAATCGATGTGGTTGCACTGGCAGCAGAAGTGGGCCTCACTCCCGATCTCTTGTCCCGTAGACCCCACCAGGTGAGCGACGGCCAACTACAGCGCGCCTGCCTGGCGAGATCGCTGGCGCAACAACCGAAATACCTCATCTGCGACGAGGCGACTGCGATGCTCGACGCCGCCACGACGGCCGCGCTCATTCGATTGATCGAGAGTCGCGCCTCCGAAACCGGCGTCGGCGTATTACTCATCAGCCATGATCGCGAATTACTCGACGCCTGCTGCGACGTGGTCCACGACCTCGACAGTATCAGCGCTTAGCCCCTGCAAAATCAACTCTTGACTCGAACACGTGTTCGAGTATGATTTGGGCAGGGGATCGGGGGATTCAATGAGCGTCTTGTTGTCGGATGTGGTGTCGGGTTCTGCGGTGGGGTTACGCGGACGCCTGTGGCAGTTGACTGCTGCCGAGTTGCGTGCTGCTGCTGTCGAAGCGAGTGCGGAGATTCTTCGTCTCGAGGCTGTGCGTGTGGCGGTGGTGGACGAGTTGTCGTTGCGCCCGGATGATCAGGTGATTGCCAGTCGCGGGGTGGGTGCGTGGTTGGCGGCTAACACGATGCTGCAGGTTCGGGACGGGAAGAAGATCGCCGCGTTGGGTGCGGCGTTGCGGCCGTTTCCGGCGGTGGCTGCTCGGTTCGATGGCGGGGATTGCTCGTTCGATCATGCTGTGTTGATCGTGGCGTTCTGTGAGTCACCGCCGAAGGGGATGCCGGAGGAGGCGCTACCGAAGTGCATCGATTTGTTGTTGGCGGCTGCGTCGGGTGTGGAGGCGACGACGACGAAAGTGCGGAACGTGATCGCGACCTTGGAGCGGTTGTTCGAATCGGATGAGATCCCGCCCGCCGAGGATGTCGATCTCAACGAGTTGCGGATCGCGTCGACGTTGAACGGTCGGGTGGTGGTGCGTGGTGATTTCGATGCCCTGACCGGTGAAATGCTGCTGTCGGCGTTGTCGAATCTGACGATGCCCACCCCGGCACCGGATGGAACCCCGGATGCTCGGTCGGCGGCCAAGCGGACGGCCGACGGGTTCACCGAACTGATCCGCCGGTACCTCGACTGCGCCAAAACCGGCACCGACGGTGGTCAGCGCCCGCACGTGAACGTGCACATCAACGCCCGTGATCTCGCTGAGCATCGGGACTGCGCCGCAGCACCCTCCACTGCTGATGACGGAATGGCTGTGTCGGATCTTGATGTCGGGCACATGCCCTGGCTCGGACCGCTGTCGGTGTCGCAGACCAGGCTTCTCGGGTGTGATTGTTTCCTCTCCACCGTTCTGCTCGACGATCACGGCGCGCCGCTCGATGCGAAACCAGGGAAGAGGTTGGTCACCGCCGAACAACGGACTGCGTTGATTGCCCGAGACAGAGGCTGTGCGTTCCCGGGTTGCACATGTGTACCGGCGTGGACTGATGCGCACCATATCCGGCACTGGGCCAACGGCGGCCCGACGGTGATGAACAACCTGGTCCTGCTGTGCCGTTCACACCACCGGTTGATGCACCGCAAAGCCGGGTTCGTCGGGAAGTGGGCGATTCAGATCGGTGTCGACAACAAACCGTGGTTCATCCCGCCACCCTCGATCGACCCGCAGCAGCACCCGCGGCCGGCGAACACCACCTTCAAAACCTGAGGACGAACCTCAGGCATACAACTTCACGCCAGGTCCGCATCGGAGGAAGCACCTCCGATGCGGACCTGGCGTGCGTTCCTGTTGGTCAACCTGCAACCGTCAAGTCGTAGAGGGTCACCCCGTCCACCGTTGTGGCGGTGAAGTTTTCGGTCACCCACGTCGAGATGGCGGTAGCGGTGCCTTCGGCGTTCATACCGCCACCCATCCCACCGCCGGCGATGAAGAAGTGAATCTTGCCCTCTGCCACGTACTGCTGGAACTGCGCGAGCGTCGGCGACGGATCGCTCCCGTTGAACCCTCCGATAGCCATGACCGGTGACTGCGTCGCAAGCTGATAACCCGAGGCGCTGTTGGACCCGATTGCCGCGGCTACCCACGTGAACTGGTCGGAGTTCTCTTCGAGAGTGGACACAACAGCGGCTCCCGGCGTGCTGCCCTGCAGTAGACCACCGGCACCGCCTCCCATTGCGCCTCGCGTTCCGTCGGTGGTCGGCGTGGTACCACCCGGAACTGTTGCACCACCGGGCATCTGACCCATTCCTACAGGGGGCGTGCCCGGCATTCCGGTCCCAGCCCCGTCAGTCCGACGGTTACCGCCATCAGCCGTGCCACCGAATCCACCGAAGCCTCCGCGGCCACCGCCGGGCCCGCCCATTCCACCTTCGACGCTCGGTCCGGCCGAAACTATGGAACCGGTATGCGGAGTATTGATCGTGTCGATCGCGTATGCAGTCGGACCCGCCAGACCGGTGAAGATCGCTGCGAGAATCACTGCCACAGCCAATCGACCTCGCGTCACTGCCGGAATCAGCACTGCCACGGCACTGACGATGCCGACCACCAGAATGGTCCAGCGAAGCCACGGTACGAACGTAGGCGAGCGTCCGAGCAGTACCCACGCCATCGCGACGGTTGCGGCCAAGGACACCGCCAGAATGATGCGAACCCAGAGGACGTCACGATGACGCCACGCCACTACCGATCCTGAACCGATCAGCGCGGCGATCGCCGGCGCCAGCGCAACGGTGTAGTAGGCGTGGAAGATTCCCGCCATGAAACTGAAGGTCAGTCCGGTCACCAACAGCCAGAGCCCCCAGACGATGAATGACGCACGCTGTGTGTCAGCGCGGGGTGCCTTGCCTCGCAGCACGATTCCAGCCACCAGAAGTATCAGTGCAGCAGGAATCAACCAGGCGATCTGTCCGCCCTGGGCCGATTCGAACAGTCGGGTAATGCCGGTACTCCCCCACATACCACCGCCGGCCCCACCACCTGGTGCCATACCTCCCCCGGCCATACCACCTGCGGCCTCGCCCATGCCGGGGAAACCGCCCGCAGCAGCGCCGGCCGCAGCATCACCAGCACCGCGCATTCCGCCGCCGCCGACGCTTCCGGTCTCGTTGCCGCTCAAGCGCCCGAGCCCGTTGTAGCCGAGCGTCAGTTCGAGAATCGAATTGTTCTGTGAACCACCGATCCACGGACGCGAGTCGGCCGGCCACAGTTCGACGATTGCCAACCACCATCCGGCGGAGACGATCAGTCCGCCCAGTGCCGCGAACAGTTGGAGTACGCGCTTACCCAGTTTCGGCGGTCCGGCGATCAGATAGGTGAGCGCCAGCGGTGGAACCACCAACATGACCTGTAATTGCTTTGTCAGGAAACCGAATCCGCAGAAGATACCGACCAACACGAGCCAGCGGGTGCGGCCGTCCTGCACGGCGCGCATCATCGCCCACACTGCTGCGATCATCAGGAGCACCAGCAGAGCATCCGGGTTGTTGAACCGGAACATCAGCGCCGCTACGGGTGTGAGCGCAAGTACCAGGCCTGCGAGGAGGCCGGCGGCCGCACCGAAATACCGTCGAACCGTTCCCCACAACAGTGCAACCGATCCGACCCCGAGGAGTGCCTGCGGCACCAACATCGCCCAGGAATTGAGTCCGAAGATGCGAACCGACAGCGACATCAACCACAGGGACATGGGCGGCTTGTCGACGGTGATCGAGTTTGCAGCGTCCGAGGAGCCGAAGAAGAAAGCCTTCCACGACACCGAACCTGCCTGTACCGCAGCGGCATAGAACGAGTTGGCCCATCCGGACGCGCCCAGGCCCCAGATGTAGGCGACTCCGGTGCCCACCAACAACACTCCCAGTGCCCACGGTTCCCAGCGCACCTGACGTTGCGGTTCCGGCGCTGGCAGCGGCGCGGCGAGTGTCTCTGCAGTGGCGGTCATCGATTGGCTCCTACGGATTGTGCGGTGCGAAACACCCAGCGCAGTGCGATGAATCGACTGACTGTGGCAACAAGATTGGCGATGACGAGTACGGCAAGCTCCACGTGCTTGGAAGCGTCGGGCGCCATGACGTCGAGCACGAACAACGATCCGCTGGTGAGCAGTAGACCGAACCCGAACACGAGCAGGCCCTGCATCTGGTGACGAGCGGATCCTTCCGACCCTCGGATCCCGAAGGTGAAGGCCCGGTTGGCGGCGGTGTTGAATACCGCGGTCACCAGCAATGCGACGGCGTTGGCCCACTGCGCACCCATGATCGAGTGCAGAGCGAGGTAGAGCAGCGCGTACGCGAGCGTCGAAATGACTCCCACCACGGCAAAGCGTGAGAGCTGCCCGACCATTCCTCGTGGAACTCCGGGAACCAACGGTTCACGTCCGAAACTTGCCCTGAGCTCGGCCAATGGAAGGGAACCGGTAGACAGTGCTCGCCCGACACGGACCACACCTTTGAGGTCGGCAACTGCCGTGGCAATGATGTCCACCCGACTGTCCGGGTCGTCCACCCAGTCGACAGGGACCTCGTGAATCCGCATGCCCGCTCGCTCGGCCAGCACCAGCAATTCGGTATCGAAGAACCACCCGGTGTCCTCCACCAGCGGAAGTAGTTGCCGTGCAACATCGACGCGCATGGCTTTGAATCCGCACTGGGCGTCGGAGAAGCGAGCATGCAGTGCGCTTCGGAGGATGAGGTTGTAGCTACGTGAGATGAACTCACGCTTGGGGCCGCGCACCACGCGGGACGATCGTGCCAGCCGGGAACCGATGGCGATGTCCGAGTGTCCGGAGAGCAACGGAGCAATCAACGGCATCAGGGCGTTGAGGTCGGTCGAGAGGTCGACGTCCATGTACGCGACCACGTCGGCATCGGAGTCGCTCCATACCTGCCGCAGTGCTCGACCACGGCCCTTCGCATCCAGGTGGACGACCCGGACGTCGTCGAATTCTTCGGCGAGGGAACGTGCCAGTGCCAACGTGCCGTCGACACTGGCGTTGTCCGCGATGGTAATTCGTGCAGAGAATGGCACCTGCGTGCGTAAATGCCGGCGCAGGCGCCGCACGCACGTCTCGAGGCCTGCCTCTTCGTTGTATACCGGGACGACCACGTCCAGCACTACAGTCGTCGCGGAGACCTCCTCTGCGTCCGTGCTGCCCGCGGTCTGCATGGCTTCTGTCGTCATGCGTCCTAGATTTGTCGGGCCGGCTCCGACGAACCTGCGTCCAGCCTGGGAGTTTCCTGGCAACCGGACGCGGGCTAATCTCGGGGTATGCCTTCAGTCTTCAGTGCCATCATCAACGGGGATCTACCAGGACGTTTCGTGTGGGAGGACGAGGACGTCGTCGCGTTCTTGACCATCGCGCCGGTAACGCAGGGCCACGTGCTTGTGGTTCCGCGAGCCGAGGTCGATCAGTGGCAGGACGTGGATCCTGAACTCTTTGCCAAGGTCACCGCTGTTGCCCGCAACCTCGGCCAAGCCGTGCGGAAGGCGTTCGACGCGCCTCGGTCGGGTCTCCTCATCGCAGGTCTGGAAGTTCCGCATCTTCACGTTCATGTTTTCCCCGCATACGACATGGGGAACTTCGACATCAGTGGCGCCGACACCTCGCCGTCACCCGAATCTCTCGACGAGGCACAGACCAAACTCAAGTCGGCGCTACGCGACCTCGGCTTCGAGGCAACTGTCTCGACTCGTTGATCGCATACCTTCGACCGAATTTCGCTGGCCGATAACTGGACTCCCCGCCGCAGCCTCCAACGGAGGTTGCGGCGGTCGCATTTGTCGCTCCTACCGACCGTGACCTGCGATTGCACACCGAACAGTCCGTTTCGCGCTGTCGCGCGAGCACGAGATTCGCTGCTACCGTGGGTCGCTGGTCCGGGACCTAGGGCCCTAAAACTGGTTCACGTGTTAACAGTCGGAGGACAAGGGAGCAATGCAGGAACGTGCCAAGATCAGTCGCCGACAGATTCTTCAAGGTGCTGCTGATCGGTTCGAAGTCACGGGGTACGGCAGCACGAGCATGAATGACATCGTGTCCGCGGCGCAGATGACCAAGGGCGCGGTCTATTTTCACTTCTCGTCCAAAGACGAACTGGCTCAGGCGGTGATCGAAGAACAGCACCAGATCTCGATCAGTGCCTTCACCGCAGTTGCAGCCACAGGCGCACCGGCACTGGAACAGCTCGTCATGGTGTGCCACGAGATGGGCCGCCAACTCGTCGCAGAGCCTATTGTTCGTGCGGGAATCCGACTTACCCTCGAGTTGGCCTCTGCCGACGGTTCGCAAGGCCCGTACGTCGCGTGGATCCGCGAGCTTCGAAAATTGGCCGAGGCCGCGAAGCTCGAAGGCGACATCCGCGACGATGTGGAGCCGGAATCGGTGGGTCGCGTGGTGATCTCGGCATTCACCGGCGTTCAACTGGTTTCGAACGTTCTCACCAGACGAAGCGATTTGAACGACCGTATCGACGAATTGTTCACCCTCCTGTTGGCAGGCGTGGTCTCCGACAAGCGACGCAGCGCCGTCGCCGAACTGGTCGGATGTCGCCTCGAAACTTATGCGTCCTGATCCGGAGAACACCCCGACGCCCGGATGATTCGGCGCATCAGCACCGAACCGTGCGCCAACCTTCGTCGATTCGTACAAGACCCCCCGTCGTCGACTCACTATCGTCAGATCCACGAATAACCCAGATACATGGATACCGACGAAAGGGCTTCTCGAATGACCGAAACCGCCACGTACGTTGAGAGCGCACAGCAGGAGATCGCTGCTGTACTCGCCGAAGCGAAGACCGATGCCTACGTCCACGCACGCGACATCGATTCCGGCGAAGAGTTCGGTTACGGCGCGGACGAAGGTGTCATCCTCGCCTCCGTTTTCAAGATTCCTGTTGTGCTTCAGTACGCCCGTGAAGTAGCGGCAGGCACCCTTGATCCGACCGAGCACGCCACGGTGACCTCCGAGTTCCGCTCCGGCGGCATCGGTATCGGCGGCTGCGCCGACGACGTGACTGCAAGCTGGCGAGACCTCGCTCTGCTCATGATGAGCTTCAGCGACAACGCCGCCACGGATTTCTTGTACGAACGTCTCGGACTCGACAACATCGTCGCAACGCTGCGCGGGCTCGGTTTGGAGAAGACCAACTTGGTCCGTGACTGCCGAGGCCTCTTCAAGACGGTCTACGACGACCTCGGCGTCGACAAGGGCACCTTGCTGGAAATGCCCCCCATCGAAATTCTTCGGACAATTTCCGTCATGGATCCCGCCCGCTCCAATTCCAGTACTCCTCGTGAGATCACAATGTTGCTGGCTGCAATCTGGAGGGACGAAGCCGGCCCCGCATCGGCTTGTGAAGAGGTCCGAACCATCATGAGCAAGCAGGTCTGGCCGCACCGCCTTTCGTCCGGTTTCCCCGACGAGGTCACTGTCGCCGCCAAGACCGGAACGCTGGGACTGGTACGAAACGAAGCCGGCGTCGTGGCGTACCCGGACGGCAAGCGTTACGCCGTCGGTGTCTTCACCAAGTCCCACGAGCTCACCCACCGCGCCCCGAAGATCGACGCCTCCATCGGAACCGTCGGCCGCATCGCTGTCGAAGCACTTCGCAACAACAGCTGATCCGAACCCACTGACAAAGAATGCGGGTCGCGCTGAGAAATCAGTGCGACCCGCATTTTTCGGCTTTCGAGCTAACGTGGACCGCGCAGACGAAGATGCACCATCAACCGGAAGCGGACGTTGGGGTCGTCGAGATCCAACGCGGCCATACCCTTCAACTTGCTGAGGCGATACCGAAAGGTGTTGGGGTGCACGTGCAATGACGCCGCGGCGTCACCGACATCACCGAACGCGTTGAGCCACGCATCGAGAGTGTCCACGAACGAGGTCGCATGAGCGGCGTCGTGGCTGGCGATCGCCTCGATCGGTCCGAGGTCCGAGAACCCTTCGGCTGCAGCTTCCGACGCGATCTCCAACAGGATGGCATCGACGTGGACGCTACTGAAGGTGGCGACGCTGCCCGACGCTCGTCCCGCCAACAACACTTCGAGGGCATGTTCGGCGTCGCGCTTCGATCGGCTCAGCTGCGCCGGTCTGGTCACGACCCGGCCGATCCCGATGATCGTGTCGCCGGACGCTCCGGTCCGGTCCAGGAAGTCCGAGGCCACACGGAACGCCTGCAACTCGGCCTCGGCCGGGGAATGCCCTCGTACAGACAGCACCGCGTAGCCGGTTCCGTTGACCAAGGCTGCCGCCGACTGCGAGTGGACGGCGCCGAGGTGCATGGCCAGAGCGTCGGTCAGTCGCACCACGTGGGCGGCATCGTCCGGCTTCGACGATCCCTCGAAAGACCTACGACCCAAAGCCATCACGAGTGCGGGGCCGGTCCCGAGGCCGAGGCGATTCATCGCGTCGACCGCACCTGACCCACCGTCGAGAAGGGTTGCGATCAGGTCTGCGCGCAGTCGGCGCTCGGCGTCGGCGCCGCCGCGCAACCGCAACATCTGCAGCGCGATCAACCCAGCTGAATCGCGCAGAGCACGCATCCGGTCGTCGGACATCGGCTCACCGGTTGCCACCCACATGGAGCCGAGGAACTCGTCGCCGGCTCTGATGGACACGGCGATACGACCCATTTTGGTACCGAGGGTCTCGGCCGAGACCCACACCGGATCGTCGCTGCGATAGAGCCGGTCGAAGACCCCGGCCTCTTCGAGCACTCGAATGTACTGGTCAGGAACTTGCCGCTCCAGAACGGTCGCGATACGTGGACCGTCTCCTTCTTCCTGGCGGCCGGAGAAGGCGATGACCCGTGAGCTGCGGTCCTCGATCGTGATCGGCGCATCGAGAAGTGCGCTGACAGCGTTGGCGAAGGCGAACAGATCGCCGGCCGGGCCGCCTCCGCGTGAGTGGATGTGCCCGACTTCGTTTCGGGCCGAGAGCACCGAATGAAGCAGGCTTGTCAGCTGAACCCACGAGACTCCTCGCGCCAAGGCCAACAGCACGACGCCCGAGGCGATGACGGATTCGCGGTCCGCATCGCTGACCTCGGTGGTCACTCGCGCGACCACCACGCGTACTCCGCGCTCGGCCAGGCCGGCCACGGACTCCGCGATACGTTCGCCTCCGGTGACGCCGACGAGCAGCACCATGGAGTCCGGTGTCGAGGGTGAGTCGTCGTCGGGGTCGTGAATGACCACCGAGGCGATCTCCTGGACCGCCTCCGGGTCGCCGACAACCGGATTCAGCACCGTAGTTCCCACGTCTTCGAGAAGCCGCACCAAACTGATGCGAGGTCGTACGGTGCCCACGTCTATCACTCCTTCGTCCGGTGAACGAAGTGTGTCATAGTGATTCGTCAAAGCCGATCCATGCCGATCCATTCGACCGACGTGGTAATTGCTTCGAGCAGGTCGGGGATCGGTTCGACGCCGATACCCGGTCCTTCCGGAACCTTCACGTAACCGTTGTCGAGTACGAACGGCTCGGTGATGTCTTCGGCGAAGTACCGGTCGGAAGCCGATGTATCGCCTGGTAGGGCAAATCCGGGGAGCGCGGCAAGCGCGACGTTGGCGGCCCTGCCGATTCCGGTCTCGAGCATTCCGCCGCACCACACGGCAATTCCGTTGGCCTTGCAGACATCGTGGATACGACGCGATTCCAGATAACCGCCCACACGTCCCGGTTTGATGTTCACCACGCTGCACGCACCGATTGCCAGCGCGTCGGCGGTGACCTTCGCGGAGGTGATCGACTCGTCGAGGCAGACCGGCGTCCGCATCATCTCGGCCAGCCTGGCGTGGCCACGCAGTTCCTCTTCGGGAAGCGGCTGCTCGATCAGCAGGAGGTCGAAGTCGTCGAGTCGCTGGAGATGACGGGCGTCAGCCAGGGTGTACGCGGTGTTCGCGTCGACCTGGAGGAGTACGTCGTCGCCGAACCTCTCGCGGACTGCGCGAACCGGCTCGATGTCCCAGCCCGGTTCGATCTTCAGTTTGATGCGCAGGTATCCGGCGTCGAGGAACCCGCCTACCTCCTCTAGCAGCTCATCGATCGAATTCTTGATACCCACCGAAACACCCGCGGGTACGCGATCGACTACTGCACCCAGGTACGAAGACATGCTCGTCCCGGCAGCCCGTAACTCGGCGTCGAGAAATGCGGTTTCCAGTGCCGCTTTGGCCATGGGGTGCCCGGCGAACTGTTCCATCGTCGCGCTCAGTGCGTGCACGTCGGGATCGGTGAGTTCACCCAGAGACGGAATCAGGAACTTACGAAGGACTTCGGCGGCGCCGTCCGTGTATTCGGAGCAGTAGCGAGGCTCGGACATCGCCACGCACTCGCCCCAGCCCACCGACTCCGAGGTGACCACCTTGACGAACAACACGTCCTTGGTGGTCTCGGTGCCGAACGAGGTACGGAACGGCGCTTTCAACGGCATTGCCGCCCGGCGTAATTCAACTCCGTCGATCTTCACGATGTAACCTCCGCTGTTGTCCTGCCTGCCTGTGTTCCCGGCGCACGGTCCAGCACGTACTTTCCGGTTCTGGTAACTGCGAGAACCACTCCGTTCTCGGCGAGCACACCACCGAGAGCCTCGCGGACTGCCAGGCGCCAGTCGTTCGCCGCCGCCGGGTCCGACTTACGCAGTGTGTACACGTCATTCGGTGTAGCCACCGTGACGAATCGATTCTTGGTCGACTTCAACACGGGCAGGCCGGCTTCGGAGACGGACAGCAGTTCGCTCGCCCCCAAGGACTCGGGAGTCGGGACTTCTCCCGAACCGGCGACGACGTCGGCAACCTTGCTGCTACCGATTTCCCAGTCGATCAGCAATCGGTCGCTGTCTGCGCCGCCGTTGAGACTGTCGTTCATCGGCGCGTAGAAACGCGGCAGATACTGGATCGGGAACGCACCGAGTTTCGAGACGTTGAAGTAGGCATTGCGTGCGACGAGCGGGTCGAAAGTCCACCGCACGTGGAGAATTCCCCGTTCCAGTGCCCACGCACGCTGGAACAGTTTCAACGCGAGGCCGATGTGCCCGTTCTGCACGTTCGGGAGGATCCCCGTGATGTGCGAATGCAACGAACGGTGTTGCGGTTCCTCGAAGAATGCAACCGAGCCGCCGATCAGATCCCCGCCACGAAACGCGCCGGCGACGTAGTTACCGGAGTGTGCGAGTGCTTTCATCATGTCCCGATGGACGGGAGGGTTACCGCTCTCCGGCTGCCATACCTTCTCGAACAGACCGAATACCTGTTCCAACTCGGCATGCCCGGTGACGGTTTCGATAGTCACACATGCAAGCAGGGCGGCCTGCTCGGCCTGGCTGATTGCTTGCCGCATCCGTGAAGGCGATACACCTCCGAATGGTTGAACGGTCTTGCGTTGGACATTGTTCGGCGACGTCATAGTCACAGTCCTCCCTCCAGGATTCGAGTCACCAGACCGGCCAACAAAGTGGCGCGCGGGATCATCTGATCTATCTCTACGTGTTCTGTCGCTGCGTGGGCGCCACCGCCGACGGCACCGAGGCCGTCCAACGTGGGAGTTCCTACTGCGGCAGTGAAATTTCCGTCCGATGCACCGCCGACGGCGCAGTCGCGCAGCATCCCCAAACCGCTCTCACTGCTGACCTGGTGAGCGAGAAAGTACAGCTTCTCCGAAGACACTGATTCCAGTGGTCCACGGTTGGGGCCTCCGGACACCGAAATTCGACTTTCGGCCAGCGCCGGTGTCAGTGCACGGATCGAACGGTCGATGCGTTCCTGTTCCTTCGCCGACCACATGCGAACGTCACACCACAGTTGCGCTTGCGCTGCAACAGTATTGGTGGTCGTGCCGCCACTGATCACGGACGGCACCACCGACGTTCCCGCCGCCGGGTCCGCGAGCTCCACCACGGCCTGAATCTGGTGTGCGAGCTCCACTACAGCGTTCACACCTCGTTCCGGTTCCAGTCCGGCGTGTGCAGCGCGTCCCTCGATGTCGACGCAGTACAGCGACATACCCTTGCGCGCGGTCTTCACTGCGCCGTCGGCTGCGGCTTCGAGGACCAGCACCGCGTCGACCTGACGTGCTTGCTCCTCGATCAGTGCGCGCGAGGTCGGGGAGCCGATTTCCTCGTCGGAATTGAGGAGCACGACCACCCCGTCGAGCGACGGAAGCGATGCGAGCGCGTGGAAGAGCTGGACGATGCCGGCCTTCATGTCGAAGACTCCGGGTCCGGTGGCGATGTTGTCGGTGACAGACCAGGGCAACTCCGCGAGCGTTCCGAGCGGCCAGACGGTGTCGAAATGGCCCAGGAGCATCACCTTCGGCTCCGCGCCGAACGACCAACGCAAGTGCTGGCGCCCGTCGATGCGGATACGTTCGGGGGTGCTTCCGAGGTGGCGTTCGCCGATTTCGGCCACCACGTCCGCACATGCATCGACTGCGCCGAGATCGGAACTGGGCGACTCGGCGGTTACCAACGCCGCCAGGTCTGCCACCATTGATTTCTTGTCCACTCCGACGCTCTCCTGTCACCGACTTGCAACTTCGCAGTCAAGCTTGGTCGAAGCGACCCTGTCGGATCTTGTCCAAGACTCCTGTCCTTCGGGCTCGGATTCGTCGTGTGTCACGAACAGCTGGGTGTCATCAAGCAGCTGGGTGTCATCAAGCAGGTGTGTCAGGTACCGATCTCTGTTCGGGCGGCAAACAGCTCGGGAAAGAAGCTCAACTCCAGCGCACGTTGCAGGAAGCCGGCACCACCACTCGAACCGCCGGTCCCCTTCTTCATGCCGATCACCCGCAGCACGGTCCGAAGGTGCCGGAACCGCCACAGCTGAAAGCTCTCCTCGAGGTCGACCAACTCCTCGAACGCCTCGTACGCCGTCCAGTGCTGTTCGACGTTCTCGTAGATTGCTTTGACCAGCGGAATCAGTTCGTCGTTTCGCACGTAGGGCGCGCTGACGTCTCGTTCGAGAGCCGACGCCGGAACGTCGTACCCCTGCCTGGACAGGTACCGCCAGAACTCGTCGTACAGTGTCGGCTCCCCGAGCAGGGTCTCCAACAATCGATGGGCGGACGGATCCGATTCGAACACCTTCAGCATGCCCGCGTTCTTGTTTCCGAGCACGAATTCCACGGCGCGGTACTGGTACGACTGGAACCCCGACGAGTTGCCGAGAACGCCCCTGAACTCCGCATACTCCGCCGGCGTCAGTGTCGCCAACACCGACCACTGCTCGGTCAAGGTGGCCTGAATATGTTTGACACGTGCGATCCGCTTGAACGCAACCCGAATGTCGTCGGCAGCGATCGCTGCTCTGGCCGCCCGAATCTCGTGGAGAAACAGCTTGAGCCACAACTCGCTGGTCTGGTGCTGAATGATGAACAAGAGTTCGTCGTGGTGTTCCGGCTCGCTCACCGGGTGCTGCGAATCCAGGAGGGTGTCGAGTCCGAGGTAGGCCCCGTAACTCATCTTCCCGGAAAAATCGGTGACGACGTCGTCTTCGATCTTTCGTGTGCCGTCCGTTGCCGACATCTTCGGTCTCCTTGTCAGAATTTCGCCGGGGTCTGAGGAACGATCATGGCCACCAATGCGGCAGCGCTCGTCGCTCCGACCAGGACTCCGAATGCAGCCATGTACGAGAACTGGTCCACCATCCATCCCATCACGAGCGGGGTGATGAAACCGGCGAACTGACCACAACCGTTGATCAAACCCATTCCGGAACCGAGGAATTCGGCCGGAAGTGCCCGCAACGGCATCGCGAAGATCGACATCGAACACAGACCGCTGATGCCTAGAGCCAACGTCTCGTAGAACGTGAACATCGCGACGGTGTCAGCGGTGGTCATCAGGAACAAAAGGACTGCCGACGTGGCCATACACGGAACCAGAAGGATCCTGGCCCGGTCGTGGAAGTACTTGTCCACCAACCGCCCGCCCACAATCGTGGCCAGCGCCGTGACGATGAAGGGGATTGCGGCAAAGATTCCCGTGTCGATCAGCGAGAGTCCCTTGTCGTTGAGCAGATAACTCGGCACCCAGGTCATCAGCCCGTACGCGGACATGTTGGCCAGGCAGAACAGAATCGCGAACTTCCACACCGACGCGGACTTGAACACGGCGGCGCGAGAGTGCTCGCTCGCCAGAGGTTGCAAGGCTGCCTCGGGATCTTCCGAGATTTCGGTGTCCAGCGGTGCGGGCAGCACCAACCACACCACCGTGCCGATCACTGCGCCGACGATCGCCACCAGCCAGAACGCGTCACGCCACCCCACGGCCATGAGGACCGGCGCGATGATCAGCGGTGCGATGCCGGGGCCGAGGTTGTTGGCGCCGAGCATGAAACCCATCGCGGTCGCTCTGGTTTTCGGACGCGTCCGCTCAGCCAAAGCCTTGAACGACGCCGCTGGAAAGAGCCCCTGGCTGATGCCGAACATCGCACGCATTACCATCAGCGAGACGAGACCCCACGCGAACCCTGTCAACGCTGTGAACACCGACCACAGGATCAAAGCAACGATCAACAGGGGCCTGGGTCCGAAGCGGTCGGCCAACATTCCGCCGGGGACCTGCCCGAGCATGTAGAAGATCGCGAATACCGAGACCACGCCACCCAACTGCGTACTGCTGAGCGAGAATTCGTCGCCGATCATCGGAAGCGCAAGCCCGATCATGACGCGATCCACCATGTCGATCAACCAGATGGTACTGAGCAGCCCCACCGTAACGGTGGTCGTGCGACGAATCGACTTGTTGTCCATCATTTTTCGAACCGAACCGTCGCTCACCCGCGACGGTGCTTCCACTGTGACGCGTTCCGCCTTCATCAAGCCTCCCGAATTGTCTTGTGTCGCATGGACTGGAACATTGAAAAGACTGATGAAGTGTGACAGCGAACACGTCTACCGCATTGGTCCGTTTCACCAATAGCCGAAGCAACGTTTGGTCGGTCGGAACATGTTCTGCCCCAGGAGATGACAAATGCCGCCGGCGCACACGGCGTCGGCGGCATTTCGCGATGGAGTCGCTACTTCATCACGTGCGATTGGCGACTGCCACGATCGTCGAGACGCCTGCGGCTGCAAGCCGGGCATTGACAGTGATCAGACCGAGAATGTCGTCGACGCTGCCGAGTGTGTGCGAAATCGTACGATCCGAAATCCGTCGCGAGCCGGGAACAGCCTCGGCGAGTTCAGCTCCCGTGGTGGTGGGGTGAACGATCTCGAGGGTCCATTCGTCACGCAGCTCGACCGGCTTCAGTGTGTCGGCCTTACGCACTGCGCGCTCGGCTCCTGCTCGGATCTGCTCGCACGCCAGCGACGGCGGCAGCGAATTGGTTGCCGACCATCCATGTGCCTTCTTGACCTCGACGGTCTCGGTTGTCGGCGAGGCCGCGTCGACCAAGCCGCAGATGATGTCGTCACCCGTCACCAGGCCGACGGGAACGCCCTGGGTGGCAGCGTAGAGGGTGTTGACGTCGGTCTCCGAGACGGACTTGCCGTCGAGGCGGACGTCGGCGAACAAGCTCGAGAACGTGTGCGCCAGGACGCCGGGCCCACCGGCTGGTGCGTGATAGCCGACAAACAGAGCGACGTCGTGATCGGACGTCAGTCCCTCCGCCATGCACTGCATCTTCGGTGTTCCGAAGATCAGACGCGCCCGTGGATCCAGGTCGGCGTGAAGCAGATTGTCCATCGTTCCGTGGCTGTCGTTGACCAGGACGCTCGTCGCACCGGCGTCGAACGCACCGGCGATCGCGGCATTGGTCTCGGCGGTCATGAGCATCTGCGCACGGTGGTAGCCGCCACCGCCGCGGATCGTCTGATCGAGCGTCGCGATACCCGCGATACCCTCCATGTCCACCGAAATATAGACGTGCATTCCTGTCCTCCATCGATCTCAATCGGCTGAATTGATAACTTCGCTTTCACCTTCACACTCGAGCGCATCCGTTTCTTGTCCGCTCGAACGGTGAGTCGGCCTCCATTTGGGACGTTCACACCAGAATCCGATACCCGAGCCGTGAAACCATCGGGACATTCGCCGGGCCAGGCGGTTCGACCAACGACAGGAGTGCAGCGCTGATGCAGGTCCACGACATCGTGTTCACCGGCGGCCGTGTCGTCGATCCCGCATCGGGGACCGACGAGGTTCGGGGCATCGCGATCACCGACGGCAAGGTCTCGGCGTGGGGTCGCGACGCGATCGAAGCCCGGCAGACGATCGACGTGACCGGTCAGGTCATCTGCCCCGGATTCATCGACCTGCACAGCCACGGACAGGAAATCGCCGAGCAGCGACTTCAGGCATTGGACGGAGTCACGACGGCCCTCGAACTGGAAGCCGGCGTCATTCCTGTTGCAAAGGCATATGCCCGGGCCGGCGCCGAGGGCCGCCCGATCAACTACGGCTACGCGACGTCGTGGGCGCACGCCCGAATGATCGAACTCTCAGGGGCCGATCCCGACGGCGACATCAGAACGCTCCTGCACCATCTCGGTTCCCCGAGCTGGCAGGGCGAGCCCACCGCCTCCCAGCGCGCCCACATTCTCGAACTCCTCGAAAACGATCTGGCCGCAGGCGCTCTCGGCATCGGCGTGGTGGTCGGGTACGCGCCGAAATCCGATCCGGTGGAGTACCTACAGGTGGCGGATCTCGCGGCCCGAGCCGGCGTTCCCACCTATACCCATGCGCGCCCGCTCATCTCGGCCGATCCGTCGAGCCCGGTGGATGGTGCCGTCGAAATCGCCCGTGCAGCAGCCGAAACCGGCGCACACATGCACTACTGCCACGTCAACAGCACCTCGGGAATGCACGTCGACCACGCGCTGTCGGTGGTGGCACAGGTTCAGGCAGCCGGATCGCGCGTCACGACGGAGGCGTATCCGTACGGTTCCGGGTCGACGGCCGTCGGAGCTGCGTTTCTCGATCCCGACAAGCTGCACCTGATGAATCTGACACCACGGTCGCTGACATTCGTACCCACCGGTGAACGTATCGCGGACCGCAAGCAGCTGGAACATCTTCGGGCCACCGACCCCGGTGGGTTGGTGCTGGTGGAGTTCCTCGACGAGAACGACACCGTGCAGCGCGAATTCCTCGAACGGGCGATGACTTTCGATCGCGCCGCCATCGCGAGCGACGCGATGCCACTGACCTGGCCCGGCCGTTCGCCTGCCGACGCATTGCAGTGGCCACTGCCGAAGAAGGCGCTCGGCCACCCCCGCGGCGCCGGCACCTATGCACGTGCGATTCGTACGCTGTACCGCGAGCGTCGGCTGCTGTCGCTGTCGGAGATCATCGCGCGCTGCTCGTTGATCCCTGCGCAGATTCTGGAGGAGTCGGTTCCCTCGATGGCGACGAAAGGCCGGATCAGCCCCGGTAGCGACGCGGACATCCTCGTTTTCGACCCCGAGCGAATCACCGACAACGCCACGTACATCGACGGCACCCGCCCCTCCACCGGTATCAGCCGCGTGCTGGTCGGCGGAGTACCCGTCGTCGAAGACGGTGTCGTGGTCCAGGACGCGTTGCCTGGTCGCCCGGTACGCCGCTCGTAGCCGGATCTCATTCTGACCTGCATAGTTCTGACAGAAAGTCACCACACATGAACACATCGTCTGCAATCAACGGCACAATCGATGCCATGACGGATTTCGCGAACCCCCCGATCGGTTGGCAGCACAAGGCCTTCGGCACCGACCTCGAAGGTCGCGACGGTTCCGACCTCGAGCCGCTGGGGATCTCGGCACTCGACGGCAACCTCCTGCTACCCGTGATGACACTCAACCGTGCAGCGATCGCGCACAATGTCGACCTCATGGCGCAGTTCTGCTCCGACCACGATGTGGATCTGGCGCCTCACGCGAAGACCACGATGAGCCCCGAACTGGTTCGACGGCAGCTCGACGCCGGGGCTTGGGCGATGACGGCGGCAACCGTTGCGCAGGCACGCATTCTGCGTGAGTTCGGTGTGGACACCATCATCATCGCCAGCCAGGTTCTCGATCCCGCCGGTATTCGGTGGATCTGCGACGCCCAGGCCACCGACCCCGATTTCTTCGTCACCACCCTCGTGGACTCGGTCGAGAGCGTCCGCCTGATGGAACAGTTGATCGCAAAAGTCTCACCGGCCAGCCGTATCCGGGTTCTCGTCGAACTCGGCTACGACAGCGGACGCGCGGGCGCTCGCACTGTCGAGCAAGCACTCGACGTCGCACGCGCAGCATCGCAGGCACCTTCGTTGATACTCACCGGAGTCGAGGGGTTCGAGGGCATGATGCCCGGAGCCTCGGTAGCAGCCCGCCGTATCTCCGTCGATTCGTATCTCAAATCCGCGCGGGTTTTCACGGAAATCTGTGTGGCCGAGAACCTGTTCGAGAACAACTCCGCGAAGGCTCCCCAGCCACTGGTCACTTTCGGCGGCAGTGCGTTTCACGATCTCGTTGTGCGCGAACTGGCCGGACGGTGGGCACTCGACAACGGTGTACGCATCGTGCTGCGCAGCGGTTGCTATATCACCCATGATCACGGTCTCTATGCCGAAACTTCGCCGTGGGCTGACGGTCCGCGAACTCTGCAGGGAGCCGCAGAGGTCTGGGGTGTAGTGCTCTCCATACCTGAACCCGGACGGGTGATCCTGGGCTTCGGCCGCCGCGATGTCGGTTCCGACGCAGGCTTTCCCATAGTCCTGTGGCGCCGACGCGACGGATCCAACCGATCAGCACGAGAGCTGACGATCACCGCACTCAACGACCAGCACGCGTACGTCGACGTTCCGGCTGCCTTCGACGTGAAGGTCGGCGATCTGCTCGGTTGCGGAATCTCGCATCCCTGCACCACATTCGACAAGTGGTCACTGATTCCCGAGGTCGATTCGGATTACCGCGTCGTCGGTACGGTGCACACCTACTTCTGAGGGGCCGGTTGCGGTAATCCGGCGTCAGTCGTCCTTCGGGTCACGCGGCAATTCGACGCGGAACGTCGTCCCCTGCCCGAGGGAGGTCTCGACGCTGACGGTTCCGTCGTGCGCTGCAACCAAAGCCGAAACGATGGACAGGCCGAGACCGGCGCCCCCGGTCTCACGGGTGCGAGAGGTGTCGGCGCGGTAGAAACGCTCGAAGATCCGCGCGGCATCCTCGTCACTCAAACCCTGACCGGTATCCGAAACCTCGACCACCGCGGAGTTCTCGGTCGTACCGACACGAACGGTGACCTGCGCATCCGGCGGCGTGTGTTTGATCGCGTTGCCCACCAGATTGGCGACTACCTGACGCAGCCTGGCCTCGTCACCATGCACTTCGGGCAGGCCTGGGCCGCCGGTCATCTGAAGTTCGACAGTTCGATCCGGTGCGATCGCTCGTGCCGCCTGTACCGAATCCGCCGCAACTGCAAGCAGATCCACAGGCTTGTTCTCGAGTGGACGCTGTTCGTCGAGTCTTGCCAGCATGAGCAGATCTTCGACCAGAAGTCCCATCCTCGACGCCTCGCCCTCGATCCGGTTCATCAGCGTTTCCGTATCAGTCATGGCGCCTTGGCGATACAACTCGGCGAACCCACGAATAGTCGTCAAGGGTGTGCGCAACTCATGGCTCGCGTCGCCGACAAACCTACGCATCTTCTCCTCGGAACGCCGGGCCGATTCCTCCGAAGCCTCGGTCGCGGCAAATGCGTGTTGAATCTGCGCGAGCATTCCGTTGAGCGCCACGGACAGTCGACCGACCTCGGTGCGGTCATCGCGCTCCGGAACACGTCGATGAAGGTCGCCGGCGGCAATGGCAGCGGCGGTCTCCTCCACCTCGACAAGCGGACGGAGGCTCCGACGAACCACGAAATACGCTGCGCCGCCGAGGATCAGCAGGACAACGAGGCCGATGCCGAGTTGCAGGCCGACCAAGTCGTCGACGGTCTGCTCGTTATCTGTCAGTCGCACACCGATAGTCGTGGTCGTGCCGTCGCGGACCGTCGTGAGAACCCGCCAGTTCACGTCCGAACCGTCGCTCGATCCGACGGTGATCGGGCCGTTGGTGGAATCTTTCGACAGGTCGGGTTCGGTCGTCGTCGACTTGTCGTTCAGGATGATCACCCGTCCGTCCGGGGTCACGGTCCGAACGAAGAAGGGGCTGGGTGGGCGGGTGCCCGGGCCGACGTCACTGGGCGGCTGCAGGTCTCTGCTGTGCGGCTTTGCCCAACCGTCGACCGCTTCGTACAGCGTTTTGTCGGTTCGCTGGGTCAGTGAATTCTCGAGAGCAGAAGTGACCGCTACACCCGACGCCAACAGACCCAGCGCGGCCAACACCAGCAAGGCCGCAACCAGGGTGAAGCGCAGCGGCAGTGAATGGAGACGGAAACGACCCCGCTTCGGAAGCTGATCGTTTTCCGCGGCGGCGATCATTGCCGCGGTTCACGCATCACGTAGCCGACCCCACGCAATGTGTGAATCAGCGGTGTCTCCCCCGTGTCCACCTTGCGCCGCAGGTAGGAAACGTAGGACTCGACAACTCCGACCTCCCCACCGAAGTCGTAATTCCAGACGTGGTCGAGAATCCGCGGTTTGCTGAGAACCGTCCCGGCGTTGACCATGAAGTATCGGAGCAGTGTGAACTCGGTGGGCGAGAGTGCAACCAACTCGCCCTTCTTCCAGACCTCGCGGGTGTCGTCGTCGAGTTCGATGTCGGCGAACTTCACCCGCGGCGACTGCTCCGGCGCGACACCGCGACCGGCGCGGCGCAGGATGACCCGCAACCGCGTCACGACTTCTTCGAGGCTGAACGGCTTGGTCACGTAGTCGTCCGCGCCGAGGGTCAGGCCGCTGATCTTGTCGTCGAGCGAATCCTTCGCCGTCAGAAACAGGACGGGCGCGTCCACACCGTCGGCGCGCAGGCGTCGAAGCAGACCGAAGCCGTCCATCCCGGGCATCATGACGTCGAGAACGATCGCGTCGGGACGGAATGTCCGTGCGACGTCCAGGCCTTGGGCGCCGCTCGAAGCAGTTGCCACCTCGAAACCCTGGAATCGGAGGCTCACGGAGAGCAACTCCACGATGGTGGGTTCGTCGTCGACAACGAGGATGCGGGCTTCGGGGGTCTTGTCGGTCACGAGAACCATCTTCTCCCCTGCCACTGGATTCCCGCTGTATGTTCCCTGGGAGCTTCCTGTGAACGGCCGGGTGCAGGTGAAAGCTGACAGCAGGATCCCGGCAAGGATCCAGGCTTCGATCGGCTGGCAAGGCACACGTGACATCAGCGGATTCAGCTACTTCAACGCACTGTCGATGGAGACTGTATTCGCGGACGCTGCGGTGTGGGTCGCCGACGCAGTTCAGACAAATTTGGCCGGCTACGACTTCGTTCAGTGGCCGAGTCGAGGACGCCATCTGCTGGTTCCTCGACTTCGAGACGGGGAACCGGTGTGGATGGATCCGCACGGCGATGTGACGATCAGTCGTATCGGCGGGTTGTGCAAAAATTCGACGAATTATGCAGCAACGTAGCCCAGTTCAAATCGCTCAGCTCTACGGTCCTGTGGCGTCCGCGCTGGTCGGCGGTGTGGTAGCCGCGTACGCAGTGGCCGAGTCCCGAGTTGACGACTTCTCCTTCTCCGACGCCGGCGTTATCTCGGTGGTGATCACGCCGCAGTGGGCGGGAGCAACTGCCGCTGTGGTTGCGGCCGTCGGCGTAGCGCTACTGCATCGCTGGGGACGTGGCGGTCTCGCGAGTGTCTTCGCTGTAGTCGGCGCCCTCGCCATCGCGCTACCTGCATTCGTCCCCGTCTCCGCCCAGATTTCGGTGACTCTGAACGCAATCGGAGCAGGCGCTTTCCTCGCGGCAGCGGCATTTCCGACGAAGGGTCACCGCGGAGCACAAACCGCTCTCGGACTCGGCGTAACCACGACGACCCTGTACTTCGGCGCAGCGGACTTATGGCGCGATCGCGTCCCCAGGTGGTCGCTCACACTTCCGGGCGATTCCTACCCCGTGCCGTCCACGGTTCCCGTCTGGATTCTGCTCGCCGCAACTCTTCTCGTGGGTGGAGTCGCCGCACTCGCACGACCGAATCAGGAGCCGGGCGACATCGACGCACGCCTGGTGAAGCTGGGAGTTGTTCTGCCCCTGGTATTCACGGCTCTCTATGTGTGGTTGGGCTCGACGACATCACCTGGGTCATGGGTGATCGCGGTGGTATCGGCGGTTGCCGTTACCGTCGCACTGGCTTGGCGGTTGCCGCCACACGACGGTCGTTTCGTACTCGTCGGACTGGCAGTCAGCGCGGTTTCGGTCAGCTCGATTTCCTTTCCATCCGACTGGACCTGGGCGATGCCCGCGGGAGCTGCTGCCCTGGCGTTGGGCGTCGTCGTCGGCTGGAGAAGACCGATGCCGCAACTCGGGCTGGGACTCCTTGCCGTGACTGCACTCTCGGGATTGCTGGATGCCGCCCCGACCACGGTTGCCTACGTCCTCATCCTCCCGCTTGCGCTGGGACTGGCCGTCACGTCATGCATGCCTGTTGCCGTCGAAGCAGTCTCGAGCGGGGCGATGCTGCCCGTCGCTTTCACGTTGTTCTCGGTTTCACCGACCTTCTTGGACCTGGGCTCGCGGGAATTCGGGTGGTCTACCGGTGTGCTCGTCGAACACGGACCGGCCGCCGTGAACACGCCGATTCCTCTGACTGTTCTCGCTGCGACGGCGACGATCGTGGTGTCCGTGTCGACCATCCATCTGAAGAGAGTTCGAACGGCGGTGGTGACCTAAATCGCCAGCTGATCGGGTCGGAACGCAGAATTCTGTTGCTATGGTTGGGTGGTCAACGACGACATCCGGACGAGCGCACCGTACCCGGCCAGCGAAAAGACGGTGCCTTGGGAGTTGTTCACCATGGCATGGATCGTGCTCGTCATTTCCGGACTTTTCGAAGCTGTCTGGGCTACCGCACTCGGTAAGTCCGACGGATTCAGCAAGATGTCGCCCACCATCGTCTTCGTCCTCGGCCTGATCGTCAGTATGGCCGGCCTCGCGTATGCAATGCGTACCCTTCCCATCGGGACTTCCTACGCGATCTGGGTCGGCATCGGCGCCGCCCTGACCGTGGGATATGCGATGATCACCGGCGCGGAGTCCACGTCGATCGTCAAGATACTGCTGATCCTGGGCATCGTCGGCTGTGTCGTCGGTCTGAAGGTCCTTCACTGACCGGCGATCCTGGTGAGTGTTTGTGTGTTACCGGTTACAGTTAACGCATGAAACTGCTGGAGATGCTCACGCTTCCCCTACGCGCGGGCATTGCAGCCGCAGAGATCAGTTTGGGAATCGCCGAGCTGACGGTCACGACAGTTCGTATCGCCGTCGGTAATACCGGCGCGGTGACGGCGGGTGCTGCCGGCTTGGCAAGCCCCCGCGGACCCATGCAGATGATCCAGCAGTTGTCATCACTCACCGCTGACGATCGGCCCATCGGGCAGGCCTTGGCCCCCGGTGGGCCACTCGATCGACTTCTCTCTCCCGGCGGTCCGGTCGACAAACTGACTGCACCCGACGGCACTCTCGAACGACTGCTCGCTCCCGGCGGACCACTCGAAAGACTTCTTGCCCCCGGCGGACCGCTGGATAGGGTGCTCGCCGAGAACGGCGCATTGGAACGCTTGCTCGCGCCGGACGGTCTCCTCGACCGAATGATGGCGGAGGACGGTCCGCTGGAACGCCTGACAGCGCAAGACGGTGCCGTCGAACGCCTGACTGCCAAGGACGGTGTCATCGATCGCGCACTGGCCGAGAACGGCATCCTCGAAACACTCCTGGCAGAGAACGGCGCCTTCGAACGGCTCATCGCCGAAGGCGGCCCGCTTGACCAGATCGTTGCACTGTCCGACACCTTGACTTCCCTCGCCCCCAACCTCGAGCGGATGAGCGCGAGCATCGAGGTCCTTCAGGAAACCGTCGGAATCCTCAGCGCTGCAGTCGGTCCACTCGGAGAACTTGCCGGCAAACTTCCCAACCGGTGGCTCAAGAGCAAGAGCGACCGCCCAGGGCCTGACCTTCCGATCGAATCGGCATAACAAACGGTTACTCGCCGATTACGCGGTCAGTTGTTGATCACGATGTTGAGGTTGATGATGATTCCGCCGAAAGTCAGGATCGTGTTGGCCAAGCCAACGGTCATTCCACTGTTCAGAGCCGCGATCAGTCCGTTCATCGTCGTATCCCCTTCACTGTCTACGGGTTACGCGTACAAGATTGTGCGCTGGCGCTGACAATAGGCCAAGTTCGTGACCTGCGCGCCATTGCGGAGAAAACTTGTACCCCGGTCGCAGTTTCCACGTTAACTGTTGCAGGACAACATAATTCCAAGATCGGCGCACTACCCGCTAACGGCCGAATCAAACATCACGATTGGGCATACGCAGACCACTTCACATAACCGTCCGCCCCATCAGACACTTGTCCACCGAAACAGAGTGCACAACAGTTAGTCCGGTGCAACAATGAGACGAATCGGACATGCCTGCGACGTGATGGGGAAGGGTGGTTGAGACAATGACGGCGCCGCGCATCGCCAGAGGACACCGCGGCCCCACCGGGGGCCGAAATTCCGCGTCGCAGGACAGCCTGGACGCCGCCTCGGACGCCCTGCAATCGCTGTACGCGCACCTCGATCCACATGCCCAGGCGGAGCAATTTCTCGAACAAGTCTGCAGGCATGCCGTCGATCTCATCGCCGACGCCGACATGGCCGGAATTACCATCGGCGGTTCGGACACGACATTCCGAACCGTCGCCGCCACCCACCAACTTGTTCGCACCGTCGACTCGATCCAATTCCGACTGGACTACGGACCGAGTGTGACGTCGTCACGCACGGGAACCGTTGTCCGCGCACATGCCAGCGAAGCCCACAGCCGGTGGCCTCAATTCGCAAGCGCGGCAAAGGCAGTCGGCGCTGTCAGCTTCTTGTCCATGCCACTGCCTGGCCGGGAACGCCCGCTCGGAACCCTCAATCTCTACAGCCACGACCTCCGAGGTTTCACCGGCGCCGACGTGGCATTGCTCCAACTGTTCGCCGTGACCTCGGCCTACGCGCTGCACAGCTCGCAGCGCCTCGACATCGCCAGAAAGCACGCAATGGACCTCGAGCGAGCACTCGAATCGCGAGGCGTCATCGAACAGGCCAAGGGCATCATCATGGGCACCCACCACGTCGACGCCGACCGAGCCTTCCGCATTCTCATCCAGGACTCGCAGCGCAGCAACGTCAAACTGCGAGTGATCGCCCAGCAGTACATCGACGGCGCGATCGACCCGCGCCAGGCTACGAACAAGCCCGAGACCAACTGAACCGGGCGCCTATCGGCACCTCAGCAAATACAGAGGCACCCACCACGTTGATGAGTGCCTCCTCTTTCGGAGCCTCCTGTCGGGATTGAACCGACGACCTTTCGCTTACAAGGCGAGTGCTCTACCACTGAGCTAAGGAGGCGAAGACCGACGCGTTGCCGCGACTGACTTTGCGGAGCCATCATATCCAAGCCGTCGCGGTGGCCGCGCGCGGGTCACGTTAGATAGCGTGGGCCCCATGCGCAACTCCCACTCCGCCCCCTGATGGCGAAATTCACCGAAGTACTCACACGCCTGACGGGAAACCGGCAAGCCACCGTCGACACGGTCACGTCGGCTCCCGCACCGCTTCAACCGATCGACCTGACAGACGACGCCGTCGTCGCAGAGGTCCTGGACCTCGCGGTTCGGGTGGGCGAAGTCCTCCTCGCATCCGGAACCGCGGCCATGGACACCGCTGAGCAGGTGCAGTTCATCGCCGCCACGTACGGCCTTGCCCAGTGTGACGTCGACGTCACTTACAACTCGATTGTGCTCTCTGCCTATCGCGGCCCGACGCGACCGCCGGCGAGCACGATGCGCATCGTCCACTACCGCTCGATGGACTTCACGCGGCTGGCGGCCGTCGACCGTCTGACACGTCGTATCCGCCGTGAGGCGATCACACCGGACCAAGCGCACGACGCGCTCACAGCCATCACGACGGCGCCGCACCCGTACAACCGATGGACCGCGACCATGGCCTGGGCTGCGATGGCGGCTTCGGTCTCCGTCCTGCTCGGCGGCGGGTTCCTCGTTGCCACAGTCGCGTTTCTGACGACGATGGTCATCGATCGAGTCAACCGCGTACTGAACCGGTTCGGATTACCGTTCTTCTTCCAGCAGGTTGTCGGTGGTCTCATCGCGGCTGCGCCCGCCGCCACGCTCTATACATTTCAGGACCAGCTGGGGATCAGTATCCGGCCGTCGTTGGTCATCGCGGCCGGAGTGGTCGTTCTACTGTCCGGGCTGTCGTTGGTGGGCTCGGTCCAGGACGCGATCATGGGTGCACCCATTACAGCTGTCGCGCGATTCTTCGAAGTGGTGATGATGACGGGCGGCATCATCGCGGGCGTCGCAATCTCGTTGAGAATGACCGGGATGTTGGGTTCGACGCTTCCACCGATCAATGTGGAAGTCTCCACCATCACGCAGTTGCCGATCCTCATGCTCTCCGGTGCGTGTGCGTCGGTGTTCTACGCGCTCGCCTGCTACGCCGAGCGGCGTGCACTCACCGCGGCGTTCCTGGGCGGTGCGGCAGGCAGTGGTGTGTCGATCTTCGTGCAGACACTCGACGTCGGTCCCGTGATCGCCGCCGCAATCGCCGCAACCGTGGTCGGTCTTGCCGGTGGCCTGATGGCTCGCCGCGCACTGACGCCTCCGCTGGTTGTCGCGGTCGCAGGCATCACTCCCCTGCTCCCCGGTCTGTCGCTGTACCGAGGCCTGTACGCGCTGCTCAACGACCAGGTACTGATCGGATTGACTGCCTTGCTGTCGGCCTTCGGCATCGGCTGCGCCCTGGCCGCGGGCGTCACGCTCGGCGAATGGGGAGCGCGCACGCTGCGTCGTCCACGGATTCTGATGCGCGTGGACTCGCTACGTCGCCCGATGGTCCGCAAGCGCAGGCGTCGAGTTCCCGTCACCGAGAAGTAGGCGTCGTTCAAGCAGAAAGAGCTGGGCACCTGACGGTGCCCAGCTCTTTTCTGTTCACTCGGGGGTTCCGAGCGGTGAGAGAATCAGCTCTCGACTGCGTGCTTTCCACCGGCAGCCTGATCGGCTTCCATGGCCTCACGCAGGCTCTTCGGACGCATGTCGGTCCAGTTGGCCTCGACGTATTCGAGGCACGCCTTGCGGCTGTCTTCACCGAACACCACTCGCCAGCCGGCGGGGACCTCGGAAAACGTGGGCCACAGCGAGTGCTGGTCCTCGTCGTTCACCAGCACGTAGAAGCGGCCGTCTTCGTCATCGAAAGGGTTAGTGCTCATCTCGCCTCACTCGTTACGTACGTGTCTTGTGCGCCCAGACTAGCAAGCGCACCAGTTCGGTTCTGGTGGCTCAGCACCGACGCCAGAATCTCCCCCGCCCGCACTGCCACGTTCGACAGCAGCGACGACGTCAATCCGTGAGTCTGTTCTGTCCCACCCTGCAGATAGATACCGCCTGTCACGTCCTCCGTTACAGCCAGTCGATAATCCCGACTGACGTTACGCGGAACGGACGAATCCGGCACGAGTTCACCCAACAAATCGTCCAGAGGTGCCGGGGTGAAACCCGTGGCCAGAATGAGTGCGTCGCACGCCAGCGTGTCGGTCAAGCCGTCGAGATTGCTACGGACAGCCAGTTCGATGCCGGATTCGGTCTCCACGGCACTCGTGATCTCCGAGGCCCGACGCATGAACAGTCGCCGCGGCCCACGAACCATCTCCTGATATTCGGTGGCATACAGCTTGTTGATCAGTTCGATGTCGACGACCGAGTAATTGGTACTGCGGTGCAGATCGAGCAGTCGGCGTCGTTCCGCGGCGTCTGCACCGTGCAGCTGATCGACGGCTTCGGGATCGAAGATGCGGTTCGCGTACGGGCTGTCGTCTGCCGGGCTGTAGCCGTAGCGGGCAAAAACACTGTGAACTTCGGCGTTCGGGTAGTTCGCGTGCAGGTAGTCCACGATCTCCGCGGCACTCTGGCCGGCGCCGAGAACGACGAACCGGTTGTGTACGGGCTCCGGCATTGCTTCGAGATGGAAGAGGAACTGGTGATTGTGGAAGCACCGGGACGAAGGCGTCGCCCACTCCGGGATCCGCTCTTTCAGTCCGGCTCCGACAACGATGTTGCGCGCGATCACCGTTTCACCGTCGGCGGTGCGAACCGCAAAGCGATCGACAACGCCGTCGGAGTTCTTGATGCCCTCGACCCCGTCGACGGTTGTACCGAACTGCACGTCCGCGTCGACTCGTCGAGCTGCCCAGCACAGGTAGTCGTTGAATTCGTGGCGCGTGGGGAAGAAGGTCTGGTGGTTGACGAAGTCGACCAGTCGACCCTGCTCGAACAGATACGAGAAGAAGCTGTATCCGCTCTGTGGATTCCGGAACGTCACCAGGTCCTTCGGAAACGCGATCTGCATGGTGGCACCGTCGAGCAGCATCCCGGGATGCCACGCGAACTGAGACTGCTTTTCGAAGAACCGCGCGTTCACCCGATCAACGGCCGCACAATTTGCATTGTGTTCTTCGACAGCAATGGCCAACGCGAGGTTGGCCGGACCGAACCCGACGCCGACGATGTCGACAATGGCAGGTTCGGCGCTGGAGTCTCTTGGTGATTCACTCATTACAGGTAGTCCATCCCCGACGGAACGACCTGGTACGGCCGCCAATCGATGTCCCGAAGTAAGTAGCAAAGGCTACCCTTAATGAGGTGAGGGTATCAACACTGTGAGCCCCCGTATAGCGGTCGACCCCACGGAGCGATGCGACGTATGTCATAGTTTCGCCCCCTCGCTCGCGTCATCCCCTTCGGCGGCGACTGCAGCCTCGATCACGTCGACCAACTGACCTGCCCATACGCGGACTGCACCCGCATCGACGCGGTCGGCACGGAACCCGAGAGTTGCAAAGACAGGCCCATCGCCCACCGGCTCGTAAAAACTCAACGTCACATCCGCATGGGGCACTCCCACCGGAATCGGTACGAGAGAACCGAAGTCGCCGAGCCCGTCCAAATCGGCCTGTTGATGATGGATCACCATCACCTGAGGCCTCATGGACGCCGGATTACCCAGTGCCTGCTCGACATACACATATGAGACGTCCTGATTGCTCAGCGCTTCCAGATTGTTTTCCCGGATGCGAGCCAGCAATTCTGCAAACGTCGGACTACCGGACGTATCCGTGCGCAGGAGAACAACATTGAAGAAGGATCCGATCATCGGTTCGAGACGGGGATCCGACCTGCCCGCAACCAGTGAACCGATGGGAAGATCAGTACCCGCGCCGGCCTTCGTGAGAACGCTGGCCAATGCGGCCTGCAGGACCATGAACATGCTCGTGCCGGTGCGCGCAGCCAGCGCGTCGATTCCGGCGTGCAGACCCGCGTCGATGTCGACGGCGATCACGTCACCTCGAGGCTCCGAGTCACCTTCCGGCAACGGAAGATTCACACTGGTCGGTATTCCGTCGAGCGCATCCCGCCAATATGCAAGTTGCTTCGACGCACGGCTGTCGACGTCTCGGGGGTCTCCCAACAGCTCGTCCGACCACACGGTGTAATCGGCGTACGTCAATGCAAGCTCGTCCCAAACCGGTTGATCTCCCTGCGACCGGGCTGCATAAGCAGAGACCAGATCTCCCAGCAGCGGCACTACGGACCACTCGTCGACGGCGATGTAATGCATGACGAGAAGCAGTGTCCGAGAACCGTCTTCACCGAGCACCAGATGAACCCGCAACGGTGATTGCTCACGCAGATCCATCGGAAGTTGAGCCAGTTCGAACACCACTCGACCCACATCGCCGGCGCCGACATCGACCACATCGACAGTCGGTCGCACCGATTCTCTTGCCACGACGATGCCGTCGACCTCGACGAAGGTGGTCCGCAGGGGTTCGTGCCGCGAAGTCACATCGTCCAAGGCGTGCCCGAGAATCTCCGGATCGATCTTCGATTTCAGGGTCAGCGCCAGAGCGTGGCTTGCTTGCGGTTGTGCGCCGGACACGCGGAACAACTCCCATTGACGACGTTGCGGCGCAGACAGACCCATCGTCTCGGGACGTTTCACCGCCGGCGCCAGGATCGGACGCCCACCTTCCGAACGCGCGACGACGGCCGCCAACTCCGCAACACTCGGCGCGTCGAATACGTCTCGAATACTGACGTCCACGCCGAACGCTTCCCGAATGCGACCGACCAGTTTCATCGAAGCCATCGAATGGCCGCCGAGTTCGAAGAAACTGTCGTGGACTCCGACGCTCGGTAGCTGCAGGATTTCCGCGAACGCAGCCGCAACCGTGGACTCCACTGCCGTGCGAGGAGCAACATCACCCGCCAGCTCCGACCAGTCCGGAGTGGGCAACGACTTGCGGTCGAGCTTTCCGTTGGGCGTCAACGGCAGCGGACCGTCAAGGGCGACAACCATGGTCGGAACCATGTAGTCGGGCAACGACAGTGCCGCGAGGTTCCGCACTGCCGTCGTGTCGACGACGACACCGGGTTCCGGTGACACGTAACCGACCAGGCGCGTGATTTCGCCCTGCCGATCCGCGACGACCGTTGCCTGCTTCACCGAAGGATGGGCACTGAGAGCTCCGATGATTTCGCCCAACTCGATTCGGAAACCGCGGATCTTGACCTGATCGTCGACGCGGCCGAGGAAGTCGATGTTCCCGTCAGTGCGCCACCGCGCGCGGTCCCCGGTGCGATACATGCGATCGCCCGCGGTGAAGGGATCGGCGATGAATCTCTGCGCCGTCAGATCGAATCGGCCCAGATAGCCTCTCGCCAGGCCTCGTCCCGCGATGTACAGCTCGCCGGATACTCCCGGCGGAACCGGACGGAGTTGATCGTCGAGCACGTACGCCTGTTCGTTGGGGTCAGGGATTCCGATGGGCACGGGACCGTTCCAACCGGGTTCCGCCTGCCACAGTGTGTTGTTCACCGTGGCTTCGGTGAGTCCGTACGCGGCAAGCAAATTCAGCCGCTCCGCCCATCGCCCGATCAGCTCCGGTGGCACCGTCTCGGTTCCGACCAACACGGTGCAGCCCTGCGGCACTTCACATCCTGCCGGCAGAGCGGCCAGCAACGAGGGAGGGATGATCGCGTGGGTGACACGATTGCTCGTCATGAAATCGGTCAGCGCCGGACCGGCAACTCGTGCATTCTGCGGCACGATCACCAGGGTGCTGCTCGTGCACAGTGCCATCGCCAGCTCGAATACCGCGACGTCGAAGCCGACCGAAGCGAACTGCATCACCACCGAACCCGGTACCAGTCGCATCCGAACCTCGGCTGTGGCAACAAGACTCGGAATACCGTCATGGGAGAGGACGGCTCCCTTCGGCTTGCCGGTCGATCCCGAGGTGTAGATGACATAGGCAGCGTGGCTGACGCCAACTGGTGGCCGGGGAGTTTCGACGATCACTGCCTCGTCCAGTTCCGCACGGATCAGCGGATCGTCCAGGAGGATTCGCTCGACGCCGACCACATCCTCGATCCGCGAGCTTTCCTCCGCAGTGGACAGAAGTACCGAGGCGCGGGAATCGGTGAGCATGTATGCGATGCGTTCGCTCGGGTGACTCAAATCCAGGGGTAGATACGCGGCCCCCAGCTTGAGCACGGCGAGGACCGACGCGACCATTTCCACCGAGCGCGGGACGGCAAGCCCCACCACGTCTTCGACCGACACTCCGCGGCGATACAGCACGCCGGCGATCCGATCACACTGCTCGGAGAGTTCGCGGTACGTGGCCTGCCCCGCCTCGTCGCGCACCGCAATCGCCTCGGGCGTAGCAACGACTCCACGCGCGAAAGCGTCGTAGAACGTCTCTTCCGGCACGTCGACGGCGGTGTCGTTGAACGAGGTGACAACTTGCTCGAGTTCGCCTGGCAAGAAGATGTCGATGTCGCCGATCTCGATGTCGGCCGATTCCACGACTGCCGCGATCACCGATTCCAATCGGTTCGAAATCCGCTGTGCTGTTTCGCGATCGAAGAGGTCGCTGCCGTATTCGAGTCGGACGTCGATGCAGCCTTCGTCGCCGAGGTACTCGGTGAAGTTGAACACCAGATCGAACTTGGCTGTGTACTCCTCGAGTTCGAACGGATCCCCTCCCATCTCCTCCCGGCTGTGATAGCCGACCATGACCTGGAACAGCGGATTACGTGCCAAAGTACGCGACGGATTGAGGCGCTCCACCACCGTTTCGAAGGGAACGTCAGCGTTGGCGAAGGCCTCGAGATCTCCCTCGCGAACGCGATCCACCAACTCCCGGAACGTCGGGTTACCCGACGTATCCGTGCGCAGCACAATCGTATTGACGAAGAAGCCGACCAGTTCGTCGAGTCCCTGCTCACTACGTCCGGCGACGGGAGCGCCGAGGGGAAGGTCCTCACCCGCTCCGAGCGCAGTCAGCAACGCCGCCGACGCCGCGTGCAGAACCATGAACATCGAACTCTGGCTCTCGCGCGCCAGATCTCGCAGTGCAGCAGTTGTCTCCACGCCCAACCGTGTCACCACTGCACCACCGGAGAAACTCGGTCTGGCCGGTCGACTCCGGTCGGCGGGAAGCAGCAGTTCTTCGGGGGCTCCGTCCAAACTCTTCGCCCAGAAGTCCAACTGCGTGCTCAGGATGCTCGACGGATCGTCGGGGCTGCCCAACAATTCCCGTTGCCACAGAGTGTAATCCGCGTACTGAACCGGAAGCGGTTCGAAAATTGGATCTTCGCCCTGGATCCGAGAGGAGTATGCAGACATCAGATCGCGCAGGAATGGCCGATCGGACCATTCGTCCGTCGTGATGTGATGCAGGACGATCACGACCACTACGGCACCGTCCACCTCGGCACCGTCCACCCGGATCAGACGTGCGCGGATCGGAATCTCGTCAGACAGGTCGAACGGACGACCCACTGCCACGGCAATTTCACCGGCGACACCGGATTCGTCTCGATGAACTGTCTCGACCGGAATCGTCGCCGATTCGAGAATTATCTGCTCCGGCGATCCGTCCACCAACCGGAACACCGTACGCAGGGATTCGTGTCGTTCCACGACGTCGCCGAGCGCCGCGGCGAAGACGTCCGCGTCCAGTGCGCCGTCCAAACGGAGCACGATCGGGAAATTGTAGGCCGCGGAGTTCTCCTCCATCTGTCCGATCAGCCACAATCGCTGTTGAGCGGCAGAAAGAGGAAGGTGGTCCGGCCGCGGCTTCGCTACCAGTACCGGTCGCGTCGATCCCTGCTCGGCCGCAATACGTTCCGCGAGTTCCGCGACGGTCGGCGCTTCGAAGAGATCACGCATGGTCAGACTGTTCGGAATGGCGATCCGAGCTCGACTGATCAGCTTGGTGGCCAGAAGCGAGTGCCCACCGAGGTCGAAGAAGTTGTCGTCGACCCCGATATCGCCCACATCGAGTACGTCGGAGAAGAGGTCGCAGAGGACCTCTTCCGTGTGGTTACGCGGTGCGATCGACTCCCCACTCCGCTCCCCCAGCACCGAATCAGCGGTGGGCAGTGCCTTGACGTCGAGCTTGCCGTTGACGGTCATCGGTAGCGTCTCCACCTCGATCACCACGGCCGGAACCATGTAGTCGGGTAGGAGAACTCGCGCCTGCGCGCGGTAGTCGTGCCCGGCGCCGAGTCGCACGGGCGTCACGTAGCCGACGAGCCTCTTGACTCCACCTGCCCCGACGTCGACCACCACTGCCGCTTGCCGCACATGTTCGTCGGATTCGAGAACGGAGACGATTTCGCTCGGCTCGATGCGGTGACCTCTGATCTTCACCTGATCGTCGGTGCGGCCGAGGAAGTCCAGGTTGCCGTCACCGCGTCGCCGCACGAGATCCCCGGTGCGGTACATACGTTCTCCGGTCCCAGCCGGATCTGCGACGAAGCGCTCGGACGTGAGCGCGAAGCGTCCGAGGTAGCCGCGAGCCAAACCGGCTCCGGCAATGTACAGTTCGCCGGCAACTCCATCGGGGACCGGACGCAGCCAGCCGTCGAGAATATGCGCGGCGGTGTTCCAGATCGGTTTGCCGACGGTCGGGGTGTCACTGTCGAACGTTCCGCCACCGAGCGTGTTGATCGTGTATTCCGTCGGACCGTAGAGGTTGTACCCCACGGTTCCCTCGGTGTCGCGCAGCCTGTTCCACACCGAATCCGGAACGGCTTCACCGCCGAGCAGGACCAACGGCGGGCGGTGGTGTCCCACACCGTCGTCGAGAAGCCCGCTGTCGATCAGGTGCGTCGCGTAGGTCGGTGTCACGTTGACGACGTCGATGTCCAGTGCGTCGCAGTATGCAACGAGTGCCTCGGCATCACGACGCAGATCCTCGTCGCAAATGTGCACCTCGTGGCCTTCCACGAGCCACAGAAGTTCCTCCCACGACATGTCGAAGGCGAAGGACACGGTGTGCGCGATCCGCAGGCGCCGGCCCGCCGCGGCGATCACGGGTTCGAAAATCGCCTCGCGGTGGTTGAACTGCATGTTCGTCAAGCCACGGTAACCGGTGACCACGCCCTTGGGCTTGCCGGTCGAACCGGAGGTGTAGATGACGTACGCGGGGTGGTCGAGTCGATGCGGTGCCCCCGGAGCGAATGCTCCGAGTTCCGACGCGGAGAGCGCCCGCGCCGAGATCGTCAGTCTCCTTGCTGCTGTATCGGGTTCGTCGATCACGATAGTGCGGACGTCGGCACCTTCGAACCTCCCTGAGGCCGAAACGGTTGTCAGCAACACGACAGGATCCGCGTCGTCGATCATCACGGCCAACCGTTCGGCCGGATGGTCGAGTTCGAGGGGTAGGTAGGCAGCACCCGTGCGCAATACCGCGAAGAGCGCGACGACCATGTCCACCGAACGTGGTAGGCCAAGAGCGACAATCTTTTCCGGGCCGGCGCCGCAATTGATCAGCAACCGCGCCATCCGGTTGATCTCGCCGTCGAGATCGGCGTAGGTCATCCGGCGCTTCCCGAACACGAGTGCCGTGTCGTTCGGTTGCGCCGACGCGACTTCTTCGAACAGGTCGGCAATGGTGCGCTCCGGCAACTCCCGGATCTGCGTCTGCTGCGCTACTGCGGGAACCGGAGACGCAACAACCGATCCCGTCATGTCCTGCGACCAACTCTGCAGCAGGTCGACGAAGTGACCCAGTAGGTCCTCGGCCCGGCGCGCGGTCACCAGACGCGGATGGAACTCGAACTTGACGTTGACGGTGGCACCCGGTGTGACCACGACGGTCAGCGGATAGTGCGTGTGATCGATACTGTCGCTTCCACTCACGTCGTGAGCGGCGTTGAGCGCGTGGACTTGCTTCTCGTCCACGAAGTTCTGCAGGACCATCAGCACGTCGAAGAGTTGACGATGCTCGGAAACACGCTGGATCGATGCCAAACCGAGGTAGTCGAACGGCATCAGCGAAAGTCGATCCGCCTGTGTCCGACGAAGAAGTTCCTCGACGCTCTCGTTCGGATCCAGTTGCAGCCGAACGGGAACGGTGTTGAGGAACATGCCCACCACGGTGTCGATTCCCGGTACCTCCGGCGGCCGTCCGGCAACCGTGGAGCCGAAGACGACGTCCTGTCGACCGGTGGCCGACGCCAGCACGAGAGCCAGCGCTGCATTCAGTACCGTGTTGAACGTGACGCCGGACGCGGCAGCGCGCTCACGCAACGCACGCGAAAGCGTTTCCGACAGAACCGCATCGCGGCGATCCGGAAGCTGAACTTCGACGCCGGGCGCAGGCTCGGCAACAAGCGTCGGCTCCTCGAGTCCTGCGAGCGCTCCGCGCCACCCCTCGTCGGCGGCTGCACCGTCGCGATCGGCCAACCAGGCGAGGTATGTCTCGAACGACCCCTCGGGTTCGCCGAATGCGCTGTCGTCGCCGCCGGTATCGTAAAGCGCCAGAAGCTGACTGACGACAAGGCCGTTGGACCAGCCGTCCCACAGCAGGAACTGCCTGTTGATCACCAGACGATCCTGGCCGCCGGGCAGATGCAGCACACTCATACGCCACAGCGGCGGCGCGGTCAGGTCGAATGGCGTCACTCGGTCTTGGGCGGCGACGGCCTCGGCACGCTCACGAGCAACCGAGTCGTCGAGTTCACGGAGATCGTGGACGACGACCGGAACATCGAGTCCAGCGCTGAAGAACTGCACCGGCTCGTTCAGCCCTTCGCTCACGAAACCCGCTCGCAACGTGGGATTTCGTCGTTGAAGTGTCCGGGCGGCCGCAGCCAACCTGTCGACATCGAGGGTGTGCCCGAAGTCCATCGAGAACTGTGCCGTGTAGATGTCCCCACCACTGCTGCTGTCGCTGCTGCCCGCGTAGCCGGCTTGGAAGTACAGGCCTTCCTGCAACGGTGAGAGTGGGAGGATGCTGCTGACACCTGCCGGACTCGCATCGGCTATCGCGTCGATCTCGGTCTGACTCAGGTCGAGCAACGTCACATCGGACGGGGTCAGAATGGGAGACCCGGCGTGACGCGCGGCCGCAGCCGCCAGATCGCCGAGCGCCGAAACCCAGCCGTCGGAGAGTGACTGCGCATCCTCCTCGGACAAATCTTCACTTGCCCAGGCAAAGTCGGCGCGGAGCCCCGAATCCTCGCTGACGACATTCACGATCAGCCGGTACGGGCCTCCCATGTCTGCGTCGGGATCGGTGGACAAGGCTTCGGATTCCGCTGCCAAGGACCATGCTGTCGATCCAGCTGTCGTCGTACGTCCGAGATAGTTGAACAGGATCTGAGATTCGGAGCGCCCCGACAATGTCGATGCCGTGCGGGCATTCACGTATCGCAGCATCCCGTAGCCGATACCGCCGTCCGGAGCCGCCCGCAGGCTCTCCTTCACCTCGCGTAGCGTGTCCACCGGGTCGATTCCGCCGTGCAGCCGCATCGGGGCAATCGTGGTGAACCAGCCGACTGTTCGCGACAGATCGATGCCCGCCACCAACTCCTCGCGGCCGTGCCTTTCCAGATCGACCAGCAGTTCGTGCTCACTGCGGCCGGTGGAGCGACGCCAGCGATCGACCGACATCGTCAGCGCTGCCAACAGAACATCCGTTCCCTCGGCACCCACCATTGCCGCAACCGATCCAAGTGCTGCCTCGGAGATTGCTCCGTCCACCGTGACCGTGCGCCTCGAGCCTCCGGAAACGACGGCATCGCCCGCGGCGTCGGGGATCAACTGCGCGCCCGGAGCGGTCACGGTCAGCCAGTGATCGAGTTCGGCGAATCGATGAGCACTGTATGCGTGTTCGGCCACCGTACGGGAGAAGGTACGCAGCGAAGTTCCGACGGCATCCAGTGCGGCGGGCTCTCCGGCTTCGACTGCCACCCAGGCCATCGCGAGATCCTCGAGCAGGGTTCCCCAGGAAACCCCGTCCACGACCAGGTGGTGCGCGACTATCGCGAGTCTGCCCAGACTCTCAGCGCCGCAATCGAACCAGACCACCGAGACCATCCGCCCTGCAGACGGATCCAATCGACTGGTCGCAGTTTCAGAGTGCTCAGTGACGAGTCTTCGCAACTCGGCGTCATCCAGTCCCCGAGCATCAACGCGTTCGACCAGGTTCGCTGCCCGGACACTACCGGGTTCCTCGATCCGCGCCGACCACATCCCGCGGTCATGTCGGATCAAGGTTTGGCGAAGTCCGTCGTGGTGATCGAGCACGGCCTGCAATGCGCCGGTGATCGAACCGAGAGATGTTGCCGGAGAGTGGATCAGAACTGCCTGGTTGAAGCGGTCGGTACCACCCGTCCATTCGGACAAGCGGTGAACCACCGGCAGCGGAACCAGCTCACCCACGCCGATGTCGGCCGTGACGGTGGCATCCGAGGTGGCGACATCACCCACCGCTGCAGCGATCGCAGCGGGAGTGCGCAATTCGAAGATCTGACGCGGGGTCAGCACTACCGAATCACGACGAGCCAGGTTGACCAGTCGGATCGCCAGGATACTGTCGCCGCCGAGAGTGAAGAAGTCATCGCGCACCCCGACTCGAGGCAGTCCGAGAACCGTCGCGAAATGCCCGGCGAGGAGGTCTGCAACGCCCGAGGAAACCACTCCCGTCAAGTCGCCCACCTGTGCCGCAAAATCCGGTGCAGGTAGTGCTTTTCGGTCGAGCTTGCCACTCGGGCTCAGCGGCAGCGACTCGAGCCGCACGAAGGCACTTGGCACCATGAACTCCGGTAGCACTGACAACAACTGAGCTCGAACCGCAACATCATCAGCATCTCCGACCAGGTAGGCGACCACCTGTGCGCGGTTGCTCGGACCGTCGGTTCGGACGATCACGGCACTTGCCGTGACTCCGGGGCACAGCGCCAATTGCGCGTCGATTTCGCCGAGTTCGATTCGGAATCCACGAACCTTCACCTGCTCGTCGGCACGGCCGAGGTACTCGAGAACGCCGTCGGCATTCCACCGCACGATGTCACCGGTCCGGTACATCCGCGAGCCGCCGTCGCTGTACGGATTCGCCACGAATCGTTCGGAGGTCAATCCCCCACGTCCGTGGTAACCACGCGCCAGTTGTGGCCCTGCCAGATAGAGCTCACCGGTGGCACCGGCCGGGACGTTCTGCAGGTAGGGATCGAGAACCAACAGGCCGGTGTTGGCGGCAGGTGCGCCGATCGGGACGCTGACGGCGTCTGCCGGAGTTTCCTGCACCGACGGCTGCCAACTGACGTCGACGGCGGCCTCGGTGGGGCCGTAGAGGTTGTCCACCAGAGTATTCGGCAGGATCTCGGCGACCTTGCGTGCAACGTGAACGGGCAGTGCCTCACCGCTGCAGTTGACGATCTCGAGCGAAGAGCACAGTGCTGCTTTCGGCTCCGCGAGAAACACGTCGAGCATCGACGGAACAAAATGCACGCGGGTCACGGAATGTTCGACGATGACGTCGGCCAGATAGCCAGGGTCCTTGTGCCCGTCCGGCTCGGCCATCACGAGAGTTGCCCCCGCCAGGAACGGCCAGAAGAATTCGGGAACGGAGACGTCGAAACTCGACGGGGTCTTCTGCAGCATCCGGTCGGAGACGTCCATCGGACGTATCTGCTGTGCCCAGAGCAATCGGTTGACCACACCCTCGTGGTTGACCACAACGCCTTTGGGGCGACCGGTCGAACCCGAAGTGTAGATCATGTACGCGGCATCCGCGGGCGTTCCTGGGACACTCAGCGGATCGGCGGGGAACTGCGCCGACTCCGATACCGTCACCCGCGGAACCGAACCCGAATCGAGTGAAGAGTCTTCCGACACCACGACGCACACAGGATCGGCGTCACCCAGCATGTACGTCAGCCGCTCCGCCGGGTAGCCGGTGTCGAGGGGAACGTATGCTCCCCCGGCCTTTCCGATGCCGAGTATCGCGACTATCAGATCAAGAGAGCGAGGCAAGGCAACCGCTACCAACGATTCGCGTCCGACGCCACGTTCGCGCAGCAGATGCGCAAAACGATCAGCGCGAGAGTGAAGTTCGGCGTAGGTCAACGACTCTTCACGGAAGATCACTGCGGTGGCTTCGGGCGTACGCCCGGCTTGATCCTTCAGCAGCTCGGTCAGCGTTGCGCGCGGCCGATCCAAGGCCGTGCCGACGCTTCCCGGCTGTGCAGGTGCCAGCGCGATCCGGCCGATGACCTGATCGAGATCGCGCGAGAGCTCGGTGAGTACGACTGCGAGAGTTTCGGCCAGCGACGCAGCGGCATCGCCGTCCACCTGAGCAGCGTCGTACTTGAGCTCCAACGCCAATCGATCGCCGGGGACGACGATCAGGGTCAGCGGGTAGGCCGGTCGCTCGTCGAATCGAATTCCCGTCAGTCGCACCGAGTTCGTCGGATCAGCGATTGCCGTGTCACCGAGTGGATAGTTCTCGAACACGACGAGTGATTCGAAGTCCTGCTCCAGTCCGCCGGTCCGTCGCAGTTCGGGTAACCCCAGGTACTGATGGTCGAGTAGTTCCGATTGTTCCCTCTGCCAACGGGAAAGCGCTTGCGCGGCTGTCTCTGCCGGATCGAACCGCAACCGAGCCGGCACGGTGTTGATGAACAAGCCCACCATGGACTCGATGCCGGGCAGGTCTCCACCGCGTCCCGATACGGTCGATCCGAACAGCACGTCTGTTCGGCCGGTCATTCGGCCGAGCACCAGCCCCCAGGCGCCGTGCACGAGCGTACTCAGCGTCAGGCCATGGGAGCGTCCGTTGATCGCCAGTGCGCGAGTATCACTGTCGGACAGCTCGACTCGGGTGGCACAGACGCCGCTGCTGCCCGCGCTCGGCGCGGGAAGTTCGACCGCGGGCCCGGGAGAGTTCAGCGCTTCTCTCCACACCGCTGCCGAGGCCTCGTGATCGTGGCGGGCCAACCATTCGAGATAGCTGCGGTACGGCGCCGGAGTCGGGAGCACCGCGCCGGAGTCGCCAACGCTGTACGACGCCATCAGCTCCCGCAGCATCACCGGAACCGACCATCCGTCTGCGACCGCATGGTGAATCGACTGCAGCAGAAGGTACTTCTCCGAAGAGGCACGGACAAGCGTGTAACGGACGAGCGGCGGTTGCGCCAGGTCGAACCCGCGCGCGCGGTCGGCGGAAAGCAGTTCATCGACATCGGCGCCGGCCACCTCGACTACCGCCATCTCCACGACAGCGCTCGGGTGCACCACCTGCACGACCCGGCCGTCACCCAGGACCGAGAATCCGGTGCGCAGCGCCTCATGCCGATCGACGACGGATTGCAGCGCGCGGTGCAGCGCCGCACTGTCCACGGCTCCGGTCAGTTCCACAACCTGTTGCACGACATACTGATCGGCCCCCGGATCGGCAAACGCCGAATGGAAGTAGATCCCTTCCTGCAGCGGAGTGAGTGGGAGAATCTCTTCAGCCTTCGGTAACCCGTCCACGTCTGCCTGAGCGAGCGCCACCAGAGGGTAGTCCGAGGGTGTGGCTCCGCCGAAGGCTGCGAGCCCGGACACGGCCTCGAGCGAGTCCAGCCACAACCGCGCAAACTTGTCGATATCGCTACGCAGGAAGATGTTCGACGCCCAGGTCAGGGTGGCTCGCAGGCGTGGTCCACCGGCGGCGTCCTCGGCTACGACGTCGACAGACAACGCGTGACCCATCGGCATGGACGGATCGGCAGCACCGTCCATCGACACCGGGAACCAGTCCCCCTCCGCTGCGGCAGTGCGTCCCAGATAGTTGAGCACCACCTCCGGCGCTGCGAAACTACGCAACTGATCCGAGCCGCCGAGGTATCGCAATGCTCCGTACCCGAAGCCGGCGTTCGGGACCCGTCGAAGTTGCTCCTTGACGCTCTTGAGAACCCCCGCCAACTCGCCGCTCGCGTCGAGATCGGGAGCGGCTGTGCCGATCTCGAGCGCCACCGGAAACACTGTGGTGAACCATCCGACGGTACGAGTCAGGTCGACGTGCGCATCGCCGTCACCGCGAACGATGTCCTCGTCGCGTCCGTGCCCCTCCAGATCGATCGTCACCGATCCGGCACCGCTCCAACGGGTCAGCGCCACGGCAAGTGCGGTGACCAGCACTTCGCTCACATCGGCTCCGAACGCCCGTGGGACACTGCCCAACAGCTGATCTGCAAGTTCTGGAGGTAGGGTGATCGACCGCGCCGCAGCGGTGCGCGCGAGGTCAACTGCCGGGTCGAGTGCCCGACGGCCGAGAGATGCCCGTTGTGCGGACGTCACCGAGTCCCAGAACTCGATTTCCGAGTCCAGTCGCCCGGCTCCGACCGCCTCCGAGACGAGTTCGGCGTACCTTCGCACCGACGTGCCGACCGGAGCGAGTGCGGGTTCGTCGCCATTCATCGCTGCGATGCCGGCGCGCGCGAGGTCCTCGAGGATGATGCGCCACGAGACGCCGTCGACCACCGCGTGGTGGATGACCAGCAACAGCCGTCCGGGACCGGTCACAGGGCGGAACAGAACAGCGCTGACCATCGTGCCGTCGGCTGGATTCAGACGGCCGACAGCTCGCTCGGTCTCGGCGACGATCAACGGTCCGCATTCTTCGAGCGGTGCCGGTAGTGCACGGGTCTCGAAGACCACAGCCGCTTCGTTTGTCTCCGGAACAAGCAGCGTTCCTTCGGAAGTCAACGTCCCACGAAGTGCATCGTGGCGCGCCACCAGGGCGTCGAGCGCCGACTCGGCGTGCTCGGAGGTCAAAGCTGACGGGGTCTGAATCAGCGCACGCTGGTGGAAGGTTCGTACTGCGTCCGACACTCCGAGAACCTTGGCGGCAATCGGCGTCGTGGCTACGTGGCCGATCGGTTGGTCCGCGTGGTCGACGATCTCAGCCACTCGGGAGGACTGGGCACGCGCCATAGCCTCGGCGGTGCGCAGTTGGAACACCTCGCGAGGACTGATCGACAAACCGGCAGCACGAGCCGCGGTCACGAGTGAGATCGCGACGATGCTGTCGCCGCCCAGTGCAAAGAAGTCGTCGGTAACGCCGACCGAATCGAGGCCGACTGCCGACGCAATCAACGTGCAGAACTGTTGTTCGACTTCGTTTCTCGCAGCGACATGTGCACTCAGTTCGGCGAGATCGGGCTCGGGTAGCGCGCGACGGTCGAGTTTGCCGTTTGCCGTGAGCGGAAACTTGTCGAGGACGGTGACGGTGGTCGGGACCATGTAGTCGGGCAGCTTGCTCGCAGCCCACTCGCGAAGCTCACGTGAGTCGATCGCGAGGTTCGTCCCCGACGCTGCGCTCACGTAGGCGGCGAGATACTTTGCACCTGTTGGTGCTTGGCGCACCAGAACTGCCACGTGACGCACTGCGGGGTGCGAAATCACGGCGGCTTCGACATCCTCGAGTTCCAGGCGCATGCCGCGGATCTTCACCTGATTGTCCGTGCGTCCGAGGAAGTCGAGGGTGCCGTCGGCGGTCCATCTGGCCAAGTCACCGGTGCGATACATGCGGGATCCGGCCAGATCACCTGAGACGAAGGGATCCGCGACAAAACGAGATGCGGTCAGTGCCGAAGCACCCACGTATCCGCGTCCCAGCAGGAAGCCCGCGGCGTAGAGTTCGCCGCCGGTGCCGATCGGAACCGGCTGCAAGTCGCCGTCCAACACGTACAGACGAGTGTTGGGGTTCGGGCGACCGATGGATGTGGCGATTCGTTCCGCGTCCTCGCGGTAGATCACATGGGAGACACCGATGGTCGCTTCGGCCGGGCCGTAGCCGTGATACAGCGTCGTGGACAGTTGATCGCGGAACCGATCGAAGAGTTCAGGCGTGAGAACCTCACCGCCGCACCACACGTGCTTCAACGAATCGAGCTGATCGGTCCCGTTCGCCAGATCCAGAAGGATGTCGAGCATCGACGAGACCAGGTAGACGAAAGTGACCGATTCTCCGGCGATCAGGTCGAGCAGGTATTGCGGGTCGCGTTCCCCCTCGGGCTTCGCGATCACCAATCGACCGCCGGAGACGAGCGGGAGCAGGATCTCGTTGATCGAGATGTCGAACGAGAGTGGGGCTTTGAACAAGGAGGCATCGCCGGACCCGAACCCGAGAATCCGCTCCCGCTGCCACAGCAACCTTGCGCAGATTGCCTCGTGGCGGATCATGGCGCCCTTCGGACGTCCGGTCGAACCGGACGTGAAGATGACGTATGCGAGTTGGGCACCGTGACTACGAATGTCGGAGGTCATCGTCTCGGACAGGTCCGAGGGCCCGTCCTCGTACGCCCACGCGGAGAGATCGACCGGAACGGAGTCGTCTACACCGTCCGAGGTGAGCACCAGTGTGGCGCCCGCGTCGGCAAGTACCGATTCGCGGCGTTCGGCAGGCCATGACGGATCCAGGGGCACGAAGGCACCACCGGCACACATGACGGCCAACAACCCCACCACCATCTCGGCGGATCTCGGAAGCCCGATCGCCACAACGGTTTCGGTCGCGACACCGCGAGAGATCAAGTGCGCGGCGAGCTGTGATACCCGACTTTCGAGTTCGCCGTACGTCAGCCGGACGTCCCCGTCGACCACGGCGACAACGCTCCGATCGACAGAGAAGCTGCTGCGCAACAAATCCGGCACCGTCGTGACGGGCTGCGGCTCTGCGGTGTCGTTCCACCCGTGGAGCACGAGTTCTCTCTCCGCGAGCGACATGGGGTCGAGTGCCGAGATCGGAAGCTGCGGCTCTGCTACGAATCGATCGAGGAACTGTTCGATTCTGGCGGTGTGATCGGCCAACTCCCTGTCGAATCCGGCCGGGGCGCGGACGTCGATCTCGATCGGTTCCCCGTCCTGACCACCGCGCACACTCAGATCCAGGTCACTGACTCGACCGGTTACCGAATTACGCACGCGCACCGGGCATCCGCCGAAGGTGAGTGTGTGTTCGAACATCATCGAGTTGATGCCGGGGCCGAAGACCTGACGGTCGGGATCGATCGCCCGAATGTCGCGAGCGAGATCCTCACCTCGGTACCGCCCGTGCTTGAGAATCGAGACCAGGGCGGTGTCGAGACGAGTTGCCAACTGGCCGATGGTTTCCGAGCGTTCTACCCGAATACTCAGCGGCAAAATCGTCGACGCCATCGAAGGAGTGCGACGCATGTCGCGCCCCACCCGAGCGGCCATCGGTACCGAGACGACAACGTCGTGCTGTCCCGTGGTTCGTGCGATGTACGCGATCAGCACGGCCATGGGGAGACGAGTTCGTCGAATCCCGGCGTCGGCCGCATAGCGGTAGAGCTGTGCCGCGCGATCAGCGTCGAGCGTGAGTATCGCCGAGATCGGCGGCAGCGAATCATCCACCTGCCCATGCAGAATACGCGTCGCTTCCGGTCCCGATTCAACGCGTTCGACCCAGTACTGACGGTCGGTCTGGAATCGCGGAGAGTTCCGGTAATCCAGATCGGCTGCAACCACGGCGTCGAGTGACCACTGCGGCGCGGCAGTCCCGAGATTCGGATCGTCGTATCGCTCGGCGACGTCGGCGACGATGAGCGAGATGCCGTACCCGTCGATCACGCTGTGGTGATAGCGCTGATACCAGATGACTCGGTCGTCAGCGGTCAGCAGAAGCACCTGGCGGAACAGCAGATCGTCCGGACCGAAGACCCGAGCCATGTCGGTGTCCATCCACGACTGCGCAGTCGAATCGGGATCCGCCTCGGCCCGAAGGTCGAGAATTTCCACGTCCCAGCGCGCATCCGGAATCGGCACCTGGATCAGCTGGTTGTCGGCATCGACCTCGAAGTGCACGAACAGCGCTTCGACGCGTCCGACGCTGGCCTCGATCGACGCTGCCGCGCGCTCGACGTCGATCGTGCCGTCGACCTCGACGACAAGTCCGATGTTGTAGACCGGACTGCTCGGATCCACGTTCTGAGCAACCCACACCTCACGCTGAGCGGCCGTCGCCGGGAGCGCTGCGTCCAGATCGGCACCGCCCGATACCGCCGGGTGAGCTACCTGAGAGTGGTCAGACATCAAGAATCCGATCATCGTCGTTCATGCTCATCGAACGACGAACACCCTCGCAAGTTTAGGGTAGGCTACCCAGGAACGTGAAGGTGCGCTCCCGCCCTGGTCAGACCTGTTCCCACGGACCGAATTCGAGCAAAACGTCAATTGCTGTCTTACCGTCTTGCGGCCGAACGACATGTTCGAGGGCATAGACCCTCGATCCCTCCGCAGCGCGAGCGAGATCGGAAATACCGGGCAGAATGGTCGGTTCGGGTGGACCACCCACACCACGATGGAAGTTCTCGATGGAATGCCCCAAATAGAGGACCCGTCCGCCGGGCGTCAGCCACTCCCCGACGCGCTTCAAGGTTGCGGCCAGATGGTCGACCTCGAGGTGAAGAAAGCTGACCAACACCAGGTCGACCAGCCCTTCCGGCTGCCACTCGGTCGCGTCGCCGACCTGCCAGTCGACAGCCTTGTCCCCGTCACTCGCCCGTGCCAGATCGATCGCCACCGACGAGTAGTCGACCGCAGTCACCGACCAACCTTGCCCAGCCATCCACCGCGCGTGACGGCCGTCGCCGCAGGCCAGATCGATCGCGGTGCCCGGTCTCAGATCGGAAATTCTTGTTGCGACGGTTCCCGCCGGGTCGACTCCCCATGGCTCCGTCACCGCTCGGTATCGCTCGTCCCAGTCGCGTGCGTCCATGATTGCTCTCCCATATCCGTTTCACCGTTTCAGATCGGACGGTGCCCCCAGCAGCATAGAGAACCCTCGAATGTGACAGATCGATACCCCTGGGGGTATACAGTGACGGACAGGAATACCCCCACCCGTATCAGGAGTGAAGATGTCAGCGACCAGAACAGTCACCGCGGACCCACCCACCCGAGCCGACGGCATACTTGCGCGTCTCGGTCGATCGATGGCGACTCACACCCGCCTCGTCGTCGGCGTCTGGTTGATCGCGTTGATCGCACTCGGCGCCGCAGCACCCAGCGTGTTCACCTCTCTGGCCGGCGCGGGTTGGCAGGCAAACGGATCCGAATCCGTGCAAGTTCGCGAGTTGGCCGAGCAGCATTTCGGTGGAAATTCCTCCGCCGCAGTACAGGTGGTCGTTCACTCGGATTCTCTACCCATCACGGATCCGTCGATGCAGCAAACCCTGGCCGCGGCAACGGAAATCTTTTCCGCGGACCCTCGCTTCGGCGAAGTGATCGCCCCGCAGCCCGGTATGACCATCAGCCCGGACGGACATACCGGCATCATGGTCGCGGGCGCCAACGCGAGTACCGACGAGATGGTCAGCGCGGTAGACGAACTCGGCAAGAAGCTCACGGGCTTGTCCACCGACACGATCGAGGTGTACCCGACGGGTGCGTCGGCGTTGTGGAGCGATTTCAACAAGGCCAATCACGAAGCCATGATCAAAGCCGAAATGATGTCGTGGCCCGTCACTCTCGCGATCATGGTGTTGGCCTTCGGCTCCCTGGTTGCCGCGGGTCTACCACTACTGCTGACGCTTGCGGGCCTGGTCGCTTCGGCGGGTGGGCTTGTAATCCTCAACGAGATCACGCCGATTTCCGTGTGGGCCATGAACTTCGCGATGATGTTCGCTCTCGCGCTGGGCATCGACTACGCACTCTTCCTCGTCGCCAGGTTCCGGGATGCATTGCGAGCCGATCCGGATCCAAGGGCCGCCGTGGCTCAAACCATGGACACCGCCGGCAAGGCTGTGGTCCTTTCCGGCCTCACAGTTCTGGTCAGTTTGTCTGCGGTTCTCATCGTTCCAGCCCCGGCCGTACGCACGATGGCTGTCGGAATCATGCTCGCTGTGATCTTCGTTCTCGCCGCAACACTCACCCTGTTGCCTGCCGTGCTCGGCAGGATCGGCGCGAAGGTCAACGGCGGTTCTCTACCGTATGCAAAGCGCCAGCAGCACCGCTCCCCGATGTTCGCAGGTTGGGCATCATTGCTGCACAAGCACCCGTGGCCATTCGGCTTCGGCGCCTTACTCATCCTGATCGCACTCGTTGTTCCGGTCTTCGGACTGAAGGTGGCAATGCCCTCCATCGCCGTGGTTCCCGAGGACGCCCCGGTTCGCCAGGGCTATGAACTGGTGCAGCAGCAATTCGGGGACGGCGCCCCGGGGATGTTGCAGATCGTCACGTCCGCCGACGATGCAGCCGACACCTCACGTCTTACCATGAGCGTTGACGGCGTGGCCATGGTCACCCCAGCGCAACAAGCTGCCGACGGGTCCGATCTTGTTATGCTGCAAGCAGTTCCCACCGTCGACCCGTCAGATCCTGCGATGGAAACCATCCTCGCCGACCTTCGGTCGCAACTGCCGGAATCGGCGCTCGTCGGCGGCGCTCCGGCCGAAAATCTCGACCTTCAGCAGGCACTCGACGACTACCTTCCCATCGTCGTGGTCGTGATTCTGACGCTCGGATTCCTGTTGCTGCTGATCGCCCTCCAGGCGCCTTTGATCGCCTTGATCGGCACGCTGGTCAGCCTGCTGTCCACTGGGGCCGCATTCGGAATCGCGAAGCTGATCTTCCAGGACGGTCACGGAGCAGGCCTACTCGGCTTCACCCCCCAGGGTTTCCTCAACGGGTGGGGTCCGGTCTTCTTCTTCGCCATGATCTTTGCGATCGCGATGGACTACACCGTGTTCCTGCTTTCGAGTGCCAAGGAGCACTACGAACGCACAGGCGACCCCGCGATCGCACACATCGACGGCCTCGCGCATTCAGGTCGGGTCATTGCGGCGGCAGCAGCGGTGATGGTTGCGGTCTTCTTCACTTTTGCGCTCGCAGATCCCTTGCCACCCAAGGAAATGGGCATCATTCTCGGCGTAGCTGTCCTCCTGGACGCAGTGCTCGTCCGCTTGGTACTGCTGCCCGTTCTCCTACGCCTCACCGGCCGGGCAGCCTGGTGGGCGCCGGCATGGCTGCGTCGCGTCCTGCCGAACATCAGCTTCTCGCATGGCTGATCGTGTACCCGACATCACTGTCCTACTGATACCCCCAGGGGTATAATGGGGACAAGAGAAATCAAAGCCGGCGACAGTGACAGCCCACGACGAGGAGTGCGCAATGACAACACCCACAGAACCGATAGCGATCGCAACCAAGGTCACCGGAACCTTCGACGACGTCGTCACCCGCACGCGTGGCGCTCTCGCCGAGCAGGGCTTCGGCATCCTGACCGAGATCGACATGCAGGCAACACTCAAGGCGAAGCTGGACGAGGACATGGAAAAGTACCTGATCCTGGGTGCCTGTAACCCGCCGTTGGCCCATCGGGCAGTTTCGGTGGATCGTCAGATCGGCCTCCTGCTGCCGTGCAACGTCGTCGTCCGCGAAGATACGACTACCGAGAATTCGTTCTTCGTCGAAGCGATGAACCCTGCTCTCATGGTTCATCTTTCCGGCGAACCCGGCCTCGAGTCCGTGGCAGCCGACGCAGCCGTCAAGTTGCGCGCGGCCGTCGACTCGCTGATCTGACACCGCAGTCGGATCAAACACTGAATCAAGCAGTGACATGCCCCCAGGGGTACCCTTGACCGCAGCACGAACACTCGAGAAGGGGCCACCATGACCGGCGACGAAGAGAGCATTGCGCTCGTATTGAACAGACTGCGTCGTGCCCACGGCCAACTTGCCGGGGTCATCTCGATGATCGAGAACGGCCGCGACTGCAAGGACGTCGTCACGCAACTCGCCGCCGTGTCCAAGGCGCTGGACCGAGCAGGGTTCAAGATCGTCGCTTCCGGGCTGCGTGAATGCCTGAGCGGTGACAGCGCGGAAGGTCAGGAACCGATGACCGAGGCCGAACTCGAGAAGCTGTTCCTGGCACTGGCCTGAAACATGAGAAGGGCCTGACCTGCAGTTAGCAGGTCAGGCCCTTTCTCGCGTGCGAAAGAACTACTTCGCCAGGAAGTCGATCAGCACCTTGTTCACGGCCTCCGGACGCTCGAGGTAGCCGTAGTGCCCGGCGTCGGGAATCTCTTCGTACGACGCCGTCGCGATGCAGTCCGCCACCTCGCGGGAGAGGTAGGGCGGGATCATGCGGTCGTCGGCGAAAGCGACGGACAGGCACGGGCGCATGATCGACTTGTACGCACCCCGTCGATCGAAGGCGCGGTCCATACCGAGCTGTGCGCGAACACCCGGTGACGTTGCGCCGCCGGTGAACTCGAAGATATCCATCCAGTCGCGCGCCGAGTGATCGTCTGCCAGCGTGGCCGGCGAAAGGTTCATCACCGCGGTCACTGCGGCACGGTACTTGGCCGGCAGAGCGACGCCACTGTCGAACAACTGGCGCTCACCCTCGGTCAGGACCTGCTGGAAATGATCCATCCGGGCGTGACCGGCGAGGAACACTGCTTTGCGAACCAGATCGGGCCTGGCGAGCGTCAGTTCCTGCGCCACCCGGGCGCCCATCGAGGTTCCGATGACATGGGCCGGACCGCCACCGAGGTGCTCGATCAGTCCGGCGGTGTCTGCGACCATGTCGGGCATCGTGATGCCGCCGAGGCTCTCGCCGGACGGTGCGATTCCGCGGTTGTCGAAGGTGCAGACTCGGTAGCCGGCGGCCACTAGTGCCGGGGTCTGGTGCAGATCCCAGACGCGGCCGGGGCTGCCGGTCCCCATGATGAGCACCACCAGATCTCCATCACCCTTGACCTGGTAATTGATGGGGATTCCGTTGATTGTGGCGACCGTCATGTCAGCCTTCCTCCTCGTACGTGTGATCAACAATTTTGGTTGGATAGCCTAAGCTGATGGGCGGTCGTGTGACCGCAACCCCAGCCCATGCTCGTCCAGGAGGACCCCCGTTGAGAGTCGCTACGCTCGGATACCAAACCTGGGGCCACCGTACCCTGCAGGCCTTGATCGACTCCGATCACGAGGTCGTGCTGGCAATCACACACCCGAAGAGCGAACACGTCTACGAACAGATGTGGGCGGACTCGGTTGCAGATCTGGCGGCCGAGAACGGTGTACCCGTTCACGTGGCGAACAAGCCTGACGACGCCTTCAAAGCCGCGCTGGCCGAAGCAGCTCCCGACATCATCGTCGCCAACAACTGGCGTACCTGGTTGCCTGCGGAGGTCTTCGACGCACCCAAGTACGGCACCCTCAACATCCACGATTCGCTGCTGCCCAAGTACACGGGATTCTCCCCGCTCATCTGGGCTCTGATCAACGGCGAAGAAGAAGTCGGGCTCACGGCGCACCTGATGGACGAGGAACTCGATGCGGGCGACATCGTGCTGCAGCGTTCGACGACGGTCGGCCCGACCGACACCGTCACCGATCTGTTCCACCGCACGATCGACATGATCGGCCCCATCACACTCGACGCCCTGGATCTGATCGCGTCCGGCCGTACCGACTGGACGCCGCAGGACCGATCGCAGGCCACGTTCTTCCACAAGCGCGCACCGCAGGACAGCCACGTCGACTGGTCCTGGCCCGCCGAGGTCATCGAGCGTTTCGTCCGGGCACAGTCCGATCCGTACCCCAACGCTTTCGCCGAGTTCAAGGGCCAGCGCATCCGCATCCTGAAGGCGTCCGTCTCACGCGGGCACTACGGCGGAACCCCCGGCCGAGTGTTCATCCAGGAAGACGACGGCATGGTGATCGTCGCGGGCCCCGACGCGTGGTCGGGCAAGAACAAGGGACTGCGGATCGAGCGCGTCCGACTCGACGACGGCAGCGAGTACACCGCCGCCGAGTTCTTCCCCCACGGCGGCGGGTACCTCACCTGATCGCCGGATCAGACCCCCTCAGTACAAAATCCAGTACAAACCCCTCAGTCGCGACCTTCCCAGGCCGCCCACAGTTGTGCGTAACGCCCGCCCGCGGACACCAGTTCGCGGTGCGGGCCTTCTTCTACGATCTGTCCGTGTTCGAGCACGATCACTCGGTCGGCGCCCGCAGCCTGCGTAAGCCGGTGTGCGACAACCAGAGTGGTGCGTCCCTCCGTAGCGGCGTCGGCAGTCGCTTCCAGTTCCCGCGCTCCGGCGCTGCCCGCCTCCGCTGTTGCCTCGTCCAGTACGGCGACGGCGGGATCGGCCAACACCAGTCTCGCCAAAGCCAACTGCTGCGCCTGCGCCGCTGTCATCTCGTGCCCGCCTTCGCCGACGACGGTCAGCATTCCCTCGTCGAGAGCCTCCACCCACTCGTACGCGCCGACCGTACGCAGTGCCGCGGCAACGTCCTCGTCCGAGGATTCGGGAGCCGCCAATCTCAGATCCTCGATCAGAGGTCCGGCAAAGACATGAACCTCCTGACTCACGATCGCGATGTGGCGTCGTAGGTCATCGAGGTCGGCAAGCGGGACACCGCCGATCGACACCCGGCCCGACGTCGGAGTGATCGAACCGGCAGCGATCGCCGCGAGCGTCGTCTTTCCGGCTCCGGTCGAACCGACGAGCGCCACGCGTTCCCCCGCTCGCAGTGTGAGGCTCACTCCGTGGAGAACCTCATGACCACCGTCGTAGCTGTGCCGAATGTCATCCAGACGCAGCGAACCGTCGGCCGGAACGGAACCTGCATCCGTCGAAGGCTCCGTTTCCTCGATCTCGACGACGCCGACCAGTCGCGCGAGGCTGGCGCCGGCCGACTGCACTTCGTCGAAGGTGTAGAGCAGTGAGCCGATCGGGTTGAACAGGCGGTGGAACAGCAGCGCAGCAGTCGTCGTCTGGCCGACTGTCACGACGTCCTCACGGACCAGCAGGAATCCGACGACGAGAATCATGGACAGGCCCACGAATTCGGCGCGGTTACCTCGACCGGCGAACCTCGTGAACAGGCCGAACACTCCGACTGCCAGATCGCGCGCTTTTGCCGACGCCGCATCGATCTGCCCGAGGTGTTCCTTCTCGAGGCTGTACGCACGGACCGTCTTCGCACCCTGGAGACTGCTGATCAGCGCTTGTGAACGAGCGCCCATCGCTACCCGCTCGGCTGCGTAAACGGGAGCCGAGCGTGGCAGGTACCACTTGAGCGCCAGCGCGTACATCGGCAGCGCGACCATTCCGGCCAGACCGAGTCGCCAGTCGAGTCCGAGCATGGTCACCATGCTCAGAGCCACGAGCAGAACCGCCGCGATCATGCCGGGAACCACGTCGGACACGGCCTTGGCGATCACCGACACGTCGTCGCCGACGCGCGAGAGCAGATCGCCCTTACCGACCTTCTCGACGGTCTGGATCGGCAGTCGCAGTGCCCGGTCCACGGTCCGCTCTCGCAGATCCGCCAGGATCGTCTCACCGAGCCGCTTGATCAGATAGGCAGCCACACCGGTGAACACACCGCCCACGATTGCGGCAGCGGCGATGATCACGACCACCCCGACGATCGTCGACGTGGGCGCGTTCTCCCGGACCCGGTCGACCAGGACACCGAAGACGTAAATCGGCACCAGGGCCATCGCCGACGCCGAAGCCGCGACGATCAGGACCAGCAGGCTCTGCATCCGGTGTTCGGCCAACGCCGCCCGCAACCACCTCCAGGTCTGGCGACCACTCGCGATCGGCAACAACTCGCGCTCTGTCACCTTCTCGGCGTTCTCCCCGGCCGGCATTTCGGTTGTCATGTCCGTGGCCGTCACCGCAGCACCGCTCCTCGGTAGTTCGCGTCGCCGCGAGAGAGTTCGGAATGTGTGCCGATCGAGGCGATCACTCCGTCGTTCAACACGATCACCCGATCCGTCACGGCCAGCAAGGCGGGGCTGCTGGTGATCAATACCGTCGTGTGGATGCCACTGGCACCCTCGTGCCGCAGTTCTGCGATTCCTTCGGCGATCGACGCCTCGGTCACCGCGTCCACCGCCGTCGTCGGATCGTGCAGGACCATCACGGGTGCCTGTGCCACCAAGGCGCGCGCGAGGGCGACGCGTTGCCGCTGGCCTCCCGACAAACTGGCGCCCCGATCGGTCACTTCGAGGTCGAGACCGTCCGGATGTGCATCGACGACATCCGCCGCTGCCGACGCCACCAGAGCGCTCTGGATGTCGAGAGCAGCGCCATCACCGGCGCCCGCGGTGACGTTCGACGCAAGCGACCCGGAAAACAGATCGGTGATGTGCGGCTCCACCAACACCGTCCGACGTGCCAATCGCAAGTCCATGTCGGACAGGCTGATTCCGCCAACCCTCACCACTCCGCGATACGCGTCCTGCGCCAGCTGACCGGACAGGACCGCGACAAGGGCGTCGGCGTCCTGCGGCTGGTAAGCCACGACGCCCAGCAGTTCTCCGGCAGGCAGATGCAGATCGATGCCCTTGAGCGATTTGTACTCGACTCCGTCGAGAGTCAGGTCGGTGCCTTCGAGTTCGGTCTGCGAACCCGCGCCACGCAGTGGCTCCGCGTCCAAGACCAGTGCCAGTCGATCCGACGACGCTCGCGCCACCGCGAAGTATCCGGGAATGGACGCAAGCAAGCCGAGCGGTTCGATGATGAACTGCGCAAGCCCCACCACGGTGATCAGTTCACCGACCGTGATCCGGCCCTGCAACGCGAAGTATCCCGCGAAGCCCGCAACACCGACCGCGAGCAACGCACTGACGGTCGCGGCAACGCCGGTGTAGATACCGGTCGCCTTGGCCGTGCCGATCGTCGATGCGAGCGCTTGACGGCTGACCGTGCGGTAGCGCGCCGACGCGGTCTTCTCGCCGCCGACACCGCGCAGCGGACGCAATCCGCTGACCAGATCCGTAGCCATCGCCGACGCCCGAGCGATCGACGCCTGCTGACCGGTGGCCCTCGACGTGATGAGAGGCGCCGCCAATTGCAGCAGACCGAGAATGACCGGCGTTCCGATCAGAACGGCCAGCCCCAGCCAGAGGTCGATCCACACCAACGCCACCGCCGACGCCACCGCAGCTGTCAGGGCCGCAGCGGCGCGCGGGACGATGTCCGCGATCCACGAAGTCTGCTCGGCATCGGATGTCGAGACTGTCAGCAATTCACCCGAACGCAGATCGGTGCGCACCCCACGCGGATCGAGGACGCGGTGCGCCACCTCGAGCCGGAGGCGATGAGCCTCCTGCTGCATCGCGGTGACGATGAAGCGTGCGCCGAAGCGCCAGGCGGCCGTCAGAACGAGAAAGAGAGCCGCGAGACCGACGATGGAGACGATCAGGGCCGTGGTGTCCGAAGTCTCCACCGCACGGTCGATGATCACACCGATGGAGATCGGCACCGCCGTCTCGGTCAGTTGGTGCAGACAGACCAGAACCGTGCCGATGGCGAGCGGACCACGGTTACGGACGAGGACACGTCGCAAAATCGCAGCACCGCTGTGATTGCCACTATCCGGCTCGTCCGAGTCGACGGTCACACTCGAGGGGGTCGAACTCATGGAACTCCAAGCATCGATGGAAGCGATAAAGTTGAGTACAGAGATAAGTAAGTCGACCCTAATACATGAGCAACTAGCGTCGACACGCCCAGTTCTCATAGAGTCGCGAGTAAGAACCATTGCTTGCGCCGTGCAGGCAAGCACGAGAGGAACATGATGGCTGAGAACACGACCGTCGAAACCGAGATCGCGGACGAGGACCTCGAGCCCGTAGCGGACGAAACTGCTCGTCAGGCACAGCGCGTCGTCGCTGCCTACGCGGAAGATGCCGACGAGTGCAGGATGCTGCTCTCGATGCTCGGTATCTCCCCCGCCGCCAAGCTCGACTGAATCTTTCCCTCACCGACCGAGAAGGAACCACGTGCCTGTCAGTCCGGATTCGACCAGTTCAACCCTTTCTGACAGCGCACCTGCTTCTTCGACCGGTGAAGCCGTGTCCGGTCAGGCTGAGTTCGTTGTCGTAGCGAACCGCCTGCCCGTCGACTTGGAACGGCTTCCCGACGGCACCACCCGCTGGAAGCGAAGCCCCGGCGGACTGGTCACCGCTCTCGAGCCGATCCTGCGCAGCAATCAGGGCGCGTGGGTGGGCTGGGCGGGGGTGGCGGACGCCGAGCTCGACCCCATCGTCGAAGACGGACTCGAGCTCTACCCCGTGCCGCTGAGCGCCGAGGAGATCAACGAGTACTACGAGGGATTCTCCAACGCCACCCTCTGGCCGCTCTATCACGACGTCATCGTCAAACCCGAGTACCACCGCGAATGGTGGAACGCCTACGTCGAGGTGAACCGGCGATTCGCCGAAGCCACCTCCAAGGCAGCGGCACAGGGCGCGACAGTCTGGATCCAGGACTACCAGCTGCAGTTGGTACCGAAGATGCTGCGGATGCTGCGCCCCGACCTGACCATCGGCTTCTTCCTGCACATTCCGTTTCCCCCGGTCGAGCTGTTCATGCAGATGCCGTGGCGCACCGAGATCGTCGAAGGCCTCCTCGGCGCCGACCTCATCGGCTTCCACCTTCCGGGTGGCGCACAGAACTTCCTGTACCTGGCCAGACGCCTTGCCGGGCAACAGACTTCACGTGGAACCGTCGGCGTCCGCTCCAAACTCGGTGTGGTGCAAGTAGGTTTCCGTAGCGTCCGCGTCGGCGCCTTCCCTATCTCCATCGACTCCGGCCAGCTCGACGAGCTCTCGCGCACCAAGGCAATTCGAGACCGCGCCAAGCAGATTCGCAAAGAACTCGGAAACCCCAAGCACATCATGCTGGGCGTCGACCGCCTCGACTACACCAAAGGCATCGACGTCAGGCTCGCTGCGCTCCACGAACTTCTCATGGAGAAGCGCATCGATCCCGCCGACACCGTCATGGTGCAGTTGGCGACCCCGAGCCGCGAACGCGTCGAAAGCTACGTACAGATGCGCGGAGACATCGAGCAGAAGGTCTCCCGGATCAACGGCGAGTTCAGCGAAGTCGGCCGCCCCGTCGTCCATTACATCCATCGGCCGATCCCACGCGACGAACTGGTCGCGTTCTTCGTCGCCGCCGATCTCATGCTCGTCACGCCGCTGCGTGACGGCATGAACCTCGTCGCGAAGGAATACGTCGCCTGCCGCAGTGATCTGGGTGGTGCATTGCTGCTCAGCGAATTCACCGGTGCCGCAGCAGAACTCCGCCAGGCATTCCTGTGCAATCCTCACGACCTCGACGACGTCAAGGATTCGATGGAGAAGGCCCTCAATCAACCGCGCGAGGACGGCCGGCGCCACATGCGTGCGCTACGTCGTCAGGTCCTGACGCACGACGTCGACCGCTGGGCGCGCTCGTTCCTCGACGCGCTCGCACACGGCGGTGCCGCAGGCCCGGCGCTGATCGCCCCGGCCGAAGCACAAGACCACTGAGGACAGTGCACAAAGGCTGAGGCCGCGGAGAGTGAATCTCCGCGGCCCCAGCCTCTTTCGTACCCGACTCCAGCCTTCGTGTGTTTGATCAGAAGGGTTGGACGTTGTTCACGAGCCAACGCCCGTCCTGCTTCTCCAGACTCATCTTCACGCGACTGCCACTGGCAACGGCTTCGGGCGATTCCGAAGACGTCGTGATCTGATTGAGGAACAGCATCGTCGTCGCGCTGTCTGCCTCGGCGTCGAGAACCGCGGCACCCTGGACGACTACCTGAACGGTCAGCGACTTTTCCTTGGCTCCCGGAATGATCACCGATTCGATCAGGTTGGTGAACGTGCCCTGGAAATCGCCCGTCAAACCGTCTGTGGCCGCGTGCAACTGCTGATCGACGTTGTTGTAGTCATACTGGAACATCGCAACCGCCTGATCGGAAGAGGCCTGTGCCACTTCGTCTCTGGTCTGATCGATCGCTGCGGTGTCACGCGTTCCGTCCGGACCGAAGTAGAGATACGCCGACACTGCCGCCAACGCGATGGCCACTGCACTGATGACGCACAGGATGATGGCGAGCGGTGCGGCGCGCTTCGGCTTCGGCGAAACTTGCTTGGACGTCTCGGGGTTCACTTCTGGGGTCATGGCACAAACTCCACATTCGAGGCAAGCAACTGCCCGTCGACGCCGCACATGGTGATTCGGAGTCGGTAGTTGCGTTCGGCGGGCGCTTCGTCGCCGTTCTTCTGCATCGCGCGCACCGCGACCAATGAAGTCCCGCAATCGCCGTCGGATTTCTCGAACCCGGCCTCGAGCACCTCGCCGTCGGTTTGAACTCCGGCCTGCCCGAGGACGTTGACAAACGAATCCTTGCGTCCGTCGAACTGCGACTTGAACTCGTCGGTGGTGCCGGCGAGAAACTTGTCGAGGTCGGCAGCCGCTGTATCCGCGTGCAGTGTCGTCAGATTCAGTGCGGTGGTCCGGGCACCGGCCACGTAGCGGGCTCGGTCCTCGTCGGCATTGGACGCCTTGTTCCGGTCGACGAGAAGAAACACCGTCAAGGCCGCAAGAGCAACAGCGATCACCGAAGCAACGGCGATCCCGACTACCAACCCGGCCTTGGACTTCGAACGAACAGGGGTGTCCACAGCAGTTTCTGCGGGGGTTTCGGCGGTACCGGTCGGCTCGGCCTTGGTCGCGACCTGATCACCGCTGACGACCTTCTCAGGTGGAGTATCGGGCTTGCCCAAAGCAACTGGCGCCGCCGCCTTCTGCTCATCTGGCTTCTGCTCAGCCGACTTCTGTTCGGCCGACTTCTTTTCGGTGGGCACTACTACCGCGGCAGCGTCTGCATCCGCACCCGTGGGTCCGGCGCTGCGAGACGCGCGACGGCGCACCCGCTGCCCGGCCTGTGGATCTTCGTCTGTCATCAACCCTGCTGACCCTTCATGAACTGTTCGAGACTGACGTCGCCGCCACCGAGATTCGGTTGCGAGTACGTCCTTCCGTCCGGCCCGATGTACGTGCCTGTAATCGGATCGTACCGACGAGCCGAGACCGAAGGCGTCGACGTGTACGAGCTCGGGGTCGCGGTAATCGGTTCCGGAGGCCCGGATTGCGGGTTCGTGCCCATCGGTACGTAGCCGGAACGGCACTGTTCGACCGTCGGCGCACGACGTCCCGGATACTCCTCGCAGGGAAGGTTTCTCGCGCCGCGCACGGCGATCGGCGAATCCTGGGCAACCTGGCAGAAGAGATCCGACGGCGTCTCGATCGGTGATTCGTCCTTCGGACTGCGCCACTGCTCTGCGGGCAGGAATCCTGTAGTGCACGGCGGCGGGTCGTTGACCTCCATGTGGAAGTCCACCAGTGCACCATCCGCAGCCGGGCCGGAGCCTGCCACCGTGACCAGCGCTGCGGCCAGCGGCGGGTAGATGACCAGAATCTGCTCGATCGCGTTGTTGTAGATCACGCCGACCTGTCCGACGGACACGAGGTTCGCCAGAAGAATCGGCAATGTCGGCTGCATGTCTTGCAGAAGAGCATTCGCCTCCGCCGCTGCCGCCGGCCCCTTCTGGATGACGGCACGCAGATCAGGGTCGCTGGCTCGGAGCTGATCGGTGAACGTCACCAGATTGCTTGTCCAGGAACGGATGGCATCGCTGCTGACCACCTGAGTGTCCAGGAGTGGACCGGCCTGCTCGATCAGGGTCTTGGTCGCGTCGGAGTTGTTGTTCGCCTCCTCGACGAACAGCCGAGCCGAGTCGATCAGCTTCTGCAGATCCGGGCCGGCACCGTTGAACGCCTTGAAGGATTCGTCGATGACGGTCTTGAGCTTGGTGTCGGAAATGCTCTGCAGCAACAGATCTGCCTGATCGAGCATCGCGCCGACATCTTGGGGAATGCTGGTTCGGTCTTCGGGAATCACCGATCCGTTTTCCAGATGCCCGTCGACCACGATCGCTCCGGAGCTGTCGGTGTGCGGAATCAGATCGACGAACTGCTCGCCGATCGCCGACACACTCTTGACCGCAGCGTCGACGTCCGAGGGCACCTTGACGCCGCTCTCGAGAGACAGTCGCGCATTCACGCCCGTTTCCGACAACTCCACCGCGTTCACGACGCCGATGGTCTGACCGCGGTAGGTGACGTTCGAGTTCTTGTACAGCCCACCGGTGGCGGGCAATTCGACAGTGACGTCGTAACGGCCGATACCGACCATCGCCGGAACACGCACGTACTGAGTGGCCATCACGATCAAACCGACAACCGTCAAGACGGCGAAGATGGTGAGCTGGATACGGACGAACTTTGTGAGCATCATGGTGCCGGTGCCCCCTGAGGAAGTCCTGGAATGTTGATCGGCGGAAGTCCCGGAATCTGAATGGTATTCGGATCCGCTGCCGGGGCCTGCGCAGCGGGAGCCTGTCCGGCGGGAGCTTGTGCCGGCGGTGCGGCAGGCTTGAGCGGATCGCTCAACGGGTTGCCTGTCTGTCCGGCGAGCCCCGCCTGCTTACCCAACACGCCTTCTGGTCCGGAGAGTGTTCCGGCCAACGGAGTTCCGGTGAGGAAGTTCGCGTCGAGTCGGGGCAGCGAGATGTCGATGGTCATCGCCAGGTTGGCATAGTCACCGCGGATGACGTTGTCGATTCCGTTCTGTGGGAACGGGAACGTCAAGAGGACTCCGAGAACCTGAGTGAGAGCGTTACCCGAATCCGCCAAGGCCTTCAGAGTCGGCGAAAGAGCCCGAACGTTGGTCGCGAAATCGTCGCCGCTCTCCTGGATGACGCGACTGGCCACCTCGCTGAGACCACCGAGGGAGGTCAACGCGTTGGTGATGTCCTGACGCTGAGCGACAAGAATCTCGAGTGCCGGCGGAATACCCTCGAGCGCTTTGTTCAAGGTGTCGTGCTGTGCCTGGACGGTCGAGGACAGTCGATCGAGTCCTTCCATCGCCGAAACGATGTCGCCTCGTTGCTTGTCCAGACTTCCGACCAGCTGATCGAGCTGAGGCAGGAGGTCTCGAACGGAATCTTCACGCCCACCGAGAGCGGCGTTGAGTTCCTTCGTGATGTCCTGAACCTGAGCGAGACCGCCGCCGTTGAGAACAACCGACAGCGACGACAGCGTCTGTTCCGTCGTCGGGTAAGCGCCCGCTCGCTCGATCGGAATCAGGTCACCGGCTTCGAGTCGGCCCTCGGGCTCTTCTCCAACCGGCGGCGCCAACTCGATGTGCTGAGAGCCGAGCAAGCTGGTCTGACCGATTTTTGCCGTCGCGTTGGCCGGCAACTGAACCTCGGGATTCAGCGACACCGTCACCAGAGCGTGCCAGCCTTGAACCTCGATGTTCGAAACGCTTCCCACTGCCACGTCATCCACCCGGACGGGCGAATTCTGCGACAGCGTAGTCACGTTCGGCATCTCGATCTGAACCTCGTATGCGCCTTCGCCCCGGCCTTGAGTGCCTGGCATCGGCACCGAGTTGAGACCGTTCCATTCACAACCGCTGGCGCCGAGAGCCACTGCCGTGGCCAACACCGCAACCGTGGTCTTGCGAGCTACCCGCATCAGTTCCCTCCGCCCATGTTGAAGAGTTCGGCGAGATCCTTGGGAACACTCGTCATGGGAGCACCTGACATCGGTCCTGCGACGGTTTCCGGCTGATTCTGACTTGCCGCTTCCAATCCCGGCTCGGTGTAGACGATCTGATCCGGGAAAGCCTGCACGCCCGCGACCGGGTTGAACAGGAATCCGGGGTAGTTGCCGATCATGGTGCTGAGCACCGGCCCGAGGTACTGCTTACACAGGTCGGCACTGTTCTGGGAGTTACCACTCTCGATACCTTCGATGGAACCACAGATCCACTGGATCGGATTCTTGAAGTTACTCAGTGCAATTGCGCCGGTCATACTGCCCTGAGCCGGCTTGTAGATCTGATAGAAGTTGGCAAGCGACGTCGGTCCGGAGTGCAGAACCTGCTCGATCTCCGGGCGCTTGTCAGTCAGTACCTGAGTGGCATCGGCGAGACGCGCAACCGATTCGCTCAGTCCCTCGCTGTTGTCCTTGACGAACCGCTGGACGTCGCCGACGGCCAGGTCGAGATCACTGAGGGCGGTACCCAACTCGTCGGAGCTGCTTGCGAGAACGCTTGTCACCGAAGCGAGGTGACCGCTGAACTGCACGATCTGCTCGTTACTCGAGGACAACGCAGTGACAAACGCCTGCAGGTTCCGAATGGTGGAGAACAAATCGGTCCGGCCTTCGGACAGCGTGTGCATCGTGGCCGAGAGTTCGCGCAGCGTCGACCGAATCGACTCACCGTTACCGTCGAGGTTCGTTCCCACGGTGTCGATGAATCGACCGAGGGAACCCTGATCGTCCAGACCCTCCGGTCCGAGTGCGTCCGACAGTTTGGTCAGTTCGGTCTTGATCTCGTCCCACTCCACCGGAACGGCGGTGCGCTCGATCGGGATCTCGCCGCCGTTGGGCATCTGTTCCCCGCCGGAGTACACGGGGGTCAATTGCACGAAGCGTGCGGACACGAGGCTTTGAGCAACGATGAGCGCCTTGGCATCTGCCGGAACGTCGACGCTCGAATCGATCTTCATCTCGACGTAGGTGTCCCGATCACGCGGTTCGATCTTGGTCACCTTGCCGACGTTGACACCGAGCACTCGCACGACATCGCCCTCGTAGAGACCGGTGGTCGAGACGAAGTGCGCGGAGATCTTGGTCTTGCCCAGGCCAGGGATGAAGAGGTAGGCCGCACCGGCGACGAGCAGAGCGACCAGCACACCCGCTCCGATCAGCACCCACTTCTTGCGTGGGTTGGTGGAGCCCTGTGGATCCTGTGAAGTCATGGTCTCGGTCATTCTCCCGGCCCCCTGATCGTCGGTGGAATACCGGGGAAGAAGTCTTCCAGGTCGCCCGGAACCTGCTCGGGCGCGACGCTGGTGTCCACCAGGGTCTTCCACCAGTTGCTCGGCAGAATGTTGATGATGAAGGCGTCGAAGAACGGGCCGCTGGCCACGGTCTCACCGAGCGCGGTGATGTACGGTCCGAGTCCGTCGAGCGCTCCCGCGATGTTGTCCTTGTTCTGCTGGAGAACCTCGGCGACCGAATTCAGCTTCTCGAGGGTCGGCCCCATCTGGGCCTCGTTCTCCTGCACCAGCGCTGACAGTTGACGTGAGACTGCGCCGGTGTTGACGATCAGTTCGCTGATCGCGTCACGCCGCAAGCTCAGTTCGGCAAACAACTTGTTGCCGTCGACCAGCAACGAATCGATCTGACCGCTTCTGTCGGAAAGGATCTTGGTGACATCTTCGGCCCGCGAGAGCAATTGGAGCAGGCTCTCGTCGCGTGAGTTGATGCTCTGCGAAAGCCGCGTCATTCCGTCCAATGCGGTGCGAAGTTCTGGCGGAGTATCGGCCAGGGTGTCCGAGATCGCGTTGAGCGAATCGTTGATCTGTTCCGTGTCGAGTTCGGACACCGTTGTCCCGAGGTCACCCAGAGCGTCGTTGAGCGAGTACGGGGAGTTGGTGCGCTCGATAGGAATCGGCGTGTCCGTCCGCAGCAGTCCGGATCCTTCCGGCCGCACCGCTAACGACTTTCGGCCGAGAACCGTGTTGGTCTTGATATCGGCCGCTGTCTGCTCGCCCAGGGCGACGCCGTCCTGAACGGTGAAGGTGACCAGTACCTTCTGGTCGTCGAGTTCGACGTCGCTGACCTTGCCGACATTCACGCCGGCCATGGTCACGTTGTCGCCGGCGACCAAGCCGCCGGCATCTTGGAAGTACGCCGAGTAGCGAATGCCGCCGTTGATGAACTGGAGTTGATCGTATTGAAGCGTGGCACCGACGGTTGCCACCGCCAGGACGAGACCGATGACACCGATCTGTACCGGATTACGTTCACGGGTAGGGGTCATGAGACTTTTGCGCACCTTCCCGTGTCCTGGACTGCCGTGGGCAAGATGATCGTCGTTCCGTCAGGTCCGGAGAACTTGAAAGTGTTGGCGCACAGATAGAACTGGAAGAACGCTCCGTACGTGCCCACTCGGATCAGCTTCCGGTAGTCGGACGGCAGACGATCGAGAGCGGTGTTGATGTCGTCCTTGCCCAGGTCCAGCTGCGTCATCGTTCGGTTGGTCTCCCCGATCAGCGTCTGGATGTCCGGACGTGTCGCCTGCAGCAACGACGCGAGATCTCCCGTGGCACCGGCGATCTCGGTGATCGAATTACCGATCGGGCCACTGTCCTTCGCCAATCCACTGACCAACTGCTGGAGCTGATCGATCGTGGTGGAGAACTGATCGCCCTTGTCGTTGATGGTGCCGAGTACATCGTTGAGATTGGTGATGACGTCCCCGATCAGCTGGTCTCGGTCCGCCAACGTGCTGGTGAACGAACTGGTGTTTCCCAGCAACGAAACCAGCGTTCCGCCCTGGCCCTGGAGTACCTGCAGCAGGGCCCCGGAGAGGTCGTTGACCTGCTGCGGGTCGAGCGAACGAAGCAGCGGCTTGAATCCGCCGAGCAGCAGATCCAGATCGAGAGCGGGCGACGTCTGATCGACCGGAATGGATCCTCCCGACGGAAGCGTCTCGGTGGAACCGGCGCCCTCGAGCAGTTCCATGTAGCGATCGCCCACCAGGTTCTCGTAGCGCACAGTCGCTTTGGTGCTCTTCATCAGCGAGTACTTGGTGTCGACGTCGAACTCGACCTCGGCCTGGTTGGAGTCACCGATGGACACTCCGGTGACCGACCCGACCGGAACACCGGCGATGCGGACCTTGTCGCCGGACTTGAGTCCCGAGACGTCCGAGAAGGTGGCGTGAAATCCGTTGCTGCTGCTGAAGCGCACCTGACTGAAGACGATCGCCAGTCCGGCGAAGATGACCGCCATGACGACGGTGAAAATCAGCAGCTTGACCGTGGTCGGTCTCATCACTTCCCGTCTTCCTGCTCGTAGGAGTCACCGAAGAGATACTGGAAAATGGTCGGCACGGTAACGCGCAGTTCGGTGTTGGGAACGAAGGGCACGTTGCCGGTGTTGGTGACTGCGAACGGTGCATGCCCGTCGACCTTCGGATCGAATTCGGGCAGACCATAACAATTGGGTCCGCCGGAGGCCGCGACCTTGGGGAGAGATTGCGGATTCTGGTACGCCTCGGCGCCGTACATGAAGCTCGCACTCAGCATCAGCGCCGCTTTGTCCCCGGTGCCTGCCAGTGGCTCGAACTTGATCCGGCCGTCGTTCAACCCGACGATGAAGCACGTCAGACCTGACGAGTACTTGTCGAGCAGGGTCGTCGTCGCGGTCAGAGTGTCGAGGGCGGTGGTCAGGTTCTGCTCGTTGTCGGTCAACAACGCGTTGCCGGTGTCCGCGAGGCCGGTGACGTTGAGCAACAGCAAGTCGAGGTTTGCCTGCTCGGCCACGATCGATCCGCTTGTCGCGGTGGCATTGTCGAGAATGCGCATCAGATCCGGTGCCACGTCGGCGTACAGATTGGTGACATCGGCGGCGCCGACCAAGTCTTCCTGGAGCTGCGGCAGAACCGGATTCATCTTCTTCAGATAGGTGTCACCGAGCTCGAGAACCTCACCCAGCGACTCGCCGCGCCCGTTGAGTGCGGTGGAGATCGCGCCGAGTGTGGCGTTGAGCTTTTCCGGTTCGATCTTCGCGAGTACGTCCGAAAGATGTTCGAAGACACTGTTGAACTCGACGGTGACGCTGTCCGAAGCGATGACAGCACCCTCCTGGATCGGCTGGGTCGACGGATCGTCGGGGATCACGATGTTGACGTACTTCGCACCGAACACCGTGGTGGTCTTGATCTCCACCCGGGCATTCGACGGAATCTTCGACATCTGGCCCGGGTCCATCGCCAACTTCAGGTTTGCCTGGTCCCCGTCGAGGGAGATCGATTCGACGCGGCCGACCTGCACTCCGCGCAACTTCACCTTGGCATTGGGTTCCATGACGAGGCCGGCACGCGTGGACGTCACGGTGATGGGCGTGCTCTTGGTGAACCCACCCGAGAACATGGTGAGAGCAACGGCGACGATCGCCACGAGTCCGAGGACCAGGCCGGCTGCGGCCAACTTCTTGTGCCATCTGGGTACGGTCATCGCTTGCCCGCCTATCCCGACAGGTTGAAGTTGCCGGACCCGCCGTAGATGGCGAGTGAGATGAGCAGGGTGACCGTGACGACCGCGATCAACGAGGCGCGCACTGCGTTACCCACCGCGACACCGACGCCGACCGGGCCACCGGTTGCGTTGAAGCCGTAGTAGGTGTGGATGAGCATGACGGCCAGCGCCATGACTATCGCCTGGGCGAACGACCACAGTATGTCCGTGGGTATCAGGAAGGTCGTGAAGTAGTGGTCGTACACGCCGCCGGACTGGTTGTAGAGGAACACCGTCGCAAAGCGGCTGGCGACGAACGACGCGATGACCGCCAGTGAGTACAGCGGGATGATCGCGATCATGCCGGCCATGACGCGGGTGCTGACCAGATACGGAATCGACGGGATCGCCATCGTCTCCAGCGCGTCGATCTCTTCGGAGACGCGCATCGCACCGAGCTGCGCGGTGGAGCCGGCGCCGATGGTCGCGGCGAGGCCGATTCCGGCGATGACCGGCGCTGCGATGCGAACGTTGATGAAGGCGGCGAAGAAGCCCGTCAGTGCTTCGACGCCGATGTTGCCCAGCGAGCTGTAGCCCTGAACGGCGATGGTGCCACCGGTGAACAGTGTCAGGAATCCGACGATCACGACGGTGCCACCGATGACGGCGAGCGCACCGGTGCCCATGCTGATCTCGGCGATCAGTCGCAGAGTTTCACGTGGATAGCGCATCAGCGCCTTGGGAGCGTGACCGAGAGCCTTCGCGAAGAACAGCGCTTGATCACCGATGCTGTCGATACTGCGAGAGATCGAGCCGATCTGTCGACGTGTGCGCGGGAAGCGTCCCGCTGCGGCCAACGCCATCAGATCTCCTCCCGTCTGTCGTTTGTCGTTCTGTCCACTTCGATCTCTCCGACTGCCGTGGGCCTCATCCGGCCGTCAACTTGATACCGATGGTCGTGATGAGCACGTTGACGACGAAGAGCGCCATGAATGCGAACACGACGGTCTGGTTGACCGCGTCACCGACGCTCTTGGCGCCGCCTTTGACGTTGAGTCCGAGGTAGGCCGCAACCAGGCCGGCGATCATGCCGAACAGCCCTGCTTTGACCATGGAGAGCATGAGCTCACCGAATCCGGTGAGCAGTGTGATGCCGTTGACGAAGGCGCCGGGGTTCACGTCCTGGATGAACACGGAGAAGACGAAACCGCCGAGGATGCCGATGGTGCAGACCAGTCCGTTGAGGAGCAGCGCCACACCTGTCGACGCGAGCACTCGGGGAACGACCAACCGGTGGATGGGATTGATCCCGAGCACCTTCATGGCGTCGATCTCTTCGCGGATGGTTCGGGCCGAAAGATCCGCGCAGATGGCGGTTGCGCCGGCGCCGGCGACGATCAGCACGGTGACGATGGGGCCGACCTGCGTGACGGTGCCGAGGGCAGCTCCGGCACCACTGAGGTCGGCTGCACCGATCTCGCGCAAGAGAATGTTGATGGTGAAGCTGACCAGCACAGTGAACGGGATTGCGACCAGCACCGTCGGCACCATCGAGACTCGGGCCACGAACCAGGCCTGATCGATGAACTCTTGCCGCTGGAAAGGGCGGGAGAAGACTGCCCTCAAGGTTTGGGCGGACATCTGAAAGAAGCCACCGACCGCTCGTAATGGCACCTCGACGAGGTCTACCATTCGCCCTCCTCGTCCTTGGTTGCCGCAGTACTGTCTGTTCTCATAGTCCAGCCCCCGACAGCTTGTGACTCAGGTCATATTAACTAGAACGTGTTCACCTGTCAAAAACAAGTGTCCAACTCTGAGGAGTAGCCTCACTGCGCCGATCCGAAACCGGAAGATCGGAGACATGGGAAGCATCCCTTTTCGATGTGATTTTCGCCGAAATATCCTGGAAATTAATACTTTTGAATGATCGGCGCCTTTCGGCGCCAGGTTCGCAATTCAGCCATGCGAGAGCCTTGACTGGGCACGCCGATCGAATATCGCATCGTTCGCAGGAATGCAAAATTGGAACACAGTCCAGTTTTTTCGAGACCGTTGGTCTCGTTACAGAACGCAGGCAAACTGCCGCGCCCACCGACTCGTGAACACGCTATTTCTACCAGGAAGTGGACACGTAGACCGTCTGAGTGTGAACAACGGTTCTACGTGTCGCGCACCCGAGAATCAGCGCCGTCGATCAGCCCAACGCGCGCAGGGCCGCCGATGCCGAGAACATCTTTGCCGGGTCACGGTCAGCGAAGTAGTCACCCATCACTGCGGACAGCGTTTCCGGCGACCAGGAATCTCCCTCTGCATCGAACCTCTGCTCGACGACGGGCGCCGCCATCAGCGCAACCATCGGTCCGTACACCACGAATACCTGACCGTTGACGGCGTCGGCCGCTGGTGATGCCAGGTACGAGACGAGCGATGCCACATGCTCGGGCGAGAGCGGATCGATGCCGTCGGCCGGCGCGTCACCGAACACACCTTCGGTCATCGACGTCCGTGCCCGCGGGCAGATCGCGTTGGCCCGTACGCCGTAGCGCGAGAGCCCACGTGCGGCCGACAACGTCAGCGCCGTGATTCCGGCTTTTGCAGCGCCGTAGTTGGGCTGCCCTTCCGGTCCGAGAAGGCCCGCCTCCGAAGAAGTGTTGACGATGCGCCCGTACACCGGCGCCCCGGCTTCCTTGGATTTCGCCCGCCAGTAGGCAGCGGCGTTGCGGCACAGGAGGAAATGGCCGCGAAGATGAACTTCGAGTACCAGATCCCAGTCTTCGTCGGACATGTTGAACAGCATCCGGTCGCGTACGACGCCGGCATTGTTGACGACAATATCGACACTGCCGAACTGCCCCTGCGCTGCTTCCATCAGTGCGTCGGCGGTAGAACGCTCACCGACGTTGCCTGCCACGAATTCGACTTTGGCGCCGAGACCGCGGATCTCCTCGAGCGTTGCTTCGACGGCCTCGTTCGGGGCCAGATCGTTGACGACCAACGACGCACCGGCCTTCGCCAGACCGATGGCCTCGAACTTTCCGAGCCCCGATCCGGCACCGGTCACGATGGCGACCTTGCCTTCGAGACTGGTTTCTGGGCTGTTCACAGCATTCATCGAAGCGCTCTCCCGGTTCTCTGCGGTCGTGTGTCGAGTTACCCGGCTCGATTGCCGTGACCCACGAGTTCGCAACTTTAGAACGTGTTCTTGTTTTGGGCAACCATCGTCACGGATGTTCGGTCAGTGCCGCGCGCGGGCACTGAGCGATCGCGGAACGGACATCCTCCCAGCGATCCTCCGGTGGGCGCACAGAACTGATCACGAGCTCCTCGTTGTCGTCGAGGTCGAAAATATCGGGCGCGATCCCGACGCACACACCGTTTGCCTCGCAACGGTCCAGATCAACCCTGACCTCCATGGCGATTCCTCTTCTCTACTCACAACTGCTCACACGAACACGGATACGAAACGAGTGCCGCAGGGCTGTGCCGCACACCGTTCCTGGCGATAACACTAGAACCTGTTTCAGTCGTGTGCAATGATTCGAAAAAGTACCGAGAACGGACGTCGAACGATCCGCCGGAGACGGCGAGGGCGCCCCTTGTCGCCGATGAACGCATCGATAGAACCTGTGTCAATCGAATGGTTGACGCTTTGATTCGTATCTCTATGGAGAGGTAACCATGCACATCACCTACACCCCTGAGCAGCAACAGCTCCAGGAGGAGTTGCGTGCCTACTTCGCACAACTGATGACTCCCGAGCGGCGTGAAGCGCTCGCCGCCACGACGGGTGAGTACGGCGAAGGCAATGTGTACCGCGAAGTCGTCGCGCAGATGGGCCAGGACGGCTGGCTCACCCTGGGTTGGCCGAAAGAGTACGGCGGACAGGAACGCTCCGCGATGGACCAGCTGATCTTCACCGACGAAGCCGCCATCGCCGGTGCGCCGGTGCCGTTCCTGACGATCAATTCGGTAGCGCCGACAATCATGCATTTCGGTACGGACGAGCAGAAGGCCTTCTTCCTGCCCAAGATCTCTCGCGGTGAGCTCCACTTCGCGATCGGCTACTCCGAGCCCGAGGCCGGCACCGACCTGGCCTCTCTGCGCACGTCGGCGGTCCGTGACGGTGACGATTACGTCATCAACGGGCAGAAGATGTGGACCAGCCTGATCCAGTACGCCGACTACGTGTGGTTGGCGTGCCGCACCGATCCGGAAGCCAAGAAGCACAAGGGAATCAGCATGCTGATCGTCCCCACCACGGCAGAAGGCTTCTCCTATACACCGGTTCACACCATGGCCGGCCCCGACACCAGCGCCACCTACTACCAGGACGTACGGGTCCCGGCGTCGTCGATCGTGGGTCAGGAACACGGCGGCTGGGCACTGATCACCAATCAGCTCAACCACGAGCGCGTTGCCCTCACCTCGGCCGGACCGATTCTGACCGCGCAGCGTGAGGTCCGTGAGTGGGCACAGAACACCAAGCTGCCCGACGGCCGACGCATGATCGACCAGGAATGGGTGCAGATCAATCTGGCTCGCGTGCATGCCAAAGCCGAGTACCTGAAGTTGATGAACTGGGAAATCGCCTCCGCAACCGATCACGCTCCCGGCCCCGAAGCTGCGTCCGCCAACAAGGTGTTCGGTACCGAATTCGCCACCGAGGCTTACCGCTTGCTGATGGAAATCCTCGGATCCTCCGCCACGATCAGGCAGAACTCCCCCGGCGCCCTTCTGCGCGGCCGCATCGAACGTATGCATCGTTCTTCGCTGATCCTGACGTTCGGCGGCGGTACCAACGAAGTGCAACGCGACATCATCGGAATGACAGCTCTGCGGCTTCCCGCATCGAAGCGATAAGGACCCACGATCATGGAATTCACCCTTACCGAGGCCCAGCAGGACCTGTCCGGCCTGACACGATCCGTAGTCACCGAACTGGTCACCAACGATCGCCTTCGTGAACTCGACGCCGCGGAAGACCGCTTCGACGCCATCTTGTGGAATGCGCTGGCTTCGGCCGGCGTCCTCGGTGCGGCCCTTCCGGAATCGGTGGGCGGCGACGGATTCGGTGTCCTCGAGCAGTGCAGCATCCTGGCCGAACTTGGCCGCGGCGTCGCAGCTGTTCCGTTCCTGACGTCCATCGTCGGGTCCGCCGCAGCGATAGCCGAATTCGGCTCGGACAAGCAGCGCGACGACTGGGCAAGCGCTGCCGCTGCCGGTGAGAAGATACTCACCGCGGCCCTCGCCGAGGAATACAACGACGACCCGGCGCACCCGATCACGCGTGCCGAGAAGACCGCCGAAGGTTGGCGCATCGACGGAGCCAAGATCACCGTCGACAGTGCACCGCTCGCAGATCTGTTCCTCGTCCCCGCCATCACCGAGGACGGCGTCGCGGTCTTCCTCGTCGAACCGTCGGACGCGGGCGTGAGCATTACCAGGCAATCGACCACAGATTTCTCGAGCGCGGGTCTCGTCGAATTCGATTCGGTGCAGATCCCGGCCGATCGTGTTCTCGGCTCGGTTGCCCAGGGATCGGACATCGCGGCGTGGATCGTCGAGCGAATTCAGCTCGGTTCGACCGCCTACCAGTACGGAGTGCTCGATCAAGCGTTGAAGCTGACCGCCGAATATGCCACCGAGCGTGTGCAGTTCGGTCGACCGATCGGTAGTTTCCAGGCCGTGGCCCAGCGCCTCGCAGACGGATACATCGACGTCAAGGGTGTCCGTCTGACTCTGTGGGCTGCCGCGTGGCGTCTGAGCGAAGGACTTCCTTCCGACGGCGCTGTACAGACGGCCAAGTTCTGGGCTGCAGATGCGGGACACCGTGTCGGGCACACTGCGGTTCACGTTCACGGCGGTGTCGGTCTGGACGAGGACCATCCGGTTCACCGCTACTTCCTCGCGGCCAAGCATCACGAGTTCCTGCTCGGCAACGCAACGGATCAGCTTCGCGCGCTCGGCAAGGTACTTGCCGCAGTCCCTGCCTGAGTGCGTCCCACCGAGTGGAAATCCATGACCTGGTCCGAGACGAATCGATGATGATGCAGCTATGAGTCAGAGCCCCACTGTTTCCGATCTACTCCTCGGAGTCAGCGAGATCGACGACCGCGGTCTCCGTTTCGAGGACCAGGTCATCACCTGGCGCGAGCACGTTCAAGGCTCGTTCGATCGAGCAGCGCTGCTGGACACGCTGCTCGATCGAACGCACCCCAGGCATTTCGGACTTCTGATGGAGAACGTCCCCGAGTTCTCGTTGCTGCTCGGAGCGGCATCGTTCTCGGGTTCGGTCGCCGCCGGGCTGAACACGACTAGGCGCGGCCCGGCATTGGCGCGAGACATTGCGCTCTCCGACTGCCAGGTCATCTTCACCGAGAACAACCAGGCACATCTACTCGACGACATCGATCTCGGCGACGTCCGGGTGATCAACGTGGATTCTCCGGCCTGGGCGGAATTGTTGGCGCCCTTCGCCGATACGCCGGCCTACGCGTCGACGGCGCAGCCCGACGATCTGTTGATGCTCATCTTCACTTCCGGAACCAGCGGTGATCCCAAAGCGGTTCGGTGCACGCACCACAAGTTGGCCTCTCCCGGCGTCATGCTTGCCGATCGTTTCGGGCTCGGCGCCGACGACGTCGTCTACATGGCGATGCCCATGTTCCATTCCAACGCGATGATGGCGGCGTGGACGGTCGCGCTGCACGCTCGTGCGGGAATTGCCATGCGACGCAAGTTCTCCGCTTCGGGTTTTCTACCCGACGTTCACAAGTACGGAATCACGTACTCCAACTACGTCGGAAAGCCGTTGTCCTTCATCGCTTCCACCCCCGAGGTGCCGAACGAGCGGGACAACACCTTGAAGATCATGTACGGCAACGAGGGTTCGGCGCCCGCCGTCGCCACCTTCGTCCGGCGCTTCGACGCTCGCGTCATCGACGGGTTCGGTTCCACCGAGGGCGGCATTTCGATCTCCGCGGCACCGGTTCCCCGGCCCGGCGCCCTCGGACTGCTCCCGGACGGCGTCAAGATCCTCGATCCCGAGACCGGAGCGCCATGCCCGCCTGCAGTCTTCGATGCCGACGGCCGGATCACCAACGCCGACGAGGCAACTGGTGAACTGGTCAATGTCACCGGCCCAGGCACATTCGCCGGGTACTACAAGAACCCGGAAGCCGACGCCGAGCGAATGCGCAACGGCCAGTACTGGAGTGGCGATCTGGCGTACACCGACGTCGACGGTTACGTCTACTTCGCGGGACGCAGTTCCGGTTGGCTGCGAGTGGACGGCGAGAACATCGGTGCCGCACCCATCGAACGCTCCCTGGTCGGTTACCCGGGCTTCGCGCAGGTGTCCGTGTACGCAGTCCCCGACAGCGACGTCGGCGACCGCGTCATGGCGTCGGTGATTCCGGTCGGCGATGTCGACAACTTCGACCCGGCAGCCGTCGCCGAATACATCGATTCCCGGCCGGAACTCGGGCCGAAGCAGAAGCCGACCTTGATCCGAGTGTGCAGTGAGTTCCCGAGAACGGCGACGTTCAAGGTGGTCACTCGAACGCAGAGCGCCGAACGCTGGAACACCTCCGATCCGGTGTGGATCCGTCGGCGTGGGGAATCCGACTTCCAATTACTCACTCCCGAAATGGCACTCGGACTCGAGAAAACGCGAGAGCCCGTCTAGTCCGATGTCTCAGTAGTGCTGAGCAAGCGGTTTGTGCGCCGACACCGTCTTGTAGAACTCGGTGAGCCGAAGCTGTGACGCCGCTGCCTCGTCGATCACCACTGTCGCGTGTGGATGCAGTTGGAGGACCGATGCCGGGCACACCGCGGCCAGCGGCCCCTCGACGGCAGCGGCAATCGCAGCGGCCTTGTGCTCGCCGGTCGCGATCATCACCAGATGCTTTGCTTCGCAGATAGTTCCGAGGCCCTGGGTGATCACGTGCCGTGGTACGTCGTCCGGACTCTCGAAGAATCGGGCGTTGTCGGTTCGAGTCTGTTCCGTCAGCGTCTTGACCCTGGTCCTCGAATTCAGTGAGGACGTCGGTTCGTTGAAACCGATATGACCGTTGCCGCCGATGCCCAGAAGTTGAACGTCCACCGGACCATTCGACGCAATCGCCCGGTCGTAGGCCGCCGCGGCGGCAAATGGATCCGGCGCGGTTCCGTCGGGGCTGAATACCCTTGCCGCGTCCAGGTCCAGGTGATTCACCAGCTCGGTGCGGATCACCTGGGCATACGACTCCGGATGGCCTTCCGGCAGGCCGACGTATTCGTCCAACAGGAACGCCTGCACGCCGGCAAAACTCAACCCTTCCTCGCGGTGACGGCGCGCGAGTTCGCGGTACACCGAGAGCGGTGAAGATCCTGTCGCCAGGCCCAAAGTCCGTGCACCTGAATGCACCGCGTGTTCGAAGACGTCGGCAACAACGGTGCCGGCCGCCTCCGCACTGTCGACAATGACAATTTCCATCGGTTGATTCCTCAGCTTTCGGTGTAGTTCATGAGCCAGTTCCCAGCGGCCATGACGGCGCGCGTTTCGAGTTCTGGACCGGTGACGATCAGATCGGCCCGGCAACCCGGCACGAGATCGCCGACTATTCCGGCCAGCCCCATCAGCGCAGCAGGCGTTGCCGTCGCTGCGATGACAGCCGAAAGCAGATCGACGCCCGCGTGATTGACGGCTCTGCGGACAATGTCCATCAACCGACTCGTCCCGCCGGCAATGGCCGTGTCCCCCTGGCCGGCCAGCCGCGCCACGCCACCGACCACGTCGACGTCGAGAGGTCCGAGTGGGTAGCGCCCGTCGGGCATTCCCGCCGCAGCCATCGCGTCGGAGACCAACGCGATCTGATGCGGACCGACCAGATCGAACACCGTCGCCACCGTCTCGTCGGCGAGATGTACTCCGTCCCCGATCAACTCGACCACCATCTGTCCTTTCGCGGCCGCGGCAAGACACGCCGCCACTGCGCCGGGAGCGCGATGATGCATCGGAGCCATACCGTTGAACAGGTGAGTGGCACTGAGCGGTGCATGCGCCGAGTGTGCGATCGAACGTGTCGCAATCGGGTTGGACGCATCGGTGTGTCCGATACTCACGACGGCCCGGTGACGCTCCAGCAATGAGGCAAGTTCGCCGAAGTGTGCTGTCTCCGGAGCGATCGTCATCGAGCGGATGTGCCCGCGGCCGGCTTCGAGCAGCGACTCGAGCAGAGCCGGGTCGCCGTCGAGAATGCTGTCGGGATCCTGGGCGCCACAACGGAGTACCGACAGGAATGGACCTTCCAGGTGAATTCCGGCCAGCGTGCCCTCGTCCACCAGTCCTGCCAGGAGCTCGATGCGACTGCGCAGGATCTGCGGCGGCGCGGAGACGAGCGAGCCGATCACCGAGGTCGTGCCGTTCGTCCGGTGGTGATCGGCAGCCACGGTGGATCCGAACTCGTCTGCCTCGGGGAAACCGAATCCGCCGGCGCCGTGGCAGTGAACGTCCACCAACCCCGGGATGATCGTTGTCCCCGCAGCTGCCCGTTCGGGTAACGGGTCGGTTCGCTGCGACGCGGGCCCGGCCCACACCACACGATCACCGGAAATCTCGACGACACCGTCCGGAAGCAGTTGCCCACCGGTCACCAGTTGTCCACGAAGAATTTGTCTACGATGCATCACGACATCACCTGCGGTACAACGGGAACTTCGGTATCCGCGATCGACAACTCACGGAGCACGGCGTCCGCGAGCACGTAGTGCCCTTGTTCGTTCGGATGGAATGCGTCAGCCAGGAGAGCCGGCGGTGGGCCCTCGGGAGAATGGGCCGTCCACTGCGCGTAGTGGTCGACGAACACCACGCGCGTCGAGGCGGCAACCTGCCGCACGACCTCGACGTACTGAACCAATCCCGCTCTGGTGGGCGCATTCTCGACGTCGATCGGTGGCGGCGTCTGCAGGATCGGCACCGCACCGATCGCTCGTGTCCGGAAGATCGTGTCCAAGAGGTCGTCTCGAAACCGCTCCAGTCCTTCTTCGCCATCCAATGCGTCATTCGTACCGAGCATGATCAACACCACCGAGGGTTCGAACACCTCGATGCGGTGTGCGAAACCCGCACGCACATCGGAGGATCGATTGCCGCTCACCCCGGTGTTGACAAGGACGTGGTTGAACAAGGAAAGCTCACCACGGATGCGCTCGGCGCAGTGTTCGACGTAACTTCGATGACCGTCGGTGTGCGTCAATCCCTGAGTGATGCTGTCGCCGGTGAAGACCCACCGTATCGGCGTCGAGGAGTCTACGAGCAAAGTCTCCAGTCGAATCCGTTCAGCAGTCCTGGACTTCAAACCCTTCGACGTCGGGGTCACACCCTCTGCCTTCCGGCGCCCGATACTGCGGCTGCAAATTTCGACGTGATGAACGCCGGATCCGTGATTGCGGTTCCGACAACCACCGAGTCTGCACCCAGGGCGATGGCGCGTGCCGCATCCTCCGGGCTGTGGTACCGCCCCTCGGCGATGAGGACTGCATCTGGAAGTGCCTGCCGCAGTTCCGAGATCAGCTCCAGGTCCGGGCCGGCCAGCCGTCGGCTGTTCTCGGTATATCCCGCCAGTGTGCTGGAGATGACGTCGGCGCCCGCCGCGGCGGCAGCGATGCCGTCCTCGAGTGTTCCACAGTCGGCCATGACGAGGCCGCCGCGATCATGGACCGCGTCGACGGTGTCGGCAAAGGTCAGCCCGTCCGGACGAGGCCGCAGCGTGGCGTCGGCAGCCACGATCTGCGCACCCGAATCCACGACTTCGAGGGCTGATTCCCTTGTCGGCGTGATGAACACGCCCTCCGAGCCGATCTTCGTCAAACCGATCACCGGTACCTTCACTGCCGACACGACTGCTGCGACATCCGGGGTTCCGCCCACACCGCCGCAGCGGATAGCCACCGCTCCCCCGTCGACCGCAGCGCGGGCCATCCTCTCGATGGTCCCGGTGTCGCGCAGGGCATGGCCGTGTCCGGCCTGACAGGACACGATCAGCTTCCCGCTGATCATCGTGAGCAATTCTTCGACAGTCACGGTGTTACCTCGATTCGTGTTGCGGCGGCCAGGAGCGCAGCGCCGACGAGCGGCGCATCGGTCCCCAAACGGGCAGGAAGAATGGCGGTTTCGGCAATGGGGCCCATCGCTTCCACCCGGAAAGCGGACGTCAGCGGAGACAGGAGGTCGGCTCCGATCTGGGCTGCGCCGCCGCCGATGACGATCACCTCGGGATCGAATGCAGTCGCGATGCCGGCCAGGACGCGGCCCAGCAGAGTACCGGCGTCGGAGACCACGGCACGGGCGATCGGATCGCCCGAGTGCATGAGCGCCACCACTGCCTGTAACGGTTGAGTGGGCACACCCGCCCGCGCTGCGTACTCGGCTGCCATCGCCGGGCCAGACGCGACTGCCTCGAGGTGATCGGTTCTGCCGCAACCGCAACCTATCGCCCCGGAGACCGGAACCAACAGATGCGCGAGCTCGCCGGCTGTTCCGTGGGCACCGTGGTACAGCTGACCGCCCACGGTCAACGCGCCACCGATTCCGGTACCGATCGAGACGAACAGTGCAGAGGTTCGACCGCGACCGGCGCCGATCATGTTCTCGCCGTGAGCCATCGCGCGCACGTCGTTGTCCACCGTCACCGGTAGGCCTGAGTGTGCCTCGAGTTCTCCGCGAACCTCGGCGCCACTCCATCCGGACAGAATGTCGGAGGCGAAGACGACGCGGCCACGCACCCGATCGATGATTCCCGGTGCACCGACTCCGATTCCGGCTACCGTGTGATTCGCCCTCAGACGGTCGATCAACGCGGTAGCGGTCCCGAGAACGGCTTCCCTACCCGCCGTCGGTGTTGCCGCACGAACGGTGTCGATCACGTCTCCGTCGGACGTCACCACCGCGGCAGCCACTTTGGTGCCGCCGATGTCGATACCGATCCATCGCTTCTGCCCAGATGTCATGTCAGAGGAGCCCGGCCTGTTCCAGAACGACCTTGATCGTTGCGGTCTCGGACTCGTCGAGCGAGAGCATCGGCGCGCACATCGTGTTGCCGGTGATGACGCCGCGCAGGGCCAGAGCCGTCTTGAACGCGCCAAGACCCGCGGCACCGGCACTGACGCGACCCGGTGTCGGCGCCTCGACGATGGAGAACAGATCGGTGAGTCGATCCTGCTCGGCCTTCGCTGCGGCCCAGTCTCCTGCCTGCGCAGCGCGCCACAGTCGTACGTAGCCGTGCGGGTCCACGTTGGCCAGGCCGGGCACTGCGCCCGAAGCACCCATCAGCAGGCATCCGTCGACGACTACCTCGTGCCCGGTGAAGACGGCGAAGTTTTCGAGCCCGGCCGACTGACGGATCAACATACGGAAACTGACGTCGTCGCCGCTCGAATCCTTCACGCCGGCGATGACTCCCTCGCGACCGAGCTCGACCAGCATTGCCGGGCTGAGCTTGCTGTGGACACGAACCGGGACGTCGTAGGCGAACAACGGAAGATCCACTGCGGCGTGGATGGAGCGGAAATGCGTTGCCGTCTCGGCTGCATCGGTGATCGCGTAGAACGGCGCCGTCGCGACGATGGCATCCGCACCAGCCTCGCGCGCCTGCTCGGCGACGGCGATGACCCGGTTGGTGGTCATGTCGTTCACTCCGACGAGGACCGGTACCTGGCCGCCGACGTGACCGATGGCCGTCTGCACCACCTGGGCGCGCTGAGCGTCGGTGAGGTAACCGACCTCACCCGAGGAACCGAGGACGAACAAGCCGTCGACTCCGGCTTCGATCTGCAGTGAGAGCAGGCGTTCGAGCGACGTGGTGTCGACCTCGCCCTCGAGCGTCAGTGGTGTGACGATCGGCGGGACGATTCCGCTGAAGGTGGTGGTTTCCGTGCTCATGGGGTCTCCATATGTTGGTTGTCGGATTGCGTTGTGGGTGCGGCTGTCAGGGAGAAACGGAGACCGGCTGACCGCTCGAGGCGGACAGATAGGCAGCATCGATCACGCGCATCGACGCGCGGGCGTCTGCCACGGTGTAGTCGGGTTCGGTCCGTGTGGGAAGTCGATCGAGCACGTGAGAGAGAAAGCTCGACACCGCGTTGTCCGAACCGAAGCCGCCGATGGGTAGTGCGGTCACGTCTCCCGAGGCCGCGAAGTGGGTCACGGCAGGTTTGTCGTCGTCGGAACTCGCGTATCCGTGGGAGCCGAGGACCCGAACCGTCGCGGTATTCGCGCCGAAACCCGGTGCTGCGGGGATTCTTCCGACGGTCACCGTCGCGGTGACTCCGTTTTCCAGGGCGAGCGAGATCAACGCCGTGTCTTCGACGCCGAACTGCTGGTGGGCCCCGCCGTACAGTGTGCTCGTCTCGGCGTACACCTCGGTGACGTCCAGGCCGGTGAGGTATCTGAGGTAGTCGGCGGCGTAACCGGCGAAGTTCACTACTTCTCCCCCGCCGGAAAGCGCGGGATCCACCACCAGTTCGGGACGCTCGACGGACGTCGCGAAATGTGTTCCGCTTGCGAGGAACTCGATGTCCACGTGGCGCGGCAGTCCGAGATTTCCGGCGTCGATCCAGCGGCGCAGTCGCCGGAGCGCAGGTGAATGAGTGCGGTTCACCACCGTACAGATTCGCCCGTTCGACCGTGCCGCTTCCTCGACCGCCGCGGCCTCCGACTCGTCGATACCCACCGGCTTGTCCACCAGGACGTCGAGTCCCGCGTTCAGTGCGGAAATCGCAAGCCGTGCATGCCTGGTCGGCTCACTGCAGATGATCGCCAGGTCTATCCGTTCGGGGTCGAGCAGCTCGCCGAGTTCGTCGATCCACTCGATGTCTGCGGCCTTTGCCATCGCGATTCCGTCCTCACGAATCCAATCGGGGACCGAGGATTCGTCGGAGGCCCCGACCAGGCTCACTCGAGGATCGGAACGCAACAGGTCTGCATAGGAGCCGGCATGCCTTACGCCGCTGACAAATCCGACGCGGATCGAAGCGGTGCCGGTCATTGGTGTTCTCCGATCGAGATCGCGCGGCCGGTGTCGAGTGATTGCTGTGCAGCGATGGCCGTAGCGAGAGCTGCACGCACCTGCCAGTTCTCGACTATCGGGGTCGCTGAACCGTCGAGAGTGGCGATCCAGTGGCGCATCTGATGCGACATCGCGTCCTCGATCGACGACGGCGGCGCGTTGGTCGTGTCCGTCATCAGTCCCGGGTCGTCGCCGGTGTCGTGCGCGAGCGTGCCGGAAGTCCCCGACACCACGATCCGGCGTACCATCTTTCCCGATTGTGGTAGCGCGTAGGCCAATTCGATGAGAGCCAGCGATCCGTCCTCGAAGCGAACGGTCAGATGGAAGCTGTCGTGCACGGGCATCCCCGCCGCGAAGGTGGGGAAACTACGAGCGAACACACGGGTCGGACGACGACCGATCAGCCACGTCACCAGATCGAGTGCGTGGGTTCCGTTGTGAACGGGGTGACCACCCGAACGTTCCTTGTCGTGTTGCCAGCCTCGCCAGCCCCCTGGCCAGACATGGCCGGTGTACCAACTGAGATGGATCAACCGGGGGTCGCCGATGGCACCTTGTGCAACCGAGTTTCCGATCGAGGTGATCGACGGCTGGAATCGTACGGTCTGTCCGACCATCAGTGAGGTGCCGCCACCTTCGGTGGCCTCGACCATGGCGTCGAAGTCCGCGACTGTCAGCGCGGCCGGCTTCTCCACGTGCACATGCTTTCCCGCGCGGCCCGCGGCTATCGTCACGGGTGCGTGGTCGGGAGTGGCCCCGACGACGTTGACCGCCTGCACGCTCGGGTCGGCGAGAATCTTCGCCAGATCGGTACTGGCCTTCGCGCCCGGCGCCAACGCCGCAACCGATGCGGCCCGGTCCAAGTCACTGCCGAATACGTAGGCGACTTCGACGGACGGGATGCGCGCCAAGGCGCTGACGTGGTCCCGCGCGATTCCGCCACTACCGATGACGGCTACACGCACCGTCACTTGGCACTTCCCGAGAGCGCTGCCGGTTCGCCGCCACCGAGTCGCACCTGTTCGGCGACGACGAGTGCGCGTTCACGTGCGTACGTCAACGGCGAGTCTGGATCAGCCTTGCCGTCGAGAACTGCTGCCATCTCGTCGATTTCGTGACGAATCGCAGCCTGCATCCACAGCGAGGATCCTCCGTTGCCCGAGTTGTACTTCTGCGTCCTGCTCGCAGCGTCGATCAACGATTGGTTCTCGGCGTCGACGTCGAAGATCGGCCACGACTCTACGACCTGTCCCCCGCGCAGTCGGGTGACCCGGCCGGTGTGGAAGTCCGCGTGGACCGAACCTTCGGTGGCATCGACGGTCAGCTGCCACGACGAAGTGTGTGACCGCGTCGAAATGGTGTGTCTGCCGATCGCGCCGCCGGCGAACGACACCACTGTGTTGCGGAAGCCGTCGTCCGCGGTGGCGATGCTCGACACGGCAGTCACCTCGCCGCCGAGCCAGCACATCAGGTCCAGTTCGTGAATCTCGTGAGTCAGTTCTCCACCCGTTCGGCTCTTGTCGAGCTTCCACCACTGTGGATCTGCGCCGTCGGTGTCGATCCAGCGTGAGCGAGACGTTTCGATCGCAGCGACCTCGCCGAGCTCCCCCGACGCCAGCAGGTCCGCCAGACGTCGTACACCCGGCATCATCCGCATGATGTGCCCGACCATCAACGGCGAACCGCTCGCGTCGGCGCTCGCGATCATGTTCTGCGCATCGACCAGTTCGACGGCGAGTGGCTTCTCGACAAAAACTGCCTTGCCGTGTTCGAGCGCCGCGATGGCAGGTTCGGCGTGCGCGTGATTGGGCGTCGCGACGACAACGAGGGCCAACTCCGGGTGAGCGGCCACCGCGTCGTGATCGTCTGTCGGGGTTGCCGAGAACTCTGCGGCGACGTCCTTGGCCCGCTCGAAGTCACGGTCGCACAGCATCGTCAGTTCGAAACGTGGATGGGCAGCCAGCTCGCGAGCGAGGGAACTACCGAAGAATCCGCAACCGACCACACCGACTTTGTATCGGGTCATGAAGTCTCCAAAGATTGGATGAGGGATGTCCTATGTTATACGGCCAGCGTCATCGCTCGTCAATTCGACGCCGGTAACACAGTCTTCATCTATGCAGGTGAGCGCACTATTTTTGGCTCGAATCCGGCGAAACGTCGAAGTTCGGCGCCGCCAGTTCCGAAGATTCTCTAGACGCTTTCTGATCCACAATGTAAGTTACGCAACATCGGACGTCGAACATAGGACATCCCCTATCCACTCCCTTGATGTCCCGCTCCCCGCCTTGGAGGCCGCCTTGAAGAACGAACGACCGCTGAGCTCCGCGTTCACCCGCCGAGACCTGTTCCGGTACACCGGGCTACTGGGAGCTGCAGCAGGTATCACCGCGACTCTCGCGGCCTGTGGCGGCGGGCCGTCGTCGACCTCGGTTGTCGGCGGTTCCGCGAGCACCGGCGATCTGACCACCGCCATCGGATACGGCAACGACCAGAGCTTCGACCCGATGCAGACTGCATCCGGTTTCCTCATGGCAGCGGTCAACCACGTCTACGAGGGACTGCTCGAAAACGATCCAGGCACCGGTGAGACGTATGCGGCGCTCGCACAGGCCGTCCCGACCGACGCCACCGCCTCGAGCTGGACCATGAAAATCCGCGAGGGAGCAACCTGGCACGACGGCACTCCGGTCACCTCGGACGACGTCGTCTTCACCTTCGATCGCATCCTCGATCCACAGCAGAACGTACTGATCCGCTCCTTCTTCTCCTCCTGGCTGCAGTCCGTCACCAAGGTCGACGACCAAACGGTGACCCTGAACTTCAACTACCCGTTCAGCGCTGCCGCACAGCGTCTCTCGATCGCCAAGATCATGCCCAAGCACGTCTTCGACGGCCACTGGGACGAGGCCAAGTCCGGAACGCTGGTCGTCGGTTCCGGTCCGTACAAGCTCAAGAGCCACACCCCCAAGAGCAACACAGCTTTCGAGGCCTTCGAGGCGTACAACGGGCCGCGTCCGGCCAACTTCGCGACCATGAACTGGCTCTCCATCGTCGACACCTCCTCACGCATCGCGCGCGTCTCGGGCAACAATGCCGGTGCACAACTCGCCGACAACATCCCCGTCGCCAACGTCCCCACTCTGACCTCCGGTGGGCGCACCGTCGAGGGCAACCCGGGCATGAACCTCATGTACCTGCTCTTCGACACGACTCAGGCACCGTTCGACGACGTTCGTGTTCGCCAGGCGATGTTCTATGCGATCAACACCCCGAAGATGATCGAGATCGCCCTCGGCGGCAAGGCAGCACCGGCCACGAGCTACCTGTACGAGCGCAACCCCGACTACGCGCGAGCGTCCACCGTCTACTCGTACGATCCGGACAAGGCCCGCTCGCTCCTCGCTGCCGCCGGTGTCAGTGGCCTCGACCTCACGCTGCTCTCCACCAACGTCAGCTGGTTGGCCGACTGCTTGCCGACCATCAAAGAGTCTTGGGACGCAGTCGGATTCAACACGACACTCGAACCGCAGGACACCAGCGCCATGGTGAGCAAGCTCAACAGCGGCCAGAAGTTCCAGATCGCCGCCGGTACGTCCAACCCGCAGGCATTCGGCAGCGACGTCGACCTTCTCGTCCGCTACACGTACAGCAAGGGCGGCTTGTGGACGAAGACCTACGCCAAGTGGGACGACACCCCCGAAGCGCAGAAGATCTACGCCACCATGGATGAAGCCACCCGCGAGACCGACCCGGCAAAGCGCAGCACCCTCGTGCAGTCGTACCTGAACCAGATCGCCGAAAATGCTGTCTACTACCCGGTTCTCCATCAGGAGCTCCTGACTGCGTGGGATCCGAAGAAGATCGCCGACGTCACTCCGCTGCCGTACCCCGGCGTCAACCTGCTTCAGGCGAAGCCGGCCTGATACCCGCCCGCTCGGCCGTTTCCCACAACTGAGAGATCCCCCGATGGCAAGAGTCCTCCCCAGGCTGATCAGGCGATTACTGATACTGATCCCCCTGATCCTCGGCATCATCGCGTTCGTCTTCATCGTGATGCAGTTCGCGCCCACCGATCCCGCAACCGCGGCGTTCAACGGTGGCAACCCGACTGCGGAACAGTTGCAGCAGTTCAAGGAAGAGAACGGACTGCTCGATCCGCTTCCGCTGCAATACGTTCACTTCGTGACCGATCTGGTCAGCGGCAACATGGGTGACAGTCTGATTTCCGGTACCCCGGTGTTGGATTCGATCTCCACCGCTCTGCCACTGACCATTCAGCTCACGGTTCTCGGACTGGTGATCGCCATCGTGCTCTCGCTGATCTTCGGCGTCACCAGCGCACTGTTCCGCGATCGTTGGCCGGATCAGGTCATCCGAGTGATCTCCCTCGGCGGTGTGGCGGCACCGTCATTCTGGTTGGCACTGCTGATGATTCAGTACCTTGCTGTCCAACTCGGATGGTTCCCTACCGGTGGCTACGTCAATCCGAGCGACTCCGTCAGCGACTGGCTCTGGTACATGGCGCTCCCGGCGCTGTCCCTGTCACTGCCCGTCGCAGCACAACTCACGCGCATCATCCGCACGTCGATGGTCGAGGAGTTGGACAAGGACTACGTCCGGACCGCGATCGGCAGCGGCCTGCCCTATCACGTGGTGATCGGACGGAATGTGTTGCGTAACGCGCTGATCAACCCGCTCACCGTCCTGGGCCTCCGTGTCGGTTACCTCCTCGGTGGCGCTGTGGTCATCGAGCAGATCTTCGGCCTGCCCGGCATGGGTCAGCTCATGATCAACGGCGTCACCAACGGTGACCCCGCAGTCGTTCAGGGAGTTGTCATCGTCATCGCGGTCGGCTTCGTCGTCGTCAACCTCGCCGTCGACATCCTCTACCTGCTCGTCAATCCACGACTTCGGAGCGCAGCATGATGAGAAGAAAACTCACCGAGAAGCTTTCGCGACCCGGCATCACCTTTTCTCGCTTCCCCCTCTCGGCCTGGCTGTCGATGGCGGTTCTCGCGATCATCGTGCTCGCCTGCCTCTTCGCGCCGCTGATCACGCAGTACACCCCGCTCGAACAGGCGGTGGGTACCGCGGGCCCCAGCGCCGACCACTGGTTCGGTCAGGACAGTCTCGGTCGAGATCTGTTCAGCCGCTTGCTCTACGGCGGACGCTGGTCGCTGACCATCGGTCTCGGTTCCACCTTCCTCGCACTGTGCGCCGGCGCTCTCATCGGATCGGTGGCCGCAACGAGCCGAAAAGGCGTCGACGAGACCATCATGCGTGTGCTCGACGTGGTCATGGCGTTCCCGGGCATCGCGCTCGCTGCCGTACTCGTCGCAGCCTTCGGTGGTTCGATTCCAGTTCTGATCGTCACTATCGCGTTCCTCTACACACCGATGGTGGCTCGCGTCGTTCGCGCGAACGTTCTCGCTCAGTACGGCGAGGACTACGTCGCGGCCGAAAAGGTTATCGGCGCAAGAACTTCACACATCGTCGTCAAGCACGTCGTAGCCAACTGTGCTGCGCCCGTTCTCGTCTTCTGCACTGTCATGGTCGCCGACGCCATCGTGCTGGAAGCCAGCCTGTCGTTCATCGGCGCCGGTGTGCGTCCCCCGGATCCGTCGTGGGGATCGGTGATCGCCGACGGCAAGAACATGGTGCTTCTCGGTGGTTGGTGGGCAACGGTGTTCCCCGGCCTGCTCATTCTGCTGACGGTGCTCTCCCTCAACGTGCTCGCCGAGGGCCTGACGGACGCGATGGCAGATCCGAGTCTGAAGAAGACCAAGAAGACGCCCTCCGCGCTCCAAGCAGCGCAGACCGCTGCAGCGGAGGAGACCTCCAACGAACTCATTCTGGAGGACGAAGCCGCATCGGTCACCGACACTCCGGAGTTGATAGACGACTTCGCCGATCCGAGCGTCGTGAAAGATGTTCTCGAGCCGGCCGCCGAGCCGACTCCTCTCGAAACGCACCTGAAGATCCTGGCGGAAACCGAGCGGTCCCGCTCCGATCGTCTTGTGTACGAGGGCGATGCCGCGCCACTCCTCGAGGTCCGCAATCTCACGATCCGGTTCCCGGAACGCTACGGAGACACGGCGATCGTCGACAACGTGAGCTTCACCGTCCGCCCGAACGAGACGATGGCACTCGTCGGCGAGTCCGGTTGCGGAAAGTCGCTCACCTCGCTGGCGATCATGGGTCTGCTACCCAAGACGGCAGTGGTGACCGGCGAGATCCTGTTCGACGGAGTCAACGTCCTCGAGCTGAACAACCGGGAGCGAAACAAGCTGCGCGGGCACGACATGGCCATGATCTACCAGGATGCGCTGAGTTCACTGAATCCGGCGATGCTGATCCGCGCGCAGTTCAAGCAGCTCACCAAGCGCGGCGGTACCCGCACAGCCGAGGAACTGCTCGAACTCGTCGGACTCGATCCGGTGCGCACTCTCTCCAGCTACCCACACGAGCTTTCCGGTGGTCAGCGTCAGCGCGTTCTGATCGCCATGTCGCTCACCCGCAGTCCGCGGTTGATCGTCGCGGACGAGCCCACCACCGCTCTCGACGTCACCGTCCAGGCCCAGGTCGTGGACTTGCTCAACGCCCTTCGGGAAAAGCTGGGGTTTGCCATGGTTTTCGTGAGCCACGATCTTGCACTCGTTGCTTCACTCGCTCACAAGATCACGGTGATGTACGCCGGTCAGGTCGTCGAGTCGGCGCCCACGAGTGATCTGCTCGTCGATCCCCGCCACGAATACACCCAGGGCCTTCTCGGGGCCGTTCTCTCGATCGAGGACGAAGCGCCGCGGCTGCATCAGATTCAGGGAACTGTTCCCTCGCCCGGAAACTTCGCGCCGGGTGACCGTTTCGCCGAGCGTTCCACTCGCCCGGACTCCGACCCCCTCCGAAAGCCGGAGATGGTCCGGGTCGACGGGACCGAGCATTGGTTCGCCAGCCAGTCCGCGACTCCCGTACGTACAGAATCGGAATTGGAGAGCGTGCGATGACTACAGCTGAAGCACCCATCCTGGAACTGAAGAACATTCACGTCGTCCACAAGACCCGTTCGGGATCACTGTTCAAACCGGGCACGGTTCACGCGGTCAACGATGTCAGTATCGACGTACGACGAGGGACGACGATCGGCATCGTGGGCGAGTCGGGTTGTGGCAAGTCCACTCTGGCCAAAGTCATGGTCGGACTGCAGAAGCCGACGTCGGGCGACGTGGTCTTTCGCGGCCGAAGCGCTCTGACCCGGTCGGCCGGCGTGCGCAAGGAGTTCGGCCGAGCGATCTCGATCGTCTTCCAGGATCCGGCTACCGCGCTCAATCCCCGAATGACGGTGGCCGACATCCTCACCGATCCACTCGACGTCCACGGCATCGGCAACCGCGCGAGCCGAACCGCCCGAGTTCGCGAGCTGGTCGGTTTGGTCGGACTCCCCCAATCTGCGCTCGAAGTCATCCCGAGCCAGATCTCCGGCGGTCAGCGGCAACGTGTCGCGATCGCGCGTGCACTCGCGCTCGAACCTGACGTCATCGTGGCCGACGAGCCGACGTCGGCGCTCGACGTCTCGGTGCGAGCGCAGATCCTGAATCTGCTCAGCGACATCAAGGCTCGGTTGGGGCTCGGCATGGTGTTCATCTCGCACGACATACAGACGGTGCGGTACGTCTCCGACACCATCGTCGTCATGAACGCCGGGCGGATCGTCGAGCAGGGAACGGCCCAGGAAGTATTCGACAGCCCGTCCGATGCGTACACGGCCAAACTGCTGGGTGCGGCGCCCAGCCTCCTGCAACGCACCGTTGACGTGGGTTGACCAATGGAGCGGATGACCGGACATAGGATGAAGGACGTTCGTATCAGAAAAGGGGAATCGATGTCTGTCCGGAGTGGCACACAGGGCGCTCGTTTCAGCGCGCAAAACCGCATGCGCGCACTTCAGACGGACATCATGAACTTGATCCTCGAACGCAGGCTCTCCCCCGGCGACCCGATGCCCACCGAGGCCGAACTGTCCGAGGAATTGGGTATCGGCCGAAACACGCTCCGGGAGGCGCTCAAGGTTCTGCAGGCCTTGGGTGTCGTCGAGATCCGTCACGGCTTCGGAATGTTCGTCGCCCCTAGCAACTTCGACGCTCTCGCCGACGGCCTGACCTTCCGTGGCCGGTTGTCCTTGCAGGGCACCGGGCACGAGGCGATGGAACTGGTCGACATTCGTCAGGCACTCGAGACCGGACTGATCGGTGCGGCGATGGCCGAGATGACGTCGGCCGACCACGCCGACCTCGACGAACTCGTCACCGGCATGGAGGTCCGTGCCGCTGCCGGGAAGAACTTCTCCGACATCGACGCGACCTTCCACTCCCGCCTGTACTCCCCGCTGGACAACCAGGTCCTCGCTCAATTGATGGACGTCTTCTGGCAGGTGTACAGCGAGATCCAGCAGGCCATCGGGCATTCGGATACGCCACTGATCGACATCGCGTCGAAGCACCGTGCGATTCTCGACGCGATCCGTACGGGTGATGCAGTCGAGGCGGCGCACACTCTCGATGTGCACTTCGGTGGCCTGCGCGAGCGGATCGCGAGTCTCCATGCGTCCGAAGCGCAGTAATTTCGAAACACGTGATTTTGCTCCGCTGGCTCACCATCGCGCCCGTTCTTCCGGCAAAATTACAGGTATGAAGAACCCGAACCTGACGCCTTCGCGCGTTCTCGCAGTTGTTCTCGCTGCCGCCCTGGTCATTTTCGTGATCGCACGCCGCCGCGACGACGGCGCCCTCAGCCGCGGAGAATGGTTGTCGGACACCGTCGGACCGGACGACCTCGCCGGCTGAACGACGTGTGCCCTCGGCCGAAACTCGGCCGAGGGCACACGCACGTGTCATCTACTACTTCATCGAATCCAGTCGGGTTCGCGCGTCCTCGAACCCGGACACCAGCTCTGCCATGACCTCGGCGACCGGGCGGATCTCGTTCATCCGTCCCACGATCTGACCGACGGGCATTGCCACAACTTCCGGGTTCTCCGATGCAGCGATTCTCTGATGAGCGTCGCTGACCAGAAGGTTCTGCAGCGGCATCGGCAAGGGCGCCGGTGCTCCCGGGTTCGACCAGGCTTCCGTCCACTTGGTCTTGAGCAACCGAGCGGGCTTACCCGAGTAGATGCGCGAACGAACGGTGTCGGCCGACGTCGCGCCCAACAGTGCACGCTGAATAGCGGACGGGCCCTCGCCCGATGCACTGCCGAGTTTGTATTCGGACGTGGTGAGCCAGTACGAGCCCATCCACACTCCGGACGCACCGAGTGCAAGTGCGGCAGCCACCTGACGGCCGCTGCCGATACCCCCGGCAGCCAGTACGGCAGCTGAATCACCCAGTGCATCAACGATTTCCGGAACGAGAACCATCGATGCGATTTCGCCGGTGTGACCGCCGGCCTCGTAGCCCTGCGCGATCACGATGTCGACACCGTTCTCGACGTGACGACGTGCATGCTCGACGGCGCCGGCCAGCGCTGCTACCGGTACGCCCTTCTCGTGTGCCTGATCGATGACGTCCTTCGGCGGTGATCCCAGTGCATTCGCAATCAACGCAATCCGGTGTCCCAGAGCAACATCGACGTGTGACCGCGCCACCGAGTGAAGCCATCCCAGTACGCCGGTCGCATGCTCGACGTCGTCGGAAAGCGGCGGCACACCGAGCTCGTCGAGCGTGCGGTTGACGAAAGCGCGGTGCTCCTCCGGAATCAGCTTGTCGAGATCGACGGCGCCGCCCTCGGTCGGCACCTTGGCCGGCATGACGATGTCGACGCCGTACGGCTTACCGTCGGTGTTCTCGTCCATCCACGTCAGTGCGGCTTCGAGCTCTTCCGGGTCGTTGAACCGGACGCAACCGAGCACGCCCAGACCTCCCGCGCGGCTGATCGCGGCCGCGACGTGCTCGGAAGGAGTGAATCCGAAAATCGGGTATTCGATGCCGAACTTGTCGGCGAGATCCGAACGCATCAGGCTTCCACGCTTTCGTTTGCGGACGCCACAGGAGCGCCGTTTCCGTTGTGATCATCGGCCTCGCGCGATTCCGTTTCGGCCTTCGCCCAGCGGTAGTCGGGCTTGCCTGCCGGGTTGCGCTTGATCTGGTCCACGAACCACACGCTGCGCGGAACCTTGTATCCGGCAATCTCTTTGCGTGCTGCGGTGGCGATGTCGTGCAGCGTCGGCGACGTGCCTTCGCGTACCTGGACCACTGCGGCAACGCGCTGACCGAAGCGCTCGTCGGGGATACCGACCACCAGGACGTCGAAGATGTCCGGGTGCGCCTTCAAAGCGCCCTCGACCTCTTCCGGGTACACCTTCTCGCCGCCGCTGTTGATCGACACCGACCCGCGGCCGAGCATCGTGACCGTGCCGTCGGCTTCGACCTGCGCATAGTCGCCGGGGATCGAGTAGCGAACGCCGTTGATGGTGCGGAAGGTTTCGGCCGTCTTGACCTCGTCCTTGTAGTAGCCGAGCGGGATGTTGCCCTTGCGAGCGAGCATGCCGCGCTTGCCCGATCCGGGTTCGACCTCGTTGCCGTCGTCGTCGAGAACCGTTGTGGAGGCGTCGATCTTGACCGTCGGACCGCCAGTGTGCTTCTGACCCTTGCTCAGCACGGCCAGTCCGCCGAAGCCGGTCTCGGATGCTCCGATGGAGTCGGTCAGCAGGCGGTTGGGCAACAGTTCGAGGAACTGCTCCTGGATACTCGGCGAGAAGAGTGCAGCACTGCTGGCCATCACGTAGAGCGTCGAAAGATCGTACGGCTCACCGGTCTCCGGGTTTCCGGCGATGAGTGCGTCGAGCATCGGACGGCCCATCGCGTCACCCGTGATGAAGATCAGGTTGACCTTGTGCTTGTCGATGTTCTGCCACACCTCGTGGGCGTCGAATTCCGGGTGCATCAAACAGGTTCCGCCGCCGAAGAGGCTGTGGAATACCGCCGACTGCGAACCGCCGTGAATCATCGGAGGGATCGGGTAGCGGATCATGCTCGGGTTGGCGGCGCCGACCTTCGCCATCTCGTACTCGTCCTCGACCGGAACTCCGGTGACGAAGTTGATGCCTCCGCCGAGAACACGCCACCAGTCCTCGTGACGCCACATGACGCCCTTGGGACTTCCGGTGGTGCCGCCGGTGTAGAGCATGAAGATGTCGTCGTTGCTGCGCTCTTCGAAATCACGCTCACCCGAACTCTGCGCGAGTGCGTCCTCGTAGCCGATGCCGAAAGCACTGAAGTCCAGATCGGTGCCGTCCTCGACCACGATGACGGACTTGACCTTGGGAGTGTTCGGCAGGACGTTCGCGACCTTGTCCGAGTAGCGGCGCTCGTGAATGAGCGCAACCATGTCGGAGTTGTCGAAGATGTACTGCAACTCGTTCTCGACGTACCGGTAATTGATGTTGACCATCACGGCCCGGATCTTGAAAACCGCGACCATGGCCTCGATCGCCTCGATGACGTTCCGGCAGTAGATGCCGACCTTGTCACCCGGCTGAACGCCATGTTCACGCAGGTAGTGACCGAGGCGGTTTGCTCGGTCCTCCAACTGTGCATAAGTCATCTCGCGGTTGTCCGAGACCAGCGCAACGCGGTCCGGAACGAGGTCGATTGCGTGCTCTACGAAGTCTGCGATGTTAAGGGCCACGAGTTCAAAGTAGAACGTGTTACCGTTTCTGGCAAGACCCAATTTGAGAGCCAGCTCACAGACCCGCCAGGAGCCATCAGTGTCCACTTCGACGACCGAAAAATCAGACATTTCGGAAACCGCGCCGCATTGCCTCGTGGAGAAGCGTGGCCACGTTCTCATCGTGACCATGAATCGCCCCGAGCGTAAGAACGCCATCACCGGCGAGATGATGGCGATCATGGTCGACGCCTGGGATCAGGTCGACAACGACCCCGAAATTCGTGTCGCCATCCTCACCGGTGCGGGCGGCGACTTCTGCGCCGGCGCCGACCTCAAGAACATGTCCGCCAAGCCGCCGGGAGATTCCTTCGCGGGCGGTGGCGTCGACATGTCCAAGATCGAAGGCCTCCTCAAGGGCCGTCGGTTGACCAAGCCACTGATCGCCGCCGTCGAGGGTGCAGCTATCGCCGGCGGAACCGAAATCCTGCAGGGCACCGACATCCGCGTCGCGGGTGAGAGCGCCAAGTTCGGCGTCTCCGAAGCCAAGTGGGGGCTCTTCCCGCTCGGCGGTTCCGCAGTGCGTCTGGTGCGACAGATTCCGTACACGATCGCGGCGGACATCCTGCTCACAGGTCGTCACATCAAGGCTCCCGAGGCCAAGGAGATCGGGCTCATCGGCCACGTGGTCCCGGACGGCCAGGCCCTCGACAAGGCGCTGGAGCTCGCGGACCTGATCAGTGCAAACGGCCCTCTCGCCGTGCAGGCGATTCTCAAGACCATCCGCGACACCGAGGGCATGCATGAGGAAGAGGCCTTCCAGATCGACGCACAGCTGGGTATGAAGGTGTTCATGAGCGCCGACGCCAAGGAGGGCCCGCGGGCTTTCGGTGAGAAGCGGGCGCCCCAGTTCAAGGGTGTCTGACCCACCCCTGTCTGAGCCACCCCCGTCTGACCGACCCCCGCCTGAGCCCCCTTTCCTGTCCGCTCTCGGTCCCACCCACCCCCTTTTCGAGCGAACGTACCTTTCGGCGCCTTCAGTGCGCCGAAAGGCACTTTCGCTCAGCCGGTTTCGTCCAATTTCACCCATCTCGACCTCGCGAACACCTGCGGCCGGGGACGTGACTGCGCCAATCTGTAGTGCGCACGCAGGTCCTCGATCACGCGATCAGGGTCCGTTCGCAGTGCACTGGGCACCGTCGGCAACACGATGATTCCCGCATTCTGCATACGCGTCCGACGCTCCACCGTGCGCTTGTAGTCCGTCGGCGCGGCATGCCATTCCAAGGAGTCGATGTCCCACGCGAAGGCAACCGAATCGATCCATCCGTCCGGAACTGCGATGAAGTCCCCGTTGGCATCCCGGATCTCATGGTTGAACAACATTTCCGGCAGCCCGCTCCGCTGCCACAATTTTCGCGCGTGAACCTCCGGAACCGAGTGGACGTTCGCGTTCACTTCGCGCAACACGACCCGAGGTAGCGCGGAACCCCGACTGCTACCGGCTTCGAGTTCCTTCGCAAGTTCGCGCACCGAGACATCGCCGCGCTGAACAGCCTCAGCGATGAGTGCCCGTGTGGGATCGAGCGCCTTGTACCGCCTCGCAGCGTCGAGTAACGCTCGCGGCAGCGGAGCACAGCGCAGACCGTTCCGAATCTCCGGCTCGGGCAGTCGAACAGTGCGCTCCACCGTGACGAACCCAACCGATTGAACTCGACGGTCGATGGGGATGAGCACCTGCACATCCCCCGAGTGCGTTCGATATCCGTACTCCGACATGGCTGATCGCCCCGTCAGCAGGGAATCGTCACCGCTCAACATGAGCGCAGCGATCGAGCGTTGACGTGGCGTCGGTTGACCGTTTCTGAGCAGAATGACCCCCGGCAATATGCGCTGCCACGGTCCACCTACCCGACACCGGGTGTGCACTGCGGAGTTGGACACGCCCAATCGCGCCAACTCCGCCGTTCGGATCACTCCGCTTCGACTGACGCGGTAAATCGCGTCCAGATCATCGCCCCACGTTCCTCGCCGCATGGTTGCAGCATGACTCGAGCATCAGCGCGGGCCCCGGCGGCGAACTGGGGTTTCGGTGCGCCTGTGGATAACTTTGGGCGAGCGAAAGGTACGTTCAGCGCCTCAGATGCGCTGAACGTGCCGTTCGCTCGAAGAAAAAGGGGGGTACCGCTCGAAAATGGGGGGTGCCCCGCTCAACCACCCACCGCGGCCGCGAGCTCTCGCACATGGTCGGCGTCGCGGCAGGTCACCAGCAGCATCGTGACTCCGGCTTCCTCCCAACGCTTCACGTCTGCGCGCACCTCGTCGACGTTGCCGATGATCATGGTCTCGGTGACCATCTCGTCGGGGACGACGGCAGCAGCTTCGTCCTTGCGGCCCGACATGAAGAGGCGACCGATCTCGTCGACCTCCTTCTCGTAGCCCATCCGCTTGTAGACCTGCGCGTGAAAGTTCAACTCCGGGGCGCCCATTCCGCCGACGTAGAGGGCGGTCATCGGCTTGAGAGCGGCGATGGCAGCGGCGCGATCGTCAGTCACGATGACCTGGCACGTGGCGGCCACCTCGAAATCTTCGCGACTACGACGGGCCCCGGCGCGAGCGAAGCCTTCGTCGAGCCACTTGTTGTACATCGGGGCCAGGCGCGGGGTGTAGTAGATCGCCAGCCAGCCGTCGGCGATTTCACCGGCGAGCGCGACGTTCTTCGGCCCTTCGGCGCCGAGCCAGATCGGGATGTCCGCACGCAGCGGGTGCGTAATGGGCTTGAGCGGCTTGCCAAGTCCCGAACTGCCCGGTCCCGCATACGGCAGAGGGTAGTGGGGACCGGGACTGGTGACGGGCGCTTCACGGGCGAGGACCTGGCGCACGATCGAGACGTATTCGCGGGTGCGCGCGAGCGGCTTCTCGAACGGCTGGCCGTACCAACCTTCGACGACCTGCGGTCCGGATACGCCGAGCCCGAGGATCGTTCGCCCACCGTTGAGGTGATCGAGAGTGAGCGCGTGCATGGCACAGCTGGTCGGTGTTCGCGCCGAAATCTGTACGACGGAGGTCCCGAGACGGACGTTCTCGGTGCGCGATCCCCACCAGGCGAGCGGGGTGAAAGCGTCCGAGCCCCACGACTCCGCCGCGAAGACCGCGTCGAATCCGGCGCCTTCCGCGGCCTCGATCAGTTCCGGGGCGTTTGCCGGCGGCTGTGCGCCCCAGTATCCGAGTTGCAACCCAAGCTTCATCGCAGGCCTCCACATTGCCGGTGATCAGAAGTGACTCTTGCCACAATCTCTAGAACCTGTTCTACTCGATCTTGTGACCATCGGAAAGAGCGGGGTGGCCGACAAGCCCCTGAGCGCACCATTGAATCTCCATTTCGACTACACCAGATCGACGGGACCGACCATCGGCGCGTTCGTGACTGCCCTGCGTGATCGCAAGGTGATCGGCGCACGCGGGTCGAACGGTCGTGTCTTCGTGCCGCCACCGGAATTCGATCCGGACACGGCCGAGCCACTGACCGACTTCGTCGGAGTCTCCGACGGCGGAACGGTCGTGAGTTGGACGTGGATGCCCGAACCCATCGAGGGTCAACCCCTGACGAAGCCTTTCGCGTGGGCCCTGATCAAGCTCGACGGCGCGGACACGTCCATGCTCCACGCGGTCGACGTCGACTCCCCCGACGACATCAGCACCGGCCTGCGGGTTCGTGCTCGCTGGGCGTCGGAGCGGATCGGGCAGATCAAGGACATCGAGTGCTTCGAACCAGGTGAGAGCGAAAATGGAATCGCGACAGTCGATTCCAGCGCCGATCCTGTCACCATGATCACGACGCCTGTCGATCTGCACTTCATGCATTCCGCTTCGGCCGAGGAGAGTTTCTACCTCCGCGGTCTCGCAGAAGGCAAGCTCATCGGTGGTCGCAGCGGACCCGAAGACAAGATCTACATCCCACCGCGCGGCGCGAATCCCACCAACGGGAAGCCGACGAGCGAGCAGATCGAACTGCCGGACAAGGGAATTGTCACCACCTTCTGCATCGTCAACGTCCCGTTCCTCGGGCAGCGAATCAAACCGCCCTACGTGGCCGCCTACGTGCTTCTCGACGGGGCTGACATTCCGTTCCTGCACTTGATTCTCGAATGTGATGCCGCGGACGTACGGATGGGCATGCGCGTCGAAGCCAAGTGGAAGCCTCGCGAAGAGTGGGGTTACACCCTCGAGAACATCGAATACTTCCGGCCGACAGGTGAACCCGACGCCGAGTACTCCACCTTCCAACACCACCTGTGAGGCTCCTGAAATGACTTCTGCAGACATCGCAGTCGTGGGCTTTGCTCAGGCACCCCACGTCCGCGAAACCAACGGCACCACCAACGGCGTCGAGATGCTCGTCCCGTGCTTCCAGCAGCTCTACAGCGATCTGGGAATCACCAAGTCAGACATCGGCTTCTGGTGCTCCGGATCTTCCGACTACCTGGCCGGACGAGCGTTCTCCTTCATCTCGGCCATCGACTCCATCGGAGCGGTCCCGCCGATCAACGAATCTCACGTCGAGATGGACGCCGCGTGGGCCTTCTACGAAGCGTGGATCAAGATCTTGACCGGTGAGGTCGAGACCGCGCTGGTGTACGGATTCGGCAAGTCCTCCGCCGGGCACCTGCGCAAGATCCTGTCCATGCAGCTCGATCCGTACCTCGTCACTCCGCTGTGGCCGGACTCCGTCTCGATCGCCGGACTTCAAGCCCGACTCGGACTCGACGCGGGTAAGTGGACGCACGAGGACATGGCGGAGGTTGCCGCTCGTAGCCGTCGTCACGCGCTGAGCAATCCGAAGGCTCAGCTCGCAGGCGAGGTCGACATCGAGGCCCTTCTCGCCAGCCCCTTCCTCGCAGATCCGTTGCGCGCACACGATTGTGCGCCCATCACCGACGGCGCGGCAGCAATCGTCCTGGCCTCGGGTAACCGCGCCCGCGATCTCTGCGAGCGGCCGGCGTGGATCACCGGACTCGAGCATCGCATCGACTCCCCCAACCTGGGTGCACGTGACCTGACCACCTCACCGTCCACTACGTCCGCAGCCAAGGCGGCAACGGGCGGCGAGGTCGGCAACATCGACGTCGCCGAACTGCACGCACCGTTCACTCACCAGGAATTGATCTTGAAGGAAGCGATCGGCCTGACCGACGCCACCACGATCAATCCGTCCGGCGGTCCGCTCAGCGGCAACCCACTGTTCGCCGGTGGTCTGGAACGAATCGGCCACGCCGCCAAGGCAATCTTCGACGGCCAGGCGAATCGCGCTCTGGCCCATGCAACAAGCGGCCCTGTGCTGCAGCAGAACCTGGTAGCAGTCTTGGAGGGACGGAACTGATGGCCGGAACGCCTCAACTCGCGGCCGTGCTCGGCACCGGCCAAACTCACTACGTCGCAAAGCGTCACGATGTCTCGATGGCGGGCTTGGTTCGTGAAGCCATCGACGCCGCGATGCTCGACGCCAACGTCGGCTGGGACGACATCGACGCCGTCGTCATCGGAAAGGCCCCCGACTTGTTCGAGGGTTCGATGATGCCCGAACTCGCCATGTCGGATGCTCTGGGCGCCAACGGAAAGCCGTTGCTGCGTGTTCACACTGCCGGCTCGGTGGGCGGTTCGACGGCTATCGTCGCCTCCAGCCTGGTCAAATCCGGTGTCCACAAGCGGGTTCTGACGGTTTCCTGGGAGAAGCAGTCCGAGTCGAACGCCATGTGGGCGCTGTCCGTACCGGTTCCGTTCAACATGCCCGTCGGCGCCGGTGCCGGTGGATACTTCGCCCCGCACGTCCGTTCGTACATTCGTCGATCGGGCGCACCGGAGCACATCGGCTACCTCGTCGCGGTGAAGGATCGGCTCAACGGCAGCCTCAATCCGTATGCGCACTTGCGGCAGCCGGACATCACTCTCGAATCGGTACAGGCATCTCAGATGCTCTGGGATCCGATCCGATACGACGAGACCTGCCCGTCCTCTGACGGCGCGTGCGCTCTGGTGATCGGCAACGAGGAAGCGGCCGCACAGGTCGAGGCCGAGGGTCGTTCGGTCGCGTGGATCCACGCGACGGCCATGCGCACCGAGCCGACCTTCTATGCCGGACGCGATCAGGTCAATCCGCAAGCCGGCCGTGACGCTGCAGCAGCACTGTGGAAGTCAGCGGGAATCACCGATCCGCTGAACGAGATCGACTGCGCCGAAATCTATGTCCCGTTCTCGTGGTTCGAGCCGATGTGGCTCGAGAACCTCGGCTTCGCGGAGGAAGGCCAGGGCTGGAAGCTGACCGAGGCAGGTGAAACCGCGATCGGCGGCAAGCTCCCGGTCAATGCCTCGGGCGGTGTTCTCTCCTCCAACCCGATCGGCGCCTCGGGCATGATCCGATTTGCCGAGTCGGCGATGCAGGTCATGCACCGCGCCGGCGATCACCAGGTAGCCGACGCGCGCAAGGCTCTCGGCCATGCCTACGGCGGTGGCTCGCAGTACTTCTCGATGTGGGTCGTCGGCTCCGAACGTCCCACCACGTAAGCAGCAGCACACACGCCGATCAGGAAGAGGCCGAAGATGAAGTACACCGTCGGGGTTGCCATGAACCCCTTGGACCAGTTAGCCGGTATCGCCAAAACTGCCGAGGAATGCGGCTTCTCGTCGATCGCTCTCCCCGATTCACTGTTCTTCATGGAAACACAGGCGGCGGATTACCCGTACACCCCGGACGGGTCTCGGATGTGGAATGCCGAGACCCCCTGGGTCGATCCGCTCATCGCCGCGGCTGCAATGGGCGCGGTGACCGAGAAGATCGAGTTCTACACCCAGGTGCTCAAGCTGGGTAGCCGCAATCCCGTCCTGCTCGCGCGGCAGGTCGGTTCGGTGGCGGCATTGACGAACAACCGTTTCGGCTTCGGCGTCGGAATCGGTTGGGCTCCGGAAGAGTTCGAGTGGTGCGGCGCTCCGTACAAGCGTCGGGGCGCACGTGTGGACGAGATGATCGACGTCCTCAAACTGATCCTCGGCGGCGGCATGGTCGAGTATCACGGTGAGTTCTTCGATTTCGATCGCCTGCAGATGAGCCCGGCCCCCACCAAGCCGGTTCCGTTCTACGTCGGCGGCCACACCGAGGTCGCACTCAAGCGTGCTGCGCGAGTCGGCGACGGTTGGACCTCGGCGATGATCAAGTTCGACGACCTGGTGGGTGTGATCGCACGACTACGCGAACTGCGCGCCGAGTACGGCCGCGAGAACGAGCCGTTCGAAATCCAGACGGTGTGCATCGACCGTTTCGGCAAGGACGGTTACGCAGAGCTCGAAGATGCCGGCGTCACGGACATCATTACCGTGCCTTGGGTTTTCGACGGAATCGGATTCGATGCCCCACTGGAGGCAAAGCAGGATTCGATGCGCAAATTCGCCGAGCAGTACATCAACTGAGGAGCCGCGATGACCGACGAACACCCCGCCCGCGTCGCGGGTAACGCTTCGCGCGCCGCAGCGAGTGGCAAGAACAAGGAAGCCTGGCTGGACCTCTTCGCCGAGGACGGTTGGGTGGAAGATCCGGTCGGGCCTTCGGGCTTCGATCCCGAAGGCAAAGGCCATCACGGGCGCGAAGCGATCTCCAAGTTCTACGACATGACGATCGCGAACGCGGACAAGCTCGAATTTCTGATCGACGATTCCCTGGTGTGCGGCAACGAGAACGTCAACATCGGCAAGATCCGAACCACCATCGGCGGCTCGATCATCGACGCCGAGGGCGTGTTCGTCTACCGGGTGAACGACGACGGCAAGATCGCGTCGCTTCGAGCATTCTGGGAAGTGGACCGTGCAATGAAGACGGCACGCAAAGCCTGAGAACCCACAGTACGAGCGCGGCCCCGGTCATCGACCGGGGCCGCGCTCGTCGTATTCGAATCAGCCCGTCGTACTTGCACCGAGAAGCTCGAAATGGTTTCCTGGTTCCCAACGTCGCGTGTCGATGACGGACTGCGTCAGGCATGGAGGCGTCGTACCGCAAGGGGTCACTCATGACCATTTCGTTCAATCACACCATCATCGCCGCAAAAGACCGACAAGAGTCTGCGTGGTTCTTCACTCACATGTTCGGCCTTCCAGGCCCGGTCGAAGCCGGCTACTTTCTCGGCGTTGAACTCGAGCACGGCGTGACGTTGGACTTCGCACAGGTGGAAGAAGGCGCCGAGGTTGCGTCTCAGCACTATGCTTTCCTCGTCTCCGAGGATGACTTCGACGGCATCTACCAGCGGATACAGGCGCTGAAACTGGATCACTGGGCCGATCCGCGCCAGTCGAGTACCGGCTTCAACACCAACGACGGTGGGCGTGGGGTCTACTTCCTCGACCCGTCGGGACATTTCCTGGAAGCCATCACCAAACCGTACGGCGGCTGAATTGGAGATTGAACTACAAACGGCGGCGCCTACGGGAGATGAGGGATCCCGCAGACGCCGCCGCAGTTCCAGGTTGCCAACAAGTGGCTCCCCGGAACGTCTACTGTAGTTCTGCGTGTTCGAGAGTGCAGAGGCAACTCCCGAAAACTTACACAGAACCTACTCGCCGGTTACCAGGTCAGTATATGTCCGGATCAGTGTTTGACCGGGCAGCCCGATGTCTTGTAATCAACCTGAAACTCTTTGATGCCGTTGAGCCAGCCCGAGCGAAGGCGTCGGGGATCCCCGAGCCTGGTGATGTCGGGTAGGTGATCGGCGATCGCATTGAAGATCAGATCGATTTCCAGACGGGCCAAGTTGGCGCCGATGCAGTAGTGCGCACCGGTGCCGCCGAATCCGAGGTGCGGATTGGGGTCACGCATGATGTCGAACTTCGTCGGGTTCTCGAAGACGTCCTCGTCGAAGTTGGCCGACGCGTACATCATCACGACGCGATCGCCCTTCTTGATCTTCTGTCCGCCGAGTTCGGTGTCTTCGAGCGCGGTGCGCTGGAAGGAAGTCACCGGGGTCGCCCAACGAACGATCTCGTCGGCCGCCGTCTTGGGGCGTTCCTTCTTGTACAGCTCCCACTGGTCGGGATTGTCGAGGAAGGCAACCATGCCGTGTGTGATGGCATTGCGAGTGGTCTCGTTACCCGCGACCGCAAGCAGGATCACGAAGAAGCCGAATTCCTCTGGGGAGAGCTCATTTCCGTCGATGTCAGCTTCGATGAGCTTGGTGACGATGTCATCGGCGGGACACTTCTTGCGCTGATCCGCCATCTGGTACGCGTATCCCAGAATCTCCATCGAGGCTGCCTGCGGGTCGATGTCGAACTCGGGATCGTCGTACGACGTCATCTGGTTGGACCAGTCGAAGAGCTTCATTCGATCTTCCTGCGGCACACCGAGAAGCTCGGCGATTGCCTGCAGCGGAAGTTCGGACGCGACCTGAACCACGAAGTCACCGGCACCGCCGGCAGCCGCGGTCGTGACGATCTTTTCGGCACGCTCGGTCAGTTCCTCGCGCAGGCTGTTGATGGCGCGCGGGGTGAATCCACGAGATACCAGCTTGCGCAGCTTGGTGTGCTCCGGAGCGTCCTTGTTGATGAGAATGAATCGCTGCATCTCGACGTTCTCACGCGGGATGTCGTCGGCGAAGCGAGGAATCGCAGTGTTCTCGTGGGTCGAGAAGATGTCGCTTCGCTGCGAAACTTCCTTGACCTCTTCATGACGGGTGACCACCCAGAAGCCCTCGTCCTGGAATCCACCGATTTCCGGGGGCTGCGGATTCCACCACACGGGGGCCGTCTTCCGGAGTTCGGCGAACTCCTCGAACGGCATGCGTTCCGCGTAGATGTCGGGGTCCGTGAAGTCGATTCCCTCGGGGAATGCGGGCTGTGCCACTGATGTCTCCTGCCCTAAGCCTTTTCATCACAGGGGTGATGGGGATCCGTGATGTGTAACACGTTCTACTCTCATTGAAACACAAGCCTGCTTACTAGGAAAGGAAACGTCGGCAGGTCTTGCTTCCCGCAGAGAACCTGTTCTACTTTTTCATTACAAGGAAAGGAGCCCGCTGTGGGCACACCAGTAATCGTCGAGGCTGTCCGTACACCGATCGGCAAGCGCGGAGGTTGGCTCGCCGGTCTGCACGCCGCCGAGATCCTCGGAGCTGCACAAAAGGGAGTTCTCGACCGGTCGGGAATCGACCCGTTGCTGATCGAGCAGGTGATCGGCGGCTGCGTCACCCAGGCCGGCGCTCAGTCCAACAACATCACGCGCACGGCCTGGCTGCACGCCGGACTTCCGTGGCAGACCGGCGCAACCACCGTGGACTGCCAGTGCGGTTCGGCCCAGCAGGCGAACCATCTGATCGCCGGTCTGATCGCCACCGGCGCCATCGACGCCGGTATCGCCTGCGGCATCGAAGCCATGAGCCAGGTTCCCCTCGGCGCCAACGTCGGCGATCAGGCCGGACCGCGCCGACCCGCGACGTGGGACATCGACATGCCCAACCAATTCGAAGCTGCAGAACGCATCGCGCGTCGACGCGGACTGACCCGCGACGACGTCGAAGCCCTCGGCGTCCGCTCGCAGGCGCTGGCCAAGCAGGCTTGGGAGGAAGGACGTTTCGACCGCGAGGTTCTCGAACTCTCGGCACCCCAGGTCGACAAGGAAGGAAACCTCACGGGCGAGACCAAGGTCGTCAATCGCGATCAGGGCCTGCGCGATACGACGGCGGAGTCCCTTGCCCGACTGAAGCCCGTCCTCGAAGGCGGGATTCACACGGCCGGAACGTCTTCCCAGATCTCCGACGGCGCGGCCGCAGTCCTGCTCATGGACGAGGACAAGGCTCGCGCGCTCGGATTGAAGCCGCGAGCCCGCATCATCGCCCAGGCGCTGGTCGGCTCGGAACCGGAATTCCACCTCGACGGACCGGTGCAGGCAACCAGCCGTGTCCTGGAGAAGAGCGGAATGAAGATCGGCGATCTCGATCTGTTCGAGATCAACGAAGCATTCGCATCCGTCGCACTGTCCTGGGCTCAGGTTCACGAACCTGACTTCGACAACGTCAATGTCAACGGCGGCGCGCTCGCTCTCGGCCATCCGGTCGGCAGCACGGGATCTCGCCTGATCACCACCGCACTGCACGAACTCGAGCGTCGCAGCGGCTCGACGGCTCTGATCACGATGTGCGCCGGCGGCGCACTGGCCACCGGAACCATCATCGAGCGTATCTGAGATGACTACTCCCCCAGCCAAACCCAAGGGACTCGACGCTCCGGCGACGGTCAAGATCATCAAGTGGATGTCGAAGGCGAACGTCGCGATGTATCGCGCCACCGACGGGCGGCTGGGTAGCAAGTGGCGGGTCGGCAGCGCGTTCCCTCGCGGGCTGCCGATCTGCCTGCTGACCACCACCGGTCGCAAATCCGGCGAGGAGCGGATCAGTCCGTTGCTGTTCCTCGAGGACGGCGAGAACGTGATTCTGGTGGCGTCGCAAGGCGGTCTTCCGAAGAACCCGATGTGGTACCTCAACATCAAGGCAGACCCGGTGGTGACGGTGCAGATCAAGTCTCGGATCCGCTCGATGAAAGCCCGCGTCGCGACCGAGGACGAGCGTGCTCGGCTGTGGCCGATGTTGAGGGCGATGTATCCGGATTTCGACAACTATCAGGCCTGGACCGACCGGGTCATTCCCGTCATCGTGTGCGAGCCACTGAAGAATTAAACGGACTGTTTACAACAAAACGTTTACATCGACCCGGGTTCGTGCCACCCTGGGTTCATGACCGATGACCAGTTCAGACCGATCGATTCCGGCCGCGAACGCGCACATCGCGAGTACGCCGGACTCTTTCGAATCAGCGAGCGCCACGGCGCGACCCCAAGCCAGCGCGCGCGGCAATCTCATCCGGAGATGCTCGAGCCCTACGGCGCGGTGCGCGTCGTGGCTCGTCTTGCGGGTGGCACCGACACACCGCAGCCGAACGAACCCGAGGTCGACGATGCCGACGTCATGGCTGCGTTGACTCTGATCCCCAAGGCCCGAGCCGAAATGGAACAGCTGGAAGCACTGTTCCTCGGGATTGCCCGCGAACGGGGCATGACCTGGCAGGACATCGCTTTCGGACTGGGACTCGGAAGCACTCAAGCCGCCCGCCAGCGCTACGAACGGCTCGTTCGCCGCACCGGAGGCTGAACGCGTGCCATAACCGGCGAGTTGGAGCACTATTGACTCGTACGGTCCGCACGGCGTTTCGACAGAGCCTCGAACACAGCAAGGAGTCGCATATATGACGACGCATATTCAAGATCAAATCCTGGACCGACGCGAGATCACCTCAGCCCTCGTGCGTGCGCTGGAGCGTCGCCACGAGGTGCTGGACGCAGTGGTCGACAGCAAGGACCACCAGGAGGCACTGACCACCGTCGCGGAACTCCTCGGCACGTCGGAAGCAAATGCCGAAGCAGTTCTGAGCCTCAAGTTCAGCGCACTGACCAAGGCAGCGCGCGATCGCATCCAGGGCGAGCTGGAGAATCTCGACGCCACTCTCGAATGGACGACGCTCGATCGTCCCGCGAGCAGCGGGCAGAACTTCACCCTGCGTCCGTTCAGCGACAGCGCAGAAGACAAGGCACTGTTCACGATTCGCTCGGCCGAGCAGCTCGGCGAAGACGGCAAGCCGTGGAGCGAGGATCGGATCGAAGCCGAGCGCGTCGGCGGTCTCGGTCGGATCGACGACGAGAGCGCTGCCTGGTTCGTCGCCGAGGACGTCTCCGGTGACGGCCCGAAGAGCGTCGGCCTGGTATTCGGCGAACTCGACGGCCAAGAGGTGAACGTGGCGATCTGGATCGCGCCGGAATCTCGCAAGAAGGGCTACGGCACCGCCTGCGTGAAGCATTCGCGGCGCGAACTCGCAGCTGAGTTCCCCGGCACCGTCTTGGTGGTTCGGGCGCCCGCGTAGGCGGCACGCCGCCTGTGAGTGGTTGAGGAGTTCCTGCACTCCTTAACCACTCACAGGGCCGGAGGCCCTACGCCCCGTACACCGGCGTCGGAATCTCCGCCTTCTCCAACAGCGTTGCCACGACGGGCCCGATCTCCTTCGGGTCCCAGCGATCTCCCTTCTCCTCGCTCGGGCCGTGACGCCAGCCCTCCGCGACGGTGATCTTTCCGCCCTCTACCTCGAACACCCGGCCCGTGACGTCCTTGGACTCGGCGCTACCGAGCCAGACGACCAGCGGCGAGATGTTCTCGGGAGCCATGGCGTCGAAGCCCTCTTCCGGAGCTGCCATCGCTTCTGCCATCGCCCCGCCCGCGCCGACAGTCATGCGTGTGCGCGCAGCAGGCGCGATCGCGTTGACACTGACTCCGTAATTCTTGAGCTCGGCGGCGGCCTGGATGGTCATCTCGGCGATGCCGGCCTTGGCCGCGGCGTAGTTGCCCTGGCCGATCGAACCCTGCAGTCCTGCACCCGAACTGGTGTTGATGATGCGTGCGTCGACGGTCTTGCCTGCCTTGGCCTCGGCGCGCCAGTAGGCAGCTGCGTGACGGAGCGGCGCGAAGTGCCCCTTGAGGTGCACGCGGATCACCGCGTCCCACTCGCCCTCGCTCATACCGACCAGCATGCGGTCCCGCAGGAAGCCTGCGTTGTTCACGAGTACGTCCAGGCCACCGAAGGTGTCGATCGCGGTCTTGATCAGATTCTCGGCGCCCGCCCAGTCGGCGACGTCGTCTCCGTTGACCACTGCTTGGCCACCGGCGGCGATGATCTCCGCGACAACCTGCTCGGCCGGACTCTCACCGGTCGCGGAACCGTCGGCACCCGCACCGATGTCGTTGACGACAACCTTGGCGCCCTCGGCAGCAAATGCCAATGCATGCGCACGTCCGATACCGCGGCCAGCCCCGGTGATGATGACTACGCGTCCGTCGACCAATCCACTCATATTTGTCTCCTAATGCACTCTGCTCGGGCTTGTCGGCTCCGCTTGTGTGCTAACTTACCAAGCAATCGCTTGGTTTGGTACACAGACGTAAGGAATCCCGATATGGGCATCAGCACCTCCTCCGAGGGAACCGGCATCACCACGGTCACCATCGACTACGCGCCGGTCAATGCAATCCCGTCCAAGGGATGGTTCGAGCTTGCCGACGCCATCCTCGACGCGGGCAAGGATCTCAACACTCACGTGGTGATCCTGCGAGCCGAGGGACGCGGATTCAACGCCGGCGTCGACATCAAGGAGATGCAGGCCACCGAGGGATTCGACGCGCTGGTCGCCGCCAACCGCGGTTGCGCCGCGGCCTTCGCGGCCGTCTACGACTGTGCTGTACCCGTCGTCGTGGCCGTCAACGGATTCTGTGTCGGCGGCGGCATCGGACTCGTCGGCAACGCGGACGTGATCGTCGCTTCCGACGACGCGATCTTCTCCCTCCCCGAGGTCGACCGCGGCGCACTCGGCGCTGCCACACACCTCTCGAGGCTGGTGCCACAGCACATGATGCGCACGCTCTACTACACCGCACAGAGCGTCGACGCACACACACTCAAGCAGTTCGGCAGCGTCTACGACGTGGTCCCGCGCGAGAAGCTCGACGAGTGCGCTCGCGAGATCGCCGCGAAGATCGCCGCCAAGGACACCCGCATCATCCGGTGCGCCAAGGAAGCCATCAACGGCATCGACCCGGTGGACGTCAAGGGCAGCTACCGCCTCGAGCAGGGCTACACCTTCGAACTCAACCTCCTCGGCGTGTCCGACGAACACCGCGACGAGTTCGTCGCCACCGGCAAGCCGCGCGAGAACGCAACCCAGAAGGAAGGCTGAGACAAACATGGCTAGCAAGCGTGACAAGACGAAGTCGCTCGACGAGGTAGTCGGCGAACTCCGCAGCGGAATGACGATCGGCTTGGGCGGCTGGGGATCTCGCCGCAAGCCGATGGCCTTCGTGCGTGCGATTCTGCGTTCGGACGTCAAAGACCTGACCGTGGTCACCTACGGCGGACCGGATCTCGGACTGCTGTGCTCGGCCGGCAAGGTCAAGAAGGCATACTACGGTTTCGTGTCCCTCGACTCCGCGCCGTTCTACGACCCGTGGTTTGCCAAGGCACGCACCGCCGGTGAGATCGAAGTCCGCGAGATGGACGAGGGCATGGTCAAGTGTGGCCTCGAAGCAGCTGCCGCTCGCCTTCCCTTCCTCCCGATCCGCGCCGGCCTGGGTTCGGATGTCCGCAACTTCTGGGGCGACGAACTCAAGACCGTCACCTCCCCGTACCCCGAGGCCGACGGCCGCTCCGAGACCTTGATCGCGATGCCTGCGCTCAACCTCGATGCGTCGTTCGTTCATCTCAATCTCGGTGACAAGCACGGCAATGCCGCGTACAACGGCGTCGACCCGTACTTCGACGACCTGTACTGCATGGCCGCCGAAAAGCGATACGTCTCCGTCGAACGCATTGTCGAGACCGAGGAACTGGTCAAATCCGTTCCACTGCAGAACCTTCTGCTCAACCGCATGATGGTTGACGCCGTCGTCGAGGCACCCAATGGTGCGCACTTCACGTTGGCCGGCGAAAGCTACGGCCGCGACGAGAAGTTCCAGCGTCACTACGCCGAGTCCGCCAAGACCCCCGAGTCGTGGCAGGCGTTCGTCGACACCTTCCTCTCCGGCAGCGAAGAGGACTACCAAGCCGCAGTAAAGAAGTTTGCCGATTCATCAAAGGCAGGGGAGCAGGCAAAATGAGCGAATCCACCGTCACCCGCGCAGAGTACGTTGTTCTCGCTTGCGCTGAAATCTTCTCCGGTGCAGGCGAAATCATGGCCAGCCCGATGTCGACGTCGTCCACCATCGGCGCTCGCCTGGCTCGACTCACCACCGAACCCGACCTGCTGATCACCGATGGTGAAGCCCTCATTCTCGAGGACACTCCGGCCGTCGGAACAAAGGGCCCCGTCGAAGGATGGATGCCTTTCCGCAAGGTGTTCGACGTCGTCGCTTCCGGCCGCCGTCACGTAGTCATGGGCGCCAATCAGCTCGATCGCCACGGCAACCAGAACCTCTCCGCCTTCGGCCCGCTTCAGCAGCCGACGCGTCAGATGTTCGGTGTGCGCGGCGCCCCGGGTAACACCATCAACCACGCGACGAGCTACTTCGTCCCCAAGCACTCCAAGCGAGTGTTCGTCGACAAGGTCGACGTGGTGTGCGGTGTCGGCTACGACCAGATCGATCCCGAGAATCCGGCTTACAAGTACCTGAACATCCCCCGCGTCGTCACCAACCTCGGTGTCTTCGACTTCGGCGGACCAGGAAACACCTTCCGCGCGTTGAGCCTTCACCCCGGCGTCACCGCCGAAGAGGTAGCCGAGAACACCTCGTTCGAGGTTGCCGGACTCGCCGAGGCCGGTATCACCCGTGACCCCACCGTCGAAGAACTTCACCTCATCCGCGAAACCCTCGATCCGCGCAACCTCCGGGACCGTGAGGTCTCGGCATGACCCCCACCCTGAAGACCGCGCTGACCGAACTGGTCGGTGTCGAGTACCCGATCGTGCAGACGGGTATGGGCTGGGTTTCCGGTCCCGCTCTCACGTCGGCAACGGCTAACGCCGGTGGTCTCGGCATCCTGGCTTCGGCCACGATGACGTACGACGAGCTCGAGCACGCGATCAAGAAGACGAAGCAGCTCACGGACAAGCCGTTCGGCGTCAACATGCGTGCCGACGCCACTGACGCCCCGCAACGCGCGGATCTGCTGATCCGTGAAGGCGTCAAGGTCGCGTCGTTTGCGTTGGCTCCCAAGAAGGAACTGATCGCCAAGCTCAAGGACCACGGCATCGTCGTCGTGCCCTCGATCGGTGCCGCGAAGCACGCGGTCAAGGTTGCATCCTGGGGCGCGGACGCCGTCATCGTCCAAGGCGGCGAAGGTGGTGGCCATACCGGCGGTGTGGCCACGACATTGCTTCTCCCCTCGGTTCTCGACGCGGTCGATATTCCGGTCATCGCCGGTGGCGGATTCTTCGACGGCCGCGGGCTGGCTGCCGCACTGGCGTACGGCGCTGCCGGTGTCGCGATGGGAACGCGATTCCTTCTCACCAGCGACTCTTCGGTGCCCGATTCCGTCAAACAGGAGTATCTCAAGCGCGGACTGACGGATACGACTGTCTCCCGCAAGGTCGATGGCATGCCTCATCGTGTGCTCAACACCGACCTGGTCAACAGCCTCGAAGGTTCCAGCTATGCAACCGGTTTGATCGCCGCGGCCAAGAATGCCACAAAGTTCAAGGCCATGACGGGCATGAAGTGGTCGACCCTCGCCAAGGACGGTCTCGCGATGAAGCGGTCGGGTGACCGCACGCTGATGCAGATCATCATGGCAGCCAACACCCCGATGTTGCTCAAGGCCGGACTGGTCGAGGGCAACACGGAAGCCGGTGTTCTTGCTTCGGGTCAGGTTGTCGGCATGATCAACGATCTGCCCAGCTGCAAGGAACTGATCGAAAGCATCATGGAAGGTGCCGCGGGGCGTATCGACGCGCTTGCGGCTCTTCGCTGACACAGCTCTATCCGAGTGCGTCTCCCCCACTGCGCTTTACGCGTAGTGGGGGGAGGCGCACTCTTTGCGTTTGTCGGACTATCCCGTCTTCTCCTGCTCGAACCCGTCGATCATTCCGAAATACTGCGAGATCGCTGCTGCCGCCATCTGTACGGGAGCGGCGTTCCGCTTGTCTATCGTGCCGCGAATCAAGGGCCCACAAATCGAGAGACCTACTGGCATGTGGTCGAGCACCCCGATTCGCGCACCGATACAGCCCATCCCGGAATTGCAGATTCCGAACGCAACTGAGTGTTGGCGAACGCCATTGGCGTTGTGCGACGATGCCACCGATCTGTTGCCGGCGCTCAACAGTGACTTCCCGATGGTCGACGCTTGCGCTGGGATACGTGAGCCGACGCGAGTCTGAAGGTCGGGGACCATCAGGCTCCCGATCTTCTGGATGTAGCGCACATGGTTTCCTTCCAACACCCCGAGGTGCACGGCGTGTCCAGTCACGAAATGTAATTGCTGAAGTAGGGGCGTAACCACTCGATCCACTTTGTTTCGATACAGCGAGAGCGCGCCCAGATCTCCTAGCTTGTCGCCTATCTCGTACTCGAGTCCTTCGCGGCGTAGCCAGTTCATCCTCACGAGTTTCAGTAGCATCCGGTGCACGGACGATCGCGGAATCCCGGTTCGGCGCGCCACCTCCCCCAATGTCAGCCGAGGCGCGTCACGAAAGCAGTCCACCACCACCGACAGTCTGTCGAGAGTTGACATGGGGATGGACTCTTCGGTGATCGGTCCGACCAACATCGATGTCTCCGTTCCGGTGGCCCGCCGCTTCGGCAGCCAACATTCGTTCCGCCCATCTGAGCTTCCGTGGACACACGACGCCAGTACGTTTCCCACGCAGCGGGAGATGCATCTGCATGGGCTCTCACCAGCACCTATACCGATGATCGGTCATGTTCGTTGAGCCCGAATCCATCCCTCGTCACAGTGATGACCGGAGCCCATCAGATCATGCGGCGCCGAGCAGAACGCTTCAAAATCAGGAGGACACATGAATGCTTCATCCCCGTCGACAGGCGTGATCATCACCGGCGGCGCATCCGGAATCGGATTGGCCTCCGCCCGCGCGCTCGCGGCGATCCGACGACCAGTCGCTCTCTGGGATATCGACGAGGCAAAAGCGGTCGATCAGGCAGCAGTGATCTCCTCCGAATTCGGCATCGACGCCATCGGAGTGGGAATCGATCTCACGAGAGCGGACGACTACGCGGCCGCATTGGCCACAACCCGTTCCTCACTTCCCTCCATCGGCGGACTTGTTCACTCCGCCGGGGTCGTCGATATCGGATCCCTCGAAGGAGTGACGCTCGACGTGTGGGAGACGGGTATCAACACCCATCTACGTCCGCTCATCCTGTTGGTTCAACAGTTGATGCCTGATTTCACGGCCAATCCCGGTTCGGCAATAGTCGGAATCGCTTCGATCAACGCAACTTTGGGCAATGCAATCAACCCTGTCTACTCCGCTGCAAAGGGTGGGATGTTGTCGATGGTCCGATCGCTGGCGGACCGACTGGGCCCGGACGGCATTCGGATCAACTGCGTCTCTCCCGGACAGATTCTGACCCCTCTGCTTCAGCCGACCGTAGACGCATTGGGTGACGGGGCATTCGAACGACGCATCCTCCTCGGCAGGCTCGGTCGCCCGGAGGAAATCGCACACGCTGTCCGCTTCCTGCTGTCCGACGAAGCAAGTTACATCACCGCAACGGAATTGGTTGTCGACGGCGGCAACATCTCGTCGCAACGTATGTGACTTGCCCAGAGATTCACACCCCTTCGACTGTCGTACAACGTCGCTCGGTCCAGCCCACCGGGTGCACTCACGAAAGGAAGAACATGACAATTGCGGATGTCAATGAATCGGAAGAGGTTCGCATCATCGACCAGGGAGAACCTCCCACTCGATTTGCCCGCGGATGGCACTGCCTCGGCCTCGCCAAGGACTACAGCGACGGGAACCCGCATTCCGTCGAAGCTTTCGGTACCAAACTGGTCGTCTTCTCCGACTCGCATGGCGAACTGAAGATCCTCGACGCGTACTGCCGTCACATGGGCGGCGACCTGAGTCAGGGCACGGTCAAGGGCGATTCGATCGCGTGCCCCTTCCACGACTGGAGGTGGGGAGGCAACGGTAAGTGCACCGCGATTCCCTATGCTCGACGTGTCCCCCCGCTTGCCAAGACCCGCGCTTGGACTGCGCTCGAACAAGACGGGCTGCTCTTCGTCTGGCACGACCCCGAAGGCAATCCGCCTCTTGCCGAAGTCGCTATACCGATCATCAAGTCTGCGGAGCACGAGTGGACCGATTGGGTCTGGAAGTCGATAGTCATCGATACGAACTGCCGAGAAATCGTCGACAACGTCGTTGACATGGCGCACTTCTTCTACGTGCACTTCTCGTTCCCCACCTATTTCAAGAACGTCTTCGAAGGACACGTCGCCATCCAGGAGCAGAGCGGCATCAACCGCGACGACATCGTGACCTGGACCGACCCCGACGTACCGAAGTTGGTGTCGAATCTTTCGACAGCGGCCTACCACGGACCGTCGTTCATGATCGACGACTTGCGCTACGTCTACGAGAACTTCACGACCGATTCGGTGCTGATCAACTGCCACTACCCGGTGAGCCCGAACAAATTCGTACTCATGTACGGCATTACCGTCCAGAAGTCCGCAGAGATGCCCGCCGAGTTCGCCGATCAACTTGTCGACGCGATGATCGGGTACATCGGCGTCGGATTCGAACAGGACATCGAGATCTGGAAGAACAAGACCCGTATCGACAATCCACTGCTCTGCACCGAGGACGGCCCGGTCTACCAACTACGCCGTTGGTACGAACAGTTCTACGTGGACGTCGCCGACATCACCCCGGACATGGTCGACCGTTTCGAATTCGAGATGGACACAAGCAAACCCATCGAAGTGTGGAAGCAGGAAGTCGCTGACAACATCGCACGCAGGGCCGCCGCAGGAGTAGGGCAATGACCATGGAACCGCTGGACTGCGAGCGGTGCGGAACATACGTCCTGGTGGAGAAGAACAGCTGGCATCACACGTCGACCCAGTGGCGATCAGATTCGCGCACGGCATGTTTGGAGTACCGCGACGATGCTGAACCGCCGAGAATTCGATCCGGAAGTTGTTCCGCATTGAGAAATTCCATCAATCAGGCAGCTACCGACGGACGCATAACAGTTCCCGAATGACAATCGTCCTCGCGACCTGAAGGCTCACGTCATAGCGGCGGCCAACTGCTGAGACAACGTACCTTTGTTCTCCACCTCGACGGTGTCGCAGCCCTGCCAACGCGCAGTTCTCCGAAGGAGTTCCGCCAACCGCGGCGCAGTGTCGGCGTCCGCGGTGGGTTCGGCCCACGCCGCGCGGACAAGCAGTCGACGGTTCTGACGGTCGTTCTTCAGATCGACTCGGGCGCAGATCTTGTCGTCGATCAACACCGGGAGCACGTAGTATCCGTGAACTCGCTTGTGCGCCGGAGTGTAGATCTCGATCCGGTAGTGAAAGTCGAAGAGCCGCAACGCTCGATCGCGTGCCCACACTACCGGGTCGAAGGGTGACAACAGCGCATCCGCACGGATGGACCTGGGACGCTTCGCTCGCGGATCGATCCACACCTCCCTTGCCTTGCCTCGACGCTCCCAGCCGTCGACGGACACCCGGCGCACGCTGCCGGCGTCTTCGAGTTCCTGCAAGGCCGTTCGTGCTTCTGCGCTGGGCAGACGAAAGTAGTCGGCGATGTCGTCGAGGGTGCCGAGACCGTGTGCCTTCACACCCCGCAGCACCAGTTCGCGTATCGCCTCCGACCGCTCGACGTGTGCGTCGAGTATCTCGGGTGCAAGCATCTGCTCGGCCAGGCCGTAACGACGCTCGAAACCGGCGCGCCCCGCCGAGACCACCTCGCCCCAACGGAACAGCGTCTCGAGCCCGACCTTCACGTCGGACCACCCCCACCACGGACCGCGCCGCGTGTTCGCCTCGTGTTCGATCTCGCTCGCCGCCATCGGACCGTTGTCGCGCAACTCCTGCCGCAACCAATCGAGGAAGACGCGCCGATCGGAAGCCCACCCGTCCTTGTCACTCAACGCTTTGGCGCGAAACTGGTCCATCCGCCAGCGGAACAACGGCCACATGTCCACCGGCAAGAACGTTGCTTCGTGACCCCAGTATTCGAGGTATCCCGAACCGGGGGTGAAGGCAAGCTGATCGAGTCTGGATTTGTCGTATGCGCCCAATCGCGCATAAACGGGTAGGTAGTGACTGCGTTCGAAGACATTGACCGAGTCGATCTGCAGCACCTGCAGCCGGTCCATCACGCCGACCAGATTGCGACGCGTCACCGTCGTGGGATGCGATTTGCCGAATCCCTGAGCGGCAAGCGCTATGCGACGGGCAGCTGCCAGTGACACGACTTCGCTCATAGTGGGCCAGACTACGCACACCCACCGACACGCTTCAGGCGGCCGAAGCCCGACGGCCGAACAGTACTGCCGACATGAACACCTGCAACATGGCCGCGTTCTCTGCGGCAGCGTCGAACTTCATCATGCGGCCGACATCCGGGACCAGGTTGAGCGCAGCGTGAACTACGAACTTCGCCTCTACTGCCGACAGCTCAGGACGAATCTCGCCGAGCACTCGCGCCCATTCGACCACGTAAAGCTTCTGGCGATTCTTCAGATCGCTTCGATGACTCGGCAGAAGGTTGTTCATCTCGGAGAAGTAGACCGACATCAATTCGTGCTGTGCAAACGACAACTCCACGTACATCGCCGACAGTGACCGGAGCACTTGTTCGTGCGAAGTCGCGGAGTCGAAGACCGCTGCCGTCGCCAAGTCCAAGCGATCTGCAGCTCGATAGAACACGGCGCCGAGAAGCTCTGCCTTGCTGGGAAAGTAGCGGTACATACCGGACGCGTTCAAGCCGGCGGCCGCGGCGATCTCTTCGATGCTGACGTCGTGATACCCGCGAGAGTCGAAAAGGCGCACGGCTTCCTGCAAGAGACGTTCACGTTTGTTCGTGGTCACGGTTCGAGGTAACGAGGACTGCTCCAAGCGGCTAGCGGTGATTGCACCCTCACCTTGATCTATCGCCAGACACGCGTCGAGCAGAACCTTCTCCATCGCTCGCTGGGGCAGCAACAGGTTATGGACGGTGATACTGCCGATGACGCTGAACATCGCTGCCACGACAAGGGTCTCGTCCCTCGCCGTCATCGCGGGTTCGGAGCGCGAAAGATACCGGGCTACTCGGCGATTGACCGTACTGGCTTGCGCTCGAACGGATTTCCGATCATCGGTGTCGAGAAACCGGCTCTCCCAACGATAGATTCCGGCCGTACGCCGATTGCGGATCGTCGTTCGTATCACTGCAATCAGATCTTCGCGCAACCGCTGCGCATCGGTTGCCGCAGGCGCAACCGAAACGGCATCGAGGGCACTGGCGAGCGCTCCGGTCAACTCCAGTGCCGCGTGGCGGAACATCGCGTACTTGTTCGGAAAGTGCCGATAGAGCGCCGAACCCGAAATACCGACCGCCGACGCGATGTCGTCGACACTGACAGCAGGATATCCGCGCTCACTGAACGCGATTGCCGCTGCAGCCGCGATCTGCGCCTTGCGGTCCTTCGGTCGCCTCTTGACGGAGTCGGACCTCGGCTGCCGAACAATCCCATTCGACGTCTGCGCGTCGACGAACTGATCGTTCAGGCTCACCGTGTACCCCACTCTCCAGCCCTCACGCACAAAGCACTTCGATCCGCCTGCTCATCAGACGAGAATCAGCATAAGCATGATTCTGAAATCTCGTACACCGATTTCAGCACATCGCGCGTCTAGAGTTTCATACATGCAGGTAACGCTGCCTTTGATCAGAACACACCACTCGCCCTTCGCCACCTCCCCCGTTGCTTCCACCGAGAATCTTCGTTAACAAAACGTTGTCTGTGGCCACCAGCAGTGGGTAGGGTCACCGCTCGAAGCATCCAGCCCGCATCCACGAAGCAATCCGACTGACAGATTCGGAATATTCGTAAACATACACAGGATGTCGATATGAACAGTTCCGATATCTCCACGTCAATGAAGGAAACTCGGTCAACAGGGCTGACAGTTCGACGAGAATTTCGGTTCACATAATGCTTGCTTGGACACATATATGTGTGAGATGCTTCACAGGCAGTTCGCTCGACCGCCAGCGCTCGAACAGTTCGAACTCCGTGCCGAACACTGTTGATCTGCAAAGGAATTCAATTAGATGACGTACGAGCTGCCAGCCGCGAAGGGCCCGGTGCGAGACGTAGCGTTACAGGGGGGCTATCTGATCGGATTCTCGGTTCAGGCACTCTTCGGCCTGTTCACGGCAATCCTGCGCAGACGACTCTCATTGCACGAGACGGTTACTCAGACCCTGTTCATCGGTCGCGTCAGCACCGGCCCGTCGCTGCTTCTCATGATTCCGATCGGTGTATTCATCGCCGTCTCGGTCGGTGAACTGGCCGGCCGGATCGGAGCCGGTGGATATTCCGGAGCTGTCGTAGCTTTCATCATCGTCGGTCAGGCCGCGGCGCTGGTGTGCGCGTTGATGATGGCCGGTGTCGCAGGATCGGCGATCTGCACGGATTTGGGTTCACGAAAGATCCGGGAAGAGATCGACGCGATGGAAGTGATGGGCATCGACGTGATCGAGCGCCTCGTCGCACCGAGATTGGTTGCGGCAGTGATCGTCTCCCTTGCACTATGTTCGATGGTCACCTTCGGCGGTGTGATCGCGTGCTACCTGTACCACATCTACGTCCAGCATCTTCCGGCCGGAACGTTCATGGCAACGTTCAGTCAGTACGGGCGATCTTCCGACTTCGTCATGGCTTTGGTGAAGGCTGCGGTCTTCGGCATCGCTTCGACTTTGGTCGCCACCTTCAAAGGTCTACATGCAAAAGGTGGCCCACGCGGCGTTGCCGACGCAGTCAACGAAGCCGTGGTCATCGCGTTCGCGCTCGTCTTCATCGTGAACACAGTGTTGTCCGCGCTCTACACCGTAATCGTCCCGGCAGTCGGTGAATTCTGATGTCGCTCGTCGATCTCCGTGTTCGAGCACGTCAAGCGAGCAGACCCCTGCGAACCGCGGGCGACGGCCTCGTCTCCCTCGGTCAGCACGTCACTTTCTACGTCCGCACTATCGCATCGATCCCCTTTGCGCTCACCAAGTACCGCAAGCATGTACTCGGTCAGATCAGCGAGGTCAGCTTCGGCACGAATTCCTTGTTGTCCGGCGGCGGCACCATCGGGATCGTCTTCGCGATGTCGCTGGCCGCGGCGATGATGTTGGGCGTCGAGACCCACCGGGGCCTCGAGCTTGTCGGGATGACCTCGCTCTCCGGCATGCTGTCCGCGGTTGCCAACACCCGTGAACTGGCCCCTGTTGTCGTCGCGATCGCGTTGGCCGCCAAGGTCGGAACGGGTTTCACCGCCCAGATCGGGGCCATGCGTATCTCCGACGAAATCGACGCGCTGGACTCGATGGCGATCCGATCGATCCCCTTCCTCGCGGGTACCCGGGTGATCGCTGCCATGATCTGTGTCATCCCGATCTACATGATCGGACTCCTGGCCAGTTACCTCTCGACCCGACTGGTCGTCGTGTTCTTCAACGGCGCATCGGCCGGTACTTACGACTACTTCTTCCATCTGGCGATCTCTCCGCAGGATCTCCTGTACTCGGGTCTCAAGGCCGTGGTGTTCGCCGCTGTTGTCGCGCTGGTTCACTGCGCGTACGGCTACTATGCCTCCGGTGGTCCGGCCGGCGTCGGGCAAGCGGCCGGGCGCGCGCTCCGAACTGCGATCCTCGCGATCGGAATCCTCGACGTACTGATGACTTTCGCGCTGTGGGGCCTCGTGCCCCAGATCCCGGGAATGGGGGTCTGAGCCGTGGACAGACTCACTACACGCACGAAGATCGTGTACGCCCTTCGCGGCGCGATCGCCATAGTCGTAGCCGTCGCCGCCGCCGTGACAATGGTTCTACGCGGTTCGGGAAATCTCGAGCAGAGCACCGACATCTTCGTCGCTGTTCCAGCCACAGCCGGTCTCATCAGCGGTGAAGCTCCGGTTCGGTACCACGGCGTCAACGTCGGCCGAATCGGCGAAATCGAATCAGGAACCGCCGAATCCGTTGTGCAGTTGCAGATTCAGACCGATGACGCGTCGAAGATTCCCGCTGACGTGGTGGCTCGCGTTGTTCCACGCACGTTCTTCGGCGACATCTACATGCAGCTCGTGGACAGTCCGAATGAGCAGGGCCAGACGACTCTGGCGGACGGAGACGAGATCCACATGGACGACGGTCCCGAAGCCGTTGCGCTCTACGACGTGTACACCAAGTTGGTGGGCGTCCTCACTGCGATGCAGCCCGAGAAGTTGCAGACAGCCCTGACTGCGCTGGGCCAGGCGCTCGACGGAAACGGAGCCGAGATCGGTACCACGATAGACAATCTCAGTGCCGCGTCCGGCGTACTGACACCCGCCGCACACCAATTCCTCGAATCGACACCCGAATTCAAGTCGGTCGTCGACGCGTTGGACCGTGCGACCCCCGACATTCTCGATACCTTGGCAGCCGCCACAACTGTCTCGAACGACATGGTCGCCAACAGAGCGAATCTCGAGTCCTCGATCGGCGCGGCCGCAGTCTTCGCCGCTACCGTCGACGATTTTGTCGGGGCGAACAACCGAAACATCATCACTGTGATCGATTCCGCCGGAAAGATACTCGCAACCACCGCGGCCAATCCCGGAGGACTGCGTTCCACCCTCGCGAATGCCAGTACGTTCGGCGCCGCGGGCGCTCGGGTCTTCGCCACCGGAAAGTTCGACATCACAGCAGTTGCCACGTTCGCCGAACCGCTCCCATACACGGGTGATGATTGCCCGCAGTACGGTGACTCGCGCGGAGCACAGTGTTCGGGCTCCAACCTGACGCCTGAACAACCCGTCAGTGCCCCGGTCGTGGGCGGCGTAGCCGAAGCGGCCCCCCTGCGGTACCTCGAAGATCAACTACTGGGCGGATCGCCGGAACCCTCGGATACCCCCAACCCGGCAACAACACTGATGTTGGGGCCGATGGTCAGAGGTAACGAGGTGACCGTCCCGTGAAGGTCCGTCCTGGCCAGGTAATTCGGTTGTCACTCTTCTGTCTCACCGGCGTCGCCTGCGCGTCGTTCGTGGCGAACACGTTGTCGGTCCCGGTTCGCGGAAGCACCGATTCGTACTCGTTCGAGTTCACCGACGTCGAAGGACTCAACCCGGGCAACCCGGTCACCATGTCGGGTGTGCGTATCGGCCGCGTGGACTCGGTTGCGTTCGCCGACAACGGAGGCGGGACGAGCAAGGCGATCGTCGACGTCGAAATCGAGTCGCGATATTCCCTCGAGTCGGATGTCCGTGCCGCCGTGCGCTACGGCGACATGCTCGGTGCTCGATATCTGGCACTGACGCAGGACGACAGCGCAACAACGGTATCCGCACGACAGCTCGAACCAGGTGACACGATACCGCTGGCGCAGACAACACCGCCGATCAACTTGACGGCCCTGATGAACGGGTTCAAACCGTTGTTCGCCGCGCTGCAGCCCGAGCAGGTCAACACGCTCACGCGAAGTTTTGTCGAAACCTTCAACGGCCAGGGCCAGGCAATGACCACCCTGCTCGACCAGATCGCGACCATGAGTTCCGGCCTGGTCGACCGTCAGGACGTCTTCGCGCAACTACTCACGAACATGAACACTCTTCTCACCTCCGTCGACGAGCGTCAACCCGAATTGGTCGGCCTGTTGGACGGTTTGAACGATCTGAGTACTTCCGTCGTCGGGCAGAACGATCAACTGGTCTCGCTCTTGGATCAGGGAAACCGCACTGTCTCGTCGTTGGCTCAGATCATGGCCGGGTCGAACGGTGCATTCGGTCAGACCGTGCAACAACTCGAAAGTGTCACCGGGAGTTGGATTGCGAGCACCGACGAGTTCAACAGACTTCTCGTCAACCTTCCCCAGTTCGCCGACGCCGCCAACCGGATCGGAAGTTACGGAAGTTTCATCAGCCTGTATCTGTGCAATTTCACTCTGAAGGCAGGCGACATGGAAGCCAACATCTTCGGTCCGACACACTCGCCGGTGTGCTCATGATGTTCCTGGTCAAGCTGATCGACGTGTTCGTCGGCATCATGCTCTTCCTGTTCAAAGGGGATCGCCGTCGCAGCGGTAGCGGCACCGCTCTCGCCCTGGGCAGTCTCGGAATCTTCGTTCTGGTGGTGGGACTCGGCGCCGCCTTGGGCATTCCGAAGCTCTGGTACAACGTACGCACGTCGGCATACACAGCCGAGTTAGCCAATGCCAGCGGGCTTTCCGACACCGATCCGGTTTACGTGGCCGGGGTTCCCGCGGGCCGAGTGGATTCGATCGACCTTGCCGGCGACCACGTCGTCGTCAACTTCCGCTTGGACAAGGACCAGCCTTTGGGAAACCAGAGCACGGCGACGGTCAGGCTCAAGACGGTCCTCGGCAAGCGCTACCTGGAGATCGTGCCGGCCGGAGTGGTCGACGACTCCGAGGCGCGGGTCATCCCGCTCTCCCGCACAACCGTGCCGTACAGCCTCGACGACGTCAGCAGTGATGCCACCACTGCGGCAACAGGCGTCGACCTACAGGCGATGGAGTCCATGATGAACACCCTTTCGCAGGTGATTCCCACTGATTCCGATCAGGTGGGCCGGGCTCTGGCCGGAATCAGCGGCGCCTCGGCGGCTTTCGCGCAGAACAGTGAACAGATCGACCAGATTCTCATCATGTCTCGTGAGCTGTCGGACATGGCTGCGGCACAAACCGATTCGATCGTCGGTACTGCGGCCAATGCTCAGACGATCGTTCGAACTCTTGCGATGCGCAAGGACGCACTGACTCAGCTGGTCGACAACCTGACAATCATCATCTCGAAGCTCTCCACCACTTTCGTCGATCGTCAGGACGAGTTCGGAGCCATGACCGACAACCTCGTCGCGGTCACCACCACGCTGAAGAACAACGCAGATCAGATCGACCTGCTGTTGACTCGTCTTCCTTCCGCGCTGCGTTCGGTCACCGATTCAACCGGCACCGGCAATTGGACCGACGTCAACGCGCCGGCGGCCGTGATCCCGGACAATCTGCTCTGCGCGCTCGGCATCATGGAGGGCTGCAAGTGAATACACGAAAAGCCGTCACGGCCATGCTGGTAGTGACCTTGGCGATCGCCCTGCCCGGTTGGTACATATTCGGACGAACAGATCAGTCCAAGACCGTCTACGCCGATTTCAGCTACGTCGGCGGAATCTACGAGGGAAGCAAGGTCACCGTCCTCGGAGTCGGCGTCGGGACGGTCACGTCGGTGGAACCTCGCGGAACTTCTGTTCGAGTAGCGATGTCGATGCCCGACTCCGTGGACCTGCCCGCCGACGCCTCGGCCTATGTCCTCAATCCATCGGTGATCAGCGATCGACACATCGAACTCGGCCCGGCGTACACCGGCGGAGAGACACTGAAAGACGGCGACCAGATTCCGATCGAACGTGCCCACTCCCCCATAGATTTCGACGGCTTGATGGGAAGCGTCAGCACTTTGGCCGACGCATTTGCCGGGGATGGGGGCAATCTCGGCGATCTCGTGAGCCGCGGCGCCGCCGGGTGGCAGGGCCAGGGCGATCAATTCAACACCGCAATTCGCAACCTCAGCACAGCAACCGGAGTTGTCGGCGCTCGGTCGGAAGACATCGGTGCCCTTGTCGACAATCTCAACACTTTGATGAATGCTCTGGACGCACGGCAGGTCAGCCTCGACGAACTTGTCGGCGACCTCGGCGTCCTGGGTGATCAATGGGCGAGCCAGAACATGGACATCTCACAGCCTCTGCAGGATCTGCAGGTGGTCTTCGACCAGTTGAACAGTTTCATGACAACTCACGGCGATGATGTCGGTGCCATAGCCGACAACGTGCGAGTTCTCGGTGACACTCTGGCTGCCAAAGAACCCGGCCTCGCCGAGTTCATGGACCTGGTGCCGTTGATGATGCAGAACCTCTCCCAGACAATCGGTCCTGATCAGCGCGGGCGCATTCGGCTCAACGTCTCGACTGCATTGACTCAGTTCGCGGTGGCGAAACCGCTGTGCGACACCTACAAGTTGCCGATCTGCACCGGAGCCGGGTTCACGAATCCGATTTCCTTCCCCCTCAGCACTTCTGATCCGCTCGGCATCGCCTCCGCGATTTCCGGCGGAGCCGTCCCCGGAGGTGGCAATTGACGCGGCAATCGGTTCGAATAATCGCCGGTATCGTGATCATCGGTGTGGGTTCTGCGGCCGTGCTCGCCTTCGGCGGCTGTAGCGCAGGCATTCAAGACCTACCCCTGGGTCGTTCGGCCGACGGTGACGCGTACAACGTGGCGCTGCAGCTGGCCGGCGCCGACGGCCTGGTGTTGGGAGCAGACGTCCGCAGCGGCCAGAAAGTCATCGGTCGAGTATCCGCGCTGTCAGCCGATGTCGTCGGAGCCGATGTGACTCTGAGTCTGGACGCCGCGACGCCATTGCCCGACAACGTCGAAGCTTCCGTCGAACTCCCGTCCGCACTTGGCAATCCGTTCATCAGACTCTTGGTGCCGGAAGTTCCGTCCGGCTCCACGCTCAGCGACGGAGACACAATTCCGGAGTCTCGCACCGAGATCGGTCCGCAGGTCGAAAGTGCGCTTGCCACCCTCGGCACGGTTCTGACCGGAAGCGGCATCGACCAACTCGATACCGTGGTGCGCGAGCTGAACACCGCGTTTTCCGGGCGCTCCGGTGAAGTTCGTTCTCTGACCGAGACCCTCACCTCGCTCATGGCAGAGGCAAGCAGTCACCGCAGCGAGTTCGACGAGGCCGTCGACCTCGCTGCCCGGGTCTCCTCCCAACTGGCCGGCCAACGCGTAGTTGTCGACAACTACCTCGATTCCGTTCCACAGGTGGTGTCGATTCTCGTGGGACAGAAGGATCAGATTGCGAGCCTGTTGAACTCGACCGTTCAGCTCGCCACCAACGCAAACACCATTCTCGACTCGTCTCCCAACGGCCTCGACGCGATGCTGCACGATGCGTCGACCGTTGTCGGGACTCTGGATTCGTTCAACTCGGAGATCGGCCAGACGCTGACGAACATGAACGGGTTGCTCGAAAACTTCACCGGTGCAGTGCAGGGCGACTACCTCGTTTTCGACGGCGCCCTGGATATTCCGGGAACGATCGACAAGCTCTGGAGCGGCGGTATGGCCGGTCAATCGATCGCACCAGCGGGAACTCTCACCGATCTACTTCAGGGAGGTCTGCGTTGAATCGCCTTGCGCTTGTTCAACTTGTCCTGTTCGCTCTGATCGCTGCTGTGGTCATCCCTTTCGGGATCGTCTACGTGGTCGGCCCTCAGGGTTTCGGGGGTCAAATCCTGCTGCACGCCAACATGTCCGACGCCTTCGGACTGACCAAGGGCACGGTCGTCACGTATCGCGGCGTACAGGTGGGGAAAGTGAGTGAAGTCGAACTCGACGCAGGCACCCGCACGGCTCGGGTGGAACTCTCACTCAACGACAACACCGAGATACCTACCGACAGCGTCGCCAAGGTGACGATGGGGACCGCAGCCGGAATTCAGAATGTCGACATCTACCCCAACACAGACCACGGCCCGTATCTTAGGGACGGCGACGAGATCGCCATGCCCGCGGATCAGCAACCGGTCCAGATGAGCCAGTTGATGCTTCAGGCGTCCGGTGTCTTGGAAGGGATTGATCCACAAGCGATCAGCGACATCGGGACCGAGCTGGGGAATTCGTTCAACGGGCTCGGCCCGAGCTTGGCGACGATGATCGACAACGGTGGGACCATGTCGGCGCAGTTGAACGACCAGTCGGCCGAACTCGCTGCGCTGCTGTCGCGAACCTCCACGTTGGTGGACTCCATGGCGACACAATCGGATTCGTTCGTCCGGGGAATGGCAGCTGCCAAGAACTTCACCGAACAACTCGAATCCAATGCGCCGGTGCTGATCTACCTCACCGATCATTCGCCCGCCGCCCTGAACAGCGCTCAACAGTTGTTCGACAAGTACCACAACACTTTCGGAGCGGTCCTGGCCAATCTCGTCACTGTCGCACCGATCATCTCCGACCGCACAGAGGCCCTGGAAACCGGACTTGTCACGATTCCTGAAGGTCTCGCCAAACTGGCATCCATCGTCAAAGGCGATCGCGCCGACTTTGCCTTGGTTGCGACCCAGGGGCCGGTCTGCAACTACGACACCCCTCGGCGTGAGGTCGGCGATCTGTCTCCCACCAGTCCGAGTCTGGCGATGTACTGTCCCCCCGCCGACGACCTCGTCCAACGCGGAGCACAGAATGCTCCGCGTCCGAACGACCTCGGTTTGCAGAACTCGACCGTCCCGGGCACTCCGATCGGACCGCCCGTCGTCGCAGATCCGATTCTCGTCCCGACCGGAGTCGACGCCCTGAACTACTGGAGATTGATGTTGGAAGGACTGGGAAATGGCACACGGTGACAACGCACTACTCGACGAGACAGAAGCCGAGGTGGCCGAACATCCGACTTCTCCGTCGCTACTTCACCGCCTGAAGGAGCCACGCAACGCACTGATCTCACTAATGGCGGTAGCGCTGGTCGCAGCATTGGCGGTGCTCGGATTCCAGATGTACTCGGCGAATCAGGAAGACACGCTGCGGCAGGAGGCTTTGGACACCGCACGGGATTACTCAACCATCATGTCCTCCTTCGATTATCAGAACCTCGATGTCAACAAGGACACCATCGCCTCGATGTCGACCGACGAGTTTGCCGGCACCTACCGAACGATGGTGGATTCCCTGAGGGAAGTCGTTGCCGGGGGCCAAGGCCAGGCGAGCGCGACGGCGACAGACGTCGGCATCGGATCACTGGACGATTCGTCGGCCAAGGTGCTCGTGTTCGTCGACCAACAAGCCAAGAATGTCGCAGCGCCAGAGGGAAACACACAGAAGTACCGCATGGTCGTGTCCCTGGTCCGCTCGGGCGACCGGTGGCTCGTGAGCAACGTCGAGACCAAGTAACTCACCACACGCGGAGGAAGATCCATGCCCACTCACTACCTGGATTCGGAAAAGTCCGAGTCGTCGCTTCGCACCGATCAGACACGCATCACCATCACGGCCGAGCGTAGACGGTGGGCACGTAAGCCCGCACACATCACCGACGCACTCGATTTCTGGTCGTTCGCCGGAGCCGCTGCCAACGTCATCCTGCAACTCGGTTGGCCCGAGGTGGCGTACGGCGTCATGGAGAGCAAGGTCGAATCGGGTGCTCTGACAGCGCATCCGTGGAAGCGTGCACGAACCACGACGCAGTACCTGACGGTCGCGATCCTGGGTGACGAGGAAGAGCGAAAGGCTTACCGCGAGGCCGTGAACTCGGTGCACCGACATGTGAAGTCGGATTCAAACAGCCCGGTCAAGTACAACGCCTTCAATCGCGAACTCCAATTATGGGTTGCTGCATGCCTGTTCATCGGTTTCGAAGACAGTCATCAGTTGCTGCACGGCAAGATGTCCGAAGAACAGGCGGAGTCGTTCTACAAGTCCGCGTCAACTTTGGGAACGACGCTGCAGGTCACCGAAGAGATGTGGCCGGCCACACGTGCCGACTTCGAGCGCTACTGGAACCTCGGTTGCGAACGCGTCGTCATCGACGAACGCACCAAGCAGTACCTGATCGACTTGGTCAACCTACAGATGATCGCGTGGCCGATACGCCTGGTGTTCCGAAACTTGTTGCGGTTCCTGACGGTCGGATTCCTTCCACCGATCTACCGCGACCAACTCGATCTCGAGTGGACCGAAGACGACCGCCGCCGGTTCGAACACCTCTTCATTTTCGTGTCGTTCGTCCACAGGTTCATCCCACGCTCCGTTCGTCAGGCCGGCAACACCATTCAGATGCGCGACATTCGCCGCCGGATCAAGGCGAGCAAGAATCTCGTCTGAGCCAGCGGCGCGTTATTCGTTGTCAATTCTGCTGCCCTACAGGTAAATCGGGCCGGTCGGTCGACAACAGATCACGGCTGGACATGGGTTCCAGCACGACTGAAAACCGGGTCGAAAAGCCGACAAACCGGGCTGATTGAGTGTCACATTCGCCGCATATCGACGCCGTCGAGGCACGTTTCAGGTGACTTACATCACATTTTATCTCGTTTATGTAACGCCGGGAGAGGTGGCATATCGCCATGCGACCTGGGAAAACACTCTTTGATGCATTTCTGTTGCACAAACATGTGTCGACACGCCGACCCGTGACCAATCCGTAATCATCTCTTATGGTTGGTGACAGCCCGATCAACCGGGCATTACCGAATCGCCACCGCCCGTCCCACCCCGCGGTTCGGACTCGACAACATTCCTAGTGGTGGGAGCGGAGCTGAGACGGTCACCGTCCTCCGTCGGCGGGACTCGAGAGGATTTACCGAAAATGACCAAGACCACCGTTACCCGTGCACTTGCCTCTGTCGCCGCAGCCGGAGCCCTCGCAGCCGGAGCCCTCGGATTGAGCGCAGGCACCGCATCCGCAGCCACCCACGACTGGTCGGGTGTCGCAGAATGCGAATCTTCGGGCAACTGGGCCGCGAACACCGGAAACGGCTACTACGGCGGACTCCAGTTCAGCCAGAGCACGTGGGAGGCCTACGGCGGAGCGGGCAGCGCCGCCAACGCCAGCCAGGCAGAACAGGTCCGCGTTGCTGAAAACGTCCTTGCCGGTCAGGGCGCCGGCGCGTGGCCGGTGTGCGGACAGTACCTCCGCTGACCCCAGTTCGAGTAGTGCGTCACTGCCCGGTGTTCGTCGAGAATTCGACGGGCCCCGGGCAGCGTCGCACTAGCGACCTTCATGCCCCGCCTGATCCGGCCCCTCCGCCGCTGCTGTTGAAAGACATTACGGCGGTACGTGATCCGTCGGGATGACGCGGAGCGAGCGAGGTGTACTGACTCGCCTTCCGATCACGCATCAGCCCTCGGAGAGCCATCCACAATTTTTGGGCCGCCCTCGCCAACCGGTTGTGAGAACTGACCGGCGCAGCCGTAGATGCGTACGGGATGGGGTCCTTACGCACGTAGTGCTCCATAACCCCAGCGTAGCCGTGTTTCGATGCCGAAATGTTCGTTTTCAATCGCTACCTCGCATCCCTCACGGCGACCGAACAAATCGATCCGGCGCACTCGATGGCCCATCCTTGACCAGGCGTGCAAACCGGTCGGGTAAATCGCGTGGCCCGAACACTTCTCGACCACTGTGTGACAAGAGACGGTCAACGCTCCACCACTCGAAGTGCTCGACCAGCTCGGCGGCCAGCGCTTCGCGCCCCAACGACCCACAGGGCTCGAATGCGGTCGCCACCGGCACGAGGAAGTAGTCGTTGATCGCACCACCCCAACCCGGCAATATCGCCGGGTCACGGATCTCCTCATGCCACACATGGGTGGCTGCGCCGTAGTCGCGCAAGCCGATCTCCTCGTCCAATTCGCGCGCGAGCGCCTCGGACGGGGTTTCGTCTCCTTCCAAGCCTCCGCCCGGAGGACACCAGACCGTCAGCCCGCCCCCGGGCGCGATGAATCGGTAAAGCAGAAGACGGGACTGGTCGTCAACGACCAACCCCCTGGCCGAATGCCTCAGACGCATGAGTGCCACTGTAAGTCAGCAGGTCAGGCCATGACGGCCAACTCCGGCAGTCCGGCAACCACAACCGCGAGGTTGTATCCCGACATCCGCAGTTCTCCGTTGTCCCCTGTCCTCGCGTACTCCGCATGCCCGAACGCCCGCTCGTGTTTCACTCCATCCGGGGTGATCCCCTCGGCCGTGGACAACCGATGGAACTCGGTGCGCGTCGGATCGCCACCGAAACGGCCGAACCCCGCGATACTGTCGCCTTCCGCTTTCATGACGTAGACGTGGCGGTCGGCAATACCGAGGTCCGACTCCACCTTGGCTCGCACCCCGGGTGAACCGTAGAACACCACGTCGTCGACCGCTGCGCTTGCCCCGCGTTGCAGCGCAAGAGAAGTCGCGAGGGATCCGTAGGAGTGGCCCAACGCGGTGATATGGACTCCGTCGTTGACCGACGCAGAACGAAGACCGTGAAAAAAGCTGCCCAATGCGTCGGCGGCTATGCCGGCCTTGGACGATCGACTGACGTCGAAGCTGGCCCGACCGATGTCGAACTTTCCCGGCCCGATCACCTGTGGCGCGTCGTATCCGATCCAGGCGATGGTGGCCACGCTTTCCTTTCGGCCGGCCAGTTCGAGCTGCCGCATCGCCTCGGCTCGTAATCGCGTTGCCTCGCCGACCATTCCGCGCATCGAGTCCTTGACGTTGGTGTTCAGTCCGGGAATCGTCACGGAGATGTGATCCGCTGTGTCCGGATCACCGATCGCAATTGCAGCGAAGCCGCGTTCGCCCGAGCGCATGTCCATGAGCAGTAACCGTCGATCAGGTTCGGCGCGAAACAACTCGTCGAGCGCGTCCAGATCCTCGAGTTTGCGTTCGGCGTACCACTGGCCCGCCCCGGTGTTACTCAGTCTGCCGCCGAAGAACTCGCGGTGAAGTTCTTGCGATATTCGGACTGAATCATCTTGCAGCCGTGCTCGTTCCGATTGAATTCGATCGAGGTTGGCCGGGCTGCGAATCGCAGCAGGAATGCCGTCGAGGTTGGCGATCAGGCCTGGTGCATGACGCAACATCTGACGCTGCCGATCAGGGCTGAACGCTCGCCACTCCTCCCCCACACGCACAGCTTTGTCACGGAGGTCGGTGCCGACCTGAGACCGCAGAGACAACGCATGATGAAGATCCGCGCTGACCAGCAGTGCCTCACCGATCAGTTCTCGAACTGCGACCTCGAGCAACTGGGCGTGCACGTGGAGCGGGTGACCGTCGGCGATGGGCGCAACAGCAGAGACGGTCCCATCCTGACGAATATGCAAGTCGTCGGCGACGGCCTCTTTGCGCAGCGTATCCAGCCGTCGACGGATGTCGCGAACGCGGTGAGCGACCAGAACGCCTTCCAACCCAGCAGACAGTTGATCCAAGGCTTCGACGTCCCATACGTCGATATCTGTGAGATCCACTCGGGTCAGGACGAACGAGCAGCGATCCGAGCCTGTACTTCCGGGCGACGCAACGGAGGGACGGTCTGAGGTGGCTGTCTGCGAGGCGGCAACGCACTGAGCAGGCGCGTCGTCGTTTCGGTCACCTCACGCACCGCCTGTTCGAAGGCGTCTCGGTTCGCGTCGGACACCTTGGCTATTCCGCTCACCTTACGTACGTATTGGCGAGAGGCCGCCTCGATCTCCTCCGGCGTAGCAGCGGGCTCGAGTCCACGAAGTTCAGTGATGTTTCGGCACATAATTCGACGATAACCCTGCTCACCGACGCCGTCACGGTTCGATACATCAATGTATCCAAACTGCCACGCAGATCCGGGCATCACGGTAGTTTCAGTGAAATTCCCCCAGTGACTGGAAGTAGCCACTAACTCATGGACTCTGCACTCACCTCCGTCGGCCTACCCGCCGCACTCGCCATCATCATGTTCGGCCTCGGGCTTTCCTTGACGGTCGGAGATTTTGCCCGCGTGGCAAAAGCGCCGAAAGCCGTCTCGATTGCCCTGATCTGTCAGTTGTTGTTGCTCCCGGCCGCGGCCTTCGGTCTGGTCACGTTGTTCGACCTCGACCCACTGCTCGCTGTCGGCATGATGCTCCTCGCCGCATCACCGGGCGGCACCACGGCAAACCTGTTCAGCCATCTGTTCCGCGGCGATGTCGCTCTCAATGTGACACTCACTGCGGTCAATTCGGTGATAGCGGTGGTCACCCTTCCGCTCATCACCAACTTCGCGTTGGGCTACTTCGAACCCGAGGACGCGGACGGCACCCTCGGACTGCAGTTCACGAAGGTACTTCAGGTCTTTGCCGTCGTACTGATTCCTGTCGCCCTCGGAATGTGGGTTCGATTGCGCTCGAGCGCCTTTGCCGAGCGCATGGACAAGCCCGTCCGCATCGGATCCGCGGTGGTTCTGGCACTGGTGATCGTCGGAACGGTTGTTTCCGAGCGCGAGAACATCGCGGACTATCTCGTCGACATCGGCGTCGTCGCTGCCTTGTTCTGCCTATTGAGCCTCTCGATCGGTTACGTCGTTCCCCGGATATTCGGCATCGAGGATCGTCAGGCCATCGCCAGTTCCATGGAAATCGGCATCCACAACAGCACGTTGGCGATCACCATCGCCGTCAGTCTCCTCGACAACGTGCAATTGGCAGTGCCGGCCGCGGTGTACGGCGTTCTGATGTTCCCGCTCGCTGCAGCCTTCGGCGCCGCCATCACCCGAAAGTCACGGACCATGGCCGAAATCGACTAATATCAGGCGGTTTTCGATATAGGTGATCTGGTATCGCCAACCCTACGATCGATACGGACTCAGACCGAAGGGTATCGAAAAAATGCTGACCAACACACCTACCGTGCCGGACGAACGCGTCTGGCAAGAGCTAGTCGACGCACTTACCCGTCGCCAATTCGGCATCGGAGCCGGGATGGCAGCAGTCGCAACTATTCTGTCGTCCTGCAGTTCCAGCGACGGTTCAGGTACCGATGATGACGCTCAAATGCGCACCGTCACCACGCCGTTGGGGACCTACGACATACCTACCAACCCGAAGCGGGTCTTGGCCGTCGACGCCCGAACCGACCTCGAGCTCGCCATTGCCCTGGAACTACCGGTGTTCGGATACAACATCTCGCCCGTCACCAAGTGGGTTCCCGTCGACGGCTCGGCCGAATACCTCAGCGACAAGCCCAATCTGGAGCAGATCCTCGGACTCGCACCCGATCTCATCATCTGCGTCAACGCCGACAACGAGTACTGGCCCGCTGCAAAGCTCCAAGCCATCGCTCCTGTCCTGACGACCGAATCGAAGCAGACGTGGCGGGAGAACCTGACCCGGCTCTCCGATTGGCTGGGCCGAACACCCACCATGGATCGCCTGATCACCGATTACGACGCTCTGATCACCGACATTCGCACTCGACACGCTTCGGCGATCGCGGGCAAAACCGTCGCAAGCTTGTCCTACAGTCCGGACAAGGCCACGATCTACATCGACAGCCTGCCCGTGTCGGAGGAAACGGGTAAGAAGAATCGTCAACCCACCGACATGACGCTCGCCGATATCGGCGGAAGAACATTGAGCACAACCGGTTTCGATAATCAGGGACGACTGAGCATCGAAGAGATGGATCGTCTGCAAGACTGCGACGCGTTCATGGTTTCTGTCACCGACAGCAGTGACACCACCTTCGATCAACTCTCGGACAACAAGTTGTGGCAACGACTTCCGGCTGTGCAGGCCGGGAACGTCACCGTTCTGCAAGGAAGTACGTACTACGGGTCCATCTACACCAACATGTACGTCGCCAAGGGCTGGGACGATCTCTATTCGACGCTCGACTGATCAGCCTTGTCCGTGGAAATGCCGGCCGCTCCCGCGCGGTCGGCTTTTCACGTTTCGAGGTCGATGCCCAACGCTCCGGAGAGGGTCCGCAGACAGATCACTCTCAACTCTTCCTGCGGTATGGAAGGTTGATCGAGCCAGTCGAGGCAGACAGCTCGGACGAACGCGATCCATCCCCGAACTGCAACGGCAGCGAGCTGTCTTCTTTCGCCCTCGAATCCCAGTGCATCGAGGATTCGAATCTGCTGCTGTTCGAGTTCGCGCTCGACAATCGCCCGGATACCGGCCTCGGCCGACAGCGTCCCGACGTTGATGGCGCGCACTCCCCTGCTGTGCGACTTCACGTACGCGAAGTAGGCGTCCAACCCGGCTGCCACCTGTTCGCGCACCGGTAGCGTCGCATCGGGTGCGGTCACCTCGAGCAGGTGCTGCGATTCGCGCTCGACGATTGCGGCGAAGAAGTCTCGCTTGGTCGGAAAATAGTGGTACATCAACCCGCGCGAGACGCCCGCAATCTCGGCGACCTCTTCGATCCACACATCCTCGTACGAGCGATCGGCAAAAAGTTGCGCGCCGATGTCGAGCAACTGCGTGCGCCGCTGCTCTCGGTCCAGGCGTTTTCGTGGTGCGACCATAGGCAAGTCAGATTACTACTTGACACCGATTCAGTAAGGCGTACTTTGCGTACTAGACATCAATTCAGTAAGCGATCTCACCCCGGGGGACACAAAATGAGCGTCGACACCACTCCAGAGGCGACGACCGATGCTCGGATCCCGCATCCGGCGTGGCGCCTGCCGGTCCTCGGGGACGTTCTCGGGATCAATATCCGGACACCGCTGCAGAACTCCGTGAGCATCGGCCGCGAACTCGGCCCGATCTTCGAGAGAAATGTCCTGGGAAATCGCTTCGTCTTCGCCTCGGGCGCGGACATGGTGGCAGAACTGTCCGACGAGTCCCGGTTCGCGAAGCACCTTGCACCTGGAGTCAAAGCACTCCGCGGAATCGGCGGCGACGGCCTGTTCACGGCGTACAACCACGAACCCAACTGGGGCAAGGCGCACAATCTCCTGGCACCGGCGTTCAGCCAGACTGCGATGCGCTCGTACCACCGCACCATGCTCGACGTAGCCGGCGAGTTGGTCGACCATTGGGACAGTCGTGAAAGTGACTCCCCCATCGACGTCTCCGCAGACATGACCAAGCTGACGCTGGAGACCATCGGACGCACTGGATTCAGCTACTCGTTCGACTCCTTCGAACGTGAAGAACAGCATCCGTTCGTCAAGGCAATGGTCGGCGCACTCTCCCATTCGCAGCGCACGACGTTCCTGAAGTCGACCGCCCTCGGGCGAGTGCTCGCACGTCGCGCCGATCAACGTGACGAGGTCCGCAAGGCGTACATGGCCGAGGTTGTGGACGAAGTGATCCGTGCCCGGCGGACAAGTACCGAACCGGGGCCCGAAGATCTTCTCGAACTGATGCTGCGGGCGGCACGCGAGAACGATCCCAACCGTATCGACGAACTGAACATCCGCCATCAGGTCGTGACCTTCCTCGTCGCCGGACACGAAACGACCTCCGGCGCATTGTCGTTCGCGCTGTACTACCTGTCACGAAACCCTGACGTGCTGGCCAAGGCGCAAGCCGAGGTCGACAAGGTATGGGAGGGCGAGGAGCCCGCCTTCGAGAAGATCGCGAAACTTCGATACGTACGACGCGTCCTCGACGAATCATTGCGTCTGTGGCCGACCGCTCCCGCCTACGGGCGCGCGGCGCTCGAAGACACGACGCTCGTCGGCAAGTATCCGATGAAGAAGGGCGATTGGATGCTCGTGCTCATCCCGTCACTTCATCGTGATCCGGTGTGGGGCAACGATCCCGAGGCGTTCGATCCGGATCGCTTCCTGCCTGCCAACATCAAAGCCAGGCCGGCGCACGTGTACAAGCCATTCGGAACGGGTGAACGCGCCTGCATCGGAAGACAATTCGCCATTCACGAAGCGGTCCTCGTGTTGGGCACCATCTTGCAGAAATACACGATCGAGGCCGATCCGGACTACGAGTTGAAGGTAGCCGAACGGCTCACCCTGATGCCCGAAGGCTTCAACTTGACGGTCCGCCGACGCTGACCTCGCAAAACTGCGTCGCGCAACTCGGTTGAACAGTCCCGAATGCGGTAATCCCTGAGGTGGCAGCAGCGAGCACCGGCGCACCCTGGGAGTTCACATGACAAAGAGGCCTGCAGTGGGAATCGTCTTACTCTCGGCGGCATTGGCCACGGGAGCTTGCTCGGCAAGCGTCGGGACGCCGCAAGTGGACAAGTCCGAAGTCGCAAGTCAGATCTCCACTCAACTAGCCGAGAAGATCGGCGAGCCACCCGACGACGTGACGTGTCCGGAGAACCTCGACGCCGAAGTCGGCGCATCGATCACGTGCATCCTGACCGAGCAGGGCACCGAATACGACGTCACAGCTACCGTGACCAGCGTTGACGGTGAAAGTGCGAACTTCGACATCAAGGTTGCGGATGTGCCGAACAACTAACTGCTGTGCGCCTTTATTAACCGCCGGCGGTTAATAAAGGCGCACAGCAAGGCGTCAGAGCCGCTCGATAATCGTCGCGTTCGCGGTGCCGCCACCTTCACAGATGGTCAGCAGGCCATAACGACCGCCGGTGCGCTCGAGTTCGTTGAGCAGGGTTGCCATCAGCTTGGTGCCGGTCGCGCCGAGCGGGTGACCGAGTGCGATCGCGCCGCCGTTGACGTTGACCTTGGCCGGATCTGCGCCGATTTCCTTGATCCAGGCCAGGACGACCGGGGCGAAAGCTTCGTTGATCTCGACGATGTCGATGTCCTCGATGCTCAGGCCGGCCTTCGCGAGAGCATGCTTCGTGGCCGGGATCGGCGCACTGAGCATGAAGATCGGGTCGTCGCCGCGTGCGCTGAGGTGATGAATCCGGGCGCGGGGCTTGAGGTTGTACTTCTCCACCGCTTCCGCCGACGCCAGCAGCAGCGCACTCGCACCGTCGGAGATCTGGCTGGCCACTGCCGCGGTCATGCGTCCGTCTTCGACGAGAACCTTGAGCGTCGCCATCTTTTCGAGGCTGGTCTCGCGGGGTCCTTCGTCGACGGTCGCGTCGCCCATGGCAACGATCTCGTTGTCGAAGCGACCCGCGGCGATTGCAGCCTTGGCGCGCTCATGGCTCTGCAGGGCCCACTTCTCGAGCTCTTCGCGGCTGATGTCCCACTTCTCGGCGATCATTTCGGCGCCCTTGAACTGCGAGACTTCCTGGTCACCGTAGCGCTCGGTCCAACCGACCGAACCCGAAGTCGGCGTGTCGAATCCGTACTGCTGACCGACGATCATCGCTGCCGAGATCGGAATCTGGCTCATGTTCTGAACGCCGCCGGCAACGATCAGATCCGCGGTGCCCGACAGGATGGCCTGAGCGCCGAAGTGCACTGCCTGCTGGCTCGAACCGCACTGACGGTCGACGGTCACCCCGGGAACGTGCTCCGGGAATCCCGCTGCGAGCCAGGACATACGGGCGATGTTGCCGGCCTGGCCGCCGATGGCGTCGACGCAACCGAAGATCACGTCGTCGACGTCACTGGGGTCGATACCGGTGCGCTCGACCAGTGCCTTGACGACGTGCGCACCGAGATCGATGGGGTGCACGCCGGACAGCGCGCCGCCCCTCTTGCCGATCGGTGTGCGAATGGCGTCGACGATGTAAACCTCGGACATAGCGTTAGCTCCTAGTTTCGTTGTGCAGCAATAGTTCTTGAAGTTGATTCAGCAATAGCGTCTGAAGTTGTGGCCGGATCGGAGAGCCCGTCGAGCACGATCGCGAGATATTGAGCCGCGACGGCGTGCGCCGAGAGGGATCCACCCGGGCGGTACCAGCGAACCGCGACCCACACGGTGTCGCGCATGAAGCGGAAGACCAATTCGACGTCGATGTCGGAGCGGAAGGTCCCGTCCGCGACGCCGGCTTCGAGGACGCCGACCCACAGGTCCCGGAATTCGGTGTTGCGCTCGGCCAGGTAAGCGAAGCGCTCGTTCCCGACGAGGTGCTTGACCTCGTCCTGGTAGATCGCCACAGCCGAATGTGAGGCGTCGATGGCCTCGTACGACGTCACGACCAGCGCTTCGAGCGTCGCGCGACTGTCCAACCCCGCCGCGACGATCTCGCGGTATTTTCCGAAGAGTTCGTCGAGGAATTGGTGCAGGATCTCGTCGACCATCGACTCCTTGGAATCGAAATGGTGATACAGGCTGCCGGACAGGATCCCGGCGGCGTCGGCGATGTCGCGGACGGTCGTCGCGCGCACTCCGCGATCGGCGAAGAGCCCCGCCGCGATCTCGAGCAGCTCGTCGCGGCGCCCGGACTTGCCGTTTGATTCGTCGGAATTTCGAGGTGGCGTCATGTATTCAATCCTATCCAGGGCCTTCCCCTGTGCGCGGTCAGCGAGTCCAGGGACTCCTTAACCGCGCACGGGGACGCTAGGCCCTCTGCGAAGAAACGGAGACGATCTCGCCGGTCATGTAAGTGGAGTAATCGCTGGCGAGCATCGCGATGACCGTTGCGATCTCCCAGACCTCCGCGGCGCGGCCGTAGGCCTCACCGGAAGCCAACTGGTCGAGCAGTTCCTCACTGGTGACCTTCGCCAGGAACGCGTGACGCGCAATGGAAGGCGAGACCGCGTTGATACGGACTCCGTACTCCGCTGCTTCGATGGCGCTGCACCGAGTCAGCGCCATGACGCCGGCCTTGGCTGCGGCGTAGTGCGCCTGGGAATGCTGCGCGCGCCAACCGAGAACGGACGCGTTGTTCACCAGAACACCGCCGTGGGGAACGCTCTTGAAGTACCGCAGGGCGGCGCGCGTCGAACGGAAGGTGCTGTTGAGGGTGATGTCGAGAACGCGATCCCACTGATCGTCCGTCATGTCGACGACGGGAGTTTCACCGCCAAGGCCCGCGTTGTTGACGACGATGTCGATACGTCCCAACTTCTCGGCGGCGCCGACGAACAACGCGTCGACCTGCTCGGTGCTCGATACATCGCAGATGATCGATTCGACCTGCTGACCGGGGAATTCGGCCTTCAGCTTCTCCACCGTCTCGCCGAGTCGACGCTCGTGGAAGTCGGAGACGAGAACGTCGCCGCCCTCGAGAAGCACCCTGCGCGCAGTGGAGAAACCGATGCCGGTTCCGGCTGCGGCGGTGATGATCGCCTTCTTGCCCGCGAGCAGTCCGTGGCCCGGGGTTTCCTCCGGCGCAACGGAAAGCGGGGACGCGGCTTTGGTGTCAGACATTAACGGGCCTCTCGGGGAAGACCGAGCACGCGCTCGGAAATGATGTTGCGCTGAATTTCGTTGGAGCCGCCGTAAATCGTGTCGGCGCGGGTGAAGAGGAAGAGGCGTTGCCATTCGTCGAGCTCGAGGTGCTCGGGATCGGTGATGTCCGAGGCATTGCCTTCGGAATCCGCCCACGGTGCAACCAACGACGACGCACCCTGCACGTCCATCGCCAGCTGTCCCAGATCACGATGCCAGTTGGCCCACAACAGTTTTGCGACGGACGCTTCTCCGCCACCGGTTCCGGCGTCGACCGCGTCGAGAGTACGCATCGCGTGGGCGCGCATCACGCGCAGTCCGACCCACGCGCGGGCGATCTTTTCACGAATGTGCGGATCCTGGTCACTGCCATTGGCTTTCGCCAGGTCGACGACGCCTTGGAGCTCGCGGGCAAATCCGATCTGCTGTCCGAGCGTGGATACACCGCGCTCGAAGGTGAGCAGCCCCATCGCGATCTTCCAGCCCTCGCCGGGTTCCCCGACCACCAGATCGGCATCGGTGACGGCGTCGTCGAAGAAGACCTCGTTGAACTCCGATGTGCCGGTGAGCTGCTGAATGGGCCGAACTGTCACACCGGGCTGATCCAGCGGGACCAGCAGGAAGCTCAACCCCTGGTGACGCTTGGAGCCCACCTCGGTGCGGCAGACCACGAAGCACCACTGCGCGACGTGAGCCAGTGAGGTCCACACCTTCTGGCCGTTGATGATCCACTTGCCGTCTTCGAGGCGTGCGGTCGTGGAGACGTTCGCGAGGTCGGAACCGGCGCCGGGCTCGGAGTAGCCCTGCGACCACAGTTCACTGACCGTGTTGATGCCAGGAAGGAATCGGCGCTTCTGCTCGTCGGTGCCGTACGCGATCAGCGTCGGGCCGAGCAGCTCTTCACCGATGTGGCTGACGCGAGCGGGCGCACCGGCCTTCGCGTACTCCTGATGGAAGATGACCTGCTGGGAGATGCTTGCTCCCCGCCCGCCGAACTCCTTCGGCCACCCGAGGCACGTCCACCCCGACGCTGCGAGGTGCTTGTCCCACTCGAGTCGTTGCTCGAAGAACTCGTGCTCACTGCCGGGGCCGCCCTTACCCTTGAGCTGGGCGAATTTGCCCGTCAAGTTCTCGGCCAACCACTGCGCGACCGTGGCCGCAAACTCGTCGTCCGTCATCTGCCCGTCCGGGCTCTCGCTCTGGTCCACATATGTAAGATAACCTACCAAGCACTTGCTAGGTAGCGTGTCAGGTAGGAGTCCAGTGACCGAACAACCGAGAACCATCCCATCAGCCCTCATCCGGGCCGCCGAGGAGTTCGGTGAGCGCGCGGCTATCGCCGATGGCGACACCCGACTGACCTTCGCACAGCTACATCAGCGCGTCCGCGATTTCGCCGGCGCACTGATCAACCGTGGGGTGAAGGCAGGCGACCGCGTCGTCATCTGGGCGCCCAACACGTACCACTGGGTGATCGCCCTGCTCGGCGCTCAGTACGCCGGCGCAGCCATCATCCCGATCAACACGCGCTACACCGGCACCGAAGCACTCGACATCATCGAGCGCGTCGACGCAGCTGCCCTGGTGGTCGTCGGCACGTTCCTCAAGGCCGATCGGTACCAGCAGTTGCTCGACGCCAATCCGGACCTGAGGATCCCCACCGTCATCCAGGTACCGATCGACGGGGACGACGACCGTGACGGCGTCATCGAGTTCGAGGACTTCCTTGCGCTCGCCACCGACGCCGCCCGCACCGAAGCCGATGCGCGTGCCGCGAAGGTACAGCCCGACGACATCAGCGACATCCTCTTCACCTCCGGCACCACGGGACGCAGCAAGGGTGCGATCACCGCGCATCGTCAGTCCATCGCCGTCGCCAAGTCGTGGGGTGAATGCGCCGAGGTCACCGCCGACGACAACTTCCTCATCATCAGCCCGTTCTTCCACACCTTCGGGTACAAGGCCGGAATCCTGGTCTGCCTGTTGAACGGTGCGACGATCGTGCCGGTGTCCGTCTTCAACATCGACGACACCCTCGCATTGGTCAGCAGCGAGAAGATCAGCATCCTGCCTGGCGCCCCGACGATCTACCAGACCATCCTCGATCATCCCCGCCGCAGCGAATACGACCTGTCCTCGCTCCGCATCGCGATCACGGGCGCAGCACCCGTGCCGGTTGCTCTCGTCGAGCGCATGCAAGCAGAGCTTTTCGACGCCGTCCTCACGGCATACGGTTTGACCGAGGCAGTGGTCGCGACCATGTGCCGCACCGACGACGACCCGGTCACCGTCTCCACCAGTTCCGGCCGCGCGACAGCCGATTTCGAGGTCAAGATCGGCGACCAAGGCGAGATCCTGCTTCGCGGACCGAACGTCATGCTCGGGTACCTCGACGACCCGGAATCCACCGCCAAGGCAATCGACGTCGACGGCTGGCTGCACACCGGAGACGTCGGAACCCTCGACGAGCGCGGATATCTCGACATCACCGACCGTCTGAAAGACATGTACGTCAGCGGCGGATTCAACGTCTACCCCGCCGAGATCGAGGGCATGTTGGCTCGCCTGCCCGGCGTCCACGAGTCTGCTGCCATCGGCATCCCCGATCACCGGATGGGAGAGGTGGGCCGCGTCTACATCGCCCAACTCGACGGTGCCGGCCTCACCGAAGAGTCGGTAATCGCCTTCCTCAAGGAGAAGATCGCAGGCTTCAAGGTGCCCCGCGAGGTGCGCTTCGTAGATCACCTGCCCCGTAACCCTTCGGGCAAGGTCCTCAAAACGGTTCTGCGCGAGGAACAATCATGACCGTTCCCTTCGAAGCCGACGTCGTGACCTACGAGGTTCGTGACTCGGTCGCCGTCGTGACCTTGAATCGACCCGACTACCGCAACGCCCAGAACTCGGTGGTCACGTACGCCCTCGACGCGGCATTCCAGCGCGCTGTCGAAGACGACGAGGTGAAGGTGATCGTCCTGGCAGGCAACGGACCTCACTTCAGTGCCGGTCACGACCTGGGAACTCCGGGACGCGACCATCACGTCGAGTACGAGAACAAGGCCACCATGTGGTGGGATCACGTCGACAAGCCAGGCGGTGACCAGCGTTTCGCCCGCGAGATGGAGGTCTACCTGGGCATGTGCCGCCGTTGGCGGGAGATCCCCAAGCCCACCATCGCGATGGTGCAAGGCGCCTGCATTGCCGGTGGGCTCATGCTCGCCTGGGTCTGCGACATGATCGTCGCGGCCGACGACGCCTTCTTCTCCGATCCCGTTGTCCGCATGGGCATCCCCGGCGTCGAATACTTCGCTCACCCGTGGATGGTCGGTTCACGATTCGCCAAGGAAATGCTCTTCACCGGCGATAGGTTCACCGCGCAACGTGCATACGAAATCGGCATGGTGAACCGCGTCGTCGCCCGCAAGCATCTCGAGAAGGAGACGTTCGAGCTCGCCGGACGTATCGCCGAGATGCCGCGCTTCGGACTGGCTTTGACCAAGAAGGCCGTCAATCAGTGCGAGGATCAGATGGGGATGCGCAACGGCATCGACTCCGTCTTCGGTCTGCATCACTTCGCTCACGCTCACAACGCCGAAGTCGGCAAAGACTCGCTTGGTGGTCTCGACGCCAAAGCTATGGCTGCCAGTGCTCGCGCACCGCAGGAAGGAACAAACTAGTGGATCTCGTATTCGACGACGCCACAACCGCATTCCGTGACGAGGTTCGCTCGTTCCTGGAAGCGAATGTGCCCGCGACTCCCCTGAAGTCGATGGATACCGCCGAAGGCTTCGAAGAGCACCGTCAGTGGGAGCACACTCTCGCCGACGCCGGCTACGCCGTCGTCTCCTGGCCCAAGGAACTCGGTGGACGCGATGCGTCCCTGCTCGAGTGGGTCATCTTCGAGGAGGAGTACTACCGCTCGGGCGCGCCCGGCCGCGTAAGCCAGAACGGCATCTTCTTGTTGGCTCCCACACTGTTCGAGCATGCAAATGCCGAGCAGTTGGCTCGCATCCTGCCGCGCATGGCTCGTGCCGACGACATCTGGGCCCAGGCCTGGTCCGAGCCCGAATCCGGTTCCGACCTCGCTAGCCTGCGTTCGAGTGCGAAGAAGGTCGACGGCGGCTGGCTGCTCAACGGTCAGAAGACGTGGAGCTCACGCGCGAGTTACGCCGACTGGGGCTTCGGCTTGTTCCGCTCCGATCCGGATGCGCAGCGCCACAAGGGCATCACGTATTTCATGTTCGACCTCCGGTCGAAGGGTGTCACCGTTCGCCCGATCGATCAGCTCGACGGTGAGCCCGGCTTCGCCGAGATCTTCCTCGAAGACGTCTTCGTTCCGGACGACCCGGCCAACCCAGGTGATTCGGGTGTGATCGGAAACGTCAACGAAGGTTGGCGGGTCGCGATGAGCACCGCGAGCAACGAGCGTGGTCTCTCGCTGCGCAGCCCCGGCCGCTTTCTCGCCACCGTCGACCGCCTGCTCGAGCTGTACAAGTCCAGCGGACGCACCGACGACAGCGCTCTGCGCAACCAGGTCGCCGACGCCTGGATCGGCTCTCGCGCTTACCAACTCAACACATTCGGCACCGTCACCCGTCTGGCCGACGGTGGACAGCTCGGCGCCGAGTCCTCGATCAACAAGGTCTTCTGGTCCGAGTGGGATATCGCCACCCACGAGACTGCTCTCGAACTTCAGGGCCCTGAAGCCGAGTTGGCCGACAACTGGATGGACGGATACCTGTTCTCCCTGTCCGGCCCGATCTACGCAGGCACCAACGAGATTCAGAAAAACGTCATCGCTGAGCGTCTGCTCGGCCTACCGAAGGCGGACCGATGAGATTCGCGCTCGACTCCTCCCACCAGGACTTCGCTGCAAGCATCGATGCGCTGCTGACCAAGTCCGACATGCCCGCCGTCATCCGTTCGTGGAACGACGGTGACACCGAGCCGGGCAAGAAGCTCTGGCAGCGCCTCGCCGAGACCGGCGTCAACGGTCTCGTCATCTCCGAAGAGCACGACGGACTCGGCGCCGACGCCGTCGACCTGGTCGTTGCGCTCGAACAGCTCGGTCGGCACGCAGTACCCGGACCGGTCGTCGAAACGATCGCCGTGGCGCCGACGCTCCTGGCTTCCGTTGCACCGGAACGTCTCTCTGCTCTCGCCGAGGGTTCGCTGGCAACCGTCGCAGCTCCCCCGCGCACACCGTTCGCGCTCGACGCCGATGCGGTGGATCTGGTTCTGCTCGCGCAGGACGGTGCCGTATCACTCGGCGTCCCTGGCGAAGCCAAGGCATCGGTGGATCTCTCCCGCAAGCTCTACGAGGTTTCAGCCGGCGAATCGCTGGGCTCCGCCGACTTCTCGGCCGCCTTCGACATGGGCGCTCTTGCCACTGCCGCGCAGTTGCAGGGCCTGGGCCAGACACTGCTCGAGGTCACCACCGAATACGCGAAGCAGCGCAAGCAGTTCGGCAAGGTCATCGGACAGTTCCAGGCCATGAAGCACCACCTGGCCGAGGTTGCCGTCTCCCTCGAGATGGCTCGCCCCCTGCTGCACGGCGCCGCACTGTCGGTTCGCGATCAGTCGGCCGACGCCTCGCGTGACATCTCTGCGGCCAAGGTCGCGTGCGGGGATGCTGCGTACAAGGCCGCTCGCGTCGGACTCCAGGTTCACGGCGCCATCGGCTACACGATGGAACACGATCTCTCCTTGTGGCTCACCAAGGTACGGGCGCTGCTCACCGCGTGGGGCACACCGTCCGAGCATCGCGCACGCGTCGTCGAAGCGCTGGTTGCATCATGAGCATCGACACCGAAGACCAGGCAGCATTGCGCGCATCGGTACGCGATCTCCTGAGCAAGCATTCCGACTCCGCTGCCGTCCGCGCCGCCATCACCACAGAGATCGGCTACGACGCCGCTTTGTGGAGCAAGCTGTGCGAGCAGATCGGCGTCGCCGCGTTGGCGATTCCGGAGGAGTTCGACGGCGTCGGAGCAGGTTTGGGCGAAGTACACGTGGTCCAGGAGGAATTGGGCCGCACGCTGACCCCGTCACCGATGCTGGGTTCGGCGATTCTTGCCGCACAGGCACTGCTGCTTTCCGGTGACAACGACGCATGCTCGCGACTGCTGCCCGGTGTCGCGTCCGGCGAGAGCACGCTCGCTCTGTGCTGGGCAGGTGCCGCGGGTTGGAGCACCTTCGGCGTCGAGGCAACCGAAGACGCGTTGACCGGCACGGCGTCGTACGTCCTCGACGGACACGTCGCAGACACCCTGCTCGTTCTCACGGCCGACGGGTTCTACGAAGTGGATCCAGCGGCCGAAGGCGTCTCCCGCCGACGCGTCCCCACCATGGATCCGACGCGAACGCTGGCGGAGGTCACGTTCTCCGGTGTTCGTGGTCGGCCACTGGAGTGGTCCGAAGATCTGGTCGATCGGATCCGAACCGTCGTTCTGATCGCCTTGTCCGCGGAACAGGTCGGAGCGGCCTCAGCGATCGTCGAGCAGACCGTCGAATACACCAAGTCGCGCAAGCAGTTCGGTCGCGCGATCGGCTCTTTCCAGGCCCTCAAGCACCGGATGGCCGACATGTACACGTTGGTCGAGACGGCGAGGTCGATGACGTACGCCGCCGTGGCGACGCAGTCGGCGGACGACGCGGCAGTGGCGAAGGTCTACTGCTCGGAAGCCTTGCAGCAGATCACCTCCGAAGCAGTTCAGTTGCACGGCGGAATCGCAATCACCTGGGAGCACGACGCTCAGTTGTACTTCAAGCGTGCACACGGCAGCGCTCAGCTCTTCGGTCAGCCGAGCACCTACCTGCCGAGCCTCGCGCAGGCAGCGGGCCTCTAGGAGACGTCGGTGCTTGTTCGCTCGGGATTGCGAGCGAACAAGCACCACTGGTGCCCAGTCAGTGGAATGCCCAGCAGATTAATAGCTCTGGATCGCGCAGAATCGGTCACCAGACAGCTGTCCATCCCACAGACCGGAGTTTTCTCGTGAATCGATTCGACGACAAGCGCGTCCTCATCAGCGGCGCAGGATCCGGAATCGGCCAGGCCACCGTTGCCCGCATCCTGGCAGAAGGTGGCACCGTCGTCGCCGCCGACATTTCCGAGACCGGCCTCGAACAGACGCTGAACACCGCGAAGGACGCAGGACACTCCGATCGCCTGACCACGGTGAAGGTCGACATCTCCAGCGAAGAGTCTGTTCGCGAACAGGTCGGCGCTGCGCTCAAGGCTCTGGGCGGCCTCGACGTGCTGGTCAATGCGGCGGGCATTCTGCGCTCCGCACACACCCACGAGATGACACTCGATTTCTGGAACACCGTCATCGGGGTCAACCTCACCGGAACATTCCTCATGACGAGGGAGTCCCTGCCGGCACTGCTCGAAAGCGGGGCAGGCGTCGTGGTCAACTTCAGTTCCACGTCGGCCACCTTCGCCCACCCGTATATGACGGCATATGCAGCGTCGAAGGGCGGAATCCAATCCTTCACGCACGCACTTGCACTCGAGTACAGCAAGCAGGGCCTTCGCGCCGTGGCCGTCGCACCCGGCAGCATCGCTTCGGGCATGACCTCCGATCCCGGCTTCCCGGCCGACATCGACTTCACGCTGCTCGGCAAGCTGGCCCCGGCAATCGGTGAGGGTTTCGCTCCCCCGTCCGCGGTCGCCGGCGTGATCGCGATGCTCGCTTCCGAGGACGGCTCGTTTGTCACCGGAACGGAAATCCGCATCGACGGCGGCACGCATATGTGACCACTTGCTGTGCGCCTTTATTAACCGCCGGCGGTTAATAAAGGCGCACAGCAGCGAGGCGGCATACTTAACTGGCCGCCGGGAACCCGTCCGGCGGTACGACGTGCGGTGGGGAGCCAGCGGTGAGCGAGTCAACAGGCACTACGAACCTCGAGCCCGTGCTGATCAGTCCCGTCGTCGGCGGAAAGATCCGCACCTGGTCCGAGGACGAGACCCGCTTGTGGAGCGTCGACGATCCCGCGGCGCTCGGCGCACTGTTGGGACGCGGTCTCGTAGCCCGTACGACCCTGCCGGACAACAAGTTCCGAGAGGTTGCGTTTCTGGATACCCAGACCCAGGCCCTCACTGTGCAGCCGCGCTTCGCTTCCCCTGACAGCACTGCACTTGCCGCACCGTTCAAGCTCACCGAGGCGTCGGCCCCGACGTCCGACGCTTGGGAAGATCTCGAATCGGTACTCGCGTCGGTCGCGATCTCCGCTGCTGGACGTGGCGAATTCTGGCTCGCGGAACTCGGCGGGTGGGATTCTCCGCACGAGCCGAACTGCCTCTTCACGACCGTCGACGAATCGGGACTGGCCAACGCGGTCATGGAGGCCACCCCCGCGCCCGCCGGAACCGGCGTCTGGCCGGAGGTTCCGAGCGGACAAACCGGCGTTTCCGTTTCGGCACCAGCCTCACAGGACACCATCGAGGCTGCCGGAATCTTCGCGGTATCAGCGATCGAGACGTGGGGCGTCACACCGTGGGACATCAACCTCACTTTCGGCAAACTGGTCGATTTCGCCTGATCAGCGGCGCCGACACGCGGCGGTGAGTTGTACGTCTCCCCTCAGCCGACGGCTCACGGTTCGTCACAACACGCCCGATGGCGACGACATCGGGCCCCTCGGTGGGCATACTGAGGGAACTGGGGTTACTCCCGGTCACAAATACCCGTGGATCCGCGTCGGGGCGGGTGCGGTCCGACAACACGCGAGCTGCCACAGACACTGGCGGCTCCGAAAGGTTCAATCATGGCAACCGACCAATTACAGACGGTTGTATTGCACGGCGACCAGCTCAAGTACGTCGACCAAGGCAGTGGCCCCGTTGTGGTGCTCATTCACGGCCTACTGGGCGCGCACTCCAATTGGGAGCCGCAGATCGAGACGCTCTCGCGTCATTACCGCGTGATCGCCCCTGATCTCTTCGGACATGGTGCGTCGGACAAGCCTGCCGGCGACTATTCACTCAGTGCTCACGCCGCCACCGTTCGCGACCTCCTCGAAGCCCTCGATATTCCGTCGGCCACCCTCGTCGGTCACTCCCTCGGTGGTGGGATCGCGATGCAGACGCTGTACCTGTTCCCCGACCGGGTGGAGCGGCTGTGCCTGGTGGCCAGCGGCGGACTCGGCCCCGAGGTGAGCCCACTCCTGCGCGCGGCGACTCTGCCCGGCAGCGAACTGGTACTTCCCGTTCTCGCGTCCAGGACGCTGACCGACGTGACGGACAAAGCGCTCGGACTTTTCAACAAGATCGGCCTGTTCAAGCTCGGTGCCAGCGCGAGTGAGGCCCGTAAGAGCTTTGCTTCGGTGTCGGACGCGTCGACACGTCAGGCATTTCTGGCGACCGCGCGATCGGTCATCAACTACAACGGCCAAACCGTCAATGCCACTCCGCATTTCGCCAACTTCAAGAACCTGCAGGCACTACTGGTGTGGGGCGAGGAAGACACCATCATCCCCAACGCCCACACCGAGAATGCTCGCGCCGAACTACCGCTGGGGCGGGTGGAGATATTCAAGCGCGCCGGGCATTTCCCGCACCTTGACTATCCGGATCGCTTCGACCGTGTCTTCTCCGAATTCATGACGGACTGCGGAGTCGGTATCGGCACCGGACCCAAGGCCGTCAGCAGCTGAACTAGCTCCCCGCAACCAGCTCTTCGAGGTAGCTCGCCACCCCGTCCTCGTCGTTCGTGGGCAAAATTCGGTCGGCGAGCTCGATGACCTCGGCTCTGGCGTTGGCGGGCGCCAGAGCCGTTCCGGCCCAGGTCAGCATCGCAACGTCGTTGAAGGCGTCACCGGCCGCGGCAACTTCCGACGCGTCGATGCCGTCGATCGCGCACAACTGCGCGAGAGCGCTGGCCTTCGAGACGCCCGCTGCAGCCATTTCCATGTACGGAGCCCCGGAGTGGGTCAACTCCACACCCTCGATGCCCGCAGCGACCGCAGTTCGGTACAGGTCGGCGCTGGGAACCTCGGCATGCCGGGCCACGATCTTGACCATCGGCTCCACGTCCAGCGGCAGCGTATCGGCGAGCACCATCTCGTGCAGGTGCCGGTGATGGTCCGCGAACTCGCACAGAGCGGCATACTCCGGCTCGGCAAAGAACTGCGTGGGTCCGACGTTCGCGAACACGACGCCAGGAATCAGAGCACGAACCTGCTCCATAGCTGTTGCAGCCAAAGATGTTTCGATCGAAACGGTGTCGACGATCTCCGGAGTCCCGTCCGCCAGGTCGAGAATGACAGCTCCGTTGGCACACACAGCTTTACCGCGAAATCCGCACGAGCTCGCCAACGTGTGTACCGAATGCCTGGCCCGGGCCGTCGCCCACACAACTTCGATCCCCGCGAGCCGCGCGTTCTCCATGGCCTGCGCGGTGCGCGCCGAAATCGTTCGGTCGGAGCGCAGCAGGGTGCCGTCGAGGTCGGTTGCGAACATACGAATACGGGTCACCAGACAATGATGGCAGTCCGTTCGCAGCCCTCACCAACTACGTGACATGGGCCGTTGCTCTGTCAATTACTTGCTTGGGCCTCGAGAAGGTGCCGACGCATCTCACCGAAGACCACACCCAGCCGCTCGACATCTCGCGGGCTCAGCAGGTCGAACATGCTCTCCCGTACAGCGGCCACGTGCGCCGGGCTTGCCGACGCCAATTTCTCGGCACCCGAGTCGGTCAGCTCCGCATTAGCGCCCCTCTTGTCGTCGACACACTCGACCCGGCGCACCCACCCGGCACCGACCAGCCGATTGACGGCCCTGGTCACACCACTTCGGGTAGCCATCACAGCGTCGGCGAGCTCACTCATGCGCAGTTGCCGGCCGGGCGCTTCGGCGAGAGCGACCAGCAGTTCGAAATCGGTGAAGGAAATGTCGGAGTCTCGCACCAACTGCTGATCGAGAACACGCTGGAGCAGTCGGGTCGAGTCCAGGTAAGCCCGCCAGGCCGTTTGCTCCGAGTCGCTCAACCACCGCGTCGATTCCATGACACCAGCATATCCGAAGTAGTTGACAACGAAATCAAATGATCTATTCTCAATGTAGTTGATCAGTCAACTACCTGTTCGAAGAGAAGGTTCAACCGAGAGGCGGGCGCTATGAGCGACAACAACGCAGTGCAGTTCGAGGAACGCCGGGCCGAGATCAGGGATCGACATCTGCTCCCCGCCGACAAACGACCCGCATCGACCGCACGCGGCCTGCACCATACGGCCCTGATCAGCAGTGACGTCGAACGAACCGTGAAGTTCTACCAGGATCTCCTCGGATTCCCACTCACCGAGTTGATCGAGAACCGTGACTATCCCGGGTCGTCGCACTTCTTCTTCGACATCGGCAATGGCAACCTTCTGGCCTTCTTCGACTTCCCGGGTCTCGACGTGGGCCCGTACCAAGAAGTACTCGGCGGCCTCCACCACATCGCGATCAGCGTCGAACCTGCCAAGTGGGCGAAGCTGCGCACCCAACTGACCGAGGCCGGCGTCGAACTGATCGAGCACAGCGAGGTCTCGTTGTACTTCCGCGATCCCGACGGCGCTCGACTCGAGCTGATCGCCGACCCTCTCGGCGAGATGTACGGCAATCACGTCCTCTGAAAACTTGCTCTCCCCCACACCCTTCGGAAGGCACACCATGACCTCCGCTCTGTCGCAGCCGAACCTCGATATCCGTCGATCCGGGGATCGTTTCAAGTCCAATGCCGGCTGGCTGGACTCGAAGCACTCGTTCTCGTTCAGCAATCACTACGACCCGAAGAACACTCACCACGGTCTTCTCCTGGTCAACAACGACGACATCGTCACGCCCGGAATGGGATTCGACACCCATCCCCACCAGGACATGGAGATCGTCACCTGGGTACTGAGAGGTTCTCTCGTACATCAGGATTCGATGGGGCATTCGGGCGTCATCTACCCCGGTCTTGCCCAGCGGATGAGCGCTGGAACGGGAATCCTGCATTCGGAGAAGAACGATTCGTGGCGACTCGGTGACGTGGCCGGCAGCCATTCCGACAAGCACAGCGACCCGGTTCACTTCATCCAGATGTGGGTCGTCCCCGACGAAGCCGGAATCACTCCCGGCTACGAGCAGTTGGAGATCGACGCCGAATTGCTTGCCGGTGGTCTGGTTCCCGTCGCGTCGGGCATGGACGCGTACGCCGATCACTCGGCAATCCGGATCAAGAACAAGTACGCCGCGATGCACGTCGCGCGTCTGCAACCCGGACAGCCCGTGACCCTGCCGGACGCACCGTTCCTGCATGTTTTTGTCGCCGACGGTCAGGCGGCCATGGAAGGCGTCGGCGTGCTCGAACAAGGTGACGCGGTGCGAGTATCCGGCGGCGGAGGCCAGCAGGTCAGTTCCGATACCGGTGCCGAGGTCATCGTCTGGGAAATGCACGCCACCGTTTCGCAGGGATGACATGAAGTCCTTCTCGTACGACGCTTCACCGGCTCGAATTGTCTTCGGCCAAGGGACGATCCGCGAGATCGCCGAAGAAGTGCGGCGGCTCGGCCGCGGCCGAGTGATGGTGCTGGCAAGCCGTCGACTGGACGCGCTTGCCGCCGACGTCACCGAATCTCTCGGCGACATGGCCGTCGTCCGCTTCGACGGCGCTGTGATGCATACTCCGACCGAAGTCACGACAGCCGCGCTGAAGCTTGCCGAGACCCATCACGTGGACATCGTCGTCGCGATCGGCGGCGGTTCGGCAACCGGGTTGTCCAAGGCACTGGCACTACGAGCGGGGGTCGATCAGATCATCGTTCCGACGACGTATGCGGGTTCAGAAGTCACTCCGGTGTTGGGTGAAACAGACAACGGAAGCAAGACAACTCGCTCGTCGCCCGACATCAGACCCGAAACCGTCGTATACGATGTCGACCTCACTCTCGATCTGCCGCTGGACACCACGGTCACCAGTGCCGTCAACGCGATGGCGCATGCGGTTGAAGCGTTGTACTCCACCGAGTCCAACCCGATCACGGACTTGATGGCGATCGAGGCGATCTCCGGGATCGCCCGTGCGCTGCCGAGCATTGTCGATGATCCGAAAAATCTGGAAGGTAGGGCCGAACTACTGCAAGCAGCCTGGTTGGCCGGAACCTGCTTGGGCACGGTCGGTATGGGGCTTCATCACAAGTTGTGCCACACCCTCGGTGGCAGCTTCGGTTTGCCGCATGCTCCCACCCACACCGTTGTCCTTCCCCAGGCAATGGCGTTCAACGCGCCTGGCGTCCCGGAAGTCATGTCTCGAATAGCGACTGCTCTGGGCGCATCCGATGCCGCTACCGGCGTTTTCGACCTCGTCACCGCGTGCGGCGGACCGACCACTCTGCGAGAACTGGGAATGAGTCACGATCAAATCGAAAATGCAGTCGAACTCGCCACCTCCGCCGCGTATCCGAACCCGCGTGAGATCACCCCGGCAGGCCTGAGCGAACTCCTCGAGAACGCCTGGTCCGGGCGTCGACCCGCCATCAGGTGAGAACTAATCAGGCAGTACCGCCTCGCGGCCTGAAATGTTCGAAGATCAGAATCGTCTCGGTCGCAGCAACCGCCGGATGCGCCGAGAGATTGTTGACGACGAAGTCACGCAACTGCGCCGAATCCGTCGTTGCGACGTGCAGCATGTAGTCGTCGACACCGGCAACGAAGTACACGTTGAGCACCGAGTCCAGCTTGGCGAAATCGTCGCCGAGCCGGCTGAGGTGCGACCGTGCGTTGGCCTGCAGTCGAACTGCGATCATCGCCTGCAGATCCATTCCGAGAGCGGCGGGGTCGATGTCCGCATGGAATCCCCTGATCACGCCGTTGTCCACCAAGGCGCGCACACGTCCGAGGCATGTCGACGGCGCAATTCCCGCGATCGCAGCCAGCGCATTGTTCGGAATCCTCGCGTCCTTCGCCAGCTCTTCGAGCAGAACCCGGTCGATCTCGTCCAACTTCATTGCTGCCCGAACATGCTTCGGCGAGGCAGCCGTCTGAATACCGATTTTTGAACTTTCACGCACCATGCATACAGCGTAGAGAATTATCTTCACTTCTCTTCACTATCTGGCGACGAAACTTCATGCTTGGCACCTGCCATTCGAAGAAACAACAGACTCAGTTCGGAGCCGTGTCATGAAGGTCGGAATCCCCCGCGAGATCAAAAACCACGAGTACCGCGTGGCCATCAGCCCAGCAGGCGTCCACGAACTGGTCGGCCGAGGGCACGAGGTCGTCATCGAAACGGGTGCAGGCGTCGGCTCCTCGTTCAGTGACGAGGATTTCAAGGCCGCGGGCGCGCAGATCCTCGGATCTGCCGATCAGGTCTGGACGGACGCAGATCTACTCCTGAAGGTCAAAGAACCTATTGCAGAGGAGTATTCGCGACTCCGTAAGGATCAGGTTCTCTTCACCTACCTGCACCTGGCGGCGTCGAAGGAATGCACCGACGCGCTCCTGACGTCGAAGACCACCTCCATCGCCTACGAAACAGTTGTCGGTTCCGACGGTTCACTGCCCCTCCTCGCCCCGATGAGTGAAGTAGCCGGACGCCTGGCACCGCAGGCGGGCGCCTATCACTTGATGCGTCACGGCGGCGGACGCGGAGTGCTGATGGGCGGCGTCCCCGGAGTGCGCCCCGCCAAGGTCGTGGTGATCGGTGCGGGAGTCTCCGGTAAGAACGCCATCGCCGTGGCCTACGGCATGCAGGCCGACGTCACCGTTCTCGATCTGTCGATCGCTCGCCTGCGGGAAATCGACGAGCTTTACCACGGCCAGGTCAAGACCATCACGTCCAACAGCCTCGAACTCGAACAGGCTGTACTCGACGCCGACCTCGTCATCGGCGCGGTGCTGGTCCCCGGGGCGAAGGCGCCGACTCTCGTCTCCAACAGCCTGGTGGCGCGTATGAAGCCGGGTTCTGTCCTGGTCGACATCGCCATCGACCAGGGAGGCTGCTTCGAGGATTCACACGCGACCACGCACGCTGATCCGACGTACCAGGTTCACGGTTCGGTCTTCTACTGCGTTGCGAACATGCCCGGAGCCGTCCCCCGTACGTCCACCTACGCACTCACCAACGCGACGCTTCCGTACGTCGTCACCTTGGCCGACAAGGGGTGGAAGGACGCGGTCGCGACAGTTCCCGGCCTGGGGTCAGGTCTGAGCACACACGACGGCCTGCTCCTGTCCGACAGTGTTGCATCGGCGCATGGGTACTCGGCTACCACTCTCTGACCCAGGCAGCTCTGACCCAGGCAGTTCTGACCCAGGCAAGGACAGCTCGAGATCGCTAGCCTTGATCCATGAGCATTCCTGACATCACGCTGAATTCCGGAACCACGATCCCGCAACTCGGCCTCGGAGTCTGGCAGGCCACCAACGACGAAACCGAGCATGCAGTACGGTTCGCACTCGACGAGGCCGGCTACCGGCACATCGACACCGCTGCCGCCTACGGAAACGAAGAGGGCGTCGGACGAGGTATCGCCAACTCGTCCGTCGCGCGAGAGGACATCTTCCTCACCACGAAGCTCTGGAATGCAGATCAGGGCTACGAGCCGGCGTTGAAGGCTTTCGACACCAGCATCGACAAGCTCGGCGTCGACTACGTCGATCTCTACCTCATCCACTGGCCTCTGCAGGACAACGACCGACTCCTCCGCACGTGGGACGCACTCGAAAAGATCGCGGAATCGGGCCGCGCCAAGGCAATCGGGGTGTGCAACTTCGAGCCGCATCATCTGCAGCTTCTCGTCGAACGCGGTGGATTGTTGCCCGCAGTCGATCAGGTGGAACTGCACCCGCACCTCACGCAGCACGCCATTCGCGACAAGGCCGCCGAGCACGGGATCAAGGTCGAATCGTGGAGCCCACTCGGCGGTACCAGTAACGCAGGTTGGGGTAAGGCGTCCAAGCCCAACACCCTGCTCACCGACCCGATCATCACTCGAATCGGTGACCGCCACAGCAAGACTGCCGCGCAGGTCCTGATCCGTTGGCACCTTCAGAACGGCCTGATCGTCATCCCGAAATCCGTACACGATGCTCGAATCGCTCAGAACATCGACGTATTCGACTTCGAACTCACCGATCTCGACCTGAGCGAAATCGATACGCTCGACGACGGTACCCGCGTCGGCGCGCATCCCGATGAACTCAACATCGGTGCACCGAACTGATCAAGCCGCTCGTTTGGTGGGGCGAAGCGCATCGAATCCGTTTCGCCTCACCATCGTTCCGAGGGTCTTCCACCACGGCCGAGCCGGATCCGGCTCGCTTCCGTCGCCCATCCGGTGCAGCTGATCGGTATGCCACTGCAGGTCGAGTGCACCGTCGAGCATCGAGATGTCGGCAACCTTCCCCAACAACTTCCGCGCTCCGAACTCAACAGTCGGCACGGTCAATCGTTCCCGATCCGATTCCAGGAGAACGGTTGCCGCGTCGGGGATCGTGATCGTCGGCCGGCCGAGGCCGATCACGTCGCACGCGCCGGAAGCCAGTGCCTCGACCATCGCCGATCGCGAGCGGAAGCCGCCGGTGACCGCCAAGGGAATGTCGCCGGCAATCGCTCGGACTGTCTCGGCGTACTCGAGGAAATATGCCTCTCGATCGCGAGTGCTCTGCTTCTGCGCTTTACCCATCATGGCCGGCGATTCATAACTGCCACCGCTGATCTCGATGAGATCCACCGACTCTTCGGTCAACGCGCGCACTACTTCTCGCGACTCGTCTTCCGAGAATCCACCTCGTTGGAAATCAGCCGAGTTGAGCTTGACCGAGACCGCGAATCCCGGAGCAACGGCAGAGCGTATGCGCCGAACGATCTCGATCAGAAAACGTCGTCGACGCTCAGGATCTCCACCCCACTCGTCCGTCCGCTGATTGGACAAGGGCGAAAGGAACTGCGCAACAAGATAACCGTGCGCTGCGTGTATCTGCACGCCCCCGAAGCCGGAGGACTCGGCGACGCGAGCGGTTTCCGCGAACTTGTCGATGATCTCGTCGATCTCAGCGGTCGAGAGTTCTCGCGGCGTCGCCATTCCCGGAATCTTCAGCGCGATCGCGCTCGGGGCGACCGGTCTACCTCTGCTGGCAATCGGGTTGGATTGCCGCCCTGGGTGGTTCAGCTGCATCCAGATCTCGGCGCCGCCGTTCTTGGCGGTCTTGGCCCAGGCAGTCAGTGCTTCGGCATCACGATCGTCGTCGACGACGACATTGCCCGGTTCGGCGATCTGCGATCGATCGACCATGACATTGCCGGTGATCAGCAAACCGAACCCGCCACTGCCCCAACGACCGTACAGCGTTTCCAAGCGAGTGGACGGTCCATGAGTGCGGTCACCCAGAGCCTCGCTGAGCGCAGCTTTCATCGTGCGATTCCGCATGATCTGCCCGCAGGGCAAAGTCAATGATTCTCCGAGCGTGGTCATGGATGCCTCTCGTATGAAGGGAAGAAAGTCAATGGCGTGGCGCAGAACCGAAGTGCCGCTTGGTATCGCGCACGAAGCTCGAGAAGATCAGCGAGTTGACCGGTAGCCCGCCGCGCACCGCGAGCGACAGCTTCGGACGCGGCGAGAATGCAAAATTCCACTGCAGTCTCGAACCCACTGCGAGCTCGTCGACGCGGTAGTCCTCCGCGAAGGATTGGAACAGCGGAACATTGGACTGTTCGACGTAAAACGAGTGCCGACGCGTTTCGTCGTCCCAGGTGATGAACTTTTCGCGCATCTGCATCGCACCGCCGCCCACCTCCGCGATTCGGCGCGTGCCGACGCCGTAGGGGCGCGGCGAGGTGTAGTGCACTTTTGTGAGCAGTCGGCACCACGACAAAGGCTCGTCGGCGGTCAGACCGGCCCAGACGGCGTCAGGTTCGGCGGCGAGATCGATCGAGTACGTGAAGATATGCGGTGCCGTGTCGAAGAAATCGACACCGACCGGTTCGAGGTCGAACCAATGTGCCATCGCCTACTCCTGCCCAATTAGCCGTTACATGAAGTTACGGATACTTGACGACCGAAGTCAACCCCCGAAGGCTCAGCGGGACCAAGCCTCAGAACGAGAGAGCCCCTGCAGTGAAGCGATGACCTGTTCGAGCGGCTCGATACTTCGAGTCGTCTGGCACACCGCCACTGCACCTTCGACCGACGTGATCGTCAGGTTTGCCATCGATTTTGCCTGCACTGCAGGATAACCCGCAGTTTCGAGTTGCGATTCGATCAACTTCTGCCATCCCAGCATGACCTCAGCCGACACTTCCGCGACTTCTGGCTCACTGGCACGCGCCAACCCGCCGGCAATCACCGGGCAGCCGATCGCGAAGTCCGAGCGTGTGAGATTGAGTCGCCAGATGTCTCCGACCGCTTCGATCACGTCGGCCGTGGAACCGGTAGCCGCAGCCGAGCTGATCCGTCTGGTGATGATCGCACCGGCCGCGCGCACGGCTTCGACCATCAACTCGGTCTTACCGCCAGGAAAGTGGTGGTAGATCGACCCACGGGGTGCGCCGCTGTGCTTGATGACGTCGCTGAAGGACGTCGCGTCGACACCGTTGCGGCTGATCAGTTCAACCGCACTGCGAATCATGCGATCACGTGAGCTCAGCTCTGCCATGTCACAGATCCTTCGGCCGTCGGTACACCTGTCGACTCATACGCTACGTTATGTATGACGACCTACATAGTGATGGGATGAAACAATGAGTGACGAGACAACCGCGACCGTCGATCCGGCGCAGATGACAGGCCTCGAACTTCTCCGCTGGATGGGAACGCAGGTCAACGACCGACCCAGCATCGGACGCCTCCTCGGCATGGAGATGCGCGAGGTCAACGAAGGATCCGTGAGCTTCGCCCTGACCCCGCGCGCCGATTTCAGCAACCCGCTCGGCACTGTGCACGGCGGCATCTGCGCAACGCTGCTCGACTCGGTCATGGGCTGCGCGGTACACACGATGCTTCCCGCGGGCGTCGGCTACACGACCCTCGAACTCAAGCTCAACTACATCCGCACTGTGCCTCTCGACGGTGACGAGCTGACAGCCCACGGCAGTGTCATTCACGTGGGCGGGCGCACCGCGACCGCAGAGGGCAAGGTCCTCGACAAGAACGGCAAGTTGGTGGCGCATGGAACCACGACGTGCATGATTTTTCGCTGAGCCGACGAAGGATGGCGAGAATGTAGCCGCGCCCGACGTGAGCAGGGTGCGAGTACCGATGTACGATCGGCTCGTGACCCTGCTCACTGCGCACCTCTGGTGGCCCGACCGCTGACGGTCAGCCGCAACTGCGTGCTGCCCGGTCCGATATCGGGTGGTCCAGCAGGCTCCTCTCAGGATCCCCGATCCGGCAAATGCCGTACGCGTCGTCGCTACGACCGCCAAGATCAGGTACCGAATCCACGAAGGAGAGTTAGTTGACCACCACCCCACTCAACCGTTCGCTCGAGCCTTTGGGCGTCTCCATCCCGTCGAAAGTGCCGACGCACTGGTACAACCTGGCGGCTGACCTCCCCGAGCCTGTTCCCCCGCACCTGCATCCGGGCACTCGTGAGCCGCTCGGCCCCGAGGACTTGGCGCCGCTGTTCCCGATGAACCTCATCGCGCAGGAAGTCGCAACCGAGCGCTACATCGAGATCCCGGAGACGGTTCGCGAGATCTACGGCATGTGGAGGCCCTCTCCCTTGTTCCGCGCGCACCGACTCGAGCGCGCTCTGGGCACACCTGCTCGCATCTACTACAAGTACGAAGGCGTGAGCCCGGTCGGTTCACACAAGCCGAATACTGCTGTCGCGCAGGCTTACTACAACGCAATCGAGGGAACCACCAAGCTCACCACCGAAACCGGTGCGGGACAGTGGGGTGCGTCGCTGTCGTTCGCGGGCGCGCTGCTCGGACTCGACGTCGAGGTATGGCAGGTTCGCTCGTCCTTCGATTCGAAGCCGTACCGACGCATCCAGATGGAGGCGTACGGCGGAATCTGTCACCCGTCGCCTTCGGACCTGACGGAAGCCGGACGCGCACTGTTGAAGTCGCATCCCGACACCACCGGCTCGCTCGGTATGGCCATCAGTGAGGCCGTCGAGGTCGCTGCGCAGGATCCGAACACGCACTACTCACTCGGTAGCGTGCTGAACCACGTCATGCTGCACCAGACCGTGATCGGTCAGGAAGCAATGGTCCAGCTCGAAGAAGCCGGCGACGCCGTCCCCGACACCGTGTTCGGTTGCGCCGGTGGCGGTTCCAACCTCGCCGGACTCACCTTCCCGTTCCTGGGACGAAACCTTCGCGAAGGCACCAAGACTCGTCTGGTCGCCTGCGAGCCGTCGGCATGCCCGTCCCTCACCCAGGGCGAGTACCGCTACGACTTCGGTGATGTCGCCGGCCTGACGCCGCTGCTCAAGATGCACACTCTGGGTAAGGATTTCGTACCGCCGGCCATCCATGCCGGTGGCCTCCGCTACCACGGCATGTCGCCGATGGTCTCGCACGCGGTCAACCTCGGACTCATGGATGCAATTGCCGTCGATCAGGACGACGCACTCCAGGCAGGTCTGATTTTCGCCCGCGCCGAAGGAATCATCCCGGCTCCGGAATCAACCCACGCGGTTGCCGGCGCTATCGCTCACGCCCGTGCCGTCACCGAACCCGAGGTGATCGTGATCGGGCTGTCCGGCAACGGTCAGTTGGATCTTCCGGCGTACTCGCCTTACGTCTGACGCCGTCGGTGTGGTGGTCTCGTGCGTACGAGGCCACCACACTTCGTCACACCGAGCACGTGGGCTCGATCTCGCGATCGACATCGTGCCGGCCGTCCGCGAAACGAACCGATCAGTTTGATCGATCGGTTACGGTCTTTCGATGCAGCTTCGGTTGAAGGAACATTGGAAACTGGTCGCACTCGGACTGGCATTGCTCGTGGCGATCGCGTTCATCGTCGTATCGGTAATCTCCGACTCCAGTGATGCGGCATGGCCGAAGCAGAAGACAGGCGGTCCGATCGTCGAGCAAGGCGTTGTCGACGTAGACCTCTCCGATCCTCCGCAACAAGCCTGGGAACTCGATGTCCGAGCGCTCACGGACAACCCCGGGGACGTGCTGCTGTCGATGCCTTCCACGCTCGATAGCTACTACGGCTACGGCAACACGTACCAAGTCAGTGACGTGCTGGTGGCCGCGACTGCTTATCCGCTTCCCAAGACCGACGAGTCTTCGTCGAGTCAGGGAGTCGGTGCCGTCACACTCGTCGGGGTGAATCCCGACGACGGAAGTCCGCTGTGGAAAACGCGAATCGGCGGAGTCATCGGCCAGTGCAGTCAGCAGAACGAATCCACGATCATCGCGTGCTGGGGCGATCGACGGATGATCTTTGTCGATACCGCGACCGGAACTCTGATGTCCGACCTCGGAACCGACTTCGATCTCAATGGCGCCACCATCGCCGGAGACACCGTGTACACGTCCGGCGAAAGGATGGACGGAACGGTTCGAACACGAATTCTTGCCAGCGGCACCACAACCAATTTGACTGCCAACTTCGTGCGTACCTTCGAACCAAGTGAGAAGTTCGGAGCCGTCTACACGGTCCCTCACACCGACACTGTCATTGCGATGGAACAGGGCGACGGCGGGGACCCGCAAGTACCGCTATCGAATCTACGATCTGCAGTCCGGCGCCGAGCGATTCCGATTCGAGGGCGATTCGCTTGTCCCTACCGGGAACGGATTGTTCCTCACCAGTGTCGGCGGCCGGTCGGGATATGCCGGAACCCAAAACCTCTTGGCTTCCGACGGATCCACGATTCGTGCGATACCGATTCCCTCGTACTCATCGTCGTCCTACCCGAGTAAGCCCTCGACGGCGGTGCCGATGTTTCTCGGCGACGGCGCCTACGATCCGGAGTCGGGTGACGAACTCTGGCGCAGTTCACAAATCGTCAACACCGCGACGGCCGGGACAGGAAGCGCCATCGCCGCAGTGGTAGGAAAAACAATCCTCGTCACGTCGCCGGAGACCCGCACAATCTCGGGTCTCGACGTCGAGAGTGGCCGACAACTGTGGCAAACACCCTGGCAAGACGCGTACTGGGTTCGAAGCGGTGCGACTGATGGCGATCACTTCGTCTTCAGCGACTACACCGGCATGCATTCGATCAGGGCTCGCGACGGAAAGATGATGTGGTCGGTCCCCCTTCCGCCAGAGGTCGATCCGCGCGGAGTCGTCGTCTCGAATGCCGGCAAAAACGTGTCGTTCTCCTGGCAAAACCACTTCACCGTTTGGCGTTAGGCCGGCAACATCACCGATACCGTGTCGTACTGACCAGCCAGTTCAGCAGCAAGCAAATGGCTAGACGTGCAGCATCAATGGCCACAATCCAGTCTGGCGCGTTTGTTCAATTTCGGGGGAACGATCTCGAACAACTGCATATATCTCCGCGACTCCCATTTCGGAAAGATCAGACCAGACCTGCAGTGAGGGGTGCGTAAAAATCGCACCGACTCAGGTATCTGATCCAACCCAACCGTAAAGGGAGCCAACGGGATGGTCGCGAAATCCCCAATTTGCAGTCGGCAACAAATAGTCCAGTTTGCGCGCAAACATCTGCGTACCGGGGGACCGAACTCAGACCAAATTCGTCGTCATTTCGGTTTGCAAAAACGCGCGTTCTTCACGCAGCTCGACACCCATCTGGACGATTCTGCACTTTCAATGCCCGAAAAAGTTGCACTCCGCCGCATCTGCCGACAGGAGGATAGAAGGTGCCCGATCAAACGTATGAACGTCTCAGCAGGTCAAGCCAACCCACCCCGGCCGATGTACGACGCGCTTCCTTTCCCACCCCAGAACCATCATGCTTGACGATCGAAAGCCGCCAACTACGTTCAGCCGCTGGATTCTTCCGCAGTCCCCTCTTCTCGGATCGGGATCATCGGAGATCCAACAGCCGCGCGACTTTCAGGCTCAAATGCAAGGCCAACCGGTCGTCGCCGTTTGCCAAGTCTGCTCGTGTTATCTCCTGAATTCGCCGCAAGCGATAGTACAAGCTCCCTCGATGCACACAGAGCGCCTCTGACGTTCGCTTTACGTCACCGGCATTGTCCAAAAAGCTCTCCAGCGTCGCGAGAAGAGCCTCACTTTTCGAGTCCTCATGGCTGAGCAAGGACTGCAAACCTGAGTGAATACTGTTCTCGAGTCGATCCTCCGACAGTTCGGCCAGAAGTCCGTAGACGCCGAGATCCCGATAACGCACAACATTTCCGAGCACCTTGACGACCTGGGCCACATCTGCGGAACGTCTGGACTCTTCGTAGGATTCGCGCACATCCGCAACCGAGGTTCGCGGTTCACCGATACCGACCCAACATTCGATGTTCTGGCGCCCACTTTCAGACAAGACTCGCTCCCGGGCTGCCACGATCAGCGAGTCCAGATGGGTTTGAGTCGAGCGTTCGGCCACCGATACGATCAACAGACTGTGGTCGGGGCGGTCGAGTTGGATTGCACTGTTCCGCGGGAGCCTCCGACGAAGCTGATCGACGCCGACGGCAACACTCAGACGATCTCTTTCGGTCAATGTCGACTGGTCGCCAGGACGGAGCAACACAGTGACCACGACTGCTGGACCCGCAGCCAACAAGCCCTCCTCGGCCAACCTGTTTGCCGCGTCCTCGCGCAGCGACCGCTCGCCCGACAGGACGTCTCGAGTAAGTTCCCGCTCCCGACTTCGGGACAACTCGTCCAGCAACTGTTCGCGGTGGAGGATCATCGCTGCCGCATCAGCCGTGCGCCTCAAGACCTCGGCTTGATCCTCGTCAACTTCGCCCTCCGAAGTCAACAGCCAGACGAAGCCCAGCAGCGCATTGCGGTACCGGATCGGCATCCCGACCCGGCCAAGGGTCAGCCCTAGTTCTTCGTTGACGGGAACAGTGAAGAGATCGAGGGCTTCACGGCCTCCACTCGCGTAGATGAAGTCTACGATCTCGCGTGAAACATTCCGCTGTAGAACGGAATTCATTCTGACTGAATCGACGGCACTGTCATGCGAGTTGTACGCGAGCAGACGAATCTGTACATCATCGATCGCAACGGAACGGTCCAGTCGGCGCCCGGTAGTGTCCACCAAATGCTGTAGTTCTCCGACCATGGTCGAACTGTACGAGCCCCCTCTCCGGTTTGCAACATATGCCCAAATTTCTACGTAGAAAATTGAACACATGACAGTGATGCAACTAACTTTTGCGCCATAGGCTCGCTTCATGCCAAGCACTCGAGACCCGTGACGTCTTCACTCGGTCCACAAACCGGCAGAAGTGGCAGCGACGAGAGCTGTTGCAGCCGTGGGATTTGCATAGTGGGGCGCGAGGCCGGCCGGCACGATCTCCCTCAGACGAGGTCGCCTCCGACCCGAAATCGACAAACGACCTTCGTTCGCCAGTTCAACATCGAATCCCACCGACCTCTTTCAATGTCGAATACCTCGAATGACATCGGTGACCGTGATGTCGCAAAGCCGTTGCCATTCAGCATATCCCGAGAGGAATCATCATGACCGGCACAGCGAATGCTCCTGCAGGGCATCAAACCGAGACTCCACCTGGACGTCGATCGGCGCGCCGTAGGGCCCTGATCGCCGGGGCGACAGGCAACATCGTCGAATGGTTCGATTTCACGATCTACGGTTTCACTGCCGCAGTTCTCGCGACAGTGTTCTTCCCTCCGGAGTTCGGCAGTGGCGCACTGCTTGCCACCTTCGCTCTTTACGGAGTCGCCTTCTTGGCCAGACCTGCCGGCGGCATATTCTTCGGACGGCTTGGTGACCGCCTCGGCCGACGGAGGTCACTGTCCCTGGCAATTACGCTCATGGGCTGCTCGACGGCGGCAATCGGTCTCCTACCGACGTACGCTTCGATCGGTGTTGCCGCACCGCTGTTGCTGCTGCTGTGCCGATTGGTTCAAGGATTCTCGGCCGGGGGCGAATACACCGGAGCTGCCACCTTCGTCGTCGAGCATGCGCCGTCCCACCGCCGAGGCTTGTACGCAGGGATAATCAGCTCTTCGTCATTTGTCGGCAGCATCTTGGCCACGGTCACAGTCTTGTCATTCAGCTCGGTCGGCGCTGAGCACTTCGCCGACGGAGGATGGCGTTGGCCGTTCATCATCGGAGGCGTTGTCGCCATGGTGGGCCTGTTCATGAGGCTTGCCGTCGAGGAGACTCCGGCGTTCAAGGAAATGCAAGAAAACGATTCCCTTCCAACCCGCCCACTCGCAGATCTGTTCCGCAATCACTGGCGGACTCTGCTCACGTCCTTCGTGTACTTCGCCTCGCTCGGTGTCGTTACTCATATGCTGCTCGGCTACATGCCGACATTTCTGGTTCTCTCAGCCGATGTTCCGAGCACGGTTGCACTGCTGATGACAACCGGCGCTTTGGTTCTCGCAGTACCGCTGTTCATCTTCTTCGGCGCCACAGTCGACCGAATCGGCCGGAGGCCACTCGTCAGAATCGGCATGGTGATGTCAGTTTTCGTCTCGGTGCCCAGCTACATGCTCATCGGTACCGGAAACATTTTCGCGATTGCCGTTGCACTGGCTTCTCTGGTCCTCGCGCTTTCCTTACTCGCGTCCGCTTTGCTCGTAATTCTCGAAATGATGCCGACGCATGCGCGATTCACCGGCACGGCAATCCCCTACAACATCGCATATGCACTTTTTGCAGGGACCGCTCCTCTGGTGTGCGCAGCACTGGTCAACGCCACTGGAAGCGATCTGTCGCCTGCCTTCTATGCGACCGCCATCGCTTTGATCGCGCTTCCCATTCTGTGGCGAGGGATTCCGGAAACGAAAAACTGGTCTGCCACGCAGGGCAGCCCGACGAAACATTTCTGACAACGGACGCGCCACGGGTGTGATTTTTTGCGCAGCTGTCGATAGCGTTCCGATGGCCGCCACGAGAGAGTTGAGGACGACGAACACCTCTGGACTTTCAGGTGCCAAATTCATTAAGACAGAGCCGAATCCGAGAAGTCGGGATGAAGCTCTCCAGAGGAAGTCGACGGCGTCGGAATTACCAGAACCCAAGCTTGCCGGATCGAACAGCTGTGCTTTCGATCCGGCGAAGCCATCAGTAGAAAGAGAGGCCGAAAGTGCCTACCGACAAGACCGATGCAGTTGTGGTCGGAGCTGGAGTGATCGGCAGCTCCATCGCCTACGAACTGGCCGCTCGAGGCTACGAAGTCCTGGTCATCGACAAGTCTGGTGGTCCGGGCTACGGCTCGACCAGTGCATCCAGTGCGGTTATCCGGTTCAACTACTCCACATTCGACGGTATGGCTGCGGCTTGGGAGTCGCTGCATTGCTGGCAAAACTGGAGCGAGCATCTCAACGCGACAGTCGACGGCGCGCTTGCGAAGTTTCGGCAATGCGGGATGGCACTGCTCGATGTCGACGTCGCGCCCCACGCGCGCACGATCGGATTATTCGAGAAGATAGGAATCGATTACCAGCTTTGGGACGCAACGACACTCGTCGAGAAGATTCCCGGTATCGACGCCGGCAAATACTATCCTCCGAAGCCAGTCGACTCGGAGTCCTTCTTCGCAGATGCCGAAACCACGCTCGGCGCGCTGTACACACCTCAGGCGGGGTTCGTCGACGACCCGCAACTGGCTGCCGCGAATCTTGCTGCGGCAGCACGTTCGCACGGTGCGGTTTTCGCATACAACACGCGTGTAGTGGCAGTCGAGCAGTTGCCTGACGGCATCTGGCAGCTAGGGCTCGACGACGGGGAAAGTGTGAAATCCAAGATTGTCGTCAATGCCGCCGGCCCCTGGTCAGGAGCGTTCAACAAGCTGTCGAACGTCGGGGCCGACTTCAAGGTTTCGGTTCGGCCCTTGCGCCAGGAAGTTCATCACGTCACCGCACCCACTGGCTACAACGACGACGAGATCCTCGGCCCGATGATCGCCGATTTGGATCTCGGAACCTACATGCGAGCCGAACCTGGAAACGGTTTCCTTGTCGGCGGAACCGAACCGGATTGCGATCCGCTCGAGTGGATCGACGACCCTGATACCGCCAACCCGAATCGCACTGTTGCCCGGTTCGAAGCGCAGGTTTTCCGCGCCGCCAGGCGTTTCCCCACCCTGGAGGTCCCGTCACAACCGAAAGGTATTGCCGGCGTGTACGACGCAGCATCCGACTGGACCCCGATCTATGACAAGACAGACAGGCAAGGTTTCTACGTCGCCATGGGCACCAGCGGGAACCAATTCAAAAATGCGCCCATCGCTGGGCGCCTCATGTCCAGGATCATCGACCAGGTGGAAGCTGGACACGATCACGACGCTGATCCCCTGACCTATGTCGGGATGCACACCGGGCTCGAAATCGACCTCGGCGCATTCTCCCGCCTTCGGGCACCCAATGCCGAGTCGACCGGGACGGTCATGGGTTAGAAGTCTTGTCCGGCTTGGAGAATCGATAGCCGCGACAACTGAATAGACACGGCTGTGGGTGTCCGCTACGTGGTGGACACCCACAGCCGACTTCTCCTTCAACGGCGTCTACGGAAAATCGCCCTAGAACGTGTCAGCGGCACATCGCCTCCGGGACGGAGAGCTAACGTGCATGGCAGCTCTTCAAGTAGCTCAGGAACGATGCCTGCAGCCCGGTTACGTGCGTCTCGTGCAACAACGCGGTCGAAACATCCTGCGACCGTCCCTTGCCATGCAACTGCTCCACGACGGCGAGAACGTTGCGTGACAGTCCGCGATAGATCGGAATGGGTCCAGTCAGTTCGGCTTCGTTCAGCGTGACGTGCAGCTGCGGAACAACTGAGCCCACGCCACGCTCGGGCAGTGCCTCGACCAGTGTGTGGATCTGGCTGTCGGCGTTCACAACTCCGGGACTACCCGCACCGAAGGTCGCGAATGGGGGCGCGTCGCGCAGCCATGCGTAGAGGGCGAAAAGGCCTCCGTACGAGTACCCGAAGAGTCCGTGCCCGGACTCGCTGACACGTAGCTCCGACGAGTACAGGCGAGGGTGGAGTTCGTTGGTCAGGAAGTCGAGGAAGACGTCCGCGTGGGTGTCTGCCAGCTCCTCGAGGTAGGCGTCCACATACTCCTGGGTCATTGCACCCGAGTCGCGAGCAGCGGCAAGAGTGGCCGTCATTTCGTCGCCTACCGGTTCCCCGGGCGGCACGAGATCGCGGTTGCGTAGTCGTGCCCAGTTGGCAGCTTCTTCACCGGCATAACCGACGCTGACCTGGATGTACGGGGCGATCGTCAGATACGGGTCTGCCTGCGTGACGATGAGCGGGGCGGTAAGACCTACAGCCCAGTTGCCGTCCATCACGTATATCAGCGGTAAGGGATCCGTGGAGTCCGCGTAGCCGGGGGGTGTGGTCACCCAGATGCCGTAGCTGTACCCCGACTTCGCCGTTATTTCGAAGTACTCCGTGTCTGCAAAACATCCGTGCAGCATTGCGCTCATCGAACCTCTCCCTTCACTACGTGGCCGGCCTTCACGACGAGAACAGCCATGTCCGGATCGGCGAACACCTTGGCGTCGTGGAGCGGGTCTTGCTGCCAGGCGACCATGTCCGCCTGCATTCCGACGCGGATAGTTCCGACGCTTTCCCCGATACCGAGGATGTCGGCGTTGACGCTGGTGGCCGATACGAGAGCATGCATCGGCGACTCCAACTCGGCCCGCAAGCGCAACTCCTCGCCTCGGCGCTGCTGGTGCGGCCCGATGAGGTCCGAGCCCAGGCCGATCCTCAGGCCTGCTGCGCGAGAGACCGCGAGTGCCGAGGCCATGCGTTGACGTACTCCGGCGGCGCGGTCTCGTATTGCAGGGTCCAGGTCCATGCTCTCGGTGTCCGTCAACTGCTCGACCACGGCGAAGGTAGGGACCAGAGCCACGTCATGCTCGCGCATCAGCTGGGCGGTCTCTTCGTCGATGTCGGTGCCGTGTTCCACGCACCGGACACCGGCTCGCACTGCGTTGCGAATGCCCGCATTGTTGTGCGCGTGCACCGTGACGTAGGTGCCCCGCGACGCTGCTTCTTCCACTGCCACGGAGATTTCCTCGACGGTGAACTGTGTGTCGGTGAGGCTGTCATGGCCTCCGACGACACCGCCGGTGACGCACAGTTTCAGAAATGTTGCGCCTCGGCGGAACGATTCGCGCACGTTGCGTCGTAGCTCGTCGGCATTACCCGACATCAAGGACAAGGCGCAGAGCCCGGGAATGTGGTGCATGTTCCACAGCTCGGTCGGCTCCCATGCGGCCCCGTAGTAGCCGTGTCCACCGGTCTGGCACTGCACAGGACCGCACGAGAGGACACGCGGACCACGCACCTTGCCGCTCGCAATAACGTCGACGACTCCGCCGTCGATGCCACCGACGTCTCGCACCGTGGTGAAGCCCGCGTCGAGGGCATCGCCCGCGGTGGCGAAGATGCCCGCAGCCAGTTCGGCTGCCGAGAGCTCAAACCCGAATTGCCTTCGGATCGGACTCGAAATACCCAGGTGCACATGAGCATCGATCAGCCCCGGAGTCAGAAGCATGCCGTCCAAGTCAACTGTCGTCGAACCCGACGGCGCCTGTCCGATCGCGGTGACAATGCCGCCACTCACGCACACGTCGACTTCGACCGGGTCGGTGCCCGATCCATCCGCGACCATGCCGCCGGCAAACCATACGTCAGTCAAAGGGACCTCCCGAGCATTGGAAACCACTCTCCTAAACACTGGTGAATTCGATATGCGGTACCGTACTCAACAGTGGTGAACCCGTCAATGGAGGTAGCGTGAGATCGCCGGTTGGGGAGGGTCGAGAGCGACTGTTGCAGGCACTGTTCGACGAGTTCGGTGAAACCGGCCCAAGCCCGAAGCTGTCGATGCGCCAAGTAGCGGAGCGACTCGGAGTGCACCACACGCTGCTGACCTATCACTTCGGATCACGACCGGGGCTCCTCAGCGCCGTGCTGTCGGAAGCTCGCCGCCGTGACAACCTCGTCATCGCCGCGATGGGCAAGGATCTCGGGTTCGCGGCCCTGTGCAGGGCGATCTGGACCTTCTACTCGAACGCCGAGCACGAAGATCGAAGCCGCACCTTTTTTCACCTGGCCGGACTTGCGGTTTACGAGCACAAAGCATTTCAAGATTTCGCCGCCGACCTCGACGATTTGGCGCACCTCCTCGAAGCGGCGGCCCTCCGCGAAGGGTTCACAATGGTGGACGCAAAGCAGCAGAGCATCATCGCAACCGCATGTCTGCGAGGACTGTTGCTACAGAGGTTGCTCACCCCCGACGCCGAGGTCGACGCGGCAGCCGAGCGCTTCATCACCTCGTTGACAGCGTCCACCACGTAAACCCCTCATACACAACCGATCACCCCCGTTCGAGATCACCGGCGCGGGGGCGTTTTCCCTGGGCTCGGGCATGTTTCGGCGTGAGACGGTTCCCTGAGCCCCGGTTGAATGATGGTCGATCACCCTTTCGACATCTGTACGAGCGAAACGCCGAAAGATGCGACAAGTGAATGTATCCCGGCTCAGCAGACACACGACATCATCGACAAGTCCGATGATTCACATGAGTTTCGAAAGTCAGGATTGAATTGTGACCATTGCCTTCCGTGCCGCAGAGTTGAACAGCGCAAGTGGGATCTTCCAGCAAGCACTGCTCGGCCAACCCAGTGCAGAGCCACTCGGCGGAGACATCATCACTCGTGCAGATGTCGAGTTCACCAGTGACGACGGCCGCATTCAATCCGGAGTCTGGGAGAGCGAACCGGGAAAGTCGCGGTGGGAGTTCCTCACCCGCGGCGAGATCATCACCATCGTCTCCGGCGCCATGACCGTGGAGGAGGACGACGGCGATCCCGTACATCTCGTTGCCGGTACGAGTGCAATCTTCCCAATCGGATGGAAGGGTACGTGGACGGTCACCGAGACCGTACGCAAGGTGTTCGTCGTATACAACGTATGACCGAGAGAATCCGCAACATCCGACTTTCACGGCCCGTCGTACGGACGGATCTCACGACGCAGCCCACTTGCCCTGAGTACCTGTCGCTGCACTCCCGCCCTCACGGAATCCTCGGTGCCGATTACTCTCACATGGTTTCTGGCGCGAGTGATCGCCGTGTACAACAACTCCCGAGTCAGCAGTGACGACGCCTCGGCCGGCAACATCACCGATACGGTGTCGTACTGGCTGCCCTGGCTCCGGTGAATCGTCATCGCGTAAACCGTCTGGACCGACGAGAGTTGGCTCGGGTGAATCAGAAACGCATCACTGCCCCGCTGGAATGCGGCAATAGGCACGCCATCCTCACGCTGCACGATCACCCCGGCATCCCCGTTGTAGATCTTCGCCTCGTAGTCGTTGGCCGTCACCAACAGGGGTTGGCCCGGATACCACCGCGTCGGGTCAAGAAACTGCCCTGATGCCGTGCCGACCCACTCCATCGCCTGCTGCGCCCACCTCCCGACACCGTACGGTCCGTCACGGTGGGCGCACAGAAGGCGGTGCGATTCCAAGCCTTTCAGCGCGCCGATCGCATCACCCACCTCGGCCGACGCCGTCACCACCTCTGAACTCGCAACGATGTCGGCGCGCAATGCGTCAACATCCTCGGGCGAATGGAAGGAGACGGCTGGATCACCGCTGCGCAGGATACGCAGAACCTCAGCGGAATCTCCCGCTCGAACTGCCCTGGCCAACGACGCGATGGTTCCGTCGAAGCGGCGCCCGCGTGAGAGTTGAATGATCCCGCCCCGCAGACGATCCTGTTCATCCGCACTCAATGCCTCTTCGGAACCAGTGGCCGTGAGATCGTCACCCACCAACTGTGTCAGCGTCGGATTTCCACTGACCTTTACCGGGCGGGCGACAAGATCAGCAAGAACAGCGCCCGCGTCGACTGAGGTCAACTGATCGGGATCGCCGACGAGCAGTAGCCGGGCATCGGGGCGAACGGCTTCGAGCAGGCGCGCCATCAACGTGAGGGAGACCATCGACGTCTCGTCGACGACGACCACATCGTAGGGAAGTCTGTTGGTCGCATTGTATTTGAAACGACTCGAACTCCCCCGCTGCCAACCGAGTAGGCGGTGCAGGGTCATGGCCGCGAGTTCTTCGGGAAGGCCAAGGCTCGCGGTCTGCTCACGTACGGACTCCTGCAGCCGTGCTGCGGCTTTACCCGTCGGTGCGGCCAGACCGATGCGAGCATTCGAACCCAATTCCTCCGACAGGAGAGCGAGAATACGTGCGACCGTATGGGTTTTGCCGGTTCCGGGCCCACCGGCGATGACGGTGGTCCACTGTGTCGCGGCGAGAGCAGCTGCTATCCGTTGACGATCCGGCGCGATGGTCGGCCCGTTCTCGTCGACGAACAGCGAATCCAGCCGCGATCGGACCGCTTTCAGGTCGGCGGGCGGCCACGTGGACGCCCGCTCGTCGAGCACTCGCCGAATCGTCTGCTCCTGCAGAAAATATCGATCGAGGTAGAGGAGTTCACCGTCGTCCGTGTCGACCAACCGGAGCGGTCTGAGAGGTCCGGCGTTTCCGCCGATCACCAGAGGGCTCAGCCGAAGGGCGGCAACGATCTCCGACGGTTCGGGCCACGGCAACGACGTAAGTTCCTCCTCCGTCGCATTGTCGACGCTCACATCACGCATCCGTCGTAGATCGAGGCACACCGAACCTGATCGCACGGCCCGAACTGCCAACGCCGCGGCCAGCATCACTTCTTCGGAAGTTTCACCGCCCAGGCTGCACACTCTCGTCGCGACATGAACATCGGCGGCAACCAGAACCCCGGCTTCGTTGAAGATTCGCACGATCCCTTTGGCGCGCTGCGCCAATTGCGCCTCGGTCATCGAATCTTCTCCCCTACTGTGTGGGACGCATCAAGACCGGCCAGCAGATCCGATAGTTCAACCGTCAGCTGAGCAGGCGGTTTCCATTCGAAGACACCGCATTCCGGCGGGCTGTCCGGGCCGAGCATCCCACGCACGAATTGATACTGCGCGCCCCCGAGATGACGGTGCGGATCGTAGTCGGGCAGGCGCCACCGCAGATACCGATGCAGTGCAACCGAATACAGCAGTGCCTGCAGCGGATAGTGCGAGCGCATCATCTCCGTCGCCATGAGTTCACGCGTGTAGTTGGCAGCCGTCAGATCGCCGCGACCGATCCGGTTGGTCTTGTAATCGACGATCACGAACGACGGGCCCGGGATCCGCAAGACTGCGTCGATACTGCCCGTCAGGAATCCGCGCATCGGTGACGTCTCGACACGGTCCAGATAGTCGGCGTACGACGCCAGAATGTCGTCGGAGGAAAGGTGGCGCCTCAACAGTTCCGATACTCCGCGGAGTGTGACACTCATCGACACCGGATCGTCGCCACCGGCCAGTGGGAGTTCGAAATCGAGTTCGGGAAGACGATCTTTCGGCGCGATCGTGGCCAAGGTTCCGAATCCCAAGGGAGTCTGCATCACCAGATACAGCGCATCCGCGAGTGCTTCGGAGTCGACCTCGGCCGCCCGTACCGAGACCGCCTCGGCGCAACGCATCCCGAGTTCCGCTCTCAGATCTGCCACAGCCGTGTCCACCACCTCGAGCACCTCATGCACCAGCGTGCCGAATGCGGCGCCCGCGGGAAGTCCGTTCATGGGTGAAGGGAACGCCTCCAGGGGCGAGGGGGTAATGCTCCCGAGGTCTACGGAATCCTCTGGCTCGTCGTCTTTTTCGGGATCCTCGACCTCACTGCCCGTGGTCGTGACCGCGTGGTGCGCTCCGGCGGTGAGTGCCGAGTACGACGTACGACGCCACAGAGTGTCCAGGTCTCGATCGAAACGCGCCGCGGCCAGTTCGGTCACGTCCGCAGCCGCTCTGGACCAGTGGACGGGCGAGGGCGGATGGGGACCAACAGGTTCCACCGAGATCACGTCGGACGCTGCTGCCGGCCAGGTTGCGAGCCGTGCTGCGGTTGTACCGTCGTCGAGCACCTTCACTACCCGAGCAGGTTCGGCGATGCCGGGTGTACGTCCGAGCATCAACCGGTGCAGCGGCGAGCGGGAGGTCCCGTAGCTGGGTGCCCACCAGAGCACGAGTTGGCACTGCGCCCGGGTCAGCGCCACGTACAGCAGCCGCAGTTCTTCGCCCGCTTCTTCGGCCTCCGCAACAGTCTTTCTGGCGTTGTACCCCGGGCCTTCCTGCCCGCCGACGTCGAGGATGCGGCGTCCCTCCGGGTCGTGCAACAGCTGCGTCGGCGAGTTGAAGCCGCCAACGCTCTCCCAACTGAACGGGACGTAGACGATCGGGAACTCAAGCCCTTTGGTGGCATGCACCGTAGCGATTTGCACTGCGGCAGCGTCACTGTCGAGGCGGCGGCTTCGATCGGTGGCGCTCCCGGACGTCGGGTCCTTGATCCGATCGGAAAGCCAGCGAACCAGTGCGCTCAACCCGAACGCTTCCTCGGTCGCGACGCGACCGAGGAGTTGTGCGACGTGCCGCAGATCGGTGAAATCTCGTTCGCCGGACGGGGCCGCGAGTACACGCTTCTCCAGATTTGTTTCGGCAGAGATTCTTTCGAACACAGCCGCAAACCCGACGCGTGCGAACAGCCCGGAATAGGAGCGCAGTTGACCTGCAAGTTCTGCAACGACGTTGTCGCCGTCCTTGTCCAGTTCTTCGGAGGTGCGCCCGAAAATCGGCGAGAGGGCCGTCAACCGGACACGATCGGAGCGATGGGGCTGCTCGATCGCCTGCAACAGCCACAGCCACTGGGTCGCACTGGGTGTCGCGAAAACACTGGACCCTCCGGTCAATACGGAAGGTACACCGACGGCATCGAGAGCATCGCGGATCATCGCCACGTGCTTGTGGGTGCGCACCAACACCGCGACGTCTCCTGGTTCGACCGGGCGTGGATCACCGTCGACTGCCAAGCGGGCATCGCCGCCCAGGAGCGCGACCACGTCTGCTGCGACGTCGTCCGCGACGCGACTGCGAAGTCTGCCTACGGCCGGAAATCCCGAACGATTGAGCGGTCCGGCTCCGGTACGGGGCAGATGGCGTACACGCATCGGCACCGGGCCGAACAACCGAGAGTTCTTGTGCGAAGCCTCCACTGAATGCGCGACGATGCCTTCGTTGCCGAGTGCGGCACCACCGTAGAGGTGTTCGAGTGCCGCCAACAACCCTGGGTCGCTACGCCAATTGGTGGTCAACTCCTGGTGCGCATCCGCCTGATCGACCGCATCGAGATAACTCAGGACTTCTGCCCCGCGGAACGCATAGATGGCTTGTTTGGGATCACCGACCAGGACCAGGGTGGTGTGTCCGTGGAAGGCCAACCGCAGAATGTCCCACTGCAACGGATCGGTGTCCTGGAACTCGTCGATCAACACAACCTTGAACTTTTCGCGCACCCGACGACACGCGACGGGACCGTATTCCGGATCCGTCAATACACCGTGCAACAGCGTCAGCAGATCGTTGAAGTCGCGAATTCCTTTGGTCCGCTTACGTCGTTCGACCTCGAGGCGAGCAGCAGCCGCGAAGAGGACGCGCTGACCGGGTGCGGTCTCCTCCTCGCCGTCGGGTTCGAGAATTGCCTGACCATCGCCGACTGCGCTTCGGGCGATGGCCAGCGCGTCCTTCGTGGAGAACGGTGGAGACGAGTCCGTCCGGCTGTAGCGGCTGAGGTACAAATCCGAGACGACCTCACTGATCAGGTCGTCGACCGACTCCACAAAAGTTGTGTCCGGTTCACGTTCCCCGGCGATGCCCAGCCCGTCGAGCATCCTCTGACAGAAACTGTGGGTGGTCGTGATGGTGCCGGCGTCGAACTCCGCGAGAGCGCGCAGGAGTCGGCGACGCCGCACGCCGATCTCCTCGTCGTCAGCTGTGGCGAGGTACGCCACCAGATCATCATCCGACCGCCTCGCCGCCTCCGGGTCGACCAGAGCGGCGGACACTCCCGCGAACCTCTCCCTGGCACGCTCACGAAGTTCCTGAGTGGCGGCCCTACTGAATGTCACCAGCAGAACTTGCGATATGTCGGCGAGACCTTCGGCAACACAACGGGTCGCGAGTCCGACGATCGCGTAGGTCTTGCCAGTTCCGGCGCTCGCTTCCAACACCGTAGTGCCGGTAGGCAGTGGCCCCAATAGATCGAAGTCCACGGGTTACTCCGCTCTTTCGTTGGTCAGCAACGGATCCCACAGTCGTCGGGCGAGAACTCCGAATCGAGTCGGTTCCTCGGCCCAGACGAATTCGTCGTCCGACGGCGGATCCGCAGCCAACTCCGCCAGTGTTCGAGCTTCTCCGAAAACGTAAGCGTTGCTTGGATCGATCATCTCGCCGTACTGCCCGGTCCACTGGGTGTCCGCACCGTTTGTCGCATCGTCGACCGACTCGCCACCAAAGCGTCGGCGCGCATATTCGGCTGAAGTAGCGGCCCACATCGGCAACGGACGCTGCAGCCCCCGCTCGCGTAGGTCCACCAGTTGCTGCAGGATCTCGACCGCATTGCCTGGCGCATCGAGCACCGACCGTGCCGCTGCGATCTTTCCCCGACCCCGTCCGATCGAGACTGCATCGAGCGCACCGGGTCGTCCGTGCGCTTTCAAGGCGAGCAGGTTTATCCAGGCCGTCATCCGATGTTTAGGCGCCAGTGAGGAATACGACGCTCCCACCACTGAATTGCCGTGCACACCGGTTACCGTTCCGGTGAGACGACGCCCGTCACCGAGGTCGATGTCGACGTCGACAGCCTCGGAGTCGCCCTCGAGGTGTGGCAATGCAAGACCGGCAAGTTGGTCTACCACCCACTCGACGTTGCCCAGAACCGTGGCGCCCAGGTTGTAGGGCGGCAAAGTACCGCGGCGCCACTCGGCTGCACGGAAATCCGCCGAGCTGCGTCCAGCCAAGCGCGAGAGAAGCATTCGGTCACCCAGAGCCCAGGTGGACAGTGGATCGAGCTCGGTTGCCAGCGAATCCGCGATGTCGTCGTCGAGTTCCGGTACCCGGACGCCGAGGCGTTGGCGCAGAAAACCACGCGCGGGATGTACCAGGAAGTTCACCAAGTCTGCGAGGTTCACTTCCTTCGGATGCACCTCGGGTAGCTCGGCCGACAAGACTGTCGGCAATTCGACCGGTGTTCCGGAGGCAGCCCTCGCACCGGCCAGCGCTGCCGTGTCGAAGCTGAACGGCTTGTTCGGCGCGAAGTTTCGATTGTCGAACGATTGCAACGGATGCCGTGTCAGCACTCCGTTGATCGCTTCCGGACCCACCGTCGCACTGAGTACGTCGAGAAGGCCACTGAGGGGGATCGCCGGTGGTCTGACGACACCGGTGACCGGATCGGCACCGGTATACAACAGAATCAGATGTTCGCCCGCAGACATCACGGCATCGAGAAGCAGTTGCCGGTCTTCACTGCGCAGATCACGCTCCCCCACAACGGGATCACGGGACAAGATGTCGTCGCCGTCGACTCCACCGGTTCGAGGGAACACCTCGTCGTCGAGTCCGATCAGCACGACCACGCGATGCGGTACCGAACGCATCGGAACCATCGTGCACACCGTCAGTTCGCCGGTTCGGAAGTTGGCACGCGTCGGTCTGCCCGCGAGGCTGCGCGAGAGCATCGCGCGAACATCGGCCAGACGTAACACCGTCTCTCCGCCGAATTCGACAGCAGCTACCAGTTCGCGGTGGGCCCCCGCGCTCTGCCAGGAATCTGCGGGCGCTGTGTCGGTCAGCAGATCCAGGGCCCGCATCAGCACACGAAGCCATTCGGCCGGTGAATGTGGGCCGGCAAGATCGCGAAGCGAGACGGCCAGGCGATCGACGAACTCTGCGAAACGTCCAGTCAGGTCGATGTCTGTGCCGTCCACGTCATCGAGTGGTAGCGCGAGATCCAACCAGGCATTTTCCGATTCGTCCGCGCTGACCCCCAACAAGATTCGGTCCATGGCGGTGTTGAAGGTGTTCTGCGGAAATGCGTCGAGGCCGAACGTGGCACGCTGCCGACTACCGATTCCCCAGCGAGCACCCGCTTCCGTCGTCCATTCCCGCAGTCTTTCCAACTCGTCGTCGCCCCACGAAAAACGTGTGCGGACAGGCTCGGTCGCGGCCAGGTCGAGAACCTCACTGGCTGTGGCCCGGCCGTCGGCCAATTCGAGGAGAGAGCCGAGAATGGCCAGGACTGGATTGGTCTGACGTAATCCGCGGTCTGCCAGCCTTACTCGAAGAAGATGCCCGGGGTGGCCATGGACGCCTTGCCCGAATGCAGCACGAACCAAGGGTGCGTACGTTTCGACGTCCGGGCACATCACGAGTACGTCGCGTGGCTGCAATGTCGGGTCGTCCTCGAACAATCGGAGCAAGCATTCGCGGAGCACCTCGACCTGCCGTGCCGGCCCGTGGCAAGCGTGGACCTGAACTGTCCCATCCGGTTCCGCTGCAACGCTGGGAGCACGATCTGCGATGACGTCGGCTTTGACCGTCGCCAGGAGGGATTTCGGGCCGGCTGGTTCGGGAAGATGCACCGACTCGAACTCGGCGGCACCGAGGCTGATCTGAAGTTCACGAACGTCGCGAGCAAGACTCGACAGCAACGGATTGGCGGATATCAGCGCTGACCCGTCTTCCGAACGTCGGATCGTGCTCTCACTTCGAGGCTGCATGCGCGAGCTCATCTTGGTCCACAGCGCGGGGCTGGGATGCGGGAGCCAGATGTGCACGTCCCGATTCGCACTGAGTGCGCTCAAGATCATTCGCTGATCGACCGGCAGCCGGGTCGGCCCGAAGACCGACAGACGTTCCGGTAGGTCGACCAAGGCCGGGTCCTCGACCAGCGCGCGGCTCACTTGCCCCAGTCGCTCTGCGGGCCCCGGAACGTCGATCTTGTCCGCGACGATGCACCACAGACGTGCCTGCCATTCGAAATCCTCCGACAGCGCCAATCCGTGTCCGTCGGTCAACCACCCGGCGGCCCAGTCGATCAGCATCTGCGGGCGTTGCGCGGCATAACTGCGGAAGAGTTCGGTGACATGTGTGGCGGAGGCAAACCGTCGACCTTCACGATGGCCTTCGAGATGTTTCGCCAGGACTCCGCACCAGGGCTCGCCGAGGGACTCGTCGATCACATCGAGAACCGTCCACACCAATCGCGTCGGCGACCATGGGTCGTCGTCAGCCGTGATTCCACTGACCGCGGCCACGGACTCCGCGACCAGGCGCGCGGGTGAAGGAAACGCGATGTTCGCAGAAATTCCGTCCACTGCTGACGGTCCGGACGTGCCTAGCTGGGAGGACAGCCGCTGATTGAGCCAACGCTCGACGCCCTTGGCCGGCACCGCAACAGTTTCCCTGGCGAATGGATCCGACAGCGGGGTACGGAGGAGCGTGGCCAACGCCGAGACCAAGGTGTCCGAACGCTCGGCCCGGTACAACTTCAGCAATCTTCGCTCCCCTCACTCCGTCCAGACGTCCATCTCACCACGGCGCTGTGACAGGAGACGCCGAACCAGCCTCACGCAGCGGTGACGCGCAGGCAACATGACCGCAACCGGACGTTCGTACTGTGCGGGAATGACCAGTCCCGTCACCACACCTCGCCCCGCTGGAACCGGTCTCGACATCTCCGGCCTCGGCAAGACCTTCGAGATGGGTCGTCGGTCGGTGACCGCGCTGACCGACGTGTCCCTTCAAACCAGCGAAGGCTCTTTCCTGTCTCTGCTCGGGCCGTCCGGATGCGGGAAGTCCACCGTTCTCCGCATCCTTGCGGGCCTCGATAGTCCGACGTCGGGAACGGCCCTTGTCAACGGGCAGTCGCCCGCCGAGTTACGCAAGCGCCGCGAACTCGGAATCGCCTTCCAGGATTCGGCTTTGCTGCCGTGGCGAACAGTGGCCTCCAACATCAAACTGCCCCTTCAGGTTGCCGGCATCGATCCTGACCCCGACCTGATCGCCGACCTGATCGCGCTCGTCGGCCTCGAAGGATTCGAGAAGGCCAAGCCCGCTCAATTATCCGGCGGTATGCGTCAGCGTGTGTCAATCGCGCGATCGCTCGTGGTCAAGCCGAGTGTCCTGCTACTCGACGAACCCTTCGGCGCGCTGGACGACATGACCCGTCAACGGCTCAACATCGAATTGCTCAGGATCTGGACCGAGAAACCGGCGACCACGTTGATGGTGACTCACGGAATCGCCGAAGCCGTGTTCCTCTCCGACGTCGTTGCCGTCATGACGCCGCGGCCCGGACGCGTCCTCGAAGTCGTGCCGATCGACCTGCCGCGCCCGCGTACACCCGAGATGATGCGTACACCCGAGTTCCACGAGATCCACGACTACCTCTCCGGACTGCTCTTCGGAAAAGCAGGCGTCGCATGACAATTACCGATATCGAGAACGTCGCGACCGCGGCGGCGCAGCCATCTGTGCCGCGCCGGATCCGATTGAAGCGTCCGACGTGGTTCGGTGGTGCAGTCGGCATCTGCGGACTGATCGCTCTCTGGTGGATTCTGGCGGCGGCCGGTGTTGCGGGAGGCACGATTCCGACGCCGTGGGTGGTTGTCTCGACGATGTTCGACGACGGTTGGTCGCTGTACGGACCCAATTTCACCGTCACGGCTTCCGGTGCGCTGCAGGGCTTTCTCTGGGGAAACCTGCTGGCGATCACGCTTGCCGTGCTTGTCGTTCTCATTCCGCCCATCGAGGGATTGGCCACACAACTGGCGATCCTGAGCTACTGCACACCGCTTTTGGCGCTTGGCCCAATCATCCTGGTCGTCTTCGGCGGCCGGACCCCCACAATCTTTCTCGCCGCAATGTACTGCTTCTTCACCACGATGGTCGGCACACTCGCAGGCCTGAGATCGGCAGACAAGACGAGCCTCGATCTCGTCGCCGCCTACGGCGGTGGGCGTTGGCAGAAGTTCACCAAAGTTCAACTTGTGAGCGCACTTCCGAGCACCTTTGCTGCCCTCAAGATTGCTGCACCTTCGGCCGTACTGGGTGCAATTCTCGGCGAGTATCTCGGCGGGGTGGACAGCGGGATCGGCGTCGCACTAACGGCCGCTCAGACGTCGTACAACGTCCCGCGAACGTGGGGAATGGCTATCGCCGCCGCCTTGCTCGCCGGTCTGGGGTACGCCGTCGTCGCAGCGATCGCCCGGCTCGTCACCCCGTGGACGAGCGCTCCGGGAGCACAGAAATGACCGCGGTACGAGGAACATTGAGATTCCTCGCCCCGATTGCCATCGCCTCGGCGCTGTTGCTTGTCATCTGGGTGGTCTTCCTCAACGCCTTCCCCCAGGTCGGCCCGCGTGTGGGAAAGACGCCGGCCGACGTCTGGGAGTACCTGTTCTCCGGCCCAAAATCCGCCGACGCTCGTTCGGGCATCATCGACAACCTGTTCATCACTCTGCGCGACGCCGGTGTCGGCTTTGCCGTCGGAATGACTGCCGCGCTCGTGGTGGCATCGATCTTCGTCGTTTCCCGCACTGTCGAACAGACTTTCATGCCCGTTGCAATGCTTCTACGATCTGTTCCTCTCGTTGCGATGACCCCGATCATCGTCCCGATATTCGGCCGCGGAATCGTGGGTGTGACGGTCATGGTTGCGATAGTGGTGTTCTTTCCGGCCCTGGTCATGATCATGGTCGGTCTGCGCGCCGCTCCAGCTCAGGCACAAGACCTCATCGCTGCGTACGGCGGGAGTCGTTGGACCGCATTGCGAATGGTGTCCGTACCGTCCGCACTTCCGGCTGTGTTCGCCGCTGCACGAGTATCCGTACCCGGCGCCTTGATCGGAGCACTGATCGGCGAATGGCTCGGTAGCGGCCAAGGCTTGGGTTCGAGCATGATCAAAGCCATTCCGCGCTACCAGTACAACGAATTGTGGGCATCTATCGTGGTGATCACCGTGGTGTCGATCGTCCTCTACGCCGTGGTCGGGATCTTCGAAAGCATCGCTCTGTCTCGTTTCGGTCCTTCGGCGGGCAAGTCGTGACATCTGTTAACACGACCTCAACAAACTCTCTCTCCCAAGCAAACTGAACGAAACCGACTGGCCCTAGTGTTCCGATTCATGACGCCATTCAAGCCCGTCCGCCAGCTGGACCGCAGGGCCTTCTTCCGCTACTCCGCGCTGACCGGCATCGCAGTCGCCGGTAGTGCGTCATTGCTCGCGTGTAGCAGTGACTCCAGCAGTTCGAGTGGCGGAACCACGGACGACGGTTCCGAATTCGGAACAGTTGCAGTGCAGTTGTCCTGGATCAAGAACATCGAGTTCGCCGGTGAGTACTTCGCTCTCGACAAGGGGTACTACAAGAATGCCGGCTTCGGAAATGTCGACCTGGTGGCAGGCGGCGCAGCCGGCACCGGCGTCGAAGCCGGCTTGGACACCGGTAAGGTGTGGATCGGAATGTCCGCACCGCAGCTCACAGCCCCCGCCGTACTCGACGGACTGGAGGCAAAGATCGTCGGTGCGACATTCCAGAAGAACCCGTTTGCGATTGTCAGTTCCGCTGCGGCACCGATCAACTCACCACAGGACATGATCGGCAAGAAGATCGGCGTCCAGGATTCCAATCAGCTCGTCTTCGGAGCTCTCCTGGCAGCAAACGGCCTGACCGAAAGCCAGATGACGATCGTGCCCGCGCAGTTCGATCCGAGCCCCTTGGCGAACGGCGAGGTGGACGGCTGGGTCTCCTACGTGACCAACGAGCCGATCACACTGGCCGCCAAAGGTTTCCCCAACGCCCACTTCCTCTTCGCGGACTACAACCTGCCGTTGGTCGCCGAATCGTTCACGGTTCTCCAGTCCACCATCGACAACGAGAGGGACAAACTCAAGGCATTCCTGAAGGCCGAGATCCAAGGATGGAAGGATGCGGTCGCCGATCCGGCAGAGTCGGCACGGCTTGCCGTCGAGGTCTACGGCAAGGACCAGAACCTCGAACTCGAAGAGCAGATCAAGGAAGCCACCGCACAGAATGATCTGGTGGTGTCGGCAGATACCAAAGCCAACGGGTTGTTCACGATGACACCCCAACTGATCGAACAGAACATCGCGGCACTGTCGAAAGCGGGGCTGGAGATTACGGCGGAGCAACTGTTCGACATGTCGATCCTCGAGGAGGTGTACGCCGAGAATCCGGAGTTGATCTGACTGAGCCGAGCGTCAGCGAACCTCCCGCGCGAGTACGCCCGAGATGAATAGCTGTACAAGGACCTCGGCCTTGTACCGGTCATCGGACCCAGCACCGATACAAAGGTTCCCGATGCCTTTGAGCACGTTGTACGCATCGACCCGCGAAGCAGTGCCAACGGACTCGAGCGCTGCCGCGAGGAGGGAGTCACATACCGGGACGAGGCGGTCGACGAAGTAGGTATGCAGAGCGTCGGACCCGGCGCTGTCTCCTTGCAGTGCACCGGCGAGCCCATGCTTGGTTACCAGGAACTCCACGAACAAAGCCACCCATGCCCGCAAAGCCGCCTCGGGCGTTGCACTCTCCGCGAGCATCTGTGGGCCCGCGTCCGCACACGCCTCGACTTGGTGTCGGTATACGGCGACCACCAACTCGGGACGCGTCGGGAAGTGGCGGTAGATCGTCCCCATGCCGACGCCGGCCTTCGCCGCAATCTCCCGCACCGGAGCGTCGACTCCGGACTCCACGAACACTGCTGCCGCCGCGTCGAGCAGCGCCTGCTCGCTTCGACGTGGGCGACCGACTTGCTTGGGAGACGCGACGCGCGACTGCTCGTCCTGGGCATCAGCCATGTGCACTCCTCGCTGACTCACAACATATGTTTGCATTACGGAACAACGCTCCGTAATGTTGCGGAGCGACGCTCCGATAAACAGTATCGCAGGGTGCAGCCTCAGCAAGGAACTTGCCATGACCTCATCAATGATCGACACTCTGAACGGCATCATCGGCGCCGGCACCCCGGTCGTCTCCGTTGCCCCCGTCGAGTTGTTCGCCCCCGATCGACCTGTCCCGCTGGAAGTACGTGTGTCTGCTCCGGCAGCAGGCACGAACCTCCCCGTTGTGGTGTTCTCCCACGGCAACGGCTGGAACCTCGATGGATACTCGCCACTCACGGCATTCTGGGCATCCCACGGATTCGTGGTGATCCAGCCGACACATCTGGACTCGCGCCGGAACGGTTTCGGGTTCGACCACCCGGTTTTCCCGACGATCTGGACCGAGAGAATCGCGGATCTCACACGCATCCTTGATCAGCTCGACACCATCGAATTTGCCGTGCCCGGGCTTGCCGGCCGCATCGACCGCAGTCGAGTTGCCGCCACTGGTCACTCCTGGGGCGGGCAAACCGCTCAGTCACTCCTCGGAGCAAGGATCTTCGACGAGGCCGGCCAGGTCGGCCAGGACATGTCCGACAGTCGCGTCACCGCGGGAATCCTTTTCGCGGCAACCGGTCTCGGCGGCGAGAACCTGCATCCGTTCGCGCAGGCGAACTTCCCGTTCATGCGCCCCTCGTTCCAGGAACTGACGACGCCGACACTCGTCGTCGCGGGCGACCACGACCAGTCCAAGATGTCCAGCCGCGGACCTGACTGGTTCACCGACGCCTACACGCACAGCCCCGGAGCCACCGACCTCCTGACCTTCTACGGTGCCGAGCACGCACTCGGCGGAATCGTCGGATACGAAGTCGCCGAGACCACTGACGAGAACCCAGAGCGGGTCGCCGCCATCCAACGGATGAGTACTGCCTACCTTCGGACCGCGTTGCGCATCGATGAGACCAGCTGGCCAGCGGCCCGGGCCGCATTCAGCGACAACGCCGACCCGATCGGCCGAGTCGACACCAAGTAATGCGGCAGTGATCCAACTTATTGGCCGAAGTTGAACCTGAGATTCGCATTTATCAAGGTGTTGAGCCGCTTTCGCATGCTGACAACCTCTGCCTCGGGCGGTATAGGATCGTCCAAGAAGAGCGTCCAACGCAGCATCGTGCTGTTTCCGACCGCCTCGATGTCGAATCGGATGACGGCGTCGGGTCGGGCTGGCGGTACGGATCGATCAATGCCTCGAACATGAAGCGCGCAGGCGGCGGCTGGCTCCGGCGCCTCGTCGCGACTTGCTGCATGACACGAGCGTAACCGCCTCTCAAGGGCATACCTCTGCCTTCACCCTGCAAGATCCACGAAAACCGGGATAAATCGGACACTGTCGGAGGACACTCAGGAGCACATCCGTCTGGGAGGGCCGCTCATGCGTAAACGCCATCAGGTTCTGCTTGCAGTGTCCGCAGCGATCGGATTGTCGCTGACGCCGATCAATGCGTCGGCAACACCGAGCACTGGAGTACACGGTGAAATCCTCGGGCAGGTGACTTTCGACGGCAAGGACTACATCCTGCGCCAGATCACCATCGACCCCGGTGGTTCCACCGGTTGGCACTTCCACGACGGGACGCTCTACGCGCTGATCGCGCAGGGCACGTTGAGCCACTACCGATCCGATTGCTCCGTCGACGGGATCTACAGCGCCGGAAATACTTTGATCGAACCGAGCGGTTCAGATCATGTGCACATCGGAAACAACTCGCAGACAACACCATTGGTGCTCGAGGTCGTCTACGTCAATCCGGCGGGCAGCCCCCTCTCCGAAGATGCTGCGCCTCCTAACTGCCAACTACCCGGCTGACGGGGCAGAAGAGTTAAACCGCACCGGCATCGATTCGAGCCCGGACACGAAGTTGGCCGCACGCCGCTGCAACGGCGCGTCGGTGGCAAGTTCCATGTCCGGCAGCCTGGCGAAGAGTTGCTCGAACATGATCCGTCCCTCCAACCTGGCCAGCTGATTGCCCAGACAGAAATGAGTTCCGAAGCCGAAGGCCACGTGCGGATTCGGTGTGCGGCCGACATCGAACCGTTCGGCGTTCAGGAACACGGACTCGTCGAAATTTGCCGATTCGAAGAGCAGCAGCATCTTCTCACCCGCCTTCAGTTGCGCACCGAAGAAATCGGTGTCACGGGTCAGAGTTCGAGCCATGTTCTTGATCGGCGACGACCACCGCAGCATCTCCTCCATTGCCAAGGGAATGGCATCGGGATCGTCGACTAGCTCCCGGCGCTGGTCCGGATGGCGCAGTAGCTGTTCCATGCCGCCGCTGAGCACGTGCCGTGTGGTCTCGTCACCGCCGATCAGGATCAGCAGGGATTCGTTGACGATTTCCTGATCGGAGAGGGCTTCGCCGTCGACCGCACTGTGAATCAACGTGCTCACCAAATCGTCGGCCGGGTCGCTCCTCCGCTCGGCAATGGTTCGCATCATGTACGCGGTGAAATCGACGTACGCAACCATCATGGCCTGCAGTTGATCCTGGGAAGCGTTGCTTCCCAATGCCTTCACCAGATCGTCCGACCACCGCAGAAACAACGCGCGTTCCTCCGGACGGACACCCAACATGTCGCCGATGACGGCCATCGGCAGCGGTGCCGCCAGGTCTGCGACGAAGTCGGCTTCTCCTTTCTCACAGACGGCGTCGATCAGTTGATCGCAGATCTCCCGGATACGGCCGGCCTTGGCTTCGACCTTCTTACGTGTGAAACCCGCATTGACCAAGCGTCGACGTGTGAGGTGCTGCGGGTCGTCCATGTCGATCATCTGCGGCAATGGACCGGTTTCGGGGCGGATGCCACCGGCGTTGGAGAACAGTTCGGGATCCCGCTCGGCTGCGACGACGGCGTCGTAACTCGCGGCCGCGGTGATTCCGTTGGCGTCGTCTCGGTACACGGGCTCGTGATCACGCATCCAGGCGTATGCGTCGCGCACATTCCCGAGGTCTCCGCTGTAGAAGCGTCCGTCGATCAAATCGAAGGTCGGTCTGGTAGCCATCACTCCACCTCTCGCACAACCCTTGCCTCAATAAGTAGAACCTGTTCCTATATAGCGTGGGGCGTTTTCACCGAAGCCGGACCGGAAAACCTCCAGAAGCAGCACGCGAGCCCGCCGGAGCAACGACCAGGAGACACGCATGGACGACGACACCGCCTCAGCGGGCATACCCACTTTCACCGGCACATCGATACTGGTGACCGGCGGCGGTAGTGGCATCGGCCTGGGCATCGCTCGTTCGCTCGTTGCGTCCGGCGCTCACGTCACGATCTGCGGACGCAACAAGGAGAAACTCGATGCTGCCGCCGAATCGATCCGGCAGGCGACTGCCGCAGGATCGGTCAGCGTCTCCCCCGCCGACGTCACGATCGAGACAGACGTCGTCGCCGCTGTCGCCGCGGCGGTGTCCGTCACCGGAAAGCTCGACGGAGTCGTGGCCTGCGCCGGCGGGAACGAAACCATCGCACCGGTCACGCAACTCGACGTCGACGCCTGGCGCCGCACCGTCGACCTCAACGTCACGGGGACCATGCTGACGATCAAGCACGGCGCGCGGGCACTGGTGGCAGGAGGCGGTGGATCCATCGTCGCGATCTCGTCGATCGCCAGCAGCAACACACATCGCTGGTTCGGCGCGTACGGCGTCTCGAAGTCCGGCGTCGACCACCTGGTGCAATTGGCGGCAGACGAACTGGGCGCCAGCAACATTCGTGTCAATGCGATCCGGCCGGGTCTGACCCGAACGGATCTGGTCGCGCTCATCACCGACGGTGGCCCCATCCTGGACGACTACCTGGCCAACACGCCGCTCGAACGCGTCGGCGAGGTCGAGGACGTCGCCGGACTCGCTTCTTTCCTACTCGGACCGCAATCCACCTGGATCACCGGGCAGATCATCAACGTCGACGGAGGCCAAATGCTGCGCCGCGGACCGGATTTCCGCTCGATGCTCGAACCCGTCTACGGCTCCGACGGACTCCGTGGGGTGGTAGCGCCATGAGCTACACGATTCTGGGCAAGAGGGTCGAGATGCCCGTCGAAGTTCGCACCGCGTCTGCCTTCATGGCGTTGTACTCGGTACCGAGCACAACCGCGCAGTCGATCATCGATTACACCGGCTTGACCGTGCTCCAGTACCGTCCTGGCCGGGCGCTGTGCGGCCTGGTTTTTGTCGACTACATCGACGGGGATCTGGGGCCGTACAACGAATTCGGAGTGACGTACATGGTGCGCAGCCACACTGCGCCTCCCGAAACCTCGGTGCTGGGAGATCTACGTTCGCTCGCTGCCGGAACTGCAGGGGCACTCATTCACGAGTTGCCGGTGGACGGCGAGTTCACCAAGGCCGCCGGCCGGGAAATCTGGGGATTCCCGAAGGTGCTCGCCGAGTTCGACACCGAGCACGTCGGCTCGGTCAAGCGCGGATCGGTCTCTCGCGACGGCAAACTCATCACACAGTTGAGTGTGAAATCCGGCGTCAGCGTGCCGGGCGGCGGAGCCAACATGTCGTTGGCCGCGTACTCACATCTCGACGGCGCCACCAGGTGCACGTCGTGGGACATGGCACCGACCGGCGTCAAATCGCGCCCTGGTGGAGCCGAGGTTCAACTGGGCAGTCACCCGATGGCGGCGGAGCTTCGGAAACTGGGACTCCCCCGCCGGGCCCTGATGACCACGACCATCAAGAACCTGGCGATGACGTTCGGGGAGGCCACAACAATCTGAGTGTCGGCCGACGGCACCCCTTTCGGTCACGTGTGACTCGGGCTACACTCCTGGACGGTTGACCAACTCGCGTCAGACCGCCCGAAAGGACACTCGTGCAGATCACCCGACGCACCGTACTGGCAGGCGCTGCCGCCGCACCTGCGCTCGCCGCTCTGTCGACGAACCAGGCCGTCGCAGCTTCGCCGGCACGCACCGTTTCACCCGCACGCACCGACAAGTCGTCGGCGTCACTGCAGGTGGGCGTCGGAATTTCCGACGTGACCGGACCGGTCGCCGAAGTCGGCATGATGGGCTACTCGAGCTTCGATCAACGCGCCGAAGGCCTGCACCAGCGAATGCGCGCACGCGCCTTCATCTTCGAGTCCGGCGGGTCGCGGGTCGCCTACGTGTGCGTCGACAACTGCATGATCTTCCAGTCCGTTCACGACGAGGTCCTGCGCCGACTGGCCGGGAGGTTCGGTGACATCTACACCGAACGCAACGTCATGTTGACGGCCATCCATTCACACGCGGCATGTGGTGGGGCCTCGCACAACTACGCGTACAACCTCGCAGTTCTCGGCTTCGAACTGCAGGTGTTCGAAGCCGAGGTCAACGGCATGGTCGAGGCGATCAGCGCTGCGCACGAGAACCTGGCGCCAGGCACGGTCCGTTTCGGGCGGTCCGATCTCACCGATGCCAGCGTCAACCGATCGCGAGTGGCGTTCGATCTCAATCCCGAAGAGGACAAGGCCTACTACCCCGGTGGCAACGACCACCACATGCGTGTCATGCGGATCAGTCGGGGCAGCAAGGACATCGGGGCGATCAACTGGTTCGCCACCCACTGCGCCTCGCTCACGAACGAGAACCATCTCATCTCCGGGGACAACAAGGGCGCCGCGGCGTACTTCTGGGAGCACGACGACCAGGGCGTGCGCTACCTCGACGGCGACACCAGCTTCATTGCTGCGTTTCCGCAGACCAACAGCGGCGACATGTCACCCAACCTCTTCCTCGAGCCCGGACGCGGACCGACCGAAGACGAATTCGAGAACGCACGCATCATCGGGCTGCGCCAGGTAGCGGCAGCTCGAACTGCCTTCGACGCGGCGTCCGACACCGTCACCGGTGGCGTCGACAGTCGGATCATGTACCTGGACATGGCAAATCAGGTGGTGAGCGGAAGATTCACCCCCGACGGACGCGAGCACCGCACCGCTCCGGCCGCGATCGGCGCGGCAATGAGCGCCGGAAGCGTCGAGGACGGACCGGCAATCCCGATCTTCCCCGAGGGCACCCGAAACCCCATGATCGACGCCCTGGGCGGTATGGATGCTCCTGTGCCTCAATGGCTTCAGGATGCACAGGCGCCCAAACTCGTAGTCGTTCCGGTCGGCCTGCTGCCACCGGGAGGATGGGTGCCGAACGTACTCAAGATCCAGATCCTGCGGATCGGTCAGTTCTACATCGTCGGTGGCCCTGCGGAATTCACCATCGTCTCCGGATTACGAGTGCGTCGAACCGTCGCCGAGGAGCTTGGGGTTCCCCTCGAGAACGTCATCTTCCAGGGATACGCGAACTCGTACTCGAGCTACTGCACCACACCACAGGAATACGATTCGCAGCAGTACGAGGGCGGTTCGACGATGTTCGGTCGTTACACACTGCCGGCCTATCAGCAGGGGTATGCCGCCCTTGCAGCCGCGATGCGCGACGGCACCGAACCTCCTCGCGGCCCCGCTCCGGCCGACCTGTCCGGGTTCCAACCCAGCTTCGGACCTGGCGTCGACTTCGACGAGCCCTTGCCGGGAACACAATTCGGCGACGCAACCGTCCAACCCGGCGACACCTCACCGGGTGGGCAGGTTGCCGTCGAGTTCGTCACCGGCCACCCCAAGAACGACACTCACCGAAACGGGACCTTCTACGAGATCCAGCGCAATACCGGCGGATCCTGGACACGGGTCGCCGACGACAACGACTGGTCCACCAAACTGCACTGGCGCCGGGTCGGGAGCAACGGTTCCGTCGTGCGCATCACGTGGGATGTTCCGGCCGATACTCCGGCGGGTACGTATCGAGTCCAACACTTCGGTGCGTCGAAGGCTCGGGGTAGCGGCGCGATCACGCCTTTCTCCGGGGTGACCGCCGAATTCCGTCTCACCTGACCCGCGTGAACGTATCGCTCCCCTTGTTGGACAAGGGGAGCGATACGTTCACGCGATGGGGTCAGAGCGCAATGGCCAGGTTCAGGCGGCGGTCGGGTACAGCGAGGTGCTCATCGTCGACTGCTCTGACGCTGCCGGGCGGTCGATCTTCGCCGCGACGATCAGGACCAGCAGACCGGCGACGGTGACCGCCGCCCCCATCCAGATCGGGGAGGTGAAGCCGAGTCCCGCGGCGATGGTGATTCCGCCCAGCCACGCCCCGAGCGCATTGCCGACGTTGAAGGCGGCGATGTTGGCACCCGATGCCATGGTCGGTGCGGCCGACGCGTAGTTCATGATCCGCATCTGCAACCCGGGTACCGTCGCAAAACCGAAGGCGCCCATGAAGAACAGCGAGATCACAGTCATGACCTTGCTCTCCGCGGTGGCGGCGAACACGATCAGAACGACGGTCAGGATCGCGAGAATCCAGACCAGCGCCTTCGTGAGCGAACGGTCGGCCGCCTTGGCGCCGAGGAAGTTGCCGACGAACAGGCCCGAGCCGAAGAGGATGAGCAGCCACGGAACGCTGGACGTCGCGAAGCCGGTCACCTCGGTGAGGGTGAAGGCGATGTAGGTGAACGCTCCGAACATTCCGCCGTAGCCGAGGATGGTGATGATGATCGAGAGCCATACCTGCTTGTTGCGGAACGCCCCCAACTCTCCGCGCAATCCGCCGCCGGTCGTGCTGGCGGGTGTCGTCGGGACGAGTGCTGCAATTCCGATCAGGGCGATGACGCCGATAACGGTGATGGCCCAGAACGTCGAGCGCCATCCGAGTTGCTGGCCCAGCAGCGTGCCGAACGGAACGCCGAGAACGTTGGCGATGGTCAGGCCCGCGAACATCATCGCGATGGCGCCGGCGCGCTTGTTGGGCGCGACCATGTCGGCGGCAACCACCGAGCCGATTCCGAAGAACGCACCGTGGCACAGCGCCGCGACGATGCGTCCGCCCATCATGACCTCGTAGGAGGGAGCGAGCGCGGACATCAGGTTGCCGATGATGAACAGCACCATGAGCGAGAGAAGGACCTTCTTGCGCTCGAAGCGGGTGACGGCAGCGGTCAGGAGGATCGCGCCGATCGCCACCGACAGTGCGTAGCCCGAGATCAGGTAGCCCGCGACGGACTCGGTGACCTCGAAATCAGCCGAGACCTCGGGCAGGAGGCCCATGATGACAAATTCGGTGAGGCCGATCCCGAACCCGCCCATAGCGAGGGCAATGAGACCCAATGGCATCTCGATGTTCCTTTCACAGATTTACGCGTAAGCCGTTAGCGGGCGTGTGCATTAGTTGCAGGCGCGCTATAAATAGTTGCACGCGCGCGCTACATGCGCAAGCTGGTAACCTGGAGGCGCAGGAAACGGACAAGGAGAATCACATGGGGATCGCCGACGACGCCGTCGAAATCCGTTCGCAAGGGTGGCGCACGCTCGCAGCACTGCACGGCGCCCTCGACACCGAACTGGAACGCGCGCTCCAGCGTGAGCACAAACTGTCCGTCGTCGAATACACCGTGCTCGACGCACTGAGCCGCCAGGATGGCTGGCACATGCGGATGGCTCAGTTGGCTCGCGCTGCCGCACTGAGCAGCAGCGCCACGACGCGCTTGGTCAATCGACTCGAAGATCGAGGACTATTGACGCGCATCCTGTGCGCCGACGACCGTCGAGGCATCTACACCGAGCTGACGCCGGCCGGCCGCGAGCTTCTCGAAAGCGCACGGCCGACGCACGACGCCACCCTCGAAGCCGCACTCGACGAGGCATGCAAGACACCCGAACTCGCGCCACTGGTGCGCGCCCTCCACGAGCTTCCCGTCGGCTAGAAGTCTGCCGGAAGCAGGGCACGCTCTTTGATGCCCGAGACCACCTGAGCGACAAACACACTCGCATCGACGACCACCCGCCCACCACGCGCGGGGACCAGAACGTCGACGGTGCCGCCGTGCACCTCGTTGTCTCCGATCACCGCGATGTACGGGTCACGGTGAGTGCGTGCCTCGCGGATGCGACGTCCCAACGATCCGTCAGGCGCGATCGCCACTCGAACATCGCGAGCCTCGAGATCGGCCCGCAAACGCTCGGCCTCAACCTGGTGCCGGTCGCCGACGGGCAGAATCGAGACTTGGTTGGGTGCCAGCCACGGCGGCATCCGCCCTTCGAACCTTTCGATCAAAAGCGCAGTCATGCGTTCCATCGATCCGAGCAAGCCCCGATGGATCATGACGGGGCGAGCCTTGGATCCGTCCTCAGCGGTGTACTCGAGGTCGAACCGCTCCGGTTGATTGAAGTCGAGTTGCACGGTCGAGAGTGTTTCCTCGCGGCCGTGCGCGTCTCGCACCTGGACGTCGATCTTGGGACCGTAGAACGCTGCCTCCCCCTTCGCTTCCACGTACTCGATCGAGCGTTCATTCAGCGCCCCGCGAAGGTGATCCTCGGCGTCCGCCCACTGCTCGTCGGTGCCGAGGTACTGCCCCTCTCCCCCTCTGATCGAGAGGCGGTACTTCCGTTCGGCAATCCCCAGAGTCGAGTAGCAGCGCTCGATCGCGTCGAGCGCGACTATCACTTCCGCTTGCACTTGTTCACGACTACAGAAGACATGTGCGTCGTCGAGATTGATCTGCCAGACTCGACTCAATCCGCTGAGAACTCCGGAGAGTTCGCTACGGAACATCGAGCCGAGTTCACGAACGCGGAAAGGTAGCTCGCGATAACTACGACCGCGAGCGGCGAATACCTGAGCGTGATGGGGACAGTTAGCCGGACGAAGGAGAAATGACTCTCCGCCTATCTTCATTTCGGGAAACATGTCGTCCGAGAACTTGGACCAATGCCCAGATCTCTCGTACAACTCTTTCTTCGCCATAACGGGGGTATAGACACCCCGGCATCCGGATCGCGCTGCTTGTTCGGCGGCGAGCTTTTCGAGTTCGTTCCTGATGATCGCGCCGTCCGGTAACCAGAGTGGGAGGCCGGCCCCGACGGTGGGGGTGGTGGCGAAAAACTCCAGGTCGCGCCCGAGTTCGCGGTGGTCAACGCTCATGAGAGCTCTCCGAATCGTTCAAGGGGAGACGCACACGGAGCGACGAAACAGGAAAGCCCCGGGGCGATAACTCCCGGGGCTGAAAGGGTTCGGTCAGCAGTTGCTAAACGATGCGCCGGAAGAGAACCGGCGTCGTCGTGTTGTGCGCAATACTGACCATGTACGTGAGGTTACATCAACTTCCTACCCACCTACAGCCCGAATTGTCGGGCCTCTATGCTGACGCAACTGGGAAGGCGCAGCAGTAGCCAACGAAACACCCACGAAGAGCGAAGTTTCGGCAATCATGTCCGAACGTGAGGTTCTCGGATATGAGGAGGATGTGCGACGGTGCCGGACCACTTGCTCGAACAGTTGATCACCATTCCTTTGTTCACGGGAATCATCGGGTACATCACCAATTGGTCGGGCGTCCTGATGCTGTTTGCGCCGATCAACTTCCACGGGATCAAAGTGCCCGGCCTCAAACTGCTCTTCCCGTTCCTCCCCCGGCGCGTCCAGGTGATCCCGGCGATCACGAGCGACGGCCGATTCGGCTGGCAAGGCATCGTCCCCTCGAGGGCGGAGAAGATGGCGTCGATCGCCGTCGACAAATCCCTCGCGAAAGTCGGCAGCATCGCCGACTTCTACCGCGTTCTGGACCCGGACAGCATCGCCGAGCACTTGGTGAACATCTCGCGCAGTGAAGTGCGCGGTGTGGTCACCAGAATCATGACGGCCGAGAATCCTCAGCTCTGGCACAACCTTCCGACGTCGGTGAAGGAAGCCGTCTTCCGCAAAGTGGAGGACGATCTGCCGGCCAGCGTGCGCATGATCACCGACCGCATCGAAGAGGACATCGACGAGTTCATCGACGCGAAGCTGATGGTGATCCGCTACCTCTCTTCGCACCCCAAACTGCTCAACGACATCTTCCGCACGATGGGCAACAAAGAGCTCAGGTTCATGCAGAACTTCGGCTTCTACTTCGGCTTCCCGATGGGCTTCGTGCTCGTCGGGATCCTCCACCTGGTTCCGCAGTGGTGGGTGCTTCCCATCGGCGGTGTGATCATCGGATACATCGTGAACTACCTCGGCATCACGATGATCTTCGAACCGATCACCCCCAGCCGTTGGGTGCCGTGGCGGCAGGGACTCTTCCTGAAACGCCGCACCGAGATCATCGCCGGGTACGCAAAAACCCTCGCCGATCACGTCGTAACGCTCGAGAACATCGGCACCGAACTCCTCGAAGGTCCCCGCTCGGACCGAACGCGGCGGATGCTCGATCAGGTACTGCGCGAATCCGTCGACGACGCAGCCGGCTGGGCAAAGTCAGTGGTCAAGATGACAGTCGGTTCGCAGAGCTACAAGCGTCTGCCCGGCCTGGCCACCACCGAAGTGCTCGACCTGTACCCCCGGGTCTTCGAGGACGCGGAGTTCGCCGAGAACCAGTCGGAGAAGATTCGTGTCTTCGTCACCGAACGCATGAGCATCCTTTCACCGGAAGATTTCAGCGAACTACTACGCTCAGCCGTCAAGCAGGACGAGTGGCTGTTGTTCGTACACGGGGCCGTGCTGGGCTCGTTTGCCGGTTTCCTACACCTCGCAATATTCGGAGTATGAGCATGAGTGAGCACGACCATCGCATGATCGTCGAAGCGGAATCGTACGACTGGGCTGCGGACATCACGCCGGTCGAATCCGTCGAAAAGCGTCTGATCCGTAGCCTCGTCGGGCTGACCGCCACGACGACGCTCACGTCGATCAAGCTGACAGGGTGGGCTTTCGGAACAGCGAAGGAGGCGACGCGGCAGATCGTTCAGGCTGCCGCCGAAGCCGCGGCAGAGGCCGCTGAATCGGCCAATGTTCAATCCGAACGTCGGGCCGAGAACACCAACGGAGACGGCTCGCGGACCGAGAACCTACGGGCAGCAATGGCAACTCGTACCAATCGCAAGCAGAGCGTCGAGGCCACTCTCGCGGCGCTGCGGGCACGCGGCGACAGGTTGCTGGACCGTTCCGCGGACGTGACCGATCGCGACGATCTGCACCCGGCCTACGACCGGATCCTTGACGAGATCGCACCCGACGAAGCTCGAATTCTTCGGCTGTTGGCCACCTCCGGTGCGCAACCGAGCGTGGACGTACGCACGGCGCGGCCGTTCGGTGTCGGCTCGGAGATGATCGACGAGGGTCTGTCGATGATCGGAGAACTGGCAGGCTGTCGTCATCTGGACCGCATCAGCGCGTACCTGAACAACCTGCATCGGCTCGGTTTGGTGGCATTCTCACGCGAGCCCGTCGAGGCCGACCGGTACCAGGTGGTCGAGGTGCAGCCATCGGTGATCGAGGCGGTCAAGCGCGCCGGCCGATCGAACAAGATAGTGCGTCGTAGCATCCTGTTGACGCCGTTCGGTGACGACTTCTGTCATACCTGTTTTTCTCTGTAGGGCCTCCGGCCCTGTGCGCCTTTTTGGTAGTTACCGCTACCAAAAAGGCGCACAGGGGGGCTTGCCCCCTACAGCCAGGTATCTTCTGTCGTGGTCGTCAGGAACGCTTCCAGATCGTCACGCCAGGTAGCCGGAACAGTCTTGTCCGGCTCGATGCCCGTGTACTGCCCGCGATAGAAGAGCAGCGGGCGTTCGGTCTTGATCTCACTCATCGACGAAACCCGACCGAAGACGACGTAGTGATCGCCGCCGTCGTGGACGGTTTCCACCGTGCAGTCGATGTGTGCAAGGGACTTGTCGATGATCGGCGAGCCCAGAGGCGATGGCGTCCAATCGATGCCCGCGAACTTGTCCGGCTCACGTGACCCGAAACGAGCACACACCGCCTGCTGTTCCTCCGCCAACACGTTGACGGCGAACTTACCGGTCCGCTCGATTGCCGCCCACGACCGAGAACCCTTGGTGGGGCAGAACAACACCAAAGGCGGGTCGAGTGACAGGGCCGCGAAAGACTGACATGCGAACCCGACAGGCTCACCGTCGTCGACTGTCGTGATGATGGTGATACCCGTGCAGAATTGCCCGAGAACCGTGCGGAACTGGCGTGGATCGATCGCCTGCTCCGCACTCACCGACGCGTCGGGCGAACTCACGGCTTCATTCCCACCGTGAAGTCGTGACCCCACAGGCTCACGGCCGTGCTTTCCCTCGCGATCCAGTTTTCGTCCTCGACCTCTAGCCCCTCACAACCGAATTCGATGTCGAACCCGCCTGGAGTCTTCATGTAGAACGAGAGCATCTCGTCGTTGACGTGGCGACCGAGAGTCGCCGACATCTTGACCTTCTTGCGCAGTGCCCGGTCGAGGCACAGTCCGACGTCGTCGGAGTTCTCCACTTCGAGCATCAGGTGCACGATGCCCGTCGGGTTGGGCAACGGCAGGAACGCCAAGCTGTGGTGACGCGGGTTGCAGCCGAGGAACCTCAGCCACGCCGGGTCGCCGTCCGCGGGCCGGCCGACCATCTGCGGAGGCAGACGCATCGAGTCGCGAAGCTTGAATCCGAGTACGTCGCGGTAGAACCGCAGCGAAGCATCGTCGTCATCGGTGGTGAGCACGACGTGGCCGAGGCCCTGCTCACCCGTCACGAACCTGTGCCCGTACGGGCTCACGATCCGGCGGTGTTCGAGAGCAGCTCCGTGGAACACCTCGAGGGAGTTGCCCGAGGTGTCCTCGAACGCGATCATCTCGACGACGCGACGGTCCTTGAGCTGCTCCGCCGTGCCTTCCTTGAACGGAACACCGGCTGCCGACAACCTGTCACGGATATCCTGCAGCTCAGCGGCATTCGCGGTTTCCCAACCCGAGACGAGCAGACGGTCCGTGTCGTTCGGAACGATGACAAGACGCGCCGGGAAGTCGTCCATACGCAGATACAGCGATTCCGCGTCGACGCCCTTGCCCTCGATCATTCCGAGGATCTTGAGTCCGTATTCGCGCCACGCAGCCATGTCGGTGGCCCCGATGCGCATGTACGCCAGAGATCGAATACCCATCATTTACCTCCGTCGAGCAGGAAGTCGGTTGCGAGCCGGTTGAATTCGTCGAACTTCTCGAGCTGCGCCCAGTGACCGCAACCGCCGAAGACGTGGAGCTGCGCGCGCGGGATCATCTTGAGCGCGACCAGTGCGCCGTCGAGAGGGTTGACCCGATCCTCACGGCCCCAGATCAGCAACACACGCTGACGAAGCTTGTACGCCTCGCGCCAGAGCATGCCGAGCTCGAAGTCACCGCTGGAGAAGGACTTACCCATCGCCTTGGCCGCAGCCAGCGACTCGGGAGTGCTGGCGGCAGCAAAACGTTCGTCGACGAGTTCCGGCGTGATCAGCTTCTGATCGAAGACCATGATCCGCAGGAATGCTTCGAGGTTTTCTCGGGTGGGCTGGTAGCTGAACTTTCCGAGGTTCTTGACGCCCTCGGTGGGGTCCGGCGCAAACAGGTTGACACTCAGACCGCCGGGGCCCATCAGAACGAGGCGACCCGCACGGTCCGGGTAGTCGAGCGCAAAGCGAACAGCAGCGCCACCACCGAGCGAATTGCCCAGCAGATCAACGCGACCGGTGATCTCGAGCGTGTCCAGGAGATCATTGAGCGCCGACGCACTGTGCACGAAGTACTGCGGATGCTCCGTCGGCTTGTCGGACTGCCCGTAACCGGGCTGATCGACCGCGATGACGTGAAAGCTCTTCGCCAACACCGGAATGTTGCGGGCGAAGTTAGACCACGACGACGCGCCTGGGCCACCGCCGTGCAGCAGCACGATGGTCTTGTCGTTTCCGACGCCCGCCTCGTGGAAGTGCAGTTTCAGATCGGGGCGCACTTGCGCGAACCGTGAAGTGGACTCGTAGGTGAGGGCTTCTTCGGTGGTTGTCACTGAGCCTCCTCTAGACCATCGTGTCGGTGATCGGCAGACCGAATTCGCCGGTTCCGAACATGACGTAGGCGCGTTCGGGATCGTTGGCGGCGTGGACGCGACCAGCGTGAGCATCGCGCCAGAAACGCTGAATAGGAGTGCCGTTCTGCAGCGCCGTGGCGCCGGAGTTCTCGAAGAGCTTGTCGATCGAGGCGATCGCGCGGCCCGTGGCGCGCACCTGGTCACGTCGAGCGCGCAGCCGCAGTTCCATCGGAACCTCTTCGCCCGCAAGGATCAACGCGTACTCGTCGGCGACGTTGCCGGAGAGCTGACGCCACGCGGCGTCGATGTCGCTGGACGCCTCGGCGATGCGCACCTTGGCAAACGGATCGTCCTTCGACTTCTCGCCGGCGAACGCAGCGCGCACACGCTTGCCCTGGTGCTCGACGTGCGCTTCGTAAGCTCCGTAAGCCATTCCGACGATCGGTGCCGAGATCGTCGTGGGGTGAATGGTTCCCCACGGCATCTTGTAGACCGGCGCGGTGTTGTTCTCGAGGCCCGGGGCGGTCAGTTCGCTCATCGCCCGGAAGCTCAGAACGCGATGCTTGGGAACAAAAACATCCTTGACCACAACGGTATTGGAGCCGGTTCCACGCAGACCGACCACATTCCACACGTCGTCGATCTGGTAGTCCTCGCGAGGAATCAGGTAGCTCACGAAATCGACTGCGCGGCCGTCCTTGAACACCGGACCACCGAGAACGGCCCAGCTGGCGTGGTCACAACCCGAAGACCACGCCCACGCACCGTTGACCTTGTATCCGCCCTCGACTACTTCACCCATACCCATCGGGGCGTAAGAGGACGAGATGCGAACGTCAGTGTCGTTGCCCCACACGTCTTCCTGCGCCTGCTGAGAGAAGAGGGCGAGGTGCCAGTTGTGTACCCCGATGATCGAGGAGACCCACCCTGTGGAACCACACGCGCTGGCGATCTTCTTGACCGCGGAGTAGAACAGCACCGGATCGGCTTCGTATCCGCCCCACTGCTTTGGCTGCAGCAAGCGGAAGAAGCCTGTTTCCTGAAGAGCCTTGATGGACTCGTCGGGGATACGACGCAGATCCTCGGTCTCCTGTGCGCGCTCGCGCAGTGCCGGCAGTAGTGCGTCGAGCCTCTGCATCACCTCGTGGCTGTCATGGTTACCCACTTCGACGCTCCCGTCTTCCTCGATCGGTTGGTTCACTTACACTTGAGACTAGAACACGTTCTCTTTTCTGTCGAGACGCTGACAAAGGTCCCGTTTGTGGCCGCAATGCTGTAACAAGTGCCCCCAAAATCTGGCGGAACCGGATCGAGTTCTATAACGTGTTCTACTAACAGCTAGAAGGGATGTGAGGTCACAATGGCGCAGATTCGCGAGATCGACGTCGGAACGGTGCAAACTCGTTTCGCCCGCGGTTGGCACTGCCTGGGTCTACTGAAGACCTTCAAGGACGGCAAACCGCACGCGATCGAGGCTTTCGGTACGAAGCTCGTGGTGTTCGCCGACAGCAAGGGCGACATCAAAGTTCTCGACGGATACTGCCGTCATATGGGTGGTGACCTCACACAAGGCGAGGTCAAGGGCGATTCCATCGCCTGCCCCTTCCACGACTGGCGCTGGGGCGGCAACGGCAAGTGCACCGGCATTCCTTATGCCCGCCGCGTGCCTCCGCTCGCACGCACCCGCGCGTGGACGACCCTCGAGCAGAACGGTCAGCTCTTCGTCTGGAACGACCCCGAGGGCAATCCGCCGCCCGAAGAGATCGTGATTCCTCGTATCGAGGGCGCGTACAGCGACGAATGGACCGACTGGACCTGGAACTCCATGGTCATCGAGGGGTCCAACTGCCGCGAGATCATCGACAACGTGGTCGACATGGCGCACTTCTACTACATCCACTACGCCTTCCCGACGTACTTCAAGAACGTCTTCGAAGGTGAGATCGCCACTCAGTACCTCAACACCACGGGCCGTCCCGACATCGGAATGGCCTCCCAGTACGGCGGCGACACGCTGCTTCGCTCCGAAGCTGCGTATTACGGACCGTCGTACATGGTCAATCCCCTGTGGAACAGCTACAGCGGATACGAGGTCGAGAGTGTTCTGATCAACTGCCACTACCCGATCAGCCCGGACTCGTTCGTGCTGCAGTGGGGCGTGACGGTGAAGAAGCCGACGGGTGTCTCCGACGAGATGGCCGACAAGTTGGCCGGCAAGTTCACCGAGGGCATCAGCGAGGGATTCCTGCAGGACGTCGCGATCTGGAAGAACAAGACCAAGATCGAGAATCCCCTTCTCTGCGAAGAAGACGGCCCCGTCTACCAGCTACGACGCTGGTACGAGCAGTTCTACGTGGACAAGGCCGACGTCACCGAGAAGATGACGCAGCGCTTCGAGTTCGAGGTGGACACCACCAAGGCAAACGAAGCCTGGCACGCCGAGGTCGAGGAAAACCTCGCACGCCAGAAGGCCGAGAAGGAAGCTGCAGCAGAAGCGGCAAAGAAGGAAGCAGAGGTCTAGTCGTGAGCGCCTCGATCGGAACCGACGCACGGTGGGCTCGTTGGGCCAAGGCACCGGACTTTGCCGGGCAAACGGAACGGCTCGAGGCGATCGCGGCCCAGACGATCGAGGACAAGCACGAATACCTCGACTCGGGTCTGCAGGAAGTCGACTGCAAGGCATGCGGCGCGTGCGTACTGGTTCGCAAGAACACGTACAAACACACCAGCGTTCAGTGGACTTCCGACCCGGCGCTGCGTTGCCACACCTTCAAAGAGGCAATTGCTTCCGGGCAGTCGTCGGCATTGAAAGACGGATGCCCGAAACTGCACGACAGCATCGCCGACGCGGTTAGGGACGGCACCATCACGGTGCGTGATCCCGAGGTCAGCTGACCTGATTGTGTAGAACGAGGGCCGACCCACGGGTCGGCCCTCGTTTTACGTTCCAGCGCCCGCGTGTCCGTCAGGCAGGCGGTCGTACCTTTCGTGCAGCCACCGCGTAGACGTCGCTCGACGTGGTGAGAGAGTTCTTTCCGCTGGCCGCCGGCACTCCCCCGCGTAGATTCACGGCCCAGTTGAGCGCACCCAGCGGTCCACACCCGCTGGCTCCCGGCGCCGCAAACACCGCATCCGAATGTGGGACTGCCGGGAACACTGCACCGGGGAACTCACCGATAGGTTCCGACGGAGGGTTTCCGGTTGTGGTCAGGTGAAGGTTGATCGGATTCGAAACCGAACCGATGTAGCAATCGTCACCGAGCAAGGGATTAGACAGCTTCAATCGAACAGGCATGGTGAGTTCCTGCTCGAGAACCTTCAGATCCGGGACTCCCACCGATTCCACCGTCGCGCTGATCTGAGTCAGTCCCAGCGGAGTATCGATCCCGAGAGCACCTCCGGGTACCGAAATCGGATTGGAATAGACCCCGTTGGACCCGTCCTGCTTGGCGACGAACGTCTCGATGAAACTGTTGTCCGGCTGGGTCGCGTATTTCACTCCGCCCGCAACCTTGAGGCTTCCGTCCGGGATCGGCACCGAAAGTGCGCCCAATTTCATGGTCCCTCCGCGAACTACGACGCTGGCGCACGTCGTCACCTCGAGATCCTCGATCGGGCACGTGCCCCAACCGTCGAAGGTCAACGGATCAACCGCTGCCGCACCGGAGGAACCGAGCGATCCGCTGCCGGAAGACCCTGACGATGATTCGTCGGCAATTGCCACACCTGCACCGGCCATGACAAATGTTGCAACTAGCGCGACTGTCGACATCACTCGAGATTTGTTGCGGCTCTTCATCTTCGAATTCCTCCACCGTTGACGGAAATTCACGAGAGCCACCCCCTGCGGATCGCACCTCGATCTACGCCCGGCACGCTACCGAGAAGTGAGACGCGGATTCACACATAACGACGATATTTCCCACCAAAGAACTACGGCGATCACGCTCGATCGAACTTCCGTCCTAGCCCGGAAACCGTATCGATCCTGTCGGCTCAGTTCGGTTCGACTGTGCCCGAACCGATGACCTGATCGAGGAACGGCCCGAACATCTCCCCCAGGTTCTCGGCGATCTGATCGGGGGTACCGAAAGACAACGTCACGTGACTGATCGCCAGACGCACTATCGTGCTGCCGAACATCTCGGCATGGATGCGGTCGACGTTCGCCCAACTGGTCATGAAGATCTCGGCCAACCTCGCGCTCGCATGTTCGAGCAGCGGAGTCCCGTCAGTGGTGACCAAGCTCAGCAGGTCGTGCTGCGGCCGGGGACCGACAATGCTGACCACCATCGGATCCCGGGCACCGGCGTCGAAGAAGGCACGGAAGGCTGCCGAGACCGCGCCCCGCGGATCCGAATGATGGAGCGTTACTTCGCGTTCCACCTCTTCGAGGAACTCGTCAACGAAACGGATGAGGTATCCGGACGCCAATCCCTGGCGGGACGTGAACTCCTTGTACAACGTCTGCCGGCTCATGCCCGCAGCTTCCGCGATATGCGCCATCGTGATGTCGTTCCACGATTTCTCGGTCAAGAGTTCGCGTGTGGCGTCGAGCGCTGACGCACGGAGGAGTTGACGAGCTGCCTCGTGGTACGGGACACGGGCACGAGCGGTGGACATATCGGGAAGATTTCCATCGCCCGTGCTCGGTGTCAAAACGGTGGACACGCAAGCCACAGAAGTCACGAGTGCACTCAGAGCACCGGTGAGGCGACAAGACCCGCCGCAAGTTCGGTCAGATCCCTGTTTGTATCGGCGAGTACGTCGGCGCTGATGTCCGGGGAGCGTTCGATAAGGGTTCGCACGGCACGAATGTCCTTCGGCCGGCCCACGCTCACAGCACCGACGATATTTCCGTCGCGCATGCAGATCGCAGTGAAGTCATAGGAGTCCAAGTCTCCTCGAACTATTACGGTGTCGTCCGCGCCTGGCCAACCAGCTACTTGAATGTTGCGGCCGAATTGGTTCGACCAACTCCAAGGGACGGATTCGAAGGGTTCTTCCTTCCCGACGATGGTCTTGGCAACTGCAACTGCGTGGTCCTGCGCAGTGTTCCAGTGCTCACCACGGTGCATGCCGCCGAGAAAACCGTTGGGCACGTTGGCCACATCGCCGATCGCGTACACATTATCGACAGACGTCCTGAGGTATCCGTCTACCGAAATCCCGTTGTCCACCGCAATACCCGCAGCAGCAGCCACATCGGTATCGGGCAAGGATCCGATTGCGACGACGGCCAACTCCGCTGTCCACTCGCGTCCGTCACGCGCACGTGCGGTGACGCCGTCGGCACCCGTCGTGAGCGTCTCGAGGTCGACTCCCGTCTGCAAGGCGACGTCCGCCGAGGCGTGCAGCGCGGCGATCTTCTCCGCTATCGACGGTGGAAGCAGCCTGGACAGGGGCACCGGTTGCGCTTCGAGAACCTGCACACTGCAACCCAAGTCGCGTGCCGTTGACGCCACCTCCGATCCGATCAAGCCACCGCCGACCACCAGTAGCGAGGATCCTTCGATCAGCTGGGATTGCAAGCGTCGCATGTCTGCGATATCCCGAAGATAGTGAACGCGCTCGGAATCTTCGTTCTCCAACCGTCGGGACCGTCCACCCGTGGCAAGAATCAGAACGTCGTAGTCGATGCTGTCACCGTCGGCTAAAAGTACTGTGCGGGAATCTGTGTCGATACTCGTGACAGTTGCGCCGATCCGAAGATCGATACTCTGCTCGGTCCAGAAAGTCGACGGCCGCAACCGAGCCCGATCGATCGACGCTTTCCCGGACAGTAGCTCCTTCGACAGCGCTGGGCGGCGGTACGGCTCCTCAGGTTCGCTGCCGATCAGGATGATGCTGCCGCCGAACCCTTCCTTGCGCAGGGCCTGCGCCGCACCGGCACCGGCGATGCCCGTGCCCACGATCACCACGGTGCGTGTGTCGGACTCGCGGACCGCTGTCATCAGCGGTCCACCTCCACCATTTCGAAATCGACTTTGGCAGCACCACAATCAGGGCAAGACCAGTCTTCGGGAATCTCGTCCCAGCGAGTACCCGGCTCGATACCGTCGTCGGGCCAGCCGATCGCTTCGTCGTACTCGAACCCGCACTGGAGGCAGCGGAACAATTTGTAAGCAGTGGCAGTCTCGGACATCGGTTTTCCTTTCGCCTGTGAATAGTTCGATCAGGATTGCGCGACGAGCGTGAAGTCGACCTTCTCGCGGACGCCGCAGTCGGGGCAGCACCAGTCGTCCGGGATACTCGACCACGGCGTACCTGGCGGAAAGCCCTCTCGCGCAGCGCCTGTCGATTCGGTGTACGTGTAGTCGCAGATCGGGCAGATGTAGGAGTTCATGCATTCACCCCGTAGGACGCGAGGATCTTGGCGCGCTTCTTCGGCGCGATGTTGACCTGGGTGATGTCACCTCGGTAGTGCTCGAGGACGCGGTGGTCCATCACCTTGCGCCACAGGGGTGGAACGGTGGCGAGCATGATCATGCTGGCGTAGCCGCTCGGGAGCTGAGGGGCCTCTTCCATACTGCGAAGCGCCTGGTAACGACGTGTCGGATTCGCATGGTGATCGCTGTGCCGCTGCAGGTGATAGAGAAAGACGTTGGTGCAGATGCGATCACTGTTCCAGCTGTGTGCCGGCGTGCATCGCTCGTACCGTCCGCTTGCGGTTTTCTGACGTAGGAGTCCGTAGTGCTCGAGGTAGTTGATCGCTTCGAGCAGCGAAAACCCGATGAACGCCTGGATCACGAGGTACGGCGCGATGCCGATCCCGAACACTGCAAGCGCGACACCGAACAGAACAACCGACATGAGCCAGGCGTTGAGCACGTCGTTCTTGATGCTCCAGTGCGTGGTGCCCAAACGCTCGAAGCGGGTCTTCTCGAGATGCCACGCCGACTTCAATCCCCCGCCGACGCTGCGCGGCCAGAAACCGTAGAGGGTCTCACCGAAGCGCGAGGTCGCCGGATCTTCCGGAGTCGACACTCGCACATGGTGGCCACGGTTGTGCTCGAGGTAGAAGTGACCGTAAGCACTCTGTGCGAGAACGATTTTGGACAACCAGCGCTCGACGCTCTCCTTCTTGTGCCCGAGTTCATGGGCTGTGTTGATGCCGATTCCGGCCGTCACACCGATCGTCACTGCGAGTCCGATATTGGAGAGAACGCTCAAATCCCAACGCGCCCAGATGTAGCAGGACAGGAAGAAGGCCGTGTACTGCAGCGGCAGATAGGCGTAGGTGCACCACCGGTAGAAGCGGTCGTTCTCGAGTTCGTCGATCACCTCGTCGGGCGGATTCTTCCCGTCCTCACCCGCCAGGATGTCGATGACGGGAATGAGAGCAAACGCGATCAGTGGGCCGGTCCACCAGAAGACATTCCATCCGGTGGCGGTAACAAGCCCCACGGCGATGAAAGTTGCCGATGACGGAATCAGCGCCAACAGCCACAAGTAGCGTTTCCGGTCTCTCCAAGTTGCGAGCCGACCATCTGGCTCGGTGTACACCAACGCCGCCATCGAATTCTCCAGTTCTCGTTCGGATCAGTGAGTGCGTCCTGCGCGGTAATCCGCGACACGAACAACATCTATGTATAGAGAGTGGACAAATGATGGCGTTTTGTCAACGATTTTCAAGGTAAAACTTTTACAAACATGTCAATTTGTACATCTAGATGAACCCTCCGTTCGGGCTGATCGCAAATCTTCCGCCACCGCGCCACACTCGCTACAAAAGTGGAATGGGGACGTCAACGTGCGCAATATGCGCCAAACACCGAGGAACAGGCCCGCTCGTCAGCCCTCGAATATTCGAGGACGACTTCGTCGTTGTCTCCCATCGGCCCCCTCCACCACACGGACGTTCGGTTCCTGGATATGTGTTCGTCGAGACCCGTCGACACGTGTCCGGGTTGCCTTCACTATCCGAACCTGAAGCACTCGCCATCGCACACGCGGTCTGGTGCGTCTCACGTGCCCTCGACTCGGAATTGACTCCGGAATTCGTGTTCTCCGCGATCGCTGGGCTAAGCGTCCCCCACTTTCATCAGCACGTTTTCGTCAGGCCTTTCGGCGCTCCGAGTTCAGTGAGTTGGAACGACGTCGATTCATGGGACGACGCGCCACGCGTCGACGAGGTCGAGCTCACGCTTCTGTGCAGGAGAATCGCGCTCGGCTTCGAAGACGAGCAATAGCGCAAAACAGTCGGTGCGCGGACGGACAGTCGGCGCGAGACACAACCTCTCGATGTCCGATTTGCGCGAATTTCCCCAAAACGAAAGTTCGCTTACCCATACTGAAATGACCGACTGTCCCCGACGTGAGTGGGTCCTCATGGATACCGACGTATTGGTAGCGGGCGCCGGCCCGATCGGCTTGACCACCGCGATCGAGCTGCGCAGACGCGGTATCTCCTGTCGAATAGTCGACCCCCTCGACGAACCGCGGCAATACGCGAAAGCCGTCGGGATTCAGCCACGCACTCTCGAACTCTTCGAGAACATGGGGGTGCTCCGCCAGGCACTCGACGCCTCGACATTGATGCGCGGTCAGATCATGTACACGAACGGCGTCGAGGTCGGCCGCGTCGACCTCACCCTCCCCGAGGACGTTCCTTACTGGTTTCTCTGCCTGCCTCAGTACTCGACGGAGCGCATCCTCACCGAGCGCCTCACCGAGTTGGGAACAACCGTCGAACGCGGAGTCGGCCTCACTGCATTCGAACAATCCGACGACGCCGTCACCTGCACCCTCAGCGACGGCAGCACCGTGAACGTCCAGTATCTGGTGGGTTCCGACGGCGCTCACAGCGTGGTCCGCAAAGGGCTTGGCCTGAGCTTCGAGGGCGGCGCGTTTGCGGAAAGCTACATGCTCGGTGACGTCGAAGTCGACTGGTCGATCCCCAGCGGCTACTCCGTCCGCGCCAACCACACCACCGACGACGGAACCACCGACGACCTACTCGTCTGCATCCCACTTCCCGGACACAAGCGGTACCGCATGTCGATGCTCGTTCCGGACGATTTGATGCCGGACGAATCGTCGAACAAAGCCTCTGTACAACACGGTTTTTCAACCGGCAAGACACCGGAACTCCATCACATCCAGGCCGTGCTCGACAGACTGTCCCCAGAACCGACAACCGCCTCGATGCTGCGATGGTCCTCGGTCTTCCGCATCAGCCACCGCATCGTCGACGCTTACGGTCGCGGACGGGTTTTTGTCGCCGGCGACGCCGCGCACATCCATCCCCCGACTGGCGCGCAGGGCATGAACACCGGGATCCAGGACGCCCACAATCTTGCGTGGAAGATAGCGCTCGCCGTCAAAGGCGTTGCAACAGCAGATCTTCTCGAGACCTACGATGCCGAAAGACGGCCGGTCGGTGAAGAAGTCGTCGGGATGACCGTCCGAAATGCTCGAGAAGGAATCGGTTCGGGAGAGTCTTCCATCGACACGGCAATGCGGCGCCAGGCTCAATTGTTGATCGACTACTCGGAGAGTCCGCTGAACACCGGGCGTAATTCTTCGAGTCCACACGTTCAACCGGGCGAGCGTGCACCCGATGCACGCGGAATGCGCCGAGACGGTGTGCAGTATCCAATTCGGTTGTTCGACTTGCTGTCAGGAGTCGACCACACGTTACTGCTGACTTCGGACGGATCCGCGGAGAGCATCAACAGCTTGGAGAAGGTCGCCGACGCCGCAATTCGATCAGCGCACGGCTTGCTGGACGTCTACGCGATAGTGCCACCGGGAACCGTGACCGTCGACTCGCTGGTGCCGATCATCGAGGACAACGCCTCGCAACTGTGCGCCGCGTATGGGGTCGAAGGTACGGCGGCGCTGGTCATTCGCCCCGACGGCTACCTCGGATTCCGTGGTCACCCGGAGAACGTTTCCGATTACTTCACGAAAGTGTTTGCCGTCAATCAGGAATGAGCGAAGCGAACATCAACCGAATCTCGGGCGAGAGCTTCATCAACTCGACGTATCCACCCAACGGCCCGGCATCGAGGTAGGAGAACTCCATGCCGACGCCCTCTACCCGACCTTGTTGCACCACCGACATTCCGCGACGCTCGGCCTCGAGCAACGTCGCCTCGTAATCGCCTGGAACCCAGGCCAGGTGATGAACTCCGACGCCGTGAGTCTCCAGGAACTCCGTGTACAGGTTGCGTCCGGACACTGATTGGATCAACTCGAGCTGTTGGCTGCCCGCATATCCGATCGACACGTGAACGACATAGTCCGCGGGCTCACCTCGATACGTTGTGGTCTCGGGACCAAAGGTGATGTCTGGCATACGTAGCCATCGCTCCACTCCCCACTGCCGAGTGAACTCCTGTTCGGCGGCCTCGATGTCCTCGACCACCCAGCAGATCTGGAAGATCGGTCCCGAGACCAACGGGGTCATGCCATTTTTCCGTTGTCGACCGAGTAAACGGCCCCGTGTATCGCCGAGGCGTCGTCGGAGGCAACGAAAGCCACCATCTTCGCAACGTCCTCGGCTTCCATCAAGCCACGCGGCGAGGCAACCTTCATGACGAGGTCGAAGTCGACTCCGTCGGGGAAGGTGAATCCGGTGACTTGAGGAGTCATCATGCCGCCGGGGCAGATTGCGTTGACACGCAGAGACTTTCCGGTGAACTCCATCGCCATCGCTCGGGTCAGTCCGATGAGTCCGTGCTTGGCAGCACAGTATCCAGCCGAGTACGCCTGCCCTTCCAGTCCCGCGATCGAGGAGACGTTGACGATGTTGCCGCCCCGTTCCAGCAAGTGCGGCAGTGCTGCTCGGGAAAGGAAGAACGGTCCGTTCAGATTGACCGCAAGGTCATGTGCCCATTCGGAATCCGCAATATCCGCCGTGTGACGAAGCGAGTGCGATCCCGCCACGTTGACGAGGATGTCGATACCACCGAGTTCGTCGACACACGCTTGCACGGCCGCATCACACTGAGCGGAATCCGAGACGTCCGTCGCCGCGAAACGACGCTCTCCATCCGCGCCGACCACCTCGACCATCGACTGTCGCAGCTTTTCCTTGTCGCGGGCGATACCGAAAACCTGTGCGCCCCTGCGGTGGAGAATCTCGGTGACGGCGCGCCCCAACCCTGAGGACGCGCCGGTCACCAAGGCCACTTTTCCGGCCAGTACGTCTGCCATGGGCTAGGAAGCCGCTGCTTCGCGCTGGAGTTCCAGCGCGATGTCGATCAACTGATCTTCCTGGCCGCCGACCAACTTGCGCTTACCTGCGCGCACCAACAGTTCCGCGGACGACACTCCGTACCGCTCGGCCTGACGCTCGGCATGCTTGAGGAAGCTCGAGTACACGCCGGCGTAGCCCATCATCAGCGCTTGACGATCGAGCAGGCATTCCTGCGGCATTGCCGGGCGCACAACATCTTCGGCTGCATCGGCGATGGCGAAGAAGTCGATACCGGTCTTGACGCCGATCTTGTCGCAGACACCGACGAAGGCCTCGACCGGGGCGTTGCCGGCGCCGGCACCGAACCGACGGGTACTACCGTCGATCTGCTTGGCGCCCGCCCGCACTGCCGCAATGGAATTGGCGACGCCCAGGCCCAGGTTCTCGTGGCCGTGGAAGCCGACCTGAGCGTCGTTGCCGAGTTCCTGAACCAGCGCCTCGACGCGATCGGATACCTGCTCGAGTACCAGCGCGCCGGCCGAGTCGACCACGTACACACACTGGCAACCCGCGTCGGCCATGATGCGAGCCTGCTTGGCCAGCTTCTCCGGCGGAATCGAGTGAGCCATCATGAGGAATCCGACTGTTTCGAGTCCACGCTCACGCGCGAGGCCGAAGTGCTGGATGGATACGTCTGCCTCGGTGCAGTGAGTTGCGATGCGGCAGATGGACGCACCGTTGTCCTGTGCGATGACGATGTCGTCCTTGATGCCCAATCCGGGCAGCATCAGGAAGGCGATCTTCGCGTTGGTCGCCGTCTCGACTGCAGCTTTGATCAGTGCCTGCTCGGGAGTCTTCGAGAAGCCGTAGTTGAAGGAGGATCCGCCGAGGCCGTCGCCGTGAGTGACCTCGATGACCGGCACTCCGGCTCCGTCGAGGGCACCGACGATGGCTCGTACTTCGTCGACGGTGAACTGATGACGCTTGTGGTGGGAGCCGTCGCGCAGCGACGTGTCGGTGACGCGGATGTCCCAGCTCGAATCGAAATGAATCATGTCGCTCATGCCTTCACACTCAGAAGCTTCTGGGCGATTTCCTCGCCCACCTTGGTGGCTGCTGCCGTCATGATGTCGAGGTTGCCCGCGTACGGCGGCAGGAAATCGCCTGCGCCTTCGACCTCGACGAACGTGGTGACCGTTGCATAGCCACCGGAAACGACGCTCGGTTTGTCGAACTGCGGTTCGTTGAGCAACCGGTAGCCGGGCACGTACTGCTGGATGTCCTTGACGACGCGGTGAATGGAGTCGGTGATCGCGGCCTGATCGGCGTCTTCGGGGATAGCGCAGAAGATTGTGTCGCGCATGATCATCGGCGGGTCCGCGGGGTTGAGGATGATGATCGCCTTGCCGCGCTGTGCGCCGCCGATGGTCTCGATACCGCGGCTGGTGGTCTTGGTGAACTCATCGATGTTCGCGCGAGTTCCCGGGCCGGCGGACAATGATGCAACGGAGGCGACGATCTCGGCGTACGCCACGTCGACGACACGCGACACCGCATAGACGATCGGAATGGTTGCCTGCCCACCGCAAGTGATCATGTTGACGTTGGGTGCGTCCAGGTGCTCACGCAGGTTCGCGGGCGGAACCACAGCCGGGCCGACCGCGGCCGGAGTCAGGTCGACGGCACGGATACCGGCGGCCTCGTAGCGTGGTGCTGCCTCGCGGTGCACGTATGCCGACGTCGCCTCGAAGACCAGGTCCGGTTTCTCCGCCTGGTTCAGCAACCAGTCGACGCCCTCGGCGGAGGTCTCGAGTCCAATCTTGCGGGCGCGCGCCAATCCTTCACTCTCGGGATCGATTCCGATCATCCATCGCGGTTCGAGCCACTCGGAACGCTGCAGTTTGTACAACAGATCGGTACTGATGTTTCCCGATCCGACGATCGCCACACTTGCCTTGGTCATGACTACTCCTACGTGAACTGAAGAGAGACGGAACCGAGGCCGCTGAACTCGGCTCGGAAGTTGTCGCCTGGATGAGCGTCGATCGCTCGCGTGCACGAACCCGGCAGAACGATGTCGCCGGCCTTGAGCCGAACTCCGAACGTGTCGACCTTCTGCGCCAACCATGCGACAGCGGTGACCGGGTTACCGAGAACCGCATCGCTGCGCCCCTCCGCAATCCGCTCGCCGTTGCAGGTCAGCACCGCATCGATCGCCTTGATGTCGATGTCCGACGGGCGAACTCGTTCCTTGCCGAGAATGAACCCGGCGGATGAGGCGTTGTCCGCGATGGTGTCCGAGAGGCCGATCTTCCAGTCCTTGATCCGGCTGTCGATCAACTCGATGGACGGCGCATAGGCGACAGTGGCGTCGATGACGTCTTGTTCGGTGCACCCGGCGCCCGGCAGATCTGCTCCCAGAATGAAGGCGACCTCCACCTCGACGCGTGGGAAGCAGAAGCGCGACGTGTCGACCGGACGGTCCTCGAACTCTTCCATCTCGGCGAGCAGGTGACCGTAATCTGGCTCGTCGACGCCCATCATCTGCTGCATCGCCAGTGACGAGAGTCCGACCTTGTGTCCGACCACCTTTGCGCCACCGGCAACACGACGCCTGATGTTGATGAGCTGGATCTCGTAGGCGTCGACGACGTCGATGTCCGGATACGTGGCGATCAGCGGGCTGATCGGAGCGCGATCCCGTTCCGCCGAGTCGAGATGGTCGGCAAGTTCGCCGCGGATCTGCGTCGAGAGCATCGTTCAGGCCTTTCCGACTGTGGAGAATGCGGCTGCATGCTGACCGGCTCGTCGTCCGGAGAACACGCAGTCGGCGAGCGACAAGCCGCTCACATACGAGTTGGAACAGATACCGACCGCGGTGCGGCCGGCGGCGTACAGACCAGGGATACCCTCCCCGGCCTCGTTTTTCACCATGCCGGACGATTCGTCGACCACCAATCCACCGAGCGTGAGCATCGGGCACGGATTCATCATGTTGGGCTTGATCGAGACGTCGTACATCGTGAACGGCGCAGACAGTATCGGCCTGACGAAGTCCGACGGTTTACCCATCGGATCAGGTTGTCCGGCAGCGGCAGCGGAGTTGTGCGCGTCGACGGTGGCTTGAAGGCCGGCGACGTCTATCCCCGCTTTGCGGGCGACCTCGGCAATGGTGTTGCCACGCAATGCAGTACGCATCATTCCGGTGGTCTGTACCCGCTGGAACCACATCGACTGGTCACTTATCTGCGATTTCGCTTCGCGAACGAGTTCGGAATCTGCCAGCAGCCAACCGATTCCGCTGCTCTTCTCCGCCATCGCCTGACCGAGAGCGGCACCGTAACGGGACTCGTCGACGATTCGCGCACCGGATTCACCCACCAAAATGGAACCGAGAAAAGCACTCGGCGGGACGATGAATCGCCAGGCGGACACATTGCCGAGCTTGTCGGTGGCTCCCCCGGCTTCGACACCGAGGTTGATGCCTTTGCCATCGTCCCCGGAGGTGCCGAGCGGGATACCGCCCTTGTAGGCGGGAGCATGGGTACGCATCATCTCGCGATTGGACACGAAGCCGCCGGCGCTGAGGATCACGCCGCCGCGTGCCTGGATACGAATCCGCTTGGCGTGCTTCTTCTCGATCTTCGCGATCAGTGCGTCGAGAATCGTGCGCAACTGCGGTGCGTAGACGCCGGGCTTGGAGGACAAGGACCCGAGCGTCGCGTGACGGCGACGAACTCCGGCGGGTGCGTCACGCAGCGTCAGTGCTTCGACGCCGATCACCCGGCCGTCCTCGATGATCAGCCGGTCCGCTCGCGTCTGGCCGAGCAACTGGACGCCCTTCGCCTCCGCGGACTTCGCGAGCGGGCCGTACAGCATCTTTCCCGACGTGCCACGCCCCTTGGCGCGATGACCACGCGGAGCAGGTTTTGCGATGTCACGGAACCCGCCGGCCGATTCGCTACCCGAGAAGTAGAGGTAGTGCTTGTTGCTCGGGTACGACGTCTTGTACGGACAGAGTGAGGCCTCGAACGGCACGCCGTGATTGCGCAGCCAGTCGATCGACGCCGGGCTCTCGTCGACGAACCGGCGCAGAGTCTGCGGCGTCACCGCGTCACCGACCTCGCGGTTCAGGTAGGCGAGCATGGCTTCGGGACTGTCCTCGACACCGGCTTCCTTTTGAATCACGGTGCCGCCGCCGGCGTAGTAGATTCCTCCGGAAATCGTGCTGGCACCACCACCGAGTGCTCGGTCGATTGCCAAAACCGACGAACCGGCCGCTACAGCTTCGAGCGCCGCACTGGCGCCCGCCACACCGAACCCGACCACAAGGACGTCAACCGAAGTATCCCAGGTCACACCGCACCATCCTCAATCTCACTGCAACGTGTTTCGTTATCAATGACAACGTCCGGAAATACTTCCTGGCAGAAAGCATGGACTGACACCCCCATCATTCTATAACGTGTTCTACATGAGCAAGCAGGAATACGACATCGTCGTCGTCGGCAGTGGTGCCGCAGGTATGACAGCGGCCTTGACCGCAGCCCACCAGGGCTTGAGTGTGGTCATCGTGGAGAAAGCCGCCCACTACGGCGGATCGACCGCCCGTTCCGGTGGTGGGGTCTGGATCCCCAACAACGAGGCACTTCAAGCGGACGGTGTCACCGATACACCGGAGGCCGCACGTTCCTACCTGCACAGCATCATCGGCGACGTTGTCGCTCCCGAACGCATCGACACCTATCTCGAGCGCGGTCCCGAGATGCTCTCGTTCGTGTTGAAGAACAGCCCGCTCGAGCTGCAGTGGGTTCCCGGCTACTCCGACTACTACCCGGAAGCACCCGGCGGACGCCTCGGTGGCCGCAGTGTCGAGCCCACCCCGTTCGACGGCAACAAGTTGGGCGCCGACCGCAAGAACCTCGAGCCCGACTACGTCAAGGCCCCCAAGAACTTCGTCATCACCCAGGCCGACTACAAGTGGCTCAACCTGCTGATGCGCAATCCTCGCGGACCCCTGCGCGCCATGAAGGTCGGCATGCGATTCCTCGCAGCGAAGGCCACCAAGAAGGATCTGCTGGTTCGCGGCCAGGCACTGGTCGCCGGTATTCGACTCGGACTTCAGTCCGCCGGAGTACCCATCCTGCTGAACACCCCGCTGACCTCCCTGTACACCGAAGACGGCGCAGTTCGCGGCGTCAACGTCATCGTCGACGGCGAGGATCAGGTCATCCGCGCTCGCCACGGAGTCGTGTTGGGATCCGGCGGATTCGAGCACAACAAGGAAATGCGTGAGAAGTACCAGCGCGCACCTATCGGCACCGAATGGACCGTCGGCGCGAAGGCAAACACCGGCGACGGTATCCGCGCAGGCCAAGAAGTGGGCGCTGCAGTCGATTTCATGGACGACGCCTGGTGGGGCCCGTCCATTCCGCTGACCGGCGGACCGTGGTTCGCTCTCTCCGAGCGCACCCTCCCGGGCTGCATGATGGTCAACATGTCGGGCAAGCGCTTCGGCAACGAGGCGGCTCCGTACGTCGAGGCAACCCATGCGATGTACGGCGGTGAGTACGGTCAGGGCGAGGGCCCCGGCGAGAACATCCCGACGTGGATGATTCTCGATCAGCGCTACCGCAACCGCTACACGTTTGCCGGTATCACTCCCCGCTCCCCCTTCCCCGGCCGCTGGCTCAAGGCCGGCATCGTGGTCAAGGCGGGAACCATCGCCGAATTGGCAGAGAAGACAGGGCTTCCCGTCGCATCGCTGACCGAAACCGTCGATCGGTTCAACGGCTTCGCGCGCAACGGCAAGGACGAGGACTTCGGACGCGGTGACAGTGGTTACGACGCGTACTACGGCGATCCCCGACTGAAGAACCCCAGCCTCGCCGAAATCAGCAAGGCTCCGTTCTACGCCATCAAGATGGTTCCGGGTGACCTCGGCACCAAGGGCGGAATCTGCACCGACGTCAACGGCCGAGCATTACGCGAAGACGGAAGCGTCATCGACGGCCTCTACGCGGCTGGCAACGCGAGCGCTCCGGTCATGGGCCACACCTACGCCGGACCAGGCGCGACCATCGGTCCCGCAATGACTTTCGGCTACTTGGCCGTACTCGACATCGTCGAGCGTGCGAAGAAGGCCGAGACAACCGAAGCACCTGCAGCTGAAAAGACGGCGGTCGACCATGCCAATTGATCCGAAGATCGCACTCGGCGCCGAGCTTGCGCCACAAGAGTTCTCGTGGACCCCGTCGGACGTGCAGCACTACCACTTGGCACTGGGGGCAGGTGCTCGTCCGCTTGATCCGAACGAGCTTCGATACCTCGACGACGAAAAGCCTCAGGTACTACCCACCTTTGCCACCGTCGCCGCCAACTTCCACGCCACCGAAGCACCGAAGGTGTCGTTCCCCGGCGTCGAAATCGATCTGGCGAAGGTAGTCCACGGGAGCCAGGAAGTGACTGTCCATCAGCCGATCCCGGCAAGTGGAAGTGGCCGCACCACAACTCGAATCGCCGAGGTCTGGGACAAGGGCAAGGCCGCGGTGATCGTGCAGGAATCCGTCACGGTTGACGCCGAGGGCAACCCGCTGTGGACAGCTCGCTCGTCCATTTTCGCCCGCGGCGAGGGTGGTTTCGGGGGTGAACGTGGTCCGTCGGAGTCGATTACGCTTCCGGATCGCGAAGCAGATGAGACAGTGGTGACGCCTGTGCTTCCACAGCAGGCTTTGCTGTACCGGATGTGTGGTGATCGGAATCCGTTGCACTCGGATCCGCAATTCGCCTCCGCGGCAGGCTTTCCAGCGCCTATCCTGCATGGACTGTGTACTTACGGAATGGTCTGCAAGACCGCAGTGGATACCATGCTCGACGGCGACAGCAGTCGGGTAGCCGGATTTCGGGCCCGCTTTGCCGGGGTCGTATTTCCCGGCGAGAACTTGAGTATCCAGATCTGGAAAGACAATGGGCGACTCCTGATCTCAGCTTCTGTACTGGAGCGCGAAGCTCCTGCCCTGGCTGACGTAGTTCTCACTCTTGTCTGATACCAACCTGTCTGATACCCACCTGTTAGAACTCACCGTAGTTCTCGAACCCGATGGAGTAGCCCGAAGATGACGGCACAAGACGAAAAGTTCCGACTGTCCCGACGAGGTTTCATGGCCGCTGGAGCCGGCGCCGTGGCAGCGACCGCATTCGCCGGCTGGACGCCGGCCTACGCCGTCCCCGCCGGCTCTTCCGGCTCCGCGGGTGGTCCCGTGTCCACCCTCACACCGCCGCCTGCCTTCCCCGAAGGCATCGCGCTGTACCAGCAGGCATATCAGAACTGGTCCAAAGAGATCATGCTCGACGCGATCTGGACCTGTTCGCCCAAGACGCCCGAAGACGTAGTCCGCCTCGCGAACTGGGGTCATGCCAACGGCTACACCATTCGTCCCCGCGGTGCCATGCACGGCTGGACGCCGCTGACCATCGTCAACGGTGCGCCGGTCGACAAGGTCATCCTCGCCGACACCACGGTCCACCTCACCGGAGTCTCCGTCAACGCCGGTGGCAGCCCAGCCACCGTCACCGCAGGACCCGGCGCGACCCTCGACGCCATCACGACCGCACTGCAGGCACAGGGCCTCGGGTTCGCGAACCTGCCGGCGCCGGGTGTGTTGACCATTGCCGGCTGCCTCGCCGTCGACGCTCACGGCGCAGCTCTCCCCGCCGAAGGCGAAGCACACGTTCCCGGACAGACTTTCGGCTCACTCTCCAACCTCGTCACCTCCCTGACCGCAGTGGTCTGGAACGGCAGCGAGTACGCACTGAAGACGTACGCGCGTAGCGACGCGGCGATCAAGCCGCTGCTGACTCACCTCGGACGCACCTTCCTCACCTCCGTCACCTTGCAGGCCGCCCCCAATTACCGCATGCGCTGCGTCAGCCACACCGACATCGGTTGGCAGGAACTCTTCGGCGCCCGCGGAGCGTCCGGACGCACCTTCGAGAAGTTCGTCCGCGAAAACGGTCGCGCAGAAGCAATCTGGTACCCCTTCACCGAACGCCCGTGGATGAAGGTGTGGTCACTTGCCCCCACCAAGCCGCCGTTCTCGCGTGAGGTGACCGGACCGTACAACTACATCTTCTCCGACAACCTCCCGGAGCCGGTCACCGACATGATCGGCCAGATCAACTCCGGAAACCCGGGCATCGCACCGGCATTCGGGCAGATCATGTACGCCACCACCGTTGCCGGACTCGCCGCGACGTTCTCCAACGACCTGTGGGGATGGTCCAAGGACGTCCAGTTCTACATCCGGGCCACCACCCTTCGTCTGACCGAGGGCGGCGGAGCCGTCATCACCTCGCGCGCCAACATCGGCCAGGTCATCCACGACTTCACCCAGTGGTTCAACGGTCGCATGGAGTACTACCGCTCCATCGGACAGTTCCCCCTCAACGGCCCCGTCGAAATCCGTTGCTGCGGCCTCGATCAACCATCCGAGGTCGAGGTCGACTCGGCAGGCGCCCCCACCATCTCGGCCATGCGCCCGCGCCCCGACCATCCGGAATGGGACACCGCCATCTGGCTCAACGTCCTCGGCGTCCCCGGAACCCCCGGCATGTTCGCGTTCTACCGCGAAATGGAACAGTGGATGCGTAATCACTACAACAACAACGACGCCACCTTCCGCCCCGAGTGGTCCAAGGGCTGGGCGTTCGGCCCCGACAAGCCGTACACCGACACCCCGATCATCACCCAGGGCCTCCCCCAGACCTACCGCGACGGCGTCCCATCGAGCGACAACTGGGACACCGCCAACGCCGCATTCAACGCGTTGGATCCGCACAAGGTCTTCAGCAACACCTTCCTGGACCAGTTGCTGCCTTGAGGTTCAAGTACTGAGCGCACACTCTGACAACTCGACGGTCGTCGCCACTCCCCTTACTTTCGGGAGTGCGGCGGCCGTCGTGCGTTGCAGTGAGCGGGATGAAGGAGTCCCCCGCATCCCGACGAGGCAGCTGCCTCAATCGCGATCAGGATGGATCGCCTCGTGCATACTTTCCACTGCCCTGGCGTGAGTTGAGAGCTCGGACCGAGCCGACCGAATCGTGGCGCTGTCGCTGCGTGCCCCCGGCTCGGACGACGACGAGTCCTCTCCGGGGTTCGGCGCGCCACCAGCTGGATGCTCGGAGGAGCCGGTGCGCTCTTCCCTCTCCGCGCGGGCGCGCAACAACGACTCGGACTTCGGGGTATTTCGCATCGGAGCATTGTCCCAGATCCATCTCCTATGACTCACATTGAGCGCTCTCACCCCCGGCGACCAGGTCGTTCCTGAATATCAACACCTAGAATGTTCGCAACAAAATATCTACAGCGGTCAGGGTAGACATTCTCGCGAGGCTGTTGTATCTTTTTTCTCGTAGCAAGGAACGAGTCAAGAGATGCGGGAGAGATGAACTACCCGCAAGCAGTACCGCAGGGCAGGGACGTGCCGGGGCCGAATTCGTGTGTGAGTGTGTAGTCGGACCCGGCACCCCCCTTCAAAGCGGCTACCGGATGTCTTGTGCGAGTCCGGAAGTTCGAAAGAATGCAGTTATGTAAGTAAGTTCAACCCCATCCGGCCCCCGGCGCTCCTCGCGCCGGGGGCCCCGTCCGTTCAGCGAAAGAAGCGAGCCATTCCGGCAGATACACCACCGGGGGACCCCTCCGGCAGATTCGACGACGAGAACTATCCTGCGTACAGCATGGGACATGCGGCCGAGATCCTCGGTGTCAGGCAAGCTTTCCTTCGTAGCCTCGATGCCGCGAAACTGCTTACCCCACAACGCTCTGAGGGCGGACATCGCCGCTACTCCCGCTACCAGCTGCGCATCGCAGCCCGCGCGCACGAACTCGTAGCCAACGGCACGGCGCTCGACGCTGCTTGCCGCATCATCATCCTCGAAGACCAACTCACCGAAGCCCGTCGCATCAACGCCGAGCTTCAGCAAGCGCAGGACCTGCGAGAGGAACCGGACGCGGCACCCGAATGAGGACTGCACTGGAACAGCAGTTGCGCCTATACGGTCGATCTGACCCCTCCTCCTTCCAACTGCGGTAAATTCGGCCAATTGGGACATTGCTCGGCGTCGGTTGCTCGATTTCCACATCGAAGGGATCGCAGGCATGACTTCCTCCCACCACCGCGCTCGGGTGCGGCTGTCTGCTCTGTCGATCGCCTTGACCGTTGCCATTGCAACCGCTGCGTGCAGTTCCGACGATGACTCCGCAACAAACACGGGCAGCGCCTCTCCCAGCACCTCGAGCAGTCGGGAATCCACCGAGATCACGGACATCGTCCGCCGCCAAGTGGCCGACTTGGGCCTCAGTGCCGCTGTGTTCGGGGTGTGGCGAGGCGACGACGAAGTTGCTCTCGGCGCCGTCGGAGAGTCCCCTGTCGGAGTTCCGGCGACAACCGACATGCTGTTGCGCGTCGGCCAACCGATGGAACCGATGCTCTCGACAGTCCTGCTGCAACTCGACGAAGAGGGAACGCTTCCCCTCGATCAACCGATCGCGAAGTGGGAACCGAACTTTCCACGCGCAGACACCATCACTCCGCGAATGCTGGCCAACAGCACGTCGGGCATCTCCGACTACGTGACCGATCCACAGTTCCTCAAACTCTTCACGGACAACCCGATGAAGGGCTGGACTTCTCGAGAGATCCTGGATCTTGCCAACTCCCGCCCGCCGTTGTTCGAACCCGGCACCAGTTGGGCGTACGCGCACAGCGACCTGACGCTGCTCGGCGACGTCATGGAGAAAGCGACTGGAAAACCGCTGGGCGAACTACTTCAGCAGCGCGTCTTCGATCCACTCGGGATGGACCACAGCAGCGTTGTACTCACGTCGCAGATGGACGAACCGATCCTGCACGGTTACACCAATGAACGTGGAGTATTCGAAGACTCCACTTTCTGGAATCCGACGGCGTTCCTGCACAGCGGAAACATGAACGCGCCTGTCGCCGACGTCGGAAAGTGGGTGCGCGCGCTGGGAACGGGAGAGTTACTCTCCGACAAGGCTTTCGAGCAGCAGATGGCGCCGACGACTGCGGGCTTGGGAAGTATGACGGCGGACAAGTTCTTTTCCTTCGGGACCGGGCACCTCGACGGCTGGCTGGTGATGAACCCGTCGTACGGCGGTTACAACGGTCTCGCGCTCTACTACCCCGATTCGAAGACGACGATCGTCGTCTACGCCACACTCGGGCCGACAACCAACGCGGACCTCAACAACACCGTGTCGATGGGGAAGGAGATCGGAACCCTCCTCGAGCCGGATCACCCGCCGCAGGTACCGACGCCGTGACGCCCCACACACGCTGGTAGTAAACAGCGCCGGTCGGCAACTTCCTGTTTACGCACGGATTACCTCCAGGACTTATCGCCCCATCACCATTCTCTTCAGTACCGAACGAAACGCGTCGGACCGCGGGTTGTCTCGCCAGTGAACGAGAACGTAGATAGATGGGGACAGGCCCGATGAGGAAATACGCGATGTCAGTGGCATGCACGGTTGCAGTCACAGCGGGGGTGACTCTTGTGATGTCGGTACCTGCCGGAGCGGACCCGAATGACGGTGGGTCGTGCCCGGCCGGTGCGGTATTCGCGGTCGGCGGAACGTGGGATCCGACGGGACAAACGACGCAACCCGTCACCGACCGCTACGTCGCCCAGGGTTACGCCTCCAAGCCGGTGACCTACCCCGCCAGCTTCTGGCCGCTCGGCGAACAGACGTACGACCAGAGCGTTGCCGCCGGCGCCCAGACGCTTCGCACCGAAGTCAACGCTTTCCACGCTCAGTGCCCGGGCAGCGAGATCGTCGTCACCGGATACTCACAGGGAGCACGGATTGCCGGCGACGTTCTCGGTGACATCGCACGTGACGGATCCATTCCCCAATCGCAAGTCGAAGGCGTCCTCTACGCCGACCCTCGCAACTCGGCCGGGGGCATCGAAACCGTAGTGCCCAATGTCGTTCCGGGAGCGACGATGTCCGGAGCACGCGGCGGATTCGGAGACATCGCAGTGCAGGAAGTCTGCATCGAGGGTGACGGCATCTGCAACATGCCCAAGCCGCGTGATGCGCCCGAGGTGTTCGTGGATTCGGTCTTCGGCTACTTCACGAAGCACAACACCTACACGCCGATGATGTCCGAGCCCGCTCCGCCTGCTCCCCCGGCGCTGCCGCAGACACCGTCGGTGCCACTGCAACCGGCTGACGTCGCCACTGCGATCGTGACACGGGTCGTCGAGAACATCACTCCGTATCTGAGCGCTGCACTCGCCACCGTGCTGACGAAGTAACGCGACACCGCTTGTTCGGCTGACTGAAAGTCGACCGATTCGTACAAGTCGAGGACCACCCGCGCCGTGCACCATCGAATACATGCTCACCCTCATCGTCAGATACGGGTACGTCCCGTTCATGCTCTTGGGAATCAACGGAGCCGCAATCGCGCTGGCGGCATCCGGTGCGCCGAAATGGTCACTGGTGGCATTGATTCTCTTCGCAGTGGTCTGCTCTTTCGCGGCCGAACGGGCGCTTCCCTACGAATCTTCGTGGAATGCCCCGGGACCGGACAGGTTTCGCGACGCTGTCCATGCGTTTGTCAACGAATCCCTCATCTTGGTCAGCGTCGCGGTAATCCCGTTGATGGCCGCGGTGATTCCGTTCGACGGGCTGTGGCCGAGCGGTCTTCCGTTTGTCCTTCAGGTCGTCTTCGCAGTGTTGGTTGCCGATTTCGGCATCACCGTGGTGCATTTGATCAGCCACAAGGTTGGATGGTTGTGGCGTTTCCACGCGGTTCATCACAGCCTCGAACGGTTCTACGGTATGAACGGACTGATGAAGCACCCCGTGCATCAGACTTTCGAAACCGCCGGTGGCGTCCTGCCACTGATCCTCCTCGGGATGCCCGTTCCAGTTGCCTCGGCGCTCGCGGTTTGTGTCGCTGTCCAACTCCTGCTTCAGCATTCGAATGCCGACTACCGCATCGGCCCCCTGCGTCCGATACTCGCCCTCAACGCCGGCCACCGATTCCATCACCTGAAGTGGGCGGGAATCGGTGACGTCAATTTCGGTTTGTTCACTCTGATCTGGGATCACCTGTTCCGCACTTATTCTTTCGATCCGGAAAAGCGCTTCAGCAGTGACGATCTCGGAATGGCGGCCAAGCCCGACTACCCGGACGACTACCTCGGCCAGTTGGCCGAACCGTTCCGGAGACAGAACTGACGGACGAGGGGTGGAGATTCAGCCCGCGAGTACCCGTCGCATGACGGGCTTGGCTGCAAACGCACTGGCCAACACCAACGCGATCCCCACAGCCAGGGTGACGCCCAACTGAACCAGCGCCATTGGAGTGGTCAATACGGCTGCCCCTGCCAGCGGGAAGAGGAACAGCAGTGCAGCGCCGGCGCCGGCCAGTGCCATCACCACCACGGGAGTGCGAACGTGCCTCATGCGGGCGCTGTCCATCACCTCGACAGGTGTGCCGGCCAAAGTCAGACTCCGATACAGCTCACGGTTGTCGAGGATCCCGGATACCTGGGTGAGCGCAGACGAGATGGCCGCCAACGTGAATGTTGCTCCGAGAGTGAACAACACCCCGGTTCTCATGTCCGCGAACAGGAACTCCTGCCCTGGCTGCAAATCGTGCCCTTCCCCGTTGCCTATCGCGGCGAGGAGAGATGTGCCTGCGGCAACGAAGCTGGCCATCGTCACACCGCTGACCGTGCGCCACACAGCCTTCGGATTATCCAGGACCCGACGCGCCGCAATCAGCGAAGCACCGTCTTTGGCGCATTTGAGCATGATCCGTCCAAGCAGCGAAATGACGAACGGACCGACCAACGCAACAACGCCGAAGCAGAGACCAAGGCCCACCAGGATTGCCGCGATGCTTGCCGCGGAGCCCCCAAATGCACTCCACCCCAGAAGAACCCCCACCCCAGCCACCGCGAAGATCATCTTCGGTGCGGCGCTGGGATTGCCCGCCGTGACGCCCAACGGGCTCACGAACACCTGGCGCATCCCGAGCATCGACGTCAAAGCAGCCAGGATGGTCATTCCGAATACGATGCCCACCAGCGGAAGTGCGCCTACCCAAAGCTCACTCCACTCGAATGTCCGACCTTGAAATCTCAAGAGAGCTACGAGCGGCAACGCGAGGAGGTATCCCACCACACCGATCAACGCACCAGCCAAGCCCTGGATACCCGATTCCGCAGCGCACAGCGCAACGATCTGGCGAGGGGTGGATCCGATGAGTCGCAGCGAGGCAAGTCGTTCGTCGCGACGGCGCGCGCCCAAGCGGGCCGCCGCCAGACCGAGAGTGACGGCTGGAACGATCATCAACACCGAAGCAACCCCTGCGAGCGCTAGGTACGCCTCGGCTTCGGGTTCGCTCGATCTGCCCGCAAATGCACCGTAGCCGCCGAGCACCGTCAGCAACAACGTCGTCGAGGCGGCAAATGCGGACACTGGGAGCGCGAAGGTACTCAAGGCCTTTCGGCCTTCACCTCGCACCGTCATCAATGCAACGCGCGCTGTGGCCTTCATGCCGCCGCCTGTGTCCCGACGAGCGAACCGGCCTGCATCATCATCGTGCGATCACACCACCGAGCGACTTCGGCATCGTGAGTGACGACGACCAACGCAGAACCGATCTGTTGAGCCGAATCACGCAACACCCTCATCACTTCCCAACTCGTCTGCGCGTCGAGGGCACCGGTCGGCTCGTCTGCGAAGAGAACGGCGGGTTTGGTCACCAACGCTCGCGCAATCGCCACACGTTGCGACTGCCCACCCGACATCTGACCCGGGCGACGGTCCTGCAGCCCGTCCAGTCCCAATGGCGCGAAGAAGCCGTGCGCCGTCCGCTTGGCTTCGGCGATGGACAACCCGTTGAGCACCAAGGGCAAAGCGACGTTCTCGATCGCCGGAAGCTCCGGCAACAGTTGGCCCGATTGAAAAACGAATCCGTACGACTCGCGTCGGAGGCGGCTGCGGTCGTTCTCACCGAGGTTCTCGATATGCCTGCCGCTCAGCAGGATTGCTCCCGAGTCGGGCTTGACGATTCCTGACATGCAATGCAGCAGAGTCGACTTGCCCGACCCTGAAGGACCCATGATGGCCGTAGCAGTACCGGCGCGCACTTCCAGCGATACACCTCGGAGCACTGGAACGTCGCCGTACGACTTGCCCAGCGCGTGGACCGACAGGACTGCGGGTGCTTGTGCGTTGTTCATGATTCCACCTTCTCGTGAACCCCTCGCCAGCACATCGGCCCAGCGCACGATCTTCGAACCGAGTGCGGTCCTACCGGAGGATGACCGGACCCCGAGCTCTGTCAGGGTCGTCACTATGATTTCCGACATGACCTGGTCCGGCGCCGTCCACATGGAGCCCGGAATTCTCATGTTCACCGGCGCAGTGGGATCCGCGCACATGCATTCGCATGCCGCCGTTCAGATCATGATCGTCGACGACGGGGACGTCACGGTCACGGACGGGGACGGCCACAGTGAAGTCGTGCGGTCCGTGGTCATTCCATCCGGGGCGGTCCACGCGTTGTCCGCCTCCGAGGGTGCGCGGGGACGAGCGATCTACGTGGACTCCACCACGGGGATGGGCCGGCGCATCAGGCCGCCTGTATCCGAGCACGGTGGTGTGGCCGACTGGTCGGACCGTGGGCGGACCGCAGTAGCGATGACGGACCGTGGCGCTGATTCGGATCTGGAATACGCAGCGAGGCTGATCGATTCACTGTCCGAAAGTAGACAGCCGTCGAACTTAGGCGCTCTTCACCCTGCACTCGAGCATGCTCTGACGATACTGCCCGAGCGACTTTCGGGGCCGATAACGGTGACGGACACCGCCGCGCTGGTCTCCATCTCGCCCGGCCGATTGGGAAGAATCTTCAACGATCAACTGCAGATGAGTTTTTCGACCTACATTCGTTGGTTGCGGCTACGACGCGCCATGGAAGTGATGAGCGGTGGCGCAAGCCTGACAACCAGTGCCCACGAGGCCGGCTTCACCGACAGCGCCCATCTCAACCGGATCTGCCACAGCATGTTCGGACTCACGCCCAGCGCCGCGACCGGCGATCTCACCTGGAATTGACGCTGCTCCTCAACTGATGCTGCCCACCGCCGACCTCGCCAGTAGCGACAGACGACTGTAGAGGCGCGCCAACCCCGGCACGTCCCGGAGGCTGCCTGCCACTTCTTCGACGTAAGCGTCGGCGTAGATCGTCAGCCGCGCATCGACGTCATAGAGAACATCGACGACATTCGCGAAACGGCGAAGGGCAAATTCCGACGCCTCGGCGAGCACCGGCACTCCGAAGATCACCCAGTCGTCGAAGCGGGCGGCGAGCGCGAGATAATCGGCAGCCGCGGTCGAACCAGCGCACAGCACCTCGAAATCGAACCAGACGACACCGTCTCGAATCGCCGAGCACTCCAATGTGCGTGTGCCTATCGTCAATTCGACACTTTCGCCCGAAGGCCGCGTAATTCCCGAGCCGACGAGGAATTCCCCTGTCGCAAATCGGTAGTCCCCGGCACCTGGCTGTCCTGCCGTCCGATAGTCGACGGAGCCACCCAACTCGATCACCTCGAGAGTCCGCTCCATCAACTCGATCGACGGAACGAACTGCTCGTGAAAAAGCGGATTGGGAAGAAGATCGGTCGGCGGAACATTGGACGTGACGACAACAGTCACGCCTTTCGCGACGATTGTGTCGAGAACCCTTGCCATGAACATGGCGTCGGCGACGTCGTCGAGGTGGAACTCGTCGAAACAGAGCACACGGATTCCATCGACGACGTGATCCAGTGCCACGCCCATCGAGCCGAGTTCATGCGCCCGAGAGTGCAGATCTGCAAAGAACCGATGAAAGTGAATGCGCCGCTTGCCGACCGGGAGCCCGTCGTAGAACTCGTCCATGAGCATCGTCTTCCCGCGGCCGACGCTACCCCAGAGATAGATCCCACCCCCGACCTCACCGCCCGAGATCCGGGCCTGCAGTGCGTCGAGGGCTTCGCGTGCCGCCAACTGCTCTTCGTCCAGTAGCATAAGACTCCTCTACGTCTGTAGAGTCGAGGCTAGTGATCGAAGGCAAATCGAGTCAATGTGACCCTCACTACGCACCATCTGCAGCATGCAACATCGACAACAAGGAACGACATGAAGCCTGATCGCAGAGCCCTCATCGCGGCATCCGCCGTCACGATCATCGCCGAGCAGGGCCCGCGTGCACTCACCCATCGGGCGGTTGATCAGTCCCTGGAACTTCCTGCCGGTTCGACGTCGTACTATTTCCGCACTCGCGAGGCACTACTCGAAGCAACCGCATTGCACATCGTGCACCGGTCACGTTCGATATTCGACGAACTCCGCGAGAGGCCCAGCGATCCTGCTGCCCTGACGGCCGAGTATCTCGATGATCTTCTTTCGCACCGCAGACACGAATTGATCGCGAGATATGCACTGCTCTTGGAAACTCCCCGAGATTCGGCATTGCACCAACTCCTCGAAGACAGCCTGTTTTCACGGGAGAAGGCAAGGCCTGTCTTCGACATCGTTGGCGTTGACGATCCTGACGTCGCCGCCGCAAATTTTCTGAGCCTTCTGGAGGGCTTGATCTTCGACTACTGCCTCGGAGCGCGTAGCCGAGATCCCCGCTCCTCCGAAACCGTTCGGCAACTTCGGATCCCGATCGACATCTATCTGCGCGGAGTTGGTGCCGCCTGAAAGATGTTGGTCAGCAGAGGCTTCCGGTGCAGGGCCGTTGACCAGAGAACAGTGCCGCGACAAACGGGGTACTGTCTGGAACCGAAGCCGGAACGGTTCCCAGATGATCAGTGGGATAGGTATGGAATGCAAAGTCGACACCGTTGGCAGTAAGGTCGGCCGCGAACTTCAGTGTCAGCGGTGCCGGAACATCGATGTCCGACAACCCCTGACCGATGAAGAACGGGCGGTCGTATCCTGCGGTCGGCACAGTGAGCAGGTCACGCGCAGCCTCCATGAATACTGGATTGTCCAGCGACTTCGTCAGCACCTGCCCGAGCGTGACGGTGCCGTACTTCGTGCGCGCCTCGGTGTAGCACATGTTGTTCTCGACGTCGTCGAGGATGGTCTTGCCGAGCGGGGTCAGATACGAGTCGATGTCGATATCCGGCCGCGAAGCACGCAGTCCATCAAGAACGTTCGCGATGTAGACCGTCGAACCCTTGAGCGGAAGCGCCGGGAAAGCCGGACCACCGAGCGGTAGAAGATTCTCGATGCTCGAGGGGACACCAGTGGCGACAGCGCCGCGGTAGTCCAACTCCGGCGCGTAAGCAGTGGCAAGCGAAGCGGTGAACATAGTCGCCTGCCCGCCCTGCGACTGCCCCATCGCAACCCATGCGCTCGACAGGTCGTCGTCGACCGCACGAGCGGCACGCACCATGTCCACAACGCTGTGTGCAGCGGAACGACCGTCGAGATACGGGTGAACACCGGGTGTTCCGAGCCCCACGTAGTCGGTGGTCACGACCGCGTATCCCTGCTCCAGCCAGTGACCCAGATGCGTCGCGGTCCGTTCGAGTGGAACACTGCTGCTCGGCGCACACTGATCCGCGACACCCACCGTCCCGTGCGCGTAGGAGATGACCGGCCAACCACCCTCGGGCGGAGCTCCCTCTGGGCGATACACCACACCGGTACTCGTCATCGGCGCATCCTTCGGGCCCGTCGACCAGTACGTCACCTTCGTTGCGCTCACGGCACCCGGGATCACCCGGTCGGGACCGAGCAACTCCTGACTCACGACAGCACCCGGAGCATCGTTCGGTTCCGCTCCGGCCGGCGCCGCAACTGTCAACGCCACCAACGCACTCGCGCTCAGTCCGACGAGCGTCCTACACAGTCGCTTACTCACGTACTTCTCCTACCGATTGCGGTGACGGTGCATATGTGGTGATCGGCCCCACATCAGCTGATCGAGTTCAGACCATAGAACAGCCTTACCATTTGGTCAACCTAAATTTCCGCTGCGCATCGACCGTCGTGACACGCCTGCTCGGGTAGGGTGGCGGTGTTCGATACGTGCAGGTCCCCCGCGAGATCAGGAGGCCGAAAGGCTCTCTCATGTCAGCACCTGATCTCCCGACCTTCCCTGCTTCGCAGCAGAAGTCGGTGGCCGCGATCCTCCGAGCAGCAGGTTGCGTCTTCGCCGAAGACGAGGCTCGCCTACTTCTTCACACCGCACGCTCTCGCGATGAACTCGACGCGATGGTCGACCGACGAGTTGCCGGCGAACCACTCGAGCCCGTCCTCGGATGGGCCGAGTTCTGCGGCTTGCGCATTCACATCGACTCCGGAGTCTTCGTCCCACGCCGGCGCACCGAGTTCCTCGCCCGGCAGGCCTGCTCACTTGTCACCCCAGGAAGCGTCGTCGTCGACATGTGTTGCGGCTCAGGAGCTGTCGGTGTTGTCCTGCAGTCGACGCTCAACGCCGTCGATTTGTACGCGGTAGACGTGGAACCGGCCGCAGTGCGGTGCGCTCGCCGAAACATCACACCGCCCGAGCGTGTACTCGAAGGCGATTTATTCGAACCACTGCCGACGAAATTACTCGGTCGCGTGGATGTCGTCGTCGCCAATGCACCTTACGTCCCCACCGAATCGATCAGGCTGATGCCGCCCGAAGCCCGTCTTCACGAACCGCTGGTCTCGTTGGACGGCGGTACCGACGGACTGGACCTGCAGCGTCGCATCATCGCGGACGCCGCGCCGTGGCTACGACCGGGTGGCTGTCTTCTCGTCGAGACGAGTACGGAGCAGGTCGAAATGACTGTTGAAACATTCACTCGGGGAGGGTTTCTCACTCGGGTGGCAACCTACAGCGAGACCGCGTCGACCGTGGTGATCGGTCAGCGTTGAAGGCGATCGGATCCTGGCGTGGACCACTCCCGAGCGCGGGCGGCAAAGCCGTCGACAAAAAGCCCGAACGCGCGATCGACGCGGGCCCGGTCGCCGGTGGCCAGAAGATCCATCGACAGACCCCGCATTTGCGAGAGCAACAGAGTAGCGACAGAGGCAACATCGTCCTCGGGGCAACCCGCTTGTCGTAGACCGGCTTCCAGTGCCTCGATCCAATCGCCCACAAAACGGTCCAGGAACCGTCCGTAGCGGTCGCGGTCGCCGAGCGCGAGGGCGTAGATCTCGACCATCACCCGGAACCGCGGCAGGACCTCCGGCGTCGTACGTTCGGTCCACCACGCAGTCAGCACTGTCGCCGGATCGACCCCCGGTTTCATCGGCACCGCAATCGGAATGGACTCACCACGCATGTTCTCGATGACCTCGGAGAGCAGATTCTCCTTGCTCTCGAAATGGTTGAGTAGCGACGCATGCGACACACCCACGGCCTTGGCGAGCTGCCTCACCGTCAATTCCCCGACACCGTTGTCGATGACGTAGCGGGTCAGCGCGTCGAGCAACTCCTCACGTCGCCCGGCGTATCTCAGGCTGCGTTTGTCGATGCGTTCGGGCTCCGGCACATATCCACCCTACCGGCCGGAATCACCAGGTCAGCGGCTGACTGCCTTCTGATACCGACGAATAGCGAACGGCACGAAGACGATCAGCAAACCGAAAGTCCACAACAACGACGCAATGACCGGATTCTGCAGTGGCCACGCATCCGGAACCGTCATTGCAGGATTGGTATTGCCGAACAATTCACGCACCGCCTGGGTAACCGCCGACACCGGATTCCATTCGGCGATCACTTTGAGCGGGCCGGGAAGATTGGTGGTCTCGACAAAAGTGTTCGCGATGAACGACAGCGGAAAGATGACGATGAAGCTCGCGTTGTTGAATACCTCCGGTGTCCGGATCCAAAGCCCGACAACAGCCATGACCCACGACAACGCGTACGCGAAGAACAGAAGCAGCGCATAACCCGCCACCGCTTCGAGGAAACTGGAGTGAATCCGCCACCCGACCAGAAGACCGGTCAACGACATGACCACCAAACTGATGACGTTGATCAACACGTCACTCGATGTTCGGCCGGTCAGCACGGCAGACGGAGCCATGGGCAGCGATCGAAATCTGTCGATGATTCCTTTCTGAATGTCTTCGACCATCCCCAAACCAGTCCAGGTAGCACCGAATATGACCGTCTGCGTGAAGATTCCGGCGATCAGGAATTCTCGATACGACGTGCCCGGGACGGAGATCGCACTGCCGAACACATACGCGAACAAGAGCACGAACATGATCGGCGACAAAGTGGTGAACACCAACAGGTCCGGAACGCGCTTGATCTTGATCAAGTTTCGCCTGGCGATGGTCAAACCGTCTTCGAGCGCCATCTGCACGGTCATTTCTGATCCTCCAGTTCAGCCTGGTGCCCGGTCAGTGTGAGGAAGACATCGTCGAGAGTGGGTCTGCGCAGGCCGACGTCGAATACGCGGATGCCTCGTGCCGACAGAAGATTCAGCGCCGCGACCAACGCGTCGGTGCCGTCGTCGACAGGAACGGTGACGCGACGGACATTCTCTTGAACCTGAATGTCCCCCACGGCAAGCGAGCGCAATTCCTCGCGGACGATGTCGAGATGCTCGACCTCGTGCACACTCAGTTCAATGCGCTCACCCCCGACCCGCGCCTTCAACTGATCTGCAGTACCGCGCGCAATGACCGAGCCGCGGTCGATGACGGCGATCTGGTCGGCCAACCTCTCGGCTTCCTCCATGTATTGCGTCGTGAGCAACAGCGTGGTCCCCTGAGCCACCAACCCTTCGATGACGTCCCAGAGACCGAGTCGCGCCCGAGGATCGAGGCCGGTGGTCGGCTCGTCGAGAAACAACACCTGCGGCCGAGCAACCAATGCGCCGGCGAGATCGAGACGTCGCCGCATTCCGCCGGAATAGCCCTTGACCGGCCGATCTCCAGCCTCGACGAGATCGAACTGCTCGAGCAATTCACGCGCTCGGGCCTTACTGCTTCGGGCGCCGAGGTGATACAGCCTCCCGACCATGTCCAAGTTCTCATAGCCCGTCAGGTACTCGTCGACCGCGGCGTACTGACCCGAAGCACCGATCTTGGATCGCAACGCCCGCGCATCCTCGACCACGTCCAGCCCGGCAACCTTGGCGCGTCCACCGTCGGGAATGAGCAGCGTCGTGAATATCCTTACCGCAGTGGTTTTTCCGGCGCCGTTGGGGCCCAACAGGGCCATCACCGAACCCTCGCGCACTTCCAGGTCGATGCCGTCCAATGCCGTGACGTCGCCGTACTTCTTGACCAGCCCCTCGGCCACAATCGCTTCGGTCATGAGCCCTCCCGCGTCGGTAATCCGTCGGTAGTCCGTTCCCCAGTGTGACCCAGGAGGCCGACACATTCCAGGAAATTTCGTCAGTTGCCCGGCTGCAATCACCTCCCTGGTTTCGCCGGTGCCTTTCGGCCACGAGGTACGGAACAGACCACACGTCCCAGTCCTGTCCAATACAGCCGATAAATTTCACCGACCTTTCGACGGATATATATCGGAAAGAAAAACCCGAAATTCTTGAACAAAGACCGCTTTCAGGTATTCATGATGAACGCGGCAGCGTTACACTCGTTCAGCAAGTGACACTCGGGCCGGTGACGGTTGACTTATGGTGTCGAATCTCGAATTACAAATCAGACAGAGGCCGAAAAGAATTGAATCACCGATTCAGTGCACGCGGGGAAGACTCACACTTCGGGGGATCGAGAAAGGCTGACTGTGCCATGAGTATCAGAACTCGATACATCCGAACTCCGTGGATCCGAAAAACGGCGAAATATTCCTTCGAGACCATCTGCTTCACCCTGGCCGTGATTGTCGCGGCCGCACTGATCGCCGCGTACAACACACAACCACGCTCCGCGTCGACGTACACGCCGGCCTCGTTCTCGGCGAATCCTGAATCTGCAGCGCTGCCCTTCGACATTCCACCCAAGTCAGCACTGAACGGAAAGTTGGTTTTCGCTCACTACTTCCCGCCCTATCCGGTTTCGATCGACAATGCGAATCCGTCTGGCGATTACTATGCGACACAATATCTTACGTTCAACGGCGAGAACAACAAACACGTTCGCTACGGAGGATTCCTCCGCGATCGGCCGACACCGCGGCAACCCATCGCCGATACGCAGTGGCGCCAACGCGACCTCGAAAACGAAGTTCGTTCGGCAATCGCCACGGGCATCGACGGATTCTCCGTCGACATCATCGCCAAGGCAACCGACACCAGTTGGTGGGGTTCCACCGTGCCCACCGCCCTGATCAAAGCGGCCGCAGCAGTCGATCCGAATTTCAAGATCATGCTCATGCCTGATATGAACGGCGCGTTCAAAAACATGACCGCAGCTCAAATGGCAGCAGAGATGAAACCGTATTCGACCATGGCATCATCGTTCAAATTGAACGACGGACGGCTCGTGATATCTCCATTCCTTGCCGAAAACAAGACTGCGGGCTGGTGGTCGGAGTTCATCACTCTGATGAAGAATTCTTACGGCATAAATGTGGCATTTGTTCCGGTTTTCCTCGACGCTGCAGCCAACCGGAATTCTTTTGCATCGATCAGCTACGGGATGTCGAATTGGGGTAATCGAAATCCGGCAGGAAATCCGCTCTCGGGATCGAACCCGAACTCTCCGATGGGACTTGCCGCTGCCGCTCACTCCTTGGGAAAGATATGGATGCAACCAGTCGCCTTCCAAGATGTTCGTCCAAGTCAGTCGATCTACGACGAGGCACAGAATTCACAGAATCTGCAGAACATGTGGCAGATTGCGATTGCGTCCAACAGTGAATGGGTACAGCTCGTCACCTGGAACGACTACAGCGAGGGAACGTCGTTCGCACCCAGCGCCGGTCATGGGCGCGCGTTACTCGACATGAGTTCCTACGGGCTGTACAGCTTCCGCTCCGGCGCCTCACCCGCGATTGTTCGCGACACCGCGTATCTCATCTACCGCAATCAGTCGGTCTCCGCGGTCCCCGTCAATCGCTCTGCTGCCCCTATGACACTGCGCCAATGGTCATCCCCCGCTCGCGATACCGTCGAAGTCCTTTCCTTCTTGACGGCGCCGGCGGTCGTCAAAGTGACGGTGGGAACCACGACAACCACCTGCAATGCCCCGGCCGGGATGAGCAGCTGCATCGCCCCGTTGAAAGTAGGTTCCATCAAGGCCTCTGTCGTTCGCGGCACTACCGAGGTGTCTCGGGTGAGTTCGCACGCGGCGGTGACGGCCACGCCGTACAACCAGAATCTCGAGTACCTGGTCGATTCCAGTCGGAGATAACGGTGACGAAGATCGGGTGAGTCCGTCGACTCACCCGATCTTCGTTGCGCCATCGGTTTCAGCGGCAATTGGTAACTCGGGCCGCGATACCGCCCCCGTCCGCTCCACCCTCACTGCCAAGGTCACCGCGGCCGCCAGTGCCGATACGCCCGCTCCGATCCAGTACAAAACCGCGAACGAATGCAGGGTCGGCACAGTGCTCGCACCGATCACCACCGTCGAACCGGCCAATACCGCTGCCGCAACGGCGCTTCCGGTGGAGGTACCGACCGAACGGAGCAGGCTGTTGAATCCGTTGGCCGAGGCAGTCTGATGGATCGGCGCAGATTCGGTGATCAGAGTCGGCATGGCTGCCAGGGAAAATGCCACACCGGCCGATACCACGGCAGCGCCGATCACGATATTGACCAGCGTCGGCGTCAACAGCACACGCAAGACGTATCCGATTGCGATGACGATCGCTCCTGAGGCCAACGTGGCCTTCGCTCCCCATCGCCTCGTCACCTTCGACGACACCGGCGCCAATCCGATCATCAGGACTCCGCCCGGCATCATCGCCAGTCCGGCTTCGGCAGCCGAGAGTCCGAGACCGTCCGCCGACGCCAGGGGCAACTGAAGTTCCTGCGTTGCCGCCAACGCGCTGATGAACATGGCAAAACCGAGTAATACTGCGCAGACGTTCGAAACCAGAATCGGAGCGCGAAGGGAAGTCCGCAGATCGACCAGCGGTGCCGGCGTGTGCAGTTCCCACGGAATCCATCCACAGAGCAAGACCACGCCGGACGCGATCAGAACCAGAACCTCGGGGCTTGCCCAGCCCCATTCGGTTCCTTTCGAAACGGCCAGCAGCAGTGCAGTCATAGCGAGCGTGAGGACTGTGGCTCCCAGAAAGTCGAAGCGTCCGCGACTCTTCACAGCCGATTCCGGCACCACCAGCGGCAAGACGACTATCAGTACTACCCCGAATCCACCGGTGACCCAGAAAAGCGCGGGTAGTCCCCAGTGCGCCGAGATCACCCCAGCCATCGGCATACCGAACATGCCACCGATCCCCAACGTCGCACTCATGAGAGCTACTGCACCACTGAGCTTTTCCGGAGGAAGGACATCGCGCATGATGCTGATTCCGACGGGCAGAAGTGCCGTCGCGAACCCCTGCAACGAGCGCCCGAGGATCAGTAACCAGAAACTCTGGCTGAGCGCAGCAACCATGCAGCCGACGATCATCACGGCAAGACAGACGAGCATCATCGCGCGCTTGCCGAACATGTCGGCGAGTCTGCCGATGAGAGGGGTCGCGACGGCACCGGTCAGCAACGTCGAGGTCACCAGCCAGGAAGCGGTGGAGGACGATACTCCCGATGCCGTCGCGAACGCAGGCAGGACCGGCACCACCAAGGTCTGTTGCAGCGCGACCACCACGCCGCTCAGACTCAGGACGCCGACGACCCACCCGGTCCGCGCTTTCGCGCGAACGGTCTTGTCCGTCAAGCGTTCGAGCGAGCGGCGACTCCGGCGTCGACAGGAACCACGATGCCACTCATGTGGGCACTCGCGTCGGCGGCGAGGAACAGGACTGCTCGCGTGATCTCGAAGGGATCCAGCCAACCGACCGGCTGCGCATGCAGAGTCGCGTACACGGGTTCGACGTCGTCTGCCGTCGGCGATTCGAGGTCAGGCCGCATCATCGCGTACATCATGTCGTTGTGAATCATCGGCGTCGAGATGTTCCCCGGTGCAATAGCATTCACGGTCACACCCGAGTTTGCCAGTTCGAGCGACACACTCTTCGTCAAACCGATGACGCCCCACTTGGAGGCGCCGTACGCAGCCATCTGGGTGCCACCGGAGCGACCCATCATCGAGGAAATCGTGATGATGCGACCGTAACCACGTTCCGCCATTCCACCTGACACGGCCGCAACGGTGTTGAACACACCAGTCAGGTTCGACGAGATGACTTCGTTCCACTGTGCCGACGTCATCGACGTGATCGGAGCGGGCACGGACACACCGGCATTCGCGACGGCGATGTCGACACGGCCGAACTCGGCTTCAGCGCGGGCAACGAGCGCGTCCATTGCGTCGCGATCAGCAGTGTCTGCCTTGACGGCAATGCACCGACGACCGGTGGCTTCCACCAAACGAACGGTTTCCTTCAGATCCTCCTCGTTTGCGAGGGGGTAGGCGACGACATCACTGTTCTCGCACCGGTCGCAGATCACGATGTCCGCGCCACGCTCCGCGAATGCGACAGCGTGGGCGCGCCCCTGACCGCGTGCGGCGCCGGTGATCAGTGCAACTTTTCCTTCGAAGCTGCCTTCGAGGCTGTTCATGCCGTCTCCTAGTTCGTCGTATGCAAGCGTGCGCTGTACTGCATGCGTACTCCGAACCCGCCCGAAAGAAACAGTCGATCCCGGACAGCGGGAATCCAGCCGATCACTGGTAAACGGCGGTCTCGAATTCCAGGTATCCGTTGATGGATCCAGCGTCCGCGAACGGCAGAATCTGCGTTGCCCAGAACCCGCCGACGCCGGTCTGCCGGTCGATCCAGTAATAGAGGTTGGCAAGACCCGCCCAAGCCAGCGATCCGGCCGGCCTACCGGTGGGTGCCACCTCTTCATTTGTCATGAAGGAGTATGCCCATCCTTTGGGTACACCGGGGAAGAATTCCGCATCGTTGGACAGCGTCGGGAGAACTCCGGGCAACAACCCCACGTGCTGGCCTTCGAGCCCGTTCTGAACGGCTGCAGCTACCGTCTCCGACGACAACACGCGACCCGAAGTGCCCGCGCCGTCGTTGAGCCACATACGGATGAACTTCATGTAGTCGCCGACAGTGCCGTGCAAACCGTGACCACCCATGTGCACCTCGGGTTCGGCCGGAAGCTCGAATCCGATGAGCGGAGTGAGGCTTCCGTCGCTCTCACGCTGATGGATCGGCGCAAGTCGATCCTTCATCGACGGGCTCATCGTGAATGCCGTATCGGCCATCTCGAGAGGTTCGAAGATGCGCTCGCGCATGACATCGCCGAGTCGCTGACCTCGAATCGACTCGACGACCTGTCCGGCCCAGTCGATGTTGGTGCCGTACTCCCACTTCTCACCCGGGTCGAAGAGCAGCGGTGTCGTGAGCGCCGCTTTGCTACACGTGATCACGCTGGGCTGCCCATGTTCCTGCGAGAGCCGGTTGTACGACTCGTTGAAGAAGTCGTAGCCGAACCCTGCAGTGTGAAGGAGCAGCATGCGAGTGGTGATGTCACGCTTGGGTTCCCGAAGAACGGGGTTTCCGCCGGCGTCGAAACCGTCCAGGACCTTCAGCTCACCGATGTCGGGAACATAGGTCGCTGCAGGTGCATCGAGATCGAGCAATCCCTCCTCCACACATTGCAGGACAGCGGTACCGGTGATCGCCTTGGTGGTGGAGAAGAGCGCAAAGGTTGTATCGAGGGTCATCGGTTCGCCGTGACCGAGAGTCCGCTCGCCCGCAGCACCCTCGTAGATGTTGCCTTCTCGATCCGTGATCATCGCGACCACACCCGGGACGCGATCAGCCCCCTGAGTTGCTCGCGCCAGCACGTCGTCGAGGCGCTGCTTCGAAAGGGGCTTCCGCGCAATATCTTCGATCGTCACTGCATTTCTCCATCCGACTTGCAACTTGTCTTGTCGAACAGAATGTAACGGCGATCACACACCCGGCTCTGCCTCGAAACGGCAGGAAAACTGTCTCGTTTCGGCAGAACCGGGCAGAGATTGGAGTCAGCTCTGGGGCGCTCCGATATTCACCAGCCAGGAAATGCCAAATTTGTCTGTACAGGCGCCGAATTCGTCGCCCCACATCTGCTTCTCGAGTGGAACGCTCACCGTTCCCGTTCCCGACAACTGCTCCCAGTACCCGCGCAGCACATCGCCGTCGTCGCCGCTGAGGCTGACCGTGATGTTGTCGCCGGGGTTGTACGGCATGCCGGGCGGAGTGTCGGCACCCATCAGGGTGTATCCCTGATCGGTTTCGAGCATTCCGTGCATGATCTTGTCGCCGCCTTCACCGGGATTGCCGAACTCACCGAACGTGCTCAGCGCCAGCGTGCCACCAAAGATTTCTTTGTAGAACTCCAACGCCTCACGGGCATTGCCGTTGAAGCTGATGTACGGATTGAGTCGAGTTGCCATGACGTACTCCTAGCTCGTGGGATTGCTGTCACGTTCGATTTCAATCCTTGCAGAACGCTCCGACACGAAACAACGGATCACGGCAGTTCATCGAGTGCGTAAAACGATCGTCATGACCGTTCAAACAACTGTCCTCAGAGTCGATTCCGGGTCTCGGAAGGCAACTCTCCGAACCGTTTCCGGTATGTGGCCGCAAACATGCCCAGATTGACGTAGCCCCAGGCGTTGGCGATTTCGGAGACGGTTCTCCCGTCGGAACGCAACAGTTCGCCGCGTACACCCTCCAACCGACGCGCGCGCAATCGTTGCCCCGGCGTGGTGTCTCGGTACCGTCGAAATCCCGCAGTGAGCGCCCGGACACTGACACCCACCGCAGCCGCGATCTCCGATGCCGTCGGCACCGAGCGAGCAAACGTATCGATGTACTCCTCTGCCGATCGCACGTAGGCAGGTTCGGCGGAGGCGACGTCGACGCCGAGTTGCAGCCCGGCCTGCGTCGCCCACTCGTCGAGAAGCTGAGCCGCGATGAGTTCTTGAACCCTGGCACCCAGCCTTTCGCTCGACATCGCCTCAGGCGACTCTGCAATTGCGCGAACGACGTAGTCCATCAATGCCAGCCAACTCGAGCCCCGCCCGCCAATGGTGCACTTGTGCCGCCACAGACGGTCGTCGGGAACCGACCCGAACCATTGCATGGCGTGATCGGCGACAAGCTGATGCGGCACAGTGAGATTCAGCTGCAGATGATCTTCGTCGAATTCGACGAAGTAGTCGGTCCGGCTACAGTCGGCGACAAAGGTCTCCCCCACGGCAGTATTCACCGCAGTTCCTCCGCCGAGGGCATGTCGACCGTTGCCTCTGATAGTCGTCAGAACCAGAATGTTTCCGGCCTCAGGCGAACATTCACCGACGGAGACCGGAATCCCGTAACAGAATCTGGTGACGTCGATCTTGCCGACTGCCGCGGAGTACATGTCCGAAGCCGGCTTCAACCGACTTCCGATCGGCGTGACCGTATACGGCATGTAGATGTTGTCGGACCACTCCTTGATGCGGTCCCAGTCCCGAGAAAAGGCCTGGTGATGCTGCATAGTGGGCCGGCCGGCCGCGTCGATGAGCAAGGCATCCTCGAACATGGTTCGAGTATCGCACCAGGGCCCGGGAAGGTCACGCGAAGTGAGATGACGTGATCTCTGGCTGTACGGCGGCGGGTCGTGTTGCAGCAAAAAGCAGCGAATCCACCGCGGTCCCCCGGATCACCATGTGTGCCCTCATTCGCCCCTCCTCCTCCATTCCGATTTTGGTGAGCACCGACGCCGACGCCGAGTTCTCGGGACGACACGTTGCTTGCACTCGCTGCGCTCCGAAGCGAGCAAAGGCGAATTCCAGAACCGCGCGCCCCGCCTCCGACGCATAGCCTCGCCCTTGGAACTTCGGGTTCACGACAAAACCGAGTTCCGCCCGCCGGTGCGCGGCGGATACTTCCCACACAGCTACCGAACCGATGACCGCTCCATCGGCCTTCGACGTGATGGCCAGGGTGAACGTGCGACGTTCGACGAGCGCAGCTTCGAGTGCCGCGTCAGCCAGGAATGCCCTGGTCACCGCGGGGGTGTTCGGCCCCCAATCAACATATCTACAGACGGCAGGGTCGGACGCGTACTGATGGACGGCACCTTCATCCGCGGCAGTGAAATCTCGAAGAACAAGGCGTTCCGTAGTCAACGTGAACATCCAGCGATCCTAGAGCGAGCCCAAAAGCACCTCTTGACTCGAACGCATGTTCGAGTATGATTTGGGGAGGGGATCGGGGGATTCAATGAGCGTCTTGTTGTCGGATGTGGTGTCTGGTTCTGCGGTGGGGTTGCGCGGACGCCTGTGGCAGTTGACGGCTTCTGAGTTGCGTGCTGCTGCTATCGACGCGAGTGCGGAGATTCTTCGTCTCGAGGCTGTGCGGGTGGCGGTGGTGGACGAGTTGTCGATGCGGCCGGATGATCAGGTGATTGCCAGCCGCGGGGTGGGTGCGTGGTTGGCGGGCAACACGATGCTGCAGGTTCGGGACGGGAAGAAGATCGCCGCGTTAGGTGCAGCTTTGCGGCCGTTTCCGGCGGTGGCGGCTCGGTTCGATGGCGGGGACTGTTCGTTCGATCATGCCGTGTTGATCGTGGCGTTCTGTGAATCACCACCGAAAGGCATGCCGGAGGAGGCGCTACCGAAGTGCATCGATTTGTTGTTGGCAGCTGCGTCGGGTGTGGAAGCGACGACGACGAAAGTGCGGAACGTGATCGCGACCTTGGAGCGGTTGTTCGAATCAGATGAGATCCCGCCCGCCGAGGATGTCGATCTCAACGAGTTGCGGATCGCCTCGACATTGAACGGTCGAGTGGTGGTGCGCGGCGATTTCGATGCCCTGACCGGTGAAATGCTGTTGTCGGCGTTGTCGAATCTGACGATGCCGACCCCGGCACCGGATGGGACGCCGGATGCTCGGTCGGCGGCGAAACGCACGGCGGACGGGTTCACCGAACTGATCCGCCGCTATCTGGACTGCGCCAAGACCGGTACCGATGGTGGGCAGCGTCCACACGTGAATGTGCACATCAATGCTCGGGATCTGGCCGAGCACCGGGACTGCGCCGCAACACCCTCCACTTCTGATGACGGAATGGCTGTATCGGATCTTGATGTCGGGCACATGCCCTGGCTCGGACCACTGTCCGTATCGCAGACCAGACTCCTCGGGTGTGACTGCTTCCTCTCCACCGTCCTGCTCGACGATCACGGCGCGCCCTTGGATGCGAAACCAGGAAAGAGGTTGGTCACCGCCGAACAACGCGTCGCCCTCATCGCCCGAGACAAAGGCTGCGCCTTCCCGGGCTGCACATGCGTGCCCGCCTGGACTGATGCGCACCATATCCGGCACTGGGCGAACGGTGGCCCGACGGTGATGAACAACCTGGTCCTGCTGTGCCGTTCACATCACCGGTTGATGCACCGCAAATCCGGGTTCGTCGGGAAATGGGAAATCCGAATAGGCGCCGACAACAAACCCTGGTTCATCCCACCACCCTCGATCGACCCCGGACAGCAACCCAGGCCGGCGAACACCACCTTCAAAACCTGAGAGGTCAAACCTCTTTGGCGACAACAGAACACGGACCGAGCACCGCATCGAAGGAGACCCCGATGCGGTGCCAACCGGCCGTGACGCTTGATGAAGCTGTGCCCACGATAATCAGCGAGTCAGCACAAGCCCCGATGTCGGAACGCCCGTTCCCGCAGTCACCAGTACATTCTCGACGGAGTCGACCTGGTTGACCGAAGTACCGCGGATCTGCCGAACACCCTCGGCGATACCGTTCATCCCGTGAATGTATGCCTCGCCGAGCTGTCCACCATGGGTGTTGATCGGAAGCTTGCCTCCGAGTTCGATTGCGCCACCGGCGATGAAGTCCTTGGCCTCTCCCCTACCGCAGAAACCGAGTTCCTCGAGCTGCATCAGAACATAGGGCGTGAAGTGGTCGTAGAAGATCGCCGTCTGCATGTCCGACGGGCGCAGCCCACTTTGTGACCAGAGCTGATCGCCGACAAGGCCCATCTCCGGTAAGCCGGTCAAACCGTCGCGGTAATAGCTGGTCATGATGTATTGATCTGCCCCGCTGCCCTGTGCGGCGGCAGCGATAACGGCGGGGGTGTTCTTCAGATCTTTGGCTCGTTCTGCCGAGGTGACGACGATCGCGATGCCGCCGTCGGATTCCTGGCAGCAATCGAGGAGATGCAAAGGTTCAGCGATGAATCGCGAGTTCTGATGGTCCTCGAGGGTAATCGGTTTCCCGTAGAAGAACGCCTTCGGATTGGTGGCTGCATGCTTACGGTCGGCGACGGCGATTCGACCGAAGTCCTCGCTGGACGCTCCGTATACGTGCATGTATCGCTGCGCGACCATCGCGACAAACGATGCAGGAGTACCCAATCCGTGAGGATAGGAAAAAGCGTTATCCGTGCCCGACGAATTGACCTGCGCCACAAGGCCGGAGTTCACCTGCCCGAAACGGGCACCCGATCGCTCGTTGAACGCGCGGTAAGCGACGACGACGTCTGCGACGCCGGTGGCAACAGCCATGGCGGCCTGCTGAATCGTCGCCGCAGCGGCACCGCCTCCGTAGTGAATGCGGCTGAAGAACTTGAGGTTCGGAATCCCCACCGAACGAGCTACTGCCACTTCGGTGTTGGTGTCCATGGTGAACGAGGTAAGACCGTCGACGTCGGCGGGTGTCAGACCGGCGTCGTCCAACGCGGCTTGAACAGCTTCGGCGGCCAGTCGCAGTTCACTGCGACCGGAGTCCTTCGAGAAATCCGTGGCTCCGATTCCGACGATCGCTGCCTTGCCGGACAATGCGCTCATTCAATGTCTCCGTTTTCAATGTCTCCATTCGAGCCCGACGCCGGAAATGCCAGTGTGACCTGTGCGGTGATGTGATCTCCCAGACTGTTCTTGCCGACCACCGCAAGCGATACGAGATCCTCGTCGTAGGAGGTCACCGTTCCGGAGAGCGTCAAGGTGTCGTAGGCGTACCAGGGGACTCCGAGGCGAAGTTTGATCGACGTGAGTACAGCCCGCGGTCCTGCCCAATCGGTCACGAATCGCTGCACCAAGCCGGTGTCGGTGAGGATGTTGACGAAGATGTCCTTCGAGCCGCGTTTCTGTGCGAGATCGCGGTCGTGGTGAACATCTTGAAAATCGCGGGTAGCGAGCGCCGCCGAGACCACAAACGTCGGGTCGCCGTAAATCGAGAGCTGCGGAAGAACCTCTCCCACAGTGATATCCGTCGTCGAAGTCATCGTCACTCCTTCACCGCAGAAACCGCAGACACCGCAGACACAGAAACCGGCTGCCAGGCGTACAGAGTCCAGGGAGTTCCCCCGGTCTCTTCGTCTCCGGGGAAGTCGAGGTAGATCGCCTCCACCTCCATCCCGATCGACACACTCGACGGATCGATACCGCGCAATTCGCCGAGCATCCGCACACCCTCGGGCAGTTCGACCAGGGCCACGACGAACGGCAACGACCGACCAGGAACCTTGGGGGCGTGGTGAACGACAAAGCTGAAGACCGTTCCCCGACCTGACGCCACCACGTAGTCGGTCTGCTCCGACTTGTGTTTCCAGATCGCGGGCACCGGCGGGTGCTGTACCGAACCGTCCGCACGCAGTTGAATACGCAACTCGTGTGCGGCGACACCGTCCCAGAAGAACTGCGTGTCGAGGGATGCTGTCGGACGCAGCATTCGAGATGCGTCCAGGTCCGCAGGCACGTCAGTGGAGGAACTCTCGCTGACTGGCGGCGCGAACTTCAAGATCCGGAACATCATCTCCGAGACCAGTTCTTCGCCGACCCGCCAGAAGCTGCGAGTAGTGAAGAACCATCCTTCACCAAGACCTGTCTTCTTGGGTCCCACAACGTCTTCCAACACCGAGGAGATGGTGACTTCTTCACCCGGCTTCAAGTAGCGGTGGTAGATCTGATCGCAGTTGGTCGCGACGACGGACGTGAATCCGGCCTCGTCGAGAATGTCCGTCATCCGTCCCAACGGATCGTCGGCTTCTCGAATTGCCCCCAGACCGCGCATCGTCCATACCTGCGCCATCGCCGGCGGTGCGACTATTCCGTCGTGTCCGGCGGCGCGGGCAGCCGATTCGTCGACGTAGATCGGGTTCTCGTCACCGATCGCCTCGACCCAGTTGCGGATCATCGGCAGGTTCACGGGGTCCCGGCCGGCGCGAGGAGCGCTTGGCCCGTCCTCTCGAACCCGCTCGGCAGCAGTGAGAATGGGATCTGACACGATTTGTTTCCTATCTCGGAACGCGAGGAAGCTTCAGGCCGGCGGTGGCGATCAATTCGCGCATCACCTCGTTGACTCCACCGCCGAAGGTGATCACCAGGTTGCGCTTGATCTGCATGTCGAGCCACTCCATGAGATCAGCAGTTTCGGGATCGATCGGATTTCCGTACCGCCCGACGATCTCTTCCGCGAGTCGACCGACCCGCTGGATACGCTCGGTCGCAAACACTTTGGTTGCCGAAGCGTCGGCGATATCCACCGAATCCGAATCACTCGACGCCACTTGCCAGTTGAGCAGTTCGTTGAGGCGGTACGTCGCATGAATTTCGCCGAGCGCGCGCCGTACGTCAACGTGATCAAGCAGGTTTTCACGCTTGGCCCAATCGAAGACGTGGTCGTAAATCCCTGCGACACGACCTGCCGGACCGAGCATGACGCGTTCGTGGTTGAGCTGCGTCGTGATCAAGCGCCAGCCCTGATTCTCCTCACCCACAAGCATGTTCGCCGGAACGCGAACGTCCTCGTAGTAGGTGGCGTTGACGTGATGCGCACCGTCGCAGGTGATGATCGGGGTCCAAGTGTAGCCGGGATCTTTGGTATCCATGATCAGGATGGAGATGCCGCGGTGCCGTGAATCGGCAGACCCTGTCCGCACGGCGAGCCACACGTAATCGGCGTCATGCCCGCCGGTGGTGAAAATCTTCTGGCCGTTGACGACGTACTCGTCACCATTTCGTGCCGCCGAAGTGCGCAATGCTGCAAGGTCGGTGCCGGCTTCCGGTTCGGTGTAGCCGATCGCGAAGTGCACTTCACCGGCGAGGATCGCGGGCAGGAATTTCTGCTTCTGCTCCTCGCTGCCGTACTTCTGCAGGGTCGGACCGACGGTCTGCAACGTCACCGAAGGCAGTGGGACATCCGCCCGCACAGCCTCGTTGACAAAAATCTGCTGCTCGACTTCACCGAACCCACGTCCGCCGAACTCCACCGGCCAGCCGACGCCGAGCCAGCCGTCCTTGCCCATACGACGAATGACCTCGCGATAGGCAGGGCCATGCCGCTCCACGCGCATGATCTTGGCCTCTTCGGGCGAGATCAGCGTCGAGAAGTAGCGTCGAAGTTCAGCTTGCAATGCGCGCTGACTGTCGGTCAGATCGATGAACACCGGGCCCCCACGAGGTCGAGTCGCTGCGAAGCACCGCCGAGCAGGCGTGCCAGGTCTTTTGCAGTCGAGTAGTAACGATGAAGTGGATACGTGACGTCGACGCCCAGACCGCCGTGCAGGTGGTGAAGCACCTGCATCGTGGCAGGCACTTCTTGGGCGATCCAGTACGCCATGACGTCGAGGTCCGACTGGGCGTCCAGGCCCTCCGACACGCGCCAGGACGCCGACAACGCCGCGACATGAAGGGTCCGGGAGGTGACGTACGCGTCGGCTATCTGTTGTGAGACTGCCTGGAACGTGGCGAGCGGCTTACCGAATTGCTCACGCGAGCCGACATGTGCCGCAGTGAGATCGACGGCGCCGGACACCAAACCGTCTGCAACGGCTCCGATGCTTGCCGTGGCGATCCGGTACAGCGTCTGGACGGCTTCCTCGCCGGCACCGAGAAGTTCACCGACGGCCTCGTCCAGGGTGACTGCGAACTCCGGACTGCCGGACGCACTGGGAGTCGGCGTCAATGCGACGCCGGCGGCGGTCGGATCGACGAGAACGACTCCGGCGTCGGTGGGCACAAGGATTCTGTGTGCGCTCGCCGCGAAAGGCACGGCAAGCACCGTCCCGCTGACGCGATACCAGTCGCCCGACTGATGGGCGGTGGTCGACGGCTGTGCCGGGAACTGCTGACCCGGCTCACCGAGCGCCGCGGTGAACACCCGTCCGGCGCCGACTCCGGTGAGCAATTCGTCCTGTTGAGCGTCGGTCCCCAGAGCGACTATGGGGAGTACACCGAAGCCGAGGGTTGCGAGAGCCGGAATTGGAGCGGCGGCCCGGCCGACCTCGACGAGGAGAGAACCGACGTCGGCGACGGAGAGTCCCTCGCCGCCCAGACGCTCGGGCAGGGCCAACGTGAGCAGGTCGGCATCGGCGAATGCCGCCCAGAGCGCGTCCGGCTCCAGTTCGCGGGCAAGGAGCGCGGTTGCCACCTCGGCTACCGCTTCCTGGGTTTCATCGGGAGTGAAGTCCACGCTGGCAATCCTGTCTCTGATGTAGAACGTGTTCTAGTTGTATCACCAACGTGGACATTTCTAAAGGCCTCTACTCACGCCGTCTAATCACGGGGCAGGCCCAGAATTCTCTCCGCGGCGACGGTCAACAGAATCTGCGTGGTTCCGCCGGCAATCGACAGGCATCGCGTGTTGAGGAACTCACGCGAAAGCGGGCCCTCCACCCACCCGGCAGTACCACCCAATTCCATGGCGAACTCCGCGACATTCTGACGCTGGCGCACGCCCACCAGCTTGCGGACGCTCGACGCCGGACCCGGATCCTGACCGTCCAATTGCCGCAGTGTCGTGCGCAATTCCAGCAGTGAGCCCACCATGGCGGTTCCGATCAGCCCACCGAGCTTGTCTGCCACCACAGGATCGGGGTCGCCGGCCAGCTCGAGCAATTCCTCCATCGCACCGCCGAGCGAAGAGCCACCGCTCATTGCGACCCGCTCGTTGGCGAGGGTCGTTCGGGCCAGTTTCCAGCCTCCACCGAGCTGGCCGACGACGCACTCGTCCGGGACGAAGACGTCGTCGAGGAAGACTTCGTTGAACAGGGCATCTCCGGTGATCTCGCGCAGCGGCGAGATCCGAATCCCAGCCGTCTTCATGTCGAGAAGGAAGTACGTGATGCCCTTGTGTTTGGGAACCTCGCGATCGGTCCTGGCGAGGCAGATGGCCCAGTCAGCTTCACGCGCAAGCGAAGTCCAGACTTTCTGGCCGTTCAGCTTCCAACCGCCGTCGACCTTTTCCGCGGTCGTGCGCAGTGCCGCAAGATCCGAACCTGCGCCGGGTTCACTGAAGAGCTGGCACCAGGTGATCTCGCCCTTGAGCGTCGGAGTCGCAAATCTTTCGATCTGCTCCGCACTGCCGTGCTCGAGGATGGTCGGCACTGCCCACCAGCCGATCACCAGATCGGGTCGGCCGATACCGACGGCCGCCAATTCCTCTTCGATCAGAATCTGTTGCGCGGCCTTGGCGCCCCGGCCGTACGGCTTGGGCCAGTGCGGTGCAAGGTAGCCCGATTCGGCCAACGCGTTGCGCTGCTCGGATTCGGGCAGCGCCACCAATTGCGCTACCTCTTCGCGAATTTCGGACCGGTCGGATTCGAGCTCGCTCAAGTCGATCTGAAGATGACGCCGTGCGCCGCCGATCGTCAATTCCGCGACGCGTGCGCGCCAATGAGACGATCCGCCCAGAATCTGCCGGAGCGACAGTGCTCGACGAAGGTAGAAGTGCGCCTCGTGCTCCCAGGTGAATCCGATGCCGCCGAGCACTTGAATGCAGTCCTTTGCCGTGTCGACAGCGGCATCCAGCGACACCGCGGCGGCCACTGCTGCGGCGATCGGAAGTTCGTCGCCCGACTCGGCAGCGACCGCACCATCCCAGGCGACGGCTCCGGCATTCTCTACGCGACACAGCATTTCGGCGCAGATGTGTTTGATCGCCTGGAACGAGCCGATGGGCTTTCCGAATTGTTCGCGAATCTTCGCGTACTCCACCGCAGTACGCAGGCTCCACGCCGCAATTCCGGCAGCTTCGGCAGCCCCAAGTACCGCCGCTAGGTCGGAAACCGATCCTGGCGCAATGTCATCGAGGATTCGGTCGGCGTCGACCGTCACTCGATCGAAGGAGACTCGCGCGAGTGGTCGCGACTTGTCGATCGTGTCGACCGCTTCGTAGGTCACGCCTTCACTGTCTCCGTCGACGAGAGCCCAGACGACACGCGAGCCTTCGTCTTCGGACACCACGCCCGCCGACACGAGTACCGATACGCCCGAATCGCCGCCCCAGGCGTAACCTCCTTCGCCATGAAGCTCGATGCCGCCGGACGCATTCGCCGTTGCCGCAACTGGACTTTCGTCCAATACGACGGCACACGGCAGCGCACCGTCGGCGAGCGTTTCGGACCATCGCTTGGCAGCGGGCGACGAACTACGCCCCACCACCAGAGCTGCGAGTGCAGTCGTGAGAACAGGACCCGGCACGAGTTCGATTGCCGCCTGCTCGAGCATTGCTGCGAGATCGACGATTTCGGCCCCGGCTCCGCCTACCGCTTCGGGAACGGCGACCGAAAATATCCCGAGAGACGCGAACTCGGACCATTTCTCCCGCCACGAAACTGCTGGTCCACGGCGTACCATGTCCATCGGCGTGGCCGAGCGAGCCCAGGCCTCTATCGATTCCTGGACCGCCCGCTGTTCATCGGTCGTGGCGATTGTCACAACTGGTTCCCGCCTCTCGATAAGTGACACAATTGTTTAGAACGTGTTCTAATATGACACCTGGCCAAGAGTCAAGGCGCGAAGGAATTTGTCGATGACCACAACATCCCGATCCCGCTCCAACACGGTTGCTTCTGCAACGCTCGGGGACGACGATCTCAGCTCCAACGCGCAACGTGAACGCCGCAAGCGGATTCTCGACGCAACACTCGCCTTGGCGTCCAAGGGGGGCTACGAGGCTGTTCAGATGCGCGCCGTGGCCGAGCGTGCCGACGTCGCAGTCGGAACGCTCTATCGCTACTTCCCGTCCAAGGTTCACCTACTGGTGTCCGCCCTGGCACGCGAATTCGAGAAGATCGATTCCAAGGGCAAGATCCCGCCTGGAACCAGTCCGCTCGAGCGGATGCAGCTGATCCTCAGCCTCATCACCCGCGCGATGCAGCGCGATCCGCTCCTCACCGAAGCGATGACTCGCGCGTTCATGTTCGCCGACGCCTCCGCAGCGGCCGAGGTCGATCAGGTGGGCCAGTTGATGGACCGCCTCTTCGCACGAGCGATGACCGAAGAGGAGCCAACCGAAGAGCAGTTGGCGATCGCGCGCGTGATCTCCGATGTGTGGCTGTCCAATTTGGTGGCATGGCTCACGCGACGCTCTTCGGCTACCGATGTCGCCAATCGACTGGAATTGACGGTTGAACTGCTGCTCGGTGACGGAACTCGGAAACCCGAATAGACATCCTTTGTCGCATCTGTCATTTTTGCACTGATCGGCCGGAAACGTATCGAGCCAGGAGTCGCTGCATCACCTAGATTTGAAGAGGTGAGCGCACAAGATCTGTCCATCGAACTCCGCCGAGCGCTGTCAGGCGTGGCACGCACGCCGCGTCTGCTCGTAGCCTCCGACTACGACGGGACGATGGCACCCATCGTCGCCAACCCGGACAAGGCGTATCCCCGGGCGGAAACGGTGCGTGCGCTTCGCTCTCTCGCCAGCCTCGCGTCGACGACGGCTGCCGTGATCTCGGGCCGCGCCCTCAAGGATCTGGCTGCGCTGTCCCGACTTCCCGCCGAAGTGCAATTGGTCGGCAGCCACGGCTCCGAGTTCGACATCGGATTCGTTCACGCGATCGACGCCGACGCCAGGAAACTGCTCGACGAGATCGTCACCGAGTTGGGCCGAATCGCCGCCGACACCCCTGGGGCAACGGTGGAGAAGAAGCCCGCCAGCGTTGCACTGCACGTACGCAACACCAGTGCCGACGACGCCGAGAAGGCGCTCATCGCCGTCCGCACCGAATCGGCACTCTGGCCAGGCGTTCAGGTCACCGAGGGCAAATCAGTGGTCGAGTTGGCTGTCATCGCCACCGACAAGGGGCACGCACTCGACTTGATTCGCCATCAGGACGGCGCAACCGCTGCCGTATTCATCGGCGACGACGTGACCGACGAAAAGGCGTTCAGCAGGCTTCAGGGGCCGGACATCGGAATCAAGGTCGGCAGCGGGGACACCGTCGCCGACTATCGCGTCGACAGCACCGAGGACGTCGCTGCCGCTCTGGCGTTCCTGCTCGACGAGCGTCGTACGTGGCTTTCCGGCGCCGACGCTCCGCCCATCGAGCGACTCTCGATGCTCGCCAGTCCGCGCACCGTCGCTTTGGTGACCCCGGATGCGACGCTGACCTGGTTGTGTCACCCGGAACCGGATTCAGCGGCCGTCTTCGCACACCTTCTCGGCGGAACCGGGGCCGGCCACTTCTCGGTCGGGCCTCGACGCACAGCCTTACCACTGAGCCAGAAGTACATCGACAGCACGATGACAGTTCAGACCCGCTGGGCGAGCCTGTCCGTCACCGACTACCTCCCCCACGACGTCCCACAGGGACGAACCGACCTGACCCGCATCATTTCCGGTCAGGCCGACGCGATCGTCTCGTTTGCACCCCGTCCCGAGTTCGGCCAGGGTCAGGTCACGCTCGAGGTCGTCGACGAGGGCATTCGGGTCCTCGGCACCAACGAGCCGTACGTGCTCCGCTCCCCCGGTGTGCTGTGGAACATCGCCACCGACGGAAACCAGCAGACCGCCCACGCCATCGTCGAGCCGTCCAAGGGTGACGTCGTCCTCGAATTGCGCTGCGGAACAGAAGAAATCGGCCCTTCCGACGTTCCGGAGCTGGAGCGTCGAGCGACCTCGGAGGCCTACTGGTCCGATTGGGCCAAGACGCTCGAACTCCCGAAGCTGAAGCCGGACTTGATGAAACGCTCTGCACTGACCTTGCGCGGGCTGGTCCACGCCGATTCCGGTTCCATCATGGCTGCCGCGACGACGTCCCTGCCGGAGGAGATCGGCGGAGTCCGCAACTGGGACTACCGCTATTGCTGGTTGCGCGACGCCGCCCTCACCGCAACAGCTCTCGTGAGCGTCGGATCCACCGACGAGGCCGAGAACTACCTGGACTGGGTCCACCGCGTGCTCGAAACACTGCCGGGACCCGAGCGCCTGCACCCCCTCTACACGCTCTACGGGACTTCGCTACCGCCAGAGGCCGTCATCGATTCACTTCCCGGATACGCCGGCTCCCGGCCGGTCCGCGTCGGAAACGCCGCGAATCAGCAGGTTCAACTGGACGTGTTCGGCCCGATCGTCGAGCTCATCGTCGAACTGGCGAATGCACGCGAAAAGGCCGGTGATCCCGATCCTTTGAGCGACCGCGACTGGGAACTGGTGTGCGCCATGGTCGAAGCAGTGCAGCGGCGCTGGTTCGAACCCGATCACGGCATCTGGGAAATTCGCGACAACCCGCGCCACCACGTCTATTCCAAGGTTATGGGCTGGGTCACCGTCGACCGCGCCGTCGATCTTGCGACCCGCTTTTCTCGCGAGGCCCTGCCCGAGTGGGCGGAACTGCGTGACCAGATCGCCGACGAAGTACGACACAAAGGCTGGAAGGACGACGTCCAGTCGTACACCGCAGCCTACGACGGTACCGATCTCGACGCGGCGACTCTGCACATCGGACTGTCGGGGCTGATCGATCCGACGGATCCGCGCTTTGCAGCGACCGTCGTAGCCACCGAGGCTGAACTACGCAGCGGCTCAACGGTATACCGATACCATCACGACGACGGTCTGCCCGGCATCGAAGGTGGGTTCCACCTCTGCGCCGCCTGGCTCGTCGAGGCCTACCTGCTGATCGGGCAACGCCTGCAAGCAGAGGCACTGTTCGATCAGTTGGTCGCGGCAGCGGGTCCTACCGGACTACTCGCGGAGGAGTACGACCCCATCGCGGAACGCTCGCTGGGCAACCATCCCCAGGCGTACAGCCATCTGGGATTGTTGCGCTGCGCCCAACTCCTGGCGTGAGCGCTACCCCTTGATCCGACCTGATGTTCGCCCGGCCAGTAGTTCAGTGTCGAGCATCTCGACTATCGGAACGCCGGATCCAGACGGCGACATCAGGAGCGCACCGGCGCGCCGGCCCTTCTCTTCCTGGGGCTGGCGCACCGTTGTCAGTGATTCGCGCAGCGCCTCGTCGACGCCGTCGAATCCGGTGATCGACAGTTGGCCAGGTACATCGATGCCCTGCCAGCGCGCCCAGTCCAAGGCGCCGAGAGCCAGCACGTCGGTGGTGCAGACCAGTGCGGTGATCTCGGGGTTGGTCGCGAGAGCTTCCGCCGCCGCCGAGTGCCCGGACTGCGATGTGTGGACGTACCGCTCGATCACGGTGAGTGAGAGTGGGTCCATGTCGGCCGCCACCATCGCGTCGCGCACTCCTTCGATCCGCTCACGCTGGACGTGGAAGTGTGGGGACTTGAGTCGTTCCTGGCTGACGACGCCGTCCATCCGGTCGCGCCCCAGCCTCATGCAGAGCACGCCGATGTCACGGTGTCCGAGACCGATGAGGTAGTCGGCGACCTTGCGCATGGCAGCGCGGTCGTCGATGCCCACGAGGGATGCACCGGGAATCTCGCGGGGCTGGTCGCAGACGACGATCGGAATGTGACGCTCGAGCACGGCGGCAAGATACGGGTCGTCGTCGGCCACGGAGTAGACGACAAAGCCGTCGACGCCCGCCTGCTGGACCACGGCCGCAGCATCCACCTCGTCGCGCCCGGGCCCGGCCGGAATGAGCAGCAAGCCCTGGCCGGCGTCCTCACATGATTCCGAGAGACCGGCCAGGAAGCTCATGGCGGCCGGGTCACGGAACGAATAACTGAGTGCTTCGGTGAGCAGGAGACCGACGGCGCCGGCTTTGCGAGTTCGCAAGGAGCGGGCGACCGGATCAGGTCCGGGGTATCCGCGTCGCTTGGCCGCTTGGAGCACTCGATCCCGCAGCTCGACGGAGAGCTGATCGGGTCGGTTGTACGCGTTCGAGACTGTAGTTCTCGACACATTGAGCTCGGCGGCAAGCGACGCCAAAGTGGCTTGACGGCGTGGCTGACGGGACCGGGGCATAAACGGACGTTAGCCGTAGTGCCCGCAGACGGCGCGTTGGGGCTGAACCGAAGGTGAACTACCAGCGACTATGCGCTAATGTGTAACGGTAACGGTTTCCAATAGCATTTAGCCCAGCCTTTGTTCAGGAGAAAAGCACGTGCGTTCGTCGTCGAAATTCCGCACCGCCACCGCCCTCGCGGCCGTCTCGGTCGCCGCAGCATTCGCGCTCACCGCGTGCAGCTCAACCTCCTCGAAGGACGACGGCATCACCGTCGTCGCATCGACGAACGTGTGGGGCGACGTCGCGCAGGCCGTCGCCGGCGACAAGCTGACCGTGACGTCGATCATCAACGAGCCGTCCGCGGACCCGCACTCGTTCGAAGCGACTCCCGCCGATGCCGCCAAGATCACCGACGCATCGCTCGTCGTCTACAACGGTGGCGGCTACGACCAGTTCATCACCGACGTCCTCGACGCAGGCAAGGGCGAGCAGAAGACGGTCAACGCCTACAACCTGCTCGACGGCGGCATCCACGCCGGCGAAACCGCGGGCGAATCGCATGACGGTCACACCCACGGCGCAGTCAACGAACACGTCTGGTTCGACATCCCGACCGTCGACGCCGTCGCACATTCGGTGGCCGATCAGCTGAGCGCTCTCGATCCGGACAACGCGGCGACCTACGAGGACAACGCGAAGGCATACAGCCAGAAGCTCGCCGGCGTCACAGCGATCACCGATTCCATCGCCGCTGCCCACGCAGGCGCACCGGTGGCGCAGACCGAGCCGATCGCGCACTACCTCCTGGTCGCAGCTGAACTGAAGGACGCAACTCCCGAAGAGTTCACCAGTGCCATCGAAGACGGCAACGATCCTTCACCGGCCGCAATCGCCGCAACGCGCCAGCTCCTCTCGGAGAAGCAGGCCCGCGCACTGGTCTACAACATCCAGACGCAGGACAAAGTGACCCAGGACATGCGCACCACAGCCGAAACCGCCGGCGTGCCCGTCGTCGAGGTTACGGAGACTCTCCCCGAGGGCCTGGACTACATTCAGTGGCAGACGCAGACCGCGGAGTCGCTCGCAAACGCCCTCTCTGCCCAGTAATTATTTGCCCCACCATTTCCGAGAAGAACCGATCGGCTTGTGACAGAAACTTCCGCGAATACTCCTGTGCCCCCTGGTAACACCGTGCCTTCTGGTAATTCCGCGCCTTCAGAGGCCTCCGTGCCCGCTGTGACGCTGAAGGACGCTCGATTGTCCTTCGGCGCCCGCACATTGTGGGACGGGCTCGATCTCGAGGTACAGCCAGGTGAGTTCATCGCCGTACTCGGGCCGAACGGGTCGGGCAAGACCTCGCTCCTGAAGATTCTGCTGGGCCAACTACAACTCAGCGGCGGTAGTGCACAGATCGTCGGCACGCCGGCACGGGCCGGGAACTCACACGTCGGGTACATCCCGCAGCAGAAATCGATCGACGACGGCCTCCCGCTCCGCGGCCGCGACCTGGTCGGCCTCGGCGTCGACGGTCACCAGTGGGGTACGGGCCTACTGCGTCGGGGTCGTCGCCGCAAGATCGTCGACGACGCCATCGCACAGGTCAGCGCCCAGTCGTTCGCCGACGCTCCCATCGGTTCCATGTCCGGCGGTGAGCAGCAGCGACTGCGGATCGCACAGGCTTTGGTCGGCGACCCGCGGATACTGTTGTGCGACGAGCCGCTGCTCAGCCTCGACCTCGCCAACCAGCACCTGGTCTCGACGCTGATCGACAAGCGGCGGCGCAGCCATGACACCGCGGTGCTGTTCGTGACGCACGAGATCAATCCGATCCTGCCGTTGGTGGATCGAGTGCTCTATCTGGTGGACGGTAAATTCCGGATCGGGACGCCGGCCGAAGTGATGACGTCCGAGGTTCTCTCGGATCTGTACAACACCGACGTTGAAGTGTTGCAGGTTCGTGGCCGCCTCGTCGTGATCGGCACCGGAGACGCCATCGACGCGCTCGGCAGCGCAGGCGGACTACGCCCGGGAGAAGGCGTTCACCATTCTGATGAGGATCACCACCAGTGAGTAACAAGTTCACCGACGCGATGTCGCGGATGTTCGACGTGTCCGCCACCGTCGACCTACTGCAGTACGACTTCGTCCAACAGGCGTTGATTGCCGGTGCCATCCTCGGATTGTTGGCCGGCATCATCGGGCCGCTGATCGTGAGCCGTCAGATGTCGTTCTCGGTGCACGGAACGAGTGAGCTGTCACTGACGGGCGCATCCGCCGCACTTCTCGTCGGTGTGGGCGTCGGCTTCGGTGCCATCGTCGGATCCGTGGTCGCGGCAGTGCTGTTCGGACTGCTCGGAGCCAAAGCGCGCGACCGAGATTCGGTGATCGGCGTGATCATGGCTTTCGGCCTCGGCCTGTCGGTGTTGTTCCTCTGGGCGTACGACGGTCGCACGGGAACCAGCTTCTCGTTGTTGGTCGGACAGATCGTGGCGCCGGGAAACAGTGGTCTCGAACTTCTGCTGCTGTGCGCGGTCATCGTGATCGGCACACTCGGATTCATCTACCGCCCTTTGCTGTTCGCAAGCACCGACCCCGAAGTTGCTGCAGCTCGCGGTGTTCCGGTCCGGGCACTGTCGATCGTGTTCGCAGTGTTGGTCGGCATCACCGCAGCACTCGGCGTACAGATCGTCGGTGCTCTGCTGGTGATGTCGCTGCTGATCACCCCCGCAGCGGCCGCCGCGTACGTCACGGCAAGCCCACTCAAGGCCACGATCCTCTCCGTCGTGTTCGCCGAACTGGCAGCCGTCGGCGGCATCCTTCTCTCGCTGGCCCCCGGCGTTCCCGTCTCGAGTTTCGTCACCTCGGTCTCGTTCGTGATCTACCTGATATGCCGACTCTTCGGATCCGCACGTCGCAAGAATGCCGGACGGATTCCGGCGCAGGCCTGAACACCGAGAGCCCATACCTACCTAGAATCGAGGTATGGGCTACAGCGTTGATCTGAACAGCGACCTCGGCGAGGGCTTCGGAGCCTGGACCCTGGGCGACGACGACGCCATGCTCGAACTTGTCACCAGCGCGAACATCGCCTGCGGATTCCATGCCGGCGACCCGACAACGCTGTTGGCGACTTGCGAATCCGCCGCCGCCCGCGGCGTCCGGATCGGCGCGCAGGTGGGGTACCGAGACCTCGCCGGTTTCGGCAGACGCTTCATCGACGTGTCCCCGAAGGACCTCACCGCCGACGTCATTTATCAAATAGGGGCACTCGACGGTTTGGCTCGTGTCGCCGGATCGCGGGTCACGTACGTCAAACCCCACGGCGCGCTCTACAACGCAATAGTCCATCACCGACGGCAGGCGCGGGCCGTGGTCGCCGCCGTCGTTGCCTATGACAGTTCGCTACCTGTTCTCGGACTACCTGGTTCGGTGTTTCTGGAAGAGGCGCGCGAGGCCGGTCTCGACGCGGTCGCCGAGGCTTTTGCCGATCGTGCGTACACGGCGGAAGGCACCCTGGTCCCCCGCACCGAGTCGGGCGCCGTTCTGCACGACCCGACGCTTGTTGCAGAACGGGTTCGGCGAATGGTCGTCGACGGCGAGTTGGACGCAGTCGACGGGAGCACGTTGAAAGTCGCTGCCGCATCGGTGTGCGTGCACGGTGACAGTCCGGCAGCCGTCGACATGGCCGTGGCAATCCGTGCTCTCCTCGAATCTTCCGACGTCGAGATCACGCCGTTCACATGATCACGATCCTGCCCGCCGGTGAATCCGCAGTCCTCGTCGAGTACGACGAACTGCCGAGCGTGCTGGGCAACTTCAGGGCTCTCGACGCCAGTCGGATCCCCGGCGTGATCGACCTGATTCCCGCGGCGCGAACCATCTTGATCGAGTACGACAACACGATCACCGCGCACCAACTGGTGGAGAAATGGGTACGTGGGGCCGTACCGATCGAACTCACAGCAGACGAGAGCGGGTCTGCTGTCGAGATTCCGGTCCGCTACGACGGCCCCGATCTCGTAGAGGTGGGCAAGCTGACCGGACTCGGGGTCGACGGTGTGATCGATGCTCACACGTCTGCGTCGTGGACCGTCGCGTTCATCGGTTTCGCCCCCGGCTTCGCGTATCTGACCAGCAACGAGAGAAAGCTCGAAGTTCCACGTCGATCGGACCCGCGCAGGCAGGTCCCGGCCGGTGCAGTCGGGTTGGCCGGACCGTTCTCGGGCGTCTACCCGCGTAGCTCCCCGGGCGGCTGGCAGTTGATCGGAACGACGGAACTGTCGGTGTGGGATGCCGAGCGCCGCCCGCCGGCGCTGCTTCTACCCGGCACCACAGTCACCTTTGTCCGTGCATGATTTTGGTGCAAGCATGATTTTGGTGTCTTCACCGCGCTGTTGCGGGACAATGGATTCATGGCCTGGCTCGAGGTTGCGCGTACCGGCCCGCTCGCCACAGTTCAGGACCGCGGGCGGAGAGGCTACGGCGCTCTCGGGGTCGGCAGATCCGGCGCCGTCGACATGATCTCGCACGACAGCGCTAACAGACTCGTAGGCAACACTTTTCGAGCAGCAACCATCGAAGTCACCGCTGGGGGTTTCGCTATGCGGGCCGTCGGTTCGATGACGGTGGCAGCGACAGGCGCGCGGGTGCCGCTGGCCGTCGACGGACGGCCGGCACCTGACTACGCGAGCATCCATCTGGGTAGTGGCAGCATTCTCGAATTGGGTTACAGCACAACCGGGTTGAGAACGTACATCTCTGCACGCGGTGGCGTCGACGTCCCGCAGGTACTCGGCAGCAGATCCACCGACACGCTCTCCGGACTCGGGCCGCCGCCGCTCGCCGCCGGCGATCTGCTCCTCCTCGGGGCCGAGGAAGGGACGTGGCCCACCGAAGAGTTGATTCCACCGCCCGCACCTGCACTCGGCGCGGTTCCGATCGAGATCACGCTCGGCCCCCGAAATTCCTGGTTCACCGCCGCATCCGTTCACGCGCTCCTTCACACCACGTGGAAAGTCACCGAACACACCAACCGAGTCGGGGTCCGGCTACAGGGCCAAGGGCCTTTGCATCGCTCACGCACCGGGGAATTGCCGAGCGAAGGCGTCGTGACGGGATCCATCCAGGTGCCACCAGGCGGCCAGCCCGTCGTGTCCCTCGCCGACCATCCCGTGACCGGCGGATACCCGGTCATCGCCGTCGTTTCCGACGCCGGGATTGCGTCGCTGGCACAGCTGCGGCCCGGCAGCACCATTACCTTCAAGGCCACTACTCGGCCGTCGTAGCGCTGATAGTCTCAGCCGCGCCAGCAATGCTGCCGGCGGCGCTCGGCCGTCGCCAGAACCTGAAGGACTGTCACACTATGAGCCCTAAGAGCAGCACACTTGCTCTCGGAATAGCGTCACTGATCACTGCTGCACTCGTCTTGTCCGGATGCAGCAGTTCGGAAAGCGGCGACGCCGTCTCCAGTGATACCAACACCAGTGAGACCACTGCTTCCGAAAGTTCTGCATCCTCGCCGTCTGCCGCTGCCGCGACGCCGACTTTACGGGACGGAACACCGTTCATCGGTGAGCGGACGACGATCGAAACCGGCGACGACCCCGAAGCGCCGAGCATCAGCGTCAGCCTCCCGCCGAGCTGGACTCACGGCGAGAACATCCCTGCCGGCGTTACGGACGCATTGTCCAGCAACAGCCAGGAACCCAGCGGTTTCATGCCGAACACCACGGTGACGGTCGAAAATCAAGGCACCGCAACAAAAGACGAGGTTCTTGCCGCTGCGCGTGAAACGATCGCCACTCTCGACGGGTGGACCGAGGTGAAGTACACCGAGATCGACGTCGACGGACAGCAGGGTTTCCGCCTCTCCGGAACTTGGACCGCCCCAAACCTGGACGTTCCGCTCTACGCCGTCATGACGGTCGTCGCTTACCAAGCCGACGACAACTCGCCGGTCTACCTGGTCAGCTTTGCAAACCAGTTCACCGACACGACGAACATGCAGACCTCCAACCAGGTGGAAGAAATCAACACCTCGATCGAATTCGGCTGAGCACCTGATGGTTTGAATACCCGATCTCCGAACAACCGCGGCGGGCCGAGACTACGACAGTCTCGGCCCGCCGTTTCACAACTCTCGCCTAGCTCGAACCGAACAGGCCGCTGAGGGAACCGAGGCCACCACTCAACGAGCCGAGCGATCCGATTCCGCCACCGGTTCCGGGGCCAGTGGGATCAACCGGATCAACGGGATCGACCGGGTCAACCGGATCGACCACATCCGCGGCGCGGACAGTGATGGACGGGCCCAAGTTGGCGAAATTCGCACTCGACTGGAATCCGTTGCCCATCACCGTGGCACCTACCGCCAATCCACTTCCGTACACGGTTCCCGGCGCACACGAAGCAGTAACCGTGTAGCTGGTCTTCATGGTCACCGGTTTGCTGCCGTTGTTGATCCAGCCGGCACTGGTCACCTCGAGCGTCGTGGGTGTCAGTTCCGGCGTTTCAGTGGTTTCGGTCATCGTCCCGCCAACGTGAAACTTCGTGACCTTCGCCGAGCCCGGGACAAAGGTCAAGCATGCGGCATGCGTCTCGGTGAACCTGCTGATATACCCGTCGATTCCGCTCTTCTTCGACACTGTCGTGTAGGTGATCGTGTCACCGATCTTCGGCGACGCATTGTCCACGGTGCGAGTAAATGTGTAGGCACCGGAAGTTGCTGTCTCGGCAGTCGCGACTCCCGCACCCAGCGCGCTTGCGCCCACAGCAAGAGCAATCACCCCCAAACCAGCTCCAACGGTGGACAGACTACGATTCCTGGATCCAAACTTTGCCACGAACAATCTCCACTCTGTGTGGTTCCAGGACAACCGAATTCATTGATTACTGGAACTTGTTGCAAACCGACTCTCGAAGTACGATACAGTCGACCTGGACATTCGCCCAGCTTTTCGTCGAAATAGTCGACAATCAGTTAACGGCAGGCAATCGACACCGAAAAAGTCCTCTTAATTCGGACTTTTCCGCAAATTCTGCCGAACTGATACATAGGCAAGCGTCCGATAGGTTTCAATGGTTACCGCGGCGCAACCTTTGAAGAGTCATCCCATCGCCGTCAGCGTGAACCCCTCGAACGGAGAATTTCATGTCACGTTTTTCAATGCGCAAAACACTCACCGGAATCGCAATCGCTGCACTTGCCACCAGCGGACTCGTGATGACCGCAGGCACCGCGAGCGCCGATGCCACCCACCCGTCCGCGGCAACGGTCAACTCCTCCAACGTCCGAATCACCAAGAGCATCGTGGGCGACGGCGAAGTTGCACCCGGCGGCAAAGTCACTGTGCGCACGGTCATCTCCACAACAGGCCACCCCGAGCGTTACGTCGACCAGTTCGTCGACCGCTACCCCGCCACGTTCAAGTACATCCAGGGCACGGCAACGGTCAACGCGTGGCACTTGATCGGCGGTCAGAAGACCGAATCCGTCACGCCTTCGGTTGACACTGCCGCCCGAACCGTGAATGTGCCCAGCACCGGCTGGCTGATCTCACCCACCGGAAGCAAGACCGTGACGATCGAGGCGCAGTACCTCGTCGCCGACGATGCACCGATCGGCTCGTACCAGGAAATGTCGAGCTCGATCGGTATCTCGACGTTCAATACCGAACAGAACATCAGCGGCGTCTACGCCAAGATCCGCGCCAAGAACCCCGGCGAGGCGGCCGCATCGGGCTCGGCAGATCTGGGCTTCGGCTCTTCTGACGGCGAGGGCGGAACCGGTTCGGCCGGATCCTCCATCCTCGACAACCCGGCCGGCTTCATCTCCGACATCATCAGCGGTGTCCTGGCCAACGGCAGCTGATTCACTCGCTCCGCCTGCTCCACCTGTAAACACTCCGTCGGGGAATGTGTTCGAGGGTGGCATCGAGTCTTCGGACTCGGTGCCACCCTCGATCTTTTGTGGCGATCACACTCCGTCGCGCCTGCATCAAAGAACCAAATAGGAAAGCATTACCTAAGTCATTCGCGGTATGATCCACCGATGAGTTCCACAGGATTTCCGTACTGGGCTGTGCCGGCAGGCCGGTACGTTCCGCTCCCCTTCTCGATGACGACGTCCACCATCGGGCGTGATCAGAAGCGCGCGTGGCGTGAGATCCGCCATCCCGAACACGAACTCCTCTGGGGCGCTTCCGGCGAGATGAGCGCGTACATCGACGACGTTCGTTGGCAGATACCACCGACGGTCGGCATGTGGATTCCGGCTGGAACTCCACGGCGCATCACGCTCGGCGCATCCACCGAGGCTCGTTTCACCTATTTCCGGCCCGAGTCGTTCCCCCACCCGTGGACAAAACCCGCGATCATCGGCATCGACGACGTCGTCAAGACGATGCTCATCCATCTGCACCAGCGAAATATGCCTACCGAGGCTCGCTTGCGCGCCGAATCCGTAGTCTTCGACACGCTCGCGCCCATCGAGGCGGCTGATGTCGCAGTACCGATGCCCGCCGATCCCCGGGCCCTCGCCGTCGCACGCCGCCTGATCGCCGACCCCGCCGATCAACGCGGGCTTGCCGATTGGGCCTACGTGGTCGGCGGAAGCCCCCGCACCCTGAGCCGCGTGTTCTCTCAAGGCACGGGGATGTCCTTCACCGAGTGGCGAATTCAAGTTCGCGTCCGCGCTGCGATGTCCTATCTCGCTGCGGGCGTTCCTGTTTCGACGGTAAGCCGTCGCGTCGGATACGAAACCCCCAGCGCCTTCACCAGCGTGTTCCGCAAGGTCACCGGACGCACACCGAAGAACTACTACTCGGACGCGTGCGAGTTGTCAGCCTAACTGGTCAGAACCCGTTCATCTTCGAGACCAGTTCCGCGAAAGCATATTTGACGCTCAGCGACGTGGGTGACGCCAAGGCCATGACTCGCGCCAGACCGAGCTGCTGAATCAGCCTGCCGTCCTTGACTGCCGGCAGGTCGGCAAACAACTTGTCCCCCATCAATCCGGGTAGCCCCTGACCACTCGCGTCGTTGAGCACGATCACGTCCGCGTCCAGTTCGTTGTACTGTTCGCGCGATGCAGTCACCGACCCCTGGGTGTCGCCGCACAGCTCTGCGCTTCCGGCCGACTGCTTCAGTCCGAGCTGGGACATCAGGATGACTCGGCCGTCGTCAGCGCAGTAATTGGTGAGGCCGTCGATGTTTCCCGAGAGGAAGGTCAAGGTTTTCCCGTTCAGATTCGGGGATCCGGCAGCCAGGTCGGCTATGGAATCGTCAGTTTCCTCGATCAGCTCGGCAGCCCGCTTCGGTTGGCCGAGTACTGATCCGATGGTCGACAACTGTTCCTGCCACGTGGTCGCCCATGCGGTCTCCTTGAACGGAATGGTGGGTGCGATCTGGGAAAGACGTGCATAGTCGTCTTCGGTGATTCCCGAGACCACTGCGATGATCACGTCCGGCTCCAACGCCAGGATCTGCTCGAACGGCACACCGGACGTGCTGTCGAGCAACGTGGGTTCGATATCGCCCAACAATTCTTCGTCCCACGGCAGGATGCCGTTCTCCAAGCCTGCCCCACTGAACGACTCCATGGCGACGGGTGTCTTGCCCAGTGCGAGGACCGAATCCTGGCTGTTCCAGCCGATCGTCACGATCCGCTGAGGTTCGGTCTCGATGGTGGTCGACCCGTACGCGTGATCAACGGTGACCGGCAGCGCGCCGGCCTCGGCCAACTGCGTCGTGCCCTCCGACGCTGTTGACTCGGTGCTGCTCTGGCAGCCTGCGAGCAGGGCAGTCGCGGCCAACGCAGCCACTATTCGGGTAGTGCTCTTCATCTTCTGTCAGCTCTCTTCGCAAACGTACTTTGTTTCGACCAGCCAGGTATATCGAGACCCGATCCCGGTAATGGGGTGTCGATACTCCATCTGGCCGCTGCCGCGTAGCCCTTGGCATCTGCGAGCACTTTCCGCACTCGCACCGGCTCTACCGTAGAACTGCACAACGAGTGTTCAGATCTGGGCGAGGAGTTTCACGAGTGTCAGCGCTGCCCGAAACTCGTTCCGGTCCGATGGAGATGATCCGAGTCGGATCATTCTCCTCCGGACGCGGCCCGCGACTGGTTGCAGCCGTCACCGGGCAGGCGTCGTATCAGGTAGCTCAAGCCCTCATCCCGGTGCTGATCGGCACCGTCGTCGACCGGGCAATCGGAAAGTCCGACAGCACAGCACTTCTCGTGTGGCTTGCGGTGCTGTGTGCTCTGTTCGTGGGACTCGCTCTGTCGTGGCGCATCGCAGTTCGCCTGAACACGCAGGTCTTCGTCTACGGCGAACACGACCTACGACTGAATGCTGCCAGACGAGTACTCGATGCCAGGGGGATGAAAGCTCAGCGTTCGACCGGTGAAGTTCTCACCATCTCTACCTCGGATGCCTCACACGTCTCGGGCTTCTCCTGGGTTGTCGCCGAACAGGGCTCGGCATTTGCGGGGCTCGCCGCGGCAGTGATTTCGCTTGCCTTCGTTTCGTGGCCGCTCGCACTGATCGTCGTACTCATCACCGCTGCGCAGCTCATATTCATCCACAAGATCAGCGGTCCGTTGGACGAGCGCGTGTATGCAGAGCAGAAGAAGGCAGCCGAGGCAGGCATGCTTGCAACGGATTTCACGCTGGGACTGCGGGTACTGAAGGGTTTCGGGGCTGAACCCACCGCCCTGTCGCGATACGTCAACGCGAGCCGGGAGTCGATGAAGGCAGCGATCCGGACGGTCAGAGCAATGTCCAGCCTGACCGCGCTCAATTCCGGGGTCTCCGCGTTGGTGCTGGCTTCGGTTGCGCTTGGAGCCGCGTGGATGGCGCATCAAGGCACGATCACCGTGGGCAACTTCGTCACCGTTGTCGGCTTGAGCAGAGTGATTGCCGGTCCGATGGAAACGCTGGGGTTCTTCGGTGCCGAACTCGCTGCCAAGCGAGGTTCCGCGCGCAGACTGTCCGAACTGTTGGCCGAGCCACACCTGATCGAATCGCTGGCCCCCACGGCCGCGACCGAACCTGCCAGAACTGAAGACGCCCTATTGATTTCGGCGGACAACGGAACCGTCGTCTCAGCTCGCCGCGGAGAAGTGGTGGGTGTGCGCGCTGACGATTCCGCCGACCGACTGGCACGACAACTCGCCTATCAGACCCCGCTCGCCCCCGACTCTTACTTCGTATTCGGCACCGATGCAACCGACCTCGGCCCGGACGGAGTTCGTGATCAGGTGTTCGTCTCCGCCCATGAAGGAACCGTGTTCACCGGCACCGTCTTCGACAATCTGGCTGCACCGAACGTCGACTCGTCGGCAATGACGTCATCTGCGCTCGACGACGTGTTGACGCATCTGCCCGACGGCCACCTCTCCGAGGTAGGCGAGCAAGGAAAAAAACTCTCCGGAGGTCAACGCCAACGCCTTCTCCTCGCCCGCGCTCTCCATCAACCCCAGCCGATCCTGGTCCTCCACGAACCCACCACTTCCGTGGACTCTGTCACCGAGCATCGAATTGCACACTCGCTGAGAAACTTCCCCGACAAGGCCATTCTGGTGATCACCTCGAGCCCGACCCTGCTCCATTCGTGTGACCGTGTCGTCACGATCGACCACGGCGTTCGGGAGGGAGAGTCGCTGTGACCGATACCCTTCCGGATGCATCTGCTGTTCCGGTTGTATCTGCCCTGCCGATCGCGTCGACCAAGCAGACCGTCCGCGCATTGATCGCACTGCTTCGGCCACGCAAGCGAGCGCTCGCACTCACGACCGTCGTGCTTCTCTCTGCTACGGCCTGCGGCCTGTCCACCCCGGCACTGCTCGGACTCATGGTCGATGCGGTCACGGAGGGCAAACCGTTTGCCTCACTCCTGCGTATCACCGCGTTCATGCTCGGCGCAGCGGCAGCAGGGGTTGCGCTGACCTGGTGGAGCACACAGCTTCTGGCGAACGTCGCGCAGAACGTGCTGGCCGATCTTCGTGAGGACGTGTTCGCCGCCACCCTCGCGCAGCCGTCGTCACTGGTCGAGGATGCCGGAACCGGTGATCTGATTTCCCGGGTCTCGGGCGACGTCGAAGCGGTAAACACCGTCATCGCGCGAGTACTACCCGCCACCGTGTCTGCCCTGTTCATGATTTCACTGACGCTTGTCGGTGTGGGAGTGATCGATTGGCGCTTCACCGTGGCAATCGTTGCCGTTGCGCCGATTCACTATTTCGCTCTTCGTCATTTCCTCCGACGCTCCGGACCCGTCTACCGACGCTCTCGCGCTGCGCAGGCCAGGCGGGGACAACAGCTCATCGAAACTCTCGGAGGCGCAGGCACTGTCACTGCCCTGCGGCGAACAGACGAGCACATCGACCGAATCGCCGAGACCTCCGAGCATGCCATCAGCTTCGACATGCAGGCAGTTCGCCTGCGCACCAACTTCTTCGCCCAACTCAACGGCGCCGAACTGCTCGGACTGGCCGCCGTCCTGAGCGTCGGCTACTGGCTCGTGACCACAGACTCGGTGTCCATCGGGGCCGCTACCGCCGCCGCCCTCTACTTCCACAGTCTGTTCAGCCCCATCGCGGTATTTCTCTCGAACATCGACGAATTGCAGGATGCGGGTGCCAGCCTGGCTCGCCTGATCGGAGTCACCGCGATGCCCGGGCGGCCCACGAGCATTCCTGCCTCGGCTCGGTCCGAACCCATCGGCGTCGAGGTGGACCGGGTTTCCTACTCGTACGACAACTCCACCCCGGTGATCGATTCGATCTCGATCTCGATCGCACCGGGGGAACGAATCGCCGTCGTCGGAAGCAGCGGCGCCGGAAAGACCACGCTCGCCAAACTGATTGCCGGCATCATTCCCGTCGGGGACGGGCGAATCACCGTCGACGGCACACTGATTGACGACCTGAGTGATGCCGAACTTCGGCACGAAGTCGTCCTCGTCAGCCAGGAAGTTCACGTGTTCGTCGGGACGATCGCCGACGATCTCCGGTTGTGTGCACCAGATTCGGACGATGCGAAGATCGCCGAAGCCGTCGACACGATGAAAGCTCAATGGATTCATGAACTTCCGGACGGACTCGAGACCAGGGTCGGGGCCGGTGGGTACCAGTTGACGGCGGCGCAGGCACAGCACATAGCCCTCGTCCGACTGGCTCTGCTCGATCCTCCCGTCGTCATCCTCGACGAGGCGACTGCCGAAGCCGGAACCACCGCAGCCGGTCTACTCGATCAGGCAGCCGAGCTCGCAGTCGCCGGCAGGACCGCCGTGGTGATCGCACACCGGCTGAGCCAAGCAGTCCGCGCCGATCGCATACTCGTCATGAGCGGTGGCCGCGTAGTCGAGAGCGGGACACATGACGAACTGATCGGCGCGGACGGTTCCTACGCTGCACTGTGGGAAGCCTGGTCGGTACGGAGCTAGAACCCCGCCAGACTCACCCGAAAGCCGTTACAACTCAGCTGCTACGACGCCTGCGGGCGATGTCCGCCAGGACGACTCCGGCGGCAACCGAGGCGTTGAGCGACTCGACCGGACCGGCCATCGGAATCGACAGGATCGCGTCGCAGTTCTCGCGGACGAGGCGCGAAAGGCCCTTGCCCTCGGAACCGACCACGATCACAACGGGACCGCTGCCGTCGAAATCGTCGAGAGTGGTGTCGCCCTCGGCGTCGAGACCGACGACCTGAACACCCTTCGATGCCCAGTCCTTGAGCGTGCGGGTGAGGTTGGTTGCCCGAGCAATCGGCAAACGAGCGGCAGCGCCGGCGCTGGTACGCCAAGCGACAGCACTCACGCTCGCGCTACGACGCTCCGGAATCACGACGCCGTGTCCACCGAAAGCTGCGACCGAGCGCACGACGGCACCCAGGTTGCGGGGATCGGTGATGTTGTCCAGCGCGACGAGCAGCGGCGGCTCGGCATGCTTGCGTGCCTCCGACAGAAGATCGTCCGGGTGCGCGTAGCGGTACGGCGGAACCTGCAGGGCGATGCCCTGGTGAAGACCGTTGGCGCTGAGGCGATCCAGATCGGTGCGGGGGACCTCGAGGATCGAGATGCCGGCATCCGCAGCGAGCTGAACGGATTCCTTCAGTCGATCGTCGCTCTCGGTGCCGACGGCGACCCACAGTGCAGTCGCCGGAACGCCGGCGCGTAGGCACTCGACCACCGGGTTGCGTCCGAGCACTGTCTCGGGACCGTCGAGAACCTTGCGGCCCGGACCCGGACGGCCACCGCGGCCCTGCTTCTCGTCGGCACGTGCGGCGCGCGCTGCACGCTTTGCCGCGGGATGCTTGGTGCGTGCCTCGGCGGGCGGCGTAGCGCCACGCCCTTCGAGACCGCGACGGTGCTTACCGCCGGAACCGGCAACCTGGCCCTTCTTGGTGCCGCCCTTACGGACTGCGCCGCGCCTGCTCGAGTTTCCAGCCATTGTTACTGCCCTGCCTTAAGGGACCATTCGGGTCCGTCGGGAGTATCGGTTACTTCGATACCCGCCTTGATGAGGCGATCGCGGACCTCGTCCGCCACCGCCCAGTTCTTTTCCGTACGTGCCTGCTGCCGACGATCGAGATCGGCCCGCACCAACACGTCCAAAGCTTCCATTGCCGTCTCGGTGTCGCCACCGGACTGCGTCCAATGCTCGTCGAGTGGGTCGACGCCCAGGATCGCGAGCATGGCCCGCACCTGGCCGGCAGCCACCCGAGCCGCGTCGAGATCACCGGCAGCGAGCGCGGAATTACCCTCGCTCGCCTTGCCGTGAATCTCGGCCAACGCGATCGGCACCGACAAGTCGTTGTCGAGAGCCGCCGCGAAACCTTCGGTCCACGTACCGAGTTCGACGCCGCCCGCACGCTTGTGTGTGCGCAGGACGAACGACTCGAGCCCCTGGTAGGACTTCGCACTTTCGTCCAACGCCTCGTCCGAGTACTCGAGATTGGAACGGTAGTGCGCACTACCGAGGTAGTACCGAAGTTCTTGCGGACGAACCTTCTTGAGCACGTTCGGCACCGAGAGAACGTTGCCCAACGACTTGGACATCTTCTCGCCACTCATCGTGACCCAGCCGTTGTGCAACCAGTACTGAGCGAAATCGTCGCCGGCGCACTTGGCCTGCGCAATTTCGTTCTCGTGGTGCGGGAAGACGAGATCGCGTCCACCACAATGGATGTCGAATGCCGCCCCGAGATAGAACTCCGCCATGGCCGAGCACTCGAGGTGCCAGCCCGGACGGCCGGGTCCCCACGGTGTCGGCCACGAGGGCTCACCGGGCTTGACGGCCTTCCAGAGGGTGAAGTCGCGAGGATCGCGCTTGCCCTCGGCCGCACTCTCGCCCTGATGAACGTCGTCGAGTTTGTGGCCGGACAGTGCGCCGTACTCGGGGTAGCTCTGCACGTCGAAGTAGACGTCGCCGCCCGCCGCGTACGCGTGGCCGTTCTCGATCAGACGTTCCATCATCTCGACCATCTGCGTCACGTGGCCGGTGGCCCGTGGCTCGATGGACGGTGGCAGCACACCCAGTTGGTCGTAGGCCCACGTGAACGACCGCTCGAACGTCGCCGCCCACTCCCACCAAGGTCGACCGGCGCCGGCGGCCTTGTTGAGAATCTTGTCGTCGATGTCCGTCACGTTGCGCACGAAGGCAACGTCGTTGCCGTGCGCCAACAGCCAGCGTCGCAGCACGTCGAAAGCGACGCCGCTACGAACGTGTCCGATGTGAGGATCGCCCTGAACTGTCGCCCCACACAGGTACACCGATGCATGTCCGGGGGCCAACGGAACAAAATCCCGAAGGGCCCGCGTACCGGTGTCGTATAGGCGCAGGGTCACGACCAGCGATCTTACCTGTCGTGTTCGGTTGTCATGACCAACGCGGTGGCCATGGCGGCGATCCCCTCGCCGCGACCGGTCAAGCCGAGGCCGTCCGTGGTGGTCGCGGACACCGAAACAGGCGCGCCGAGAATGTCCGAGAGCACCTTCTGTGCCTCGTCGCGACGTGGCCCGATCTTCGGACGGTTGCCGATGACCTGCACCGCGGCGTTGCCGACGGCGAACTGGTTCTCTTCGAGCAGTCGGCGAACCTCGGCAAGCATTCGAGCGCCGCTCACGCCGTCCCATTCGGGCCTGCCGGTGCCGAAAACCGAACCGAGGTCACCGAGGCCCGCCGCAGAGAGCAACGCGTCACACAGCGCGTGGACGGCGACGTCGCCGTCCGAATGGCCCGAGCACCCGTCTGCTTCCTCGAACAGCAACCCGGCCATCCAGCAAGGACGACCGACCTCGATGGGATGAACATCCGTGCCGAGACCGACGCGCATCTAATTTCCGTCCTGTGAATCCGCACTCAACGCTGTCTCCGAGCTCAGGAGCGCCCGTGCAAGGACCAGGTCGAGCGGAGTGGTGATCTTGAAGGCGAGGGCGTCGCCGGGAATCGTCTGCACCGAAACACCGAGACGCTCGACCAGAGCGGCGTCGTCGGTCGCGGCGACGTCACCGGCGTCGTACGCACTGCGCAGGACGTCGGTGGAGAATCCTTGGGGAGTTTGAACCGCACGCAACTCCGAACGCAGAGGCGTACCGGTGACTGCGCCGAGTACGTCGACCGACTTGATCGTGTCGGTAACCGGAAGTACCGGGATGACAGCGGAGCTGCCGGCTCGGAGAGTGTCGACGACGCGCGCGATCAACGCCGGCGGTGTCAATGCCCGTGCGGCATCGTGCACGAGTACAAAATCTGCGTCGCCGGCAGCGCTGAGGCCGGCTCGAACCGAATCGGTTCTTTCGGCACCACCGCCGACGACGTCGACGTCCGCTGCACGACCGAGGTCGGCTACGACGGATTCGACCAGTTCAGGCGGCACAATGACAACAACGCGGTCGATCGCTCCGGATTTCCGGAGTCCATCGACCGCGCGTGCAAGCATGGTGCACCCACCGAGTTCGACAAATGCCTTGGGCAATTTCTCGCCCAATCGCACTCCCCGACCTGCGGCAGGTACCAGGGCTACTACTGCCACTGTCAGCTTTGTTGTGTTGCAGTCAGGACGCGGCCGCGAGGACCTCGTCGAGAATGGTCTCTGCCTTCTCGGTGTCAGTGCCCTCGGCGAGCGCGAGCTCTCCGACGAGAATCTGACGAGCCTTGGCGAGCATGCGCTTCTCACCAGCGGAAAGTCCGCGGTCCTGCTCACGACGCCACAGGTCACGAACAACTTCTGCAACCTTGTTCACGTCACCTGAGGCAAGCTTCTCGAGATTTGCCTTGTATCGACGAGACCAGTTGGTGGGCTCTTCGGTGTGCGGTGCTCGCAGAACCTGGAAAACCTTGTCGAGGCCTTCTTGGCCGACCACGTCACGAACTCCGACGTACTCTGCGTTGTCTGCAGGAACCCGTACTGTGAGATCGCCTTGAGCGACCTTCAGAACCAGGTACTCCTTCTGCTCACCCTTGATGGTGCGGGTTTCGATAGCTTCGATCAGCGCCGCACCGTGATGGGGGTATACGACGGTGTCTCCGACCTTGAAAATCATGTGTCCCGTGCCCCTTTCGATTCCACTAGTTTAACACGTGAAAGAACCGACCACTCATCAACTGTGCAGGTCAGGGGCATCCTTGCTCGAGCGTAGGGGTTGACAGGGCTTGTTGTACGTGCATTCAACTGGTCTGGAGCACCCCTGCGTAACGGACTGAAAGCCCACGCAGACAACCGTTGTGGCGACCCGACGGCCAGCCCGCGGGACCTTATCTACTACTCTGCCTAGTGGAGTGCGAACCTGACGCCGTGGAGGACAAATCGTGACTGCTATCCGTAAGCCGACTCGTCGAGTCGCTACCGCCATTGCACTGGCTGCAGGCGCAGCCATCGCGCTGTCCGCTTGCGGTTCCGGACAGGTGAGCCAGACCGCCGTCCAGCAGGCCGCCGTGAACGGCAACAGCGCCGACCTCGGTGAGATCGCACTGCGCAACGTGCACATCGCTTACCCCTCGTCCGAGGAGTACAGCATCGAGCCGGGCGGCAACGCCGTGCTCGCGTTCACCGTCGTGAACGACAGCGCCGAGACCACGGACAAGCTCGTCAGCATCACCACCGATTACGCAGCACGCGTCATCGCAGGTGAAGAGGTAGGTGGCTTGACGATCAAGCCGCAGACGTCGCTGCAGGCCGGTCAGTTGCCCGCAGGCGAAGGCGCCGCGACCGAGGCCGAGACCCAGATCAAGAACAACGAAGAGAACGACGACGCACCCGCTGCGCTCTCTCTCGTCGTTCTGCAGGACATCAAGGCAGGCGTTCGCCCCGGCTTGACCGTCCCGATCACCTTCAAGTTCGAGAAGGCCGGATCGGTCACCGTCGACGTACCTGTCGACGCCGGCCCGCAGCTCGAGCGCAACGAGTCGGACAAGTCACCCGACGTTGCAGAAGCTGGGCACTGAGCCTCGAATTATCAAGGCGCACAATGCGCCTCGCAGAACAAATTCAGAATCACACCAGAGGCGGGGTCCATGTCGGACCCCGCCTCTAGTCTGTCCCGGTGGCCAAAGTGAAATCGAACTACCGCTGCTCCGAATGCCAGTCGGTAGTGCCCAAGTGGGTCGGTAGATGTCCGGACTGCGATTCGTGGGGCTCGATGACCGAGGTCGCCGTAGTGGCACCCGTCGCCAGTCGCGCCGGCGCCTCACTCGCCAAAGCAGGATCAAGCGCCGTGCTGCCTACGACGCCGGCCACACCGCTGACACAGATCGACAGCACCTCGACGCAGGCCAAACCCACGGGGATCGGTGAGTTGGACCGCGTCCTCGGCGGTGGCGTCGTACCGGGTTCGGTGGTGCTGCTCGCGGGCGAGCCCGGCGTCGGAAAATCGACGCTACTTCTCGAGGTCGTCTACCGCTGGGCGATGCGCAGCGCGGATGATCGAGCGTTGTACGTCACGGGCGAGGAGTCTGCCGGTCAGGTTCGGCTTCGGGCAGATCGCACCAACTCTGTCCACGAACGGATGTATCTGGCGGCCGAATCCGATCTCGCGACCATCCTCGGCCACATCGAGCAGGTCAAACCGACACTGGTCATCGTCGACTCGGTGCAGACCATGCTTGCTGCCGACGTCGACGGGGTCGTCGGCGGCGTGACTCAGGTCAAGGCCGTCACCAGCGCCCTGACCTCCCTGGCCAAGGCCAGTGGAATCCCGGTGCTTCTGATCGGCCACGTCACCAAGGACGGCGCCGTCGCCGGTCCGCGCTCGCTCGAGCATCTCGTGGACGTGGTTCTGCACTTCGAAGGTGACAAGCACTCCACCCTGCGCATGGTCCGCGGCGTCAAGAACAGATTCGGTGCGGCCGACGAGGTCGGATGCTTCGAGCTGAGCGAGCAGGGCATCAACGAGATCAGCGATCCGTCCGGCCTGTTCCTGCATCACCGTGAAGAAGCTGTGGAAGGCACTGCCGTCACCGTGATGATGGACGGTAAGCGACCTCTACTCGGTGAAGTTCAGGCGCTCGTCGCCGCCACGCCGCTACCGACACCCCGCCGAGCCGTCAGCGGGCTCGACACCGCCCGTGTGGCCATGGTTCTCGCCGTGTTGGAACGCCGCGTCGGAGTGTCGATCTCGAAGGCCGACGTCTACGCCGCGACCGTCGGCGGTATGCGGATGACCGAGCCGGGTGCCGATCTGGCTCTCGCCATTGCGGTCGCTTCCGCCGTGAAAGCCAAACCCGTCCCCAAGGGGCTCGTCATCCTCGGCGAGGTCGGACTCGCCGGGGAGGTTCGACGGGTTGCCGGGGTGAACCGACGGCTGATCGAAGCTGCCCGACTGGGATTCACCAGCGCCATCGTGCCGGTCGATTCCGGCCCGAACATTCCCGGCATGCGCGTCAACGAAGTGGCGAATCTGGCCGAGGCACTGGCCTACGCCGGATTGATGGGCGGCAAACAAGCCCCGTCTCGCCCCAAGCTCACGCCGGTGAAGTGATCGTCGTTCGGCCGACTACCTCGTCAGACCGACGAGGTGCCGAACGGGGACGTCGGTTCGCCGTCCACGAACTCCTTGGTCTTGGCGAAGTGTTCCGAGGTGATGGTCAGAAACAGTCCGCGGGAGGTTCCCACCACCGTGTCCGGATCCGCTGTCGGACCTTCGACGATCACCGCTTCTGCACTGGTGTAGACCTTGCGGCGTACAACACCGTCGATGCGAGCCCGGAATTCGAGCACCGATCCCAACGGGATCGGCCGGGCGAAGTCGATCTCGAGGTGCCCGGTCACCACCGGCGAGCCGAGAGCCATACATGCCATACCTTGAGCCTCGTCGAATGCCGTCGACAGAATGCCGCCGTGAATGACACCTGGACCGCCCTGATACTTCTTGGCGACCTCCAGACGACCGGTCACTTCCAGTCCGTTACCAGCCCTGAAACTCATCGCCATTCCCGCAGGCTGGTCGTCGCCGCAGCCGAAGCATTTCGACCAGTGCTGAGGCAGCTTCTCGCCGGCGGCCGGAAAGAATTCGACCGGCTCCGGGACAGTCAGGTCATCAGGCAGGGTCCAGGTACTACTCATGGATAGGTAATCTAAACGGGGATCCGTCCGGCGCAGGCATCGGACCCGACCGAAGTGACATCGACCTCAGCAGGGAGTTTCTCAATGATCAGTGCGATGGCGGACACACAGTCGTCGTCGGCATTGCGAGAGACCATCGCCAGGTTGGCGCCGGGTACCGCTTTGCGAGACGGGCTCGAACGAATTCTGCGCGGCCGTACCGGCGCGCTGATCGTCCTCGGATACGACGAGGAAATGGAAGCGCTGTGTGACGGCGGATTCAACCTCGACGTGGAGTTCGCACCGACCCGATTGCGTGAGCTGTCGAAGATGGACGGCGCGGTTGTCCTCTCGACGGACGGCACACGCATCGTGCGTGCCAACGTCCAGCTGGTTCCCGATCACAAGATTCCCACCGTCGAATCCGGCACGAGGCACCGCGCTGCCGAGCGCACGGCAATTCAGACCGGCTATCCCGTGGTCTCGGTCAGTCAGTCGATGTCGATCGTCAGTGTGTACGTCGGCGGCATCCGGCACGTCATCGACGGCTCGGCCACCATACTTTCGCGCGCCAACCAGGCCGTCGCGACGCTCGAACGATACAAAGCGCGACTCGACGAAGTGACACGGCAACTGTCGGTCGTCGAGATCGAGGATTTCGTGACTCTGCGCGACGCGTTGACCGTCGTACAGCGCCTCGAAATGGTTCGCCGCGTGTCGATCGAAATCGAACAGGATGTCCTCGAACTCGGCACCGACGGTCGCCAGTTGGCACTGCAGCTCGAAGAACTGGTCGGCGACAACGACATTGCACGTCAACTCATCGTTCGGGACTATCTTGCCGGTCCCGAACCCATCGGCACCGCGGCGATGGACAACGTCCTCGTCGCACTCGATCGCGTCACCGACGCCGATCTACTCGATCTCACGACTCTTGCGCGTGTTCTCGGTTATCCGGGCACGATCGAAGCCCTCGACACTCCGATGACTCCTCGCGGATATCGCGTGCTGATGCGTGTACCTCGATTGCAGTTCCATCAGATCCACCGGTTGGTCGGATCCTTCGGCACTCTCCAGTCGCTGCTGGCCGCTACGGCTGCCGATCTGCAGTCGGTCGAGGGCATCGGCGGGCTGTGGGCTCGTCACATCCGTGAGGGACTTTCCCGGCTCGCGGAGACGTCGATCACCGGATCCTTCAACTAGCGGGCCTGTTCGGGCTTGCCCGCGCTCATGCGATGTTGAACGGCTCCGGGGAGCTTCGCAGTGCACCGAGCTGCCCGACAACCGTGTAAGCGCCTGCGCCCACCGGATTGCGCTCGGGGTTCTGCGCGGTCGCGCACTCGGGGGTCGACGTCGTGGCCGACCAGGCGACCTTGAACGCAGCTTGCTCGCCGGGCGCGAGATTGCGTACGTCGGCTGCGGGCTGTGGGTAGCAGTCGACGTTGGACCACAACCGGGTCTTGCCGTCGATGCTGTAGACGAGCACCTGCTGAAGGCCGCCCGCCAGATCTCGATCACAGGGTGCCGAACCGATGTTGGTGATGACGATCGTGAACGACGGCTCTTCGCCGGGAGCGAAGGTCGCCTTGTCTGCGGTGGCCTTGACTGCCAGCGACGAGTCGGCGCACTGACCGGCCGGGACCGGAGCCCCGGTGGTCGACGAAGAGGAAGAAGACGAAGACGATCCCGAAGCCTGCGTGCCCGAGCCACCTGATCCACCGGCAGCGCCGCCACCCGAGCCACCGCCACCGTCCGGCGCGTTGGAGCCGGAAGGGTTGGGGGTGAAGGAGACGTCCGTCGTCAGCGAGGAACTCGCAGCGGCCGAATCGGCCTCCGGGGTATCACTTCCACCGCCGAAGAGGGCGGATGCCGCCCAGATGATCAACGCCAGTGCAATGACGGCGGCACCAATGGCCAGCGCCCGGCGACGCCAGTAGATCTCGGGGGGCAGTGGTCCATTAGGTTCCAACACGGACTCAACGGTAGTTGGCGCAGGGTCCACTAACCGTCAGCTGAGGCGGCGTGTCGGTACCCATTGTCTGCTGCCAGGTACCACTGCCCCGGAAGATCTAACCCTCGACGGTCTCGACGCTCTCGCCGATGTCGCCGACCGCGCCCTGAACTCGCATGTGACCGTCGGACAACGTGTACGTGACGCCGACGATCGCGCACGCACCCTTGTCCACCTTGTCGGCGATGATCCGCGACCTCTGCATGATCAGCGAGCCGGTCTCCACGACGTGACGGCCTTCGAGTTCGTCCACGGTGGACAAGCCCTCGTTGCGGCCCATCAGGATGGACGGAGCAACACGCTCGACCACACTGCGGATGAATCCGTCGGGAACTGCGCCCTCGTCCAGGGCGTCGAGCGTTGCCTTCACGGCACCGCAACCGTCGTGCCCGAGGACGACGATGAGCGGCACGTTGAGCACGTGAACCGCGTACTCGATGGAACCGAGCACCGAATCGTCGAGCACGTGACCTGCAGTGCGCACGACGAACATGTCGCCGAGACCCTGGTCGAAGATGATCTCGGCGGCTACGCGCGAATCACCGCAACCGAACAGCACCGCTGTGGGGTGCTGCCCATCGACGAGTTTCGCGCGGTCCGCGATTCCCTGGCTGGGGTGAATGGACGCGTCGTTGACAAATCGCTCGTTGCCCTCGCGAAGGGACTTCCAAGCGGAAATGGGGCTTGATCGTGGCATTCACTCATTGTGCACCCGCCGCATTTCGGGCTCTCGCCGGGAAGGTTGCGTGGACGCAAACGAAAGTTCCGCGTCGACATTCGCGCCCGGTGATGAAGTGGCCGAAATGGAACTTACTTCAGAGTCAGTTTCCTGATACCGTCTCCGAACGTGATCTGGAGCACTTCGAGCTCCCGAGTGTGATCGAAGAAACCCGACCAGAACGATTCGGCCGGAGAGGGGGATGGCGTGAGCACCGAAGCTACGACGACCGGGAATGGAACAACCGGGGAAACAACTGCTGTCTCCCCCGCCAAGACGAACATGTTCTCGAACCTGCTCTCCGAGATCGGACTGCTCTTCACCTTCACCGTTCGCGTGTGCGTTGCGGCGTTCACATCTCTTCGACACAAGCGCCTCGCCTGGCGTGAGGCGCTCGACCAGATGTGGTTTCTCGCCCACGTCACCTCGGTCGCGTCCGCTCTGGTGATGATTCCCCTCGGTGTCGGGGTAGCACTGCAGATCGGTGCGCTCGCAGATCAAATCGGCGCGGGTGCGTACAGCGGTGCCGTCGTCGCGTTCCTCATCATCGGACAGGCCGGCCCCCTGGTGTGCGCCCTGATCATCGCCGGTGTCGGCGGTTCCGCAATCTGCGCAGATTTGGGAGCGCGAACGATACGCGAGGAAATCGATGCACTCGAAGTGCTCGGTCTACCCGTGCTCGAACGCCTGGTCGTACCCCGGATGATTGCCATTGCCGTCGTCTGCCTCCTACTGAACTCGATAGTTCTCGTAATCGGTTTGGGCGCAAGCCTCTTCGGTCACGTCCTGATACTCGACGGCAACGCACAGAGTTTCCTGCGCAATCTCGTTCAATTCAGTCAACCCAGCGACTTCGTCGTCTCCGGCATCAAAGCCGTTGCCTTTGCTCTCATCTCGGGAATCGTGGCCTGCTACAAGGGCCTGACCGTCAAGCGCGGAGCTCAAGGCGTCGGCGACGCAGTCAACGAGACCGTCGTGCTCTCGTTTGTCCTCGTGTTTGTCGCCAACCTCGCAATTACTCAGTTCTACCCACTGTTCGTCTCGGTGAAAGGTGCCTATTGATGCACCTGCCCATCGCAATTCGTGCCAAGAGGGTCAGTTCGCGGACCGTCGACGGCCTGAGTCGACTCGGCGATCAGTTCACGTTCCACGCGCGTGTCATCACCTCGATTCCCGCAACCCTCAAGCGCTATTGGCGTGAAGTCGCCCGTCTCGTCGCCCAGGTGGCATTCGGTTCGGGCACCCTGCTCGCCGGAGGCGGCAGCGTCGTCGTGATCTTCGCGATCTCGTTCTTCGCCGGTTCCCAGATCGGACTCGAGGGCTACCGCGGACTCAACCTCGTCGGCCTCGCACCGCTTTCCGGCGTGATGTCCGCCATCGCGAATACTCGCGAGGTGGCACCACTCGTTGCCGCAATCACCCTGGCAGCCAAGGTCGGAACCGGATTCACCGCGCAGCTCGGAGCGATGCGGATCTCCGAGGAAATCGACGCGCTCGAAGTCATGGCGATTCCCTCGCTGCGGTACCTGGTCACCACCCGAATGATCGCGGCGCTCATCGCGGTGGTCCCGCTGTACCTGGTCGGCCTGTTTGCTTCGTACATGGCAACGGCGCTTGCGGTGATCCGGGTCAAAGGACAGTCGGAGGGAACGTACGGCTACTACTTCAGTCTTTTCCTCTCTCCCAACGACATCTGGTTGTCCTTGATAAAAGTCATGGTGTTCGCGGTCGTCGTGACCCTCGTGCACTGCTACTACGGTTACACCGCGACGGGTGGACCCGAAGGCGTCGGACGAGCCGCCGGACGAGCGTTGCGCACCAGCATCGTCTTCCTTGCATTCACCGACGTCGCGATGACCATTGCGCTGTGGGGACTCAAACCTCACGTACCCGGGCTGACCGGATGATCGTCACGAATTCCAGCCGAATCACCCTGGCACTGCGGGGTTTACTCGCCGTGGTCATCCTGATCCTCGCCTACGTCTTCTTGTTCAGCAGAGGTACGGACTCCACCGGTTCCACACCGCAGGTCAGTGCTGTCGTCCCCGCCAGTGCCGGTGCGCTGCGAGTCGGATCCTCGGTACAGTACCGCGGCGTCGTCGTCGGCGCTGTGGCCGAGATCGAGCCGGGCACCACCGCTTCGACTGTCTCACTCGCGATCGACGAGGGAGCGTTCGAGGACATACCGTCGACAAGTCAGGTGCGACTGATGCCCCGCAACATCTTCGGTGACTTCTTCGTAGACTTGATTCAACCTGACGGACTCTCGCGTGGTCCTGCTCTCGTGCCGGGTACCGAATTGGTATCCGATCAGTCCGAAGTCGCGGTCCAGCTCTACCAATCGATCTCACGGATCTACTCGCTCGTTTCTTCCCTCGACCCCGCCGACATCAACGTCGCACTCACGGCAGTCTCGGACGCGTTGAGCGGCAAGGGAAACCAGATCGGCGAATCGCTCGATTCAGTCCACCAAGCGTTGGTCGGTGCGCAGCCCGTCATCGACGGACTCGGTGACGACCTCGACGACATAGCCACCCTCGCCGACAGTCTCTCGACGAGTGCGCCGGACATGCTCGCCGCATTCGAGAACTCCATCACCACATCCAAGACCGTCGTCGAGAAATCCGACGGGTTGGCGGGGCTTCTGCGTGCCGGCACCAGCACGGGAGCTGCTGCCACGAGTCTGACCGGTGACAATCGCGACCGCATGATCACCTTGGTCGACGACGCCGATTCCCTGACCGGCGCAATCACTTCGCGGCCGGACCACATCACCACCTTCTACAACGGCCTGCGCAATCTCACGATCAAGCTCCCGCCCGCGTTGGCGCATGGTCCGTGGCTCAGCACCGATCTACGGCTGTCCGTCACAGATCTGTATCCGTACGGAAAGACCGACTGCCCACAGTACGACGGAACCCGCGGACCCAACTGTCCTGCCGCCGCGACCGCGTTCGGCGGAACCGTCGGCCCGGTCGGCAGCCCTGCCGAACAGTCCCTGATCTCGGCTCTCACCCAGGGCGGTACAGCTTTGGACACTCTCGTGGCGGGGCCGGTATTTCGCGGCACGACGGTGGTGGGCGGATGAGCGTGAAGAAATCTCTGATCAGGTTCGGACTGTTTGCTGCACTGTCGATTCTCGCCACCGTGGTTGTGGTGAGCACCCTGATCAACCCAGTCTCCGGGTCGAGTTCGCAGTACCGGGCCGTCTTCGTCAATGCCTCCGGCCTGGTCACCGGCAGCGATGTTCAGATCGCCGGGGTGCGAGTAGGGCGCGTCGACAGCGTCGAGCTGGTGAACAACCAAGCCGTCGTCGGCTTCGAACTCGAATCTGCACAACGTATTCCGTCCGACGGTCGCGCTGTGGTGAGGTACGCAGACCTGTTGGGAGCGCGAACAATTTCGATCGAACCCGGACAGGCCGAACGCGCAACAGGCAACTACCTCTCCCCCGGGGCCACAATTCCCGTGGAACAGACTCAGCCGGCGATCGACCTCACCGACATCCTCGGCGGATTCCGTCCCCTGTTCGACGCACTTGACCCCGCAGAAGTCAACGAGCTTGCCGCACAGGTCGTCCAGGTATTCCAAGGACAAGGTTCCACCATCGAAAGCCTGCTGGAGCGCACTGTTGCCGTCACCGAGAACTTGACGTCCCGGGACGCGATCTTGGACCAACTACTGAACAACCTCGACCGGGTCCTTACCGTGACCACGACGAATCGACCCAACTTCGTCGAGATGATCAACACGCTCGACACACTGGTCGGCGGTTTGGCACAGGACCGCCAACAGATCTCGGCCGCAGTGGATTCCGCAGGCGCACTGACTTCTTCACTTCAGGACTTGGTGACGGGCGTGGAACCGGACTTGGCTGGCGCGCTGACTTCGATCGATCAGTCGGCTCGCGTCGTCGTCGACAATCGTGAGTCGCTGGCGACCGGTATCACCGCTTTCGATCAACTGTTCACCCAGTTGGGGATCGCGATGAGCTACGGAAGCTGGGCGAACATCTACATCTGCAACTTCCGGCTCAGCGCGCTGGACCAATCGGTGACCCTCGGCGGCCCCGAGCGTTCGGCGGTGTGCCGATGAACTGGCTCACCGTCAAGAACCCGGTCCGCAACGGAATCATCTGCATCCTCGTCGGAGTCGGTGTGGTTCTGGCCGCACTCGTTGTCCCTCAACTGATCTTGAAGGTCAAGACCAACGAGTACCACGCCGTCTTTGCCAACGCCACCGGGTTGACGCAGGACGATCCGGTCAACGTCGCGGAAGTCCCGAGCGGGGTGGTCACCTCGTTGGCGGTCAGCGGCAACTCGGTTGAAGTCACCTTCCGACTCGACGACGGCGTCACTCTCGGCGAAGACTCCCGTGCGGACATCAAGATCTCGACTCTGCTCGGCCGACGCTCGCTCGACGTCACTCCGAACGGATCGCGCTCGTTACCCGCAGGTTCGACCATCCCCATCGAGAACACGAGCGTTCCCTTCACTCTCGACGATCTCGGTCGAGGAGCACAATCCACGTCGGAAAACCTTGATCTGCAACAACTGCGAAACATGCTGACCGTGGTGTCCGACAACTCACCGGACGATCCCGAACTCATTCGCCGCTCACTCGAGGGAATCGACGCACTCTCCGGAGTAGTCAACGACAACGACGTTGCGCTCCGTTCCCTTCTCACCGGAGCGCAGCAGACGACCGCAACACTGATCGAGCAGAAGGACACTCTGGAAACCCTTCTGGGGAATGCGGATCTGGTGATGTCCACGATCGCCGACCGGCGAGATGTGCTGAATGCGCTTGTACAAGACCTCAATCAGTTGAGCACCACACTTGCCCAGTTCCTGGGCGACAACCAGGCTTTGATCGACTCGGTCATGGGAGACATCCACGTGGTGACGGGAGTTCTGTCCGAGAACGAACAATCACTGACCACACTGCTCGACAACTTCGCCCCCAGCGTCCGCTACGTCACCAACGCAACCGGTAACGGCAACTGGCTCGACCTCAACTCACCCTCCACCCTCATCCCGGACAACTGGTTGTGCGTCGTCGGGCTCGTTCAGGGGTGTCGATGACCACGACCGTCAAGAAACTCGCCGTGCTGGCAGCGATAGTGATCTGCGCGATCGGTGCCGTCCTGGTCGTCACGCGTGACGAACACAGACTCACTCTCACCGCCGAATTCACCTCGACCGACGCTATCTTCACCGGGAACACAGTGACGATTCTGGGAGTTCCCAGCGGGAGGGTCGAGAGCGTCACGCCGGAAGGGTCCCGGGTACGAGTGGCGCTGAGCCTGCCATCCGGAACACGTATACCCGCCGACGCGCAGGCCTGGGTCCTGTCTCCCTCGGTCATCAGTGACCGCACGATCGAACTCGGCCCCGGCTACGAGGACGGTGAGTTCCTCACCGACGGCGCGGTGATCCCTCTCGAACGCACTCACTCCCCGCTGACGTGGGACCAACTCACCGCATCGGTGAACGAATTGACGGTGGCGCTCGGCCCTGGCGCCGACGGCGGCGGGATCGGTGACCTCATCGGAGAAGGCGCCCACGCGTTGGACGGCAACGGGCAAGCATTCAACGATGCCGTTCGGTCCATCTCACAGGCCAGTTCGGTACTGGCGGGTGCAAGTCCCGACATCTCCGAACTGGTGAAGAACCTGAACACCCTCGTGCAGTTGATCGCGGACAACCAGACCAAGGTCGACTCTCTGTCGAACTCGGTGACAGTCACCGCCCGCACGTTCAGCGCCCAGCGAGAAGACATCAGCGGGGCGCTCGATTCCCTGACCACGTTGCTCGGACAGGTCTCAGCGCTACTCGCCGAACACGGCGAGGCGGTCACCGCCGATCTGGGTACGCTCGCACAGTTGGCCGGTGCAGTCGCGACCAAACAGGATCAACTGCGCGAGATCATCGAAACGGCACCAACGGGATTCGAGAACGTCGCCAACCTCGTCACCGAAGAAGGCCGAGCCAGAGCACGATTGAACGTCGCCACCGATCTCGCACAGTTCGACACGACGAGAGAACTGTGCGAGAAGATGCCGATACCGCTGTGCACAGGGCCGGGAATCGTCAATCCCATCGAATTTCCTTCGGCAGGCAGCTCCGACCTGGCACGCATCCTCGGTGGGGGTAACTGATGGCGTCGAACAAGTCCGTGGTGAGCGTTGTCGTGGCACTTGTCATCGCCGCGCCATTGACCGGCTGCAGTCTCAACTTCCAGCACCTCCCCCTCGGACGCGGTCTGCCAGGAGAGTCGTACCCGCTGAACATGGAATTCGTCGACGCGTCGTTACTTCCCGTCGGCGGCGAGGTGCGGATCGGCCAGGCAGTGGTCGGCAGAGTCACGTCGATGAGCGCGCAAACCTTTGCAGCCGTGGTACATACCGAAATCGCGTCGGACATCGAACTACCTGTCGGCACCCGCGCTCGGATCGAACTGTCGACCCCGATCGGCGATGCGTTCGTCAACCTCGAAGTTCCGGTCGATCCAGCGGGCCCCATTCTCGAACCAGGTTCCACCATCGAGCGATCGGAGACCGTGCGCGGACCCGATGTCGCACAACTGCTCGGCGCCGTCGGAACTCTGTTGAACGGCAGTGGGTTGGCGCAGGTCAAGAACATCGTCAGTGAGGCTGATCAGATTCTCGACGGCAGGGAGGAGACGATCCGCGATCTGCTTGCACGCCTTGACACTTTTCTCGGAACACTTGACGACCGAAAGGAATCGATCAATTCGGCACTGGATTCACTGAACCGGCTCAGCGCTCTGATCGGAGACGAGAGCGCCACCATCGACGAAGGCTTGCGCACACTCACAACCGCATTGGGCGTGATCGCCGACCAACGACAACCGCTCCTCGATCTACTCGACGAAACCGATCGGCTCAGTACCGCAACCAATTCCGTACTCGACCAGTCGGCCGACCAGATTTCCGAGATCACCGGACGACTGTCACCCATCCTCGACCAGTTCTCGGCAATGGGGCCGACACTGGGTGAGACGATGGCCAACCTGGACAACGCAAGAGTGCTCCTCGAGCGTGCCAGCCCAGGCGATTACGTGAACATCGACCTCGACGTCGATGTCGAGGGCACCGTGACCGGAGTGCTCAACGAGATAATCCCGGGCGCCGCACCGCCACTGCCACCTCTGCCCGCCTCCGATCGGGAACTGCCGATCACGACACCCCTGCAAGGAGGAACGCGATGAAGAACCGAACCGTCTATTTCGAGATCGCCGCCTTTCTCCTCATCGCGGTGGTCAGCACGACGTACGTACTCCGGCAAGTCGGTGCCGGAGATCCGTTCACCGGAACCTTCTCGGTCATCGTCGAATTGGAGAACGCGGCCGGAATCGCTCCCGGTTCGGAAGTGGCCTATCGCGGAGTCACCGTCGGCGACGTCGAGTCGGTGGAGGTGGACTCTGCCCAGGACCTCGTCGTGATGACGTTGAGCATCGCCGCCGACAAACAGATCCCCAACGATTCGCATGTGGCCATCAGCCAGGACACCGCCGTTCCGGTATTGAAAGTTCAGTTGTCCTCGCAGACCGACGGCGGCCCGTATCTGGTTGAAGGTTCCGTCGTTCCGACTGAGCGCACTTCGATCCCGGTCGCGTTGGGAACCGTGATTGCGAATTTCAACGCTGCTGCCGACACCGTCGATCCGGCAGACCTGCGAACCCTCTCGCACGAACTCGGCGAGGGATTGAACGGATTGGGTCCGGATCTGCAGGCGCTCGTCGACAACTTCGACGTGCTCGCGCGCACTGTCCAATCCGATCAACCGCGTGTCAACACACTCGTCGAGAACTCGCGCTCACTGTTCACTGCGAACGAGGAAAATGTTGACGCTCTTCCCGAAGTTGCACTCACACTTCGCCAATTGACAGATCAGGTACGAAACTCCGATCCGCAACTGCGCACACTCCTCGATCGAAGCCCGAGTGTTCTCGACAATCAGATACTGCCTCTCATCGAACAGAGTCGTGAGCCGTTCAGTCTGCTGTTGGCCAATTCTCTCGTCTCCACTCAGATCGTCACTGCACGGATGCCCGCCGTCGATGCCTTGTTGGTGGTGGTGCCCAAAGGTTTCGAGAAGTTCGGAAGTATCGTCAAAGACGGCCGCGCACAGCTTGATCTGATCACAGCACTCGGACCGGTCTGTATCTACGACACGCCCCGGCGATCGGTACAGGACACCTCACCGACCACGCTCGACAAGAACCAACACTGCGCGGACCAGTCGGGCCGGATCCAGAATCGCGGATCGCAGAACGTCCCCACCGGAACTGGAACGATCGACGGGGTTGCTGAATACGATCCTGCCCTCGGAACGGTCGCAGCCGGTGACGGAACGTCGATTCGTCTGGGCCTCAACGGTGGTCAGAACACCGTTCTCGGTGACAACTCGTTTGCCGCACTACTAGTACAAGGAACGCAATGACCGAGACAACCGAACCCCAGACGCCCACAATCGTCGACAAGCCCAAGCGGCTTCGCAAGCAGACCGTAGCGATCGTTGCCGGCGCCCTGGTCGTGGTCGCGGCGCTCGGATGGGGCGCATTCGCGACCTGGCAGAAATCGGTCGACGAAAACGCGCGTATCAGCGCCCTGGACAGCGGACGGCAATTCGCCACTGATCTTGCGACGTACAACTTCCAGAACCTCGATCAGAATCTCTCCGTGGTCCGTGACAATTCTGTCGGCGAATTCGCCGGTCAGTACGCCCAGGTGGCAGCCAACCTTCAGAATATGATCGTGCAGTATCAGGCGACCTCGTCCGCTCAGATCATTTCAGCCGGGCTGGCGAGCAGTGATCGCGACAACGCCGAGGTTCTCGTGTTCCTCGATCAGACGATCACGAACACCAACTCCCCCGATCCGAGAATCGACCGCAACCGGATGCAACTTTCGCTGGTCCGCGAGGACGGCGAGTGGAAACTGAGCAACGTGCAGTTGTTGTGACTTCGTCGCGGCGTAGTATCTCCCCGAGCATTATCGAGCGATAGCTAGGGGACCACGTATGGCCACGAAAGATTCGGCGAAGGACGCCACAGCCAGTTGGCGACGGATCGAGCCGCTCGAGCTGACTCCTATCCTGGAAGCCGCCCTCGAAGGATTCTACGACAACGGGTTCCACGGTACTTCGATACGCGAGATCGCACGCCGCGTCGGCGTGACGATCCCCGCCCTCTACTACCACCACCAGAGCAAAGAAGGGATCCTCCTTGCTCTGCTGGAGATTTCGACCAGTGACGTCCTCGCTCGTGCCCACAGCGCGTACGCCGACGGCGGAGACGACCCTCGACAACAGCTCACCAACGTCGTCGAAGCGATCGTGCTTCGTATGACGACCCGCTCTCGGTTGGCAGCCCTCGAGGGGGAAGTGCGCTACCTCAGCCCCGAACACCGACAGCGATATCGTGTCGTACGCAAGGGCGTCGAAGAATTGGTGCTCGGCATAGTCACCGAGGGTTCGGAACGAGGTCTCTTCTCAGTAGCAGACGTGCCCGAGACCACCCGCGCACTTCTCGCGATGTGCCAGTCGATTCCGCGCTGGTATCACGCCGAGGGAGAACTCACCCCGGAAGAGGTAGCTCAGAAGTACGCCGTCATCGCACTGAATACGGTTGGATGCAAGCCCGGCCGCAAGCGTGCACGTTGATTCTCATACTGTCGAATATCGCGCCCGAAGTTCGCGCTTGAGGATCTTGCCCGTAGCACCCAACGGAAGTTCCGTGACTATCTCGATGGACTTGGGGCACTTGTAGCCGGCAAGTCGGCTTCGAACGAAACCTGAAATCGAGTCGGTATCGAGTTGATGCCCTGCAGCAGCAACTACGACGGCTTTGACCGCCTCGCCCCACAGTGGATCCTCCACTCCAATGACGGCAACTTGGGATACTCCCGGATAGTCGGCGATGACCGATTCGACTTCGATGGGATAGACGTTCTCTCCACCCGTGATGATCATGTCCTTCATCCGATCGGTGATGTAGACGTAGCCCTCGCTGTCGACCCGTCCCACGTCGCCGGTATGGAACCACCCGTCGGTATCTATCGCAGCGGCAGTCTCTTCCGGCCGTCGGTAGTAACCTTCGGTCGTTTGCGGAGACCTGACATAGATCTCGCCGGCCTCGCCGACCGCAACTTCCTCGCCTTCCGGTGACATCACCTTCAAGTCCACCCAGGGGTAGGGTTTTCCGACCGAGCGCAGCAGTCCGACCTTCTCGCCGTCCACCGCATGGTCACAAGAATCGAGTTGTGTTACTGCTCCATGCGTTTCGGTCAGCCCGTAGACCTGGAACAGGGGCTTGCGGAACGTCTCGAGAGCTCGCTTCAAGACCCATGGTGTGATCGGCGAGGAACCGTAAGCGATGGATCGGAGAGTTGCGAAATTGCGCTCTCGCGCGCCTGGTACGTCGACCAGCATCCCGATGACGGAAGGCACGAGAAAGGTATTGGTGATACTCATCCCTTCCAGTACTTCCAACAGACCGGCAGGTGTGAATTCTGGGAGAACGACGTTATGGGCGCCATTCGCAAGTCCCACGAGCGCCCAACCCAATCCACCGATGTGGAACAGGGGCATCGCACACAAGCTGACCGAGGATTCGTCGAATCCCCATGGCCCGCCGGTTCGCGTGCATGCCTCCAGGTTCCTGTTGGATGTGAGAACACCTTTGGGTTTTGCCGTCGTTCCGGATGTATACAGTTGCAGTACAACGTCGTCCAGGCTTCCGCGCCATCCCGGATCGACCGAACTTGCGCCTGCCGATCGCGCTTCGTAGTCGAACTCCTCGGAACCGTCGATCTTCACGACACGCAGCTTCGCCCCTTCCGATGCCTGCACCGCCGAGACCACACCCTCGAATTCACTGTGGAAGAACAACACACGAGCGTCCGCGTCGGCGAGCACCTCGGCAACCTCGGCGCCGGACAACCTCCAATTGATCGGGATTGCCACTGCCCCGATCTTCGCTGCCGCAAGTACGATCTCGACGACTTGAGTCGAGCCTCTGTCCACCACGGCCACCCTGGTTCCAGATCTACAACCCAGGTCGAGAAGAACGTTGGCCAGCCGACTGGTGCGGAGGTCGAGCTCGGCAAACGTCATCGACCCGTCTCGACCTGTCAACGCGAGGGCGTCTGGTCGTGCAGCAGCGTGGCGTCGAGACTCATCGGCAAGGCGATATTGCGAGCACATCGTGAAAAGCCCTTTCTGGATTGGACGTAACTTCCGGCCCGGGCGCGTGGACGACACCGGGCGCTATCAGAACCGACGAACTCTCGACGAGCTATTGCATCGCCTCGATGTGTTTCATCACGTCCGGGTACCGACGTAAGTGGGCACCGCCGTTGACATCGAGAACCTCGCCCGTGATCCACGAAGAAGCATCAGAAGCGAGGAAGAACACCGCTTCGGCAACGTCGCGTGGCAACCCATTACGTCCGAGCGGAGTGTTCTCGGTGAAGTCCGCCTGAATAGCCGGCACACCGGTGAGACCCTCGACAAGTGGCGTTTCGACAAGACCTGGCGAAACCGCGTTGACGCGTATCCCCCGGTCTCCGAGTTCGAGTGCCGCAACCTCGGTGAGCATGGCGAGGCCAGCTTTGGCGGAGCAGTATCCTGCAAAACCTGCAGCCGCCTGGCGTGCGTTCAATGAGGTAATGGAGACGATCGATCCACCGGCAGTCATGGCACGCGCCGCATGCTTGATCACGAAGAAACCTCCGGTGAGACAGATGTCAACGGTTCGCCGCCAACTTTGCGCCTCCAAATCCGTTATGTAGCCCGGCAGATTCACCCCGGCACAATTGACCGCGATATCCAGCCGACCATGCTGCGCCTGGGCCCCCTCGAATATCACCTTGACCGATTCTTCGTCGACGACGTCGACCCGGACTGCTTCAGCTCGCCCACCGAGTTCTACGGCGCGTTTCCGCCCGCCTTCGATGTCGATGTCGCCTATCACGACGCTCACACCTTCGGCAGCCAGCAATTGCGCTGTTGCCCAACCGATACCGGATGCTCCGCCGATCACGACGGCTACTGCACCTTCCATTCGCCCCGGCATCAGCGAGGAATGTTCTCGTAGTACGGGACAACGATTTCGTCAGTACTTGTGACGTCACCGAGCATCATCGTCGTGATGGGGTGGACTACGTGCGGGTCCACCTCGACGTTGATACATGCGGGAACTCCCGCGTCGAACGCGCGTTTCATAGCGTCGGCGATGGAGGCGACATCCTTAACACGCTCACCGTATCCACCGAAGGCCTCGGCGACCTTCTCGTATGCGCTGTCTGCGAGTTCGGATACGACAATTCCTTCGTCCCCGTACACCGCTTCCTGGCCGTGGATCGACATTCCCCACACTGCATTGTTGAATATCACTGTCACAACAGGTATTCCATGACGGGCCATTGTGTCGAATTCCTGGATGTGGAATCCTGCCGCGCCGTCACCGGTAATGAGCACAACGGGTGATTCCGGTCGTGCCCGATGTGCGCCGATTGCGAAACCGGGCCCCACACCCAGGCATCCGAGGTAGCCGAGCCTCAAGACACCACCAACCTCTTCGGTGGTAGTGAAGAACTCGCCCCACGACGGCGCCTCGGCACCGTCCATCACGAAAGTAGTACCGGGCGGGCAGGCTTCGACGATCGCGCGCGCTGCAAAGTACGGATGCGCCTTACCGCTTTCCGTCGCTTCGTCCTCGAAACCATGCCGGTGCGCATGTTTCGCACTGGTGGCGGCATCGACCCAGGCACTCCAATCGGGCCATTGACGTTGATCAGCAGCAGTTTTCAAAGCGACGAGCGCTTCTCGACAGTCGGCAAGTATCGGAACGTCCACGTCCTGCATACGCCCGATTTCGGACGCGTCGACGTCGATCTGGACCAACCGCGCACCGGGGAACAAGCTGGTGCGTCCGCCGGTGAACATCCCGGCTCGGGCACCGACAACGAATACCACGTCGGGGGTCGGATACCCAAGGGCAGGTAACGAGCCGATCGCCAACAGTCCGCCGCCGGCCAGTCGATGGCTTGCGGGTACCGCTCCATCGGACTTCCCGGGGTAGAACACCGGCACGTCCACCGTTTCCGCGAACGCCACCAGCGCCGCGCTCGCATGGGAGAAAGTGACGCCACCTCCGATCACAATGGCGGGGTTCGTCGCTTCACCGAGCAGATCGAGAGCGGCCTCGACCGCTGCAGCAGTCGGACCCGACCTCGCACTCACGGTGTAGTTCACCGGAAATCTCACGGTGTCTTCGTCGGCTTCACCGAACATCACGTCGATCGGCACTTCGAGCAGCACCGGCCCCGGAATTCCGGTCGTCGCCTTACGAATTGCCAGAGCAACTATCTCGGGGACGCGTGCCGGATCGGTGATGCGGTATGCCCACTTGGTCACCGGAACAGCTGCGGCAATCTGATCGAAACCACCCTGAAGCGGATTCGTCTCGGTCTCACGCATCGGCGGAGCACCGACGACGAAGATAGTCGGCGTGCGATCGAGGAGTGCATTGGTCAGCGCGGTGTAGACATTCGTGAAGCCCGGGCCGGAGGTGACTACACAAACGCCGTAATTGCCCGTCACTCGCGCGTACGCATCCGCAGCGTGTCCCGCAGTGGCTTCGTGTCGGGTGTCGGTGAGCCGGATGCCGTGACGTCGACAGGCTACGAGGAAAGCATCCAAGTGCCCTCCGTGCAGGGTGAAGACCTCGGTTGTGCCCGCTTCAGCTAGTGCTCTGGCAAGTAATTCGCCACCGTTGACAATCATGTATTTCCTTCCGGAGTTTGCCGCTTGATTAACGATCGCTAAGTCATTCCACTGTATCGTGGGTCACAGTGCGACGCCAGAGTGGCATTATGCGAACACATGGCACGAAATTCCCCTCAAACCGATCGAATCGTCATGCTGACCGAACTGCTGGCATCCGACCCCACGGCGGGGCGGAGCCTCGCCGATATCGCACGACACCTCGGCGTCGCAAAGGCGACCTGCTACCCCATGGTCGTCGCTCTCGCCGAGGCCGGCTGGCTCGTCCGTCACCCGATCCGCAAGACCTACCAACTCGGCCCGGCGCTAGTCCCCATCGGCCAAGCCGCTTCCCGCGCAATCGATGTCGTCGATCTTTCACGCACCGTCATGCAAGAACTGGCCGACACATCCGAACTGGCCTGTCTCGGATTCATCCGATCCGGCGCCGACCTCGTTGTCGCCGAGGCAATTCAACCGATCTCCAGGCGCAGCGGAACTCTCGGCTTGCGCATCGGCGACAATGTGCTGATGGCACCTCCACTGGGTGCAGGCCTTGCCGCATGGTTCGACGAGAACGACCTCCACGAATGGTTTCTCCTCGGCAAGGAGGCATTGGACACGGAGGCCGCACTTCTACGGTCGGAGTACGAGCCAATCCTCACGGCCATTCGAGAGCGCGGGTTCGCCGTGGAATGCCTTCGCCAACAAGAACGTTCAATTTCCGACGCCGTCGCCGAGATGCGCGGCCCGGGAGTCGGCGGCCAGAGGGCAGCACTCGCACTGAGAGAAGCGCGACGTCTTCTGTCCGCGGATGTCGCGGTCGGAACACTCGACCTCGACGGCAATTATCAATTGCTGTCCGTCAATGCCGTCGCCTTCGCCCAGGACTCGACACCGGCGCTGATCCTCTGCTTGGTCGATGCCCCGTCACCACTGACCGGGGAGCGGATCGCCGCACTGGGCAAGCTCGTGAGTGAAGCCGCCGATCAGGTCACCACTCTCATGCACGGCCGGACACCTCGACCATTGACATCCACAGGCGGAGCAACATAGCTTGTGAGTCAAATGACTTATGTAACGATCGCTAAGTCATGAGTGTGGCGGTTTGCCTACGTCCACGTGAGCGCCCCGATCCCCGCACACCCACCCACCGCAAGGAGCCTGCATGATTCTCACTCACTCCGCCCTTTACATAGACGGAACCTGGCAATCACCGACGACTTCGGACGCCATCTCGGTGCACTCGGCCAGCACAGAAGAGAAGATCGGCAGCGTGCCGGGCAGCGCAACAAACGACGTCGATTCTGCCGTCGCGGCGGCGGGCCGGGCCTTTCGGACGTGGTCGCGACTCGAGCCTGCCGACCGAGCCGACGCCTTGGATCGATTTGCCGCAGCCTTGGGGCGTCGCGCCGACCTCACAGCCCGATTGGTCAGCCAGCAGAACGGAATGCCCGTATCGATCTCCACTGTCGCTGAAGGACAGGGACCTTCAGGGCTTTTGAGCTATTACGCCGCGCTTGCCCGCACGACCGAGCTCGAAGAACCCCGTCACGCGCTGGCCGGAACGGGAACCACCATCGTTCGGAAAGAACCGATCGGTGTTGTTGCCGCGATTGCACCGTGGAACTTCCCATCTCTTCTCGCAATGATGAAAATCGCCCCCGCGCTCGCATCGGGATGCACCGTCGTACTGAAGCCGTCACCCGAGACCTTGCTCGACGCGTTCGTCCTCGCCGAGGCCGCAATGGAGGCCGGTCTTCCTGCCGGTGTTCTCAACATCGTCACCGGCGGACCCGAAATCGGCAAATACCTCGTCGCTCATCCGGGTGTACACAAGGTCGCGTTCACTGGCTCTACACCGGCAGGCCGACACATCGGAGCAACCTGCGGACGACTTCTGCGTCCGGTATCGCTCGAACTCGGCGGCAAGTCCGCCGCAGTCATTCTCGACGATGCGGACCTCGACGCGACGATGGCAGGTTTGGCGACGGCATCGTTGATCAACACTGGACAAACCTGCTACACCTCGACAAGAATTCTCGCGCCCGTCGGACGCTACGAGGAAGTGCTCGATGCCGTCACCGCAATGGTCGAGTCGCTGCCGGTGGGCGACCCGTTGGATCCCACCACCTTTATCGGCCCTCTCGTGAGCGCCGGGCAGCGCGAACGTGTCGAGTCCTTCATCGCCGCAGGCACTGCGGAAGGCGCACGGATCACGACCGGCGGATCACGACCGCGCACACTCGAGCGCGGATGGTTCCTGGAGCCAACCGTTTTCGGTAACGTCTCCGCAAACCACACGATTGCAACCGAAGAGATCTTCGGCCCCGTACTCTCTGTCATTCCATACACCGACGAGGCACAGGCCATCGCAATCGCCAACGACTCCGAGTACGGCCTCGGTGGAACCGTGTGGACTGCCGACTTCGACCGCGGGATGGAAATAGCCCGCTCAGTCGATACCGGTTCGTTCGGGATCAACGGCTACACACTCGATTTCGGGGCACCGTTCGGAGGCACCAAGGCCAGCGGCATCGGTCGCGAGCTTGGACCGGAAGGCCTGGCCGCATACTTCCAGACCAAATCGATCTTCACCACGGCCTGATTCGTCACCTGCGCCATCAATGGCCGGAAATCGTCGAGCACATGATGATTGCACACTTACTTAACGATCGTTAATCTAAGTTGAATGCAATAACCGCGACAGAAGATCAAGGAAGTATCCAGTGGCCGTGCGATCCAGTGACCAGTACCGAAAAGGGCTCAGCGACGATCGCCGAGTCTTCTACCGAGGCAAGAAGATTTCCGATGTCTACGCCGAACCCGAACTGACTCTCGCAGTAGATCATTCAGCACTGTGCTACGACATCGCCGACGATCGACCCGACCTCGCGGTCACCGATGTCGACGGCGACCCAGTCAGCGCGTTCTACGTGGCGCCGACATCTGCGGACGACCTGATTCGTCGCGGCGCCCTGATCGAGGAAGTATCGCGGCGCGGCGGCGGAACCATCGTCCTCAAAGAGGTGGGCAGCGATGCGCTGTTCGCCCTTCTTCGTGCAACCAGCGGTGAAGGTCTCGAGAACGCGCGCGCTTTCTACAAGCGGGTCTGCGACGGCGATCTCGCACTCGCCGTCGCGCAAACCGACGTCAAGGGTGACCGGTCACTTGGACCGCGCCAACAGGCAGACCCAGACCTCTACCTGCACATCGTCGACGAGGACGCCGACTCCATCACCGTGCGCGGCGCGAAGTGCCACACTTCGTTCTCGGCGAACGCCGACGAGTTGATCGTGCTGCCCACCCGCGCAATGGGCCCCGAAGACGCCGACTACGCAGTGTCCTTCGCCATCCCGATCGACACACCAGGTCTCGAGCTGTACGTCTCTCCCTACGCAGCCGGAGAACGCAACTCCTTCGAATTTCCGATCTCCACGAAACACAAACTCCTCGAATCGCTCACCGTCTTCAACGATGTCCGAGTACCGAAAAATCGAGTCTTCCTCAACCGTCAACCCGAACTTGCCGGACCACTCGCGTTGGCGTTTGTCGATTACCACCGTTTCACCGCCATCAACTACAAGTTGCCCCTACTCGACATCATGGTCGGAGCAGCTTCACTGATCGCCGAGGCCAACGGCATCAACAAGGCAGGCCACGTGAAGGGCAAGATCACCGAACTGATCACCTGGAGCGAGACCGTGCGCGGACTGGCTCAACTCGCCGCCGTTCGATCAAAGCCAGGAGCACACGGTGTCAGGCAACCAGATCCGCTTGCCGTCAACATGGCCAAATACCACTTCGCACATGGATTCCACAACGCGGTCGCCATCCTCACCGATCTCTCAGGTGGCCTCCTCGCCACCGGCCCCGGCGGTGAAGACTGGGAGAATCCCGAAATTCGTGTAGTTCTCGAAAAATACTACGCTGCAGCAGTTCCTGCCGAAAAGCGTCTCCGTCTACTCAACTTCATTGCGGATCTGACCGCCCGCGACTACGGCGGATATCAGTCAGTCCTGGCCACGCACGCAGAAGGATCACTCGAGGCCGAGAAACTGCAGATCTCACGCTCCTTCGATCCGACGAGGGCACGCGAATACGTCAGTGACCTCGCCGGAATATCCCACCTCTGACCATTCGTCCCGAGAGAACAACAAGGATTTTCATGATCTCGACAGCATTCACGGAAACGTTCGGCGTTCGCCACCCCATCGTCCAAGGTGGAATGCAGTGGGTCGGCAGAGCAGAACTCGTCGCAGCCGTTGCCAATGCCGGCGCATTGGGATTCATCACTGCACTCACGCAGCCGACGCCGGCCGACCTGGCGAACGAAATCGCCCGATGCCGCGACCTGACCGACCAACCGTTCGGCGTCAACCTCACAATTCTGCCGTCGATCACGCCACCGCCGTACGACGAGTACCGCCAGGTGATCGTCGACTCAGGCGTGAAGATCGTCGAGACCGCAGGTTCCAATCCCGGTCCTCACCTGCCGATCTTCCATGACGCCGGAATCAAAGTGCTCCACAAGTGCACAACAGTCCGACATGCGGTCAAAGCACAGGATCTCGGTGTCGACGGAATCAGTATCGACGGATTCGAGTGCGCCGGCCATCCAGGGGAAGACGATGTCGCAGGATTGGTCTTGATTCCCGCTGCCGCAGAAAAGATTTCGATACCCATGATCGCTTCCGGCGGCTTCGCCGATGCACGTGGTCTGGTCGCCGCGCTGGCGCTCGGAGCAGACGGCATCAACATGGGTACGCGATTCATGTGCACCACCGAGTCTCCGATCCACCAGAACATCAAAGAAGCCATCGTCGCTGCAGACGAAACACAGACCGAACTGATCTTCCGACCACTCCGCAACACTGCACGCGTGGCAAGCAACATCGTCAGCCGAGAGGTTGTCGACATACTCTCCCGCGGCGGACAATTCGAGGATGTGCGCGACCTGGTAGCAGGAGCGCGTGGGCGAAGCGTATACGAAACCGGTAATCCCGACGCCGGTATCTGGACGGTCGGCACATCACAGGGGCTGATCCACGACATCCCCACCGTCGACGAGTTGGTCCAGCGCATGGTGTCCGAAGCAGAGGCCATCATCGGGGCACGCTTGCGTTCGATGACCGAACGCGTTTCCGTCTAGGACAGGAGAGCAACCCATGCGTCGAACACTGTTCACAGCCGACCACGAGGCCTACCGAGAGACTGTGCGCGAGTTCATTGCCCGCGAGATCACGCCTCACTACGACAGCTGGGAAGAAGCCAGGCTCGTCGACCGATCAGCGTGGCTCGCGGCCGGCAAGATGGGTATTGTCGGCCTGGCCGTCCCCGAACAATACGGAGGCTCGGGTGAACTCGACTACCGGTACCGGTACGTGGTCGCCGAAGAGATCGCCCGTACCGGCACCACCTCGTTCGGCGCCGGACTAGGCCTTCAGGATGACATCGTCATTCCGTACATCGCCGACCTCGGCACAGACGAGCAGAAAGCACGTTGGCTACCTGGTATGGCTGCCGGTGAACTCATCTGCGCCATCGCGATGACCGAACCGGGTACCGGCAGTGATCTGCAAGGCATCAAGACCTCCGCTGTTCGAGATGGCGACGACTGGATCTTGAACGGACAGAAGACGTTCATCACCAGCGGAATTCACGCCGACATCGTCATCGTTGCGGCCCGCACCGATCGCAAAGCGGGGTCGCGGGGATTCAGCCTCCTCGTGGTCGAACGCGGGATGGACGGATTCACCCGCGGTCGCAAACTCCACAAGGTGGGGTTGGCGGGTCAAGACACAGCCGAGTTGTCGTTCGACAACGTAAGAGTCCCGGCAAGCAACCTCCTGGGCGAGGAGGGCGGAGGCCTCATTCATCTCATGGAGCGTCTTCCCCGTGAGCGTCTGTCGATCGCCGCGAGCGCAATCAGTTCCGCGCGTGCGGCCTACGAATGGACCAAAGACTACGCGTTCGACCGCACCGCCTTCGGCAAGCCGATCGGCGACTTCCAGAACACTCGATTCGCCCTCGCCGAGATGCTGACCGAGATCGACGTGACACAGGCATACGTCGACAACGCAGTCCTGGCCATCAACGACGACCAACTGTCAGCAGTCGAAGCAGCACAGGCGAAGTGGTGGGCCAGCGAACTTCAGAAGCGCGTCGTGGATCGCTGCGTACAACTACACGGTGGATACGGCTACATGATGGAGTACCCGATCGCCCGGGCCTACGTAGACAGCCGAATCCAGACCATCTACGGCGGAACCACCGAAATCATGAAGGAGATAATCGGTCGCGACATCGCAAAGAGTTGATCAGCACCGAGAACGACCGTGGTCCCGAACATCCTGTGTTCGGGACCACGGTCGTTGTAAGCGCCGTTCTCGCTTCGTCTATCCGAAGACTGCTGCGCGCTTTTCCTGAAACGCCGCAACACCTTCGGCAAAATCACCACTACCCAACAGGTCGATCTGACCTACGCGCTCGCGTGTGAACGCATCACCGAGTTCGGTGAGCGTAGCGTCGTTGATCGCCTTCTTGGTAAACCGAAAAGCAGGGGACGACCCGGCGACCAATCGGTGGGTCAGGTCTGCCAATTCCACCGCGAAGGCGTCGTCCTCGCACACGTGTGAGACCAGGCCGCAGTCGAAAGCATCTCGAGCGGATAATCTTTCGGCCAGCAGCGCCATGCGCATCGCGCGCGCGCGACCGATCGACGCTGCCACCAGTGCGGTAGCTCCACCGTCCGGCATCAATCCCACCTTGGTGAACGCGAGCAGAAAGTAACTCGACTCCGCCGCGAGCACGAGGTCGCACGCCAAAGCCAGCGAAACACCCACACCTGCGGCAGGGCCTCGTACCGCAGCGACCACCGGAAACGGAAACTCTCGAATGGTCTGCACCAAGGCATTGGCGGCATCGATCGTGTCCGCCGACGGCGGACCGGACAACGTCACGTCCGCGAGGTCCGCGCCCGTGCAAAAGGCCTTGCCCTCTCCTTCGAGAACCGCCACCCGCACGTCCGAGGATTGTGCGTGCTCGACGAAGATCGTGGCAAGTCTCTCCAGGGTTTCGGTAGTCAACGCGTTCATTCGCGCTGGCCTGTTGACAACTATGCGGAGCACCCCGCCGTCTTGGCTCGCGTAGACATCCGGTCGCGTTTCGGTCATTGAAATTCCTTGTCAGTCAGACTCGATCGAGTTGTGCTACAAAAGTTGATCTTCGCGATCCATCGACGATGAGTAGGGGGCAACGTAAGAACGATCGAGAGAGGCTGTCGCGACATTCCTCACCTGTACTTCTTCCCTCAGCCGCCCAGCCAATCCTTCGTCACGACGGTGGTGTCGGCCCCGGGTGGCCGAGCACCTGACGGCTGCTCAGTCCTGGAACGGGAGAACCGCGGCGCGGGTGCCGCCTGCACTATTCCGTCGGCCTCGACAAGAGTTCCCCGCTGGGCAAGATGCGGGTGCAGCGCGGCTTCGGCGAGACTCAGGACAGGAGCAACACAAGCGTCCGTCGATTCGAACAACGCTGCCCAGGCGTCTCGCGTGCGCGACGAAAACGCCTCCGTGAACCGTTCTCGGATTGTGGGCCAACCCCTTCGATCCATCTGTTCAGGCAACGATTCCGGCGCGATATCCAGGCCTTGGAGGAGCGCCGCGTAGAACTGCGGTTCGAGGGCACCGACTGCTACGAACTTGCCGTCCGAACATTCGTAGGTGTCGTAGAACGGCGTGGAACCGTCCAGGAGGTTGGTTGCACGTGAGTCACTCCACTGTCCGCTCCCTCGCAACGACCACATCATCTGCGCCAACACCGAAGTTCCGTCGACAATTGCGGCATCGACCACTTGTCCTTTGCCCGAACTCTCTCGCTCGTACAAGGCAGAGACGATTCCGAGGATCAAGAACATGGAGCCACCGCCGAAGTCCCCGACGAGGTTCAGCGGAACCGTGGGTTTCTCGGCCGGACCGATGGCGTGCAGGACTCCGGTCAGCGCCAGGTAAGTAATGTCATGCCCCGCCCGCTGCGCGAGTGGGCCGTCTTGGCCCCATCCGGTCATACGTGCGTAGATCAGCCGGCTGTTGAGTTCGGTGCACACGTCGGGACCGAAACCCAGCCGCTCGGTCACACCGGGCCGAAAACCTTCCAGGAGCACATCGGCTTTCGAGACGAGGGCTCTCACCAGCTCTCGGCCTGACTCGGTCTTGAGGTCGGCTTCCACCGACCGTCTCCCCCGCAAAAGTTGGTCCTGCTCCCGTGGCGAGATCTCGAGTCCACCAGACGGACGCTCGACTCGAACTACGTCCGCTCCGAGATCTGCAAGCATCATCGCAGCGTGTGGCCCCGGCCCCAACCCGGCGAGTTCCAGCACGCGAACACCGTGCATCGGGCCGCTCATCCGACGGATACCTCCCCTGAATAGTGTTCGCGCAGTTTCCCTTTGACCAGTTTTCCGGTCGGAGTTCGAGGTAGATCCGTACTGAACACGAGTCGCCTCGGCAACTTGTACTTGGCGATCTGTCCGCGCAAATGAGAAAGCAGTTCGTCGCGAAGCGCATCGCCGGCTTCGGCTTCGGGGACTGGCTCGACGACAGCCATCACTATCTCCCCCATCTCGTCGTCGGGCAACCCGATCACCGCCGCGTCCAATACCGAGGAATGCTCGATCAGCACGTTCTCGATCTCCTGCGGGTATATGTTCACACCACCCGAGATGATCATGAAGGACTTACGGTCGGTCAGAAACAGATAACCCTCCTCATCCATGAAGCCGACATCACCCGTAGTCGTCCAGGTCGGGTGGGCGGGATGCTGTGCTTCCTTGGTCTTTTCGGGCGCATTGTGATAATTGAAGGGCAATTCGTCACGTTCGAAGTACAGCGTACCCACCTCGCCGGAGGGTAGATCTTCGCCGTTCTCCCCACATACGTGGAGCACTCCCAGTGCGGCTCGCCCCACTGTGCCCGGCTTTCGCAGCCACTCGTCCGAGTGAACAATGGTCATGCCGTTGAGTTCCGTCGAGGAGTAATATTCGTCCAGAATCGTTCCCCACCAATCGATCATCTTTCGCTTCACATCGACAGGGCACGGTGCGGCTGCGTGGACGGCAAGTCGCAGAGACGATATGTCGTAACGGTCTCGGGTTTCCTGTGGCAGTTTGAGCATGCGCACGAACATTGTCGGCACCCACTGGCTGTACGTGACGCGATAACGCTCGATGTATTCCAGGGCCTTTTCCGGATCGAACCGATTCATCATCACTACGGTGCCACCCAGCGCCTGGACCGACGCGCACGTCCGGAGCGGAGCGGCATGATAGAGCGGCGCCGGGGACAGATAGATGTCGTCTTCGGTTACACCCCAAACACTTTGGTTCATTGTCGTCATCTGATCGCCGGGATCCTGTATCCGGCGATTCGGTAGAGCCGGTTTGATGCCCTTGGGACGGCCGGTTGTTCCCGACGAGTACAACATGTCGGCGCCGCGCGGTTGATCCGGGAGCGGTATGTCCGACTCCATGTCAGCAGCCTGGTCGAGGGAGTCGTATCCGTCTAGTTGACCGCCGAAGGAAAGCCTGGTCACCTGCCGGGGAACGAGTTCGGACAGCGTCTCTGCCAGCTCGCCCAGAGCAGCATCGACGATGACTACCTTTGCCTCGCAGTCCTCAACGATGTATGCACCTTCCGGAGCGGTCAGGTGCCAGTTGACCATCGTCAGGTAGACACCGGATCGCATAGCCGCCCAGTAGATGTCGAAGACCTGAACGTTATTGGTGGCGAGCACGGCCAGGTTGTCGCCTCGCCGCAACCCGAGTCCGTGGAGCACTCGCGCAATCCGAATCGAATTCGATTCCAATTGCGCGAACGTCACCGCTTCACCGGTCTCGGCAACGATTACCGCGGCCTTATCCGGGTTTGTCGCAACATACGCTCCGGGATACATGGTTTACTCCAAGGTTCGTTCGCTAAGGTCGTTTGTTCACAAAGTTGTTCGTGTAGAGATCATTCGAGAGACAGCGCGACTTTTCCTACCGCCGTACGCTCACGCAACGACTTCAATGCATCGGCGGCACGCGCCAAGGGGTAGAGGGTGGGCTCGGGCACCCTCAGAGCTCCCGACTCGAGCAGGGGGTAGAGCTCCTGCCATTGACGCGCCAGATACTTGGGATCAGTTTTCAGATATTCACCCCATCCTGCACCGGTAACCGAAATATTCTTCAGGAGAAGTCGATTGACTTTGACCGTGGGAATATCACCGCCGGTGAATCCCAAAACGACCAGGCGCCCGTTCGGCGCAAGGCTGCGCAGGCTGTCGGTGAAGCGGTCACCACCGACCGGATCGAGAATGATGTCGACACCGCGCCCATTCGTAATCCCTTGGACGCGTTCCTTCCACCCGTCGACCGACACGACGTGCGTTGCCCCGGACTCCGCGGCGATTTTCTCCTTCTCGCCTGTACTCACGACAGCGACGGTCTCCAGACCGAGCGCTGACGCGACATGCAACGCGGCCGTACCCAATCCACCGGCCGCGCCGTGAATCAGGACGGTCTCGCTGGCACGGTATCGCGCGCGTTCGTCGAGGGCGAAATGCGCAGTCAGATAATTCAGGAGAAATCCCGAGCCGGCCGAGAGCGAGACCGCATCAGGCAGAGCAAAGACATTGGACGGCGCGACCGCAACGGTCTGCTGCCACGCACCTTCCCCGGCCGTAAGCACGGCCACGCGCCGCCCGGGTGTGAAGCCGGACCCGGGTGGCGCGCTCCGAACGGTACCGGCGCCCTCAACCCCTAGCGCGCAGGGTAATTCGCGCACCGTTTGGTAGCTGCCCGTGGTCTGGAGAAGATCGGGGAAACTCACTCCGGCGGTGTGCAGATCAATTACCACCAGTGCCGGATCGACAGGTTCGTCGACATCGACCAACGACAGACCTCCGGGCCCCGTCGCCTCCATCAAGTGGACTGCTTTCATTCAAACTCCTCGGACTGGTCCCGGCGACTTCGTTGACAAACGGAATCCGCCGTAGCAACAGTTTAACGATCGTTAAGTAGGACTCTACGGCGACAGGCAGACCATGGCAATGGCGTCTGCCCGCGGGACGCCCCCGGGCCGTCGTCCTCGACGATGTTCGCGAAGCCACACTGGCAGGGAGCGGTTTTCGATCAGGTCGTCAGTACAGGTAATCCTCGCCGCTGGCGCGCACGGTTATGTCACTGATGCTGATACCCCATGGTTGATCAATGATGTGAACAACAGCGTCGGCCAGATCGTCGGGCTTGATCAGCCAGTATTCGATGGAGTCGACGTCCTTCTGCCCGGGGCTGAGGGTGCCGTCGGTTAGATGCCCGACGTTCTCCATGTAGGTTCCCGCACGTTGACCGGTGAGACCCAGGATCGCGTTCTCATTGACGATCCAGCTCGCCAAGTTTGTTCCTGTCACGCCTGTGGGCTTGACCGTCGTCACCTTGATCTTGCCCTTGGCTTCGATTCGCAGTGAATCCGAGATCGTGGTGACTGCAGCCTTGGTCGCGCTGTAGACGCCGGAACCGTCGATGCCTGCGTTTCCGAAGATCGACGAGATGTTGACGACCTGACCGCGTCCCTGCTCGATCATCTGGTCGTATACGGCGGAGATTCCGTTCACGACGCCCTTGATGTTGATGTCGATTGCCTTGTGCCACTTCTGCCACGCACGTTCGTGATCGGCGAAATACGCGAGAGGCATGACGCCTGCGTTGTTGACGAGTACGTCGAGCGCTCCGTACTCCGAAATGCCGTGCTGCGCCGCAGCGATGACCTGATCCATGTCGGTGACGTCGGCAATCTTGTAGGTACCGGTGAATCCCGCGGCCGCGATACCGTCGAATACAGTCTTCAGGCCCGCCTCGTTGATGTCCACGCCGACGACTTTGGCGCCCTGCGCTGCCACCTTCTCGGCGATGAGTTGACCGAACCCACCGCCTGCACCGGTGATGAGAATGACCTTGTCCTGCAAGTACTGAGACATAGCTGTTTCCTCTTGTTCTGGATCTCGGGTTCGTTGTGGGTCAGACGATGTCGATGGCATCGAGGACTGCGGCGACGGTCTTGCGGTCGCCGGAAACCTCGACGGCAGACCGCCATGCAGATCGGGTGGTCCCCCACCGCAGGAATTCGGTGGCCTGGGTGGTCGCGACGTTCTCCGGCACGTCGTCAGCTTCGGTGACGGTCACTCCCCCATCGCCATGAGAGATGACGAAAGTGCGCTCGGTGGCGCCGTTGAGGCGCAGTGCCACAGGCGATGTCAAGGAGGCGGCGACAGCTTCGCCGCACATCTGCGGGAGCCCCGCAACCATCCAGTCGATCGCCGGATCGACAGCGGCCGCCACGTCGATCTCACCGTGAGGAAACGGTCCGAACGGCGACAGAAGATCCGACGTCAAATGGACGAGATGGTCGAACGACACTGCGTCACTGAGCTGATGAAGGCGATAAGTCCCGAGGTCGAGCATCTCGAGTGTGTTGTTGCGAAGCTCCTCTGTCTGCAGCGCGGCCAACGTCGCGAGTCCCGCTTCGGATTGTTCCCGGTAGTAGTCCAGGATCTGCTCGTGCGGTAGATCGGCACGCTCGCGGACGGCAGCATCGTTGAGCCGCTCGGACTTTCCACTGGGGTTCGGCGGGAACACCAGATCCGGATCGGCGATGAAGTTGAAGAAGAACGCCATGTGACCGATGAGATCGTGGACGCGCCAACCGTGGCACGCACTGTCTGCTTCCCACTCGGTCGTGCCGAACTGCTCGGCGATTTTCACTGTGTTTTCTGCCAGCGCACGAGCGCCGGCGAGTCCTGCGTCGGACATGGTGGCTCGATTCTTACGAGGATGCGAGGAAAATGGATTTGAGCTGCTGGTACGCCGCGAGCCCTTCGGGACCGAGTTCACGACCCAGGCCGCTGGCTTTGACTCCACCGAACGGTGAACCCCAGTCGAGGTTGAAGGTGTTGACACCGAACGAGCCGGTCTCGACACGTCGAGCAATTGCGATACCGCGTTCCTCGTCGGAGGTCCATACAGTCCCACCGAGGCCGTACTCGGAGTTGTTGGCAAGCGCGACAGCCTCATCGACGTCGTCGTATGAAATGACTGACAGCACCGGCCCGAATACTTCCTGCCGTGCGATGGTGCTGTCGTTGTCGACATCGGCGAACACCGTGGGCTGCACGAAGAATCCGGTGTCGAGGTCGGCGGGGCGTCCGCCACCCGTGGTGACAGTTCCGCCCTCCGAGCGTCCCTGGTCGATCAAGGACAGCACACGTTCCTGTTGCCTTGCGCTCACCATCGGGCCGACGAACGTCGACGGTTCCATCGGGTCGCCGACCTGCAGACCCTCGGCCATCGCGGTAATGGCGTCGACGTACGTCCGACTATGGCTGCGGGGAACCAAGATTCGAGTCGACATATAGCACGTCTGCCCACTGTTGAGCAGGGATGCAGTTGCCAGACCGGTTACCGTCTCCTCGACATCCGCGTCGTCGAGGACCAGGGCCGCCGACTTGCCACCCAACTCCAAGGTAACGGGGCGAAGCATACCGCCACACACCGTGCCGATGTGTCGACCGGCCGCAGTGGATCCGGTGAAGGCTACCTTGTCGATCCCGGGATGCGCCACGAGATACTGACCGATCTCCGGTCCGCCAGTCACGATGTTGATGACACCCGCGGGAAGTTCTGCCGCAATGGCGGCCTCGGCCAATATATAAGAGTCCAAGGTGGTTTCGGGAGAGGGTTTCAGCACGACGGTGCACCCCGCAGCAAGAGCCGGGGCGATCTTGAACATCGAAAGCACAGCCGGGAAGTTCCAGGGCGCGATGGCAGCAACGACACCGATCGGCTCGCGTCGCACGATTGTCGTACCCGGCATCGGTTGGCTGGCCCGTCGCTCTTCGGTAGGCATCGACTCGGCGAGGCCTGCGTAATAGCGCAAAAGCTGGACGGGTGCGGCCCCCTCGGCGAAACGGGCGAGCTCGATAGGCATGCCGTTCTGGTGAGTGACCGCCGACGCGCGGTCTTCGGATCGTTTCTCGAGTTCGTCGGCGAACCTGCGGATGACACGCGCACGTTCTGCGGCGGAAAGATCGGCCCAGTCATTCCGTCGCAACGCTTTTCGAGCCGCTGATACAGCTGCGTCGAAATCCGTCGATACGGAGGCGGGGAACGAGCCTATCTGCTGCTCTGTGAAAGGTGATACGGCTCGGATGATTTCGGAAGTATCCGGTGCTCTCCACAGTCCATCGATGAACAGTGCAGTGCGGTCGGTGAGTGTTGTCATTTCTGGCTCCTCCAGGGATGGCGCTCGACGTTGAACCAGCCAACCTGTGTTGATCATCACTGCTCAGGCGACGAGAAAATTGACATCATGCGCCAATTTATTTACATTTCGACACATGGCAGATCTGATCAGTGCCTCGTCGCTGACGCGACTGCCCGAGTTGATCTCCGAACTCGGTGGAGATCCGTACGAATTCCTCGACCGTGTGGGCATCGATCCGGCCATCATCGGCGCGTACGACCACTTCTTGCCGTTCAGTGCCTTGTCCACGCTGCTCGGACTCTGCGCGGATGAATTGGAGTCGCCCGACTTCGCACTCAGGCTCGCAGGCAGACAGGACCCGGACATTCTCGGTCCGGTTGCCATCGCGGCCCGCAGTGCCGAGACAATCGGAGATGCGTTGCATGACGTCGCCCGATACGCGCACGTGTACAGTCCGGCGTTGGCGGTCGATCTGACAGTCGGCGACATCGAGGTGTCCTACGGACTCGATACCGTGCTGCATCGACTTCCGTATCGGTCCCACGTCGTGGAACTGGCGATGGGCGTAACGCTTCAGACGTTCCGGATGATGGCCGGCCCGGATTTCCATCCGACGCACATCTCGTTTCAACATCCACGTATCTCCGAAATGCGCAGGTACGTAGAGCATTTCGGTTGTTCCGTCGAGTTCAGCTCGGATCGGAATCTGTTGACCTTTCCGCGCGGAGTCATGCAGCGCCACCTGCCCCGGGTGGATCCGTTGGCCTACGACTTCGCCGTGCGTTTCATGGCGGGTCGAGATCCGGATGTCGCGTTCCACGACGCGGTGTCGGCTTTGATCGTGCGTTCCCTGCCTGCGGGTGCAGCCACACTGAAGCAAGTCGCGACATTGATGATGCTGCACCCGCGAACATTGCAGAGACGATTGGCGTTGGAAGGCAAGGCGTTCGAATCGCTCGTCGACGATTCACGACGCGAACTTGCTCTCGGTCTTCTCTCGAACAGAGACGTGTCCCTCTCCGAAGTGTCACGCCAACTCGGCTATTCCGAACCGAGCACCCTCACTCGAAGCTGTAGGCGTTGGTTCTCCACAACGCCCCTGGAGAAGCGGAGGGCACTTACCCGCCGCACTGGTTGACCGCATGAGCTACAACGCCGACGGTTCGAAGGTCGTAGCGGCTCACCACCGGGGGCGTGGGAGATGGGATGAGAACAGATCTGGCATTGCGTCACTGCAACGGTCGGGAAACACCGCCTCTCGCTTTTCCAGAAACGCCGCAACACCTTCACGAACGTCAGCCTGAGCACCGCGAGCATTAATTCCGATGCTCTCGACGCGATGCGCGACCATGGGATGTTCGACTCCCAGCATGCGCCAGATCATCTGACGCGACAGGGCAACCGATACCGGCGCGCTGTCACGGGTCAGGCTATGCGCGAGCGCCGTCGCCTCCCCTGGAAGATCTTCGCGCGAATGCAGTCGGTAGACCAACCCGGCCGAAAATGCTTCCGCAGCAGTGAAGATCCGTCCGGAGTAGATCCAGTCGAGGGCTCGCTGGAGCGAAACCAGTTTCGGCAGCAACCACGACGAACACGACTCGGGCACGAGTCCTCGCCGATTGAAGACGAAACCCATCCTGGCGTCGTCGGCGGCCAAGCGAAAGTCGGCCGCAAGAGTCATGGTGATACCCACGCCGACCGCCGGTCCGTTGATGGCCGCAATGATCGGCTTCAATGAATCGAACATTCGCAGGACGACGCGTCCGCCGCCGTCCCGACGTAGATCGTCACCGTCCCGACGTAGATCGTCACCGTCCCGACGTAGATCGTCACCGTCCGCGTCAGTTCCGTTCGACTCGGCGCTCCATTCGGAGAATGTCTCTGCCCCCGAGGACAGATCTGCCCCCGCGCAAAACGCGCGGCCCGCTCCCGTCAGGATCACCGCGCGCACAGCGTCGTTCGCGTCGGTGGAGTCGAACGCTTCGATGAGCTCGTTTTCCATCGTCGTGGTGAATGCGTTCAGCTTGTCCGGTCGATCGAGGGTGATCACGGCGATACCGTCTTCGATACTCATCGATATGTGTTCCACAGGTACCTCTTTCTCCGGGTGGCGATCAGCGAACGATAATCGGTATTCTGCCCATATCGGCAGTTCAAGACGGTTCCTTTCCATCAGGTGTGTCCCGCGACTGTTCGGCTCTAAGCTGGGCAAGACGCAGGCACCGAGGAAATGAGAAGGAAACCGAACAATGAGTGGGGCGAAGACAGTCGTTGTCCGGCAACTCATACTCGATTCCGCTGTCCGAAACATGAACGAGCGCGGCTATCACGGGACGTCCATGCGTGACATCTCCGCCGGCGCCGATCTCACTGTCGCGTCCATCTACCACCACTTCAAATCCAAGCAGGAAATCCTTCAGGAAATCATGATTCGGGCGCTCCACGACGCCATCAGCATGACCCGCAGTGCACTGCTGCGCTCCGGCGGCGACCCGAAAGACCAACTGCAAGCAATCGTCCGCGCTTGGGTCATGTTCCATACGACCAGGCGCGAAGACGCCCTCGTAGGAGCGACAGAATTGCGCAGCTTGGACGAATCGGGTCACCGTCTGGTCGTAACCCTGCGTGACGAGCAGGAAAGCATGTTTCGCGACGTAGTCGAACGCGGCATTGAAGAAGGTGCTTTCCACACTCCGTTTCCCCGAGATGCCGTGCGCGCCATCATCAACATGGGGCAGCAAGTCTGTGTGTGGTGGCGCGTCGACGGACCGATGAATGCGGAAGATATCGCGTCTCGGTACTGCGCATTGGCGACCGCGATGATCGAATCAAGCTGAGCTGGGCGACACCTCCGCCAAAGAAGATCTGAAGGGTCGCATTGGCTGAAGCCACTCAACGCCGTCGATGTGCGAGACCAGCGCGCCTCGACTTTCGTCCGCACCCCCGCCGCTCGAATCGGTATCTCCATTCCTGAGACCTGCATCACTGACTAATCATCATCTCAGGCGAACGATCGTTTGGCAACAGATTTCGAATCGCACCCTCCTTGCGGAGAAAGTCGCTGCAAAAGCGCACTTTTCCCGGCTATTGACATTTAACGATCGCTAGGTCAATGATGACTCGCAGCCGAACGATCGTTTGGCAAATTCGGAACGAAGGAGTGCGGGCCACATGACCACCTCCGCATTGCCACGAGATGACGCTGCACACGTCGCCGGCGGCCTCGACGTGGTCACCTTCGCCACCCGACTTTGCGAGCGCCTCCGGTACGGCAATGGCGGCGAGATATGACTTCTCGTATCGAAGAACCCACTCGCACTTGGATATTGCGTCACCACCTTTCGACCCAATACCCGGCGAGCACGATTCCGTCTGGTGCCGGCGCTCGGGACAAGCTCGTCGTCGGCCGCACACCGAACTTGCCGCAACTCACGTCCTGACCGAACTCAACTGAACGACCCCACAGAGAGCGAATCGCGATGACCAACAACACCGAATCTGCGGTGGAGCGCCCGGGCAGATCTCGGCGCGCGTCCTTTGCAGCCGCTATCTCCACTTCCCTGGAGTGGTACGACTTCTTCATCTACGCGACTGCCGCCGCGCTCGTGTTCAACTCGACGTTCTTCGCCACCGACAGCGAGGTGGTCGCTGCAATGAGTTCGTTTGCCACCGTCGCAGTCGGATTCATCGCCCGTCCTATCGGTGGTGTGCTCGCCGGTCATTTCGGTGACCGGTACGGCCGAAAGCCGGTGCTCGTTGCCGCCGTGGTCCTCATGGCTGTGGCAACCTCCTTGGTTGGTTTCGTCCCCAACACCAATGTCGTGTGGCTTGCCCCGGCCATCCTCGTGACGCTGCGAATCTGCCAGGGCTTGGCCGTGGGAGCACAGTGGGGCGGGGCCGTATTGCTGGCCACCGAGAACGCACCGGCGGACCGCCGCGGGCTCTTCGGCAGCTTCGCCCAACTGGGTGTTCCGATCGGTGTGGTGCTGGGCAATATCGTGTTCCTGGTCCTGACAGCAACTCTTGCGGCTGATTCGTTCCTCTCCTGGGGATGGAGGATCCCGTTCTGGATCAGCTTGGTCATGCTTCCAGTGGCATTCCTCATCCATCGCTATCTCGAAGAAACCCCCGAGTTCAAGGCACTCGCAGAAAAACTCGCCGAATCTCCGGTCGTTCGGAAGTCCCCCATTCTCGAAGTGCTCAAGAAGAATCCAGGCACAGTCCTCGCTGCAGCAGGCGCCAATGCCATCGGCGTGATCTTCTTCTACACGATGATCACCGGTTCGGTTCAGTTCGCGACCACCTACCTGGAAATACCGCGCTCGACGGTCCTCACCTACATCCTGATCGCATGTGCAATACAGATTCCCCTGGTTCCGCTGGCGGGATATCTGTCCGACCTCTACGGTCGCAAACTGGTCTTCGGCCTCGGCACCGCAGCCATGATGCTCTGGGGTATCCCGATGTGGCTGATGATCGGTGGATCCAGCCCGGACACGATCTGGCCGTTTGCCGCCGCGGTTATCGTCGGCGTAGTAGCAATGTCCCTCCAAACTGGCACGCAGGGAACACTATTCGCTGAACTGTTCCCACCGGAGATTCGATTCTCCGGCGCTTCACTCGGTTATCAGATCTCCGCAATCATCGGAGGTTTCGCGCCGATGATCATGGTGATGCTGATCAACGGAAATCCGGACAACGCATGGAAGGTCGGTTCCTTCCTCGCCGCTGCCGGTGCTATCGGATTGATCTGCCTCTACGTGATCATTCGCCGATACTCCGGAACCTCGCCGACCGTCGCAAGCACCCGTGTGGAGACCGCGAACGCTCAGTACGCATCATGATCAACCTGGGGTGAGTGGTCTCGATGCCACTCACCCCAGGTTTTCGGGTACGAGGAATCACTGTCGGCGACTGCCGATAAAGTGGCCCCCACAAGTCGACGTCTCCTTCGTCGACCGGGAGCGCAGGTTCGAGGAGTGTGTCGGTAGCAGTGGCAGTGGAATCTTCGGTGCTGCTGAAGTGGTACTCCGAGACGGCTCGCGACCTGCCGTGGCGACGCGAGGGCGTCAGTGCCTGGCAGATCCTGATGAGCGAGATCATGCTCCAGCAGACGCCGGTGGTGCGCGTTGCGCCAATCTGGGAAGAGTGGGTCGAGCGCTGGCCGGTGCCGTCGGCGATGGCAGCGTCGAGCCAGGCAGAGGTGCTTCGCGCGTGGGGCAAACTCGGTTATCCACGACGCGCGCTGCGGTTACACGAATGCGCGGGCGTCCTGGCTGCCGAGCACGGTGACGTGGTCCCGGAAGACGTCGATACCTTGCTCTCGCTACCGGGAATCGGTTCGTACACCGCCCGCGCCGTCGCGTGTTTCGCCTACGGACAGCGAGTGCCTGTGGTGGACACCAACGTACGACGCGTAGTTGCGCGAGCCGTCCACGGCAATGCGGAACCCGGGAACCCGTCCAACACGCGAGACCTCGCCGACGTGGCGGCGCTGCTGCCGAGGACGCGTGCGCGCGCCGCCACCTACAGCGCAGCTCTCATGGAACTCGGTGCACTGATCTGCACGGCGCGGAACCCGAACTGCGAGAACTGCCCTTTGCCGAACTGCGCGTGGGTCGCTTCGGGCAAACCGGCACACACCGGACCACCCAAGAAGGTGCAGAAGTTCGCGGGCACAGATCGCCAGGTTCGTGGAAAATTGATGGCCGTTCTTCGCGAGAGTCACCGTCCGGTCGAGCGCGCGCAACTCGACATCGTCTGGCCGGCCGATCCGGGTCAGCGTGACCGTGCGTTGCATTCACTGCTGGTCGACGGACTGGTCGAGCAGACCGACGACGGCCTGTTTGCGCTGGCCGGAGAGGGTACGGCTTAGCCGACTCGCAGCGGGGTGCATTCTTCGGCTGTGGGTTCGTCGGTCTGGAGCGGTGCGACTTCCGGATCAGAACGCCGAAGTACAGCAGGAACGGCAGGCACCACTGGATCGCAAGGCGCAAGTGTCGGAATCTGTAGGGCAGCGCCGGGCGGGGGCCCGCTGGTGGAGGTCGCCGACTCGGCGCCGATGTTCGGGCGATCAGTGGACACCGCTCGCGACCCGTCTGGGGACAGAGCGATCAGCAATCCCGTCAGCATGAGCAGGAGCGGCAGCACTATTGCCGCCGCCCACCGGACCCTGTTGACGGGCCGGACAGCCATGCCGTCACCGGACCGAACTTCGCTTCCGCGATCGGCCGCTACCAGCGCAGCCCCTATCGCCAGTTGGGTCCGCTCGCCGAGAAACAGGAAGCCGAGACCTGCCAGTTCAGCGGCTTCCGCGGACGGCTGCCGAGAGTCTTCCTTCACGAGCATCGCGACGAGCATCTTGGGCACAGGGTCTCGTTCGGCGACGAGGAGGTCCAATGTCGCAGCAAATGTCGAGCTGTCCGCAAGCAACTCGGCCGTGTCGTAACGATGCGCCGAGTCCACGACGCCTGCTCTCGGGTCGACGGCCGCGATCACGGTCTCACTGCCGTCCGGCCAGAACGCGAGAATCGGCGAAACACCAATGAGAGCGTCGACCGTCCGCAGGTAGGCAAGCCGTGCGTCGAGACCGTTGACCAACTCGATGTTCTCGAAAGGACTGGAGGACAACGAATCCGAGACAAGTTCGCGCACGTCCGCACGCTCGCACATCACTCCGACGACGGTGGGGCACAGATTCGAGCGCAGAGCTCGACCGGTGGCGACCTCGGCCGCGGAGGCGAGTGCGCGCGCCGACGCTTGCGGAGAGGGAACAGTCCCGTCTGCACCCCAGGGGTGACGGAACTCGTCGATCGAGCCAAGAAGGGGTGTGTCTGCATCTACGAGAGCTGTTGAAATTGACTGATTTTCGAATACAACGCCCAGGCATTCACGCACTGGATCCTCCATTGACTGCTACTGACTGTTACGAGTGTTGCCATTCCTGCGAAGCTGTATCAGAACGTCAGGCCACCGACCGCCATTGCACCTGGTTCCAGCACCACTTCCACCGGCGCTCGGCCGTCGACCGTGACGCGATACGTCCCCGGTAGCAGTCCGACAAACGAGAAGTGACCCTCGAACGGTTTCACCGTCCGCGCTGTCGCGTGCCCGCATTGATCGACGCCGTCGATCACCACCGCCTCCGAGATGCCCGATGTCACCAGACCTGAGATTCGTCCATCTGCCGAGACAGCAGCCCACTGGCTTCTCTGACCACCAACAGAAATCCCGTACGGATCACACACTCCCGGGGTGGTCGCCACCCGCACCGTGACATCGCCCGACCGCACGCGAACCGCCCCCCGATCTGCGGTGACCAGTGCAGCGATCGGTAGACCGTCGGCGTCTTCCCGCTTTCCCGCAGTCATCGTCGCCGTTCGGGTGAAGTACCGGTCCGCTTCCAGATTGCCTATCAGGCAATGTAATCCGACCTCGTCGATACCCGAGCCGTCTCCGCAGTAATCAGGCACGGACGGCAGAACGAAACCTCGAGGCACCGGAAGTTGCACGACCACGTCGGAGAGCGGGTTGCCCCGGACACCGATGTCGATGACATACGTCACCGGATCACCCTCTCGGACAATGCCGTTGGACGGGCCCGAATCGAGCCCTGGACCGTCAGCGGGATCGAAGGGCGGTGCACCGTCAATCGCCGTCAGCTCGACGGTGAAGGGAGGCACGAACTCTCCCTCGGCCGCCAATCGAAGATCCGACTGCATCGGCAGCAAGCCGAGCGCAGCAGCGCCGACCGCCAGAGCTCCGGTCACGACAACTATGCCGATACCTCGCACTCCTCGGCGCCACGCTCTCGGCCGGAGTCCGACGACAACGGCCTTCGACCGCACCTCTGACAGACGAGTTCTCACGACGCTCCTTCGATGTCTGACTCTCGGGCCTCCGACAGGCGCTCGCGGCCACATTTGGCGAATCCCGAGCTACGTTCAATAGAAGTCGCTCGAGGGACTCGAAAGCCAATGGTGACGGCGTGATTGTGTGGGTGAACTTCTCTCAGCCGGGGTGAATTCCCGGGTGAATTGCCCGGGATGGCACGCTCTGGATTCGCACCAGCTACGCTCCTCCCTGTAGATAGATGGATCGAGACAATCCGCCCAAACTCTTCAATCATTGCGGGGCGCGAAAGCAGAAAGGGTCCGCGTTGATGTTCGGGATGGACGGCCACGACTGGGCAGCTATTCCCGAAAGGCGCACCCTCGCGACGTCGATTCCCCGGCAAGCGCTCTTCGACAAACTTGACCGACGTGCCGCGCTGACCATCGTCCGTGCACCGAACGGCCACGGGAAATCGTCGTTGATCGCATCGTGGCTGCGCGCCCATTTGGCATCCGAACGAATACTCGTCTGGGTCTCGGCCCCACGGCCCTCGTCGACACTCGAAGATTTCTGGGCCGTTGTCCTCGATCGAATCCACGCTGCCGGAATCGCACTGCCCGACGTCGACGATCTCGCCGATCCTTTCACCGCTGTCGCCAAATCCCTGAACGCCCTCAGCCGCCCCGTGCTGCTCGTGCTGATCAGGCCGGATCTGATATCGGAACCAGAGTTGGACGATCAGTTGATCGAACTCCTCGCCCTCTGTCACAACCTGGACCTCGTGGTCACGCTCTCGGGCTTCGGCATGTTCTCCGAGCCGTACCTGCTCGACACCGACCACGAGGTGATAAGCGCGAGTGAGCTGTTGTTCACGAGAGCCGATACCGCCCATTTGCTCGCACAAGCTGACGTACACACGACTGACGGTGATGCCGAACAAATCACATCCCTGACAGGTGGGCTGCCAGCGCTGGTTCGTGTCGCCGTTCCCGCCGTCCAGACATCGGGTAGCCGCAACCGCGAGCAGATGATCAGGAAGAACATCGCGCAGGCGATCGACGACTACGTGAACAAATCCGTTCTCATGACCGCTGATCATGTGGAACAACTCGAGTTCCTGCTCGCGACGGCCTTTGCGCGATCGATCACCGTCGACATCGCCGCCATGCTGTTCGAGTCCCAACACCCTGAGGATGGCGAGACCGTTCATCAGATTCGCGTGCGCCTGGCGATACTGGAGACAGCCGGGTTGTTGTCACGGGTCGAGACCGAAGCCGAAGAAACCTGGGAGCTGCCTCCCGCCATTCGTCGATCGATACTCGCGCACCAAAAGCGCGCTGGAGTCGATCCGGCGCAACGTCTTTCGTTCCTCGCACACAACCGACTCGACCACGGTCATCACGCGTCGGCGCTGGACTACGCGGTCGAGGCACAGAACTGGACCCTGGCAGTAGACATCGTCGAGCAACACTGGGTGACGATGATCGTCCACAATCTGGACTCGGTTCGCTCTGCTCTCCAACGGATTCCGGCGGAAGCTGCGGACAAACACTCTGCCGTGGAGGCGGGGCGCGCACTGTTCACGATGCATCCGAGCGAGCGCTCGACGGTAGTCGACTTGCTACCCGAATCGCCGGCAGAACTGTGGGCTCTCGGCGCTGAAGCCGGCGCGAAGGACGCCTTGAGCATTGCCTGCGTTCAATCGATCATGCTCAGGATGGCAGGCGAGTACGGGCTCGCAGCAGAAACCACCAGGCGCCTGTCTCATCTCAGTCGCAGTGCGCTGGAGAACAACCCGGAAGCGGTCAGCGCACAGCTCCCTCTCATGCGACTTCAATGGGCGATCAATTTTCAATTGAGCGGCAGGTTCACAGAATCCACGATCAAGGCTCGAATGGCGTACCACGGCGCCCTGTCTCATGGAGTCGACTTCATCGCTCGTAACTCTGCGGGAAGTGCCGCCCTGAATTGGGCGCTGGCTGGTGAGCCGCGGCAGGCCACACACTGGTCCGAACTCGAACAGAAGCATCCGGACCCCGGCGGTTGGCTCGAACCTGTGGTCAAGATCGCCGGCCTGACAGCACGGGCGCTCACTGCTCTCGACACACTCGACTTCGACGACGCACGTCTCGCATTGACCGAACTCGGTCTTCCGTCCGACACCGAGGAACTGTGGGCATTCGTCGTCTATGCGCATTGCCAATTCGCCTTGACCTCCGGCGACCACACTGCGGCACTACTGTTGCTCCACAATGCGATCGAAGCACATTCCAAGCAGTACACGGCTACATCTTTCGCGCTTCCTCTGTTGCAATCCGCAGAGATCGATCTCTTGCTCGCTCTCGGACAGGGGAACAATGCCGTAGCACTGGCCAAGGAGATCATCGATCCTGCAGCCAACCCGTGGACGCTCACGTCGGTGGCGCGTTTACGTCAGCGGATCGGCCAGAACGAGGCCGCGGTGGCGCTGTGTCACCAGTTCGACTGGTCTGGCGTATCCTATCCGCGGGCACAGATGGAATCGCTTCTGGTGCAAGCGGTTGCACACTCCGAGCTGGGTGAGCCACGCCTCGCCTCTCAGGAGTGGTCCAGAGCGTGCAGCATCGCGGATCAGACCGGACTTCTACGTTCGTTCGCGACCATCGCATCGTCGGACGTCGAGAAACTCGAATCGATGGCCGAAACGAAATCGCGTGCACTCGCCGAATTCTCGAAAAGGGCTCCTGCGGAATCTTTTCCGGAATTCGTACATATCGTGGAGCTGACCGAACGCGAACAGAAAGTCCTCTCACTCCTGGCGCTCGGCATGGGGTCGGCTGCGATGGCCGACAAACTGTACGTGTCCGTCAACACCGTCAAGACTCAACTGCGCACTCTCTACAAGAAGCTCGACGTACACAATCGAAACGAAGCGATCACGAGGGCACGCCAACTGCGCTTGCTGTAGTCCGGGGTCGGATCTGATTTCGGACTACATTCTGTAGGCATGAGCACCGATTCCTGCGTCTTCTGCAAGATCGTCGCGCTGACCGAGCCGGCGATTCTCGTTCACGAGAGCGAGACAACTCTCGCATTCCTCGATGCACGGCCGGTGAGTCGCGGACACACCCTGGTGGTCCCCAAGCGTCATGCAGAGAACCTCGATGCTCTCGAAAGTCACGAAGGCGCAGAGATGTTCCGCGTCGGCACGCTCATCGCCGGAGCTCTACGCCGCTGCGACATCGCCGCTGACGGAGTCAACTTTCTCGTCAACGACGGGCGTGCCGCGGGCCAAACCGTGTTCCACTCGCACCTGCACGTCGTCCCCCGCCATCGCGGCGACAAGGCGAAGTTCGCTGCTGGACTCCTCGCCAGGCGAGCCGTCGAGCTGGAGCAGGTGGGCGCGTCGATCCGAAGTCAGCTCACGGTCTGAAGGAATTCCGTCACCACTTCGCGATAGCGCTGCGGTTGATCGTCGTGGACCAGGTGGCCTGCATCGGCAATACGTACGTACCGAGTTCCCGGCCTCTCGGCCATCTCTCGCATCTGTCCCTCGGGGGTGATGGTGAACTCTCCCTCGATCAGCAAGGTCGGCACCTCGATCGCCTTCCACTGATCCCAGAAATGCCTCGTGCCCCACTCCTCCGAGATGTCGCGGAAGGTCGACACGTCGCCGTGCAGGTACCACCCGTCGTCGCGGCGGTCGAAAGAATCGAGAAAGTACTGGCCGGCGACGGGGCCGAAGAATTCCTTCATCGCCTCCTCGGAAGCAAACGGCTGCGGCCACGCCGAGATCATCTGCGCCCAGTCCGCAGCGGTGCGTCCACGAAAGTCCGGGGCCATGTCTTCGAGGACCAGCGCACAAACCTTTTCGGGATGCGCGGCGGCGAAGCACCACGCATGCAGAGCCCCCATCGAATGACCGATCACGATCATCGGCTCCTCGATGGACGCAACCGCCGATGTCAGGTCCTCGACGAATGCCTCGGTAGTCAGTGCCGCTGGCGCCGGCCTGCCGTGACCGGCAGCGTCGAAGGTGTAGACGTGGCCGAACTCGCGGATCCACGGCACCTGGCGTCGCCACGTTCGGGAGCTGCCCATGAGGCCGTGCAACAACAGAATCGGTTGTCCCGTTCCACCTTCGTCATGCAACACGAGTGTCACGGTACGCGGTGAAGGTGCGCGGGTAATGTCGCTTGCATGGCAGTCGTGAAGATCAATGCAATCGAGGTCCCCGAGGGCGCCGGCCCCGAACTGGAGAAGCGCTTCGCAGCACGCGCTCACGCAGTCGAGAACTCCCCGGGCTTTCTCGGATTCCAACTCCTCCGCCCCACCGCCGGTGAGAGCCGCTACTTCGTGGTGACTCAGTGGGAGTCCGAGCAGGCGTTCGCCGATTGGCGTGACGGCCCCGCCCGTGAAGCCCATTCCGGCGAGCGCGCGAAGCCCGTCGCTTCGGGTGCGTCGTTGCTCGAATTCGAAGTTGTCCTGGACGTCGCCGCAAAGAGCTGATCTCGAGCGATTGTGCCTGCCTTGGCGGGCACAATCGACGGTCATCTCGGCTTCACGCGTTGACACGGTGCGGGCTGTAGTGCAAAAGTTCGCATGTAAACGCGATGGTCCGACAGGAATCCGGTGAAAGCCCGGAGCGGTCGCGCCACTGTAATTCGAGGTGAAGTGCCTTTTTCGGCACGACAATTTCGACAGCCAGACACTTCGGCCATCGCATGGACCTAGGGGACGCGAAAATCCCAGGAGGCTTCGATGGCTCTCGCCTATTCTCCCGATACGTCGATCGATTCGACTCGTCTTGCTTTCCTCGCCGCTGCAGTAGTTCTGTTCGCGATGCTGGCTCTCTACCTGGTCGGATTCGACCAGGGCGCTATCTCTCGCACCGGCATGTACATGCATGAATTGATGCACGACGGTCGACACTTGATGGGCCTGCCGTGCCACTAGTCGACAATTTCACGAAGCTTCTCATTCGTGGTTTGTTGGCTGGTCTGATCGCAGGCATCCTTGCCGGCGGAGTTGCATTCGTGCTGGGTGAACCGCACGTCAACGCTGCCATTGCGATCGAAGAAGCCAACACCGCCACCGGTGAGGTTTCCGGCGAAGCCGCTGGGCATTCGCACGGTGACGAAGAAGAACCACTGGTGAGCCGCGACGGACAGCGCGCCGGGCTGTTCCTGGCCACGGCGCTTGCCGGACTGGCACTCGGGGCGATCTTCTCGGTCGTTGCCAATTACGCTCGACGACTCACCGGAATGTCCGGGCCGTTGTTGGCGATCACCATCGCCGTCGGTGGTTGGCTGGCTATCGAGGCTGTCCCCTTTTTCAAGTACCCGGCCAATCCGCCGGCCGTCGGAGATCCCGACACCATCAACCAGCGCACACTGCTGTGGCTGGCCGCCGTGATTCTCGGGCTGCTGTCCGTCACCGCGGCAGCAGCGGCGGCAAAGGCAGTTTCCGGGCACGAGTTCCTCAGCGTGCGCATCGCTGCTCCGGTGGCTGCGTTCCTGGTGATCGCCACGATCGGTTACGTCTCGCTTCCCGGCATCAACGAGGTGGGCGAGGACTTCCCGGCAACTCTGCTGTGGGAGTTCCGACTTTCCTCGCTCGCTACGCAGGCGACGCTCTGGCTCGTACTCGGGTTGGCATTCGCCTTCCTTACCGAGCGCGCGACCAAGAACACCGAAGTAGCAAAGAAGTACGCCCTTCGCTGAACCTGCTGTGCGCCTTTATTAACCTCCCGCGGTTAATAAAGGCGCACAGCAGTTCTTTTTCAGCTCAGATGATGCACTTCTTGCAGTCCGTACACCGGTGTCGGGATGCCCTCGTAACGCGCCTTCAATTGCAACGCCAAGTACAGCGAGTAGTGGCGCGACTGGTGCAGATTGCCTCCGTGGAACCACAGCGCTTCCTGCTGCGTCGGCTTCCACATGTTGCGCTGCTCGCCTTCCCACGGTCCCGGATCCTTGGTGGTGTTCGACCCCAGGCCCCACACCTTGCCGACCTTGTCGGCGGTGTCCTGACCGATCAGATCCGCCACCCAGCCGTTCATCGAGCCGTAGCCGGTCGCGTAGACCACCACGTCGGCAGGCAATTCCGTACCGTCTTCGAGAATCACGCTGTTCTCGGTCAGCTCACGAACATTGCCGTGCGCGAGCTTGATGTCTCCATTGGCAACCAGTTCGGCAGCGCCGACATCGATGTAGTAGCCCGAGCCACGGCGTAGGTACTTCATGAACAGGCCCGAACCGTCGTCGCCCCAGTCGTGCTCGAAGCCCGCCTTCTCGAGGCGATCGTAGAAATCCTTGTCGCGCTCACGGATTGCGTCGTACACCGGGATCTGGAACTCGTGCATGATCCGGTACGGCAGCGAACCGAACGTGAGGTCCGCCTTGTGTGTCGTCATGCCGGCGGCCAGTGCTCGCTCCGAGTACAGATCGCCCAAGCCCAAATCCATCAGCGAATCCGACTTCACGATGTGCGTCGAGCTGCGCTGCACCATCGTGACGTCGATACCGTTCTCCCACAGTGCGCCGCAGATGTCGTGCGAGGAGTTGTTGGCCCCGATCACGACGACCTTCTTGCCCACGTACTGATCCGGGCCGGGGTGCTTGCTCGAGTGGTGCTGATCGCCGAGGAACTTGTCCTGCCCGGGGAACGTCGGAACGTTGGCCTTGCCGGACATACCCGTCGCCATCACCAACTGCTTGGGACGCAACGTCAGCTTCTCGCCGTTGCGGTTGACCTCGACGGTCCATTCCTGGGTCTTCTCGTCGAACGACGCAGAGGTGCAGGTCGTGGAACTCCAGTACGGAACCTCCATGACCTTGGTGTACATCTCGAGCCAGTCGCCGATCTTGTCCTTGGGCGCGAACACCGGCCAGTTGTCGGGGAACGGCATGTATGGCAGGTGGTCGTACCAAACCGGATCGTGCAGGCACAGGGACTTGTAGCGTCCGCGCCACTGATCGCCGGGTCGCTCGTGGCTGTCGATCACGATGGCCGGTACTCCGAGCTGACGCATCCGGGCGCCGAGCGCGATGCCGCCCTGGCCGCCGCCGACGATCACGACGTAAGGCTGTGTGGTGTAACCGAGTTCGCGGTCTTCGATCTCCTTCTGCTCGGCCCACGTGATGCGGTTCGGGTCTGCCCCATGCTTGGCGCCGCGCGGACGACGAGTGCCCTTACCTTCTTCGTACCCCTTCAACTCCTGCAGCGACGTCAGCAGGGTCCAACCTTCATCTCCCTTCAAACGAAGGTGTCCGTGCGCGCGACCGGTTGCAGTCTCGAACTCGATCCAGGCTGACGTGACGCCGTCGGCTTCGTCGGGTGTCTCGGTGGTCCGGAATCCCGAAGGATCGGTGTCGTCGAGACGCTCGGAGAGCATGTCGGCAATCTGCTCGCGACCTTCGACGGTCTTGATGTTCCAGGTGAACGACACCAAGTCGCGCCAGAAGCTGTCGAGTGCAAATTTGCCTGCCACACGCTCGATGTCACGAGCCGCGAGGGCCGACTCGAAATCCGCCAGCCAGGCGTCGACGCGCTCCTGAGGTGTCACCGCCGTCAACTTCACCTCGGGGGTGACTGCGGAATCGATGGTTTGCGTCATCACTTCTCCTTGTTTGTGAATGTGACACACAGCACATCCCATAAGTGGCCCCGGTCACAAGCGTTGCAGTCTGTTGCAATCAGTGGACGCGGTGCCGGCGTCCGACACCGGTTGCCCGCACCGATGTGCGGGCAACCGACTCACCCCTCAGCAGGCGTGAATTTGCCGAGTCCCAGCGACTGAAATCCCACGACGTAGAACAACGTCCACAACACGGCCCAATCCACGAAACCCAGTGCATTGCCGTGTAATCCGTCGACAACTGCCGGCTCGTGAAGAATGTGCTCTGCTGCAAAGCGGTAATAGAACAAGAATGTGACCACCGCGAGCACAAACGTGAGCAGCGCGCGGATCGCCAGGTTGACCCCGTCCGCAAAGCCCGTGGGTTTGTTACCGAAGGCGTTGGCCCAGAAGATCATCCAGAAGGCCCAGCACACACCGAGCTGCGCCGGGAACTGATGGACCACACCACCCAACTCGGCAACGGCATCGCTTCCCACCAACACCTTCACGACCGGAAGTGCCACGAAGTACAAGCCGGTTCCGACGGCGAAGTTACCGATCGTGGCTGCGAGCGCCGTCTTACCGCCGCCGCCGAACAGTCGCCACGGCCAGTTGTCGAGCGTCTGGCCAGTCAGGATCACGACCACCACGACGCAGTAGAACCACCCGAGTACGGTGTCGACGGTCATCAACGGATCGGTGGCGGACAGCGACACGGACGGCAGACCGAACACGAAGTACAGCGCCAGCGTCGGAACGGCGACAAACGCGATCTCACACAAACCCACCAACGGCTGCTTCATCCCTAGGGAAGTCCACGGCCAATGCTGCCAGTTCAGGACCACCATCACCCAGGTCCCGAAGCCGAAGAGCACGAACAGCGCACCCGCGAAATATCCGAGGCCGCCCTCACGATCGGCCGCGAAATCCGGGTACAAACTCCCCAAGCCGTTTGCCAGGAGCCACGTCACCACGACGGCGAAGACCGCGGTCGCGACCATGATCGCCAGGCCTTTCGCCGGCTGCGGGAGTCGGTCGAAGCCGGCGAACTCGCAATTGAAGCCGATGAACACCACAAAAAGGATTGCCCAGAAAAGCGCCGCGTTGAACGGCAGAGGATAGAAACTCCAGGGACTGGTGGTCGGATCGGCGAGCAGGTACCAACTCGCAACCGCCAGCACGAGAACGATCACGAGGTTCGCGATCCCGAACCCGATCCAGCGGCGTGACGGTTGTCGGCTCGGCGTGGCCGGTTCCGTGGGTGTGTCGACTGTAGCGGTCATGTTCCCTCTCCCAGATTGTCTCGCAAGATGATTCGCGAAGTGGTTGCGCAACTATGGAGCCGTCGCGCGGGACATCGGGAGGGTTGCCGAGGGTTGCAACCGCTGCCCCATTCTGCGGAATTGCAACACAGTGCAACCCTTCCGCATTGTGGTCGCCGTCACATACAAATCACTCACCGGTTCCCAGGCAACCGGTTCACTGCTTACGAGGAGAAACTGCATGAGCATCACGGGCAAGGTAGTACTGGTCACCGGCGCCGGCCAAGGCATCGGACGCGGAATCGCTCTCCGCCTCGCCCACGACGGCGCCGACATCGCGTTGGTCGACCTCGACCAAACCAAGCTGGATGCGGTTGCCGACGAGATCAGACAGATCGGCCGTCGTGCAACGACGTTTGTCGCCGACGTCAGCGATCGCGCGCGGGTTCACGCAGCCGTCGAACATGCACACCAGGAATTGGGCGGATTCGACGTCATCGTCAACAACGCGGGAATCGCTCTCGTCGGCCCGATCTCCGACGCGACGCCGGAAGAGGTCTCCAAGATCTGGAGCGTCAACGTCGACGGCGTCCTGTGGGGAATTCAAGCTGCAGCAGCAAAGTTCCAAGCTCTGGGTCAGCGCGGAAAGATCATCAACGCGTCGTCCATCGCCGGCCACGACGGGTTCGCCATGTTAGGTGTTTACAGCGCAACAAAATTCGCGGTCAGGGCCCTCACTCAGGCTGCAGCCAAGGAATACGCGTCCGACGGAATCACCGTCAACGCGTACTGCCCCGGCGTCGTGGGCACCGACATGTGGGTGACGATCGACAAGAGGTTCGCCGAATTGACCGGTGCACCAGAGGGCGCCACGTACGAGAAGTTCGTCGGCGGAATTGCGCTGGGTCGAGCTGAAACCCCCGACGATGTCGCCGGTTTCGTCTCGTACCTTGCCGGGCCCGATTCCGACTACATGACCGGTCAGGCCGGTCTCATCGACGGCGGCCTCGTCTACCGCTGACCGCGGTGTCTTCACTGAAAGCGGTGTCTTCACTGAAAGCGGTGTCTTCGCTGAAAAAGCGGTTGCCCGAGCCTGCGATGCCGCCCGGCGAGGATCCTCGCGACTACGCGAGGACCCTCGCCGCGGTGTACGACGCGACGATGGCCGGAGACCGCGCACCGGCCCGCCCAAGGGACGTGGTCCGCCAATCGTGGCAACGCCTGCGCGAGTTAGGTATCGACCCCGAACACAACCGGGTCGAACCGTCCATGGACGTCGCCGAACTCGATCTCCGTCGTCGTGAGTCCGGACTGTACGACGTGCTCGACGACGTGACGCGTGGACTCGAATCGGTCACCGCGAGCGGTGAGAACATCATGGTCGTCGCAGATCTTCGCGGAACTGTTCTGTGGCGCAGCGGGTCCCATCGTGTACTGGACCAAGCTGCGCGTCTGGGATTTGTCGAGGGTGCGAACTGGGCCGAGGACAGCGTCGGCACCAACGCCATCGGAACGGCATTGGTGTCACGACAGGCGGTTCAGATCTTCTCGGCGGAACACTATGCGCGCAGCCATCATCCGTGGACCTGCGCGGGGGCACCCATCCGCGATCCGCGGGACGACCGTGTCATCGGCGTCGTCGACATCAGTGGTCCCGCCAAGACCGTCCACCCCACCACACTCGCTCTGGTCGACGCCGTCGCACGCCTCGCGCAATCACACCTACGCGACAAGCATCGGGACAATCTCGATCAATTGCGTTCTGTTGCAGGGCCGATGCTTGCACGAAGCGGATCACCGGCATTGGTGATCGATACTCATGGCTGGGTAGCGGCGGTCGATGCGCTACCTCATCGCTCGCGCGTGCTGCTCCCCGCGGCTTTGGCTCCCGGCAGGACGTGGTTCCCCGCTTTGGGTCTGTGCGAACTGGATCCACTTCCCGGCGGGTGGGTGGTCCGGCCGATCGTCACCGGCGAGAAAATCAGTGCGCCCACGGTGCATATCGATCTGCGCGATTCCGAGAACATGTCGGTGACCGTCACGTCGGGGTTGGGCGAATGGGCCTACTCCCCGACCCAGCGGCATGCGGAGATTCTGTTTCTCCTCGGATCCGAGAGGCGTGGACTGACCGCATCGCGGTTGGCGCAGGATCTTTTCGGTGACCCGGCCCGCACGGTGACCGCGCGGGCCGAGATGTCGCGTCTGCGCAAGAACCTTGCCGGAGTTGTTGCAGCGCAGCCGTACCGGTTCGTCGATGCAGCGCACGTCACGCTTTCCTGCCCCGACGACGGTGCACATCTGTTGCCGTTCTCGAACGCCCCGGCAGTTCGTGCCGCTCGCCTTACTCAGGCCGGTTCGGAGGCCTGAGTAAGCAACTGCAGAAACACCTCTTCGGGCTGAGCGCCGGATACTGCGACCGCACGGTTGGCGACAAAGAACGGAACGCCGCTGACCTGCAGTTGGCGGGCCATGGACAGATCTTCGCGAACAGCCTCGGCTGCGGCATCGGAGCCCAGTTGCTCGCGCACGACGTCGGCGTCGAGGCCGACGCTCACGGCCAGCTCGACCAGCACCTCACGGTCGTCGATCACCTTGCCGTCGCTGAAGTGCGCTTTGAACAGCGCTTCGAGGAGTTCGTTCTGCCGCTCACCAGCGAGATGCAGCAACCTGTGCGCATCAAAGGTGTTGGCGGCGATCACGGTGTCGAAGTCCAAGGTCAAGCCGACCTCGGCTGCCGTCGCGCTGACGTGGGCGAACATCTGACGTACCTGATCAGGCGCCATCCCCTTCATCTCGACCAAGGCGTCGAGTTCGGTTCGGCCCTCTCCCACCGGGGTCTCCGGAGCGAGCTGGTACGAGCGCCAGATGACGTTGACGCGGTCCTTGTTCTCGAAACGATCCAGCGCCGAAAGGAACCTGGTCTTTCCGATGTAGCACCACGGACAAGCGACGTCAGACCACACTTCGATGGTCACGTCTTGGTCAATCACGATTTGATCAGTCACCGAAGGTGCAACAACGAACAGGGCCGGGATTAGTCCCGGCTCGCGTCACGAGGTCACAGAATCACGTGACCAGACCACACCGGAACGCGATCAACGACGCACTCACCCGGTTGGGCACACCGAGCTTGGCGAACAACGAGGAGATATGCGTCTTGACGGTGGTCTCACCGAGGTACAGTCGCTCCGCGATGACGCTGTTGGCCGCGCCTGTCGCCAGGATTGTCAGCACTTCGCGCTCACGCTCGGTGAGCGAAGCGAGGGGAGTCAGGTCGGGTGTTTGCCGACGCGGCGCCGAGGCCACGATGGCACGTAGAGAATCGGAGCTGAACAACGAGTGATCCGACGCCACCACCCGTACTGCCTGCTGGAACGCCTGTGGGGCCGCGTCCTTGCTCAGGAAACTGTGCGCGCCCGCCTCGACCGCTTGCACGACCATGTCGTCGACGTCGAAGGCGGTCATCGCGATGACCTTCGGCGGATTGCTCATGGTCATCAACTCTCGGGTGGCCTCCAAGCCACCGACCCGTGCCATCTTCAGATCCATCAGCACCACGTGCGGACGAAACCGAGTGACTTTGGCTGCGACCTGATCGCCGTCCTCGGCCTCGGCAACCACCACGATGTCCGGCGCTGCTTCCAGGATGTCCTTCATTCCGCGCCGAACCCAGGCGTCGTTGTCGACGATCAAAACTGTGATGCGCGAGTCAGCGTCCATAGTGCGCTCAGATTACCCAGAGCCCCCGACAGTCGGAGGGTGGGAGGGTTACGACGACCAGGGCACCCAGCAACTGACGAGGAAATCGTCCCCCAGCGCGCCTGCCTCCACCTTGCCGCCGATTTCTCTTGCCTGTTCGGCCAACCCGCGTAAGCCGGACCGCGAACCGATCGACGTCATGGGTGCAAGCTCGCTCAGCTTGTTGCGTGCGAGGATACGAATTCCGTCGTGCGGCGACCCGGTCACCGAAACGACGAGCATCTGGTCGCTCGCGTACTTCTGGACGTTGGTCAACGATTCCTGAACGACGCGATAACAGACGTGCCCCGCCAGCATTCCGACATCACCCGGGAGCAACTCCGATTCGAGACGGCAGTGAATGCCCGCGGCGCGTGCACCGTTGACCAGATCGCCGATCGCGTCGATCCCCTGGTGCCCGCCGTGTTCGCGGCGATCACCGCTTCCCCTGAGCACTCCGACGATTCCCTTCAATTCGTCCAAAGCCTCGTGCGCGGTGGTTCTGATCATCGCAGCGGTGTTGACGACCTTCTCGGGATTGTCTGCCGCGCTGACCTGTAACCCACCGGCGAACAACGAAATCCGGCTCAGACTGGCCGCGATCGTGTCGTGCATGTCGCGCGCGATCCGCGTTCGTTCCTCGGTGCGAATCATCTCGTCGCGCATCACGTCTGTTTTCTCGGTGGCAAGATCCCGTACGTGCTCTGCCTCGACGAGTTCGGTTCTGGTCCGAATCAGGAGCGAGAGCGCCACGACGATGCCGACCATGACGGCTGCGACGAGCCACGGGATCCAGATGGCGACATCGTATTGAACAACCGCCGAACCGTCCTTGGGTTTCATCGTTCCCATCGTGAGAACGGAGTACTCACGATTGCGAAAAGCGTCGTAGGTCAACGAAATTCCGCACGCGACGAAGACAGCTGCCGCAGCGGCAGCAAGCCGAGGCCCACGCGCGATCCGAGCAACGGCGAACAATGCGATGAGCGCCGCCGTCGCATCGGTGGGGAAGAACAACGGGCCGACCAGCGTGATCGCCAGAACCACCCAGGGATACTGATGGCGCCACACAAGCGATATCCCACCGGCCACGCCCAGGACGAACCCGATACCGACCAATACCGGTGGCATATTTCCCGACGCGCCTGCGATGCCCACCGTCATGAAGGAACAGAAAAGGCTGAACGCGACAGCGGCGGTAGTCCATACGCGTCGTCGCACAACGGTTCCTTTGGTGGTGATCACCGAGCAAGCGTATCCACCGCCACCGACGCCTCGAATCAGCCGAACGGGTGGACGAACCGCCAGGCTCCGACCGAAAGGATGAGGCGGACCGATCTTTCGACCGAAGCGGTGAGCAGTCCTCACATCGTTGACTTGTGCCATACCAACTCTCGAAAGGCGCACATCATGCGATCACTCCGCACTCCCCTCGCCCTCCTCGCCGTCGGCGCAGCCCTGTTCGCAACCATCGCCTCGGGCGAGACCGACGAAGCGAAGAAGGTCGACGACAACGGTTCTTCCGCCGCACCTGCGGCCGCCTTCGGAATCGGTGACGTCGTCGAACTGGGCGACTGGCGCGTCCAGGTACACGGCGTCGTCGATCCCTACGTCTCGACCAATCAGTTCATCACCGCTGATCCCGGAAACCGCTACGTCGTGGTCGACACCGAGGTCACCAACAACAGTGACAAGCCGTCGACGGTCTCGTCGATGATGTGCTTCGAACTGCAGGACTCGGCAAACAAGTCGTACAACATCACGTTCACCGACAGCAGCACGTCGAGTGTCGACGGAGAGCTCGCGCCGGGCGCTGCCAAACGAGGCGAATTGGCGTACGAGGTCCCCGAAGCCGCCACCGGTCTGCGCCTTCAGTTCAAGTGCGATCTGTTCTCGTCCGGCTCGGCAACCATCAACCTGTCGTGAATCGTCCGGGCGATCTGCTGCTGAATCCGTGGGCACTGGTCTCGGTGGCCGTCATCTTGATCAACGACCACGTACTCAAAGGGGCATTCGGGAACACGATGACGGGCAAGCTGTCCGACGTCGCCGGTGTGTTCCTGCTTCCCCTGCTTCTGCTCTCGGTTCTCGAGGTGCTCAGGCGAAGTCTGGTGGGGCGAGCAGCGATCGCCTGGTCCATCGCGGTCACGGGGATCGGCTTCGTCGCCGTGAAGGTGATACCGCCGATCGGCGACGCATACGAGTGGGTGATCGGGTTTCTCCGCCTGACCGCAGGAGGATTCCGCGGAGATCTCTTGCCGATCCTGGTCTATCGCGATCCCTCGGACCTGTGGGTGCTCCCGATCCTGTTCGCGAGCTACCTGGTCGTCACACACAACCGCACTCGGGCGCCGGAGGGGGCGCCCGAGCGCGAGATGATCAGTCCAGGGCCGCATCCAACGTGATGTCGACGCCGGTCAGTGCCTTGCTGACCGGGCATGTTTCCTTGGCCGCCTGGGCAACCTTGGCAAAACCGTCGGCGTCGAGGCCGTCGACCTCGGCGCGAACGGTGAGCTTGATTCCGGTGAGCTTGAATCCGACCGTGTCGGGGCCGAGTGACACGTCCGCGGTGATGTCGAGGCTCTGCGGGGTCCCGCCGGCCTCGGCGATCAGGGCCGACAATTGCATCGCATAGCAGGACGAATGCGCCGCGGCGATGAGTTCCTCGGGGCTGGTGGTTCCGCCGGCCTCCTCAGCTGCGCGCTTGGGGAACGACACGTCGAAGGTGGCGACGCCCGAGCTGGTGAGTTCCACCTGTCCCGATCCGGCCTCGAGGGTGCCGTTCCAGGCGGTGCGTGCGGTACGAGTTGGCATTGCTGTCCCTACTTCCGTCTTCACATGATTCGGTGAACGCCTTGCGATCACGAACCTACCCGCGATACGTGAAGTCACACCTACTGTTTCGGGCGGGACTACCCGAGGAGCGTCGCGGACAGCAGTTTCTCGACGCGGGCCTGCGCGGAGTTCTCCGAGGAAAAGTGCACAATTCGGCCGATGTCGAAGACCAGTCCGAGCGCCGCGTGGACGAGGAACCGCGCTTGGACGATCGTCAACTCCGGACGCGCCTCGACACACAAGTGCGCCCACTCCTCGACGTTCAAACGCTGAATGTTGCGCAACTCGGTCCGTGATCGATCCGGCAAGCTGCCGATCTCGGCAAAGTACACGGCCAACAGTTCGCTGGTTCCGAACGAAACCTCGACGTACATCTTCGCCAACGTCTCGACGGCCGCGAGAGGAGTCTCCGACTCAGCCAACGCCGAGCCCAACGTCATAGTCAGACGATCGGACGCACGGTGGAAGGCCGCAGCAAGAAGGTCGGCCTTGCTCGCGAAGTGCCGATACACACTCGACGCGTTGATACCCGCCGCGGCACCGATCTCCTCGATGCTCACGTCGTGGTAGCCACGCTGATAGAACAGCAACACTGCTTCCTGAAGCAGCACTTCGCGTTTCGACGTCCGTACGAGGCCTGTTTTGCGTTCGGACGCCCCTGCCCTCGCGCCGTCCTCCTCGGCAGCGGGCAATTCGACGCCGATGACGGACCAGCATGCCGCAAGAATCAGCGCTTCGATCTGCTTGGCGGACAACGCGGATCGATGACCGGTGATACTGGCGATCACACTGAGCACGGCGGGCGCGATGAGTTCTACATCCGCCGGGTCGAGTTCCGGACGAACCGCTGCCAGCGGCTCGGCGATCCGAAGATTGAGCGTGCGCATTCCCACCCGCAATTGCTCACGATCCTCGTCGACCAGATACCTGCCCTCCCATCGGTAGAGCCCTCCCCGGCGCCGATTCTCGATCGTCGCGCGGATGACACCCACCATTGTGGAGTTCAACTGCTCGCGTGGATTTTCGTTTCCGTGCACAGCTGGATCGCTGGCATCCAACAACGCCTGCGTCAGGTTGTTCACGGTGTAGACGAACAGGGCGTATTTCGTGGGGAAATGACGATAGAGGGCCGGACCGGAAATTCCGACCTTCGCTGCGATCTCGTCGATGCCCACCGCGTGGTAGCCACGTTCGCTGAATGCTTCCGCAGCAGCGGCCGCGATTTGCGCCTTCCGATTCTTCGGACGCGTCCGTGGTGCAGGGTCGCCGCCACGCACGGAGACGCGTGTCTGTCCGGGCACCTGACCCTCCACTTCCGTTGCTTTCTCTTGCACTGCCTTCGTCCGCTGCACCGCACTTCCACGGGCGCGAGTCCGAACGGATCATGTTAACCGTCGCGAAGGTCGCAATTCGCGCCCGGTACTGCTTCACCCGAAACCCTACAACGCAGTTGTAGCGGCGGACGGATTCCGAAAAAGAGTCTTGACACCCGCTCTCTCAGCGGTGTTATGTTAGTGACGATTCGCACAACCTCGCACGTAGTCCGCTGGCGGGCTCGTTCCCTGCGGCGTGAAGTTTTCTTCGCCCGCAAGAGGGTTCGATGCCGAATGACCGACCGTAAGAAAGTAGTTGTGAGCAGATGATTCGCACTCGCTTCACCGAAATGTTCGGCGTTGACCATCCCATCGTGCAAGGGGGCATGATGTGGGTGGGACGAGCAGAACTTGTTGCGGCCACGGCAAATTCCGGCGCCCTCGGGTTCTTGACGGGCCTCACCCAACCCACACCGGAAGACCTCGTCAAGGAAATTGCTCGAACCCGCGATCTCACCGACAAGCCTTTCGGCGTCAATCTCACTATTCTGCCGTCGATCACGCCGCCGCCGTACGCCGAATACCGCCAGGCGATCATCGAATCCGGGATCAAGATCGTCGAAACCGCCGGTTCCAATCCGATCGATCATCTTCCGCATTTCAAGGACGCGGACGTGAAGGTTATCCACAAGTGCACTGCAGTTCGACATGCGGTCAAGGCCGAGAGACTGGGCGTCGACGCCGTCAGCATCGACGGCTTCGAATGCGCCGGGCACCCAGGCGAGGACGACATACCAGGGCTCATTCTGATTCCGGCGGCCACGCAGCAACTCACGATTCCGGTGATCGCTTCAGGCGGAATCGCAGATTCACGTGGACTCGTCGCGGCGCTTGCGCTCGGAGCAGACGGCGTCAACATGGGAACTCGCTTCATGTGTACCGTGGAATCCCCTGTCGCACAATCGGTTAAAGAGCAGATTGTCGCAAACACCGAACGCGACACCAAGCTGATCTTCCGGACGCTTCACAACACCGCGCGCGTAGCCGCGAATGCGATCAGTGCCGAGGTCGTCGACATCGAAGCACGTGGCGACGCGCAGTTCAGCGACATTCAGCATCTGGTGGCCGGAGCCCGCGGACGCAAGGTCTTCGAGGACGGCGACCTCGATGCAGGCATCTGGTCCGCCGGACAGAGCCAAGGATTGATCAACGACATCCCGACCGTCGCCGACATGATCGACCGCATGGTCTCGGAGGCCGAACACCTCATCACCTCACGGCTTTCCGGATTCGTCACCGCTGTGAGCGCGGCATGACCGCCACCGCCGAGACGGGCTTTCGCTCCGAAATCACCGACGGTGTACTGCGATTGACCTTCGACCGCCCGAAGCGGATGAACGCGATCGATCTGCCCACGATGACTGCTTTCGCAGCTGCCGTCCACGACGGCGGCGCAGACCCGGCCGTTCGCACCATCGTCATCACCGGATCCGGTCGAGCGTTCTGCACCGGAGCCGACCTCGCCGCAGCGGCCGTCAACCCCGCAGACCCGAAAGTCGTCATGGATGCGGCGACGTCGCTGATTCGCGCCATCACCAGCGCCCCGGTCCCGGTGATCGCCGCGGTCAACGGCCCGGCCACCGGCGTCGGCGTGTCCATCGCTCTAGCCGCGGACCTGACGTACGCCGCATCGAGCGCCTATTTCCTCCTCTCCTTCGTCAACATCGGCTTGATGCCCGACGGCGGCGCCAGTGCGTTGGTACCGGCAGCGATCGGACGCGCCCGAGCGGCCGAGATGGCATTGCTGGGCGAGCGAGTTTCCGCCGAGGACGCAGAGCGGTTCGGGCTCGTGTCCCGCACCGTCGCCGACGACGCGTTCGACGCACTCGTCGACTCCGTCGTCGATCGCACGTCGAAGGCTCCCCGACGCGCCCTCGAACTCACCAAGCGCGCACTCAATGCGGCGACACTGGACCGCCTCGATGCTGCGCTGGAGCTCGAAAATACCGGTCAGGCAGAACTTCTCACTGGCGAGGACTTCAAAGAAGGCGCGATGGCGATGCTGCAGAAACGCGCGCCCCACTTCAAGTAATCACTGCGAATTTTCGTTAACAAAACCACTGTACGAATCGACGGCTCACTGTAGCCTGAGTCACACAATCACCCACGCATGAGAGGAACCCATCGATGGCCTCCACCGATGCAGTCTCCGAGGCGCAGCGTTCACGCCGCACCAACTGGAACAATCAGATCGCCAGGCATGCGCAGATGATTCCCGATCGCACCGCACTGCGATTCCTGGGCGATTCCATCACCTGGAGCACCCTCGACGCACGCGTCGAGAAGCTGGCGGACGCTCTTGCCCGACGCGGCGTCAGCTTCGGCGACCGCGTGCTCATCCTGATGCTCAACCGCCCCGAATACCTCGAGGTCGTGCTCGCGACCAACGCACTGGGCGCCATCGCTGTTCCGGTGAACTTCCGTCTGACACCACCCGAGGTCGCTTATCTGGTAAACGACTCCGGCTCCAAAGTCATTGTCGCCGAAGGACCGTTGGCTCCGTTGGCCGGAGCTGCGCGAGCCGCGTCCGAGGGTATCGACATCTCCATCACCGTAGGCGCCCCCGCCGAGGGTGACAGCCTGAATTACGAGGACTTGATCAGCGAAGAGGGCGAGTCGCACGCGTTCGTCGACATCCCGGACGACACTCCTGCACTCATCATGTACACCTCGGGAACCACCGGTCGCCCCAAGGGCTCGGTGCTCTCCCACTCCAACCTGTCTTCGCAAGCATTGACCTGTATCAGGGCCTTCCACCTGTTCAATGCCGATTCCATCGGCTTCTGTGCGTCGCCCATGTTCCACATCGCAGCCCTCGGTTCCATAGCGCCGAGCCTGCAACTCGGCACGACCACGGTGATCCATCCGGTCGGCGCATTCGACCCGGGTCAACTACTCGACATTCTGGAAGCCGAGAAGGTCACCAGCTTGTTCCTCGTGCCCGTGCAATGGCAGGCCGTGTGCGCAGTACAGAAGGCGCAACCTCGAGCACTGTCGCTGAAGAACATCTCGTGGGGCGCCGCACCGTCGTCCGATACGATCCTGCGGGCAATGGCCGAAACCTTCCCGGACGCATTCAATGTCGCGGTCTTCGGTCAGACCGAGATGTCGCCCATCACTTGCGTTCTCGACGGCGAGGATGCGATTCGTAAGCTCGGATCCGTCGGTCGGGTCATCCCGACCATCTCGGCCAGGGTCGTCGACGAGAACATGGACGACGTGGCACCCGGTGAAATCGGTGAAATCGTCTACCGCGGGCCCACGATGATGAGCGAATACTGGAACAACCCCACCGCCACCGCTGACGCCTTCCACGGTGGATGGTTCCACTCCGGCGATCTCGTTCGAGTCGACGACGAAGGCTTCGTCTACGTCGTGGATCGCAAGAAGGACATGATCATCTCCGGCGGAGAGAACATCTACTGCGCGGAGGTGGAAAACGTTCTCTACGAACACGAATTGATCGTCGAAGCGGCCGTCGTCGGTCGCCCCGACACCAAGTGGGGCGAGCTGCCGGTAGCGATCGTCGCGATGGCGCCAGGTTCAGCCGTGGACCTGACCATCGAGGAGCTGAGCAGCTTCCTCAACGATCGTCTCGCGCGCTACAAGCACCCGAAGGACATCGTCGTCGTGGAAGCACTGCCGCGCAATGCAAGCGGCAAGGTCGTCAAGGGTGAACTGCGAGAGAAGGTTCGAGCGGTCGACGCAGTTTCCTGACTTCACACGCAAACGGGCGGCACCTCCAGCGAGGTGCCGCCCGTTTGTGTGTGCCCGTCAAGCACTCGGCGAATGCAACTTCCGATGCAGTTCTCGCACCAGCGGAACCAACTCCGGCACCGGGCCTTCGACCGGGACGTTCGGCGCAACCTCGTTGACGGACAGAGACTTCACCGGCGCCGGGGACACACCCCACTCCGCGAGCCAGTCGCCGAGTTGAGCCGAAGAGCAGATGTAGACGATACGTCCGAGGCCCACCCACGCGTGCGCGGCCGAACACATCGCGCAGTGCTCTCCCGAGGTGAATACCGTTGCCGTCGAACGCTCTTCCGGCGTCAGGTACTGAGCCGCCCACCGAGCCAGCTCGAACTCGGGGTGGCGAGTGTTGTCGCCGCCCGCGATCCGGTTTCGGTCCTCCGCCAGAAATGTTCCGTCGGCCGCTGCCAGGACGGAACCGAAAGGTTCGTCGCCGGCATCCAATGCTTCCGTTGCCAATTCGATGCAACGACGCAGGTGACCCAGTTCGATGTCGTTCATGTGTACGCCCTCTCCCGTGATACACGAAACGGGCGGCACCGGTGAGGTGCCGCCCGTTCGTTACCTACTCTGCTGTACTACTCTGCTGCGCTTTCGCTTTCGCCGGCCTTGGTCAGCTCGATCGGCGGTGCGTCCGGCACGTCGATCGGCTTCTTGGTAGGCGTGAACGTGAACTTCGCGTCCTCGCCCGAGCCTTCGCCGTCCCAGTTCTCGACGTCGACGAGCACGATGTGGCCGGGTCCGATCTCTCCGAAGAGGATCTTCTCGGACATCTGGTCCTCGATCTCGCGCTGGATGGTGCGACGCAGCGGTCGTGCACCCAGTACCGGATCGAATCCGCGCTTGGCCAGAAGCGACTTGGCCTTGTCGGTGACCTCCATGGCCATGTCCTTGTTCTTGAGTGCCGCCTCGACGCGAGCGAGCATCAGGTCGACCATCTGAACGATCTGCTCGTTCGTGAGCTGATGGAAGACGACGATGTCGTCGATACGGTTCAAGAACTCGGGACGGAAGTGCTTCTTCAGCTCGTCGTGAACCTTGAGCTTCATGCGCTCGTAGTTCGACTCCGTGCCCGTTCCCGAGCTGAAGCCCAGGCCGACTGCCTTGGAGATGTCCGACGTACCGAGGTTGGACGTGAAGATCAGCACCGTGTTCTTGAAGTCGACGGTACGTCCCTGACCGTCGGTGAGACGGCCGTCCTCGAGCACCTGCAGGAGGGTGTTGTAGATCTCCTGGTGTGCCTTCTCGATCTCGTCGAACAGCACGACGCTGAACGGCTTGCGGCGCACCTTCTCGGTGAGCTGGCCGCCCTCTTCGTATCCGACGTACCCGGGAGGGGCACCGAACAGACGCGAAGCGGTGAAGCGGTCGTGGAACTCGCCCATGTCGATCTGGATCAAGGCGTCGTCGTCGCCGAACAGGAAGTTGGCGAGCGACTTCGCGAGCTCCGTCTTACCGACACCGGACGGGCCGGCGAAGATGAACGAGCCCGAGGGACGCTTGGGATCCTTCAGACCTGCACGCGTACGACGGATCGCCTTCGAGACGGACTTGACCGCCTCTTCCTGGCCGATGATCCGCTTGTGCAGTTCCTCTTCCATGCGGAGCAGACGAGTGGTCTCCTCCTCGGTGAGCTTGAAGACGGGGATACCGGTCCAGTTGCCCAGAACCTCGGCGATCTGCTCGTCGTCGACCTCGGCAATGACGTCCAGGTCGCCCGCACGCCACTGCTTCTCACGCTCAGCGCGCTGAGCAACGAGGGTCTTCTCCTTGTCCCGCAGGTTCGCAGCCTTCTCGAAGTCCTGCGCGTCGATCGCGGACTCCTTCTCGCGACGCGCGTCGGCGATGCGATCGTCGAATTCGCGCAGGTCCGGCGGTGCAGTCATCCGACGGATGCGCATTCGCGCGCCCGCCTCGTCGATGAGGTCGATCGCCTTGTCCGGCAAGAAGCGGTCGTTGATGTAGCGGTCGGCCAGCGTCGCCGCTGCCACGAGAGCACCGTCCGTGATGGAGACACGGTGGTGAGCCTCGTAGCGGTCACGAAGACCCTTGAGGATCTCGATGGTGTGCTCGACGGTCGGCTCGCCCACCTGAACAGGCTGGAAACGACGCTCGAGGGCAGCATCCTTCTCGATGTACTTGCGGTACTCGTCGAGCGTGGTGGCACCGATGGTCTGCAGCTCACCGCGAGCAAGCTTGGGCTTGAGGATGGAGGCCGCGTCAATAGCGCCCTCGGCCGCGCCCGCACCCACGAGGGTGTGCAGCTCGTCGATGAACAGGATGATGTCGCCGCGGGTGTTGATCTCCTTGAGAACCTTCTTCAGGCGCTCTTCGAAGTCACCGCGGTAACGGCTGCCGGCCACGAGCGACCCGAGGTCGAGCGTGTACAGCTGCTTGTCCTTGAGGGTCTCGGGGACCTCACCGTTGACGATTGCCTGAGCCAGGCCCTCGACCACAGCGGTCTTACCGACACCGGGTTCACCGATGAGAACCGGGTTGTTCTTGGTACGACGCGAGAGAACCTGCATGACGCGCTCGATTTCCTTCGAGCGGCCGATGACCGGGTCCAGCTTGCCTTCGAGGGCAGCTTGCGTCAGGTTGCGACCGAACTGGTCGAGCACGAGCGAGGTGGACGGCGTGCCGGCCTCTCCGCGGGTGCCACCGGTTTCGGTGGGCTCTTTGCCCTGGTAGCCCGACAGCAGCTGGATGACCTGCTGGCGGACGCGGTTGAGATCGGCACCGAGCTTGACCAGAACCTGGGCTGCTACGCCCTCACCCTCACGGATGAGACCGAGCAGGATGTGCTCCGTACCGATGTAGTTGTGTCCGAGCTGCAGCGCTTCGCGCAGACTCAGCTCGAGGACTTTCTTGGCGCGCGGTGTGAAGGGGATGTGACCGGACGGAGCCTGCTGGCCCTGGCCGATGATCTCCTCGACCTGGCTGCGGACTCCCTCGAGGGAGATACCCAACGACTCCAACGACTTGGCTGCGACACCTTCGCCCTCGTGAATGAGGCCGAGAAGGATGTGCTCCGTGCCGATGTAGTTGTGGTTGAGCATCCTGGCTTCTTCTTGAGCCAGGACAACAACGCGCCGCGCGCGATCGGTGAACCTCTCGAACATCGCTCTCCCTCACACTCTCCGGCGGGCAGGTTCGAGACCGGATGTCTCGTCCCTGGTCGCCGCGTTTCGCTCCGGCACTACAGACTGATCGCCTCGCCGGTCAGCGGACTGACGTCCACGAATCGACAAAGGTTGCACGACCCCACTTATTACTCTAGAGGGCGCGAAGTCCACCTGCTGCTCCTCCACCCGATTGGCGGCGGAAGCCGGACTGCTTACCGTTCACAACGTCGCAGCTGAGGGAATCGTTTCCCGGTTCCTGTACGCCTGAAGCGAACAGCGATTTTCGACGCCTGATCAGCCGAATATCGGGAGTACCCGAGCGCACGGCACCTCACGCGGATTCGACGGATCCAGCGCGTTGAGCGTCAGAGTCGCCGTTCGCTGAGACGCCACCAGCGCGATGTGATCCGACAGGTCCTGCTCGCAACCGTCCTGAACAACTATGTTCGACGCGTTCGACGCGGCCAGTATTCCGCTGCTGTACGGAACGACCACTTGATCGAACCGAGTCACGATGTTGGTGTACTCGACGTCATCGGAGTAGACGCCCGCGTCGCGCAGTTCGGTGACGAAGGTGGCGTTGTCGAAATCCGGTCCCCCGATGCCTTCCGGCGGCCCGACCTCCGAGCCGTCCCACAACGGAGCGATGGAGACGATCGTGGAAACCTTCGCGTCGCCGCCGAGAAACTTGACGTAGTACGCACTGACCGTCGTCCCCTGAGAGTGTCCGATCAGGTCGACCTTCGAGGCACCCGTCGCAGAGAGAACGTCGTCGACGAAGTCCGACAGCTGCCCTGCGCTGTCTCCGAGTGGTGCGAGACCGCCGGCTGCGGAAATCGGCCACGGCTGGTCCGTTCGATTCCCGAAGGTGAGCGCAAAAACGCAGTGTCCCTCGTTGACCAGTACGGGTGCGAGTACGCCCCAATTGGTCTGACGGTTGGCCGCCGTCCCGTGCACAAGGACGACTGGATCAGGATGAGCAGCGGAAGGCGTGCACGAGAAGTCGTTGGTGCCAGGGGCCGATCCGCCCGGGTTGGTCGCTTCGAGGGCGATTCCACTGAGGAAACCGGACGGAACGGGAAGAGGTTCGTTCGCCGACGCAAGAGACGGCGCGGACGCGGCCACGGCCCCCGCCACAGCGAGAGCGCCCACGCATGTTCGAATCCCCACCGAAGGCCTCCGCAAATTGATCAACCCACGACGGGCAATACCGAGTTGCACGGTACCGGCCGCTGATGCGCGGGGTCGAGTGCATTGAGAGCAAAAGTCGCGGCGCGCAGCGATGCCGCGATTGCCAGGTGATCGGAGATGTCTTGCTCACAACCGTCCTGGACGACGATGTTGGTGGCGTTCGGCCCAGGCTCCAGCCCATTTGTATACGGCAGCACCAGTTCGTCGTAGCGGGTCGTGATGTTCGTGTAGTGAACACCCGGCGCGTAAACGCCTCCCGCACGGAGATTTTCGATGAACTCCGAGCCTGCCCCCATGTTCAGACATGCCTTGCAGATCGGGAATCCGGCCTGCGCTGCCTCGGATACCCCGAGTTCGCGAAGGCTGCGGCCGACACTTGCCTGCTCGTTTCCGAGCGTCCCCTTCCACAGCGACGCCACCGAGACGATGTTGTCCACTTTATCGGCACCACCGAGGAACTTCGCGTAGTACCCGTTGATGATGGTGCCCTGGGAATGTCCGATCAGATCTACCGATGTAGCACCCGTGGCATCAAGTACTTGATCGACGAAATTCGACAATTGTGCTGCGCTGGAAGGAATTTCCTGCATTCCGCCGATCGCCGACAACGGCCACGGTTGCTCGGGGAAGTTGCCGTATGTCAGCGCGAAGACGCAGTAGCCCTCGTTGGCGAGCAACGGCGCATAGGTGGCCCAGTTGGTCTGCCTGTTTCCACCCGTTCCGTGAACGAGCACAACCGGATTGGGATGTTCGGCAGTCGGTTTACACGAAAAGTCATTGGATCCCGGAGCTGAACCGCCAGGATTTCCCAACTCCTGAGGAACACCGGCAAGGAAGGCATTGGGCACGGGCAGCGGAGCCTGAGCCGAAGCCACGGAGGTGAACCCGACGAGCATCAGAGCGGCAAGAACCACGCCCCCGAACAACCTGTTTCTGTGCACGACCGACTCCTCTACGAGAGATGCGAACCGTGCAGACGCTAACAAACTAGAACGCGTTATCAATCCGTTTCGGCAAAATGCGCCCGAATCCATTCGCGATCCATTTCAGACGGCCTTTTCGTAGGCTCGGCGCACCTCGGTGGAAATACGACCGCGGGCCGAAATCTCGAAGCCGGCCCCCTTGGCCCATTCGCGGATGGCGGCACTCTGATCGCGGTCGGCAACTGGGCGAGACTTGGCCACCGATCCGTTGGCCGATTTTGCGGAATTCGACTTTCTCGCATGGGGAATCCACTTTTTCAGTGCATCGCGCAGTTCCGCGGCGTGGGCGGCGGTGAGATCGATTTCGTAAGCAACTCCGTCGACGGAAAACTCCACAGTTTCGTCGGCGGGCGATTTATTGTCCAGATCGTCAACCATCGTGACAACAACCTTTTTCACCACGACCATTCCTCCCCAGATCCTTCGATAAGCAGCGACAATAGCACCTGGACAAACGTCCTGTCTTGGCTCGCCAGGATGATTGGGACTTCTCGCCGCCGGGTATGCCGATCGACTTGTCTTGCGACAAAGACAGTGCCGATACATTCTTTGCGGCGCATCGGGGGATGCATCCAGACGGGGGAATCATGACAGACGACGACTCGAGAAAAGACCTCTACCGAGCGCAATCTTCGCCTCCAAGAACGGCACTCTCGCCAGCATCGCTTACAGCGGACCCACGAATTTCACCATCTCCGGACGCCCTGCGATCCGGTACACCGCAACCGTCACAAATATCCCGGCGGACAACGAATGCGATCCGCCCTCAGCACAATTCGATGTCGTCACCACACCCGGATACTCCACAGCCGAGGTCATGGTCTTCCTTGTCCAGTCGGATCAGGGACTACCTGACGCACTCAACCAGGGCACGATCGACCAAATCATCGCAACAATTCGAGAGTCCGAAACTCGGGCGACCGCGCATGGATGAATCCTTTGCCGCAGGCGAATGTCGTTGGGAACTATCGAATACCTTGGGAGCGCCCCAACTGAAAAAGGTTCGGCCGCAACATGTGCGGCCGAACCTTGATCGAAGTAAAGCTAGCGAGCGGACGGACGAACGATCGGGAAGAGGATCGTCTCGCGAATACCGAGACCAGTCAAAGCCATCAGCAGTCGATCGATTCCCATGCCGGTGCCGGTGGTCGGCGGCATGCCCTGTTCCATCGCGGCGAGGAACTCCTCGTCCAGCACCATCGCTTCGTCGTCGCCTGCCGACGCGAGGCGCGCCTGGTCGACAAAGCGCTCACGCTGGATGACCGGGTCGACCAGTTCGGAGTAGCCGGTCGCCAATTCGAATCCGCGGATGTAGAGGTCCCACTTCTCGGTGACACCCTTCTTGCTGCGGTGATCACGGGTCAGGGGCGACGTCTCGACCGGGAAGTCACGGACGAACGTCGGCACGTACAGCTGATCGCCGCACTGGTGTTCCCACAACTCCTCGACGAGCTTGCCGTGGCCGTAACCCTTGTCCTTGGGAACCTCGAGGCCGACCTTCTCCGCCAGAGCGAGAAGCTCGTCGACCGTCGTATCCGGCGTGACCTCGGTGCCGATGGCAGCCGACAGCGACGGGTACATCTCGAGAACCTGCCACTCGCCACTGACGTCGTACTCGGAACCGTCGGCGAGGGTGAGGACCTGCGTGCCGAATGCTTCCTGCGCAACTTCCTGGACGAGTTCACGAATCATCTTCGCGGAATCGTCGTACGTGCCGTAGGCCTCGTACGTCTCGAGCATCGCGAACTCGGGCGAGTGGGTGGAGTCGACGCCCTCGTTGCGGAAGTTGCGGTTGATCTCGAAGACCTTCTCGATACCGCCGACGACGCAACGCTTGAGGAACAGTTCCGGCGCGATACGCAGGTACAGGTCGATGTCGAGGGCGTTCGAGTGCGTGACGAACGGGCGAGCTGCCGCGCCGCCGTGCAGCGTCTGCAGCATCGGCGTCTCGACCTCGAGGAAGCCGCGGCTCTCGAGTGCATTGCGCAGCGCACGGACAACTGCGACGCGCTTGCGGGCGTTGTCCCGAGCCTCGGGGCGAACGATCAGATCCGCGTAGCGCTGACGCACCCGGGACTCTTCGCTCATTTCCTTGTGAGCAACCGGCAGGGGGCGCAGCGACTTGGACGCGATCTGCCACGCGTCGGCCATCACGCTGAGCTCGCCGCGACGGGAGCTGATGACCTCACCGTGGATGAAGACGAAGTCGCCGAGGTCGACGTCGGACTTCCAGGCAGCCAGTGCCTCTTCGCCGACGCCGGCGAGGCTGATCATGGCCTGCAGCTGGGTACCGTCGCCTTCCTGCAGAGTCGCGAAGCACAACTTGCCGGTGTTGCGCATGAAGATGACGCGGCCGACGACGCCGACCAGCACACCAGTCGCCGTGTCCGGCTCGAGTTCCGGGTACTCCGCGCGGATCTGCGCGAGCGTGTGGGTGCGATCGACCGAAACCGGGTACGCCTCCTGCCCCTGCGCCAGGATCCGTTCACGCTTCTCGCGCCGGATACGGAGCTGCTCGGGGGTGTCGTCGACTGGCTGGGCTTCTACATCACTCACGGGGTACAAGACTACTGGGCCGTGTCCACCGCGTTTGTTGCTGGTAGCACCGCGGCGACCGCGAGCACGATTCCCGACAGGAAGTACAGCGCAACCCTGACGTGATTCCACACCGTCCAACCCGCCTCGTACGACGCCCATGCGGCTGCATCGGTAGCGCTGACCGAGGCAAAAGCGTCGTTGCGGGGGACGTGGTAGATCGCTGTCACCGCGAAGGACGCGAGCACCCCGACGCAACCGACAACGGCAAGGACCCAGCCGTCCGGTCTGGAGATCGCTGCCCAGATTCCGGCGGCGATCGCGGTGAGCGCCGATCCGACGAGTGGCAGCATCAAGGCGCTCCGCGGTGCTTCGACGTTGATCGCCTGCATCGACGTGATCGCGGCGTGTGCATCGACCGACCGCAGAGCGGGCATTACGAAGGCCGAGAACGCGAACAACGCGCCACCGGCAACGAGCGCGCCGAGCGCAGTCACGCCGACGAGCAACTCCAAGAAGATCTCGGATTTCTTCACGACCAGACCCCCGTTCGAGCAGCCTCGGCGGCAAATGTGGTGAAATCTCGAGCGGGTCGTTCCAGGACCTCTTCGACGACGCCGGTCACACTTTGATTTCGTCCGTCGAGAACCTCGGCAAACAGGTACCTGAGTAACTCCACGACGTCACTCGGGACGCCGACCTCCGCCATGCCGTCGGAAAACTGTTTGAGTCCAATTCTTTCGAATGTCACGAGACGACCCGACGCCGTCGAAATCGCATCCACCGCCGCCGCGAAGGTGAGCAACTCCGGACCTGTCACCTCGAGAACTCGGCCGAGGAGGTCGGTTCGAGTCAATGCGGCCACCGCCACGTCGGCGAGATCGTCGACGTCGATGAACGGCTCCCCCACCTCACCGACCGGAAGTGCCAGGTGGCCTTCCCGAATCGGATCGAGTAGGTACCCCTCACTGAAGTTCTGGGCAAACCAACTGGCCCGCACCACAGCCCATTCCAGACCGCTGTCGGCGAGAACCTGCTCGGCTTTCTGCGCCGCCGGTTCACCGCGCCCGGACAAGAGCACCATGCGACGAACCCCTTCGCGGTACGCAAGCTCCGCGAACTCCTCGATGTGGGTGCTCGATTTCGGAACAGCCAGATCTGGCGCATACGTCACATATGCCACGTCGACGCCGGACACTGCTGGCTGCCACGTCGCCTGATCGTTCCAGTCGAAACGCGTCCCGGATGTTCTCGACGCGATTCGGGTACGGATTCCCACCGCCGTCAGCCTCTGCGCAACGCGCGCACCGGTCTTACCGGTACCACCGATCACTACTGCCGATTGAATGTCGCTTGTTGTCGTCATGCACTCATTCGACCGCGGAGCACCAATACGATCCATAGCCGAAGGTCGCAGAAACATACGCCAGCGTCTACGGTCGAAGCATGGATGCATTGTCGATGATGCTGGCCGGATCGCGGGCGGAGGGCGCTTTTCTACTGCGCTCGCTGCTCGATCCACCGTGGTCATTACGTATCGAGGACCACGCACCGATCACCGTGCTGGTTCTGGTTCGAGGCAGCGCGGTCGTCGTCTCCGACACCGGACAGACAGAAGATCTCGAGGCCGGCGACGTTGCACTGTTGCGCGGCCCCGATCCGTATACGGTCGCCGATCACCCGGACACACCAGTCCACGTACTGATCGACGAAGCACAGAATTGCGCTGCGGTCGACGGCACACCGCTCGAGGACATGTCGGTTCTCGGCGTTCGCACCTGGGGCAACTCGACCAGTGGTCAGACCGTCATGCTCACGGGCACATACCGTTTGGACTCTTACGTCAGCGGGCAGATTCTCGACAGCCTGATACCCGTCGCGGTAGTCCGTCGCAGCATGGAAACCACGCCGATGACGACGCTTCTGGAACAACAAATCGCCGCGGACGGGCCAGGACAGGAAGTGTTGTTGGACAGGCTCCTCGACCTGGTTCTGATCTCGGCGGTCCGTACCTGGTTCGCGGCGAACCCGGATCGATCGCCGCGATGGATCAAGGCCTACGAGGATCCCGTCATCGGGCATGCCTTGCGGCTCATACACAATCGGCCGGAGCACCCCTGGACGGTCGCGAGCCTGGCCCAGGAGACCGGCTGTTCGCGAGCGGCCTTCGCGCGCCGGTTCACCAGCCTCATGGGGCTCGGACCTGTCGGCTATCTGACCGAGTGGCGACTGTCCGTGGCGGCGGATCTACTCGCAGACCCGGCACGAACGGTGTCCTCGATCGCGCGAGAAGTGGGCTACTCGAGCCCCTTTGCGCTCACGACGGCCTTCACCCGACATCACGGAATGAGCCCGAAGATGTACCGCCAGACCCGCTGTGCGCCTTTATTAACCGCCCGCGGTTAATAAAGGCGCACAGCAAATACCTCAATGAGCCGAAACCGCCGCCAACTCGCGGGAGCAATGACGAACTCCGCTGAGCGCACCGAGCAGGCCGGCGGCCTTGATCGCCTGGTACCCGCCCACGAGATCGGTGGCCTTGTGCAGACCCAACTGCTGCAACGACGCTGCGGCCAGGCTCGAGGTGTAACCCTCGGAGCAGACGATCACCCACTCGACGTCGTGGTCGGTGGCCAACGCGAGGTGTGCGCTGCTGGTGGGGTCGAGGCGCCATTCGAGCACGTTCCGCTCGATCGCGAGTGCACCGGGAAGAGTTCCCTCGATGGCGCGCTGCGCCTGCGGGCGAATGTCGACGAAGATCGCGCCGCGGTGGAAGGCTTCGGTGAGCTGGAAGACGTACATACGATCGATCTGTGCGCGAGCGTCGTCGAGCATTTGGTCGATGGTCATTTGGTGCCCCCCTCGGGCAGGTCGGTCAGCTCGGTACGGGTGCGGCGAAGTGTCCGGTGATCCGTCACTTCGTAGAAGGACATTGCCGTCAGCGGCGGCGAGTAGGCGTGAACACTCAGAGTCGGTGCATCAGAGCTGATTTCGATCGGAGCACCGGGAGCATCCGTCGAACGCACGACATCGTGAACCCATCCGAGCGGGAACGAAGCCTGATCGCCGGCGTCGAGCTGGCGTTCCACCAGGGCGTCACCGGCCCAACGGAATTCGGTGAGCGAACCACTGAGGACGGTCAAGGCGCCGAACGAGCCTGCGTGGTCGTGCAATTCGGTGTTGCGTTCGGGCACCCAACTGATGAGCCACACATCGACGTCGTCGTCCGCGTGCAAGCGGGTGGACCAACGGTCGAGCGTCGGGAAGGTGTCGGGGATGAGGTGATCGAAACGGCCGTCGAGCACGCCGTTTGCTCCCTCGTCGGTCAGCCGCAGCAGATCGGCCGGGCGAAGGCGGGTGGGCAACGACGCACCACTCGGGCGGCGTCCGGACGCCCCACGATTAGCGCTACGACCTGCGGAAACAGCACGGTCAGCAGTAAGAGTCGGGGCCAAAACAGAGAGATCTGCAGAATATGTGGATAGCATGAGCTAGCTCCAAGGAATGTGAATTGGTCAAGGCAGCGGTCAGCCTCGACAACACTCCTGAGCACCCATGCAGCGATTCACGAGCACCATTGTGGCATAACTTTTGCAATCGCGAAACCGCTGGAACGAAACCATCGATCAGGCGACGGGTCGTCGACCGGATCCACGACGCGCCTGATTGCGCTCGAAGACCAACCTCAGCCCCTCGAGGGTGAGGTCCCGTTCGAGGTGATCGATGGTGTCGGACTCGGGAATGATCAGCGGTGCGCTGTCCCCGGTCGCGATCACGGAGACGTCGTCACCACCGAACTCCGGTAGTTCGTCGCGGACGCGGTTGACCAATCCGTCGACGAGGCCCGCAAAGCCGAATACCGCACCGGACTGCATGCATTCGACGGTATTCTTGCCGACCACCGAACGCGGGCGCACCAATTCGACCTTGCGCAGCGCAGCGGACTGCGACGCCAAGGCATCGGTCGAGATCTCGAGTCCGGGCGCGATGCAGCCGCCCAGAAACTCACCCTTGGCGGAAACGACGTCGACACAGGTCGACGTACCGAAGTCCACGACAATGCACGGCCCCTCGTAAAGATGGTGAGCGGCAAGGCTGTTGACGATCCGGTCGGCTCCCACCTCTTTGGGGTTGTCCACCAGCAGTGGCACTCCGGTGCGAATACCCGGTTCGACCACCACATGGGGAACGTGACCCCAGTACCGCTCGAGCATCACACGGATTTCACGCAAGACGGACGGCACTGTCGACAGCGCCGCAACGCCGGTGATCTGATCGACATGAGAACCCAACAGCCCACGGAAGGTCAACGCCAACTCGTCGGCAGTCATCCGAGGATCGGTTCGCATTCGCCAGTCCTGCAACAGCTTCGAATACTCACCAGTCCCGGAGAACAGACCGAGAACGATGTTGGTGTTCCGGACGTCGACCGTGAGCAGCATGGATTACACCAGGCTGGATTCGCGCGAGGCCTCGAGCGTCGACAGCATGCGTGGGGTGATCAGACCCGAACCCTCCGGCGCGTGAGCCGGGTCGGAACCGAGTTCGATCTGCTTGTTGTCGGCATCGACGAAGACGACGCGCGGGGAGTACTCCTTGACTTCCTGCTCGTTCATCACGCCGTAGGCGATGAGGATGACCAGGTCACCTGGCTTGACCAGATGCGCTGCCGCACCGTTGATTCCGATGACACCGGTTCCGCGCTCGCCGGCAATGACGTACGTCTCGAGACGCGCACCGTTGTCGATGTCGACGATGCACACCTGTTCGCCTTCGAGGAGGTCTGCGGCGTCCATCAGATCCTGGTCGACGGTGACGGAGCCGACGTAATGCAGGTCGGCGTGAGTCACGGTGGCGCGGTGGATCTTCGACTTCATCATCGTGCGAAACATATCCAGGTCCTTACTCGTGAAAAGTGCTCAGTGAGACAGCAGGTCGTCGATGGCGTCGGCGGATGGGTCGGTGTCACGCTCGAGGAAGCCGGTTCCCACCGCGACACCGACGTTGTCGATCAAACGGGTGGTTCCGAGCTTGGCGGCCACCAACAGTCGGCCGTCACCTCGCTCGGGTGCGGGGCCCAGATCGACGCCCCGAACCTCGAGGTAGTCGACCTCGATTTCCGGAACAGCTGCCAGAACAGCGCGTGCGGTTTCCAGGATTGCTTCCGCTCCCCCAGCCGCCGCGTGTGCACCGGCGATCAGAGCGGCGGACAGCGCGACCGCTGCCGCGCGCTGGTTCTCGTCGAGGTAGCGATTGCGAGAGGACAACGCGAGGCCGTCGAACTCGCGAACCGTCGGAACTCCGATGATCTGTACATCGAAGTTGAGATCCCACACCATCTGACGGATGAGCGTCAGCTGCTGATAGTCCTTCTCACCGAAGTACGCGTGATTGGGTGCCGCGATCTGCAGCAACTTCGCCACTACCGTCAGCATTCCCGCGAAGTGAGTGGGGCGCGCTCCGCCTTCGAGTTCGCTACCCAACGGGCCCGGCACGATGGTGGTGCGCTGGCCCCGCGGGTACATCGTCTTGGCGCTCGGCGCGAACACCAATTCGACGCCCTCGGCGCGCAACAGGTCGAGATCCGCATCGAGAGTGCGCGGGTACGCGTCCAGGTCTTCACCGGCACCGAACTGGAGCGGGTTCACGAAGATGGAAACGATCACGACGGCGCCGGTGACCTTGGCCTGACGAACCAGTTCGATGTGGCCGGCATGCAGCGCACCCATCGTCGGAACGAGCGCCACCTGACGCCCGACACCTCGCAGTGCCCGCGAGACGCGCCGAAGCTTGTCCGGATCGTGGTGCACCGTCAGTTCGCCGCGCTTGTATCCGCCCTGCAGATCACTCACGACGGTCACCTCCCGTTTCAGTCACGATGTCGAACAATTCGGTGGGGGCACCCACCCGCTGGGCCGATCGCAAGGACATCGCCCGATAGCCGGCAGCGAGCTCCGGATCCAGGTCTGTCAGTACGCGCAAATGTGTGTCGACAGCAGCAGCGTCGCCGCGTGCCACCGGGCCGGTCAACGCCGAGGGACCGCGTCGTAGCGCGTTGTCCAAGGCCGCCGACAGCAGCGGCTGCAGGACTCGCTCGGCCACTCCACCCGGATCGCCGTCGACCAACTGCTGACCGAGCAGCTCGTCACCTTGCAACGACGCTCGCAGTGCCTCGACGGCGTCGACCACGAGCGTGACCAGGTGATTACTGCCGTGAGCCAGTGCGGCGTGGTAGAGCGCGCGGTTCTCCTCGCGCACTCGGACGGGCTCGCCGCCGATCTCGAGGACCAGTGACTGCGCGATCGCGTAACCGATGTCGTCGGCAGCCGTGATTCCGAAGCAGGCCGACGACAGCCGTGCGGTGTCCTCGTCGTGACCGGTGAACGTCATCGCCGGATGGATAGCCAGGGGCAGTGCGCCCAGTTCGGTGAGTGGAGTCAGGATCGCGATCCCGTTGGCACCGGACGTATGGGCGACGAGCGTGCCGGGCTTGACGGCATGGGTGGCCGCCAGACCTCGAACAAGATCCGCAAGTTGATCGTCAGGAACGGCGAGAATCAGCAACTCGGAACGAGCTGCGACGTCGGCAGCCGGAAGAATTTCGGTATCGGGAAGCCGCTTCACAGCGCGGGCAACCGAGGCGCTGGAAACGGCGGAGCAAGCGCTGACAACATGACCGGCTCGCTCCAATGCGGCACCGACAGCTGTTCCGACCCTGCCTGCGGAGACAATTCCTACCGTCAATCGCGCAGGTGCAGGTCCATTAGTGATCCCGAAGGAAGTCACCGGATTCCTCTCGTTCGTTCCAGTCCCGCTCGGCGGGTACCAGACGTTCTGCGTCCGAGGATATCCTTCGCCCGAACCGTCATGCCATGGCCGGGCGAGTGATCTGCGACTCAGTCCTCTCGGCGACGGCGTCGACCGGAGCCTTCGGACGGGTTGTTCGAACTCAGATTCGCCATGATTTCGGCGACGGTCAATCCGTTGGAATGAGCACCACTGGCGGCATCTTCCGGAGCAGCACGGCGACGACGTCGCGGCTCCGCGTCAGGCTCCGCAGCGGATTCGGGTTCAGCTTCCGCGACAGCTTCGGGAACAACCGCGCGAACAACCTCGGGCACCTCTTCGACGACAGCGTCTTCGATGACGGCATCTTCGATGTTCGGGGCCTGGGCGGGAGCCTTGACTTCAGGCTCGACCGGCGCGACCGGCTCCGAATCCTTCTTCACCGAAACGTCTTTCACCGTTCGTGTCGGCGAGGAACTCACCGGAGAACTCGGTGCTTGGTTCCCGCTCTGGGGCTTCTGCGTCTCTTGTGGCTTCTGCGTCTCTCGAGACTTCTGGGTCGGGATGACGCGCGGCGCCACGAAGCTGCTGTCACGCCACGACGTCTCCGCGAACACGACGGTTGTCTCAGCAGTCACCGGATCGTCGTTGGGCGAAGCCAAGCCGCCGACGTTCGGTGCCGGTTGGCTGGGCCCGCTCTGGCCGGCGCCGGGAACGTACAACCCCGACGGTGCCGGCTGGTACGCGCCGTACGAACTACCGCCAAGTTCCGGCACTCGCGTCGAATCGGTCTTGAGCGCGGTCTGTTCGGGCAGCAGCCCACCTTCGAACAGTGCTTCGAGGTTTCGGCGCAGCGCCACCAATTCGGCGCGCAGGCCGGCCAGTTCCTCCGCGTCCGCGGTCACCTCACGTCGCACGCGCCCTTCGACGCTCAGTTCGTACTCGCGTCGAGCAGAAATTTCACGTTCGAGCTGCAGTTCGTACACGGTCTGCAGATCGGCAACCTTGGCTTTGTCCAGTGCCGACTCACGCCGATACTTGGTCATGGCGATAGCGCCGAGGGTGGCTGCCCACAGAGCGACGACCAGACCCACCCGAAGAAGCTGAACGCTGTTGCTGAAAATCAGAAACAGCGAAGCAATGACAGCAAGTGCCAGAAGAGCAGCAATGATCATCTGGCTCGCGCTGCGCTTGCTTCGGCGCGCAGACTTCGATCGACCAGAATTTGTCATGGTTGCCAGGGTACTTGCCGAGACCGGGGTCGCCACGTACCTCGGTGGGTGATTTGCCGACCAGGCTGTCAGTGCGCAGGCTCGTCAGGTGTATCTTCCGGCGTCTTGCAACAATGTTCGAGCCACAGAGCTGCCGCTACCAGCGCAATTGCGGCGCCCAACCCCACCCACGCGCCCGGCGTGTCGGAGGCTGCAGCCTGCAGAACTGAACGCTGTGGGATGAGATACACCAGCACTCCGACCCAGACACCGACGGTAGCTGAACCGACCAAAGCGGATGCTTTGGCCAATGCCAGCGCTCGGGCGGCGGTGATCGGATGAAGCTGTCTGAGTCCGTCGCCGACCTGCCGGTTCTTGACGCGTGAACGAATGACAAAAGCGAAGACGGCCTCGGCAACGGCGACGAAGTAGAGCGATGCTCCCGCATAAACGGGGATGGGCGGCATCGAACCGTAGAACACGCGAATCAGAATCCAGGTGGCCACGGCCGCCACTGCGGCGAGTACCGCGAGTTCACTGATCCGGGTCGGCTTCAAACCCTTGTCGTTTTCGGTCACCGCGCAAGCACCACATCGGTAGTGCGGACACCTTCGCGCTCAGTGCTATCGAGGCCGTCGAGAATTTGTGCCACCGGCAACTTCTGGCCGTCGACGATCAGCGTCGCGTCAGGCTCGACGTCCAGCCAGGGAACGAGAACGAATGCCCGAAGATGCGCGCGCGGATGCGGAAGTGTGAGCACGGGATCGGAACTGACGACGCCTTCGCAGTCGACTACGTCCACGTCCAGGCTCCGTGGCCCCCACCGCTGTTCGCGCACCCGGTCTGCGGCTTCCTCGAGAGCTTGCGAGCGGCGAAGCCATTCAGCGGCATCGGCTTCGGGATCGTCGACCACCACCACCGCGTTGTAGAAATCCTGCTGCTCGACGCCACCCCACGGCGCGGTCGAGTAGACCGGTGAGACAGCAACGACGGCGCTGCCCAACCCGTCGACAACGGACTGTAGGTGAGCCACACTGTCGCCGATGTTGGAACCGATCGACAGAACAGCGCGCGTCATGCCGATCGGGTCCGATGTGCGACGACGGCGACGTCCGCAAAAACCAGCGGAATCGGTGCCGACGGTTTGTGGACAACAACCTCGACGCTCTCGACTCGCGAATCTTTCATGACGTCGTCGGCGATCTCAGCGGCGACGGTCTCGATGAGATCGCGCGACGGGCCGGCGACGATCGCTGCGGCGGCTTCCGCCAACTCGCCGTAGTGGAGGGTCTGCGTCAGGTCGTCCGACGCCGCGGCGGGAGCCAAGTCCATCCACACGGTGATGTCGATGAAGAAGTCCTGACCGTCACGCTTCTCGTGGTCGAACACTCCGTGATTGCCGCGAACCTTCAGTCCGCGCAATTCGATTCGGTCCCCCATGTCAGGCCCTTTCTCGTCCACGGTTCCAGGCGTCGACCACGGCAATGGCGTCGAGCGAAGCTTGTGCGTCGTGCACCCGAACTCCCCAGGCGCCTTCGCGCGCTGCAAGGGCGGAGACCACGGCCGTCGCAGTCTCGCGGCCACCAGGTGGACGCGGATTGCCGTCGGGATCGCTGAGCAGAGACCCCAGGAACCGCTTGCGGGAAGCGCCGACCAGTACCGGGAATCCGGTCGCGTTGAACTCGGGTAGTGCTCGCAACAGGGCCCAGTTGTGGTCGGCGTTCTTCGCGAACCCGAGGCCGGGGTCGAGGATGATCGACGACGAATCGACCCCTGCCTTCAACGCCAGATCGACCTGCGACAGCAGTTCGTCACGGACATCGCGGACCACGTCGTCGTAGTGATCGGCGCTGCCACGATGGACGTAGTCACCGGCCGAGCGCCAATGCATGAGGATCCAGGGCACTCCGGCGTCGGCCACAACGGAGGCCATGTCGGGGTCTGCGCGACCACCCGATACGTCGTTGACGATGCCTGCGCCCGCTTCGATCGCGGCGGCGGCAACGGAAGCACGCATCGTGTCGACGCTGACGCGAATTCCGGCTGCCACGAGTTCTTCGATCACCGGGGCAATTCGGTCCGCCTCGAGTTTCGGATCGACGCGGGTGGCTCCGGGGCGCGTCGACTCGCCGCCGACATCGACGATGTCGACGCCGATGCGTTGCAGTTCGAGCCCGCGAGCGATCGCCGCGTCACGATCGAGAAATTGACCACCGTCGGAAAACGAATCGGCGGTGACGTTCAGAATCCCCATCACGACCATCCGGGCCGGATCGCTGCCTGCAACGGGAGCCGCGGACATCTTGCTCACTTACGCAGGATGAGGTCCAGCGCTTCGGACCGTGAGGCCGCGCTGGATTGCAGGAGCCCACGAACCGCAGACGTGGTCGTGCTGGCTCCGGGCTTGCGGATACCGCGCATCGCCATGCACAGATGCTCGGCTTCGATGACGACGATGGCTCCACGCGGGTCGAGCTTGCGCATCAATGCGTCCGCGATCTGACTGGTCAGGCGTTCTTGAACCTGCGGACGCTTGGCGTACAGGTCGACGACGCGCGCAAGCTTCGACAAACCGGTGACCTTGCCCGACTTTCCCGGGATGTAGCCAACGTGAGCAACACCGTGGAAGGACACCAGGTGGTGCTCGCACGTCGAGAACATCGGAATGTCTCGCACGAGCACCAATTCCTGGTGACCCTCGTCGAAAGTTGTGTTCAACGCGTCGTCGGGCTCGGAGTACAAACCCGCGAAGATCTCCTTGTACGAGCGCGCAACCCGGGCCGGCGTATCGAGCAGGCCTGGGCGCTCCGGATCTTCCCCGACCGCGATCAACAATTCCCGTACGGCAGCCTCTGCCCGCGCCTGATCGAACGGGCGGCCCGTTCCGAGCGACACCAGTTCACTGGCCACATCATTCACCGACAACCGAACTCTCCTCGAGAATTGTTCACAGGTCCCCCGCCGCAGAGCCTAGTGGCGCAAGGTCAGCGAGATCCGTCCGGTCCGTCCCAGCGAACGGTGCTCGGTCCCTCGTCCTCAGCCGAATGATGCGGAGGAGGAGTTTGCGGCTGTTCCGGTGCGGGGCTCTGCCACTGGTTTTCACCCGACGGGTTTCCCCGGTTCGGATCGGCGAAGGGTCCACTGTCCGGATACTGCACCGGGTAGTCGGGCTGCGCGGGGTAACGACGGCCGGGGTGCGGCTGCTCCGGGTACGCCTGCTGCCCCGGGTGCGGTTGACCGTACTGCCCCTGATCGGGCTGGGGCTGACCGTGTTGGGGCTGACCGTACTGGCCCTGCGACTGGTTCGGCGGGGTCGGATTCTGTCCACCGGTGTACCCACCCGACTGCTGTCCGGGGTACGTCGGCGACGGGTTCTCACGCGGAGGCCAACCCGGTGCCGACCATCCGGCGGGCGCTCCGTAGTCGGGTGTTCCCGGTTGCGGAGTCTGCTGCGGAGCACTCGGCTGCGGGTACGAAGGCTGTGCGTAGCCGTTCGAGGGTCCCTGGTTGCCGTTGTTGGGGAGACCACCGTTGGGGGCACCGCTGTTGGGTGCACCTGCCTTGACGAGAACAGGCGCGGCAGCGGGCTCCGGCCAGGTTTCGCCGCGCTCGATCGCGAGTTCGCGAGGAGTCTTCACCGGCGGACGATCCGAAGGCGTGCGCCCACCGAAATCGTTGAAAGCCGTGATCCGCGGACGCTTTTCGACGCCGGCAAGGATCTTCTCGAGGTCCTTGCGAGTCAACGTCTCACGCTCGAGCAGTTCGGTAGCGATGAGGTCGAGCGCATCGCGGTACTCGTTGAGGATTGCCCACGCTTCGGTGTGCGCTGCCTCGATGAGGTTGCGCACCTCTTCGTCGATTTCACGGGCGATCTCGTGTGAGTAGTCGGACTGAACGCCCATCGAACGGCCGAGGAACGGATCCCCGCCCTCCTGTCCGTAGCGAACCGCGCCGAGCTTGGCACTCATGCCGTATTCGGTGACCATCGCGCGGGCGATCTTGGTCGCCATGTCGATATCGGACGACGCTCCGGTGGTGGGCTCGTGGAACACCAACTCCTCGGCGGCGCGTCCACCCATTGCCATGACGAGACGAGCGATCATCTCCGAACGCGTCATCAAACCCTTGTCGTCCTCGGGCACGGTCATCGCGTGGCCACCCGTGCGACCGCGAGCGAGGATCGTGACCTTGTAGACCGGCTCGATGTCAGGCATTGCCCAAGCAGCCAGCGTGTGACCGCCCTCGTGGTACGCCGTGATCTTCTTCTCGTGCTCGCTGATGATGCGACTCTTACGCCGCGGTCCACCGACAACACGATCCACCGATTCCTCGAGCGAGGCTTCGGTGATGACGGTTCCGTTTTCGCGTGCGGTGAGCAGCGCAGCCTCGTTGATGACGTTGGCGAGATCAGCACCCGACATTCCGACGGTCCGCTTGGCGAGACCTTCGAGGTCGGCGTTGGGATCGATCGGCTTGCCCTGCGAGTGCACGCGCAGGATCGCGCGGCGACCGGCGAGGTCGGGGGCGCCGACCGGAATCTGGCGATCGAAGCGTCCCGGACGCAGCAGTGCGGGGTCGAGGATGTCGGGGCGGTTGGTTGCGGCGATCAAGATGATGCCGGTGCGATCACCGAAGCCGTCCATCTCGACGAGCAACTGGTTGAGTGTCTGCTCGCGCTCGTCGTGTCCGCCGCCCAGTCCTGCGCCGCGCTGACGACCGACGGCGTCGATCTCGTCGACGAAGATGATGCAGGGGCTGTTCTGCTTGGCCTGCTCGAACATGTCGCGAACACGCGACGCACCGACACCGACGAACATCTCGACGAAGTCAGAACCGGAGATGGTGAAGAACGGGACGCCGGCTTCGCCTGCGACAGCGCGAGCGAGCAGCGTCTTACCGGTTCCGGGAGGGCCGTACAGCAGCACACCGCGCGGAATCTTGGCGCCGAGCGCCTGGTAGCGAGCCGGGTTCTGCAGGAAGTCCTTGATCTCGTACAGCTCTTCGACAGCCTCGTCCGCACCGGCGACGTCGGCGAACGTGGTTTTCGGCATGTCCTTGGTGAGCTGCTTGGCCTTCGACTTACCGAATCCCATGACTCCGCCGCGACCACCGCCGCCCTGCATCCGGTTCATGACGAAGAAGAAGATGCCGAACAGAATGATCATCGGCAGCACGAACAGAAGGATCGACGTCAGCCAGCTCTCCTGAGTGACCGTCGTGTTGAACTTGTCCGCACCGGCGCCTTCGACCTTGTCGAAGATCTGCTCCGACGCACTCGCGGGGTACTTCGCCAGGATCTGCGTCTTACCGTCGGTGGCGTCGTTGCCGTTCTTGAGCCACAGACGAACCTGCTGCTCACGGTCGTCGATCTGCGCCGACTCAACGTTCTTGGCGTCGAGTTGGGAGATCGCGACCGAGGTGTCGACGGTCTTGAAGTCGCGGGTGTCGTTGCTGAAGTAGCTGAAGGCATAGATCACCAACAGCACGACGGCTACGAGTAGCACGTTACGGAACACAGTCTTACGGTTCATACAGGTCGGCCGATGTGGCCGGTCCTTTCGAGAGTGCGGGTCTGCCAGGTCGCCTTCCGGCTGCCAACCGGACACCTGCAGGTTACCGCGATCGGCCCCATCGATGCCCGCCAGCGGCCGTGCCGCTTGGTTGGAACGGTCGTCACTGTGTTCAACGTGCGCATTGCCGATCAGGTTCCCGGGCTACGTCGCAGCACAGTTTCCTGTGAGCGAACATGCTCATAGTGGTTATCGTGCGCTTTTCCGACGCTTGTCCGTCGTTATTCGTCAGGCCGTGTCGGAGAGGATTCCCGCAACAGCGTCAGCGGCGCCCGATTGGTCACCGTCGATGATCCGGTGGGCGAGCTGATCGAGTCGCGCAGACAGTCGCGCCGAGGACTCGGGCACGTCCGCCTGCTGGGCGATGGTGTCGTCGAGATCAGCCAATAAGCCGCCACCGGCCAGGTGCCTGACGCAGCGCCACGTCTCGGCGAAGTTTCTCGCGGTCCCGTCGTCGGTCAACATCGCGACCCGAAGCGCAGCGTTGGGATTCGACGCCGCCGCCCGAGCCAGGCCGGCCATGATCGCCTCCCTGGCGACAGTCAGTTCGTCGACGGTTCGGTCTTGCAACCGCACTCCCGAATCCGCAGACCTACCCGCGTCGGGCGTGGGAGCTTCGCGAATCACCGCTCCGTTACCGTGCTGAATTTCGACTCTGCCCCGAATCTCGAGGGCCACGAGCGCTTGAGCCAGCGACGCGCGACTCACGCCGAGTTCGGCAGCCAGGCTGCGTTCGGGAGGAAGCCGATCGCCGGGCGAAAGACCTTGAGCCTCGATGAAATTCGAAATGTGCTCGGCCAACTGCTCGTACAGGCGCGGACGCTTCAATCGTCCGGGCAGGCCCGAGCGCGAGCCGGGCGATGACGTCGAATTCATGCCTCGGAGTGTACTTGACAAATGGAGCAGTGGCAGAGAGGCTAGGCCAATTCCAAGTGATGCAGACCACAAGCTGGTCGCGAACGGATTGAGAGTTCGATGGCAAATGTCATAGCCCTGTCAGTACTTGTCCTGGTGTTCGTCATATCCACCGTGAGGTCGGTGAACATGGGTGCGCTCGCCCTGGTGGCTGCCTTCGTCGTCGGAACACTGGTCTTCACCGTCGATACCAGCGAGATCCTCGACGGCTTCCCGGCCAGCCTCTTCGTCATCCTGGTCGGCGTCACCTACCTGTTCGCGCTGGCCAGAAACAACGGCACGGTCGACTGGATCATTCACGCGGCAGTCCGCGCGGTCAGAGGACGAGTGGCCCTCGTGCCGTGGGCGATGTTCGCGGTGTGCGCGGCCGTCACCGCCATGGGCGCGGTCAGTCCCGCTGCCGTCGCCATCATCGCGCCCGTGGCAATGGGCTTCGCCACCCGCTACCGGATCCACCCCATGCTGATGGGCTTCATGGTCGTCCAGGGCGCAACGGCGGGCAGCTTCTCCCCTATCGGAATCTTCGGTGTGATCACCAACGACGTCATGCGTCAGAACGGCCTCCCGTCGAGCCCGGCCTTGCTGTTCGTCTCGACCTTCGCGGCCGCGGCCGTTGTTGCTGCCATCGCGTACGTCTCGTTCGGCGGACGCGCGTTGATTGCGCGCGGCGCCTCCGAACGCGTGCTCGTCAACGCAGTCGGCAATGCGTCTGGCGGTGGCGACACCATCACCGGTTCGGGTTCCGGCGACAGCTCGAAGGGTGGCGGCAAGTCCTCGGGTGGGGCCGCTCCGCACGAGGGAGCGCTCAATCTCGAGCGGCGACTCACCCTGCTCGGACTGGCGTCGCTTGCACTCGGCGCCTTGGTGTTCGACCTCGACGTCGGATTCACCGCACTGACCGTCGCGGTACTTCTCACCCTGATCTTCCCGGCCTCCGCCCGCGGCGCCGTCGACAAGATCAGCTGGGGCACCGTGCTCCTCATCGGCGGAATCGTCACGTACGTCGCTCTTCTGCAGAACCAGAACACCGTCCAGTGGCTCGGGGATTCTGTTGCACACGTGGGGATTCCACTTCTCGCGGCGTTCTTGATCTGTCTGATCGGCGCGATCGTGTCGGCGTTTGCATCCACCACGGGAATCCTCGGCGCACTCATCCCTTTGGCAATTCCATTCCTCATGACCGGTCAGGTCAATGCAACCGGTCTGGTCATCGCGCTGGCAATCTCCTCGTCTCTGGTCGATTGCAGTCCGTTCTCGACCAATGGCGCTCTGGTGGTGGCGAACGCCGCTCCGGAAGAACGCGACGTGGTGTTCGGGCTGACGATGCGGTGGGGCATGACCATCATGGTGGTGACGCCGATTCTCGCCTGGCTGCTGTTCGTTGTTCCCTGGTCCGTCTGAATCTTCGCTCAAAGAAAGGGAACTCGCGATGAACAGCGAATCCACACTTCTGCGCTCTCTCGACCCCCGCATCTTCGACGATCACGGAGCGGCGGTCAGTTTCGGCGAAGGCGCAACCCTCTCTCGCGCCGACTTGTTTGCCGCCGCCACCGCGGTCGCCGATCAAATACATGGTGCACAGCGAGTGGCAGTACAAGCCGCCGCCGGCCTCGAGACAGTGGTCGCCGTCGCCGGCGCACTGATCGCCGGTGTTGCCGTGGTCCCGATCCCGCCCGACTCCGGCCCGCTCGAACGTCAGCACATCATCGCCGATTCCAAGGCCGAACTGATACTCGGAGAAGGGCCGACGGATTCGAGTATCCCGTTGATTCCCATCGATATTCACGCGCGATCCGCGACGTCCTATCCCGAACCGAGTGCGGCAGCTACTGCACTGATCATGTACACCTCGGGAACCACCGGAGCTCCGAAAGGCGTTGTCCTCTCGCGAGCATCGATCGCTGCGGATCTCGACGCGCTCGCTCATGTGTGGAATTGGACGCCAGAGGACACACTCGTCCACGGACTGCCCCTCTTCCACGTCCACGGGTTGATTCTCGGCGTGTTGGGCGCCTTGCGCGTGGGTTCGCCGCTGATTCATACCTTCAGACCAACTCCGGATTCGTATGCCGCAGCGGGTGGCTCGTTGTACTTCGGTGTTCCGACCGTCTGGTCACGCGTGTGCGGTGATCCCTCGGCGGCAGCAGCATTGCGATCCGCGCGCTTGCTCGTGTCCGGAAGTGCACCACTTCCGGTTCCATTGTTCGAGCGGATGAAATCGCTGACCGGGTTGGCTCCCGTCGAGCGCTACGGAATGAGTGAAACCCTCATCACCGTCAGCACGACGCACGACGGCGAACGTCGCCCGGGTTGGGTCGGGCACGCCGTTCCGGGAGTCAGGACGAGGTTGCGCGGCGAGAACGGCGAACTGTCGGCGCACGACGGAGAGCAGCTTGGGCAACTGGAAGTTGCGGGCGCCGTTCTCTTCGACGAGTACCTCGGGAACCCCTCGAAGACAGCGGAATCCATGACCGAAGACGGCTGGTTTCGCACCGGCGACATCGCGGTGATCGACGACAGCGGATTCCACCGCATCGTAGGTCGCGAGTCGGTCGACATGATCAAGTCCGGTGGATACCGCATCGGTGCCGGCGAGGTGGAACAGGCACTTCTGGCATACCCCGGCGTTCGCGAGGCCGCCGTCGTCGGTGTGCCGGACGACGATCTCGGACAGCGCATAGTCGCGTTCATCGTCGGCGACGTAGCCGACTGCGCTGTGGTTTCGGACTTCGTCGCCGAATCACTGTCGATCCACAAGCGCCCTCGTCAGGTTTGTCTGGTGGACAGCTTGCCCCGCAACGCTATGGGCAAAGTCCAGAAGAAGCTGCTGACGCCCTGAAGGTGTGCTTGTTTCCCTCGAAGCGTGCTCGCTCACTGCCTGGTGACCACGACGACAGCATCAGCCATCCGATCGTGGAAGCCGCGGACGTCCGGTGCGCTACTGATCGAAACGATGATCGCGATCGAAATAGCGACTGTTACCAGAGAACCGAGAATGCTCGCGACACTGCCCAACGACATCGAATTCAGCATGCCGACGAGCTCGTCACCACTACCGAGCATGGCCAACGCCGAAACAGCCGATCCGAGGTACATGGGGATCACGAATGCATTCCGTTTGAAGGACTGCGTCAGGGCCGGACGCGCACCTCCTACCGAGCGAACGCCTATTCCGAGGGCGAGTTTGCCCAGGGTTACCCCGAATGCCGACTCTCCCCATACGAAGTACACGATCGAACCGATCCCGATCAGCAGGCCAATCAGACCCGAACTTGTCCGGTAGGAATCGAAGTCGAATCCGTTTCCGAGCGTCGCGGTGGAGATCATTCCGCCGACGACCGACACAACTGCGAGAATGGCAAAATCGATGAACCGCGCGGCAACTCGTATCCCGGCTCCGGCCGGCCGAAACCCACCAGGCGGGAGTGGAACGCCGGTCGGCGCATACCCCGGGTTCGGTTGCGGCACGGCCGGTGGCGGTGCGGCCAGTTGCACGGGGCCGCTACCGGAGCGGGATTCCGGTGCGTTCGAGATGAAGGTCTCGGTCGCAGGTTCGGGTTCGGGTCCGAGTAGACCGAATTGCCCAGCAGCCCTTCGGTCCAACGCCGCATCCACAGCCGGATCACCCAGCGCTTCGAGCCACGTCACAAGATCGTCGTACGTCGACGGATTCGCAGCAATCGCCGGCCGCAACTCCGGCGAACTCGACGCGATCTCGAACAGCACCGCCGCCGGAGTCCGCGGATCCGCAGCCTCGAGAGCACGTCCCGAAGGCTGAACGGGCACCGGCGCAGGCACGGGCACACGGCCAGGTCCAGGTTCAGGTTCAGGTTCAGGTTCAGGTTCAGGTAGACCGAATTGCCCAGCAGCCCTTCGGTCCAACGCTGCATCCACAGCAGGATCACCCAGCGCTTCGAGCCACGTCACAAGATCGTCGTACGTCGACGGATTCGCAGCAATCGCCGGCCGCAACTCCGGCGAACTCGACGCGATCTCGAACAGCACCGCCGCCGGAGTCCGCGGATCCGCAGCCTCGAGAGCACGTCCCGAAGGCTGAACGGGCTGTCCGAGATTCGGTACCACAGCTGTAACCGTGGTGGCCGACGCGAACAGTTGCACCCCCGCATACAAATTCCGAACAGCCGGTGAGACTGTGAGAGCGAGAGCAACCAGAACCACCAGCACCACCATGGCGAGATCGAATATCCATGCACTATAATATATTTCGCCATACATGGCCGACTGCACCACGAGACGAGCGAGCATCAGGACGAGCAAGCCGACACAGACTCCAAGACCGACCTCGCGTGACGGGCGAGGGTCGAGCGAAGAATACCGAAGCGACAGTGATCTGACTCCGACAACGGCAAGAATCCCGAAGAGTATCGCGAGAACTGCGAGCACTAACGCATCTCCCCACGGCACGATGCCAAATTGCGTTGCTGCCATTGCGATCTGAGAGAATCCAACACCGAAGCTCCACACCGCGATCAACAGCATGCCGTTTCGTGCCGCTGCGAGCCAGACGTATCCGGGGTGCGTCCCGTCGCCGACGGACGCAACACCGAATGGAATGAATGTAATTGCGGCTGCGGCAATCAAGAACGTGATGCCGTAGTAGGGACTAGCCGTGACCGTGTGGAACAGCTCGACACTTGTGCCCTCGCTGATCGAGTGGAGTAATCCGGCCGCGAGGAGAGCGATGCCGAGCGCGGCGATGGTGAGGCGCCAGGACGCAAACCGTCTGGCGAGACCGACTGCCGCAACACCCACCACGACGATCGGAACGGCCGACGACACGAAGAGAACGATCAGGCTCTCGAATGTCTGCGGCCCGTCGTAATATCGGTAGCGACTGACGGAGACCAGGATGTAGATTAGCGCGAGTAGCGCCGAGGCCACTGACGACCCCCAAGCCACAAACACAAGCGGCTTCACCAACGCCAACCATCGCGGCGCGGTTCGAGGGTCGATGCGAATTTCGGCCGCGCGCGGTTGAGCTGCGAGCAGGGCGCCGGCAAGCCCGAACCACGCTCCAGCGCCAACCCCGTTGCCGGTGAAAACACTCGAACTCTCACTGAATCGGAACATTCCACGAATGACGTCGTAGACGACAAGACCCACAACAGTGGCAATGAGGGGTCCGTTGGCCACCAGACGCAGCACACGTATCTGCCCGACATTCCAATTCGGCCCGAGCATTCCGAGTCGCGCCACGTACGGCAGTAACAGCGACGCCAGCGACAGCAGTGTCGGCAGAACCAGAAGCAGCACAAGAGCACTCGAACCGACGCGGGCTATTCCGACGGTCGCACTCCACGGCAAGAAGAGCGACACGAACAGCAGTGCCGCGGCTGTCCCGTCGCGGGTGTAGTCACCGATCCGAATATCCACGAACGCAGATCGCGTCGGTGAATAGCTCTGTGGCGGTGGATACATGCCGTGCGACTGGGGCGAACTGCTTATTGATGGTTCACCGGGTTGACGCGAGTTGTCTTCGGTCATTCGCCAAGCTCCTCAGATGTGGGAAGTGCGCCGAACGGGTCAAGCACTATCGCCGATATTTGGTGGTCCCCGACGAATCGCGATCGTTGCTGACGATCTTGGCGAAGCATTGATCGTTGGCAATCCGCTTCGAATCGCACCACCCGTTGGCCGCATCCGCATCCGCAAACGTCAAGCCTGCGACGGTTATCCACCAACCCCGGAGATCGAAGGTCCGCCATTCGTTACTCCAGAGCAGACGCACCTCCGGATACATGAGACGAAGTTCGAGATGCTGTCGCAGGATCTGGGCAGCAGTCCAATGCACCTGAGCGCCATTGATATCCGCCGCATCGAGTCCGACCCGCTTGGAGGAGATCTGAGCCACCCACCTGTTCGCGAGGTCACCGATCACAAAGGGGCGATCGGCGTCGGCCTGAGCCCGGAGGGCGTCGAGACTCGCAGATTCGACGTCGCCCGTTGTCGGCTGCGCGCTACGTGTGGGTCGGATCGGCGTATTGGTGTCACTTCGCGATGCCGGCCCGGATGTCAGGCTGGTATCACTCGTCCCCTCGTCCTCGCATTCGACGAGTTGAGCACCTGACGCTCTCGAATTGGTCAGACTCGAAGACTCACCGAGAGTGTTCGGCAGCCTCCAGAAGCTACCGAGGTCGTACAGGAACTCGCGCTGGATCGAGTTCGTCGTGTTCGTCCCATCGGTTCGGGGAAGAAAGATCGGCGCATCGGAGAAGTCGAACACCGCCGATGCAACGCTCTGGCCGGTGTCGGTGATCGATACACGAAGCGCGTCGGTGGAGACGATGTCTCCGCTGGGACATGATGCTTTCATTTCCATTAGAACGACGAGACCCTCTGCCTGCGTGCGGTATTCAACCGGCGCCAGGGTCGGTGTCCGTCCGCATTTCGTGACGTACTCGTTGCCTCCGTCGAATTCAGGGACAGCGGGCAGCCTGCCCGGTGCTCCTGACGGTCCGCCGGTCGGTGGGTAGTAGAGGAATCTGTCATTGGAGATCGAGGCGAGTCCGTCGTGGGCCTTCGACCAAGACCAGTGGTTGGTGTGTGAATCGAGGGACCAACTGACAGAGCCGTCGTCGAGTTCGACGGCGAGTACCCTGCCGTCGTTAGGATGGACGAGAATTCGCTCACCGTCCGAGACCGAGTAAGAGAAGTAGTCGCCGATCTTGGTCGACCACAACTGTTCCCCGGTGTCGATTCGGTAGGCCGAGAGCGTGTCCGAGTCGTTGCCCAACACGATGTCGCCGATGATCCGGCGTAGCGAGAAGTGGTCTCCGCCGATGACCGACCACAGCTCGGTGCCGTCGTTCATGTCGTAGGCACCGTGCGAGCCGATGTACGGACGAGAGTTCGATGCCGAGACAAGCCACGGTGATGCCGGTGCGTCTTCGTCAACTCTAAATCTCTCGGCACCGTCACGGTCGGACACGATGCTGGAGTATCCGTCCGACGGAAATGGCATCGCACAGAGGACGCCGGCAAAACCTTGTCCTGGAAGTGCCTCGTAGCCACCCAGATTCGGATTCGAAAGCAGTGCGCCATCGACCGCGTTGAGCGCCGTAGATCCGATGCTCGAGTAATAGACGATGCCGTCGACGATCTCGAACGAATGCGAATCGCCGGATCCGACGCAGTCGGTTTCCGGTGGAGTTGTCGTTGTCCACGCCGCATCGAGGTCGGTGGGGGTTCCGCGCGAAATCACCAGCCCGGACTGGCTACCGCCGACAGTGAAGACCGCTCCGTCGGAAACCTCGACCAAGGTGGCCGTATCGGTGTCGACACTCGAACGAATCGCCCCCGAGTCGAGCGAGAAGGAAACGACTCGAGCTGTTCCACCAGGGTTCCTGACGACACAAGGTAGGGCTGCATCGATCGCTGCGGTCGCACACGACACCGTGCCGGCGACCGGCGTTTGCCATCGAATGGATCCGCTCTCGGCGTCGACTGCAACAAGTTGGGACTGCTGGCCCTGCTGTGGACCGACCGTAGTGATCAGAGTCTGTCCCACGTCGATGAATCTCGCCGTTCCATAGCTCGCACCGAGCGAATCCGGCCACAGAAATCTTCCGCCCGGCAGAACCTCGTCAACGTCCAACGACCACCCTGGCGTCGGCTGCGTCGGGTAAGTGTTGACCAGCTGGCCTGCCACCGGTCCATCGGTGTCTCCCGACCGGAGAATCGTGACAACGGTGACGGCGCCTGCGGCGAGGGCCGCGACGGCGGTAAGGGCTGCAACGGCAACAATCCATCCTCGGCCACGAGATCGAGAGGGCGGAGGATGTCCGGCAACCGGAGCCTGCGGTGGTGAAGGCGGGGGTGGTGGGGGAGGTGGGGGCGGCAACGTCATCGGTTGTGTCTCCCTCTGTCGATCATTCGTCCGCTAGGCAAAGCACTACGACAGGACTCTCTTTGCGAACCCAATCGGCGGTGCACGAAGATGTGGACGTGCCGCGGCTGACTACCCGGTGAGTGGCGCTGCTCGAGCTGCATGAGACCGGACTGACGTATGTCTCGCTGGTCCCGTCGCCCTTGTCTGCCCCGAGCCTTCGTACGACGCAGTCACCTACCGAGGCATTGGCGATGACCGACGCCGTGTCGCTTCCGCTGTACGTCGGCGCCACCGTCCGGGATGTGGTGGTCGCATACGTCGGATAAGTCGTACTCGACGATTCAGATGTGTAGTAGAGAGAAGACGCGCTGTCGTAGTCGTCGAACGCGCGGGTGACTGCATTGGCAATGAGAAACATCCACACAATCGACAGCACCAGAAGCGCGGTGAAGATGTAGCCGATGACCAGACCGGCGATTGGAAGTCCTCGCCCCTGCTCACCGGTTCGTTTGATCTGCGCCAGCGAAATGTGGCCGAGCACAATGCCGACCGGCGCCAGCACGAGCGCCCCGACCAGGGCGGCAATTGCGAGGCCGTTTGTGGTCGGAGGTTGGTACAGAACGCCCTGCGGTTGGGCACTCCAGTACTGCTGCTCCCCACCAGGCGGGGGCGGTGGTGGCGGTGGCGGTGGCGGCGGAAGGGTCACCGAATAAGCCGTCGGTAGCGCATTCCGTGAATCTAGCGACGCCTCGGAGACCTGTCTGTAGTCCGTTTGGCGGATTGATGCAGAGGTGCCGAAATGTGAAGAGTTCTAACCGGCGAGCAGGCTCAGCCGCCGTAGACCTCGGGGTCCAGGGTGCCGATGTACGGCAGATCGCGGTACCGCTCGGCGTAGTCGAGGCCGTAACCGACGACGAACTCGTTGGGGATGTCGAAGCCCACGTCGCGGACATCGACGTCGATCTTGACCGCGTCGGGCTTGCGAAGCAATGTGACGACCTCGAGCGAAGCGGGGTTACGCGTCTTGAGGTTGCGCATCAACCACGACAGCGTGAGACCGGAGTCGATGATGTCCTCGACGATCAGCACGTGGCGACCGGCAATGTCCTTGTCGAGGTCCTTGAGGATGCGGACGACGCCCGAAGACGAGGTCGAGGATCCATAGGAGCTGACGGCCATGAATTCCATCTGCGACGGGATCGGCAGGGCGCGGGCGAAGTCGGTCATGAAGAAGACCGCTCCCTTGAGGACGCCGATCAGCAGGAGATCCCCTTCGGGGGCGCCTGCCGGGTAACGCTTGGCGATGTCCTCAGCCAGTTCCGCCGTTCGTGCACGGATCTGTTCTTCGGAGATCAGTACCGATGCGATGTCGCCCTCGTACACGCGTCAAACCCTTCGTCGGTCTTCGAATCCGAGGATCAGCCTGCCACGTCGCCGGGCCGCCACCAACCTCGCCTCCGGTGTTCCGCCCCCGATCGCGACGCCGCCTTGCCCCCGCCAGTCGGTCACCAGGGCGTCGACCGCCCGTAACTGTTTGTCCGTCAATGCTTTTGCGCCGCCCTGCAGCAGCCAGGCCCGCAGAGCGCGTCGGCGGATTGCGGTGGGCGCTTCGGCAAGTGTGTCCACTTCCACTTCTCCGTCGACGACAACCCGTAGGAGTAGGGCTTCGGCATACTCGTCGAGCGCCTCGCCGTCTTCACGCAACTGCGTCGCGGTTCGGGCCAACGCTTCGGGAACTCCCCCGCCGAGAATTTCTTCGAGCAGCGGCAACGCCTCGTGCCGCAGACGTACGCGAGTGAACTCGGGATTGTTGTTGTGCGGGTCCTCCCACGGCGTGATTCCCAGGTCGACGCAGGCCGCCCTGGTCACCGATCGCCGGATGCCGAGTAGCGGCCGTCCCCAGGGAGCGTCGAATGCAGCCATACCTTGAATCGATCGCCCACCGGACCCGCGCGAGAGTCCGAGAAGCACGGTCTCGGCTTGATCGTCGAGCGTGTGTCCGAGCAGAACCGGGAGGTCAGTCCTGGCGTCGCGCAGAGCGCTGTACCGAGCCTCACGCGCGGCGGCTTCGAGACTCCCACCTTCGGCTACGTCGACGGTCAGCACCGTCGCGGTCCGGCAACCCAGCGCCAGCGCCTGATCCGCGGCAGAGCGTGCGACGGCATCCGAACCAGGCTGCAGCCGATGGTCCACGATCAACGCGTCGACAGAATCGGTTTCCGCCACTGCTGCTGCGGTCAACGCCAATGAATCGGCGCCCCCGGACAGCGCGACGACCACACGGCGTCGTGGCTCGAATGCGAGCGTCCACGCCCGCACGGCCTGTCGCAGCGCCAGTAGGGCAGGCGTCTCAGGCAGCAGCATCTAGCCGAGAACGCGCTTTACCCACGCGTCGGGATTGTCGATCTCGTCGAGCAACGGCAAGGTCTCGGGCCCGGTCCAGATGGTGTTGAACTGCTCCATGCCGACCTTGAGAACCACCGCGTCGACGAAGGCCTTGCCGCGTACGTACTGCGCCATCTTGGCGTCCATGCCGAGCAGCATCTTGATGATCCGCTGCACGGGGTTGGACTTGCGCTGCCGACGCTTGTCGAAGGCCGCGCGGATCGTTGCCACCGACGGCACCACGGCGGGGCCGACGGCGTCCATCACGTGGTCTGCATGCCCTTCGAGGAGGGTGCCGAGTACGAGCATCCGATCCAGCGCGTCACGCTGAGGTTCCGCCTGCGAAGCACGCAGCAGGCCGATGATCCCGCCCGCCGTCGCACCGTCACTGGAGTCGGGTTCCTTCCGCGAGCGCAGTTCTGCAGCAAGGCGCCCGACAACGTCGGTCATCGACTCGTCCACCGTCGCACCAAGCGTTTCGACGGATTCCTTCATGTACTCCGCTAGCCACGGCGAGGACGAGAACTGGACCCGGTGCGTGACCTCGTGCAGGCAGACCCACAACCGGAAGTCACTCGGGTTCAGCCGAAGGGACCGTTCGACGGAGACGATGTTCGGTGTGACCAGAAGCAGGGTGCCGTGCTCGCCGGTGAACGGGTCGTACTGCCCGAGGATCGCCGAAGACAGGTACGCCAGCATTGCACCGGCCTGCAGGCCCGCCGGCTTTCCGACGATGAGATTGCCACTGCCGTCAGGGTCGGCGCCGGTGAGATGTGCCATCGACCGCGAGGCCGCCGTGATCCACCCGGCCCGGTCAAGCACGTCAGCGGCCGGGACCGGTAGACCGTCGGCCAGTTCGGTCACTTCACGAACCGGCAGTTCTGCGCGCTTGGACGCTTCGGCGAGTTCTGCGGTTGCCGTCTCGGCCGTGTAGCGAGACATCGCGGGGCCGCCGCGCGCCAGTTTTATCCCGGCTTTGGCGGCAAGACTCCAGTCGACGGCACCACCGAGCGGAGCCGAGGCTTCATCATCTTGTGGAGTCTTTTCGGCCACTATTGGCACCCGCAATTCCTCAATGCTCCGGCAATCGCGTCCAGGGCAGGACGGCTCACTTCTGGCGGCCGGTCATTGGACATCAGTGCGAAGGTGAGCACTCGCCCGTTCTGATCGACCACGAACCCTGACAACGCGCTGGCCGTCGAGAGAGTTCCCGTCTTGGCCCGCACCCAACCCGCACCGGTTCGGTTTCCGGACGCGTAGCGGTCGGACAAACTTCCTGTTCCGCCGGCCACCGGAAGGTAGTCCAGCAGAGGGCGCAGTTTCGGATCACCGTCACCGGCCGCAGCCGTCATGACGCGATCGAGTACCTGAGCGGGAATGAGATCGTCGACGGACAGTCCGCTGGAATCGTGCAGCGATACACCGGTGTAGTCGAACCCGGCCGCCTGCAGGGTCTTGCCGGTCGCGTCGACTGCTCCGGTGAACGAGGCTTCGATTCCGGAGGCAATCGCGACCTCACGCCCGATGGTCTCGGCGAGCACGTTGTCGGAATGTTCCATCATCTGCAGCAGTCGGTCGCTCAGCGGCGCCGACTGCACGGTGGCGATCGGCTTGGCACCGGCAGGCGCCGCGCCGAGACTCACGTTGGCGGGATCGACACCGAGCGCCTGAGCGAGCACCTTGCCCGCGTCCAACGCGGGAGTTTCCGAACGCGGCGACTCGTCTTGAGTGCCGTCGTACCGACCACCTTCGATCATCACCGATTCGATCGGGGTGATGTAGCCGGCCGCGATGTCAGCGGGGAACCAGCCGGTGGCCATGTTGTCGCCCTTGAACAAACTCGAGTCCACCACGACACTGGTTACCGGCGTACCGGCAGCCTTGATCTGGTCGACGAGATCCGCGATGTGCGCTGCGTTGGCGTAGTACCCGCTCTGCCCCTTCGGCGTCGCCGTCAGCGTCGGGTCACCGCCGCCGACCAGAACGACCTGCCCGGGGCTCGCTCCGGGAACCACCGTCGTGGACAGCCGGTGGTCGAGCGGCAGCTTCAGCAGTGCCGCCGATGCGGTGAGCACCTTCGTCGTGGACGCGGGCGTCATCGGCGTCGACGGGTCCGTGCTCCAGAGAATGTTTCCGGTGAGCGCATCAGCGACTACTCCGGTGAACTTCCCCAGATCCGGGTTGGCCACGGCCGGGCCGATCGCCGCTGCAATTCCCGACGCGCTCGGGATCGGTGCGTCCGTCGGGACGGGCACCACCTGAGGTGACGGCGTCACGAGCGCCGGCTGCGGCGACGTAGTCACGGTCGCGCTGCCCGCGGTGTCGTTCGACGTACCGAGTTTCACGACGACAACTCCGGCGACGGCCAGTACAACCACTGCACCGACCGCCAGAAGGATGCGGAAGTTACGCCGTCGACTCTCTTCCAACGAGCCGATCTTCTTCTTTCCTTGGCCCGCCAACGCCCCTCCGTCTGTGCTCTGCCTACTGGGTGGTCAGGCAACCTTATCCTTGACCCGATATCCTTCCGACGAATCATTACCGACACGACAGCGAGGAATCGGCGTGGAGTTCGACGTCACCATCGAGATCCCCAAGGGTCAGCGCAACAAGTACGAGGTCGACCACGTAACCGGTCGCGTCAAACTCGATCGCTACCTCTACACAGCTTTCGGCTACCCGGCCGACTACGGCTTCATCGAAAACACCCTGGGTGAGGACGGCGATCCGCTCGACGCCATGGTCCTGCTCCCCGAGTCGGTCTTCCCCGGCGTCATCGTCGAGGCTCGCGCAGTCGCGATGTTCAAGATGGTCGACGAGGCCGGCGGAGACGACAAGGTCCTCTGCGTTCCGGCCGGCGACCCCCGCTGGGATCACATCCAGGATCTGGGTGACATCTCACAGTTCGAGCTCGATGCGATCAAGCACTTCTTCGTCCACTACAAGGACCTCGAGCCGAACAAGCACGTCGAGGCAGCCAACTGGGTCGGCCGCGCCGAGGCAGAGGCCGAGATCGAGGCTTCGATCAAGCGTCTCGCTGCCAACGGCGGTCACTGAGCTCGAGTTCTCAGGCCTTACGAAAATCCCCGCACATCGGAAGATGTGCGGGGATTTTTGTGCTGTTTTTACTCGCCCTTGCAGTTCCTACTCACCCTTGCAGTTTCTACTCACCCTTGCAGTTTCTACTCACCCTTGCAGTTTCTACTCACCCTGGAAGACCGGCGGGCGCTTCTGGAAGACGGCGGTGATGGCCTCGGTCAGATCCTGCGAAGGCAGGAACGCCGCGTTCCAGGCTGCGACGTAGCGAAGGCTGTCGTTCACGCTCGCGCTGCGGGTGTGATCGAGCACGTCCTTGATCCCGTGGACGACGAGCGGCGGGTTGAGCGCAATCTCCTTGGCGGTCGCGCGCGCCGCGGCCAGTACCGCGTCGGCATCTTCGAAAACGTCGTTGACGAGGCCGATCTTCTCGGCGCGCGCTGCGTCGATGTCCTTGCCGGTCAGAGCCAACTCACGCAGGTGTCCGTCACCGATGATCGCGGGCAGCCGCGCGAGGCTGCCCATGTCTGCGACGATCGCGACCTTGACCTCGCGGATGCTGAACTTGGCGTCGGCACTTGCGTAGCGGATGTCCGCCGCCGTGATGAGGTCGACGCCGCCGCCGATGCACCAACCCTGCACAGCCGCGACGACGGGCTTGCGGCAGTCTGCGACGGCATTGATGCCCGACTGCATGCGCTTGATCATGTCGTGGAATTTGGTGCGCGGACCTGCCTGAGCCTTGTCTGCGAGGACTGCACCGAATTCACCGCTCATCGCGGGCAGGTCCAGGCCGAACGAGAAGTGCTTGCCGGAACCGGCGATGACGATTGCACGCACCTCGGGGTCGGCGTCGAGGTCGGCGAAGATTTCGGGGAGTTCACTCCAGAAATCTGGCCCCATCGCGTTGCCCTTGCTCGGCCCGATCAGCGTCACCTGGGCGATGTTGTCTTCGCGCTCGACGGTGAACGCATTCCAGCTCTTCTGTTCAGTCATTACTCAAGAGTAACTAAAGGTCGGGCTCAGCCGAAGACCGCTGCCTTCATCCGAAGATTCCTGCCTCGTCGAGTACCAGTACAACGAGGGTGACGGCCATCAGGGCGAACATGATGAGCATCGCCATCCTGGCCGCCCGCTCACTCGTGGGCGGGAAAACGCGCTGCGCGGGATGCTCGGCGATGTACTCCGCCATGGACATGGTCCTGGCGCGTGAGCTTGTCGGATTCTGTACCGCTGCACTTGTAGCCATGTCGGTGATCCTTTCAACTACGCAATCTCAGTCAGGTACTCCAAAGGTGAAGTACCCGACTGAGTTCGACTTCTCCAATGTAGACCCGTGGATCGAAGAAGTCAGCGTGAGTTTCGTGCGAATTACCTGAGAATTAGTCCACACAGGGGATGCCGCCATTCGCGACGGCCCGGATGGGTGATCCCTGTGCTCCCGTATCGGGAACGGTGCCGGCGGATACCGACGAGTCCGACTGCGCCGGAGCGGCCGAGAACGCGGTCTGCGCGTTGTCCCCACCGATCAGTACGGACACTGATTCGGCCGCTGCCTGATCGTTCGGCACCGCGACCACACCCAACTGCTCGGCCAGCGCCTCTGCGACGGCTTTGGCGCCGACCCCGTAGCTGACCTCCGACTTTGCCGTCGGAGCTGCGGTGCTCACCTCTCCGACTTCGACTCCCGACGATTTCATCTCCGATGCCAATGCAGCGCCCAACCCGTCCGTCGCGGTTCCGTTGCGGATGTCCACAACTTCGTTCCCGGTCGAGATCGCGGTGTCCATCGCAGGTGCGGATGCCGAGTCACCTCCTGCGAAGATCCTCGACACTTCACTACGCAGACGGGCCGGATCGACCATGTTGACGTCCTGGCCGTCGACGGTCTCGTATCCCTCGATGGGCAGGGTGTAGAAGTCGATGTTCCCACCCGCGAGAGCGCTTGCCTGAGAAGCGAATCGGACGGGATCCATGGCAGAATCGATCACCACGTCCTTCTTCACCACGTCGGCCAGAGCCGTCATCTTCGGAATGTTGCCGATGACGCCGGAGCTCTTCAGGTTGGCGATCACCGCACTGATGAACGCCTGCTGCCGATGCGTGCGATCCAAGTCCCCGTTGTCCAGACCGTGGCGTTGACGGACAAACGAAAGTGCCTGTGACGCATCGAGAGTCTGGACCCCGGCCGAGAAGTTGGCACCCGAGAAGTCGTCCTGCACCGGATTGTTGAGGCACACCTGAACGGGCCCGATAGCCGAGACGACGTCGTAGAAGCCCATCAGGTTCACTTCGGCAAAGTGATCGATCGGAACCTTGAGCAGATTCTGCACGGCAGTCAGTGTCGACCGTCTTCCGACTTCCCGTGCTTGTTGTTCTCGTGCAGCAGGATCCGTCACACCGTCCGCTACGAGTTTGGCGTCCGCATCAGCCTTCGCCATTCCGTAGGCTTCCTTGATCTTGGCCATTCCGTAGCCGGGAACAGCGACGTAGTCGTCGCGTGGGATCGCCACCGCACTGGCCTTGCCACCGTCGCCCGGAACATGGAGCAGGATAAGCGTGTTCGTGTTGTACCCACCCACATCGCTATCCCCTGCGTGCAACTTGTCGGTGACGAACTCTGCCGGCAGGTCGCTGCCGTCCATCGCCTTGCGACTGTCGAGCCCGATCAACAAGATGTTGGTATCCCCGTCGAGTGAACTGCCGGCGTCGTCACCGAGGGCGGAGAGCGCGTCCGATCGGTACAGCCCCGACGTCAGATCCGACTGCACGTACCAGCCGATTCCGACGCCCACCAGAATCGTCGTCGACAGGGACGCCGCCGCCAGCTTGCGCCCCACCGAGAGCGTCGACCGCTGCGGTTGACGCTTACGTCTGTGCTTGGTTGCCGAGTGTCGAGGTCGCGGTTCCACGGCTGACACGCTATCCACCGTTCCTGAGCAGAACCTGTCGATACCGGACACGGCTGGTCTTTCGCTGAAAGAACGCTGAGAATGAAGTCCGAATTGGGCAAATCTGCTCTAGGCTCCGCCCTGTGGACCGCCGACGCTTCCTCAGTGCCCTCGCAGCAGCAACTCTGACCGGAACCGCCGCGGTGACCACGGGAACCGCTTGTTCGTCACGTTCGGTCGGGACGGCTGTCGCCGCAGCCGACGAACCAGCAGACCTCGTCCCTGTCCCCGATCTCCCACCTGCCTTGTTGCCGCCTCCGCCGCCGTCTGCCCGGGTGCCCCTGCCCGCCGGCGGATCGCTGACCGCCCTGCCCGGTGGCGGGGATCTGCTCGCCCTGACGGTTGACGACGGGGCCAGTTCCGAAGTCGTCCGCCTCTACACGCAGTTCGCAAAAGACACCGGCATCCGTTTGACGTACTTCGTCAACGGGCAATACAACTCGTGGACCGAAAACGCCGGACTTCTCAGGCCGCTGGTCGAGAGCGGGCAGATTCAGCTCGGCAATCACACCTTCTCGCACCCGGATCTGACATCCGTGTCGAAGCAGCAGATCGCCGACGAGCTGACGAAGAACGGCACTTTCCTGCGCAACACCTACGGCATCGACGCGGCACCGTATTTTCGACCGCCGTATGGAAGGCACAACGCGACAGTCGATTCCGTGGCCGCGAGTGTCGGATACACCGTGCCCACCCTCTGGTACGGATCACTGTCGGATTCGTCGTTGATCACCGAGGAGTACATCCTGCAGATGGCGAACCAGTACTTCAATCCGGGGGCCATAGTGATCGGACACCTCAACTATCTGCCCGTGACCCACGTGTATCCGCAACTGGTGGACATCATCCGGAGCCGAAACCTGCGGACTGTCACGCTCAACGATGTCTATCTGAAGCCGTGACGCCGTGGTGACCACCGCCGAAAACGAGGTCCCGGCCGAAAACACGGCTCCGTCCGTGAAACAACGCACCGAGGCCTGGCTGCTCGCGGACATCACCGAGGAACCCGCCGGACATCTGGGGCCCCACCGGATGGCTCCGAAGAAGGAGAAGCGCCACCCGTGGTGGAAGGTGATGTGCCTGACGGGTGTGGATTACTTCTCCACCCTCGGTTACCAACCCGGTATCGCGGCACTGGCGGCCGGCACGTTGGCTCCCATCGCGACAGTCGTGTTGATCCTGCTGACGCTGTTCGGTGCGCTGCCGGTCTACCGGCGAGTGGCTCGCGAGAGTCCGCACGGCGAGGGTTCGATCGCCATGCTCGAGAAGCTGCTGCCCAAGTGGCGCGGCAAGATCTTCGTTCTCGTTCTTCTCGGATTCGCAGCCACCGATTTCCTCATCACCATGACGCTCTCGGCTGCCGATGCCACGGCGCACCTCGTCGAGAATCCTTTTGCTCCAACCTTTCTCTCCGGACACACCGTCGCCGTTACCCTCGTTTTACTTGCACTCCTCGCCGCGGTGTTTCTTCGCGGATTCACCGAAGCTATAGGTATCGCGGTCGGATTGGTCGCCGTCTACCTCGCCTTGAACGTGGTGGTCATCTCCGTAGGTTTGTGGCACATCGCGACCGCGCCGTCGTTGGTCACCGACTGGACACGCGCCATGACCACCGAGCACGGAAATCCGGCGATGATGATCCTGATCGCGCTGATCGTCTTCCCGAAGTTGGCGCTCGGCCTGTCCGGCTTCGAAACCGGGGTCGCGGTCATGCCGCAGATCAAGGGCGAGCCGCACGACACCGAACAGAATCCGCACGGCCGCATCAAAGGCGCACGGCGCCTGCTCACCACAGCGGCGCTGATCATGAGTGGATTCCTGCTGACGTCGAGCCTGGTCACCACCATCCTGATCCCAGAAAACGAGTTCCAGCCCGGAGGCGCTGCCAACGGTCGCGCCCTTGCCTTCCTCGCGCACGACTATCTGGGTGAGATCTTCGGAACCGTCTACGATCTCAGCACGATCCTGATCCTCTGGTTTGCCGGTGCATCGGCAATGGCCGGGTTGCTCAACCTTGTTCCGAGGTATCTGCCTCGCTACGGCATGGCGCCGTCGTGGGCCCGCGCCGTGCGTCCGCTGGTCCTCGTGTTCAGCGTCATCGCCATCACCGTCACGATCTACTTCGACGCCGGTGTTGACGCTCAGAGTTCCGCGTACGCAACCGGTGTCCTCGTGCTCATCTCGTCGGCGACCGTCGCGGTTGCACTGTCCGCTCGTAAGCACGGTCAGCGAAAACTGTTCGTGGGGTTCAGTTTTGTGGCAGTTTTGTTCGTCTACACGACGATCGCGAACATCTTCGAACGTCCAGACGGTGTGAAAGTGGCGTCGTTCTTCATCGCCGCGATCATGGTGGTGTCCTTCCTTTCCCGGATCTCGCGAGCCTTCGAACTTCGGGCAACCTCCGTCGAATTCGACGAGACCGCGCTGCAATTCATCACCGAGGCAGCCGAGAAGGGCTATCTCGCTGTGGTGGCGCACGACGTCGACCGTCTCGACGAGGACGAGTATCGGCGGAAGGAATCGCAGCAGCGCGCCGAAAGCAACATCCCGGAGGCGGAGTCGATCATCTTCATCGAGGTAAACGTCACGGACTCCTCCGAATTCAGCACCGACCTCCTCGTCCACGGACGACAGCGCGGTGAGCACCGGATTCTGTGGGTCGACAGCCCGGCCGTCCCCAACACCATTGCGGCGGTTCTCCTGCGGACGAGGGACATCACCGGCGTGATTCCCGACGTCTACTTCGAGTGGACGGAGGGAAACCCGATCATGTACCTGCTCCGGTTCCTGTTCATCGGTGAGGGCGAAACCGCTCCGGTAACCCGTGAGGTCCTCCGTCGCGCCGAACCCGACCAGTCCAGACGGCCCCACGTCCACGTCGGTTGACGCGGCAAACGATGAGCAGAGGGTTGGTCCAGGCCATGCACCAGGGAAGATCGCACAGAAAGAAGTGCTGCGTGCCTATATTCAGGCGAAACTCGCGGATATCACATCTTGCGTGCGAGGCTCGCCCTGAAACCCATTGCGATGGTGCGGATCTATAGGACGATCGGCCCCCGCTGCACCCACACGTCGAAGCGACTGGCTATCGCAGGTTCGATTCGTCTGTCACCAAGCGATAAAGAACGTATCCAGAAAACACTATTATGGAGACGACGCAGAGTACGAGCATGATGTCGAAGAAGATAGTCATGTTTCCCCTCATGGGTTCGACCAGAATCGATTCGTTTATCCCCGCGAAAGTTTCTCCGTGAAAATGTCCTGTTCCGCAGCTCCAATCGTGTGAAGGCGATAGCGCCTCACCAAACGAGGCACGGCTCAGCACTCCTGTGGAGTCGGATATGTGGCGGCATCGTGAGCAGAAGCAATGGGCGAGGTTTCTCCGACAGTCAATCGTTCACCGTTTCGCCGCTCCCTCACAGCCGCGGTGATCAGTTCGGCCGGCTCGTCAGTGACAGCGGTGGCGATGCACACCTGGGGCGCCCACCTCGTCTACAGCCCAACGCGTTCCGGCTTGGACCGCTTCATGCTCGGTCCCGCCGAACACGTCGGCCAGATTCTTCCTGCCGCCCACAGGACGGCGCGCCGCGACAGCAGCACCCACCACTAAAGCCAGTGCCGTATAGAGCGCGATCACACCATGAAGGCCACCGCCGATCTGCCGGGAGCGCCCGACGCAAACTCCGCTCTTGCAGGGCTCGGCACTGAACAAGTCTCAGCCAACCGACGGCACTTCGGTGATGGCGTCAGCGGTCACGAGCATGTCGATCTCGACGCTGTTGGTTCCGTCGCCATCGGTGACGCGCACAGTTACCCCTGCCAGAGCCATTGGTCGTCGTGCATTTCCGCCCAGAATTTCAATTCAGATAGCGACTTCCATCGAAACTGGTTGTTACACAGTCACTTAAGAAAGAGAACTGACACAACTTGAAAGTTACCGGTGAGATATTTCCACTGTTACCGATCGCCATCCGAGCAAAAAACCACGGGCCATCGGATCCCCGTCGCATGACGAGAGACGTGCGGGCCGATCCACATGATCAACTGTCTGCGCCGCCTCGGATGTCGTCGCGGTGCAGGGACGCGAGTTCGGCAAGGTGAGTTCCGACCCGATCAAGCGGGACACCGACCGTGACGAGATCGCGAGAACCTCGTCCTGCACCTATCCCACCGTATAGGTCGGCAGATGCACACAACGGACTAACGTCGACCACGTCCAGCGCCGTCGTCTCGACAGCAGGACCCACACCACCATCAAATGCCGAGAGCTGCGTGCATGGTGCGATATTGAGTGCCCCTTTCGCCCTTCCGGACTTACCCGTGGACGTGCAGACCCATACAGTTACTGTGGACGCGTAGTCACACTTAGTTTACTGTGGGCACATCTGAGATAGATGCCACAAAGGAGCCTGAAATGCAGTTCCTAACACTTCGTCGCACGCGGCGTAACGCGCCATCTGTCCGGTTAACTCCGGGGCGCAATACCGTCAACGAACATCGCGATTACCACGACACTCTGCGCACACTGTCCGAGGCATCCTCGACAGGGCTCCACTTCGAGGCGTTCAAAGACATCGCCTGGAATTCGCCCGAGTTCGCCGCCCCCGCGGACGACCCAAGATGGACACTCCCCGCGGTCGACCCCTTGTCCCACACCGACTGGTACCGCGCGCTCTCACCCCAGGAACAACGGCGGGTTGCCCGGATTCGGCTCGCATCTATAACAAAGACCGGCTCCCAGTTCGAGCAACTGCTCCTTCTCGGCGGTACCCAGTTCTTGATGGGCCTGGCGAACGAGAACCCCGAATTCCGCTACTTCATGCACGAACTCACCGAAGAGACACACCACATCCAGATGTTTCAGGAGTTCACCAACCGGGTGGCTCCGGAGGTCCACGGTGCCCCAACGTGGCTTGTCAAGGCCTTCCCCCTGGTCGGTTCGCTGGGATCGCTGTGGCCCAGTTTCTTCTTTCAGATCATCCTCGCTGGAGAGGAGCCGATCGACCACATCCAGAAGAGCATCATGCGCGGCGGTGGCATTCACCCGCTCACCGACCGCATCATGCAGATCCATCTCGCCGAGGAAGCACGTCACATCGGGTTCGCCCATGCATGGTTGCGCCATCACGCTCCGCGCATGAGCCGATTCAACCGCCTCACACTCGGCCTCACCACGCCTGTAGTCATGCGCATAGGGTTTTGGTCCATCGTCGTCCCGAGCCGGCAGGACGCGACGTTGCTGGGTATCCCCCGCAATGTTCTGCGCGAGACCTATTCGATGCGCAACCCCGATTTCCGGCGACTCCTTGCAGAGTCCTGCGCAGACGTCCGGAGCCTCGCCGACGCCAACGGAATGCGCACCCGGCTCACCCTCTGGTCCTGGCGGCTTACCGGAACCGACGGCCGGCTGTCGCGTTACCGCAACGAGCCGTCGAGGGCCGCGGCTTGACGATCTGCAACCCGCGACGCAGCTGCCCCTCCCACTTCGACAGACAGCTGCGTTACCCACTCACCGCGGTCGAGGCAATGGCGCACAGATATCAGCGCGCCAACCACAGGCCCACACCCGAATCGCCCCATCGAAGTGTAGGAAGCACATCCACCAAGGCGAACCAGCGACATCAGTGCCAGCGGACACGACCCAAGCTGCAGGATTCAACGCTGAACAAGTCTCAGCCGACCGACGGCACTTCGGTGATGGCGTCAGCGGTCACGAGCATGTCGATCTCGACGAGATTGGTTCTGCCGGCATCGGTGACTCGCACGGTATTCCGGCCAGCCATTGCCCGTCGTGCATTATCGCCCAGAATTTCAAAATACCGTCCAGGTATCCGGACATGTACAGGGCGGACGTTTTCACGCGCATGCTCACATGATCAGCGCGCGATGCTCCCCCACGTCCGAGCGGGAGCGCCCGGCCGATGTCGACTTTCACTGCCCTCGGCTCGTCGAATGTCCTGATCACGGGGTAGTCCGTCCAGTGCTCGGTGTTGATTACTGTGCTACCCGGAGAGGCGGTGTCGCGGCGAGAGTTCTTTCGCACCGTCGGGTCCGAGTTCGACGATCTCGCCGTCGAGGACGGTTTCGCGGTGGTCGAGCACGGCGCGGAGTGCGTCGACGATCTCGGGCAACGAGGCGTTAGTTGTTGCCGTTGCGCGACCACAGTGGCGGCAGTTTGGTGCCGGTGGTGGCGATGGCTCTGACTCCGTCCCATTTCGACTCGAAGGCTCTTAACTGCACTAAGCGCTATCAGCCTTGATCGCAATCGAAGCGTTCCGTTGCTTCGTGCGCAATGATGCGCTTGAGCATCGACCTAGGCGCGGGTCACGGCTAGAGCACGTCTCCGAGTTCGCGAGGCACTTGAGCCAGGTGCGCACCGCCGAGAGACGGTGCCCCACTGTGGGTCGGATACCTACGCCGTCGCTGCGTCAGGCCTCTCACGGGGGAGTCAGAGTATACGGAAGGCAGGGTATGCCGAGTTCTCTGCTGATATGGGCCTGGTGGCCGTTGACAACGGTCTCCTCATGGCCGCTGACGGCGAGGTCTTGTGGGCTGTTGACGCCGTGCACAGTGCGGAAGGTGTCGACCGTGAGCTGTGGGATTCGGTCGAGGCGTCGGTCGACGAAACCGGCGGATGAACTGAACGGGCCGTACAGCCATTCCACGTGGGGGGCTCCCGGTCCTTCTGTTACCCGCCAGCCGAGTGCCCGCAGCCGAAGGTCCAGGCCACCGGAACCGGGAACGGTGTCCGCCGTGATCATGCTCGCCTCCAATCTCCCGTTGTCCTGCTGGAATTGGATCGAGCCGAGGTCTTTCACCGCAGGGGCATCGAGGGTCACGATGTCGTAGCCGGGCATAATGCGCACCACCCATTCCAGTCGCTCGGCGAAATCCGTCCAGTCGGTGCATCGGTCGGGTGCGCCACGCTTCGTCGGTTGTTCGGCAGTCAACAGGTTGCGCAGGGCCCACGGCCCGGTGTCGTATCCGGTTTCGTCACCGGCGGTGTAGCGGATGCGCTGGAATTCCATCCCGAGCCCGTCGCGCATGATGGCGACGACCGAAGCCGATATCTCCCGAAGTTCGCTGGGTTCGGAATGGGTCGGGCTCCACCGGCTGGTTTCCAAGCGTTGCTCGTTGGAGGTCTGAAACCAAACCGGCTGGGTTTGTAGCACGCTCAGCAACTGCTGCGCGGCATCCGGATCCGACGGGATCGTGAGCGTGGCCTCGACTGCACCGCCGTTCTCGTAGACCGTGATGTCGCGGCCGGTACCACTGTCACGCAAGCGGACGAATTGCGATATCTGGATCGGTTCGGCGTCATCGTCGAAGTCGACGTCCACCAGATCCGGAATCGCGGCCTGCAGCTTCTCCCAGCCCTCGGCAGTCATGCTTGTCCTCCCAATAGTCTCTCTCGCCGTAGAACATATCTGCCGCTACGACAACCACAACGCCACCAGCGGGTCGCGATGACCGGTAGTCCCGAATCTCACGCGAACCAGGGCCGCCAAGGAGCAACACAGCGAGATCTGGCGCAAACCTGCCCGCAGGAAACGCATAAACCCCGACCACGTCCTCACACGATCCCAATGGCGTCGACGTCACCAGAACCGAGCCCGACTGTGCCACTACCGAACTCGCGAACAGGCCAGATAAACGCGACTGCAGTATTTGGACGTTCAGCGGTGGCACCGGGCTGCGCGCGGTACAACTAACCAATGAGGAGCTACGCCAATCGCCATCGCATACTGATCGTGTTCACCGTGATGGTTGTCGTAGTGGGCTCGCTGTGGTGGACGAAAACGATCGTCTTCACCCGATCACTAGCCATTGCCTTCAGTTCCGAACCACACGGATCCGTTCCGCGCGGCGATCTCGCAGACATCACTCCCACAATCGTCGCCAGCTTCCCGTTCTCCGAAGAGACGGTCAGCCTCGTCGCGGACAGAATCGTCAACACCTACGGCGGCAACACATCCGACTACGAATCAACCCTGACCATCACCGACACAATTGATTTCGCCGGAAAAGTCGTGACAGCACGCGGACGAACACCGCTGGCCACCCAACGGATGGCGAACTATGGCGCACAAGCCCTGAGCGAGCTGATCAACGAAGCCACCTTCGCGCGGACCGGCCAAGCAAAAGTTTCCTTCCTGGTGCTCACCGACTAAACGCCGCCGCTGTTAGCCGAGTGCGCAGCTCACCGACACCCACCACAAACCGGGGACGTGTCATCACCCCAGTTCAACGCCACAAAACGAGCACTCAGGCACGCGCAGGTCGGATACCCGCTCATAGTGAAGGTGAATCCCGCCGCTCCCCAATCGCCAGCACCCCCATCAACCCCACAACCACGACAAATTCCGTCCACGGGAGCCACGACGGCACAAGCCGATCAGTGAACACCACCAAGGCGCAGGTAATCAGCGCGAGCACAGATACAACGCCCAAAACGCCACGAAGCACCCACCGGGCCACACGCGAGGAGAACATGCCGCTACCCCTGATCAACTGGCATCGACCACTTGTGCTCAGTCGGCGGTTGTCGCCGCCTCGAATATAGCGCCGCACCCATCAACACCCACCCGACGACCGCGAACACCGACGCCACACCATCGAACACCACCATCACCACCCTCTGGTCGAAGGACGGCGCATAAGTACACGAAGAGACGACAACCGGCAGCCACACCCTCGACGCACTCTCCAACGCCACAGCCGAATCGGCTGCACACAGCTCATACGAACACCGCCCCACCCCCAAGAACGCGAAAGCACCGAACGCCCCACCACCAACACCAACCCCACACCAAACAACACCCACCGACACCACCGCGCCCATCCCCCGAATGCCATCATCCGCGCACCATAAGCCGAGCAGCCACGCGATACGGGGGTCTATCTCGCTAACGGTGTTTCGGCGGATTTCCATCAGTAAGTTTCCGATCCCGGCCAACGATCGGCGAACGTGATCGCAAACGCGTTCAGAGCAGGCTTCCACCTCGTTATCCATCGTGCCTGGCCCTTGCCTGTCGGGTCCAGTGAACGCGTCACCAGATAGAGGCACTTGAGCGCAGCAGCCTCGGTGGGAAAATGGCCACGAGCCTTGACAGCCCGCCGGTATCGGGCATTCAAGGACTCAATCGCGTTGGTAGAGCACAGCACTCGCCGTATCTCGGTGTCGTAATCCAGGAACGGGATGAACTCCTGCCAGGCGTTGTTCCACAATCGGATGATCGCCGGATACTGCTTGCCCCAACGGTCTGCGAGATCGTCGAACGCTGCCCGCGCTGCCGTCTCGGTCGGTGCGGTGTAGATCGGCTTGAGATCGTGCTTGAGCGCATCCCAGTGCTGCCGCGACGACAGTCGAAACGTGTTTCGGATCAAATGGATTACACACGTTTGGACCGTCGCGGCCGGCCACACGTTCTCGACGACCTCCGGTAGACCTTTCAATCCGTCGCAGACCAGGAAGAACACGTCCCGGGTGCCCCGATTTCGAATGTCGGTCAAGACGGACATCCAGAATTTGGCGCCTTCGCCGCCGGTGCCGGCCCACAATCCGAGCACATCACGGTGTCCGTCGAGACTGACGCCGATCGCGGCATAAATCGGCCGGTTCGCGACCTGCCCGTCCCGGACTTTGACGACTATCGCGTCGATGAAGATCGCCGCGTACACCTCGTCGAGCGGACGGGCAGACCAGTCCTGCATCTCCTCGAGCACCTTGTCGGTGATCCGAGAAATAGTCTCTTTCGAGACCGAGGCGCCATAGATTTCGGCGAAGTGAGAACTGATTTCACCGGTCGTTAATCCTTTGGCGTACAACGACAACACGATCTCGTCGACCCCGTTCAATCGCCGTTGGCGTTTCTTGACGATCTGCGGCTCGAACGTCCCCTCCCGATCACGAGGGACCTCGATCGGAACATGGCCGCTGGCCTCGGTCAACACCGTTTTCGATCTGGTTCCGTTGCGGATGTTGGACGATTCCCGCTCCGGCTGGGCTTGATTCTTGTCGTGCCCGAGGTGCTCGGTCATCTCCTCGTTCAAGGCGGTTTCCAGGACGGTTTTGGTGAACTGCTTGAGCAAACCATCCGGACCGGTCAGCGACAGACCTTGCTCCTTCGCCAACCTGACCAGCTCCGCGGCCGCCGCAGCTTCCGCGGAGGGCTCGGCCCTCTTCTTCGTCACATCTTCCAGTGTCGTCATCTCGGCACCTCCTCGCCGAGCATTCACTCAGCTAGTCGGGCCGAAACACCGATTTAGAGACAGTCCCCGATACGGCTCTGGACTCGCCGGCGAAATTCAGGTGTCGCTATTCAGCACGATTTGTGTGCGCCCACCGTCTCTGTTTGGGCGACGAATACCGATTCGAGTATGTTGCACCCGAGCCGACCCACACACGGTCTACCGATGAATTTTGTCGAGTTGACACTATCGAAGGATGACCCTTGGTTTTCGAATCCGGCCACCCGATGATGATTGCCCTCGACATTGACGGCACCCTGCACGTCGCGGAGGACACGAATCCGCTCGCGCACGAAACGATCAGCATCGCAGTGAGATCGGCTGTGCGGGCAGCTGTTCGATCCGGAGCCCACGTCGTGCTGTGCACCGGCAGACTCGCCCCCGCCACACGACCGTTCCTACTCGAGCTCGACATCATGACGGGGTTCGCGATCTGTTCCAACGGGGCCGTGCTGATCGATGCCGCAACCGGGAAAATCGCGGAGCAAGTGGTCTTCGATTTACGCACTCCCATCGCGGCACTACGCGAACAACTACCCGGCGCGATCTTCGTAGCCGAGAACCCGGGCATCGGGGTCAGAGCAACCGGCCCTGTCGACGACGCGGATATGCACCACGGCGAGGTCGAGCTGGTCGATATCGACGAACTTGCGACCACGCCGACCACCCGACTGGCGATCCACTGGCCTGGACGCAGCGGGCAGGAGCTGACCGAAATCTTGTCTACTCTCGACCTCCCCGGCATTCGAAGCCTGTGCTACGAAGACGAACCACTGGCCGACTTGACCGCAGCCGGCGTAAGCAAGGCTGCGATGCTGGAAAGGCTGCGCATCGAGCTGGGCGTCGCCGCAACACGGACCCAAGCCGTCGGTGACGGCATCAACGATCTGGAAATGCTGGACTGGGCAGCTCACGGCGTGGCCATGGGTCACGCACCCGCTTCCGTGCTTGCCGCAGCCGACCAGATCTGCCCACCAGGCACCGAGGACGGTCTTGCCACCGCATTGTCGACATGGTTCCGATAGAACATCTGGGCTGTGCGCGGCGCGTCGTGGACGCCTTGGATCTCGGTCATCAGATCGTCGAAACGGAACATCGGCGCTGGGCGGTCGTCCCAGACCCGCTTGAGTGCGCCGGGTTTCATCTGCTCGAAGCCGACAGCCAATGCGCATTCGACGGTGCCGCTGGCGACGGCTTGGCGTGCGAGGAAAAGGGCCGAAGATCCTGTGGCGCCCTGACATCCAGCGGTGGAACATGCCTTGGACGTAATGGGTGAAGCACTCATTCTCGTACCCGTCGCGTTCTTCAGTGCGGGGTATCACGAAAATGCTTGCGGGAGAGCCTGTTTCGATCATGGTGATGCCTTCCCTCGAATCGGTAGAGTCGCCCCCCTGTCGCCATGTCGAGTACTTCTGTCAACTTCGCAATGCCAAACAACCGTCCCGGGCTCAGCACCATATCGGGCGTGCTCGACTACAGTTCCCTTCATGGGACGGACCTGCGGAGTCGGACATGTGGCGGCATCGTGAGTAGAAGCGATGAGTGAGGTTTCTCCGGCCGTCAATCGTTCATCATTTCGCCGCTTCCTCACGGCCGCGGTGATCAGTTCAGCCGGCTCGTCGGTGACAGCGGTGGCGATGCCCATTTTGGTAGTGCAGCTTCTAGACGCGACGCCCTTCGAAGTCGGTATGGTGAACGCGGCTCAGTTGATTCCTTATGCGGTGCTCGGGTTGTTCGCGGGGGTTTACGTCGATCGGTGGCGGCGCAAGCCAATCCTAGTGTGGGCCAGCGTCGGTCGAGCGGTAGCACTCGGCACTGTTCCGCTTCTGTGGCTCGCCGGCCTTCTGCACATCTGGGTCCTGGTCATCGCGTTGCTGTTGTTCGGCTCATTCTCGGTGTTCGGCTTCGCTGCGATGCAGTCCTTGTTACCCCGGCTGGTTCCACGCAGCCAACTGGTGAAAGCAAACGCTCGACTCGACCAAGCCGACGCAGCAGCAACGACATTGGGGCCAACGGTCGGAGGCGCACTCGTAGGCCTGCTCGGCGCTCCCGTGGTGATTGCAGTCGACGCAATCAGCTATCTCGCTGATGCCGCACTCAATTCCGGTCTCGACGTAGACGAGCCGCGACCCGCTTCTCGCTCCCGCAACCTGATGAACGAAGTGCGTGAGGGTCTGAGATTCACCTACCGCCACCGCACTCTCAACCCGCTCGCAATATCGACACACGTGTGGTTCCTCGCCAACGGAGCCGCGTTGACTGTGCTGTCTCTCTTCGCCCTCCGCTCACTCGGGTTCAGCGCCTACACATACGGCCTGCTTCTGACGACGTTCGGTGTCGCAAGCCTCCTCGGAGCGTCCAGTGCACATGCGATCGGCACGCGAATCGGACCAGGACGAACGGTCATCCTCGCCCGCTCGCTGTATCCCCTCACCTGGCTTCTCGTTACCTTCGCGACCGACACACTTGTTGGCCATCTCCTTCTCTTCGCAGCTCTTGGCCTGCAGGGCTTGGCAGCAGGCGCGGAGAACGCGAACGAGATGGGCTATTGGCAAGCGCTCACTCCGGATGAGCTTCTCGGGCGCGTGAATGCCGCCCGGCGTTCCGTCAACCGCACCATGGCCGCCCTCGGTGCCGTGACAGCAGGACTGTTGGTCGGCGCGATCGGCGAACGCCCCACCCTGATCGGCGTCACCATCGTGTTCGCAATCGCGGCAGGCACACTGGCGTTCTCGCCGCTGCGACACTCGGCGCGGGATCTCTGACCTCGGCGTTCAGCGCAGGTTTACCTCCGCGGCGGCCGAGTTCTCTGACAGCGTGTAATTCCTAGGAGCGTCCGTTCCAGGTGCAGGTCATGTTGACACTCGCAGATAGCATCCACGCATGCACGTCGACATCGAGGGCGCCACCCGGATCGCCCGCCTCGCCGCAGAATTCGACTGGACTGGGCCGTCGACGACCTGGAACCATTCTGCGCACAGGCTGGATGGGAGCTCGTCGAACTCAGGCATGCTGGCGGCTCGATTCGGACGAACTTTCATGTCAGCCGGCCGACGGCGAACATGTTCGGGCGGCAACATAGAATGGATTCGATCTCGATCTTAGTCACGGACGTGGCAGATGATGCTACGCCCATGACCGTGGTGCGTCCGTTGCTGGTCGAAAGATTCACGAACCTCGATGTGGCACTAACTGCACTCCTGGGGACAGCCACGAGCGCCGAACCTGAGGCAACTATCCGGTGGGATCTGCCGAAAGCGGTCATCACACTGAACCTGGGTGTCAGTGCGATCCACCTGCATCTGAAGAGTCCGGGATATCAGGCATGGGCGGATGAGCCCGAACCGGAGTACGAGGACGAGGACTAGCGATCGAGGTCATCTCCTGACCAGCTTCAGTCGAATTTTGTTGCCAGGAAGAATATTTCAGCAGAACGGCCAAAGTCGGTTCGCCTGGTCGCATCGCACTGTGGCCCCAAGCGATCCGAAACGTCGAAGTCGATCGCCTGGACGCTGTACGTGTCTAGATCCGCGGCCCCCAGGACATGCGATGTTGAGGTCTATGGTTATTGACGCGCCTCGCTCCCGATGTTCGGTGACGGTCCAACCTGCGGCGGGGGCAAGAGCCTCGACGCCATAGCTGCAACGCTCGGCTTCGGCAGATCCTCGGTCAGCCGCGCACTCCTGACGGTGCTGAGAAGATGAAAAGTGGGTCGGACAGGCTCTCACGAAACGCATGATTCACCTACGGCTGGAAGAGATTCCCGACGAAGGAGAGGCTTTCGGGGAGCGCTGCCCGCATCGTCTCGATATGACCGTTCGGATATGTGCGGAATGTAACTGGCTGGCGGTTGGCGGCGAGTTCGGCCGCGAGTTTCAAAGCCAGCGGTGCCGGCACCATCTCGTCCGTCAGCCCCTGTCCGAGGAACACTGGCCGGTCGTACCCGGTCGTCGGGATCTCCAGCATGCCGCGAGCAGCAGCCAGCACCGCGGGATCGTCGAGGGGCCGGTTCACCAGATCGCCGATCGTGACGTCGCCGAGGCCCGATGCCATGTCCTGGTAGCAGTCGGTTTCGGCTCGGGCCAGGGCATCCGTGCCGCGTGGTGTCAGGTAGCGATCGATGTCGAGATCGGGTCGCGCCGCCCGGAGTCCGGCCAAGAGGTACGAGACGAACACGGTGCTGCCGGTCAGTGGCAAGCGGGGAAAGTCCGGCCCCACGAGTGGTGCAAGGTTCTCCAGATTGGACGGCGCCCCGGTCGCGACCGCGCCCCGATAGTCCAATTCGGGTGCGTACCGTGTGGCGATCGCTGCCGTGACCATAGCGGCCTGCCCGCCCTGAGACTGTCCGAGTGCCAACCACCGCGGTGAGAGCGACGGTTCGACCGCACGCGCGGCACGCACCATGTCGATCACGCTGTGCGCCGCCGACGGTCCGTCCAGGTACGCGTGGATTCCCGGCGTGCCGAGCCCCACGTAGTCGGTCGCGACGATCGCGTAGCCCTGCGAGAGCCAGTTCGTGAGGTACGGACTGCCAACGGTCCCGGTCACGGTGGGAGCGCACTGGTCGGAAATACCTACAGTGCCGTGAGCCCACGAGATGACCGGCCAGCCGCCTTCGGGTGGGTCGCCGGGGGGCAGGAAGAGCGCGCCCGTACTCAACGCGGGCCGGTTCAGCGGTCCCGTGGACCAGTACGTGAGCTTTGATGCGTTGGCGGCGCCGGGAATCCAGAAGGAGTGCGGCAGGGAAGTTGCCGCGGTCACTGTGCCCGGCGTCGTGATTGGCGCCGGTTCCTGCGCGTGGACGGGCGCGGTCGAGACGGCCGCGAAGGCGAGCGCGATCACCATCAATACTTGGCCGAGCCGTCGTCGGATCATTGCACCGCTCCCCGGATTCATCCGCGTGTACGCCGACTACCATTCTGCGCGAACCGGGGGTGCCGGTACACCGGTTCGACCATCTTCGGGTGCCGCTCCTGCAGTCGAGGGGCCAGCGGACTGTGCGCGACGAAGAACTTCAAGCCGAGGTCAGCCGTGTGCATACCGAGAATTATTCGGTCTACGGTGCACACAAGGTGTGGCTGGAAATGCGTAGTGAGGGCATTGATGTGGCACGGTGCACGATTGATGGGTGTCTTCGGGCTCGAATGCGCACGAAGAGGCATGACCAACCAAGCGCACCGCCATCGCCGATCCACAAGGACATCGCGCGGACGATCTGGTGCAGTGAGGTTCAACCCTGTGACGCCAAAATGTTGTGGGTCGCCGATTTACTTACGTTTCGGCGTGGTCGGGTTGGGTTTATGTCGCGTTCGTGATGGATGTGCACTCACGGCAGATTCCGGGCTGGAGGACGGCTAGGACGGCTAGGACGGCTAGGACGGCTAGGACGGCTAGGACGGCTAGGACGATGATGACATCGTTGGTGGCTGATGCGATTGAACATGCGATCTGGACCCAACGGCGGGAAGGGATTACGTACTGTCTGGACGCACTCACGTCTGTGGCGTCACCACCCCAGGCGCGCAATAGATTTGACGCCCGATTCGTGAAAGCCCCATCTCGATCGACGAGAGTGTTGTCGAGATCGAGCAGAAGGGCCATGGCCGAGAGGTCTATAGCCGAGCAACCTCTGCGACGATGTGGTGATGACCGACAAGGTTGACCCAGTACAGCCCACTGAGCTTCTGTGGTTCCGAGGTGATTGCCACATCCACTCGATCTACTCCGATGGGGAGCAAACTCCACCGGAATTGGCGGAGACCGCTCGTCTACTGGGATTGCACTTCGTGGCCACTACCGATCACAACACAACCGCGGCTCACCACGCGTGGCAACAAGAAAACATCGCTCAGGAGTTCGCAGTAATCCTCGGAGAAGAAGTCACCACCCCTCACGGACATTGGCTCGCTCTCGGACTCCCACCCGGACATCTCGTTGACTGGCAGTACGCCGACGTCGTCGGTCTCCACGCCCAGCGTGACCTCGTCCACGACGCCGGAGGAATATGCGTCGTGGCACACCCATACGCGCCCTACCCGTCAGGTACCTTCGCTTACTCGCACGTCGGGTTCGATGCCGTCGAAGTCTGGAACGGTACTTGGGAGTCCGATCTACCGTGGCAAGCAGACAACGAACGAGCCCTTGCACATTGGGCACGTCAGTTAGTTGTCGACGTTCCAGCCGGGCGCTGGACCCCCGCGATCGGCAACAGCGATACGCATCTGAGAAGCCAGATGGGCTTACCCCACAATGTCGTTGCAGCCGAACGATTGAACACAGACGATCTCCTGACATCCATCAAAGCTGTCCGGACTTGGATCTCAGCCGCAACCACCGTCGACCTGTCGTTCATGGCAACTTTTGACGATCAGTGCGCACAGATCGGCGACGAGCTCGATACACATGGCAAATCGGCCACGGTTCAGGCCACCGTCCACGGCGTGCCGTTCGGCACCGTCACCATTCACACCGATGCAGGACCAATTCACTCAGAATCGTTGCCCGGCAGCGGAACCTGCGAACTGTCGCGTCCTGTCCCTCCAACTTCGACGTTCGTCCGCGCAGAGGTGCGTTCACGAACCGGTCACATGGCCGCACTCAGCAACCCAGTCATCTTGAGGGACAGGAGAACACCCTCACAGGAGAACCTCTGACGAAGACGGTTCAAGCGATAGCCGACGCGCAATGAAACGCGGCCCGCGACCGCTCCGACTACGGCCCCGGGAGGTTGACTGGCGGATGTGCAGCATTCGAAACGTACAGTATTCCTTCACAGCAATTGCGGTAACTCGAATTCGATCGTTGTCGGAGCCAGGCCGAACTCGGGATATGCCACGGTGATCCACAAGGGCCCCTGAGGGGGCGGGCTGAGAAAGTATTCGCCGCCGGTGGTGATGCCGAACAGGTTCTCGGCGATACCACGCCACGAACGGCCACTGTACAACCACGGCTCATTCGGGTCGTCGGGGTAGTCGCCGGGGTGGGTCGAGTTCGCGAGAATCGGCCCGGTGATGGTGTCGATAATGAGTCGAATTCTGTGCGGTTCACCGGGTTTGATCCGGGATCCGAAATTCATCTGTTCGTTGCTCGGCTGGGCGAGGGAGGGCATCTCCTCGGGCGTGGGTTCGTGCGCTACGACATGGAATGCGAGCCCAGTACGAAATAGCTGCAGGTTGGTCAACCGGAGATCGAAGCTGGGGTCGGCGGGGAACGGTAGGGATATGTCGTATGAAGCGCGAAGGTTGGAATCGGCTTGCGGGAGTCGCCGCCAGTCGGGGAGATCTCGGCTACGAATCAGTTGTTCGGTACGAGATCGTTCAGGACGGTTCAGGGCATCGAGCTTCTCCCTCAGTACCGGGTCCGGAATTTGTTCGCCAGCCAGCCGCAAGACCTGACCACTGCGCAGTACGTGCGCATCCCACTGCGGAGTGGACCGTACGTAGGCGAAATTGATACGTTCCGACATCTTGTGATCCTCTCGCCGCCGGGTGTTACAAGATCGTATTCCGCCGCCGACCGGCTGCAGACTCAGCCAGACCAAATCTGTTCCACAATCATCCTTCATGTTGGAGGACCATGGAAGGATGCTGAGATGCGTACGTTGATCGCAGCGGGGGCTGCAACCTTCTTGATTGGCGGTCTTATCTGCGTTGGCTTCGTGCTTTGGTGGCTCGGACAACCGACCCATTGCTCTTCGTACGCACCTCTGACATCGCAGATCACGGATCCGACCAACTTACCTACGATCTCCCTCTGCCCTGGCAGTGATGAGAGCCCGACGCTGTATCTCATCGTCGGGCCACTGGCCAGCGCTGCGGTCGGAGCGCTCACTGGGTTCGTTGTCTGGCGCAGCGGAGTTCAGTTGTCGCGCACCCGGTAATTTTTACCCTTCTCACTACCGACCTCGCGGCCTTGCACTGAAGCGGCACGTGCTTCGCAACGGCGCGAACCCAATTCGCCACGCATGGAAGCGACACCGCAGGTTGTCGACTCGATGCGCTCGGCGACGACCTCGACGAACTGCTCTCCTATCTAGACGCCTGGTCCAAGGCGATCGTCGATGCCAACTCCTATCCCAAACGGATTTCCGGGATCTACTACCTCGGCGGTGGACCGCACTTCGGTTCCGGGTTGACCATCAATACCGCAGCTGATCTGTACGAGGGCAGGGCGTGAATAATGGCCATGACCCATTTTCAGCTAGGCCAAACCTGCTGCACGATCATCCACAGCCACTCACGGACAGGCTGAGGAAACGGGCTCCAGTACAACCACCAATTGTCCACAACGAACCTTCCTCAATTGTGCTGTTGCACTGAAACAGTGACGACCCGGCGGGTTGACTTCGTCAGCGGACTTGTCGAGCGCAAACCTTTGAATGCTGGATGTCTGAGTCCGCCGTCGGTGCACTCCCGGTATTCCACTTCGCACATCTAAAGCGGTCCAAATCCGCGTTACCAGACCAGCGCGGCTCACGGATGGACGGACGTAGCACGATAACGGTAGCCATCCTGGTGCGCGTCGGAACCGTACTGCGCAACAAGGTCCTCATATTCAAGGTCCACTAGCTGGCCTGGAGTCAGGACGCGGTACCCAGTCGCCACAATCTCGGAGTAGAACACCCAACAACCGCCGGGAATTTCGGCTGCGTCGAGTACACCCCAGCCTTCCTCGGCGTGGAACTCACGGACGACTGCGCTTGCCCGGAGCGGCGGCGGGTCCTCGAACGTGGTTTCGGCAACGAGGTCCGAATCCGTAATCTCAGTGATGGTGCCGTCGGGATCGATGTTCCAGGCTGTGGCCCCGGTGAATGTCGGCTCTCGCCCCGGAAAGCTCTGTGGGCCGAAGACCGAGATACCGGCCGCGATGACCGCCAATGCCGTCAGCGCATATCCCCATCGCCGGGAATTTCGGGAGCCCATGGCATGGACGCTACAGGCACCACTACGCCTAGTAGGGGCTGCTCGAATCGTGGGTCGTCGAGCACGGCGTCTATGCGGCAGTCGGCAACAATCTGCGCGATTGCCGCTCGTCCGCAGCGATGGTGGCGAAATGTGGATGATCGTCGTTTGTTTCCTGGAGCAGTGGGTGGCCGCAATCTCGTCTTCCACGCATCCTCGAGTGCGGCTCGTAGAACCGGTCCCGGTGATGGCCGAAGCAATGTACGAATGCGCCAGGCGGTGATGCCGAGGGCAATGGCGATCGCGAGCGCCTTGGCTGGATATAGGCCCGCCGGCGAATAGCGTCAGTCATGATCGGGTCTTTCCTTCTAGAGATTCCCGGTCTGGAGCCTCGCCGGTTGTCGCCGGTGGGGCTTCTGCGTTGTGTGGGTCAGCTCGTTACGCCGCGTTAAGAACCTGAAAACTCGGTGAGCAAACCTTCCTTTCCCAGGTGAAGCAGTGAATTATCGATATGGTCGCGCATCTGGTTACCGCGCGGCATGTCGAGCGCGCCTGAAGGCACAACGGGCCGGGAGGTCACATGCTGCTACATCAATCGATCGGGTTGGAGCGCTTCAACGAACTACCGCGGCAGAAGGCGGTTCACGCATTGTTCGAGTGCTGCTGCTCGCTGACGTGGGCCGGGTGGGTCAGCGACGGACGTCCGTTCGCCGACCACGCGGAGATCCTCTCGCGCGCCGAGGACGCGATTCTCAACCTCTCGGACGTCGACGTCGAACGCGCCCTGCAGTGCCATCCACCGGTCGGCGTCCGTAGGAACAGCGTGCCGTCCCACCTCGAGCAATGCTCGATCTGGGTTCCGGACGACGCCGTCATGGCAACCATCTATCGCGCCGGCGAGGAGTACGAGCGGAACTTCGGCTTCCGGTATCTGTGGTGCTCGCACGGCCATGACGCCGACGACCTGCTCGAGAACATCGGCCAGCGCATGTCCAACGAACGGTCCGTCGAGCGCAAGGTCTGCGTCGACGAGCTCGCCAAGATCACGCGGACGAGGATCGAGCGGATGCTGGGACCCGAGGACGGCTATCCCGAGTACTGAAAAGAAAAGCGGGTGCAGCGCTTTCGCGCCGCACCCGCTTTCATGCTCTGAATCGATCAGAGATCGAACTCGGCCGGAGAGATTCCGACTGCAAAACACATGTCGCGTACGACGCCGCGCTCGTGCTCGTCGAAGTTGCCGTCCGCGCCGCCGATGATGATGCCGATCTGGATGACCGCGCGGGCCTGATCCTGCTTCGACTTGAGCTTGGCGATGGTCGCGGTTGCCTCGACCTTGCCGAACTCGTAGTCCGAGGACAGCTTGCTGCAGTACCAGTCGAACTGCTCACGAAGCTCGTCCGGCGGGAAGACCGCGAGCGACTCGTTGCTCATGATCAGCGCGGCGGTCTTCTGACGCTCCGACGGATCGATCGAACCGTCTGCGGCGGCGATCAACGCGCACATTGCCATGCTCGCGTTCTTGAATTCCTTGTTCTGGAACTGGCTGGTCTTTGTCTTGAGCTGGCCGTTCATCTCCTGAGCCTTAGCCTTCAACTGATCCCAGAATGCCATGAGTCTCCTCGAGTATTGCCGCCACACACCGCGCGTGGTCGTACCACCACTCTGCCTGTGTGCTCGGCAATCCGCCATCGGCCGCTAGGTGCGGTCGAACACTGCCAGAATTCGCGACTCGGAGATCGGGTCGAGCACGTCCGGGGTGAAGTGCCATTGCGTGCGGGTCCACGGATCGTGAACCTCCGTCTGCCCTGCTGCCGAAAGATGTTGGCACCCCTCGGACAGCGCGGCGACGGATTCTTCCGCGAAGTTCGACTCATCCTCTCCGACAATCAGTATCGACAAACCGATTCCCGGTCCGCGTTCGGCGAGGAACATGATGGTCTGTGTGTCTTCGGCGGAGTATCCGTGCGGGAAATCGCTGAGGATCAACAGGCGCAGGGAACTCGGGCCATCTGCGACACCACTCATTCGCGCGAGTTCGCCCATGTCGACGGCCTCGGCCAGTGCCCGCAAGCGCGCCGAGATCTCGGTGTGAGCGGTGATGACCGGCCCCGCGAGCATCGGTGCCAGTCGGTCGGTCAGTGGCGTGAGCGAGCCGGTCAGGTCGACGACGTCGAGTAGCGGCATCGGGCCGGCGGCCATGACACGCACGGTGACGGCACTGATCAGACCGAGCGCTGCTTTGCTCGACGTACTGTCCACCCAGATCGGCCGGCGCAATGGCAACGGGACGCAGTACGGAACGGTGAGTGTGCCGCGGTCCGGAGCCGACAGCTCGCCAAGACGCATTCCGTCGCTGACGGCTGTGATCTGGGCCGGATCGGTTGTACCCGCCCACGACACCGACTTCCACGACGCCATCGACCGTGGGAGCACGCCGTCGATCACACCGAGTTCGTGCGCAAGCTGAGCGCTGTCGCGGGCGTGATTGTCCCGCGCGAGTGACACGAGGTCGTCGTGACGCTTCTGTGCGGCATCGCGCGCCGCCACTCCCGCCGCCGAGTTCCGCAACGACGGATCTGCGACGGCTGCGGTCAGATCCTCGTCCAAACGGGCAAGCGCGTACTCGCTGCTGGAGACGAAGGAAGCGGCAGATCGCGAGGCGTCCTCGAAGATCATCCACGCGCGCTCGAGGCCTCGGCCCACCTCCAACGGTTCCACGGCGGAGTCCCACGCGGGCGCGGCTGTCGGAGCTGGTTGTGCCGGCTTGTCGTCGACCTCGACGCCGTGCACCGAGATCAGTTCCGCCAGACCCCCCGCATAGCCCTGCCCTACGGCCCGAATCTTCCAGGCACCGGACTTTCGGTACAGCTCCCAACAGATGACCGCTGTCTCGGTACCTGCGGTGGGGATCGCGAATTCGGCCAGGACCGAACCGGATTGATCGCTCAGGGTGGCGGAGAGCCCGGCCGTGCGAAAGGCTCCCGCGGCCGTCGCTGCCGGATCCACGCTCACGATGCACAACACCGCTGCCGCATCGGGGTGAAGTCGATCGAGTTCCACCCGGATGCCGCTCTGGTCGAGTTGCACTCCAGCGGTGGACGGTTGGTTGTAGAACACGAAGTCCGCGGACGTCAATGCCCGCAGGTTCGCGTCCGCTACCAGCGCCGACACGTCGAACGGCGTCTGGCTCTCGGCTCGAAACGTCACCACGGGCGCCTGCAGCGGCGCGTTCTGTCCGGGAACAAAAGTCATACCCACAGCAGCGAACTATGCCATGACCGGGCTCTCTCGGTCAGCCTTGCAGGTCCGCCACCACTAGATCGGCGACCGCGGTCATCCCGGCGTCCGTGAAGTGCAAGCGCTGCGCCGTCGACTCCGAGAACAGGCCTTCGAACCAACGCTGATCTGCACTCGCACATGCGTCGTGCCCGCCGGCGATGCTCGCCGCCGCAATGTCGACAGTGCGCACACCGTGGGCGTGGGCGACCTCGTCGAACTTCGTGTTGTAGCGAGCGAAGTAGTCCATGAACCAGGATGCGTCGGCGTCTGAGAACGGAATGTTCGGCCAGCATCCGCGAGAGGAGATCATGCCGCCCTCTCCGATCAGGTAGATGCGAGCGTTAGGCGCGCGCTGCGTGACCGCAGTCAGGATGCGATCCAATTCTCCGGCAGCCCGGTCGATTCCGGATTGGGCGACGGAATTCGCGAGCGGGTCGTACCGGCATCCACGATCGGTTCCTGGCCCCGGAGCGACGCACAGGGGACCGAGGAAGATGCTGTTGGAGTCGTTGCCGCCGATCGAGATGGTGATCAGGTCGGTGTCCGGGTGAACGGCATCGAGTTGGACAGGCCAGTAGTTCGGAATCAGCTGTGGAGTGTCGATGATGTTCTCGGCGCGTGCCGCGCTGCAAGAGACGTCGGCGAACTCCGCGACCTCGAGTGCCCGAGAGATCTTGCCCGCGAAGTTCTCGTACGAACGCGAACAGGCGTCGGGGTACATCGGTTCCAGCCTTGGGCCGGAGGCGCGGGAGTCACCGAGGGCGACGTACTTGATCCCGGTGCCGGATACACCTGACAGCGTTTCCGACTGCGGCACCGAAGCCTGCGCGATCCCGGTGCTCACGAGCGCCAGCACAACGCCTGCGACAGCCGCCGCCCGACCGAGAAGTTTCCCTCGAATGATCATCTACTGTGCCAAGTCCTCTCGCGCACGGCCGCTCGACTGACGGCTCGACATGCCGCATGAGGTTAACGCACAGAGGGGGAAACGATGTCCGGTTCGACGGACGGCGATCGAAATCACCTACCGCCGAACCGGATTCATCTCGACTATGCAGTCTCGACTCAAGCAGTGAGGAAACGGCCCAGCTGCGGCGCAGCTTCTCCTGCGTGCTTGGCCTGGATACCTTCACCGATGGCCTGCAGCTTCCATTCACCGTTCACGCGGTACACCTTTGCCATCACCATTCCGGTGAAAGCCATGCCGCCCTGGAGCGTGTATCGAGCGAGCTCGGAGTTGGTGGTGCTGTCCACGAGACGGCAGAACGCGTTGGAGACCTGCTCGAACGTGTGTCCGCGGTACGAGGTCACGGTGAAGATCACGGTGGTCACGTGAGCCGGGACCCGCTGCAGATCGACGAGCATGACCTCGTCGTCGCCGTCTCCGTCGCCGGTGAGGTTGTCACCCATGTGACGGACCGAGCCGTCCTTGGACGTCAGCTGACCGTAGTAGCAGACGTCGACGAGGTTGCCGTCGGCGTACAGGAGTGCCGAAGCGTCGAGGTCGACGTCGGCGGTACGGCTTCCGAACAGGCCGCTCTTCTTGATCGGATCCCAACCCAGACCCATCTGGATCATGGTGAGCGCGACGCCGCCCTCCTTGCGGAGTGTGACCTTCTGTCCCTTGGTCAGGCTGACGGGGCGTCCCTTGACCAGGCTCACCTCGGGCTGCTGGGCCGGCGGCTGGTTCTGCACGGGAGGCGCCGGGGGCGCCTGGTTGTACGTCGGCTGCTGGTTGTACGCAGGCTGCTGCGCCGGCGGGTAGGCCGGCGGCGTCGGTCCCTGGTTGTAGGCAGGCGGCTGGTTGTACGCGGGCGGGGCCGGCGGAACCGGCGGCGCGTTGTACGAAGGCTGCTGCTGCGGCGGCTGGTTGTACGCCGGCGGTGTAGGAGCGACGGACGAGGGCGGGGTGATCGGCGCCGGAGCCGCGACCGGAGTGGGCGGCGGCGGCGCGGGCGCATCGTCGACGGACACACCGTGATCGGTGACCAGCGCGGCAAATCCACCCGCGTACCCCTGGCCGACGGCGCGCACCTTCCATGCACCCTGGCGTCGGTACACCTCGAGCGCGATGACGATGGACTCGGTGGTGAGGCCGTCGATCACGTACTCGTACAACACGTTCCCGGCCGCATCGGAGACCCGAGCGGTCGGTGCAGCGCTGCGCCCGAAGTTCGACGAAGCGTCGTCGAGCGTGATGACGGCGCGAACCTGCTCGACATCGGCGGGTACGCCGGCGAGTGAGACTCGGAGTGAGGCAATGCCACCCGGGTTGGGTACCAATTGCACGCCGGGTCCGGTCGGCTGGTTGAAGAAGACGAAGTCGGCGTCGGAACGAACTTTTCCGTTGCTCGTCACGAGGAGTGCAGACAGGTCAGCGGCCGCAGCCAGCTGAACCGAGACAACTACATCCGAGACGTCCAGCGGGCCGTTCTGCCCTTTGGCAAGCGATACAGACAACTAAATCCCCTTCATAGAGAGCGTGTATTACCCGAGCGCGGAAGAGAACCACCGCAAGATCTCCGCGCTCGCTGCGATACCGGACCTTTCTGTCACAGTAACGGTCGGCCGTTGCCAATTCAGTTCTTCCAGCTCACCGTGCCTGGGCCTGATCGCGAAATCGGAGTATTCGAGCATGTCCGCATCCAATGCGCCGTCACCAGCCGAGATCACGACGGCGGACTGATCCAGATCACCCGACTCGACCAGTCTGCGGCGCACCTCTGCCAGCGCTCGTGACTTCGACACGGCGTCGGGCATCGTGTAGATCTTCCGGCCTTGACGCGAAACATTCCAGCCCCGCGTCACGCACCAGTGATTCCATTCGGTTTCGAATTCACTCGGCATCACGGCCAGATCGACGACCAGGTACGGAAACAGGTCGTCGGCAACACGAATGGAGCTGACCCAGCTCGAGTCGATCCGCGATTCCAGTTCGGCCTGAACCTGCGGCAACTCGGCGCCGGACTTACGGGTCGAACGGTCGATCTCGTTTCGCCACTCGCGATCGGCTTCGCCGTCCACCAGGATGTTTCCGCCGTTGCTCGTAATGGCGTACTTCCACGGTCCGCCGGGAAGATCGATCCGCTGGAACTGTGCGATGGTCCTGGTGGTTGTCGGAATCACCGGAACCCGCGAGCTCAGCGCGGTCAGCAGTTCGATCGATTCGACGCTCATGTGCGAGAGCGGACCGCCGTTGTAGTACTCGACGCACAGCGGGCTCGGTGCCGAATCCAGGTCGGAGCCACTGGGATCGCCGCCGATCGCGGCCTGCGAATAGATCATCGTGCGGTCCAGATCCGTGGCGATCAGGACCTGGGACGCAGCGGTGTCCACACGGCTCACGTGATGTCCTTGATCAGGCCGACACACGAGTAGGCGAGATCCGGGACGACCTCGACCGGGACCCCACGGGCCTGTGCCAACAACCGGATGTGCGCGTGCTCCGGGGCTTCGAGTTCGCGCACCAGAACCTTCCAGGGAAGCCGGCGCAGCAGCACCCTGGTTGTTTCTCCGACACCGGGTTTGACGAAGTTGACCGTCGAGATCCCGTACTCGGCCTGCACCTTCTCCACCGACTCCCAACCGGCCCAGGTCGGCGTCCGATCGGAATCGAGCACTGCAGCAAGAGAATCCGCTGCGTCGCCGCGAACCGAATCGAACTCGGCCGAGACCACGTCGAGCAACCTGTTGGAAACGTCGACGTCGGCGAGGTCGGCGTAGAACTTGGCGCCGTGGAAATCGCCGGGCCCGATGAGGGTGTCGTTGAGGACAGTTCGTGAGACCAAGCCGGACACCGTCGAATTGAGGCACGCCGACGCGATCAGGAAGTCGTCGCGGGTTCCGTACGTTCGCACGCAGTGCCCGGGGTCGGCGAGAACAGCCAGATCGGAGTCGAACTTGGCTCCACCCGCCTCGTGGTACTCCGTCAACGCTGCGTCGAGTTCGCGGGCGATAGCGCCCTTACCTGTCCAGCCGTCGACGAAGACGACGTTCTCCGAGTCGTGATGGTGCGCAAGATAATCGAGTGCGACGGAATCGATGCCCCTGCCGCGGACGATAGACACTGCGTAGTGCGGCAACGTGAGCCCGCGGGTCTGCTGGGCCCAGCGCCGCATCAGAATCCCGATCGGTGTTCCGGCCCGGGCGAGTGAGACCAGCGTGATGTCACTCCCCCGCTCGGCCAAGACCAGGTCCATCACGGTCCCGACAGCGCGCGCCAACCGTGGAGCGCTCTCGGCGAGCACCGTCTCGAAAAGATCCCGGTATGCCTGATCGGGTTGGTACTCGATGGGGAGAGACTCGGCATAGTGCGCCTCACCCGACTGAATACGCTTCTCGCGCACGGATACATCCGCTTCGAGATCCACGTGCGAAAGATCCTTGAGCAGCCACTTCACTTCGCCCGGCGCGTACGAACCGAATTCGGGCCCGACCAATGGTTCGTTCATGACGAGCTCCCTGCTCTGGATTCTCGCAGCGCCGACGGATCGGCCCCGCGAACGGTGGCGACCAGGATGTCGGTGCCGGAGTTCCGCAACACCTCGATCACTCCGTCCATCGCCGTCAACCGATCGGTGTCTGCGGGCTCGTCGATGACCAGCAACGCAAGGGCGTCGACCGCCGCATCAGGCCACTGCGCGTTGTAGACGTATCGAGGGTCGTTCTCACCCAGTTCGGGTGCCGGAAAGGTGAACCCGCGACGCAGCGGGTATCCCGGCACGTCGACGACGTACGCGGGTGAGCGAGTTGTGGTCTGGTAACGAACTGCTCGCCCAGAGCTTTCCAAGCCCGCAGCGATGCGCAGTGGCAGGTACATCAACTCCTCGTGACCGATCACGATCACAGCACGCGACGCGTCGATCGACGATCCGAGAATGGACACCGCTGCCTCGACGGCTGACTCGAATGCCGCGGTGTCGCCATCGAGAAAGCCGTGCCTGCCACCGTCGGGGACATGTGCCGGCCACGGCAGATCCATCTGAGACAGCGTGCCGCGGCGATCACCGATCGGATTGAGGTCCGGAGCATCCAGAGCCGTGACGCGCTCGGTCAGGCCGTCGGGCAGAACCGTCGAACCCGAAGCGAGAGAGACGTAATCGATCCGCACACCCAACTCTGCCGCCGCGGCTTCGCCGGCGACTCGGTGTTCCTCGGTTCTCATGTCCACCAGCGAGGCCACGACGTAGCGGCTTCGCGGGCATTGCCCGTGCAGCGCCCGGATGGCATCGATCGCGGTGGCGCCGGTGGAGATCTCGTCGTCGACGAGGACCAGAGGCAGGTCGTTCTCGAACAGTTCGGCGGACGTCGGCTGCATCAGATGGCTCGTGGCGTGCGAGTGCCCCTCCTCGAATCCGGCGAGCGTCGTAGCCCCTGGTACGTCTCGGCGCGTGGAGTGCAGGTAGCAGTGAGCGTGCAGGCGAGCTGCGACGCAGTGACCCAAACCTGTTGCGGTTTCGGCAAACCCGAGAACGACGACGTCGACACCCTCACCGAGGGTTGTCCGCACCAGATCGCCGAGGTCGTCGGCAGCGCCGATGACCACGGACGGCTCGGTGGGCACGTGCTTTCCCAGCACGGTGGACACCAGCAGATGAGCGCGACGCGGATTCCGCCGAAGTCCCGGGATCACCAGATCGGGCACCGAATGCCCGAGTGACGAATCACCGTGAACGAGGTCCAAGCCGAATTCTGCTGTAGCCCAGGGAACGTCCTTGGACTGGACAAGCTCTGTCATCGATCGACCAACGCCGTCAGCAACTCGACGAACGTGATTCCCTTGTTGGTCACACCGAACACGTGAGCTCGGAGCGCAGTCTGATGGGCCCAATTGCGGTGCGGCTTCATCTCGTTCATCTTGTTCCGGTAGCCGGACGCCTGAACTCCCCCGGCGTCGGCACCGAGAATGTCGAGGGCATCGTGATATTCCTCGTGCGTGACAGCGGACAATGCATTGACCGCTGCGACGTGCGACGGGTGGATGACCGTCTTGCCCTGGATTCCGTTGGCTCGGTCCAGCGCGATCTCACGGAGCAGACCGTCGAGGTCGCGGCTGACGAGATGCTGACGGAACCGGACGGCGTCGTGTTCCTCGAACGGGGTGGCGCGCAGCATCGGCCGGAACATGCGTTCGTGATCGGCGAAGTACTCCCACACGGGCCCGGTGATGACAAAACCCGAACCGTCCGCGCGCCCGAGATAGTTGACGATGTCGGCGATGACGTCGACCACCACGCGCACGTCGTAGATGGTCAGATCGCGGTCACGACGGATGCCGAAAGTGCTGCACATGTCGGTGGCGCCGATGCGGACGGCAAGGATTCGATCGCGGTGTTGCGCGAGAATCCCACTGATGGTGCGCAATTCGAGATCGCGAGTATCGCGGTGCACAAGCGCGGGTGATTCGAGTACCGGCATCGCGTAGAGATGCTTGCCCAGCAACTCGGATGCGTCCGCGACGGCGTCGAGGAACACAGGGCCGGACTCGCTGCCGAACTTCGGGATGACGAACCCGGTGAGCGCGGCGCGCCCCTCGGTCAACGACGCGGCGACCTTGTGGATGTCCGCGACTTCACGAACCCGCACGAACAGCAGCATGCCGACGGCGTCGGTGGACGCGATCTTGTCGAGAGCGTCAACCGCGTTCGCTCGCGCTGACTCCACCTCGTGATCCGCGACGGCGTCCTCGAGATCGAGCACCATCGAGCTGACGCCCTCGGACGCACGCTTGACCACGATGTCGGCCAACCGGGCCCGGGTGGCAGGAACGTAGAGAGTTGCACCCAGAGCAATCGCGAGCAGATCCCTCTCGTCGGAATCCGCGAACGATCGAGGCGCATGCAGGAACAGTTGCTCCCGCACGTCATCCTCGAGATGTTGAAAGTGCTGCATTTCTCTTCTCTCTGTAACCGCAATCAAGTCCATGAAACGACCCCCTGTGACAACGCGTCGGGCAACTCCGATCCCCCGATCGGCCCGACCATTCAGTTTTTGCCGGCTCGCGCCCGCATCTTCTCGACAACTTCGGTGATGAACGTCGATACCGAGTCCAGCTGTAATACATACGACCAGTAGTCCGGATGAGTTCCCGACAGTGACGCACTCGCTCGCTCGATCCTTGCTAGTTGAGCATCGAGTACGGAGCCCCACTCCGCCACCAACCCTTGGTTAACAGCGAACATCTGGGCGTCTTTCAGCCGGAAACGAACCTCACGTTCCTTTTGGCTCGGATCTGCCCGGACTGCACGCAGAGTAGCGAGACGGTCCGTCACGGCGTCGGCACACGCTTCGGCGTCGGCGAGGTGCACGCGGGCTTCGGCCATCAAAGCCAGTGCATGTTCGGGGTTTCCCGCAGCCAGCGACTGCTTCGCTTCCTTGAGATCGATGTCGGCCTGATCGATATGCGCTCGGCTGCGACTGCTGTTGTCGACGAGGTCAGCGGAACTCGCGGCGTTGAACTCGCGCAGCAATGCGGAGTACGCCGGATCCAGGCGGTCCACTCGAGTGCGCACTGCCGACAACCTGGTCGAAACGGAGGAGATCGTCATCTCGGCACGGTGCTGGGTCGACGGGGCTTCTGCCAATGCTTCCTCGAGCGCCGATACCGCTTCGCGGACACTCTCGGCCCGCGTGCGGACTGCGTCGGCGCGACCGGATGAGCGCGCATTGTCGAGCGCTGCAACCGCGTCGTCGAGGTGTTCGGAGGCCGTCACCACCGACGGGTACTCGCGATAGCGCTGATCGGTGGCAGCCAGTTTTTCCCGGACGGCGTTCGCCAGGGTTCGGGCCTGCTGGCCGAGGACGGGAATGGCGGACATCGTGACCGTCGCCTGCTCGAGGTGCGCACGATGCCCGTTGTAGAAGGCGTCGACGCCCTTCGCCGCCTCGACGAGTTCGACTACCGACTTTTCGAACGCCGCCCGAGCACCGTTCGGGTTCTGGTGAAGTACCTGATCGTTGCCATAGCGCTCGGATGTGTCGAGGTAGTCCGACGCAGCCTGGAAGCACCGATCCCGAACGGGTTCCCACGCAGCGCGCAGCCCTCGCTCGGGGTACAGCTCGGCGGAAGCGTCGACTGCTGCCGACGCGATGGTCTGCCGCTTGTCCATGTCGAGGAACGCCGAAACCATGGCCGTCTGCGCCTCCCGCGCACGACTGACCGACTCCCCCACTCTTGCCCCCCGATTGAAGCGCTCCGACCATCTTCCCACCACGATTGAATCCTACGGGTCCAGCACTTCGCTTCTCGGTTCGTAATTCTGCTGTTACGGCGAACACACCGGAACTGCGGTTAGGGTGGTGGAGGTAAACACACTCCCAAGACGACTTCGCGTCGTAGTGGGCCTTGTCTCTCCTCTTGAAAGGACCCCTGAATGGGCGTCAGCTTGACCAAAGGCGGCAATGTCTCTCTCACGAAGGAGGCCCCGAACCTGACTGCAGTGGTCGTCGGCCTGGGCTGGGACGCACGTTCCACCACCGGAGCTGCTTTCGACCTCGACGCCAGCGCAATCGGCGCAGGCTCGAACAAGAAGGTCCTCTCCGACCAGCACTTCATCTTCTTCAACAACCTCCGTTCGCCCGACGGCTCGATCGAGCACAAGGGTGACAACACGGACGGCGAAGGCGAAGGCGACGACGAGCAGATCGACGTGAACCTCGCAGCGGTTCCCGCCGAGGTCGAGAGCGTTGTCTTCCCCGTCTCGATCTACGACGCAGAAGCTCGCTCGCAGTCCTTCGGCCAGGTCCGCAACGCGTACATCCGCGTCGTCGACAAGTCGAACGGCAACGAGCTCGCTCGTTACGACCTCTCCGAGGACGCTTCCACCGAGACCGCCATGGTCTTCGGTGAGCTGTACCGCAACGGTGCAGAGTGGAAGTTCCGCGCAATCGGCCAGGGCTACGCGTCCGGCCTCGCGGGCATCGCGCGCGATTACGGCGTCAACGTCTGATCTTCGCTCTCGACGAGCTGACTCGGGGAAGGTTCCGCAGTAGTCTGTGGAACCCTCCCCGTTTTCACGTTCGGATGCGGTGAGAGACCGCTTGCAGTAACCACTCTGCATTGACCAACTAGAAAGGGCCACGCTCCGTGGTACTGCGAATATTCGGTTTATCCATCGCAATTTCGATCCTCGCGATGATCGTTGCGTTCATCTACGGCGGACCCGAGGCACTGTTCCTCGTCATCATCCTGTCGATTCTGGAAATCTCGCTTTCCTTCGACAACGCCGTCATCAACGCCACTGTTCTGCAAAGAATGAGTGAATTCTGGCAGAAGATCTTCCTCACCATCGGCGTCATCATCGCCGTCTTCGGTATGCGTCTGGTGTTCCCGCTCGTGATCGTCTGGGCTGCTTCCGGACTCGGTCCTGTAGCTGCACTCGACCTCGCGCTCAACCCGCCGCCGGACGGTGCAGCGTACTTCCCCGGCACGAACGAGCCGAGCTACGAAACCATCCTCACGGACGCTCACCCGCAGATCGCTGCCTTCGGTGGCATGTTCCTGCTGATGCTCTTCCTCGGTTTCATCTTCGAAGAGCGTGAGATCACCTGGCTGTCTTGGCTCGAGAAGCCCCTCGCTCGCATCGGCAAGCTCGATCAGCTCTCCGTCGTCGTGGCCGGCATCGTCCTGGTACTGAGTGGTTCGTTCCTCGCCGCTGACGACAAGGTTTCCACCGTCATGATCTCCGGTGTTCTGGGCATGATCACCTACATCGCGGTCAACGGACTGGGTGAACTGTTCAACCTGCCGGAAGAAGGCGAAGAGGAAGAAACCGCCAAGTCCGGCGGCCCCACGCAGCTCGCGAAGGCGACCGGCAAGGCCGGCTTCTTCCTGTTCCTCTACCTCGAGGTCCTCGACGCGTCCTTCTCCTTCGACGGCGTCATCGGCGCATTCGCCATCACCGCAGACCCGATCATCATCGCCCTCGGCCTCGGCTTCGTCGGCGCGATGTTCGTCCGTTCCATCACGGTCTTCCTGGTCCGCAAGGGCACGCTCTCCGATTACGTCTACCTCGAGCACGGTGCGCACTGGGCCATCGGCGCTCTGGCCGTCATCTTGATGGTGTCCATCGGCGTTCACATCAACGAGATCATCACCGGCCTGGTCGGTGTCTTCTTGATCGGCGCTGCTTTCATCAGCAGCCTCATTCGCAACAAGCGAATCGCGAATGCAGATCCGAAGTTGGACGAGAACACTCCGGCAACTGTCTGACGTTCTTTTTCACGAAACGCCCGCGACCAATTGGTCGCGGGCGTTTTGTTTGTTATGCCTGAATTGAAACGCTCTGCATTCACAACCGCGCGCCAATTGTTCAGCCGCGCGCCAAATTCAGCCTGCGGGTGAACAATTGCCCTGCGGGTGCGAAAAACCTATTCGTAAGGGAAACCATGAACGAGACAGTCATAGAGCGCGCAACGGACGAGGACGCCGCGGAAATCCTTGTTCTACAACGCTGTTGCTGGGTTTCGGAAGCAATCTCCAACAACAGCATGGACATACCCCCGCTCCACGAGGACCTACCCACGGTCCGAGCCTGGGTTAAGGAGTCGACTGTCTGGACCGCACGACGCGGCGGCCGGCTCGTCGGGGCCGTGCGAGGAACCGCGGACGGAACCGCATGGCAGATCGGTCGCCTCATGGTGGCGCCGGACTTGGCGGGCAACGGCCTCGGCCGACGCCTCTTGCAGCACGTGGAACAGAACGCTCCGGAGCACATCACCCGTTTCGATCTGTTCACCGGAAGCAGGAGCCTGCGGAACATTCGCCTGTACACCCGAGCGGGCTACTCCCAATTGCCGCCGGACCCCAGCCACATCCCCGGAGTCGTCTACCTGTCCAAGCCGAACGCCATCAACTCCGACTGAACGGCGATACTGACTTCTGTGGTGAACATTCGCGTCGCAGCGCAGACAGACTTGCCGTTCTTACGTGAGCACGACTCGCACGTCGCTGCCGAGGAACTCGCGTCAGTGGTCCAACGCGGCCGGATACTCATCGCCGAGGACAACGGTAATCCAATCGGATGGCTGCGCTGGGGCTTGTTCTGGGACGAGATTCCGTTCATGAACATGCTGACCGTCCTGTCTTCGAACCGCGGCCAAGGCATCGGGCGCGCTTTGGTCACAGATTGGGAAAAACGCATGAGCCGCGCGGGACACTCGCAGGTCCTCACCTCCACACTCGCCGACGAATCAGCCCAGAACTTCTATCGCGCAATGGGATACACCGACGCGGGAGTTCTTTTACTCCCAGGCGAGTCCTCCGAAATCTTCCTACGTCGAGACCTCGATACGACGACCGATCTGACCGATCCCCACATTACCCACGAGTAATATATGGTGGTCGTCACACCACGATCTCAGGGTGGGGCGTGGCACACAATGTGGAGGACGAGTATGTCGTCAAGGGTCTTATCTCGCGCAGTTGTCGGAGTACTCGCGCTTGCACTGACAGGCGTCGGCGCACCGGTAGCGCTCGCGCAGCCAGTCCTTGCCAAGTCCCCCGATGACGGTTTCTACAGCTACGACGGCGCGGCACCCCTCTCGTCGTACGCCCCGGGTGCGGTACTCGAGACTCGCACCGTGCCGTACACCGTGCTCAACATCCCGACCCCGATACAGGCAGTCCAGGTTCTCTACCGATCAACCGACGCCCTGGGACAGCCGTCCGCCAACGTCACCTCGATCCTGCGCCCGGCCAACGCCCAACCGAACAAAGTTGTTTCGTACCAGTCCTTTTACGATTCGCTGAACCCCGACGACAGCCCGTCGCGAGCCATCGCGGGTAACACCCCGATCGGCGACTTGACTCCCAGCGGACGCAACTTCAACATCGGCGGTACCTTCACGTCCATCGAGGCAGCCCTGTTCGGGCCGCTCTTCGCATTGGGCTACACGATCGTCGTCCCGGACACCGAGGGGCCGGATGCAAACTTCGCTGCCGGACCCGAATACGGGATGATGACGCTCGACGCTCTGCGTGCCGCCCGCGATGTCCCGGAAACCGGAATCACCGACGACGCAGAGATCGCGCTGATGGGTTACTCCGGCGGAGCGATCGCCACCAACTGGGCTTCGATACTCGCTCCCGCATATGCACCGGAGATCAACGACAACTTGATCGGTGCCGCGCAGGGAGGCGTGCTGGTCAATCCGGCCAACAACCTTCGCTACGCGAGCGGAAGCATCGGGTGGGGCGGCGTGGTCGGCATGGCAGTCGTCGGCGTTGCGCGCTCGTACGACATCGATTTCGGGAAGTATCTCAGCGACCGTGGACGCGACGTCATGGCTCGACTCGAAGACGCGTCCATCGGCAATGTGCTGGCACAGTATCCCGGACTGACCTGGCAGGATCTGGTCAAACCCGAGTACGCCGATCCCAATACGGTTCCCGAGTACGTCGATGTCGTGAACAAGATCAACATGGGCACCGCGGCGACACCGACCATTCCGATGTTCATCGCGCAGGCGGCAAACGGCACCATCGAGGGCACCCAACCCGGCGGCCCCGGTGTCGGAGCGGGAGACGGCGTGATGATCACGGGCGACGTCCGCACCCTCGCACGCAAGTACTGCGACGCCGGCCTGGCGATTCAGTACGACCAGTACGACACCATCAGCCACTTCCTCGGCGCCATGCTCTGGCTCCCCGGTGCGCTCGCCTGGGTCGACGACCGCTTGAACGGCAAGCCTGCACCGTCCAACTGCGCGAACATTGCACCGGGGAACTCACTTGCGCCGCAAGAACATGCGCGCTGACTGACAGCGAGCCTGAATCTACTTCGACGGTTCCACCTCCCACCGAACGTGAGTCACCAACGGTTCAAGGCTAAGTCGGCTGACGGCGGATTCCAGGAGTCCGTCGTCACGCTCCGCGGCAGCCAGTTCGGCCACCACCCGCACGCGGTCGCTGTCCGGGATGTCGAAGGACTGCACTGACCGGAGCTGAAACTCGGGCCTCGAAATGGACTGCACGGTAAGACCTCTGATGTGAGCTTCGGCGTCGCCGTGACAGGTCACCTCGAAGGTGTAGTCCGCGGGCGGTTCTTCGCGTCCGGTTCGGGCAGGCTGGTGATCCATCATCCGACCCAACGGCCTCAACAGCGTGTTCGCCAACATGATTGCGCCGGCCCCGAACACCGCGACCCAGTACATTCCGCCTCCGGCCAGTGCGCCGACGGCGGCCGTGGCCCACAGAGTGGCGGCAGTGTTCAGGCCGGTGACCGACGCACCCTGCTTCATGATCACTCCAGCACCGAGGAAACCGATCCCCGAGACGATCTGCGCTGCGACGCGCGTCGGATCGGCGTCCGGGCCCTGAAACCCGTACGCGCCCATGATGACGAAGAGCGTCGCACCCAAGCTCACCAACGCGTTGGTTCGCAGACCCGCCATCCTTGCGCGCCATTGCCTTTCGATCCCGACGGCAGCGCCGAGGACGAGCCCGAGCGCTATCCGCACAAGGATGACGTGGATTTCCACGGTGAACTCCTAGAGCCAGGTCGCGAATCGACGAATGAACATTCCCTTGGCCACCTGCGTGACGACGCAGTATGCCCCGAGGGTGAGGACCAGCCACGGGAAGTAGTTCCACGGCAGTGAAACCAACCCGAGGGAATGACCCCAGGACGTGAACGGGAACACCAGCGCGAAGACGCAGGCAGCGCCCGTGCTGAGCAGTACCGGCAGCGATGCACGCGACTGGATGAACGGGATCTTGCGGGTGCGGATCATGTGAACGATCAGCGTCTGCGAGATCAATGACTCGATGAACCAACCCGATTGGAACAGCGCTGCATGCTCGGGAGAGTTGGCGGCGAACACGAACCACATCAGCGCGAACGTCGAGATATCGAAGATCGAACTGATCGGGCCGATGAACACCATGAACCGGCGAAGGCTCTTGGTCTCCCACTTGCGGGGCTTCGCGAGGAAGTCGTCGTCGACACGGTCCCACGGGATCGTGAGCATCGAGAGATCGTAGATCAGGTTCTGCAACAACAGAACTACGGGAATCATGGGGATGAACGGCAGCAGGGCGCTGGCGACGAGCACCGAGAAGACGTTCCCGAAGTTCGACGACGCAGTCATCTTGATGTACTTCTGGATGTTTCCGAAGGTACGACGCCCTTCGATGACTCCTTGTTCGAGTACACCGAGGTCCTTCTCCAGCAAGATGATGTCCGCGGATTCGCGGGCGATGTCCGCCGCTGTGCCAACGGAGATGCCGACGTCCGCAGCCCGCAGTGCGGGTGCGTCGTTGACACCGTCACCGAGGAAACCAACCGTGTGGCCGACCCGGCGCAGCGATTCGACAATGCGTGCCTTCTGCATCGGATCCGTCTTCGCGAATACGGTTGTCCGCTGCACCAACTCGTCGAGGGCGTCGTCGCTCAACGCTTCGATCTCGGCGCCGGAGACCACGGTCCCCACGTCGATACCGACTTTGCCGCAGACGGTTTCGGCGACCAGTTCGTTGTCACCCGTCACTACCTTGACCGCGACTCCGTGGCTCGCGAGGGCTTCGATCGCCCCGGCCGCAGATTCCTTCGGCGGGTCGAGGAAGGCCAGCAGACCGACCAGGGTCATGCCCTCTTCGTCGGCCGTCGAGTACTCGCGGCGCTGCTCTTCGACGACTGTCTTGGTTGCCACCGCAAGCACTCGCTTGCCTTGACCGTTCAGCTCCGCGACCAGACGGTCGACTCGGGCCAGCCATCCCGGTGTCAATTGGTGGGTCACCCCGTCCAGTTCCACCGATTCACAGACCGAAAGGAGCTCTTCCACTGCACCTTTGGTTACGATCAGATCGGCGTCTCCGTGGTCGACCACCACGGAGAGTCGACGGCGCTTGAAGTCGAAGGGAATCTCGTCCACCAACCCGTGCCGACGCGAGATCTCCTCGACCACTTCGGGACCGGCGGCCTCGATCACCGCGTCGTCGAGAAGACTGCGCAATCCGGTCTGATTCACGGAATTGACCGCCGCTAGCCGCAATACGTCCTCGGACTTACGTCCGGCAGTATCGAGATGCTCACCGAGAACGATGCGGTCCTCGGTGAGAGTTCCGGTCTTGTCCGTGCACAGAACGTCCATGGCACCGAAGTTCTGAATCGCGTTGATCTGCTTGACGATCACCTTCTTGCGCGACATGTGGAGCGCACCCTTGGCCAGGTTCGCCGTCACGATGAGCGGCAACATTTCCGGAGTCAACCCCACGGCGGTGGCGACGCCGAAGAGTAGTGCTTGGCTCCAGTCCTTGGTCAGCCCGTTGATGATGAACACCGCGGGAACCATGATCAGCATGAACTTGATCAGCAGATAGCTGACGCTGCGCACCCCGATGTCGAAGCTGGTTTCGGGCCGCTTGGACGCCAATTGTGCTGTCATGGCACCGAAGTAGGTCCGCTTGCCGGTGTGTACCGCGACGGCGGTGCCACTGCCCGACACGACGGAAGTACCCATGAACCCGATGTTCTCGGCTTCGAGCAGCCGATCGACGTCGATCCCCGACGACGGGTCCGCCGACTTCTCGGCCGGCATCGATTCACCGCTGAGCATGGACTGATTGACCTGTAGATCCTTGGCCCGGATGATGCGGACATCGGCCGGGATCATGTCGCCGGCGGCAAGCTGGACTACATCCCCCGGCAGTAACTGCTCGATCGGAATCTCAGCCGTGACCACGGTGTTGTTGATCTTGCGGGTGGCCGCGACGGTCGTCGTAACCATCGCCTTGAGCGCCTCGGCGGCGCGGCTCGAACGGTATTCCTGCCAGAACCTCAGTGAGACACTGACAAAGATCATCAACCCGAGAGTGATGATGCCCTCGTAGGAAGGACCGTCCTCGGGGTCCGCCCAGACCACGTCGGTCCCGACCATGATCAGGGCGAGGAATACCAGGATCAGGATGAACGGGTTCTTGAAGGCTCCCGCGAACTGCACGATTGCCGGCGCCGGGCGGTCGTGGCGGACATCGTTGCGCCCGTATTGCCGACGAAGATCGTCGATCTGATCGTCACGAAGGCCGTTGGCCGTCGTGGTCAGATCCGCGAGAACGGTGCGCGTGTCCGAGGCCGAGAAGTCGACCAATTCCTGTGCGCTTTCCTTTGCCAGGACTGTTGAATGTGTTTGTTGTGCAATGTTTCTCGTGGGCCGTGGCCGCAATGCGAGAACGGAAAATGACATGACGAATCTCCTCGGCTGCCTGAACACGCCGGACCATGCCAGTGCATGAGGGCAGCAGAATGCGCTGAGCGACAATGGAAGTCGTCAGCGGTCGCGGCAACGCCGCGCAGATGAAGCCGAGGATGCAAAGAGTCAGTGACTGAAGAGCAAAAGACCGGGGTGAGCATCGTCGGCAAGAACTGAAGGATGGGTCGAATATCGACTCGGCGGGTCGTCCACGATGGTCACCTCCTGAAAGTTCGGGGCGTCCGATGACGCCACACAAGTACATGCGCACAGCACACGCCAGGAGAACCGAATATCGACGTACTCTCGCCTTCGCCGGAAGAAACCGGCATCAAGCTGCGAAAACACCTCCACGTCCGAGTTTTGGCACTGCACGACGTGTCCCGATCAAGAACGGGAAGCCACTTTGGATCACCCCTTAAGCCGGGGAGATCTGTCCTAACCTTGGGCGTCTCTCGACGTCGTGAGATCAGTGGCCTGTGTTCGTGCAGAAGCCTCACCTAACGAGGTACTGCACCCAGAGGGTAGTTCTCAAATCTGTTGCCTGTCAACCGAGCAACTCAGACGGCGGACAATCCTGCCCGTGCGACGGCGCCGGCGAAGAGTGCCGTCACGGCGGCACCCATGACACTCTGATCAACCTCTTCCGGATCCACGGAGTGTTCGAGAACGAGCCCGGATATCAACGCCATCAACGAGATTGCGGTTGTCCGCACGTCAAAGGAATCGTCCACTCCCCATTCACGGGCACGTTCGCCGATCAACTCCACGAGTTGGCTGCGCAAGTGGCGACGCTCACGTAAGTACGCCTGAGCGATCTGCGGATCACGCCCGGCGAGCACTCCGAATTCGAGGACGAGAAGCGACCACCCCGGGTCGTCGACCATCCACGTGGCAATGGCCTCGCCACCTTTGCCCGCCGCGTCGGACGGGTTCATCCCGGCGATCTCGGCGAGCACCCGGCCGGCCAGTTCGAGAGACCGTTGCGCGAACAGTTCGGCGAACAGATCTTGTTTCGACTCGAAGTTGGAGTAGACAGCCCCCTTGGTGAAGCCCGCTCGGCGAGCAACTTCAGTGAGACGTGCGGCACTGAATCCGCGCTCCGCAAACTCTTCCGCCGCAGCGTCGAGCAGTCTTTGCCGCACCACGTCACGTCCGGGGCGGGTTACCGGCGTCCAGTCCGGTTGACGAGATTCAGTCACGATACCTAGAGTATTCAATACCTCGGGTATTGACAAGCTCTTTACTTTCGACAAGATCAGGACTCTTTCGTGACCACTACGCATCCGGCACACGCCGCACCAGACAACAGCTCCACCCACGACGAACACCACCACGACAATCTGCTGGTGAAATACGGCGCACCCAAGGTGATGGCCGCGCTGTTCGTCGGCGTGCTCCTGCTGCAGATGGGCTTCATCCTCAGCTACGTCGCCGCCTTCCATCAGCCGACTCCGCGAGACATCGAAATCGCGGTCATCGCCGATCAGGGCACACCCGACGGCATGGATCAGCAGATCGCCGACAAACTCAACGCCATCGACGGCAGCCCGCTCGACGCTCAGGTGGTCGACAGCACGGCGACCGCTCGCCGCATGATCAACGACCGCGAGATCCAGGGCGCGTTTGTCATCAACCCGGCCGGACCGGACACCCTGATCACCGCGAGCGCGGGCGGCAGCTCCATCGCTACGTCACTCGAAGCGGTGTTCACGAAGGTCGAGGCGACACAGGACCGACAGTTCGTCGTCCGCGACGAGATCCCCGTCGGAGCCCACGACAACCGCGGCCTCTCCGGCTTCTACCTCTCGGTCGGCTGGGTCGTCGGCGGCTATCTCCTTGCGGCAGCCATCGGACTGTTCATCGGTGCGCCGAAGACCCTCCGCCAGGCAAGCGCACACACGGGCGTGATCGCCATCTACTCGATCATCTCGGGAGCCCTCGGCGCCCTCATCACCTCACACGTGCTCGGAACTTTCGCGGGCCACTGGTTCCCGCTGTGGATCCTGGGAACAGCCGTGGTGTTCGGCACCGCCATGTTCACACTCGGATTGCGCGCTGCCATCGGCGTTCTGGCAGTCCCGCTGGCTATCGCCGTCTTCGTGATTCTCGGCAATCCCAGTGCGGGAGGCGCATTCGGCTCCAACGTGATTCCCTCGTTCTATGCCGCCATCGGCCGATGGATCACACCTGGCGCCGGCACCGAAGGCGTGCGGAGCATCGTCTACTTCAACAACGTCGGCGTCGGCCAGCCTGCTCTGACGCTGTTCCTGTACGCGCTGATCGGTGCGGTCATGCTGTTCGGCTTCACGATCCGTCGTAACCGAAAGTCCACCGACACGACGCCGACTCCAGCTGTGGCGAACGCCGACTAGTCCTAGTCTGAACTCATGACGAGCCTCCTCCACCCCAACGCCTCGCACGTCGCCGAAACACTGATCTCGCGGGGTCACCACGGCGTCATCGTCACGCAGCCCGACGCCACGCACACCGCGGCCGAGGCAGCGGCGGCCGTCGGGGTGGAGGTAGGCGCGATCACCAAGTCACTGGTGTTCCTTCTCGACGACGATCCGGTCCTGCTGCTGGTCTCCGGCGCGCATCAGGTGAATCTGAAGGCCACCGGCGAACGCCTCGAAGGCAAGCTCACGCGGGCGCCGCTGGAGATGGCGAAGTCCGCGACGGGCCAGCCGATCGGTGGGGTCGCTCCGCTCGGGCATCCCACCAACCTGCCGACGTACGTCGATACCGCCCTCGAGCAGTACCCCGAGTTGTGGGCAGCCGCCGGGCACCCCAACACGGTCTTTCGCACGACGTACTCCGAACTCCTCCGAATCACCGCCGGCCTCGCCGTCGACATGGACTGAAGCACTTCAGCCAACCCGGTCCGAAACCACTCAGACGTGCGTCCACCTATAGTTGGACGCACCATGTGCACTGCAACCAGGACCCCGGCCGGCAACCACTGGCGTCGACGGCACGTAGATCTGTGCCGCACCGACGCCTGTCTGTGTATGCCGAGCGCAGTCACCTCGACCACACCGCACACCTCGAGTTCCAGCCGGAGAGTTCCCGTTGTCTGACAAGCCGAATGCCGTTTCCAGCCACACCACCCCCGACGTCCCCGAAGTAGCAGCGACGCCCGAGTTGTCCACCGGCATCTGCGCCGGTGACTACCGCGCTGCGCTTCGCCGCCACCCCGCCGGTGTCACCGTCGTGACCCTCGATTCGGGTACCGGCCCGGTGGGTTTCACCGCCACCTCGTTCTCGTCCGTCTCCCTCGAGCCGCCGCTCGTCTCGTTCAACATCGCGGAGACGTCGTCGAGCATCAATGCACTCAAGGCAGCCGAGTCCTTGGTGATCCACCTTCTCGGCGAACATCAGCAGCATCTGGCCCAGCGCTTTGCGCGTAGTGCCGATCAGCGTTTTGCAGACGAGTCACTGTGGGCAGTGCTCGACACCGGGGAGCCGGTGCTGCACGGCACCCCCAGCTGGATGCGCGTCAAGGTCGACCAGTTGATCCCTGTCGGCGACCACACGCTGGTCATCGGACTCGTCACGCGGGTTCACGCCGAAGAAGACGACGAATCCGCTGCCGCACCGCTGCTCTACCACGAGGGCAAGTACTACCGCCCGACTCCGTTAGGTCAATAGACAACTGTGCGCCTTTATTAACCGCCCGCGGTTAATAAAGGCGCACAGCAAGTTAGAGCGCTACGTACTTGGTATCGAGATACTCGTCGATACCCTCGGTTCCGCCTTCACGGCCGAAGCCCGATTCCTTCACGCCACCGAACGGCGCGGCAGCATCGGAGATCGCGCCGCGATTGACGCCGACCATGCCGGTGTCCAGCTTGGCCGAGACGCGCATTGCACGGTCGATGTCGCGAGTGTAGAAGTACGCCACGAGACCGTACTCGGTGTTGTTCGCAGCCGCGATCGCTTCGTCTTCGGTGTCGAAACCGACTACTGCCGCAACGGGTCCGAAGATCTCTTCCTTCAGCAGGCGCGCATCGGCGGGCACCTGGTCGAGAACCGTCGGGGTGAAGAAGAACCCGGGGCCTTCGGGTGCCGATCCACCGGTGCGAACGCGAGCACCCTTGGACACGGCGTCGTCGACGAGTCCGGTGACGGTTGCGAGCTGCTTGGTGTTGATCAGCGGTCCGATGTTGGTGCCCTCGGCGTCACCGGCGCCCACCTTCAAGGCCGCAACCTTGGCGGTGAACTTGTCGGTGAACTCTTCGCGCACCGAGTTGGCGACGTAGATGCGGTTGGCCGCGGTGCAGGCCTCGCCGCCGTTGCGCATCTTCGCGAGCATTGCGCCGTCGACAGCTGCGTCGATGTCGGCGTCGTCGAAGACGATGAACGGCGCATTGCCACCGAGTTCCATCGACGTGCGGAGCAGCTTGTCAGCAGCATTGCGCACCAACAACTTTCCGACGCCAGTGGAGCCGGTGAAGGTGACCTTGCGCAGACGCGCATCTTCCATCAGCGGTCCACTGATGGAGGCCGCGTCGGACGTCGGGAGGATCGAGAGCACACCGTCGGGCAGACCGGCATCGGCGAACACCTGACCGAGGAGCTGCATGGTCAGCGGCGTGTCCTCGGCGGGCTTGACGATGATGGTGCAACCGGCAGCCAGCGCCGGTCCGATCTTGCGTGTGCCCATGGCGAGCGGGAAGTTCCACGGGGTGATCGCGAGGACCGGTCCGACGGCTTCCTTGGTGACCAGGATGCGACCGTTGCCGGCCGGAGCCTGCGTGAAACGTCCGCCGATGCGTACTGCTTCCTCGCTGAACCAGCGCAGGAATTCGCCGCCGTAGTTGACCTCACCGCGGCTCTCTGCCAACGACTTACCCATTTCCAGGGTCATCATCAGCGCGAAGTCCTCGGCGCGGGCGTGCAGCAATTCGAAGGCGGTGCGCAGGATCTCGCCGCGTACACGTGCCGGAGTGGCCGCCCAGTCTTCCTGCGCCGCAGCGGCGAGGTCGAGCGCACGGATACCGTCGGCAGCGGTGGCGTCGGCTACCTGGGCGAGTTCCTCACCCGTTGCCGGGTTGTAGACCGCAAAGGTCTTCTCGGCCGGGACGAGCTTGCCGCCGAGCCAGAGACCCTTGGGTACCGAGTCGAGAAGATCCGAGACGTTGGACATGTCAGTTCCCCTGTGCTGCAGTGCGGATGGCGGTCTCGAGGACGGTCAACGCGTCGTCGAGCAGCTCTTCGGAGATGACCAGCGGCGGGAGCAGACGGATGACGTTGCCGTAGGTACCGCAGGTGAGGATCACGACGCCGGCAGCGAGGCATTCGGCGGCGATCTTCTTGGTGATGTCGGCGTCCGGCTCCTGCCCACCGGGCTTGACCAGCTCGATGGCGAGCATGGCGCCGCGACCGCGAACGTCGCCGATGACGTCGAGTTCCTTTGCCAGTGCGTTCATTCGGCCGACGACGGTCGACTCGATGGTGCGTGCGCGGCCACAGAGGTCGAGCTCACGCATCTGGTCGATGGACGCCAATGCAGCGGCGCAGGCGACGGGGTTACCGCCGTAGGTGCCACCGAGGCCGCCGGGGTGGACGGCGTCGATGAGCTCGGCGCGGCCCGTGACAGCGGCGAGCGGCATGCCGCCTGCGATGCCCTTGGCGAGCGTGACCAGGTCGGGCACGATGCCCTCGTGATCGCTGGCGAACCAGGCGCCGGTACGAGCGAAGCCTGCCTGAACCTCGTCGGCGATGAAGACGACGCCGTTCTCCTTGGCCCACGCGACGAGCGTCGGGAGGAATCCTTCTGCGGGAACGATGAATCCACCCTCACCCTGAATGGGCTCGATGAGGATGGCGGCCGTGTTGGCAGCGCCGACCTGCTTCTCGATCATCGTGATGGCGCGCTGAGCGGCCTGCTCACCGGTGATCTTGGAGCCGTCGACATTGAGGCCCTCGCGGTACGGGTAGGACATCGGGACGCGGTAGACCTCGGGGGCGAACGGACCGAAGCCGCTCTTGTACGGCATGGACTTCGAGGTCAGTGCCATCGTGAGGTTGGTGCGGCCGTGGTACGCGTGGTCGAAGACGACGACTGCGTCGCGACCGGTTGCGTGACGGGCGATCTTGACGGCGTTCTCGACGGCTTCTGCGCCGGAGTTGAACAGCACGGAACGCTTCTCGTGGTCACCGGGGGTGAGCTCGGCGAGACGCTCGGCGACCTCGACGTAGCCCTCGTACGGAGCGACCATGAAACAGGTGTGGGTGAAGTGCGCGACCTGATCCTGAACGGCGGACACGACGGCCGGGTTGGAAGCGCCGACGCTGGTCACCGCGATACCGGCACCGAGGTCGATCAGCGAGTTGCCGTCGACGTCGACGATGACTCCGCCGTCTGCGTCGGCGACGTAGACCGGGAGGGTGGATGCGACGCCGGCGCCGACGACCTTCTTACGGCGTTCGGCGAGCGCAGCCGAGCGCGGGCCCGGGAACTCCGTGACGATGCGACGCTCCTGCGGAAGCCGGTATTCGATTGCACTCATGTGACCACCCTCTCGGTTGTGTATTGCATTCGAGTATGCGACGCGCGAAGCATCGCAAGCACTGCCGAAATGGATACCCGGAGCTCCAGGGCTACTCCATATCGGCAACGACAGCTAGCCTTGATCAGGTGACGGTTCCGATCTCGTGGCTCTTGCGCCAGAAACACCTCTCGCTGGCTCTGCTCACCGACCGAGCAGCTGCCACCCACCCCGTCACGTTCGCGCAGGCCACAGAGCTGACGGACCCCACACCGTGGCTTTCCGGGGGCGAGTTGGTGCTCACCACCGGGCTGGCACTGGTGGGCGCGGACGCCACCGACTACAGCGAGTACATCGACCGTCTGGCCGCCGCAGAAGTATCGGCTCTGGGTTTCGGGACCGGCCTTTCCCACGAGAGTGTGCCCGCAGACCTGATTGCCGCCGCCCGCAGTCGGGGACTCCCCCTGCTGGAAGTGCCGTTCACGACCCCGTTCGCGGCAGTCACGCGCGCGGTGATGACCCGTCTGAGCCAGCAGGAATACGAATCGGTACTCCGCGCGGCAGAAGTACAGACACGCATCACCCGCGTTGCACTGCGCGGTGGCGTCTCGGCCATCGTGCGCGAACTGGCCACGGCCACAAAAACTTCGGTGGCGTTTGTCGGAGATCGGATCACCGCGGTGCATCCGGCAAACCAGAAGTCGTTGATCACCGAGGTTCGCGCGGTCGCGGCCACCACTCGCGATCCCAACGCTCCGGCGTCGATCTCGCAGAGCACGCCCGAACGGACGCTGACACTGTCCCCGGTCGGCGTCACCGACAGCTGGCACGGCTACCTCGCAATGGCCGGCGCCGGGCCCCTGAGCAATATCGACAGAGTGTTGCTCGGGCATGCGGTCTCACTGCTCACTCTCGAACTCGAGAAGCCGGTTCGCCTGCGGGCCGAGCGAACTCGACTCAACGCCATGGCTTTCGGGCTCTTACTCGACGGCCGAATCCCCGAGGACGGTGTGCCGTCGTACTTGGACGAAGCGAGCGACACGCACGGCAACGTCCGTGTCGTCCACGTTCGCGGATCCGGACTCGGCCCCGTTCTTCGCGAACTCGACAACGCTCTCGCGCGAGCAGGCCGGCCGTTGTTCGCGCAATCCGAGGACGGTTCGCTGACCGTCCTCCTCCGCGGAACCGACACAATCGACACCGCCAAAACACTACTGGCGCAGCTCTCCCCCACCGAAGCGAAAGCCGTGCGTGCCGGAATCAGCACCCCTCACCGTGTTCTCGACGCACCCCGCGCACTCGTCCAGGCCCGCGCCGCGGCCAACCTCACGACGGCTACGGCGCGTATTCTCGAGTTCGACGCTCTGAGTGGTTCGACGATTCTGGCATCCGAGCCTGCCCGTGACGCATTGATCGCCATGGCTGCGGACACCATCCCGGTGCTGACGGAACACGACCAGGCACACGGAACCGCACTGGCCGCGTCACTGCGCGCCTATCTCGAGGCGAACGGCCAATGGGAATCGGCCGCAGCCGAACTCGGTGTTCACCGGCACACCCTCCGAGGCCGCATCGCACGCATAGAGGAACTGCTGCAATGCGACCTCGGGCAGGCCAGGGTCAGAGCCGAACTACTGCTATCGCTACTCGCCTGGGAGGGCCGCTGAACGCTCCTCCGCATGCACCGAAGCGAAGCTCGACGCACCGCGGACGAGCAGTTCGAGTTCGGCGTCGACCGTGCAGAGACGGGCGGTGTCCAGCGCTCCACTGCGGCTCACGCTCGACATCAAAGCCGTGAACCGGCGCACCGCTTGCGGATTGGCGGCGGTCCACAACTCGACGACCTCCGGAATACCTTCTCCGAGCGCTCCGGACACGAGGTCTGCGAAACGCGCCGTCAACCTGGCGTGGACGGCAGCGCTGCCCATGACCTCCCAATGCGAGGCACCGACGGCAACGTCGACGCCCCCGAGAACATCGCCCAGATCGAGGGTGTCGGAGAGTTCCCGGTAGATCGCAGCCGCGGCCTGAACCGTCGTATTCTCCTGCAACGCAATGTCAGCCAGGGCGAGCGCCCCGAAAGAAGCCTCGATGCGCTCACTTGCCGACAGCCCTTCGGTGAGAGCCCGCACCGGCGCGGCCCATCGATCGATGTCGGCTCGCGGGTTCACGGTGAACCGGCCGGCTGCTCCCGGGCGACGCAACACCCAGCTCATCTCGGATTCCAACAACTGCTGCAAGCGATCGAGAGCCTGCAACTGCTCGGTGGCGCGCAGCTCCGAGTTCAAGATCTCGCGCCGAAGTTCCTCGGTGCCGAGCACTTCGCTGACCACTGCGTAGGCCAGAGCCGCTTCCGGACTGTGGACTCCGAGGTGTTCCTCGAGCCGGAACAGCACGCCGGGGCCGACGCGGTTGACCAGTTCGTCGACAACCGAGGTGATGATGATGTCGCGGCCCAACCGATGTGCGCGGACTGCGTCCGGTGCGGCCTCGACGACGGAGAGCGGGAAGTACTGTGGGAGACGATCGGCGAAGATCTGATTGTCCGGGACCGTCGATGCGCCCAGTTCCGCAGTCAGTACGTTCTTCGACTGCGCCACCAGCACAGCAAGTTCCGGCCGCAGGAGACCCTGCCCGGCACGCGCCCTGACCGCCAGCGCCTTGGCGTCGGGCAGAGATTCTTCCAGTCGCTTCATGGCGCCCGCCGAGACGAGGTTCTCGATCAACCGCTCGTGCTGATCGAGCAGGGCCGGTGCGCGGTGCTCGGCCAGGCTGATCGCGAGGGTCTGATCTTCACTGGCCTCGAGCACCGATGCGGCCACCTCGTCCTGGGCCGCCGCGAGTAGTTCATTGCGCGAGGTCGAGTCCAACGCTGCGAGTGCGATCTTGATGTTGACCTCACGGTCCGAGGTAGCCACGCCGGCCGCGTTGTCGATGAAGTCGGCGTTGATTCGGCCACCGCCAGCGGCATATTCGATGCGGGCACGCTGGGTGAAGCCGAGGTTGCCGCCCTCACCGACCACCGTCGCACGCAACTCGTCAGCGCTGACGCGAACTGCGTCGTTGGACGGATCGGCCGCGTCGACGTTGCTTTCGGTCGACGCTTTCACGTAGGTACCGACGCCGCCGTTCCACAACAGGTCCACCGGAGCACACAGGATCGCTCGGATCAGTTCCTGCGGGGTCAGCTTCTCCTCGGTGATTCCGAGGGCCGCCCGCGCCTCGAGCGGAAGGCGGATCGACTTCGCGCTCCGCGGCCAGACGCCACCACCAGGCGACATCACGGTGCGGTCGAAGTCGTCCCAGGACGAGCGCGGCACGGTGAAGAGGCGAGCGCGTTCGGCAAAGCTCGTCTCGGTGTCGGGGTTCGGGTCGATGAAGATGTGGCGGTGATCGAATGCCGCGACCAGACGGATCTTGTGCGAGAGCAACATTCCGTTGCCGAACACGTCGCCGGACATGTCCCCGATACCCGCGACGGTGAACGGATCGGTGTCGACATCGAGGTCGCGCTCGGCGAAGTGCCGTCGTACCGCTACCCAGGCGCCGCGAGCGGTGATGCCCATCGCCTTGTGGTCGTAGCCGGCCGAACCGCCGGAAGCAAAAGCGTCGCCGAGCCAGAAACCACGCTCGACGGCGATGCCGTTCGCGACGTCCGAGAACCGTGCGGTCCCCTTGTCTGCTGCCACGACGAGATAGGAGTCTTCACCGTCGTACTCGATTACTTCTGCCGGGTGTACCGCAGCGCCGTCGACGATGTTGTCCACCACGTCCAGCAAGCCGCGAATGAAGGTGCTGTACGACTCCTGCACCTGCGCCGGAGTCGGTGACGACGTGCCCCGAACCACGAACGCGCCCTTGGCACCCGAAGGAACGATCGGGGAATTCTTCACGCTCTGGGTCTTCATGAGGCTCAGGGCCTCGGTGCGGTAGTCCTCGTATCGATCCGACCAACGCAGGCCGCCACGGGCGACGGAGGAACTACGCAAATGAACGCCTTCGACATTGGGTGCGCTGACGTAGATCTCGCGGAAGGGAACGGTCTTCTGCGGGGTGGAGAGCAACTGCGAGTCGATCTTGAACGACGCGTACGGCAGCGGGTCGCCGGACTCACCACGCAGGTACCAGTTGGTGCGCAGAGTCGCCTGCAGGAACGAACGAACGCCGCGCAAGACGCGATCCTCGTCGAGAGTGTCTGCACCGTCGACTGATTCGTCGATGGCCGCCGCCGCGGTGGCCACTGCTGTCTCCCGCAATCCTGCTACGGCGGGATCGAAACGCGCAGTGAAGAGTTCGATTGCCTGCCGTACGAAGAGTGGCTTCGCTGCCAACACTCCGACGATGTAGCTCTTGGACAGCCCGATACGAGCCTGAGCGAGGAAACGGCACGCAGCGCGCAGCAACTCTGCGTCGCGCCACGTGATGTCTGCTCGTCCGATCAGACTGGAGAATGCGTCCATCCGGGTCTGTCCGGCGATGACGGCTTCGAAGGCGTCCGCCATCTTCTCCAGCGCACTGCCGTCGAAGGTGCTCGGCTCGAAGGTGAAGTAGTGCGCCGAACCCAGAACGGTCGGAAGGGGGCGGTGCGTCGAAACTCGGAGTCCGAGGGACTCGAAGTTCTCGCACAGATCGGAGAGGGAGGGCTCTCCGGACGGCCACAGCACCACACAGGTCAGATCGTCACTGTTCAGGTTGTCACCCTGACGGAAGACGAGTCGCTGGCCCGCTGCTGCCAATTCGGCGACCAGTTCGAGCGCCGGGTCACCGGATCGATCACCGCCTGCCGGTCTCGATTCTGCAGCTGCGGTCTTGGTCGCCGATGATGTGCTCGCCATTGAACACCCTCCTGGAAATTATTGGATCCGAACACTTTCCAGTGTTGCGTGGATCACCGGAAAGAGGTCGTGCCCGATAGGAGTACCAACCCCCATCGGGCACGACATTTCGGCAGTTGCGGTGAGCTCAGTCGCCCAACCTGATCGGAGCAAGCTCCTCGAACACGTCGCCGGGTCCGGGATTCTCGGTAGGCGCAGCGCCGCCGAGATGGTTGACGACGCCCCATACCGCGTTGATCGCGGTCTGGATCGCGCCCTCGGCCCAGCCGGCAGTCCACGACACGTCGTCACCGGCGAGGAAGATTCCCCGATGACGCGGTTCGAGATCATTCTGCACGAAGTGGGAGAACAGGCGCTCCTGGTAGCGGTAGTGCCCCGGAAGGTTCGCCTTGAATGCGCCCATGAAGTCGCGCTCGGTTTCCCACGACAGCGTCACCGGGCTCGAGATGACGTGGCTGCGGAAGTCAACGCCGGGGTAGATCTCTTCGAGAGAGCGCAGCATGATGTTCATGCGCTCGGTGGCGTCGAGCGCCAGCAGCTTCAGCGAATCATCCGACCAGGTGTACGACAAACAGATGAGGCCAGGTTTTCCCTCGCCTTGATCGAGCAGGTAGGTGCCGCGACTCATACGGTCGGTCAGTGTCATCGACACCGAATCACGGCCGGTCACGGGATCCTTGTCCTTCCAGAACGGGCGGTCGACGAGAACGAACACCTTGGTCGAACCCATGTAGTGAGTTCGCTCGATCGCAGTCCAGTGGTCGATCGGGAACAGATCGTCGTCACACCTGATGTTGTTCAGCAGCATCCAACTCTGCACTGTCACAACGGCACTCGCATACGTGCGAATGAAACCTTCGGAGTCCGTCACCGTGATGTTGCCAGGCTCGGTACGCCGGAGTTCGGTGACGCGGGGACGCGTCTCACCGTCGTTGAGCGAAGCGACCGTAGTACCGGCAGGCCAATGCGCCATGTGCGCCGGGGCGCGGTTCCACAACCGCATCGGCAGCTGCTGCGATCCACCGACGATGCCGCGGTGGTCGTCGTCGGCGGCCGTGATGACCACACGAAGGATTTCGAGGATCGAGTTGGGGTAGTCGGTATCCCAACCGCCCGTACCGAATCCGACCTGTCCGAACACTTCCCGCATGTGGAAGGACTTGAAGTGCTTCGACGCGGCGAGGAATCCGTAGAACGTCTGGTCGTCGTAGCGCACCACGAGGTCGTTCCAGATCCGCTTGATTTCTGCGGTGTCGCGGTCACGAATGGCCTGCTGCAACGGAATCAGATCGGCATGCTCTTCGAGAGTGCGCTGCCAGGCCTGCGCCACCTCGGTGTAGATCGGCGGCAGATCCTCGAGAGTGTGCGCGTAGTGGCTCTCACCCTTGAGATCGATGACGGTGCTCGGCGTGACCTCGGCAAGGGGATTCGGGAACTCCTCGGTCTGCAGACCCAGTTCGTTCAGGTAGTGGAACAACGTCGTCGACGACGGTGGGAAACGCATTGCGCCCATCTCGGCGACCACCCCGGGGTGCCCGTCGAACTCGACCGACCGCATCCGGCCACCGATCTGATCAGCTTCGTAGACAATCGGTTTGAGACCGACCTTGAGCAACTCGTAGGCCGCGATCATGCCGGAGAGTCCACCACCGATCACGGCAACTTCTGTACCCAGTGCCAGATCGGGCACCGAGCCGAGTCCCGCCGGACTGGAAACGTAGTCGTCGTACGGGAACGGAAAATCCGGCCCGAACATCGTGAGGGGCGGCTGCTTGCCGGGTTCCGAGGAACTGTCCGGAGCTACTGGGATGGTCATCTACGGTTCTCCTTGGAGACAGTCGTGACAGAAAGGTCGGGATACAGATCGAGGCGTCGATCGTCGAGATGCGTGTTGAGGGTGCGCGATTGCGAGACGGTGGCGGCGGCGATATCCGCGAAGAGCAATTCCTGGCCGCCCCCTGCCCGCGCCAACTCGGCACCGTCGGGTGCGATGGCGCACGAGAGACCGCAGTAGGTCAGCTCGGTTTCGGCGCCGCACCGATTGACGTAGGTGACAAACATCTGACTCTCGTATGCGCGGGCCGGAACCACTTGCTGCGCAATGTGTTCGTACGGAGTCATCAACCCTGTCGGCACGATGAGCCATTCGGTACCGGCGTCGGCATGGGCCCGAACCGCTTCCGGAAATTCCACGTCGTAGCAGATCAACAACCCGCAGCGGATGCCCTCGAAATCGAACCCGACCACCAGGGTCTCACCTGGCCGGAAATGTTCGCGGTCGAGCGTGCCGAACAGATGCGTCTTGCGGTAGTGCGCAAGCGAAGTGCCGTCGCGGTCCACCACCTGCACACTGTTGTAGACATCTCCCCCGTCGAGTTCGGGGTAGCCGTAGACGACTGCGATGCCTGCACTTCGAGCAATCTCGGCGACGGAATCGAAGATCGGGCCGTCGGCCGGTTCCGCGCGTAGCGACACCAGTTCGCCGATGTCGTAGCCGGTTGCGGACATCTCCGGCGTCAGCAGGATCTTCGCACCGGATGCTGCAGCCTCGCGGGCAGCAGTGTCGATTGCAGCGAGGTTGAACTCCACCGACGCAAAGGTGTCCGGGGTGGTGAGCGGACCTTGGAACAGGCCAACTCGAACTGAATCGACATGCATGGTGCGCTCCTTCAGGAGTTCCGTGACGCCAATTTTCGACGGTGTGTGTGATGGGGACAACTACCAGCGTGACCGGTGCCGCCAATCATGTCAACTCTTGTTTCCTAAGAATCAACATTCACGGATTCGAGTCTCACGAAGGCGACGCGCGTGGCCCTTCCGGCAATGCCGGATTCAAGACCCACAGAACCTTCGCCAGAACCGAGCCTTCGGCCTGAAAACTATGGTTGTGCGTCGGCGTGAATGTGAAGGAATCGCCCGCCGCAAGTACGACGTCTTCGGCATCGACGGCCTCACCGTTCGGATCCGTCCGACCACCCTCGAACGAGACCCGCAAGCCGCCCTCGAGCACGTGCACGAAGTTCACGTCGATCGGCAGACTGTAGAACTCCCGACCACTTCCGCCGCCTGGTTCCAGCTCGCCGAGCAGCACCTGAATTCGACGCTCGTTGGTAGGCGTGAGCAGGTACTCCGTCATCTTTTCGCCACCGAAGCTGATTTGCGGCATGGCGTCGGCGCGGACTACTTCACCGGCGGACGCATTCTCGAACAGGGATCCGACGGGGATCTCGAGCACCGCGCACACCTTTATCAGGGTCGCCACCGACGCGTTGACGTGATCGCGCTCGAGTTTCGAGAGATACCCCTTGGTCACACCACAGGCCTCGGCCAGGTCGTCGAGGGTCAACCGCTTCGATTGACGTGCCGCCTTGAGCCTCGCCCCGATGCGCGGTCCGACCGGCTCGACCGCTTCCTTCGCCTTGGCCACTGAACCCACTCCTTCACGACCACCGTGTCCCTTTCAGGAAACAGGGGTTGACAACCGAGCCTCTTGAAGAAACCATACTTGCTCAGAGAGCTACATCACTGAAGGGCGCCCGGTGTGCGCCGAATCGAGAGCAGGGACCTCTGCACATGGCTACCAACAACCCCGGATCGTTCATCGGACCCGTCGACGCCACGCGCGTCCCCCGCTACGCCGAGCCGACCACCTTTGCGCGTCTCCCGCGCCTGGACGAGGTCTCGCGCGCCGACGTGACGATCCTCGGTATCCCCTTCGATTCGGGTGTCAGCTACCGCCCCGGTGCCCGGTTCGGTCCGGGGCACATCCGCGCTGCGTCGAAGCTGCTGCGTCCGTACAACCCAGCGCTGAAGGTCTCGCCCTTCGCCAACCAGCAGGTAGCCGATTTCGGCGACATCGGCGTCAACCCCTTCGACATCCAGGAAGCTCTCACGACGGTTCAGTCCGCCGTCACCGACCTGCGCGCCGACGGTTCCTCCGTGCTCACGCTCGGCGGCGATCACACCATCGCACTGCCGATCCTGCGTTCACTGGCCCGCGATCACGGCCCGATCGCCGTCCTGCACTTCGACGCTCATCTCGACACCTGGGACACCTACTTCGGTCAGCCTTTCACCCACGGCACCCCCTTCCGCCGCGCCAGTGAAGAGGGCCTGATCGACATGGAGCGTTCGCAGCACATCGGCATCCGTGGACCGCTCTACAGCGAGAAGGACCTCGAAGACGACCGCGTCCTCGGCTTCCAGGTGATCCGCAGTGACGACTACGAGGTCGACGGTGTCGCCAGCATCGTCGAGCGCATGCGTAAGCGCCTCGACGGTGGGCCGGTGTACGTCTCCGTCGACATCGACGTACTCGATCCCGCCCACGCTCCGGGCACCGGAACACCCGAAGCGGGCGGCATGACCTCGCGCGAATTGTTGAACACACTGCGTGGGTTGGTGGGACTCAACGTGGTCGGCGCCGACATCGTCGAGGTAGCGCCGGCGTACGACCACGCCGAGATCACCGGTATCGCAGCGGCCCACGTCGCTTACGAGTTGCTGTCGGTGCTCGCACTCAATCGCTGAAGCAGCACAACGGTATCCGTCGTGTGATGCATCTCGGGGTTCGCGGGAAGATCACGTTCCCGCGACTCCGAGACCAACACCTTCCAACCATCGGTGAACAGCGACTCCACGTATTCGGGTGTATGGAGCATGGCCCGATGGTGCTCGGTCGGCGACTCGTGAGGTGAGTGGCCCACGATCAGCAAATGCCCGCCGGGCGCGACCAGATCTCCGAGAGCACGGAACAATTCCCCGCGCGCGGGTTCGAGCATGTGGAAGAACTGCGCGGACACCAGATCGAACGAGCGCCCCTGCGGATCCCACTTCGTCAGGTCGGCTTCCAGCCATTCGATGTCGACGCCCTCGCCCTCGACGTGAGCCTGGGCGCGGCCGAGCGCAACCGACGAGATGTCGGTGCCGGTGACCTTCCACCCGCGACGCGCCAACCACAAAGCGTCGGCACCTTCGCCGCAACCGACGTCGAGTGCCGTGCCCGGTTCCAGGTCGGAGGCTTCGGCAATCAACTGTGGGTTGGGATTTCCGCTCCAGCGCGCGGGGCGTTCCTCGTACAGCGAGTTCCAGAACTGTGCGTCCGCCTTGGCGTACGGATTCTCGGTGGTATCGGAGTTTTCGTGGTGATTGTGGTGTTCGTGGCTCATGCACCCAGGATGAACGACCTTCCACAACTCACGCAACCATCTTTGCTGAAACAGCAACTCCTCCATTTCGACGCCCTGCTAACGTCACGTCGTGGCCGTTGGATTTCCCGTGTTTCGTCTCTACTGCAACTCAGCAGGCCCATACGTTTTGTGTTGTGCGCATTTCCCCGAGGTCACCGGTTCGAACTCGTACGAAGAGTTCAGCGTCCAGCAGAGCTTCGACCGCGCAGTCGAGAAGATTCTGCGCGATGCATCCTTCGAACCGACTACCTTGACTTTGGTCGGCGAGCAGCAGGGCTATCCCGTCGGAGACCGACTGTTCGATACGACAGTTCCGCGTACCGGAACCGTCTCATACGCGTTCCAAGAAGCCGGACCGCCGTGGATCGTTCTCGGCCTTGATGTTTCGGCGGACGAATTCTGGTCCGAAATCGACGACGACGCAGACCTCCACGGTCTCGGCCCCACCTCCCCGTTGAGGTCAGTTCCAGCAACCGTGCTCACGGAGACCGGGTGGCCACGACGAAGTGACCTCGACTCCCCGTGAACTGAACCAGAACTCCAACCTTCGTGAAATCGAACAAAAATCCGCCCGATTTTCGTGAGGATCGACCGAGATGCCCGTCACGTCCTACGCCAAGATTTAGCGGTCACACTCGACTGCGCCCTCACGATTCACTCCCGGGCCCCGGCTCCTTCACGGAGGCACAATGAAACACCGCTCCTATTCGACGCTTGCCGCGACCGCGGGGCTCGCGCTCGTATTGTCGGCTTGCAGCTCGGGAGGCACGTCCTCGGGCTCCGGCGGCGGTGAGCCTCTGACTGACGGAACCTTCCGGTACGCGTTGCAAGGCGATCCGGGTGCACTCAACCCGATCATGTCCGGCTCTGCGGCAACCGCGGAAATTTCGAAGCTGGCGTACGACTCCCTGGTCTACCAGGATCCTGAAACCAGTGAATTCAAACCATGGTTGGCCGAGAAGTGGGAAGAAACGCCGACCTCCGCGTCCTTCACCATTCGTGAAGGCGTGACCTGTACCGACGGGTCGACGCTGACTGCACAGACCGTCGCGAACAACATCAACTTCGTAGCCGATCCAGCCAAGGGTTCACAACAACGCGGCACCACAGTTCCCATCGGCGCTTCGGCCACTGCCGATCTCGCCACCCGCACCATCACGGTAACCACTCCGGCGCCGACCCCGTTCCTCCTCCTCACCATCAGTCGCCTCCCGATCATGTGCGATGTCGGTCTCGAAGATCCGACCGCCTCGAACAACAAGTCGCTGGGCTCCGGCATGTTCGAAGTCACCGAAGTCTCGGCCAATGACCACTACACGTTCGAGCGTCGTGACGGTTACAGCTGGGGGCCCGACGACACCACCTCCGACACACCGGGTGTCCCCAAGACAGTCATTGCTGTCATGGCACCCAATGTCAGCACCGCAGCAAACCAGCTTCTCTCAGGCGAACTGAGCGCATCTCCGATCGCCGGTCCGGACAAGGATCGCATCGATGCCGCCAATTTCGACTCGGTCCAGCGCCCACTTCCCGCCGGTCAGATGTACTTCAATCAGATTGCGGACAATCCGACCAGTGATCCCGCCGTTCGAAAAGCTCTCGTCCAGGCTGTCAATCTCGACGATCTCGCTGAAGTCATCACTGGCGGCCAGGGCACCCGTGCAACAAGTCTTGTCTCCGTCGAGCCCCGAGCCTGTGTGTACGACTCTGTCGCAGGCAACATTCCGGACTTCGACCTCAGCGCAGCAAAGGCAACACTGGACGCTGCAGGTTGGATCGCCGGCTCCGACGGCAAACGAAGCAAGGACGGAAAGCCGCTGACCCTCCGCCTCTTCTACGCTGCCGGCGAAGATGCGCGCAGCGCGGCAGCCGAGCTCACCCAGTCGGCATGGTCCGACCTCGGTGCGACCGTCGAGGTGACAGGAGCCGACCAGACCAAGGTTGTCGACGTCATGCTCAGTGGCAAGGACAACAACCAGTGGGACATCGCGTGGATCCAGATCAACAATTCGGTTCCCAGCGGGTTCGTCCCGTTCTTCTCCGGTCCTGCTCCGGCAGCAGGTAAGAATTTCTCTTCGATCAACAACCCCGCCTACGAAGCAGCCGTTGCCAAGGCCTCCGGTTTGACCGGCGACGCAGCGTGCGCGGAGTGGGCAGACGCCGAGTCGCAGATCACCAAAACGGTGTCAGCAGTCCCGTTTGCAGATACGGTCTTGAGCTTCTACTTCAACAAGGCCGGACTCGCATTCGGTAAGACCTTCATCGGTTCTGCGTTGCGCCTCTACCAGTAGGCCGGTCGACCGAACGCGGTGCGTCAACGAGATACGTCAGATCATTGTGATCTGACGTATCTTGTTGCCACACCGATCGTCTCGTTGTCGAGTTCGACGTAGGTCAGCTGAGGAATGCTGGACGCAAGTTCAGTGAAAGCCCACTTCGCGACATTCTCGAATGACGGACGGAAATCGAAAATCTCCGGCCAGGCACCGCTCGCCAATTGCTCGGCACATCGATCGACGGACTCGTCCAGAGCGTCCGTGTCGACAAACCATCCACGTTCTCCGAGTTGGTCGTCCTCGAACGAGAACGCCACTCGCATCGTCACGCGAAATCCGTCGGCAGGCATCAGCGGCGGCAAGTTCTTCGCGTCCCGCACCGGTGCCGGAAGCCCCTGCCTCACAGCGAATGTACGACGGATCTCGATACTGAACATGCGCACCAAGGTATCAATGTTCATCACAATTCTATGAGCGGACCAATCGCGCAATCGCGTCGTTTGCTTCTTTGATCTTCGCGTCCGCCTCGGGCCCACCGGCAACAGCGGCTTTGACGACGCAGTGGCCGATGTGGTCCTCGAGCAGGCCCATGGCCACCGCCTGGAGGCCCTTGGTCATCGCCGACACCTGCGTCAGGATGTCGATACAGTACTTGTCCTCGTCGACCATGCGCTGCAGGCCGCGAGCTTGACCTTCAATGCGACGCAGACGCGCCAGGTAGTCGCCCTTGGCGGTGATGTAGCCGTGCGAATCTCCCGTGCAGCACACATCGCCGGTCGCATCACTGCCTTGGACACTGTTTGGAGCGCTGCTTGGCGCACTGCCAACTTCTGTCGCTTCCGACATTCGATGTCCTCCTGTTCGTCAACGCGTGATTTCGCAACAATTCTCGTTACCGGGGCGATGTGCGGAGACTCTTCGACTTCCGTTGTCTTGCAGAGCAATCACTGCGCACATCGCCACGCATTTCGCTACTGCACGAACAGATGGATGCATGGCGATTGCCCATGCCCGTTTTCCCGTTGCTGCGAAACTCATTCGGTTTCAGTGCCCGTGGTGCGCGTGGCTCGAGTGTTCGGCCCCAGACGTGGTCGCATTGTCGGCCGTCAGCGTGAATTCCGCCGTACGCACCACTCCGCCGTGCTTGAAGTCCAAAAACAACCGGTAATCCTCGGCGCTCGGCATGTTGGCGTAGAAGGTGATTGCCGGTCCGGCCGGCGTGACACCGTCACCGGGGTAGCCGTCCGGATGGACATGGAGATAGGCGAGGTCGGAGGCACGCAATGCGACCAGATGCCCGTATGCGGCAAGGTAGGGCTGCAAGTCTGTGACCGGGATTCCGTCACGACTGACCGAGAGCGTGAGCTTCGATGTCTGGCCGGCATGGGCCGTGCCTTCGAGGGAGACGGTATAGCCGTCGACCGTCGTGGCGGCAGTAGCGGCGGGCAACGGCCGAGGATCGTAGGATCCGGCGACGCGCACATCCGCACTGAGCGTGATTCCGTCACCACCGTCCGGAGTGAAATCAGCGAATACTCGATAGTCTCCCGCATGATCGAAATCGACTGACACATGCCAGTTTCCGTTCTCGTCCAATTCGGGATGCACGTGCTGGAATCCGGTCAGGTCCAGACCGACCACGATCAGATGCAACTGCTTGTCGTGGGTGTCCGTGTACCGGATCAACGGAGTTCCAACCGGATCCAGGATCCGGAACTGCAAGGGGACATGGTTGCCGACGGCCGCCTCCGACGTTGCCAATTCCAGTGTGTAGCCGTTGTCGCTGAACATCTTGCCCTCCAAAGTTTGGGTCGGCAGCACTTTCGTTGCCGTCTGCGTCAGGTTCTGCACTCCTTGACATCGAACCTGTTGCAATTTGTACCATACCCCCCTAGGGTATGCAACGAACTACTCGAACACCCTGAATTCACTCGAAGGAGATCCGATGCGCATCTACGCAGAGCGCCGGCCGAATGAGTTCCAAGAGCAGCATTTCCCCGTGCACCCCAACGAAGCGCTGCGCCGATGTCACCCAGGCCCGCTTACGACACCCCTAGACCACACAAGCATCACCTATACCCCGTACAGGTAAGGAACTCAGAATGTCCACACAACCGAAATCCACCCGTAAGTGGTGGGCGTTGGCGTTGATCGCCGCCGCTCAGTTCATGGTCATCATGGACACCTCCATCATCGGCGTCGCTCTCCCCCAGATGCAGAGCGATCTCGGCTTTTCCCAAGAAGGCCTGACCTGGGTCTTCAATGCGTACGTCATCGCGTTCGGCGGGCTACTCCTCCTCGGCGGCCGCCTGTCCGACCTGTTCGGCGCCCGCAGAGTGTTCTCCGCTGGTTGGCTGATCCTGCTGATCGGTTCCGTTGTCGCCGGTGCCGCCGGTAACGTCGCCGTCGAACTTGCGGGCCGTGCAGTCCAGGGCGCAGGCGCCGCACTCATCGCGCCGTCGGCGCTCACCTTGCTGATGATGCTGTTCGGCAGCACACAGAAAGAGATGACCAAGGCGCTGTCCATCTACGGCGCTGCCGCCCCGGCCGGCGGTACGGCCGGCGTGTTCCTCGGCGGCGTCATCACCGAATACACCAGCTGGCCTTGGGTGTTCTACCTCAACATTCCCATCGCTGTCATCGCGCTGATCGCTACTCCCCTCCTGATGCCGAACGCACCGGCACGTACCGGGTCGATCGACTTCCTCGGCGCACTCGCTGTCACCGCAGGTCTTGCTGTCGGAGTCTTCGGCATCGTCAGAGCACCTGATGTCGGATGGGGATCCGGGCAGACGTGGCTGGCGCTCGCCGTTTCGGCCGCTCTGTTGGGTGCATTCGTATTGATCCAGTCGAAGCGTCGGGAACCTCTGGTGCGTCTGGGAATCTTCAAGGCGCCCAACCTCGGTGCCGCGAACATCGCTCAGCTCGTCCTCGGCGCTGCCTGGATACCGATGTGGTTCTTCCTGAACCTGTACCTGCAGCAAGTGCTCGGATACAGCGCCTTCCCGGCCGGTGCGGCGCTGCTGCCGATGACGATCTTCGTCATGCTCGGCATGGTCGTCGTGGCACCACGGGCCATGGCGCGCTTCGGCGCAAAAGCGATGATCGTGACCGGATTGCTTGTACTGGGAATCGGTTTGGGTTGGATGTCGTTGATCCGGCCCACAGGCAACTTCTGGGTCGACGTACTGCCGGCATCGCTCGTGGCTGCGGCAGGTATGACGCTGGCGTTCATTCCCTCACTCGGTACGGCGATTTCGGCTGCACGCCCGGAAGAGGGCGGATTGGCTTCCGGCATCGTCAACGTCAGCTACCAGGTCGGCTCGGCTGTCGGCCTCGCGGTGATGACCGCGATCGCAGCAGTGTTCGGCGCTGATCAACTCGGTGACCTGACGGAGTTGACGAACGGTTTCTCCGCCGTGTTCCTCGGAGCAGCCGCCATCGCAGTGGTTGGCGCAGCAATCACCGCGGTCGTGATGCGGTCGACCAAGGTCGACGATCCTCGAACCGTTCAATCCACCGTCAATTCTTGACCAACTCCGGTGGTGGGTTCGGCCGGCTGTCACCAGCCGAACCCACCACCGGCGGAACCACTTAGGACTCGTTATGTCGCGCCTTGCATCTCTCACGCCCACCACCGCTGTCGGTGCATCTAAAGACCTTCTCGCCGAACTCGTGAACCGTCACGGACAGGTCGGTGACATGGTCGCGGCGATGGCTCATTCGCCCGCCGTGCTGGGCGGCTATCTGCAACTCAGCCGGGCAATGAAGCGAGCGAAACTCAGCCGCAAGATCACCGAGCGAATCTCTATCGCTGTGCAGGTCCAGCAAGGTTGCGCTGTTTGCCTCGAAGCCCACGTCGCCGCCGCGCACGCCAACGGCGTCGAGGCGGACGAGATCGAGCGTGCCCGCGCGGGCACCTCGGCCGATCCCGCCATCGCGGCAATGATCGACCTCGGGCTTCGCGTCTATCGGGAGCCTGCCTCGATTTCAGACGAACACATCACGGGCCTTCGAGCGCACGGCTACGGTGATCGCGAGATCGCCGACGTAGTCGGAATCGTCGCCCTCAATGTCCTGACCGGAGCTTTCAATCTTGTCGCGGGAGTGAAACCAAATGAACCGGATCGCTAACTCCGCACCGGAACGGAACAGCTTGCGTCTGTTCTTGATTCGCGACTATCGCCTGCTCTTCAGCGCCCAGATCATCGCGCTGTTCGGCACCGGGTTGGCGACGGTTGCCCTGGGTCTACTCGCCTACGAACTCGCCGGACCGAGCGCCGGAGCCGTGCTGGCCACCGCGCTGACGATCAAGATGTCCCTGTACGTCGTGATCGCTCCACTCGCGGCGGCGTACGTAGACCGGTTGCCGAGACGGGCTTTCCTCGTTGCCCTCGATGCCATTCGCGCAGCGGTCGTGATCGCATTGCCCTTCGTCAGCGAGATCTGGCACATCTACGTGCTGGTGGGCGTTCTCCAAGCTGCGTCGGCAGCGTTCACTCCCACGTTCCAAGCGGTCATCCCTGACATCGTGACCGACGAGGCCGATTTCACCCGCGCACTGTCGGCATCGCAGGTCGCTTACACGATGGAAAGCCTGCTCAGCCCTGTTCTTGCCGCAGTCGCACTGTCCTTCATGACATTCAACCTGTTGTTCGTCGCCACCTCCGTGGGCTTTGCGGTCTCGGCACTGCTCGTGCTGGCCACCCGAATCCCCAACGCTCGCCGAAGTACTCACCGCAAGGCGTGGGATCGGATCGCGTCGGGAGTGCGGATCTTCGTGACCACGCCGCGACTGCGCGGCATCATGGCACTCAATCTCGTGGTGGCAGCAGCCGGATCGATCGTGGTGGTCAACACCGTCAACTACGTCCGCGACGAGCTCGGTGGAACTCAATCCGACGTGGCCTGGATGCTTGCCGCGTCAGGCACCGGCACGTTGATGACCGCGCTGCTTCTTCCACGCGTTCTCGACAGAACTGCTGAACGCACTGTGATGACAGCAGGTTCCGTTGTCCTGGTCTTCAGCGCCGGCGCGGCAGCAGCCCTCGCCGTGGTCGGTGTATTCACGTGGATGCTCACTGCCGCAGTGTGGGCACTCGTCGGCGCCGGGATGGCCATGATCGTCACGCCGACTGGAAAGGTGCTTCGGCGCTCCGTCGACCCCGCAGGTATACCGGAGGTGTTCGCAGCCCAGTTCTCCCTGTCGCACCTCGCCTGGCTTGTCACCTATCCGATCGCCGGATGGGTTGGTTCGAGCGCGGGATTTGCGGTCACCTGGAGCATCCTCGCTGCGCTTGCCGCAGTGGGAGCCGTTGCAGGATTTGCACTTTGGCCTCGGGAGACAGTTGCTGAATTGCCCGTACAGGCGGCGTACGAAACCACCCGAGGCGAATGCACCTTGGCGGCTACCCAGTGCGCGTGCGCTCGCCCCGTCTGATGTCGACGGTCCGCCCGAATCCCGACAGCGCTACAACGAAAGTGGTGGTGCAGCCATCGCCTGCACCACCACTCTCGGCTCAACTCACGTCGGCGTACTTCCTCGGATTTGCGTCGAATCGAGGACCACATCCCTTGCAGCAGAACCAGTACCGATTTCCTTCGAAGTCACGGAACAGGCCTTCCGCTTCGGCACGCACCTTCTCGATCACGCTGCCCGGCATGACCCGACATTCGACGAGTTCACTACTGCCAGCGGTGAGTAGGTCTTTCCCACCGGTCGGCATCGCCGAACCGACAGCGCCGACATCGCCTTTGGCGTCAGACTTCGGGGTGTTGCCACAGCCACAACTGCTCATTGGGATTCCTGTTCTTTTGCGGGACGGACGCGGCCCGCAAAGCGAGCCCGATACAACCGCCAATATACCCCCTATAGGTATATTCTACTGAGCCTGAGGGTGCGTTCAGTTGACACATCGCCGTATAAACCAGTGCGGGAGAGGGAATATACCGTCGCGGGATCCCCGCTCGCCTGCAGCATCATGACACAGCCAACCCTATACCTACTGGGGGTATAGGGTAGGTCTGGTATCGACCATCCATGTCCGCGAGGTCGTCGACGAAGAGGAGCAATGAAGAACTGGAAAGCAATCGGCAGCAGCCGATTCGCCGTGGTTGGAGCTTTGCTGTTGGTCGGCGTGCTCTGGGGAAGCTCGTTCCCCCTGGTTGCTGTGGCAGCACCAACTCTCGGCGCCGTCGGCACGACGCACGGCCGCTTCATTGTTGCAGCGTTGGTTCTCGCGCTGATAACTGCTTCCAGCAGATCGACCTGGCGCGCGGTCCGTCATCGGTTTCCTGCATTCCTACTGCTGGCTGCCCTCAACGTCGCTGGGCCCCTGACACTTGTCGCAACTGCGATCGTCGGCCTCAACTCGTCGACGGCGTCGATCCTGAATGCCACGACTCCGATGTTCACAGTATTCGTCGCCGCTTTCTGGCTTCGACAAAAGATCACCTGGCGAAAACTCTCGGGGGTCGCGATCGGCATCGTCGGCGTCTCGGTGCTTGTCGGCGGAATTCCGTCAGCGATCGACAGTCGCGCAATGCTGGCCATTGGCGCATCTTTGACCGCGGCGCTGCTGTACGCAGTCGGAGGTGTCTACGCACGAAAGTCGTTCCAGGACACTCCACCCCTGACGCTGGCCCTCGGCCAGCAACTTGCCGCGGTCGCCCTCTTGGTGCCGGTGTCCGCCGTCGCTCCCCCTCCGGGGCCCATAACCGTCGGCCCTCTCATCGCCGTGGTAGCCCTGGGGCTGGGGGCTACCGCCGGTGGCTACCTGGTCTACTTCTGGATAATTCGTCAGGCGGGTCCAGTCGCGGCATCGGCCGTCACTCTTCTCGTTCCGATTTCGGCATCAGCCATCGGAGTGCTGTGGTTGAACGAGCCTGTTACCTTCGCGCTCGTTGGCGGTCTTGTCATCATTCTTGCCGGAGTCGGCTTGCTCCTGGATCTTCCGCCGACGCGAGATCCATTGCGCAGGGTTGCCCCGGACCGGGCGGCTAGCGCGGACAAACGGCCGGTCAGCGGCTGATCGGAGCCGTCCAAAGTCCGACCAGCGCGTCGACGAGGTCGGTCGTGAAGTCCTCCCATGACGTGACCGCGTCCGGCCCCTCTTCGGCAAGCGTGCGCTCACGTTCGGCGAACATGTGCACGATCGCATTGCGTCCGATGTCCGCGCGGGCGCGTCGAACACTCATCGGCATGTCGGCCAGACAGTCAGAGAGTCCCCGAAGCGTCTCCTGCAGGGTGGGCGAGGCCAGTACCTCGTCGTAGACGATTTTCCGCAGGACCGGGTCGGTGAGAATCTGTGCACTGAACCGCGCGTACCAAGTCGGGCCACCCATTTCGGCGTAGTGATCGGTCGACGCCCGAACCAGACACGAAATCCAGTCACGAACGTTTGTGGACCCTTCGATCTCACACAGCAGTTCGCCACGCTTCTTCTCGACCTGCTGGGAATGCTTGTTCACGATCGCGCGGACCAGATCGGTCTTGGTCCCGAAGTGGTATCCGACGGCTGCATTGTTGCCCTGACCCGCCGCTTCACTCACCTGGCGGTTCGAAACCGCGAAGACACCGTGCTCGGCGAACAACTGCTCGGCGACGGCGAGAATGCGGTCTCGGGTTGCAGCAGAGCGCGCGGAATTTGCGGCGCCGCCGACGTCGGCCGACGCGTCCTCAGTCCTCGTAGTCATGGGCACCATCATCCTCGACCATCCGAAGCTGCTCGGCACCGGAGATATTCGTCACGATCGGAGGCGCACCCTTCCGTTAAGTCAGTCACTTGATTTAACTTTAGTTCAATCAACTGACTTAAACCATTATTCGTTCTTCCTCCGATGGAGTTACCGCAATGTCGTCAACCACTTCTCCACCACCGACAACGCCGCCACAGACAACGAAGTCGCCAGCCACCACCGCAGTGGTGGCTGTTCTGGCGTTTTCCGGCATCGTCGTCTCGCTCATGCAGACGCTGGTCATCCCGATCATCCCGCATCTGCCCGAGTACCTGAACGCGCCGGCGTCCGATACCGCGTGGGCTGTGACCGCCACGCTGCTCGCCGCCGCCGTCGCCGTCCCGACCATGGGCCGCTTGGGCGACATGTTCGGCAAACGGCGTCTACTCCTGATCAGCATGGCGCTGTTGGTCACCGGTTCGGTGGTCGGAGCCCTCAGTTCGAGCGTTATCCCCCTCGTTGCCGGCCGAATCCTGCAAGGCCTTGCTGCCGGCGTCATTCCGCTGGGTATCAGTGTGATGCGCGATGTACTTCCGCCCAAGAAGCTCGCCGGCGCTGTTGCGATGATGAGCGCTTCGCTGGGAGTCGGTGGCGCTCTGGGGCTTCCGATCGCGGCTTTGATCGCCGAGTACGCCGACTGGCACGTCCTGTTCTGGGCGTCAGCCGTGCTCGGCGCTCTTGCGGCCGTTCTTGTTGTCGTCCTGGTCCCCGAATCGACGGTTCGCACAGGTGGCACGTTCGACTTCGGCGGGGCAATCTCGCTCTCAGCCGCCCTCATCGCTCTACTACTGGCCATTTCCAAGGGTGGCGACTGGGGTTGGACGAGCACGCTCACGCTTTCCCTGTTCGGCGCCGCGATCCTGATATTCGGATTCTGGGCTTGGTGGGAACTACGCACCCCCAAGCCGCTGGTGGATCTACGCGTATCCATCCGCCGCCAGGTGCTCTTCACCAACCTCGCATCGATCGTGTTCGGGTTCGCGATGTTCGCCGCCAGCATGGTCTTTCCCCAGGTAGTCCAGTTGCCTGAAGTCACTGGTTACGGCCTAGGCGGTTCGATGCTCACCGCGGGTCTGGTCATGGCTCCCTCCGGCATCATCATGATGCTGATCTCTCCGCTGTCCTCACGTATCACCAATTCGCACGGACCCAAGGTGACGCTCATGCTCGGCGCCATTGTGGTCGCAATCGGTTACGGCATCGGCATTTTCGCCATGCACTCGATTTGGGAACTGATCGTGATCGCAGTAATCATCGGCGCCGGTACCGGTATGGCTTACGGCGCAATGCCCGCTCTCATCATGGGGGCTGTTCCTCCGTCCGAGACCGGTGCGGCCAACAGCTTCAACACCCTGATGCGCTCCCTCGGTACATCATTCGCCAGCGCCATCGCGGGTGTCGTCATCGCCCAGATGACCATGTCCATCGGTGGGGCAACGCTGCCGTCGGAGAACGCTTTCCGCGTCGTCATGGCCCTCGCTGCCGGATCCGCCGTCGTCGCACTCGTCCTGGCCGGTTTCCTCCCTCGGTTCAACAGCTCCAACTCCCGCAAGGAGATTGGTAGCCAGCACACCGATACGTCCCCGACCTCCTCGAAGGAATCCGTTCCGACACACTGAGCCAGCGCGCAATACACACTGCGCTGTACACACAGCCCGGCCCCGGCGGAGTCCAACTCCGTCGGGGCCGACGCGTTTCACACATTTTGCTGTTGATACACCTGCGGACGACAGTTTCGTGACATGCTCCGTTGAGATGGGTGCTCGTTCGATACTCGGGGAAAGGATGCCGCGATCGCCGCTCCTCGTGCTGACGTAGCCCTTGCTGTCGCCGCCGCTGCCGTCCTGGGCATAGGCGTCGGTGTCCTTCTTGCCGATGTCGTCGCCGGCCTGGCTGCAGGTGCGGGTGCTGCAGTGGTATTTCGGTTTGCTCTTCGGATGATCAATACCCGAAAGTGAGCGTTTGCCGAGGGTCCTACTTCAGGACACGGATCGCCGAGCCCGGAAGGATTCCGCTCGATGGCGGATAGATCGACGTTGCCCCGTTGAAGAACATGTGAGCGGGAGTCGTGGATACCGGCAGCAGGTCGACGTCCTTGAACAATGCCCGCTCACTTTCCTCCCAGACCTTGCAGGACTCGTCACCGGGAAGAAGCGAAGCCTGAGTAGATAATTCGATGTACTTCTTGTTGTCGAGGGAAGCGAAGTTCACTCCTTCAGGCTTCGGTGGGCCGGTGAAGTACTTCGCAAAGATACTCGGCGTATCGCTCCCCAGCGTCAAACCGATGGAAACGTCCCACGACGACAGGTCGGTGGTGCTGAATGTGTTGGCGATGACAAAACTGTAGTCGCCGCCGGTCAGTTTCACTCTCGCGCCCAGTCCTTCCCACTGTGTTGCCACGTATTCCGCGGCGGCAGAGTTCGTATCGCGAGAGTTGTTGAAAATCACGTTGAGGGCAAGCGGTCGACCGTCCTTCGTCAGGATGCCGTCGGGACCCGCCTTCCAACCTGCGTCGGACAGCGTTTTCTTTGCTGCATCGACGTCGAAATCGGGGATCGTCCCTTCGACACTGTTGTAGTCGCAGGCAAGGGGTTCCGAAACCGCGAGGGCGCGTGCGCGGGTTCCTTTACCGCCGGTGGTGATCTCGGTGTAGTCGTCCAGGTCTACTGCCTGCACGAGGGCCTGCCGCACAGCACGGTCTGCCGTGGGTAGGGCCGCGAAATGATTGAAGATGAACTCGCCGGACAACGTGGTGTAAGTCTTCGAATCCAGACCCGCGGCCAAGACTCGTTCCTCGTCCGAACCGGTGACCGCTGCGGCATTCACTCCGCCGGTGAGAACAAGATTCGCCGTCGTACTGGGATCGGTGACAATCTTGATCGTCACTGTCTTCGGCACTCCGAGAGTGTCGGAAGTGGTCTCGCCGTTCGGACTCCAGGTGTAACCGTCGCGGCGTTCCATCGTGATGTGATCGTTCGGAACAACTTCGGTGACCTTGAACAGACCCGTTCCGTTGCTACTCGAACGGATGCTGGCCGGGTCTTCGAGCGTCGCAGCGCACGGAAGCCTCAACGCGCCGATTCGAGAGAGCAGGAAGGGCGCTGGCTCGGCGGTAGTCACCGTCAGTTCGTCACCGTCCGCTGAGGCCGAAGTCGACATCGGCACAGTGGATCCGCGTAGCGGTGAAGCGTTTTCAGGATCCATGACCCAGTTGATGTCATCGGCCGCGGTCTGTGCGGTGAAGGAAGTGCCGTCGGCACAAGTGATGCCCTTCTTGAGCACGAACTTCAGCGTGTTCCCTTCTTCACTCCAGCTCTCCGCCAGATAGGGACGCACAGTGCGTGTTTGCGCGTCGATGTCGATCAACGAATCGTACGAGTACGCGTTCACGATCTGAGTCGACGTAAGGTTGGTGATCAGAGGGTGCAGATTTCCGGGATCGGCGTTGATCACAGTCGTGAAACTGCCGTCCTTTGCATACTCACCGACCGAACCTTCGGGACTGGATGCGCCGCCACACCCGGCCAGGGTGAAAACGCCAACGCTGATAACTGCTGTCGCGGAGACAGAACGGGCTTTCATACGAGCCGCCATCTACTAGGAGTTGCCATGGCGACAATCGTGCGGGACTGACGTGGTCTGTATCTCGTTGAAGTTCCCCATACAGTCGGCCGTACTCTGTTCGATTGTCACTATCGACCGGGCAAGCGCAGACGCTAAGTACGACGCTGCCGTTGACGGTGATTCGCGACGTTGATTCGGTTGCCGCACAACGCCGGCATGCAGTAGCGGCGTCGCCCTCCCCGGCTTGTATCGACAAACACCCCGTTGCACGTCGGCGACGCGCATGGGCGGAATCGTTCGTACCCCAATGTGCGCAGAGTCCCCAGCAACGAATAGCCGATCAACAGCGCAAGTTCGCCGGTGAGATTGATTCTGCTGTCCGGTACCGCATTCCATCGATAGTCGGACCGGGCATCGGGCACGAGTCGGACGTGATGCGGGACGGTCTGCAGGAGTCGATGAGTGCGATCAACGAGCTCATCAGAAGTCGGAGCATCGAGAATCGAACGAATCCCCTCCCTGAGTTCCTTGACCTCAGCAAGTTCACCGCTGGTAAGCCGACGTCCGTTGGTGAGCGCATCCGGCGAGAGTCCATGTTCGTCCAGTAGATCGTGAAGCGCCTGAGGGGCAGCCAACGCGTCACCTGCCTCCACCCACACGCGGGGCGAGGTATTGACCAAGTCGGTCGCAAACGACGCACCGGCGACGTAATCGTCTAAAACTACTTGCATCCCTTACCGTCCTGCCCTACCGTAATTGAATAACCTAACTTTACACCTTACGGAGGCGGCGGGATGGAACATTGCGCAGACCACAGGCTGCCCGAGATACTCCGAGACACTCACCACCGATTGCGCCGCGCCGGCACCGTGGCATCGCAGACACCCGTCGTCGCTGCCGATCTCTACTGGTCGATCGGCGCGCTCGCCCAGTGCCTGACCGCGATGGACGAGGTCATTTCACAACTTGGAATCAATGCCCGAAAGCAGTTGCGCGCTGGAAAGTTCGACGTCCAGAGCGGACCGTTCGAAGGAGAGCCCGACGCCGCCCTACTCACCGCAGTTCTTGCGCTCGCCAGAGCATCGAGTAGTTGCGAACCGGTTCAGGCGGCAATCGGCAACGCTCAGATCGCGGTGAGCGATCTCGTCGTCGCGAGGACTACCAGCGCCTGAGACTCGGGCGGGCCACCCGCTCCCAGTAGAGACTGTATGGTTGGTTTTCGGCATCCGCCGAGAGCGCCGAACAGCAGGGACCGGGTTTTCACTGTGAGTACAGGGACATCAACGATCTACGAGGACAGGACCGTCCGGATCGACGATCAGGGCGTCACGATCCGCCACTATTACTTCCCGTTTGTCAGCAAGTTCGTTCCGTACTCACAGATCGAATCCGTCGACCTCGGAGTCATGTCATGGCTGAGCGGACGCTTACGAATTTGGGGAACAACAGATTTCAGCTCGTGGTACAGCCTGGATCTTTCACGCCCGTGGAAGGAGACCGCGGTGGTACTCACTCTCGCCGGCCACGGAGCGCCTTCGTTCAGCCCCAAGGACGCCGATCGCGTAGAGACCGAAATCCGCAGTCGCATCGGATCACACGCCGCGAACTGACTAGCGGAACTCGGATTCGACGGTGACGATCTCACTCCAGTCGGTTCGATCGAACAACCGCGCCAGCGCAGTGAACAGAACTTCCGGGTCGACGACGCTCTCGGGTGAGTGCACACCGATCCGATCCGAAATCGTTCCGTCGGCGAGCCGGGACACCACCTGAGCAAGGCCGAGCGCCAAGGGGATTCCGGTTGCACCGGCCATGTCCGACAGCAACTCCGATACCGGCGAATCGTCGGCAATCCGTGCCACGACGCGCATCTCTCGACCTTCGAGCGCCCCTGTGGCCGAGGCGAAAAACAACGGCAAGGATCCGTGGCCGGCGCGCGTGAGCATTCGAGGCGCAGCACGGATCATCCGCCGGAGCGAGGGCTTGCCCAATTCTTCAGCGGCCGAGTCGAGATCGATTCTCCCCTTGTCGATGTCGGCGCGGAGAACGTCGAGAAACGCCACGGTTTCCGGAGTGATGACCATCAGATTTGCCGAATGCCCCGCAGGTTTGATGGTCCGATGAAACATCACCGGCTCCGGATGCCCGACCACGTAAGCGTTCCCCCGACGTCCGCCGGGCAGTTCGAGTGCGATGGAACGCAATGGTTCTTCGTTGACGATTCGCCCCGCACGAACCACCGGAACCTGGCCGCTGATCTGCTGCATCCAGTGAACGGCGGCTGCACTCAATGTGTCCACCGACTCGTCCTCGCCCTCGACATCAACCGGCCAGGCTGTATACAGATCGTCGACCACGTCCAATCGCGAGACTGCCATCGCGGCCAGGAGGTTACTCATCCCGGGACTTGCGCCCATGCCGACTACCGCACAGATTCCGGCTCCCCTCGCGGCACAGTCCAATTCCAGCATGTCGACGGCCGGCTCCCAGTCGTCGCAGATGTCGAGATAGTGAGTCCCGGTCTCGATCGCTGCCTGGAGAATGCCGACGCCGAAACGGAAGAACGGTCCGACCGTATTGACGACCACGTCTGCGCCGTCAAGCAATTCACGTAGCGTGCGACCGTCCGTGACGTCGATGCGGCGCGCCTCGACTTCCGCTGACGCCTGCGCCAGTTCAACTGAAAGACGCTTCGCAGCATCGATATCGCGATCCGCGACTACTACCTTGCCGATTCCCGGCAATGTTGCGGCCAGACGAACTGCTGCCGAGCCCATGGCGCCGGCACCGCCCAGTGCGACAACCGTGATTCCGTCAGCCATGAATTCCCTCCAAAAATGCAGTCTGATCCGCTAGATAGCCGGGAGCGAAGATCGAACGGGGAGCAAGAACGGCCACCAGAGCCGACATCAATTCCGAGTCTTCGAGGTCCTTCTCCACAATCGAGTGAGTGGCGTCGGGGTACTTCTTGACCACCAGTTGCCCTGGCGAGTCGAGTAATTCGCGGTACACCCTTTCGGTATCAGCCACGTCGACGTTGACGTCTTGTCCGCCGATGATCAAGAGCACCGGAACCTTCACGGTTTCGAGATCGGCTCGCGCATCCGAGAGGTAGTTCTTTCGGATGAAGTTCCACCGGTCTTCGGTGAGACCGTCGGCCTCGCCGGAGGCCACGAGATCGTCGAACGATGCATCACGGGCCAACTGATCCAAGTTCTTCGCACGATCGACCCGCGCTTTCTCGAACTCGTCGGCCGACGCATTTCTCTCTGAAAGCTCGGCAAGGGTATTGAATTCACCTTGTTGGAGCCAGTTGATCGCCGGACCCACGGCAATGACGAACGCTACGTCCGGGTCGAGGTTCACCACCTTGGGCATCACCCACCCTGCCTGGCTTGCACCCCACAGACCGATCCGAGACGGATCGATATCCGAACGTCCCCGCGCCCACTCGATTGCCGCGTCCGTTTCCGCCGCGCGATCGTCCATGCTCTGGTCGAGCCAATTGCCCGGTGCCCCATTCACCCCCGGCTTGTCCCAGGAGAGTGACGCGTACCCGGCCTTTGCGAACGCCTCCCACACCGGTCGATAGAACGTCTCATGTGTTGCATCGACCGGGCCGTCTCCGTGGACGAAAACCACGAGCCCGAAGGGACCGTCACCGTGTTCGGGCAGTGCAAGGACTCCCTGGAGCGGCACCGGTCCCCCGGTGATCGTCACTTTTTCCTCACGGATGTCATAGGTGTTCTGGTACAGCGTCCAGCCCACCAGAGTCGCGATCAGAACAACGACCACCGCCAGGGAAGTAACCATCCACCTGCGTAAACGAGGCTTACTCTTGCCCTCGCTCATCGATTCCGCTGCCATCTTCCCGCCCTAACGTACGAATTTGAAACGATCGTATTGCATTCGATAGTACAGTTGTGGGCGAAGATGTCGAGAAGCTAGGAAAGGACATGGCGATGACCGACAGGGACGTCGATGTACCCACGAGGATCTTGATCGAGGGACTACTGCGCACGGACGGAACTGTCGACGGACGCACCCTTTATGCCACCGCCGACGCCCTCGGCAAAACTGATCAACAGGTTCGGCTGTGCATCAAGCGGTTGGTCACCGAGGGGAAGTTCACTCAGGAAGGTCGCGGGCGGCAGGCCACGCTACGAGCAACGCCGAAAGCCCTGCGCGAGATGGAACCCGACGTCGACTTCGTTCGGCTGGCCTATCAACAAGACCGCGACACTGTGACGCCGTGGGACGGGTATTGGCACCTGGCCGGATTCGCAATTCCGGAGTCGTCACGGAAGGCGCGAGATGCGCTGCGCACCAGGGTCGTTTACCTCGGCGGCGCGCTCGTCCAGGGCGGTCTGTACGTCTCGCCGCACGCCTGGGAACCGTATATTCGCGATGCGGCCGCCGAACTCGACGTCGAACAGCACCTGTCTTCTCTCACCACTCGAGATCTGAAAGTGGGCACTCTCGAAGACCCCGTGGAGATTGCCGCGCAGTTGTGGCCACTGGACCAGATCGCTGACGGATACGAACGGCTACTCGACGTAGCGACCGCACGCCTGCACAAACTGCAGAACAGTCCGGGTACCGATGCTGTCACGATGACCATCGAACTCGCGGCGGAATTCACGCGCGCCATGGAACCGGATCCGCTGTTGCCGCCGGAACTACTGCCCACCAACTGGATCGGCACGAGGGCTCGGTCGATCACTGCGCAGTGCTGGACGCTTCTGGCACAGGTGGACGGTGCCGACGAATTACCGTCGCTGTTCCACCTGTACGCAGATGCAATCGGTGACGATCAGGACGCAAGCGTGCGCTGACGGGGCGGCAGTCCGAAACGCCCGAGAACCTCGTCGACTGCGGTGGACGGTGTGACAAGTCCGCGATCCTGAAGCCACGGAATGGTGCTGTCCACCAGATGCTCGAGCGTGCGAGGCAATGCGAGAGGCAGCAACGTAACGCCGTCGGCGACCTCCGCAGCTCGGATATCGGCGATCAAACTGCCGAGACCGGAAGGCGTTCCGACGTAATGAAGCGAAACGGGAACCCGCGGCGAGGTCAACGCGCTGTCCAACTGCGCAAGCTCCTTACGAGCGGAGCGAGCCTCCGGCGCGATCAGAATCTCGAGATCGACCAGCACTGCGACGCTGTCGGGATCGCGTCCTTCTTCAGCGACGGCAGCACGTATCCGTGCGCGTTCGAGCTGTGCCTCACGCAGATCCGCAGCGCGAATCCGAACCACATTGGTAGGGAATGAAGCCAAATCGAGAGCCTTTTCACCCTCGGTGAGGTCCACCCAGTAGTCGCCGCCGATGATGGGCAGGTTGCCGGGTGCGCCCTCAGCGGCCGGATGGTGACCGGATCCGGTCAACTCGACCGCTACGTGCAGAGAATGCGAAGCGAGTGAAGACATGTGAGACCTCCGAAAATCAGAAAAGTATGGGATGAGCGAGACGAATCGTCAGCTCGAACACATTCCTGAAGAGGTGCGGCACAGATCGACATGGCGACGGCACCACTGACCGAGAGTGATGCTCACTCTCGAAGGGGTGGCGGGAAAATCCGCTGGTGCCATGGCTGCCATGCTAGTTGTCCGTTCGAGTTTTCGGGGACCGAGCTCAGCTCAGACGCACTCGGCTGCGCCGGCATTGTCGTCTGCGGCTCCGAGGAAGGGGCGGGTCTCGGGCACAGGGTTCCACGCACCTGCCGTCTTCGCGTACTTCCAATCACGCTGATTCGAAACCAGGATGTTCACGGCGTCGACCAACCGCGTCACGTCGTCCGAGCTGCTACCGAGGCCGAGGCTGGCGCGAACTGCACCGCCGGAGAGGCCGAGGCGCGCGAGAACCGGATGTGCGCAGAAGCGACCGTCGCGAACTCCGATGCCGTGCTCGGCGGAGAGGAATGCGGCGATCTCGCCCGCTTCGAATCCGTCGACGGTGAAGGTGACGATTCCGACGGCGTCGGGAGCGTCGTTCCACAGTCGCACGAGTGAGACGCCCTCGATGGCGGACAAGCCGTCAGTGAGCTGGGCGGTGAGCGCCTTCTCATGCTCGGCGATCACGTCGAAGTCCAGGGCGTGCAGGGTTTCGCAGGCGGTCGCGATGGCTGCCGCACCGAGCACGTTGGGGGAACCCGCCTCGTGGCGTGCGGGCGCGCAAGCCCACTCGGTGGATTCGACGGTCACCTCACGCACGGCGCCGCCGCCGGCGAGGTACGGCTGAGCTTCGTCGAGCCAGTCACGGCGGCCGACGAGAACGCCGGCGCCGAAGGGCGCGTACAGCTTGTGGCCCGAGAACGCTACGTAGTCGACGCCGCATTCCTGCAGGTCGATGCGACGGTGGGGAGCCAACTGAGCAGCGTCGACGAGGATACGTGCGCCGCAACGGTGAGCGATGTCAGCCAAACGTGCAATCGGCAGGATCTCACCGGTCACGTTGGAGGCCCCGGTGATTGCGAGCAGCGCGGCAGGCTTGGTGCACAGTTCACCGATCAGACGCTCGATCGTTTCTTCGATGGTGTCTGCGGCGGTGACGATACGAGCGTCGTTCCACGGCAACAGGTTTGCGTGATGCTCGACGTCGAGGACGACGGTGCTGCCGGGGACGCACTGCGCAAGCAGGTTCAGCGAATCGGTGGTGTTCCGGGTGAAGACGACAACCTGATCGTCGGCACAGTTCACGAAACGAGCAACGGATTCACGAGCGTTCTCGTAGGTGAGCGTGGAGATCCGGGACGCGTAGCCGGCACCGCGGTGGACGCTGGCGTACGTGGGCAACAATTCGGCGATACGGTCGGTGACCTGGGCCAATGCCGGCGCGCTGGCCGCGTAGTCGAAGTTGGCGTAGGAGCATTCGCCGCCCTGAACCAATGGAACCTGCAGGTCGGCACCCGAAACCTTGGCAATCGCGGTGGTGCAGCAGGTGTCGGCACTCAATACAGCAGTCATCGAAGACAATCCTCACGTTCAAGGACTCGTTCGTCGGGAGATGGCCCCGGAAGAGTCCGCGCTTGCCGCATTCGTTTTCGAACGCAGCCGGGTCGTCACCCGGAGCACCCCACCGCGGAGGAGGGTTGCCGACCAGCAAGCCGGGGCTGAACACTGGTACTCGTGACCTGGCAACGAGGATGGCAGGAACCTCCCGCGCTTGTCAAGACGAAGCTGCGAAGACCGTCGTCACGGCGCGATCGTCCGGCAGGCGAGGTGGAGCGCAAGCCTGGTTTCCGGATCGGCCAGATCGACCGAGAGAAGGCGCTGAATTCTATCGATCCGACTCGATACGGTGTTGCGGTGCAAGCCCATTCGGGTTGCGGTGTGAGCCAGAGACGATTCTTCGTCGAGGTACGTCGACAGAGTCTCGAGCAACTCTCCATTGGAATCGCGTAGCGGTGCGAGCAATGCCGCGGCCGCAGGCTGGAAGGTGTCGGTTCGCGTCCACGCCAGCAGCAACTGCGCCAGCCCGAGGCGGTCCACGTGCAGGAATCGACCTGTTTGAGATCGGGAACCGGCGAGCCGAGCGGCATCCCCGGCCTCCGACAGGGACGAACCGATTCCAGCCGGACCGTCGTGTGCGCGTCCCACACCTACCCAGGTCTCCATCGTGGGTTCCAACCTGGCCTGAGCTGCACGGATGCACTCGGCGATCCTGGTGATCGCCTCCGGTCGCGGCTCACCTGGCAGAGTCGTCCACGCCGCCCAGCCGTCAGCCTGTTCCACGACATTGGCGTCGATTCCCTCGGCGGCGAGAGCATCTGCAACCTCGCTGCGTCTTGCCACCAGGTCGACCTCACCGACCGCCAGGACTTTGATGCCGATGTGCCAGCCGTCCAGCATCCAACCCGCGTCGAGTGCGCGCCGGAGCAGTCCGGGTGTGGCGTCTGCTGACGTGTCGATCAGTTCACCGAGCAACGCGCTACGCCGGCGCGCTTCACGCTCGTCGACCATGCGCGCAACGGCCAGTCGGTGCCCGGCAGCCAACGAGGCCACGTCGAGAACCACTGAGAGAGAAGCCTCTTCGACGCTTTGACGCACCGGGAGTAGCACCGCCAGCCAGGGCTCTCGGGCTGCGCCGGACATCACCGGGCACGCAATCAGGACCCCGCCGGAGTCCAATTCGACCGTGGTGGGCGCCCCGCGACCCGACAACATACCGGCGGCTGCTCGATCAGTGTCTGACAACAGGTCGGCGCCGGTCATCGGACGTCCGGACGAGTCCAGGAGAAAGAATGAACGCTGAAAGGTGTTCAGTAGCACCGACAGAAGATTCTCGACGCTTCCTCCGGCTCGTTGGCCCGCGTGTGTCGCCCGCAGTACTGCGTCGGCCATCACCGCCCGCGAATTCGAGAGAAGATCACGAAGATCCACGCTGAACTGCCACGGGTCGGATACTCCGAGCACCACCAGTCCGAGCCGATCGGCAAGCAACGAGAGATTCGCATCCTCCGCCGCAGTGCTGTGCACAGCGACCACCTGGCAGCCGGTCGCCGCTGTGCGCCGAAGGAGAGCGTCGAATCTCCACTCCCCGATGTCGATTCGATCGAGAATCACCAGAACTGATCCTGAACTCGCCGCATCCGACACGGCCTCGGCCGACTGTGCCGATTCCCCGGTGAGTGCTCCCACTGTCGTCACGACGGGATCACCCTCCCCGGCCAGTCGATACAGCCCGACAAAGGCCGGGTTGTTCAGCAACGCCGAAACACTCGCGCTCATCGCGCCTCCATCAGCACTGCGTCGTGGTCGATCCCGAATGCCCGCGGGCCGACAACTTTCAATCTGCCCACTTCTTCCGCCCACCACTGTGGACCGGGAAGAACCAACACGGCCACATCGTGCCCCTGGTGCACGGATTCACACGAGACGAAGGCGCCGGTCCGCACGTCGAGCAACGTCACGATGTCCGGGCACGTTGCAATCATCTCGCCGTCCAACGCGACGGTCAGGAACTCACTCTCGAATTCGACTCGTATCACCGCAGAATCGTGTTCGAGAATCACGCTGCCCCGACGATCGCCGGTGTCCGGACGACTACGACGGACCGCACGCACCCGGCCAGTCCCCATTACCAGGGCCCCGGAGCTTTCCGCGATCTCCTGCCAACTGCCCAGTGCCCCGATGTGCTGACCCAGTTCGTATGCTCGGGAGAGAGTTCCCGGAATGCACGCCTCCTGCACCGTCCGCGCATCGATCGACGCGATCGCCAGAGCGCCCCAACCGCTGGTTCTCCCGATCAACGACCGCACTGCTACCTCGGCGCCCAGCACATCCACTCCGTCGACGACGGTAATGAGGCCGCCGGGCTGGGCGAGTGTGACCGGGCACAATTCCAACCCGGCTGCGGCGAGAGAGAAGTGATCGAGCCGCGGCATCGCTCGACCCAGCAGGTCCGCGTCGACCACGGGAATTCCCAACGCCAACGCCGCCGCAATGCCGGAGAGAGCGTTGAGTCCACCGCCTTCGAAAGTCATCACCGCGGTCGGACGCTTCCCGGTCCAGCGCGTCAAAGCTGCTGCAGTATCTGCAAACTCACGCCCGGAGGGCAATTGCTCCTCCAAAGCCAGGGCCGATCCGACGATTCCCACCGGCATCACCAATGCCTCCTCCGGCAACTGGTCCGGCGCGATGACCTCCACCGAAGTAGACGTCATCAGTGGACGCAGCATTTCCACGAACAGGCGTGGATCGCCGCCCCCGCCGCAGCCCAGGACCACCGCCCCCGCTGCGATCGCGTCGAGGTCGGCCTCCCGGACCGCGTGCAGCCTGCTCACGGCTCGCTATTCTGCCAGTACAGGTTGCTCGAGTGTCTCCACCGGCAGGAACGGGCGATCGAGTCCGAAACTTGCCGGACCGAACACCGCCAGTGCCTCCGGGGTTCTCATGATGGGTGGGGTCGCGATCCCGATGACCGCAACGCGCTGCCCGTACCGCAAGCCCTCGGTGGTGATGGGTTCGGCGGTATCGGCCTCGACGATGCAGATAAGGTCTGGCACGATCGCCACCATCACTCCGGATTGCACGGCGATCAGATTCTCGTTCTGGAACTGAACTTCCAGCTCTTCGTCTCCGACGCCGGCGATCCGCACCGAACCCCGAGCGAACCCCTCATCGGTTCGCCGGTCGACATCGATAACCTTGCCGTGAAAGAGAACTCGCCCGTATCCGTAGAGCGTGTCGGCGAGACCGTCCACCAGCGCCTGAACCGGGTCCACCCGCTGCTCACGTGAAAGTCTGATGGACCGGCCGATGGTCATGGCCAACGACAGAGTCCGTGGGATCGCCGTCCGCTTCACATCTGCACCCGTCATCGAGTACTGCGCGATGTGCGCCATCCCACCGAACCTCGACGTCACCCCGCGGGCGAGGCCCTCCAATCTGCTGTTGTCACTTCCGGTGTCGAAGATCGCCACCTCGTCGTGCTCGTTCGCCATGGCGAGCGGACTCGCCGAAATCCCGTACACCGAGAAGGTTTCCATCTCGAGCTGAGGAAAGGCTCGTCCCATCCCGTCGGCGTCGACAACCGGCAGGCCGCGCCGTGCGGCCACCAGCAACGGAATCATCGAATTGATTCCGCCGCACTCCATCGGCATCGTGGCATCTGCAGTTCGACCCGTGTGCTTCTCCAACGTGATCAGCGCCAGCTCGGGTTCGGTTCCGCGCGGCATCTTTTCGACCACGACGGTCGGGGCACCCATCTGCGCGACGGGAATCACCCACGCGTCGTCGTCAAGCTCCTCCGGATCGAGAATTGTGATTTCACCGGCCTCACCGAGCGCCTGCGTGACCAACATCTTACCGACGAACGGATCTCCCCCGCCGCCGGTGCCCAACAAGGCTGCGCCCCTGGCGAGGTCGTCGAGGTCCGCCGTTCGTAGTGTCCAACTCATCGTGAGCCCTCCTGACCGGTGGAGACCAAACCACTGTGCAGTGCCAAGTCACCGACTGCCTTCACTCGAATACGCGTTGCGTTGCCCGGCAGATACGGAATCGGGACCTCGTCGAACTCCACGATCTGCACCGACTCGGGCCGTGCGCCTGCGGCGACTGCCCGATCGATCGCCTCCTGGCGAGCATCGTCGGCAAAAACCTGCCGGTGCCCGTCCCGCACCGCTTCGACTCGATCTACCTCACCACTGACCTGCGCGATCGCAGCGCCGATCGCATTGGCAACATCGAAGCGCTCAGGACGAATCACCGTTCCCAGGCCCGGGAGTTCACGCTCCAGCAGTACCGATCCCCCGCCAACCGCCACAACGGGAAGTGGATCCGACGTGGTCCGCATCTGTTCCACGGCGTCGGCGACTCGGCGCGAGATCCGGTCGAGTGCCGTCGACACCAGGCCGCGGTCGAGGTGCGCCACCGCACTGCGATCTCCGACGTCGACCAAGCCTGCCGCGACGGCTATGTCGGTGGCCGTCAACGTGTCACCGCCGAATACGATTGCCCGTGAACCCAATTCGTATCCCACAGATTCGGGTCCGACTGTGAGTCCGTCTGCATCCACCACCGAACCACCACCGATACCGATCGAGAAGACGTCCGGCATACGGAAATTGGTCCGTACCCCCGCGACCGTCACCTCCGTGGTGGCTTCTCTGGGGAAACCGTTGGTCAATACGCCCACGTCGGTAGTGGTGCCCCCGATGTCGATCACCGCACAGCTGGCCAGACCGGACAGAACAGCGGCACCTCGCATGGAGTTGGTCGGCCCCGAAGCGAAAGTCGCCACCGGATAACGCCTCGCGTACTCGATGTCCATCAAGGTTCCGTCGTTCTGGCTCAGGTACAGCGGCGCGACAATGCCGTGCTCGACCAAAGATCGGGCAAGACCGTCGACGATGTGATCGGCGAGCTCGCGCAGCGCAGCATTGATGATGGTCGCGTTCTCCCGCTGGAGTAGACCCACTCGACCGATCTCGTGCGAGAGCGAAATTGCGACGTCCGGGCCGAGTTCCTCACGCACGATCTCCGCGGCGGCCGCTTCGCATTCGAGATTGACCGGAGAGAACACCGAAGATATTGCGACCGAACGAGTACCGCTGCGAGCCATATCGGCGGCATGGCGGCGAATCTCGTCGGGGTCCAGCGACGAAATACGACGACCGTCGAACTCGTGCCCACCGTGAGCGAGGTAGCGCCTTCCTTGCACAGCGGAGACCAGGTCTCGCGGCCACCCCACCATCGGCGGAAGCGCCGCGGTCGCCGGAAGCCCCAATCGCAGAGCCGCTGTCGGTGCAAGTCCGCGTTGCTCGATGAGAGCGTTGAGAAAGTGCGTCGTGCCGATCATCACTGCTTGAACAGCGCTGGGAGAGAACGAGTACTGCTGCTGCAGCGCCGTCAGAGCTCCGCCGATTCCGCCGGTGATGTCCTTGCTGGTCGAGTGTTTGACATGCCCGATGACGGTGGTCCCGTCCATCAGGACCGCATCGGTGTTCGTACCACCGACGTCGATTCCGATTCGCATCGCGAACTCCCTTCTACAGTGTGTGCCGTGCTAGTGCGTGAGCGCAGATTTTCCCGAAGTCTCTTGCGGCGCTTCGGTTGCGGTGCGTCCGACTCCGCGAATCAGGCCGAGTCGACCCGCGACGACGTAGAGAACGAAGGCCGAGGCCACCGCGTTGATCGACGGCAGGCCGAAGGTGCTGTAATGACCGATCAGCGCCGAGACGATCCAGATCACCAGCGTGGCCGGTACCCAAGTGGGTGCCGAGTTCGGGAGGGTACCCGCAGCTCGACTCTCCTCCAGATCCTTGCGCCATGTCTTGACGATGAAGTATTCCGCCACCATGATCCCGGCGATCGGCGGGAATCCGACGCCCAACAGGATCAGGAAGTCGGTGAACGAGTTGAGGATTCCGGCAGCCGCGAGGACCGAACCGGTGATGCCGACAACTGCTGTGACAACTGCGCGATTGATCCGTCGACCGAACACGACGTCGATGAAGTTCACGACGCCGAGCCCCGAGCTGTACAGGTTCCAGTCGTTGATCTTGAAGGTGCCGAGAACGATGATCAGAACGCCGACCCAACCGACCGACGAGAGAATGATCGTGGCGATGTCGGAACTGCGAACGGCATGGGCAAGAAGAACACCGGTCAGCCCGATCACGTATTCGCCCAACGTTATTCCGACGAGCGTCTGCTTCACGACATCGCCTGCCGTGCGGTTGAAGCGCGTCATGTCAGGTGTGATCACTGCTCCGGCAATGAAACCGCCTGCGACGATGGTAGTTCCGGCGAGGAAGCTGAGCTCCGGCCCGGCCGGCGCAGATGTCATCAGATCTGACAGCGAGTGATTACGCAGTTCGGCGATGACGGCCCAACCGACCAGGATCAGGAACAGCGGAACGGTGATGTTGGCGATCAGTTGCATGGATCCGAACCCGCGAAGGACTATCGCGGTGATCAGGAGACCGAAGGCCAAAGCCCACGCCCACTGCGGCAGAAACGGCATGATTCCGTGCAAACCTGATGCAGAGACAGCAGATTGAATGCCGAACCAACCGATCAGGCTGACCCCGATCACTAAACCGATCACCGCGGAACCTGAGTGCCCGAATCCACACCAGCGTGCGACCACCGATGTGTTGAGCCCTTCACGAACCCCGATGATGCCGATGAAAATACAGACGACCTCGAGAATCACCGCCCCGACTGTCAATGCCCAGAAGGCATTCCAGAACGTCATACCGTAGCCGAGCGTGGCACCGAGCAAGAACTGTGCGAGTGCCGACACCTGACCGAATCGCTGTACTGCCACCGAGAACCACGAATACCGTGCTTCGTCGGGAACGCGGGTGAGCGCGTAGTCGTCACCGTCGGACACTTCACCGCCGGCGGCGGTCGCTGACGTGTTTTTCATGACGGACTCCTCGAATAGTTGGGAAGTGTTCTCGGAGAAGACGGTACGAATGTGGCAGGGGTCACGCCTATGGGCGAATTGGCGTTTCTTCGTGTTACGACAATGCATTTCGCACAGTCGTCATTTCACACAGTCGCCAAATGGCACGGGTCTAACGCAACGCGTACCCGCCGTCGGGGTACAGCGTGGAACCCGTTGTGTACGTGTTGGTGAAGAGATAGAACACCGCTTGTGCAATCTCGCCTTCGTTCCCGACGCGGCCGAGCACGTTGTTCTCGGCACTCCAGGTGAACGCGGCCTCCCGAACCTCCGCCGGGCGCTGAGCCCACAGATGCCCGTCGATGGTTCCGGGAGCGACAGTGTTGACGCGGATCGGCGACAGTTCGACCGCCAGCCCCCGCCCGAGCCCCTCGATTGCCGCGTTGGCTGCAACGTATGCCGCGGCAGCTGCGGGTGGCCGCACACTGGCAGCGCCGGACATGAGGACCACCGATGCGGTGGGTGTCAGCTTGTCGAGCGCAGCGTGCACGACGCGGTACTGCCCCCAGAACTTGGAGGTGAACGGCGACGCCGCTTCCTCGACGCTCTGTTCACGGAACGAGCCGACCTGGTAATCGGCAGCCGTGGTGAAGAGAGCATCGACGCTGGGGATGTTGGTGAAGAACTCTTTCACCGAGTCGTCGTCGGAGGTGTCGACGGTGAACCAGTGCGCAGCCTCACCCAGCTGCGCGGCCGCTGCTTCGAGCTTGGATGCGGTTCGGCCACCGAGAACTACCTGCGCGCCGGCGTCGACGGCAAGCTGCGCCACTCGCAGCCCGATGCCTGTTCCGCCGCCGATCAGGACGACGGTCTTGCCTGAGAGAGGAGAAGGTGTCGTTGTCATGCAGCGACTGTAGGGCTCACCGAATTGTCCCGACATGTGCAGAATGCACAGATTTCACTACGGCACAGTGCCAAGTATCGAGACTTAGCTGTTAGAGGACACCGCCCCCGGGGATCTCGCTTGACGACGTTTGCTGCGTCGAAACTGCCTTCACATGTACTCCTCCTTCGAGTTCGCTTGTAACAAAACAACTCCCACGACCGAAAATGTCGGTGAACCACAACAGCGAAGGGAAGTAACGACTATGGGATCAGCAGACGTCATGGCCTGGCTCGCCGAGGGTTACCTCGCCGGCGATCCGATTCGCTATCCGCTCTACGTCGGATCGATGTTCCTCGCGATGCCGTTCCAACTGATCGGCGTAATTCTGGGTCACCCCTTCTGAATCGTCACATCAGGCCAGGGCGGACGACGTAGAACGGCCAGAGTTGCGATCACTGCGGCCGCCAACCCGATGAACTCCCCCATCAAAGCCGCCCTGGTGTGATCGACGGCCGGTGACCACGACGGCTCACCCTCGTGGATCGAGAACACTCCCACTGGCACCGGTATCGGGTCGCGGCGCCACCGCCGGTGTAGACGCGAAACCGTGATGATCGTCGATCCGTCGCTGGTCTGGTGCGGTTCTCCGAAGATCGTCGAGGTCCCTGATTCCCCTCGAAATCGCTCCACCGCATCACGAATCTCCATGATCTCCATCGTCGCATCGAAACCGCAGCACTGTGCGAGTATCGATCGATGGCCGAGTGGTGGAATCCGAGCAGGCGCGTCGAGCGATGGTGGCAGACGATCGTGCTGGCCTGGCTTCTCGTTTTCTTCGGCCCAAGCACCATCGACAAGGTCATCACAGAACCCACAGCTTGGAATTGGACATTCCTCGCAATCTGGCTTTTCGCGACGGTCGGGTCTGCGTACTACGCAGGCCAAGCCTGGCGAAACAGGAACAAACCTCAGTCGGTGTGGTGGGAAGGGACGACTGCCCCCACCGAAATACCCGCCGACGACGTCCGTAGCGCACTCGCGTCGACTGACGACCGTATTCCGGCAATCAAGGCACTACGCGAACTGCATCCGGGCTTGGGTCTGAAGGATGCGATGGATCTGATCGACGCTCAGCGGGGCGAACAGGGCCCGCAACACTGATAGTTGCGACCATCACAATCACAGTTAGGTATCGACACCTGACCGCCACGATCGGGCAAGCACACCAGGAGTTAACCACCTGACCGACAGGCTGTTTCGCCGAGTTTGACAAATGTGGTCAATCGGTGAGCGTCGACTCGACCGATTCAACTCACCGTACCAATCGAATTCGCCGTTCAGCATTCCACTCATGGCCCAATGCCACTATTACCCAACGATTTACAACCGGAACTACGGTATCCAGTGAGAACTTTCGCGACAGTGCAGCATCTTTCGTCCAGTTGAGTTGACCGAAACTTGACGTTACGTTGAATTTCAAAGCAATAGCCCGGTCTTGACCTGCGATGGTGTGAGCGCAACGCCCACCTACGCGTGACACGTGGCTGCCCGTATGGGCGCTGTGAATGCCTGAACGTTCGAGGAGTGGAATGACTGCGGTCAAAACTGCGTGGCGTGAACTACGGAAACCCGTGTTCATCCCCGCGTCGATAGTGATCTTTGCCCTGATCGCCTTTGCCGTGATCTATGCGGGAACCGCTGCGGATGCTTTCGAAACTCTCAACAACGTGATCAGCGACGGCGTCGGCTGGTGGTACATCCTCTCGGCTACCGGTTTCGTGATCTTTGCGCTGTACTGCGGAATCAGCCGCATCGGCAACATCCGATTGGGGCGCGACGACGAGCAACCCGAGTTCGGCATGCTCTCGTGGTTCGCGATGCTCTTCAGCGCCGGGATGGGCATCGGCCTCGTGTTCTACGGAGTGGCAGAACCCCTTTCGCACTATGTGAACCCTCCCGTCGCCGGGCAGATCGCGGGATCCACGGACGCCGCAGCCAATCAAGCGATGGAACTTACGCTGTTCCACTGGGGCCTTCATGCATGGGCGATCTACGTCGTCGTCGGCCTTGGTCTGGCGTACATGACCTACCGCAAGGGTCGTCCGCTCTCGATCCGTTGGTTGCTCGAGCCGCTCCTCGGACGGGCTCGCATCGAAGGAAAGATCGGCCACGCCATCGACGTCGTCGCCATCGTCGGCACGCTGTTCGGTGTCGCGACGTCGCTGGGCTTCGGTGTCCAGCAGATCTCGGCCGGCCTCGACTACCTCGGCTGGGTGGAGACCGACAACTGGTTGGTCATCACCATCATCGTCATCGTGACGGGCATGGCCACCTTCTCGGTCGTCTCCGGCGTCACCAAGGGCCTCAAGTGGCTCTCCAACATCAACATGATGCTCGCTGCCGCGCTGGCACTGTTCGTCCTGATTCTGGGACCGACGCTGTTCCTCATGCAGTCGTGGGTGCAGAACCTCGGCGGATACGTCCAGGCCTTGCCCGAACTGATGCTGCGCACGTCCCCGTTCGCCGAAGACGGCTGGCAGGGCGCATGGACCATCTTCTACTGGGGTTGGTGGATGAGCTGGGCACCGTTCGTCGGCATGTTCATCGCGCGCATCTCACGCGGCCGCACCATCCGCGAATTCGTCTTCGGTGTACTGCTGGCCCCGACGCTGGTTGGTTCGTTGTGGTTCACGATCTTCGGTAACTCCGGCATTCTGCGTCAGCGCAACGAGGGCACGATGCTCGACGCATCCGGCTCAGTGGACACCAACACGTCATTGTTCACGCTTCTCGACGGACTTCCGCTCGGAACGATTTCGAGTGTTCTCGCGATCGTCGTGATCGTCTTCTTCTTCGTCACGTCCGCGGATTCCGGCTCGATCGTCATCGACATCCTTGCGACCGGTGGCAGCTTGGAGACCTCCAAGATCACGCGTGTCTACTGGACGTTCCTCTCCGGTGCCGCGGCCGCAGTTCTCCTCATCGTGGGTGGCAGTGGATCGCTCACGGCGCTGCAAACCGTTGCCATCGCCACGGCGGTACCGTTCTCGGTCATCATGGTGCTGGCATGTCTGTCGATGCTGAAGGCGTTCCGATACGAGGTCGCTTCGGCACCGCGCTACCTGCGGGTTTCTACAAATACCTCGACATCAACCGACGTTCCGCAACCCACCGAAAAGCGGCTCCGCGATCTGAAGATCTCGTCGACCTTCGCCGGGCTCACCCCGTCACAAAGCGGGATCATGACGGATCCCTCCGACGCCCACATGCTCGTCGCGGTCCACGAAGTCCCCGCCCATGCGGTCAACATCGACCCGGATACCGGCGCCGTCGACTTCTCCGAGGAATCGAAGGTCGTCGATCCACTGGGCGGAGAGGTGTTCGACACACCCGAGTTCGCCGACTCGGCAGAAGGCCACGCGCAAGCTGCCAGTACGGACTGACCGGCACGTTCGGCATGTTGCATTAGGCATATCTGTTCACCAACTCGCAAACTTGTCATGAGACTTTCAACTCGACAGTTCGCAGGACTCTAAGTTTCGTGAGTAGAACAGGACCAACGGGTTTGCCACTCCAGTCGCAGTCGGAGACGGAACAATCTTTCGGGATTCCGTCCGTATTCCTACGGTCGGCGCATGCACCTGCGCCGCGCACGCTCATCGACATCGTGCGGGCCTCAGCCGAGGCCAACCCGGAAGCACCTGCCATCGACGACGGCGACACCACACTGTCGTACTCGGAGTTGCTCGACGAGATCGCGCTCGGTGCGCGCTGGCTCGGTGATGCCGGCGTCGGCGCAGGTGACCGCGTCGGAATCAGGATGCCGTCAGGTTCGCGTTCGCTGTACGTGGCGATCCTGTCGATCCTCGCGGCGGGCGCCGCCTACGTTCCCGTCGACGCCGACGATCCGGAAGAGCGCGCCGAGTTGGTGTTCGGCGAGGCGCAGGTAGCGGCGATCATCACCGGCGACGGAATCCAGCCGGGGACGGCGCCGAAGCGGCTCGAACATCCACCGGTTCGCGAACCCGAACCCGAGGACGACGCCTGGATCATCTTCACCTCAGGATCCACCGGCACCCCCAAAGGCGTCGCGGTCACTCACCTCAATGCCGCGGCGTTCGTCGACGCCGAGGCGCGCATGTTCCTCCAGGACGAGCCCATCGGGCCTGGTGACCGCGTCCTCGCGGGGCTGTCCGTGGCATTCGACGCGTCCTGCGAGGAGATGTGGCTCGCGTGGCGTCACGGCGCCTGCCTCGTCCCGGCGCCTCGTTCACTGGTTCGCAGCGGCATGGACCTCGGCCCGTGGCTGGTCTCGCGTGACGTCAGCATCGTCTCCACTGTGCCGACGCTTGCGTCTCTGTGGCCGGCCGAGGCCCTCGAAGCCGTTCGACTCCTGATCTTCGGCGGCGAAGCCTGCCCACCCGAACTGGCCGAACGCCTGGCCGTCGAGGGCCGCGAGGTCTGGAACACTTACGGCCCCACCGAGGCAACCGTCGTCGCCTGCGGCGCACTGATGGACGGCAAGAGCCCCGTCAGCATCGGCCTCCCCCTCGACGGCTGGGACCTTGCCGTCGTCGACGCCCAGAGCAATCCCGTCGCGGTCGGTGAGGTGGGCGAGCTGGTGATCGGCGGCGTCGGCCTCGCCCGTTACCTCGACCCCGCGAAGGACGCCGAGAAGTACGCGTCGATGCCCTCGCTCGGGTGGGAACGCGCCTACCGAAGCGGCGACCTGGTCCGGCTCGAAACCACCGGCCTGATGTTCCAGGGCCGCGCAGACGATCAGGTCAAGCTCGGCGGCAGGCGCATCGAACTCGGTGAGGTCGACAACGCCTTGCAGAACCTGCCGGGTGTGAGCGGCGCTGCCGCAGCCGTGAAGAAGACGGCAGCCGGCAACCAGCTCCTCGTCGGATACATCGCCAGCACGGATCCCGACTTCGATCTCAAGGCCGCTCATGCACTGCTCAGCGAGCAGCTACCAGCAGCCCTCGTGCCGCGTCTGGCGTTGATGGACGAACTTCCGACGCGTACGTCAGGCAAGGTCGACCGCAATGCGCTGCCGTGGCCGTTGCCCGGCGCCGGTGAAGATGCCGGGGCCGCGTTGGGCCTCGACGGCACCGCTGCCTGGGTTGCCGGCCTGTGGGGATCGATCCTGGGAGCCCAGATCACCGGACTCGACGACGACTTCTTCGAAGTGGGCGGCGGATCCCTCTCTGCTGCTCAGTTGGTGACCGCCCTGCGCGAGCGGTTCCCAGAAGTGACCGTCGCACAACTCTACGACCATCCGCGGTTGGGATCGCTCGCCGAATATCTCGACGAATTGGCACCTACCGAAACTGTGGAGCCGCGCATCGTCGCTCCGACACCCTTGAAGACTCAGCTCGCGCAGATCGCCGTCACCGTTCCACTCACGACGCTCACCGGACTGCAGTGGGTGACGTGGCTGGCGATCGCGAACAACGTCCTCGGCTGGTTCGTCGACGTCCGCTGGGCGCCCACGGTCTCGTGGTGGTGGATCCTGTTGGCGTTCATCGTGTTCATCACGCCGATCGGCCGTATGACCATCGCCGTCGTCGGGGCGCGCCTGCTCCTACGCAAGTTGGAGCCAGGAACGTACCCGCGAGGTGGTAGTGAACACCTGCGTCTGTGGATAGCGCTGCGACTCACCGAAGCCAGTGGCGCAGCCAACCTTTCGGGCGCACCGTGGATGCTCTACTACGCCCGCGCCCTCGGCGCCGACATCGGCAGCGGCGTCGATCTCCACACCCTTCCTCCCATCACCGGCATGCTCGAACTCGGTGACGGCTGCTCCGTCGAACCCGAAGTCGACCTCTCGGGCCACTGGATCGACGGCGACGTCATCCACATCGGTGAGATCAAGATCGGCGACGGCGCCTCCGTCGGTTCACGCTCGACGCTTCTGCCCGGCGCGCGTATCGGTCGCGACGCCGTCGTCGAACCCGGATCTGCGGTGTTCGGCCGAGTGAAGGCAAACCAGCAGTGGGCCGGCTCCCCCGCCACCAAGGTCGGGAAAGCGAATCATCCTTGGCCTGCCGAACATCCGAAGCGTGCACCCGGCTGGGTGCCGGTATACGGTGTCACCTCGGTCTTCCTGGCCGGTATGCCGATCTTCGCGCTGATGGCCGGGATCGCATTGATCGGTTGGTGGATTCGCGACACCGACACGCTCGCGAGCGCAGTGCTCCAATCGCTGATCATGCTTCCCGTCGCGACCATCCTGAGTTTGCTCGTCTTCGCAGTCATCACCCTTGTGGCCGTTCGTCTTCTCTCGATCGGGCTGACCCCCGGTTACCACCCTGTCCGCAGCCGCATCGGCTGGCAGGTGTGGGCGACCGAACGCCTGCTCGACTCGGCCAGAACCTTCCTCTTCCCGCTCTACGCGAGCCTGCTGACACCGGGATGGCTCCGCCTTCTCGGCGCCAAGATCGGCAAGAACGTCGAAGCCTCCACCGTGCTCCTCCTTCCCAAGTTCACGACGGTCGCCGACGGCGCATTCCTCGCCGACGACACCATGGTTGCGAGCTACGGCCTCGGCGGCGGCTGGATGCACATCGAACAGGCGAAGATCGGCAAGCGCGCGTTCCTCGGCAACTCCGGTATGACCGCCCCCGGTCGACGCGTCCCCAAGAACGGTCTGGTGGCGGTTCTGTCGGCTACCCCGTCCAAGGCCAAGTCCGGATCATCGTGGCTGGGTAGTCCACCGGTACGTCTGAGAAGGGCTGCCGGAGACACCGACGCCGCCCGCACGTTCAATCCGCCCATGCGCCTCAAGATCGCCCGCGGAGTGGTCGAAACCTGCCGACTGATCCCCGTGATGGTCACGTTCGGCATCGGTCTCGGTGTTCTGTTTGCACTCGAAGCACTGGTCGGCGCCGTCGGATTCTGGTTCGCGGCTCTGCTGAGCGGCGTAATTCTGCTCGTCGCCGGAGCAGTGGCGGGCGCGATTACCATCGCCGCCAAGTGGATCGTCGTCGGACGCATCGCCAAGGTCGAGCATCCGCTGTGGAGTTCGTTCGTCTGGCGAAACGAGGTAGCCGACGCCTTCGTCGAGACCGTCGCGGCGCCGTGGTTCGCTCGCGCGGCGACTGGTACGGCCGTACTGAACATCTTCTTGCGTGGACTCGGGGCCAAGATCGGTAAGGGCGTTTGGTGTGAGTCGTACTGGCTACCCGAGGCAGATCTTGTGACTTTGGGCGACGGAGCGACAGTGGAACGGGGGTGCGTCGTGCAAACTCATCTCTTCCATGATCGGATCATGTCCATGGACACCGTCACTTTGGGAGCAGGAGCAACGCTGGGACCGCACTGTGTCGCGCTACCCGCAGCCGGCATCGGCGCGGGAGCGACGGTAGGGCCTGCATCTCTGGTGATGCGAGGTGACACCGTTCCGCCCTCCACCCGCTGGCAGGGCAACCCGATTGCACCGTGGGTGGCGTCGTGAAGCCGAACCGAATGCTCGAGGAGCCGATCGATCCGTACCTGCCGCTCAACGGCAACCGCGGGTACCGCGTGTCCCGGTACGAACTGGAACTGACCTACAAGGTCTTCAGCAACCGTCTCGCCGGCAAAGCTGTCATCACCGCTGTCACCACCGAGAGCCGATCCAAGTTCAGCTTCGACCTCGCACAGAACCTGCAGGTGTCCAAGGTGTCCGTCAACGGTGCCCGCGGCACCAAGTACGCGCACTTGAACAACAAGCTGATCCTCACGCCGTCTACCAAGATCCCCGCGGGCGGTGCCCTGTCGGTCACCATCGCGTACAGCGGCAACCCCGAGCCGATCAAGAGCCTGTGGGGCGAAGTCGGCTGGGAGGAACTCGACGAAGGAACTTTGGTCGCAAGTCAGCCCAACGGCGCGGCGTCCTGGTTCCCGTGCGACGACCATCCGATTTCCAAAGCGTCGTACCGCATCTCGATCACCACCGATTCCCCGTTCTATGCCCTCGCCAACGGCAAGCTGATCCGCAAGCAGACCCGTGCGAGTCAGACGACGTGGGTCTACGAGCAGACCGAACCGATGGCAACCTACCTGGCAACCATTCAGATCGGTCAGTACGAGCACCGACAAGTGAGCGCCGGGCCGGTACCGGTCTTCGCCGTTCACCCACCTCGGCTGCGAGCAGCGTTCGACGTCGACTTCGGGCGCCAACCCCAGATGTTGGAGGTCTTCGGAAAGCTGTTCGGACCGTATCCCTTTGCCGACTACACCGCTGTGGTCACCGACGACGAACTCGAAATCCCCATCGAAGCGCAGGGACTCTCGATCTTCGGAGCCAACCATTGCACGGGCAGGCGCGGTTCCGAACGTCTTGTCGCACACGAGCTTGCCCATCAATGGTTCGGCAACAGCCTCACTCTCGGGCAGTGGTGCGACATCTGGCTGCACGAAGGCTTTGCCTGTTACGCGGAGTGGATCTGGTCCGAGAATTCCGGTGGCCCGTCCTCGAACCAACTCGCGACAAACGCCTATCAAGGGCTCGGGCGTAAATCTCAGGACTTGATCGTCGCCAATCCCGGGCCTGCCCTGATGTTCGACGATCGAATCTACAAGCGGGGCGCATTGACTCTGCACGCCCTGCGCGGCGTTCTCGGAGACGAGAAGTTCTTCGAACTGATCCGTCAGTGGACCACGAAGCATCGGCACAGCACGGTCAGTACCGAGCAATTCACCGATCTCGCTTCACGTTTCACCGACACTCCATTGCGCCCACTGTGGGATGCATGGCTGAATCAGCGCTCCCTGCCTCGTCTCTGACGCTCTCTCACCGCGATATCACCACGCCGAAACATTCCGAATGCGCCGATTATCTTTGTCTTACCTTTACTATAGAGGTGGGCCGAGGGACGACCCCGACAACACAATTCTCAGGGCACGCTTCCTCGACAGGTAGATCGGGGGGATCGATGTTCGTTGTATTCACAATATGTTTCGTGATCGGGGTCGTGGCCCTGATCGGAGCCTTTGCCGTCGGCGAGGTTGCAGATCTGGGCGGCAGCCACGCAGACGGGCTGCCATTTCTGAGCCTGACAACCTTGGCCACAGCACTTTTCGGCTTCGGCGCCGGCGGTGTAGCTGCCACTCTCGCGGACGCTCCGACATTGGTAGCGGCGATTGCAGCACTCGCACTCGCCGCCGTTCTCGTTGTCGTCACGCGCGGCCTACTTCTCCCCTACCTCCTTGAGCAACAAGATAATTCGCACATCGGACGAGCTTCGTACTCCGGGCTATTGGGCACGGTCACCCTCACCATTGCAGCCGAAGGTTGGGGAGAAGTCTCGTTCGTCGACGCCGAAGGCAATCGCGTGCAGGCCAAGGCCGTCAGTGCACAGCCGATGGCGCTCACCACCGGCACCACCGTCTACATCGCCGATGTAGACGATCAATACCTTCACGTCGTCACGGTTGACGACGCGATCTAAGGACTCGATACATGCTGCCAATCATCATCATTGCGGTTGTAGTCGCAGTAATCATCTTCATCGTTCTCCCCGCGATCTACGTGAAGAACTACGTCAAGGTCCCGCCGAACGAAGTGGCGGTCTTCACCGGACGAGGCAAGCCGAAAGTCGTCCGCGGCGGAGCCCGGTTCAAGATTCCGGGAATCGAACGCGTCGACATCATGTCGCTCGAGCCGTTCAACGTCAGCATCAATCTCAAGAATGCGCTCTCCAACGACGGTGTTCCGGTCAACGTCGAGGCAGTCGGCCTGGTACGAATCGGTTCCGCCGACGAAGCGGTTCAGACAGCGGTGCAACGATTCCTGACCTCCGACCTGGACGAACTCCAACAGCAGATCAACGAAATCCTCGCCGGCAGCCTGCGCGGAATCACCGCGACCATGACGGTCGAGGATCTGAACTCCAACCGCGATTCGCTCGCGCGCAGCGTGGTCGAGGAGGCAGGCGGCGACCTCGCACGCATCGGCATGGAAGTCGATGTCATCAAGATCGCGGGAATCTCCGACTTCAACGGCTACCTCGAATCGCTCGGTCAGCGCCGCATCGCCGAGGTCAAACGTGATGCCGCGATCGGAACTGCTGAAGCAGAGCGTGATTCGCAGATCCAGTCGGCAAAGGCGCGACAGGCAGGCTCCGTCGCACAGGCCGAGGCCGACACTGCGATCGCGAGTGCAAATCAGAAGCGCGACGTCGAACTCGCTCGCCTTCGAGCACAGACCGAAGCCGAGAACGCCGAAGCCGACCAGGCCGGACCACTCGCGCAGGCAACGGCCGAGAAGGCCGTCGGAATCGCACGTGAGCAGGCCGAGGCGGCCCGCGTCGAAGCTCGCACCGAGGTCGAGCGTCGTCGCGCCCAGCAATCGGAAGCGGCATTGCAGGCAGATGTCATTGCACCGGCCGAGGCCGAACGCCAAGCCTCCATCGCACGCGCAGAGGGTGAGCGACAGGCCGCGATCCTCCGCGCCCAGGCACAGGCCGAGTCAGCAAGGCAGGCCGGCGGGGCTCAGGCCGATGCACGAAAGCTCGTCGCCGACGCTGTTCGCTCCGAGCAGCAGGCTGATGCCGACGGCCTTCGAGCACGTCTGGAAGCCGAAGCTGACGGCCGCAAGGTAGCGGCCGACGCCGTTCGCGCCGAACAGCAAGCCGAAGCGGATGGTTTGCGCGCCAAGCTCGAAGCCGAGGCTGCCGGTAAGCGTCAGATCGCCGAGGCGCTCAATTCCTACACCCCGCAGGCCGCGCAGTTGCTCACTCTGCCTGACGTTCTGGCAGCACTGGTCGACGCCACCGCAGCAGCAGCGAAGCCGGTCGGCGACATCGATCGGATCTCCATCGTCGGCGGAAGCGACGGGGCGCAGGGTTCGATCGGCTCGATCCTGGGCATCAGTCCCCAGGTGATTGCCGGTGTCATCGAAACTCTCGAAAGCTCAGGCGTCGATATCACCGGTTTGCTCAACGGCCTGAACAAGACCGCATCGGTTCCGGCTGGTTCGGTACACAATTCGGTCCACAATTCGGAAAACGGTTCCGCAACCGTAGACGCGTGATTTCGCCCCGGTCCGCCGACTCTCGCAGGAGTCGGCGGGCCGGCTTCACGCGCTCGGAAGATGTGAACGCGACTTGAAGAGAATCAGAATCAAGCAGGCAGCGGCGGCGGCTGATCCGAACAGCAGAGTCACCGTGTAGCTCAGTGCCGGAATGCTTTCCGACAGCATCGCCAGCAACGCAGGCACCGCGAACCCGATGTAGGTGATCGAGTAGAACACCGCGGTCAATCCTGCCAGATCGTCCGGCCCCGCGATTCGCTGGATCTCCAGCAACCCGGACACCAGTGCCATGCCGTACCCGCAACCGAGGATCGCTGCAGCCACGATCGCGATCGCCACGGTCAGCGTCGACGCAACCAGAGCAGCACCGGCCATACCGACCACCAGAAACACCAGAGCCACAACGGCGCCACGAGCACTGCGGTCGGTGTCGATCTTGCGCCCCAACGACTGAATCGCGAATCCGCATGTCAGCGCGACCATGCACAGCAGAGCCGAAAAGGCCACGGGCGCATCGCCACTGTGCCCGGTCATGAGCGCCGGAATAACTGCATACGCGACACTGGCGGCACCGAACACCCACGGCGCCAACGGAACGACGACGTAGAGGAATCTGCGGTGACCTGCCGAGGGGATCTTGAGGTCGTCGATCAACCTGCGACGGTCGGATTTCGCCTGTGCCGGTCGTGTTTCGGGCGCACGCCACAGCGCCATGGCGGCGAGGACGGTGATCGCGATGTGCAACACGTACGCCAACACACTCGGCATGGGCGCCCACTGCGCCAAGATTCCCGCAGCACCCGCTCCCAAGGCGAAGCCCGCGGTCAGACTCATCGCTGCTCGCCGAGCACCTGCGCCTTCCGACGCCGTCGGGTCCCAAGGTTGCGTGGACAACTCCTTGACCCAGGAGCCGCCGACGGCCATACCGATCCCCAAGGCGATGCCACAGAGGATTCTTCCCAGGATGAGAGCAGCGGCGGAGTCCGCCCCGAAAGCGAGCAGCGTCGAACCGGCGATCGCGATGATCGGCGCGGGGAGCATGATCGGGCGTCGACCCAATCGATCGGACAGCGGGCCGCCGAGCAGCAGGGCCGGCACAATTCCGACGACGTAGGCGAAGAGGAAGAAATCGACCATCACCGGCGAATAGCCGTGGTCGAGTCGGTACATCACCAGCAGTGGGGTGAATTCGTTTCCGCCCCAGGCAGCGGCGAACATACTGGCGGCAACGGTCAGCCACAGCCACTTTCCGCCGGAGATGCGTTCACCCTCGAGACGAGTTTCGGCCGCGGTCCCAGCGCCGATCGTTTGGGTGCTCATCACAGAGTTCCTTCGAAGCCGAGGCCGTGGACCTGGCGCATGTGTGTGAGGGCGGCAGTGTTGTATCCGTCGGCATCGCCTGTGTCGACGAGGTCGGTAAGCGCGGTGTGATCGGCAAGGATGCGCGAGAGTTGGCCGGGGTCGCGTGAGATCGACCGGGCTGTCATCCGTCGTTGCCTGTCGCGCAGACTCGCGTAGAACGAGTCGAGCAAAGGGTTCCCACCGGCGGCAACGATCATCTTGTGGAAGTCGGCATCGATTGCGCTGAACGCGGCCACGTCCCCGCGATCAGCAATCTCACGTTGCTCGATCAGATTCGCGCGCAACGCTGCGACAAGCGCTTCCCGTGCGTGCGGTCGGACCGACACCACTCGAACGCTCTGAGTCTCGACGAGCTGTCTGGCACTGACTACGTGTTCCGCTTCCCCATCCGCGACCGGGACGATCAGCGCCCCCTTCTTCGGATAGAGGCGCATCCAACCTTCCGACTCGAGACGCAGAAACGCCTCACGCACCGGCGTTCGGCTCACATTGGTCCGTGCAGCGATGTCACCCTCACTGATCAACTCCCCGCCGGCGAGCTCGCCGGAAAGGATCAGCTCCTTGACTTCGCGGAAGACGGTTTCGGAAGCGGAATACAACATAGACACAAGATGTATTTATACTCCACGCTGGCGCAACGCAGACATCCGGGTCGCCGATCCGAACATCTCGGTCCGATGCGGCATCGATCCAGTTAGCATTGCAAGGTGCCAGACAGAAGAGGAATCAGTTCGCGATGAATGGCGCACGCTCCAGCCTTCGAGGACTGATGCACTCATGACATCGCAGATGAAGTCGATGAGGACGCTGACCCGCGAGTGGTTGATTCTTCCCGATCAATACGACCGCTTCACTCGCTATCTCCGCGACAACGGTCTCACGACCGCCACCCGGCTATTACTTGGCATCATTGTCATCGGACTGGGAGTGTGCGCACTACTGAACAGATTCAGCCCTGCCGGTCCGACAAGCACGATTGCGCTGTTCTTCAATACTGTTGTCGTGATCTCGTGCTTCGTAGTCGGAGTCTCATGGTGGGTCTTCGGCCCCACAAAGCGTCGCTCGTTCGGTTTCGTGGTCTTCTGCGACATCGCGGTCACGATCTCCGTCGTTGGAGATTCCTCCCAGCTCGCACGATTGCTCACCTGTGTCATTTTTGCTCTGGTCGGCATCTACATCGCCTACTTCCACAACCCGAAGTTGCAGATCGCGCACATAGCTTTCTCGCTTCTTGTGATCGCGGTGGCTGCGCAGCCAATTCTGTTCGGGCCGGATCGCGATCCAGCCCTTGGTGTTTCGAAAGTACTGGTCGTCATCACCGCGTTGGTGGTCTGCGCATTCATCTCGCAGATCGTGCTGACGATGCTCAGCATGGATGCTTCCAGTTCCGACCTCGATCCTCTCACCGGCCTCTTGAACCGTCGTGGCCTCGACCGCCACGTCGAGAAGGTACTCGAGGGGTTCCAGCGTCAAGAATCTGCGGCACTACTCGTGATCGCGATCGACATCGACCGGTTCAAGACGATCAACGACGTGCACGGCCACGACGTCGGCGATCGCATCATTCTCCGGGTATCGCAGCGGTTATCCGCCTGGGCACACGCCGATGCTGTCGTCGCGCGGGTCGGCGGCGACGAATTCATCCTCGTTCAAAGACTTTCCGTGCCAGCCATCGGACCGATGCTCAACTCGATCGGACCGGCAATGCACTCGAATACCGACGAGATACCGTCGACTTCGAGCATCGGAATCGCCGTGCGTACCCACAAATTCGTCGCCGGAGAAGACCGCGCAGCTGCGTTCACGGACATGCAGAAAGTCGCCGATTCGGCGATGTACGAAAGCAAGAGACTCGGCGGCGGACGCGTTCACACGATCGTCACCACCGCCGGCAGGTAGCAGTACGCACAATTTCAGTAGTAGACCGGCCCCGGCACTCCTCCACCCGCTGCCACCGCGTCACCGGTGATCGCGATGCTTCGCGGCGATGCCAGGAAGGTCACGACATCAGCCACCTCTTCGGCGTCGATGATCCGGTGTATCGAATTCGTCGCGATACCCCGCTCCACCTCCGCCTGCGAGCGGCCGGATTCTTCCGACTCGCGCGCAATCCGCGCGGTCAACCTCTCGGTCCGCGTCACGCCCGGATGGACGACGGTGACGTTGATTCCCTTGGGGCCCAGCTCGTCTGCAAGATTCTTGGTCAGCGCAGACACACTGACGTTGCGGATCGTGTGGGCGATCGAGGTTGCCTGTCTGGCACCCAAACCGCTGATGTTGATGATCCGACCCCAACCCTGATCGATCAGATACGGCGCCACAGCGCGCGCAGTTCGCAGGTACCCCAGCACTTTCACTTCGACTTCGTCTCGCACGACGTCGTCGGTGGTCGCCTCGAAATCCGTCGGCTTTCCGGCGCTGAACGGCGTCGCTGCCGAATTGACCAGAATGTCGACACCGCCGAACTCCATTACCACTTGCCGCACCGACGCCTGAACCGCGTCGTCGTCTCGCGTATCCGTCACGACTCCGATCGCACGAATTCCGAACTCCGAAACCAAATCTCGTGCAACGCTTACGACGGTTCGCTCAGTGCGCGCGAGTATCGCGATGTCGACCCCTTCAGCGGCCAGACCTCTGGCGATTGCCAGACCGATCCCCTTGCTACCACCGGCAACGATCGCACGCTTTCCAGACAAGTGAAGATCCATACCTGCGACACTATCCAACAGGCGGTCCCCGATCTCTACGAAGAGGGATCGGGGACCGTCGGAATCATTCCTGTGTCTCAGACCATCAGATCCGCGTACAGGTAGACGTTGTCGGCGTAGTTGCCCACACCGTCCTCGAATTGCAGTTCGCCGCCGCAGGTTACGACTGCCAACTTACGAGGGCCCTCCGGGCCGGCCAGCACGCTTTCTTCCACACCATCGGCCTTCGGGCGCGTCGTCACCGCAGTCACCTTCCACGACGTGCTCTTACCCGTCGCGTCGGATGTACGGATCACTTCACCCGGCTCGATCGTGCCCAGGTCGAACAGCGCGCCGTTACCCTGGCCGGTCAGATTGACGTGTCCGGCAATCAAGGTCGTGCCGGTGGCGGAATCGAGAGATGCACCGTCGAGCCAGATTCCGACGTTCTTGACGTTCTCCGGCGGAGTGAGAACTCCTTCCGGCACGGTGGCGTCCACGATAGGCGCCTGAACACCGACCGGGTCGAGCGAAAGGGTGTTGGGAGTCATCAACGCATCCGTAGGCGTTGCCGGATTCACGGAGTGCGACATGACAACTCCCGGACTCGGCGGGATCGCAGCATCGTCATCGGAGGATCGCAGGCCGACGAAGGCCATGGAAGCACCGGCGACCAACACCGCGATGAGAGCCAGAATGAACGCGACACGACGCCCTTTGCCTGGACTCGCGGGCTGATCGTGGTTGGGATCGTCGTATGGATTGGATGGATTGGGATCCGACTCGTACATGGTCATCGAACTGTCTCCTGCGGGATGAGGCGCCCCCGGCACCTCGTGCGAATTGACGCCCCCTGCGTCTGATCAATGTCGGCACCGATCACACGAATCGTGATCGGTGCCGACGTCTACTACACGTGCCTGGTGTCAGGATCGCTTGCGGCGGAGAGCAACTGCTCCGGCAGCAGCCATTCCGACAAGCCCGAGGCCCGTCACTGCGACGGCGACGTTGCGGCCTGAATTCTGTTCAGCAGCACCACCGTCGATGGCAACCGGGCGGGGGCCAGTGGCCGGCTTCGGAGCCGACGGCGCCGGAGTTGCGGGAGTTGCAACCGGCTGCGACGGAACAGGTGCACCCGGAACTACAGGCACGACCGGCACAATCGGCACGATGGGCACGATCGGAACAATCGGCACGATCGGAACGACCGGGGTTGCAGGCGTCGTGGTGGCCGGTGTGGTCGTTGCCGGTGTCGTTGTTGCCGGCGTGCTCGTTGCCGGTGTCGTCGTGGGTGCTGCTGCATATCCGACGCTGGCAGATGCATTCATCGAAGCCGGCCGAACGGTGTCGAACGACGCGAAGATCTGGCACTGTGCGCCTGCCGTGTTCCAGTGCAGGTTCTCGACCGAATCCGGAATGACGCTTGCAGTCACCGAGTAGTCCCCGCCGGCCGCAGCGGTGAGGCAAAGATCAACAGCAGTCGGTGCGTCGCCGCGGCCGTCGACCGTCAGTTGATTTGCAGTCAACGTCGCCGTGGCGTTGTCACCACAGACGGTCAGTTCGGTGCCCGCCGAGGACTGAACAGTGATCGGCTTCCGGTACATATTCGTATTCAGGGTGAAAACGGCAGTCTCGCCGGCCTTCAGAGTCCCCGTCGCGGGTGTCTTGCGAACGAGGTCGAGCGTCTGCGTGACGTTCATGATCTCGACGATGCGAGCTCGCTCGTCGTCGCCGATGTTCCTGTCGCACAGGCTTTTGAAATCGGCCATCAGCGGATTGTCGTAGTCCGAGACACACCACACAAGCGTCTGCCGCGCCGAACGTGCATCCTCGCTGCTATTTCCCGAAACGACACCGTCGAGTTTGGCGGGATTCTGCAGCAACCAACTGATGACAGCGAGATCGTCGGCTGACAGATCGGGATTGCCCGAAGACGGCACCGTCGCACCCATCTCGTCGTTGTGCTTGTCAACCGGCAAACCGTTCTCGTCGACACCGGCACACGGATCGAGATCGAAGTCCGTGCAGTACATCCATTCCGACTTCGCAATTCCGTCGACGTCGCGGACACCGCAGACCGGAGCATCCACCGCGGCCGAGGTACCCCGATCGGTGGTGCCGTACATCGGCACGATGTTGCCGTCGTTGTAGTGATCCAGCCGAATGCCGGAGATGTCGAGCATCTGCTCCGAGGGCGTGTACTCGGTGCCCTCACACAACCCGGCGGTGAACGCCGGAGCGGCCGCGGTTCGCACCGGCATCGGCGCGGACACAGCTGGCGAAGCAAAAGCAACGCTACTACCGGCGACCGTTACGGCAATAGCTGCAGTTAGCGAGAGCCGGAGAACAAGCGGCCTACGCCGTGAACCAGACACAGTCATCAAAGCTTCCCTTTCAAGACATTTCGGTAGCGGGACGGTTGCCTGGATTCCCAATACCACGCCACCCAGCGCTCACTTCCGAGAGGATCAGCCGATCACTTTTGGCAATCAGCCAGTTACTGAATGGCAATGTAGTGCATGTTTCAAGAAAGATCACCCAATCGTCGAGCACCCAGGGCGCAGCTTGGACATTCGGATGACGAGTTAGCCATGAAGATGACTGAACCTTTGTCCAACCGCACAACAATCGCGATCCCCCCCAAATCTGCTCATCCAACCGCGACGTTCCCGACATTTCGCCAACGCTAGCCAGTCGGTAACTTGGACATTCTGGGGAAACTCACAGGAAGGGGCGTTTTCAGCTCGCGCGCAAAAGAAGGGGCCCGCTATGCGGACCCCTTCGCCGGAAACTTCCGACCGAGACTGCTTTGTCGGGATTCGGGCAACTTGTAGATGCCCCAGAACAATCTCCACTCACATTATGTGATTTGCCTCACATTCAAAGAATCTGTTGGTTTTGTTCACACCTTGAACCAATCTTTTGGTCCTCTTTGCGTCGATTATCCAGATCTCCGACGGCGGAACCCTGCCCTGCCCTGCCGGAGAGCGGAGCACGAGCCTCGGATCAGTCTCGGACCGGAGGCGCCTTCCTCGTGGTAACCGCAATGCGATTCCACGCATTGATCGTCAAAATGACGCTGATGAGCTGAGCCAGTTCCACGTCCGAGAATTCGCCGGCAGCCTCGCTGTACACCTCGTCCGAAACGAAACCGTCGGTGAGGACTGTCACGGCCTCGGTCAAGGCGAGCGCGGCTCGTTCACGATCGGAGTACATCCCTCGCGCTTCTTCCCACGCGTTCAGTAGGTAGAGCTTCTGCTCCGTGACGCCGACCTTTCGGGCGTCGCGAGTGTGCATGTCCAGGCACCATGCGCAATGATTCAGCTGCGACGCACGCGTGAGGACCAGCTCGACGAGCGTCGGCTCCAGCCCCTTGCGTGCAGCGGCATCCAACGCAATCATCGCCTTGTAGACCTCGGGCGCCAGCTTTGCGATATCCAGTCTTTGTCCTGTTGCTGTAGTCATAACTCAAACGGTAATCCCGGAAAGACCCGGAAACATGGTTCAATCCGGTGGTGAATTCGTGGGCCAATCTTGGGTTCGATCTACATATCGAGCTGCCACAGGGAATCGGGGTTCGCGCTGCACTGCTTCAGACCCTTCGCGACGCGATCGACAGTGGACTGTTGAAGCCCGGCACCAGACTCCCACCTTCCCGCACCCTCGCGCTCGACCTCGGAGTTGCCCGAAACACCGTTGCGGACTGCTATGCCGAGCTCGCCGCAGCTGGGTGGCTTGTCACACGGCCTGGTTCCGGGACCCTGGTCGCCACGCTCGCCAGCACACACACCCGCGAGGTCGAGCCATCACCGACTCGACGACGCTGGACCTACAGCCTTCTCCCTGGATCGCCCGACGCGTCGGCGTTTCCCCGCACTGCATGGATTTCGTCCGCCAGACGTGCTTTGACCACCGCGCCGACCGACGCGTTCGCGACTACTGATCCCAGGGGCCGAGTCGAACTCCGAAACGCCCTCACCACATACCTGAGCCGCACCAGAGGCGTTCGCGTCGATCCGAGCTGCATTGTGATCAGTGCCAGCTCGGGTCACGGGATTTCCCTCCTTGCCCGCGCACTCGGAGGAACGATTGCGGTCGACGCTTTCTGCCTTCACCTGCACCGGCAGTTGCTCGCCGACGAAGGGCTGCTGACAGTTCCCATATCGGTTGACCAATCAGGCACTTGCACAGACGAATTGGCGTCTACTTCTGCTGAGAGTGTTCTGCTGACGCCGACCCATCAGTTCCCTCTCGGCGGTCCCCTCACACCGGCGAGGCGCGCGACCGCTCTCGAATGGGCCACGACTACGGGTGGCGTCATCATCGAGGACGACTACGACGGCGAATTCCGTTACGACAGAAAACCTGTCGGTGCACTCCAAGGAATCGCACCGCAGCACGTTGCGTACCTGGGCACTGTCAGCAAGACACTGTCGCCGGCCATTCGCATCGGATGGATGGTGTTGCCGGACAGGCTGATCGAACCTGTCCTCGCAACAAAGGGACCCTACGAACGCTGGGTAAGTTCAACGGATCAATTGACCTTGGCGGACTTCATCGAATCCGGAAGATTCGACAGCCATATTCGAAAGATGCGCACCTCGTACCGACGACGACGCGATCAACTGGTCGCGACACTTGCGCAGCAAGTACCCCAGGTCAGGGTCGAGGGGATCTCCGCGGGACTTCACGCTGTGATCCGTCTGCCCTCCGGCACCGAACAATCTGTTCTTGCAGCGGCCCGGGCGCGCGATCTCGGGCTCGAAGGGCTTTCGGTCTTCCGACATCCCGACGTGTCGTCAGTCGGCGGTGACGGCATCGTCGTCGGCTACAGCACGCCGATGCAGTCGCAGTACTCGAGGACGCTGGACGTGCTCTGCGAGGTGCTGCAGGCAGCTCTGCCATAACGCCTGCCGGCTTTGCCCAGCCGCTCACCTGCCCTGCCCTGCCCTGCCCTGCCCTGCCCTGATGGTGTGAACGTACCGTTCCCCTCGCCTAAGAGGGTGAGAGTGTCGTTCACTCGGTCCCGGACGGGGTGGTGAGTCGGCGGCGTGCCCGCCCTTGATGGTGTGAACGGTGCGTTGGGTCGATCTGAGGCGACGACAGTGCCGTTCGCTCGAAGTCGGGGGGTGCCGGCGACGGGATGTTTCGGGGTGTTTTGGGTACGAGAAAGCCCCCCAACCAGTACTGGTTGGGGGGCTTCTCT